>NZ_FQZF01000036.1 GCF_900141905.1 Muricoccus roseus | reverse complement strand
CGCCATCCTCTCCTACGGCACCCGGCTGGCCGAGGCGCTGCGGGCCGCCGACGAGCTCGCCGCCCAGGGCCTCTCCTGCACGGTGGCCGATGCGCGCTTCGCCAAGCCGCTGGATACCGATCTGCTCGAGCGACTGGCCCGCAACCACAGCGTCCTGCTCACCGTCGAGGAGGGCTCGGTCGGCGGCTTCGGGTCCCTCGTCGCCCAGCACCTCGCCCATGCCGGGCTGCTCGATGGCGGATTGCGCTTCCGGCCGCTGGTCCTGCCGGATATCTATATCGACCACGAGACGCCCAAAAAGCAGTACGACCTCGCCGGCCTCAACGCCCCCCAGATCGCACAGGCCGCACGCAACGCTCTCGGACAGGACGCCTCCACCCAGCCCGCGAGGGCGTAACCGCACAGCAGCCGCACCGCCAACCCCGGGCCAGCCGATGCCGGGGTCCGGGGAGCCTCAGGCTCCCCGGCGGATGGGTCTGGGAGGCAGCGCCTTCCCATGGCCCGCGGCGCTACCCCAGCACCTCCGGATTGATCACTGCGTCCCGGTCCGGCCGCCCGGCGAGGAAGTCCAGCACGTTCCCCGCCGCGTCCCAGGCCATGCGTTGCAGCCCTTCCGCCGTGCTGGCCGCGACATGCGGCGTGACCACGAGGTTCTCCAGCGCCAGCATGGCGGGGACCTGCGTCATCGGCTCCGCCCGCAGCACGTCCAGGCCCGCGCCGCCGAGCTGGCCGGAGCGGAGCGCCGCCTCGAGCGCGGCTTCGTCGACCAGCGTTCCGCGGGCGGTGTTGATGAGCACGGCGCCCGGCTTCATGGCGGCCAGGAAGGCGGCATCCACCATGCCGCGCGTGGCCGCGCTGGCGGGGAGGTGAAGCGTGACGATGTCGGCGGCCGCCAGCCCTTCCGCTAGGTCCTTCACCGCCTCATAGCCTGCGCCGCGGATCGTGCCGGCCGGCATGAAGGGGTCGTGCACCATCACCTTCATGCCGAAGGCGGCGCAAAGGCGGGCGACGCGGGTGCCGATCCGGCCGAAGCCCAGCACCAGCACGCGGCGGCCGCCCAGCTCGAAGGTGCGGGACTGGCCCTGCACGCGCCACTGGCCGGCGCGCACGCCCGCATCGACCGGGATCACCTGGCGCGCGACGGCCAGCATCAGCATCAGCGCATGCTCGGCGACCGAGGCCGCGTTCGCCTCCGGCGTGATCATCACCGCGACGCCGGCCCGCGTCATGGCGGGCACGTCTACCAGGTCGTAGCCGACGCCGTGGCGGCACACCATGCGGAGCTTCGGCGCCATGGCGAGCAGGGCGGAATCGACCACCGTGCCACGCACGATGAGCGCCTCCGCGTCCCGCAGCCGCGCCGCGAGGTCCGGGCCGCCGGGCGCGCCGGGGTGGTCCAGCGTGATGCCGGGCGCATCGAGCAGGCGTTGGATCCCGTCCGGGTGGATGGGGTCGATCACGGCCACATGCGGCATGAACTGGTGCTTCTCCTCAGGCGATCAGGGCTGGGTGGACCAGGGCGACCGCTCGTAGAGGCGCTTCGCGGCGGCCTCCTCCTCGCGCACGGACGCCTTGTAGGCATCGCCCAGCAGGGGGCGGAGCGGGAGGTTCAGCCGCTCCGCCTCCACCAGGAAGGCCGGGTCGGTGAGGATCGCGCGGAAGGCGGCGACGAGCCGCTCGGTCATCTCCGCGGGAAGGCCGGGCGGGGCGACGAAGCCGCGGGCGGAGCCGCCGAGCACGTCCGGCCCCTGCTCGCGAAAGGTCGGCACCTCCGCCATCGCGGACCATCGCGCGGGGGCGGCCTGGCCAAGGCAGCGGGTGCGACCCTCGCGCAGCAGCGTCAGCCCTTCGCTGGCATTGTAGGAGGCCACGTCGAGCTGCCCGCCCAGCAGGTCCCGGATGGCGATGGCGGTCCCGTTATACGGGACATGCAGGGCCTTCACCCCCGCCGCCGCCTCGAAGGCCAGGAGGAGCAGATGGTCGTCCGAGGAGGTGCCCGCGGCGGTGCCGACCGAGACGGCCTCGGCCCGCTTCCCCGCTGCCTCGCGCAGATCGGCCACCGTCTTCAGCGGCGAATCGGCGCGCACCCAGAAGGCGCCGGGATCGTCCACGACATTGGCCAGATAGGTGAACTCCTCCGTCTTCCACCGCACGGCGCGCTCCAGCGCCTTGGTGATGAAGCCGAGAGTGGCGACCGCACCGAGCGTGTAGCCGTCGGGACGCGCATTGAAGATGGCCTCGTTGCCGATCTGTCCGCCCGCGCCGACGCGGTTGGTGACGACGAAGTTCGCTCCCTGGAGATGCCCTGGGAGGTATTTGGTCAACAGACGCGCCATGACGTCGATGCCCCCGGCGGGCGGATAGGGAACGATGATCTCGATCGCGCGGCCCGCCGGCCAGGGCGCCTGCGCGAGGGCGGGGCGGGCCAGGGGGACAGGTGCGAGGGTGGCGCCGGCCAAGAGGGCGCCGGTGAGGCTGCGGCGTGTGGTCATGGGCGTTTCTCCGGTGCGCGGCGCGTCGCGTTCTTGCACTCTGTCTCCACCCCATCCGGCGCGGCGGCAAGCCCCCGCGGCACGGGTCGGCCCCCGCCACGCGTCCTGCTATCCTGCCCGCTTCGTCACGGAGGACAGCCTTGCCCCAGCCCAAGCCGGCCAAGCAGCGGGCCGATGCCGCCCTGGTGGAGCGCGGCCTGGCGGAAAGCCGCACGCGCGCCCAGGCCCTGATCCTCGCGGGAAAGGTGTTCAGCGGGGAACGCCGGATCGAGAAGCCCGGCCAGGAACTGCGCGAGGGCGATGCGCTGGAGGTGCGCGGCCAGGACCATCCCTGGGTCAGCCGCGGCGGGCTGAAGCTGGACCACGGGCTGAAGGCCTTCGGGCTGGATCCGAAGGGGCGCATCTGCATCGATGTCGGCGCCTCCACCGGAGGCTTCACCCATGTGCTGCTGCATCACGGCGCGGCGAAGGTGTATGCGGTGGATGTCGGGCACGGGCAGTTGGCCTGGAGCCTGCGGAACGACCCCCGCGTGGTCGTGCTGGAACGGGTGAATGCCCGCTACCTCGAAGCATCCCAGGTGCCGGAGCCCGTGGGGGCGGTGGTCTGCGACGCGTCCTTCATCGGCCTGTCCACCGTGCTGCCGGCTGCGCTTTCCCTGGCCGCGCCGGGCGCCTTCGCGGTCGCGCTGATCAAGCCCCAGTTCGAGGCCGGGCCCGGCATGGTGGGAAAGGGGGGCGTGGTGCGGGACCCGAATGTGCATCGGGCTGTCTGCGCAAAGGTGAAGGCCTGGTGGTCGGAACTGCCGGGCTGGACGGTGCTCGGCATCGCGGAGAGCCCGATCACCGGGCCGGAAGGCAACAAGGAGTTCCTGATCGGCGCCCAGCGCGCCTGAGGCGGCCGGAGCCAGCCGCCCCGGTTCAGTGCCGGGTTGGCGACGTCTCGGGGGCGGTGCCGGCGCGGGAAAGGCGACCGGCCAATGCCCAAACCCGGGCGGGGTCCATCTGCACATCCGGGTCGTTCAGGAGCCGGTCCAGCTCGGCGAGGGCTTTTTCCGCCTCGGTCTCTGTCACGCTTTTCCCTCCGTCTCGCAGTGCAGCATCGCCGGAACGGGAATGTATCTCTACAGTTTCAGTTAATCGCCTGTTCACCAGTTGGTGAGGGCGGTCAACCAATGGAGCAGAGGGCGGGGGCGAGAGCACCGTCCCGCGCTGGAGGGTGGGCGGGGTTGCGGAAGCGCAGTTCGCCATCCGGCACGGCATCCGGCGGCGCCATGCCGAACATCTCCATGCGGGCCGCGCAGGAGACCGCCGCGACGCGCCGGGCCTCGGGGGTGGTGAGGAAGCGTCGCACCGATCCCTCCAGCTCCATGCGCTCGCGCAGGCCACGCCATTCCTGGCGGCCCAGGTCGTCCAGGAACATGGCGAGGATGCCCGGCCTTTCGCCGCCCAGCCGGTCCGCCGCGGAAGCGAGGCGGCGACAGACAGCCTGGGCGATGTCGCTCGCCTGGCCCGCCCGCGCGGCGAGCACGAGGATGTTGCCGTTCCCCTGCGCCACGGCGAGGTGAGCCTCCGGCCCGAAGATCTGCCGGAGCGCGGTCGCCGGGACCGCCGCCTGCGCGCCGGCCAGCAGCAGGGGGTCCAGCTTCAGCACCGCGTCGGCGGCCGAATCCTGCCGCCGCCGGTCTCGCAGCATCTCGACAATGCGGCGCTGGAGGGTGGCGACGTCGAGCGAATCGCGCTTCAGCCCCTCGGGCAGGGTCATCTTCAGCACGTAGCGGCCGGGATGGGCGGCGAGCCAGGTCTGCAGGTCCGGGTTGATGCCGTCCACGAAGGCGCACCAGTCGCCGCGGAGCACGGGGCGGCCCTCCTCGGCGGAGACGGTCTCGCAGGCGATTTCCGCCTCCTGGCCATCGCGCGCGATGACGAGGTCATGCGGGGTGCCTTCGGCCAAGCCGGTGAAGCGCACATCGAAGCCGCGCGCCCGGTGCCGCGCCGCGACCCGGAGGAGGTGGAAGAGGGGAATGAGGTTCGACTCGCCGGTCAGCCCGGAGAGGATGCGGGCCCGCAGCCGCTTGCGGGGCTCAGCGGGCAGGCTGTTCGCCAGCCGCACGGCCTCCCGCGCATAGGTCAGGAGCTGCCGCTCGGCCGGGCTGGCCTTGGCCTGCGCGTCGGGAGCGGAAAGGCGCTGCAGCGTCAGCTCCAGCGCATGCCGCTCTCCCACGGCCCGGCCGGTGAGGGAGGGAGAGGCGGCGCGGCGGCCGATCTCGGCCAGGCGGGCCTGCCAGCGCTCCGCCCCGGCCAGGCCGACAAAGCCGGAGAGGACCTCCGGCCCGGCGGCGGGATGGGTGTCAGGGGAGCGGTCGGGAATCGGCATCGGGATTCACCTCATCGAGGTTCCCGATTATCCGACTGTTTCAGTCGGATAAAGACCTTTGCCTGTCAGTTTCTCGGGAGGCGGGTCGAGACCGGCGCATCCGGCACCTGGGCGCGGTGCCGCAGCAGCGCGTCGGCCAGCACGCAGGCCATCATCGCCTCGCCCACCGGCACGGCGCGGATGCCCACGCAGGGGTCGTGGCGGCCCTTGGTGATGAGGTCCCGGTCCTGGCCATGGCGGTCCACCGTGCGGCGCGCGACCAGGATGGAGGAGGTGGGCTTCACCGCGAAGCGCGCGACGACCGGCTGGCCGGTCGAGATGCCGCCAAGGATGCCGCCGGCATGATTGGCCAAGAAGTCCACCGTGCCATCCGGTGCCATGCGCATCTCGTCGGCATTGTCCTCGCCGGTCAGGGCAGCGGCGGCGAAGCCCTCGCCAATCTCCACGCCCTTCACGGCGTTGATGGACATGAAGGCGGCGGCGATCTCGGCATCGAGCTTGCCGTAGATCGGGGCGCCCAGCCCGGGCGGGAGGCCCTCGGCCACCACCTCCACCACGGCGCCGACGCTCGAGCCCGCCTTGCGCAGCGCGAGGAGCCGTTCCTCCCAGCGGGCGGCGGCCTCGCGATCCGGGCAGAAGAAGTCGTTCTCCTCCACCGCGCGCCAGTCCCACTTCGCCCGGTCCACCGGATCCCCGCCCATGGCGACGAGCGCGCCGCGGATGGTCACAGCCGCGCCCAGCACCTTCCGCGCCACCGCGCCGGCCGCGACGCGCATCGCCGTCTCGCGCGCGGAGGAGCGCCCGCCGCCGCGATAGTCCCGCACGCCGTACTTCAGGTGGTAGGCGAGATCGGCATGGCCCGGCCGGAAGCTGTCCGCGATCTCGCCATAGTCGCGGGAACGCTGGTCCTTGTTCTCGATCATCAGCGAGATCGGCGTGCCGGTGGTCAGCCCCTCGAAGGTGCCGGAAAGGATGCGCACCTCATCCGGCTCCTGCCGCTGGGTCACGAATTTCGACTGGCCGGGCCGCCGGCGGTCCAGCCAGGGCTGGATGTCCGCCTCGGTCAGGGAGAGGCCGGGCGGGCAGCCATCCACCACGCCGCCAATGGCCGGGCCATGGCTCTCGCCCCAGGTGGTGACGCGGAAGAGTTGGCCGAAGCTGTTGTGCGACATGGGTGGGGAGAGACGCTCAGCCCTTCTCGATCGTGATGTCCGGCGCGTCCGGATTCTTCATGCCGATGATGTGGTAGCCGCAATCCACGTGGTGAACCTCGCCCGTCACGCCGCCGGAAAGGGGGGAAAGGAAGTAGAGGCCGGCCCCGCCGACCTCCTCCAGCCCCACGTTGCGGCGCATGGGCGAGTTGTACTGGTTCCACTTCAGGATATAGCGGAAGTCGCCAATGCCGCTCGCCGCCAGCGTCTTGATCGGGCCGGCCGAGATGGCGTTCACCCGGATGCCGACCTCGCCGAGATCGGCGGCCATGTAGCGCACGCTCGCCTCCAGCGCGGCCTTGGCCACGCCCATGACGTTGTAATGGGGCGTCCAGCGCTCCGCGCCGAGATAGGTGAGGGTCAGCAGCGACCCGCCCGGCTTCATCATCGCCGCCGCCCGCCGGGAGACCGAGACGAAGGAGAAGCACGAGATGTCGAGCGCCTGGAGGAAGGCCTCCTTCGGCGTGTCCAGGTAGCGCCCGCGCAGATACTGCTTGTCCGCGAAGCCGATGGCATGGACGAGGAAGTCGATCCCGTCCCAGCGCTCGGCCACCTTGGCGAAGGCGGCGTCGATGGCGGCCTCGTCCGAGACGTCGCAGGGCACCAGCAGGTCGGAGCCGACGCTGGCGGCCAGCGGGCGCACCCGCTTCTCCAGCGCCTCGCCCTGATAGGTGAAGGCAAGCTCCGCCCCTTGCGCCGCCGCGGCCTGGGCGATGGCCCATGCGATGGAGCGGTCGTTGGCGACACCCATGATGATGCCGCGGCGACCCTTCATGAGATCGCCCTTCATGGGCAGGAGGGCGGCATCGGCAACGGGTTTCGCATCATCCATGGGGCGTCCTCCAGCTCAGGCGGGCATCGGTTGCGACGGGCGGGGAGGGGTGGCACACCGGATGGAACGGAACAAGGGGCCGAACGCATGAGCCTGACCACCGAGGTTCCCGCCGGCGAGGCCTATAAGGCCGGCATCCCCGAGGCGAGCGAACCCTATGGCCTGTTCGAGGCTTGGTTCGCCGAGGCGGTGGCGCGGGAGCCCAATGACCCGAACGCCATGTGCCTGGCCACCACCACGGCGGATGGCTGGCCCTCCGCGCGCATGGTGCTGCTGAAGGGCCGCGACGAGGCGGGATTCGTCTTCTACACCAACGAGCAAAGCCGGAAGGGCGGGGAGCTTCTCGCCAATCCGCGCGCCGCGCTGTGCTTCCACTGGAAGTCGCTGCGGCGCCAGGTCCGGGTGGAGGGCCGGGTGGAGCCGGTCAGCGCCGCCGAATCCGACGCTTATTTCGCCTCCCGCTCCCGCGGCTCCCGCATTTCGGCGGCCTCCTCCGAGCAGTCGCGCCCGCTGGGCTCGCGCGCCGAGTTCGAGCGCCGCATCGCCGAGACAGAGTCCCGCTATCCCGGGGAGTCCGTACCGCGCCCGCCGCATTGGGGCGGCTTCCGCGTGCTGCCCAGCCGCATCGAGTTCTGGCAGGACATGCCCTTCCGCATGCATGACCGGCTGGTCTTCGAACGGACGGAGGCGGGCTGGACGACGCTTCGCCTATATCCGTGACGCCGCGGCCTTGACCATCCCGGCCGTCCAGGCCGCGGCAGCGGCGCTGCTGGCGCGGCTGACCGGGGCAGCGAAGCCCATCGAGACCCATATCTCGGCGGTCTTCGTCGGGCCGGACCGCGTGCTGAAGCTGAAGAAGGCCGTGAATCTCGGCTTCCTCGACTTCACCCAGCCCGAGGCGCGGCGCCGCTATGCGGAGCGTGAGCTGGCGCTGAACGCACCCGCCGCGCCCGAGATCTACCGCGCCGTGCACGGGATTCCGGCCGCTGCCGACCGGCTGGTCCCGCCGGACGATCCAGAGGCGGTCGAATGGGTTGTCGAGATGGCGCCGGTTCCGCCCGGCGACTTCCTCGACGCGCTGGCGGCGCGCGGCGGCCTGGACGGTCCGATGCTGGACGCGCTGGCCGACGTCACCGTGGCGATGCGCGGCACCTATGGCCCGCCGGTCTCCACCGCCGACCCCGTCACGCGCTTCAATGCCGTGCTGCGGGGCAATGCGCGGGCCGCGCTGGAAGCCGGGCTGGACCCGGCCCGGGTGATCCGGTGGCGGCGGCAATCGGGGCGATGGCTCCGGCGGCTTGCTCCGGTGCTGCGGGCCCGGGCCGCCGAGGGTCGCATTCGCCGCTGCCACGGGGACCTGCATCTCGGGAACCTGCTGCTGTGGAAGGGGCGGCCAACCCCCTTCGACGCGCTGGAATTCGACGAGGAACTGGCCAGCATCGATACGGGCTACGACCTGGCCTTCCTGCTGGCGGACCTGATGCGCCGCTGCGGGCGGGCCGCCGCGTGCCGGGTGCTCGGCCGGGCGGTCGGCGTGGGCGACGATGCCGGGCTCACCGCCGCGCTGCCGCTCTGGCTCTCCACCCGCGCGATGATCCGGGCGCATTGCCTCGCGCGCGTGGCGGGCGGCATGGAAGGCGGGCTGGCCTTCCTGGCCGATGCGGAGGCCACGCTGGCGCCACCGCCGGCCCGCCTCATCGCAGTCGGCGGATTGCAGGGCACCGGCAAGACCCGGCTCGCGCGGGCGCTGGCGCCCCGCTTCGGCGCCGCGCCGGGCGCCCTGCACCTGCGCAGCGATGAAATCCGCAAGCGTCTCGCGGGGCTTGCGCCCGAGACGCCGCTGCCGCCCGAGGCCTACACGCCGGCGGCGAGCGCGGCTGTCCATGCGGTGTTGTTCGACGAAGCGGCCGTGGCGCTGCGCGGCGGCCATCCGGTCATCCTCGATGCTGCCTTCCTAGACCCGGAACGCCGCGAGGGAGCCCAGGCGGTGGCGCGTGCCGCTGGCGTTCCATTCTGCGGTGTCTGGCTGGAGGCTCCGCTGGAGATCTTGCGCGCGCGCATCGCGGCCCGGCGCGGCGATGCCTCGGACGCCACGGCGGCCGTGTTGGAATACGCCGCGGCCCAGCCGCTCGGTGCCATGGGCTGGCACCGGATCGACGCCTCGTCGGACCCCCTGGCGGCGGCGCTTGAAGCGGCCCAACTTCAGTTATGCTAAACTGGACTGTGCCGCACCGGATTCGGTGAGGCACGGGGAGGGGGCCTAAAGGCCTCTTCGCCGGGTCACGACGGGAGCACTGCCACCATGGCCTACCGCCGAATCCTATTGCCCCTGACCGGCACCGCCGCCGGCGAGGCCGCGC
The DNA here is from genome assembly GCF_900141905.1 of Muricoccus roseus. Taxonomy (GTDB): domain Bacteria; phylum Pseudomonadota; class Alphaproteobacteria; order Acetobacterales; family Acetobacteraceae; genus Roseomonas; species Roseomonas rosea. Next base: position 36,408 of record NZ_FQZF01000036.1, on the reverse strand, counting down.
TGCATACCGCCGTCATGACCGCGCGCATATGGCACTCCCATGTGCACTGCATCCATGTGCGCGTGGATGCCCGCGACGTCGCGCCCCTGGCGGGCGAGGGCCTGTCCGGCGCGATGATCGAGGAGATGATGGCCGCGACCGAGCGCGAATCCGGAGATCGCGCCAGCCGCGTGCAGGCGCTGTTCAACCGCTTCGTGGACGGCAAGGACGTGGTCCTGGCCAGCTCCGCCGAGGCGGCCGAGAAGGCGGATGCCGCCACCCTGTCCTTCGCCTCCGTCGCGGGGCGGGAGGAGGATCTGGTGGCGCAGGAATCGCGCCTCTACGACATGGCCGTCGTGCCCCATCCGGATGCGGGGGAGGATGTCTCCTCCTCCGACGCGCTGCATGCCATCCTTTTCGACAGCGGGCGCCCGGTGCTGATCGCGCCGCGCATGCCGCCAGCCAGCATCGGCACGCGGGTTTGCTGCGCCTGGAACGGCACGGCGGAAAGCGCTGCCGCCATTGCCGCCGCCCTGCCGTGGCTGCATCGCGCGGAGGCCGTGCGCATCCTGTACAGCCGCGACTACCAGCGCCGGGGACCGGATGTGAAGGGCATCCTCTCCTACCTGCGCTGGCACAACATCACGGCGGAGGCAGTGGAGTTCCAGCCCATCACGCGCGAGGTGGGGGCAGGGCTGCTCGGCGCAGCGCGGGACTTCAACGCCGACCTGCTCTGCATGGGCGCCTACAGCCATTCGCGCATCCGCCAGCTCATACTTGGTGGCGTAACGCGGCATGTGCTGGAGAATGCCGACATGCCCGTGATGATGTGCCGCTAAGCTCGGGCTAGGCCGGGCGCAGGGCGCCCGGCGGCGTCACGAGGCGGCCTCGATCTCCTCGCGCCGCATTTCCAGCTCGAGCCAGCGCTCCTCGGCCTGGCCCAGTGCCGCCTGGCGCTGGGCGAGCAACTCGGATGCCTTCGCGAAGCGCGCGGGATCGCGGGAATAGAGCTGCGGATCCGCGAGGATGTCGTTGAGCTTGGCGATCTCGGCCGAGAGCTTCTCCATCTCCCCCGGCAGCGTCTTCAGCGCCTGCCTTTCCGCCATGGTGAGGCGAGGGCGCGCGGCGGCGGTGGCGGACGGCGCCTCGGCCGCGCGCCGCGGCGCGGCGACCGCGGGCGCCTCGCCCAAGCGGGCCCGCACGCCATGGCCGCGCTGGGCGACCATGTCGGAATAGCCGCCCGCATAGTCCTGCCACCGGCCGTCGCCCTCATAGGCGATCAGGCTGGTGGCCACCCGGTCCAGGAAGTCGCGGTCATGGCTGACCACGAGCACCGTGCCGGGATAGTCGGCGATCATCTCCTGCAGCAGGTCGAGCGTCTCGAGGTCCAGGTCGTTGGTGGGCTCGTCGAGCACCAGCAGGTTGCTCGGCCGGGCCATGGCGCGGGCCAGCATCACCCGCGCGCGCTCGCCGCCCGAGAGCACGCCGAGCGGCGTGCGGGCCTGCTCCGGCAGGAAGAGGAAGTCCTTCATGTAGCCGATGACATGGCGCGGCGTGCCGCCGACATGGACCATGTCGCCGCGCCCTTCCGTCAGCGCGTCCGAGAGGGTCATCGCATCGTCCAGGCTCGCCCGGCGCTGGTCGAGCGTGACCATCTCGATTCCGGTGCCGAGGCGGACCTCGCCGGAATCGGGCGGCAGCTCGCCGGTCAGCATGTTCAGCAGCGTGGTCTTGCCCGCGCCGTTCGGGCCGACGATCCCGATCCGGTCGCCGCGCAGGATGCGGACCGACACGTCCCGCACCACCGGCCGGCCATCATAGGATTTCGAGATCCGCTCGGCCGTGACAACGAGGCTGCCGGACCCGTCCGCCTCGCTGGCGGCGAGCCTCACGCCGCCCTGTGGCCCGCGGCGTTGCCGGTGCTTCTCGCGCAGCGCCTGCAATTCGCCGACCCGGCGCATGTTGCGCTTGCGGCGCGCGGTGACGCCGTAGCGGAGCCAGTGCTCCTCGCGCACGATCTCCCGCGCCAACTTGTGCGCGTCCCGCTCCTCCTCCTCCAGAACCTGGTCGCGCCAGGCCTCGAAGCCGGAGAAGCCCTGTTCCAGCCGGCGCGTCGTGCCGCGGTCCAGCCAGACCATCGCGCGGGAGAGGGACTCCAGGAAGCGCCGGTCGTGGCTGATGAGGACGAGGGCGGCCCGCATAGAGGAGAGCTCGGCCTCCAGCCACTCGATCGCGGGAAGGTCGAGATGGTTGGTCGGCTCGTCCAGCAGGAGGATGTCGGGGGAGGGGGCGAGCACCGAGGCCAGGGCCGCGCGCCGCGCCTCGCCGCCCGAAAGACGGGCCGGCTCCTCCTCCCCGGTCAGGCCGAGCTGCTCCAGGAGGTAGCGGGCCCGGTAGGGGTCGTCGCCCGGCCCGAGCGCCGCCTCCACATAGGATAAGGTGTTGGCGTGGCCGGAGAGGTCGGGTTCCTGCGGCAGGTAGCGCAGCGTGACCCCGGGCTGGAGGAAGCGCGAGCCGCCATCCGGCGTGACCAGCCCGGCCGCGACCTTCAGCAGGGTGGACTTCCCAGAACCGTTCCGGCCGACAAGGGCCAGGCGCTCGCCCGGCGCGACGGACAGGGTGGCGTCGCGAAGCAGGGGCGTGGTGCCGAAGCCCTGCCGGATGCCCTGAAGAAGAAGGAGTGGGGGTGCCATGCACCGGCATATGGCACCGTCCCGGCCCCAAGGCACGGGGCGAAACCTTCGGCCGTGGGCGCAAAGGAAGGGTGACTTCCCGAGAACGTGAACGCTAAGATGCCCCGCAGGGCGCCGCGAGCGGGCGCGGCGGGGCCGCGGTAACCGGATCTTCATGGCGGGCGCGACAGGCTGAGGCATGCCGATCCACATTCCGCGCCGGATTCCGCGCCGGTCCGCGCTCGCCCTTCTCGGCGGCGGGCTGGCCGCCACCTTCGGCTCGCCCGCCACCGCCACCACCTCAGGCGACGCGCGCGACTGGGCCGCCTTCAAAGCCCGCTTCCTCTCCCCGGAAGGGCGGGTGATCGACAACGGCAACGGCAACCAGTCCCATTCCGAGGGGCAGGGCTGGGGCCTCGCCCTGGCCGAGCATCATGACGACAGACCGGCCTTCGACAGCATGCTGGGCTGGACCCGCCGCCATCTCCGGCGGGAGACGGACCAGCTGCATGCCTGGCGCTGGCGGCCCGACCGCCAGCCGGCGGTCCAGGACAGCAACAACGCCACGGATGGCGACCTCTTCATCGCGAGCGCCCTTCTCCGGGCCGGGCGGCGCTGGTCGGACCCGGCGCTGGCGGAGGAGGGTACGGCGGTGGCGCGGGACGTCCTGCGCCTGCTGGTCCGCCGGGCCGGCGGTCATCTCGTCCTGCTGCCCGGCGTACATGGCTTCGAGCATCGAACCCATGTCGTCATCAACCCGTCCTACTACGCCTATCCCGCCATCGCCGTGCTGGCCGAGGCGGTGCCGGATCCGGCCTGGCTGCGGGTGGCCAGCGACGGGCTGCGCCTTCTCCGGGCCGCGCGCTTCGGGCGCTGGGGGCTTTCCCCGGACTGGCTGGCCGTTTCCCGGGCGGATGGGCTGGTTTCCCCGGCGCAGGGTTGGCCGGCGCGTTTCTCCTACGATGCGATCCGGGTCCCGCTCTGGTTGAGCTGGGCCGGTCTGTCCGACGAGGCGGCCGTGGCCGGGCCACTTGCCTTCTGGTCCGATGCCAGCCTGCGGCATGTGCCGGCCTGGGCGGACCTGTCGAATGACAGCGTGGCGCCTTACGCGGCGGGGCTCGGCGTGCTCGAGATCGGCCGTTTCGCAGCCCGGCAAAGGAGCCTGCGCTGGGACCGGGCAATGCCCGAAATTCCCGCTGCTGGGCGTGACTATTATGACACAGCTTTGGTGCTGGTGGCCCGCATGGGGGCCGCAGAGCGGGGGCTTCGTCTCTAAAAGGGTTAGGATTGGCGCAAAATTAAGATAACGTTGCTGCGTCGGCGGCCGAATCTGGCGCCGCAGGCGGACGGAGTGGGGCTGATGCGCCAGGACACAGATGTTGCCCGCATGGCAGCAGCCCTGCGGACCCCATCGCTCAAGTACCGCAGCTTCGGCAACGAGCCCGTCCGGAATCCCCAGCCGGCTCCGCCGCCGAGCGAGACCACCGCATTCAGTGCGCTGGGCGACGCACTGGCGGGCGCGAGCGACCTTCCGCCCGATACCGTGCTGGGCGGTGCCGATCCCCTTCCGCCGCTCGCGACCAAGACCCCCGTGCTGCCGGAGCCGCCGCCACTTCACGGCGCCGACCTGCCCGCCGCCCTGGAGGCGGCCCCGTCAGCCGCGCCGAACCCCCACGCCGTGCTGCATCGCGCGCCCGTCGCGCCTGAGCCACTGCCGCAGGCCACCGTTCCACAGCCGCCCAGGGGCATCGCGCCCACCTTTGCCGCGCCGCCGCTGAGCCGCCCGGTGCTGCCGACCGCGGAGCCTGCCGGGCAGAGTCTGTTGCAGGTTCTCTTGGGTGGCCAGGTGCCGCCCGCCCCGAGCCAGGCCGCCCCGGCCCTGCCGACGCGGCCCGCCCCGCAGCCTGCCGCTGCCGTCCCGCCGCTGCCGATCGCGGCACGGCCGGTGGCTCCCGCGCCCATCCCCCCGGCCTCCGTCGCGCCGGCGCCCACTGTCCCGGCACCCGTCGCCTCGGCGCCCATGGCCCCTGCGCCTGTCGCCCCGGCCCCCCTGGTCGCGCCGGCCGCCCTTCCTTCCGCGCCGCCGCTGGTGCCACAGGCGCCCGTCCTCTCGATGCTGGCGGAACTTGGCAAGGGTCCCGCTGCCCTTCCGCCGATGCGCGTCGGGGGCAGCACCGGCTCCTCTCTGCTGGACGCGCTGATGGGCTTCGGTCCCGGTGCAGCATCGACCCCGATCCACTACCCCCTGCTCGATGCGCTGGGGGACGCCATGCGCGGCACCACGGCCGAACCCTCTCCCCGCCACTGGCCGGCGGCGCGGGTGGATATCGCGCTTCCGGAGCTGCTGCGGCGCGTCGCCGCCGGCGTCCGCCTCGCCCGCAGTGCCGCCTGAGTCCAGGAGCAACGTCGTGTCGCTGATCTGCTTCGCGTCGCCCAAGGGTGGGGTCGGCAAGACCACGCTCACCGCCAATCTCGCCGACGCGTTGCAGCGCCTGGGTCACCGCGTGCTCGCGATCGACCTGGACGCGCAGAACGCGCTGCGCCTGCATTTCGGAGTGCCGCTGACCGACAAGGCCGGCTTCGTCTCCGGGCTGATGCAGGGGAACAGCGACTGGCGCGGCCAGCTCCGCCAGACCCCGTCGGGCGTGCTGCTGCTGCCCCATGGCGCGATGGACCTGCGCGGTGCGCTGGACCTGGCCGCGGCGCTGGATCGCGACCCGGACCTGCTGGGCAACCCGATCCGGGAGATGCTGGCCGAGCCCAATCTGGTGGTGGTGGCGGACCTGCCGCCCGGCCCCTCCCAGGCACTGGCGCTGCTCGCGCCGATGGCGACCATGGTGATCGGCGTGCTGCAGGCCGAGGCGATCAGCGCGGCACTGGTGCCGGAGATCGAGAGCGGCCGCTTCCTCGGCACGGGGACCATGGCGGCGCTGCTCGCCGGCCGCCTGCGCGTGGTGCTGAATGGGGTGGACCTCTCCTCGCGCCTGTCGCGCGCCTCCGCCGAGGCGGTCGCGCGGCATCTGGGCTTCCGGATGCTCGGCGCGATGAGCCGCGAGGAAACGGTGGCTGAAAGCCTGGCCTGCCAGCGCCTGCTTCTCGACCACGCGCCCGAGAGCCGCGCGGCTTCGGACCTGAAGGAGGTGGCGCGGCTGATCTCGGCGGCGCTGCCTCCGCCGGCGGCCATGCTGGGTGCCGCGCCGCAGCCCACGCCCGAGGCCGCCGTGCTGCCCCAGCCCCTGCCGGCACCCCAGCCCACCGTCGAGGCCAGCCGATGAGACGCCTCCGCCGTTCCGTGGGCGGCAGCATCTGGCTGGGCCGCATCGCGGTCCTGCTCGGCTTCCTGATCGCGCTGCCCTTCATCGTGGCCCCGCTGGAGGCGGAGCAGCAGGCCTGGGTGGCGGTGGGCGGCCTGCTCGTCTTCGCCATCACCTCGCTCGTGCCCGGGCGCGGCTCGCTGGTCTTCCTCGCCCTGCTCTCGGGCGTGATCTCCACGCGCTACATCTATTGGCGCATCACGGACACGCTGGACTACACCGGCTTCTGGTCCACCTTCCTCGGCACCGGCCTCCTGCTGGCCGAGATCTACGCGGTCATCGCGCTGCTGCTCTCCTACCTCCAGTCCCTCTGGCCGCTGGAGCGCCGCCCGGCGCCGCTGCCGGAGGACCCGGAGGAGTGGCCGACGGTCGACATCTTCATCCCCACCTATAACGAGCCGCTGGAGGTGGTGAAGCCCACGGTCTTTGCCGCCATGGCCATGGACTGGCCGCGCCACAAGATGAACGTGGTGGTGCTCGATGACGGCCGCCGCGAGGAGTTCCGCGCCTTCTGCGCCCAGGTGGGCTGCGGCTACATGATCCGCCCGGACAACAAGGGCGCCAAGGCCGGCAACATCAACCACGCCCTCGCCCGTACGGATGGCGAATACGTTGTGATCTTCGACAGCGACCACGTGGCCACGCGCGCCTTCCTCCAGATGACCATGGGCTGGCTGGTGCGTGATGCCGGCCTGGCCATGGTGCAGACGCCGCACCATTTCTACTCGCCGGACCCCTTCGAGCGGAACCTGGCCTCCGGCACGCGCGTGCCGAATGAGGGGCTGCTCTTCTACGGGCTGATCCAGCAGGGCAACGACCTCTGGAATGCCGCTTTCTTCTGCGGCTCCTGCGCGGTGATCCGGCGCACGGCGCTGGAGCAGATCGGCGGCGTGCCGACCGACACGGTGACCGAGGACTGCCATGCCAGCCTCAAGATGCAGCGGCTCGGATGGCGCACGGCCTATCTGCGCCTGCCGCTGGCGGCCGGCCTCGCGACCGACCGGCTGATCGCGCATATTGGCCAGCGCATGCGTTGGGCCCGCGGCATGGTGCAGATTTTCCGCATCGAGAACCCGCTACTCGGCCCGGGGCTCAAGATGACGCAGCGGCTCTGCTACGCCGCCTCGATGTGGCACTTCCTCTTCCCGGTGCCGCGCTTCATCTTCCTCACGGCGCCGCTGGCCTACCTGCTCCTCGGGCAGAACATCATCGCGGCCTCGCCGCTCGCCATCATCGCCTATGCCGGGCCGCATGTGGTCCATGCGGTGCTCACCAACTCCAAGCTCCAGGCGCGGGTCCGGCACTCCTTCTGGTCCGAGATCTACGAGACGGTGCTGGCCCTCTACCTGCTGCCTGTGGTGCTCACCACGCTGCTCGACCCGAAGCGGGGCAAGTTCAACGTGACGGACAAGGGCGGCACGCTGGAGGAGGGCTATTTCGACTTTCGCGCGACGGGGCCGAACTTCATCCTCGCCGTCATCCTCGTGCTCGGCCTGCTCTCCGGCATCTTCGGCATGGCCACGAACGATTACGAATCGCTCGAATTCCAGGCCAACGCGCTGAACACGCTCTGGGTCGTGCTCTCGCTTCTCACCGTACTGGCCGGGCTCGCCGTGGGGCGTGAGCGCCGGCAGGTGCGCGAACGCGCGCGCGTCGGCGCGGTCATGCCCGTCGGCGTGGTGCTGCCCGATGGAAGGCTGGTTCCCGGCGAGACGCTGGACCTCTCCCTCGGCGGCGCCGCCGTCGCCGCCCCGCGGCCGGATGGCCTCCTCGACAATGCCATGGTGACACTGGAGATCGACTTGGGCCCGGAACGCGTGACGATCCCTGCGGAAGCCCTGCGCTGGCAGGAGGGCCGCCTGCAGGTCCGCTTCGTGCCCCAGGACATGCGGGACGAGGGCAACATCACCCGCGTGGTACTCGGCCGCGCCGATGCCTGGGTTGATTGGGACGATGTCCGCCACGACCGCCCCATGCGCTCGCTCGGGGAGGTGGTGCGCAGCATCGGCGGCCTCTTCCGCGGCGACAGCCAGTTCTCGCTGCGCGCCCGCCGGGCCCGGCGCCAGGCGGCGGCCCGCGCCGCCCGGGCGCAGGCGCCGCGCGCGGCCGCGCCGGCCGTGGCCCCGGGCCGCGGGGCCGAGGCGGCGCAACGCCGCGCGGCCGAGCGCGCGCGCCGCACCGCGGCGGTGCTGCTTGCGCTCGGCCTCGGCCTGCCGTTCTCGGCAGCCGCCCAGTCGCCCCGCCCGCAGGCGCCGACCCCGCCGCCCGCGATCAACCAGGGGGCTCCCTTCACCCCCCCGCCGCCCCCGGGCTCCACGGGCCCGGCGCCCTTCGCGCCGATCCCGGCCCCGGCCGGCGTACCGCAATACGCGCCCTCGCCGCAGCCGCCTGCCGCGGCCCCTGCCACGGCCCCGGCCGTCAGCCCGCCGCCCGTCCTGGTGGCGCCTTCCGCTCCCGTGACCTTCGGCGGCGAGACCACGCCGAGCATCGGCTCCCGCACCGAGACGCGCACGCTGCGCCAGCTCGGCCTGCGCAGCCCGATGCAGCTGCGGGGCCTCGCGGACCTGCAGGGCATCCTCTTCGGCATTCGCTCGGATGAGGTGGTCACCTCCGCCAAGCTGACGCTGCAGGGCGCCACCAGCCCGGCGCTGATCCCGGAGCTGTCGCAGATCGCGATCACGATGAACGAGCAGTTCGTCGGGACGATCACGCCCGAGCGCGCGCGCCCGGCCTTCGGCCCGGTGGAGTTCCAGATCAACCCGGTCTTCTTCGCGGACAGCAACCGGCTGAACTTCCGCTTCACCGGCCGCTACGCCGTGGAGTGCAACGACCCGCTCTCTGGCCTCCTCTGGTCCACGGTGTCGGATCTCTCGACCCTTCAGCTCACGCTGGAGCGGCTGCCGCTGAACCGTGACCTCGCGCGCCTGCCCGAGCCCTTCTTCGACCCGCGCCTGCTGCGCGAGCCGCTGGTGCTGCCGGTCGTCATGGCCGAGGGCGCCGGCAACGACGCGGTGCGTGCCTCGATCGTCGCCTCCTCCTGGTTCGCCGTGCAGGCGGATTACCGTGGCGCCAGCTTCCCCGTCAGCTCCGTCGTGCCCTCGCGCGGGAATGCCATCGTCATCGCGACGGGTTCCGATTCCCTGCCGGGGCTGACGCTGCCGCGGATGGATGGCCCGACCCTCGCCATCATCCCGAACCCGAACGACCCGAATTCGGTGCTGCTGCTCGTCGGAGGGCGCTCGGGCGCCGAGGCGGCCACCGCCGCCCAGGTGCTGGCCACAGCCAAGGAGGGTCTCTCGGGCGAGACGGCGACAGTCGCAGTGAACGACCTGCCCGCGCGCCAGCCCTATGACGCGCCGCGATGGATTCGCAACGACCGTCCGGTGCGCTTCGGCGAGCTGGTGGATCCGTCGGAGCTGCAGTCCTACGGCTATGCGCCGGGCCCGGTTTCCGTGCCCTTCCGCACGGCGCCGGACCTCTACACCTTCCGCGACCGGAACCTGCCCGTCGATGTCCGCTTCCGCGCGCCTCCGGGCCCGATCCTGGACCTGGCGGTGTCGCGGCTCGATGCGGCGCTGAACGACGTCTATCTCAAGTCTTTCCCGCTCCGCGAAGGCGAGGCCGGCTGGCCCTGGAACTGGGTCTACCGCACCGTGGGCAACGCCGGGGCCGAGCGCGGCGAGGGGACGGTGGGGCTGCCCCCCTACCTCGTCTTCGGCCTGAACGAGCTGCAGTTCCGCTTCGACCTGCGCCCGCTGCATCGCGGGGACTGCGTCAGCGTGCCGGGCGACATCCGCTCCTCGATCGATCCGGACAGCACGATCGACCTCTCCGCGGCCTATCGCTACACGGAGCTGCCGAACCTTGCCTATTTCGTCGGCAGCGGCTTCCCCTACACGAAGATGGCGGACCTCTCGACAACGGCCGTCGTACTGCCGGACCGGGCCTCGGCGCTGGAGATCTCCTCCACGCTGAACCTGATCGGCCGCCTCGCCGCCATCGTCGGCTATCCCGCCACCCGCATCGAGGTGGCGCGGCCGGGTGGGCTGGAGGCGGTGTCGAGCCGGGACCTGCTGGTGGTCGGCCCGCTGAACCGCCAGCCCGCCCTCTCCACCCTGCTGCGTGACGGGCCGATCACCGTGGAGGGGAACCGCGTCAGCGTCGCGCTGCCGGACATGCTGGAGAGCTTCCGCAACATCTTCCTCACCGACGACCGCCGCCTGGACCGGGAGCGGCTGACCGCCACGCTCGGCGGCGCGCCGGGCGAGGGCAGTGGCATGCTCATCGGCTTCCAGAGCCCGCTGAACTCCGACCGCTCCGTGATCGCGCTCACCGGCTCCAGCCCGCAGGGGATGGAGGCGATGATCGGCGCGCTGCGCGACCCGGAGCAGCAGCCGCGCATCCAGGGTGACCTCGCTTACGTCACCAACGGCCAGGTCAACTCCTTCAAGGTCTCGCGGAACTACGGCGTGGGCAGCCTGCCGATCACGCTGCTGCCCCAGCGCTACCTCACCACCCGGCCCGACCTGATGCTCGGGCTGCTGGTGATCGCGGCGCTGGTCATCGCCATCCCGCTCTACTGGACGCTGCGCCAGCGGGCGATCCGCCGGCTGAGGATCCGTTCATGACCTCGCTCCGCCACCATCTTCTCGGGGCTGCCGCCGGCGCGGCGCTCCTCGCCGCCGGGCCGGCCTTCGCGCAGGGCAGCGGCGTGCAGGTGCTGATCGAGCAGGCGGGCTTCTGGCGCGGCCAGGGCCAGCCCGCGCGGGCGGCGGCGGCGCTGGACCGTGCCCTGGCCGCCCAGCCCTCGCACCCCGAGGTGCTGATGGCCGCGGCCCTGACCCAGCTGGAGCTGGGGGATGTGGCGGCGGCGGGGGGCCTGCTGGAGCGGCTGCGCCAGGCCGCGCCGGGCGATGCCCGCATCGCCCGCTTGGAAGTGGCCCTTCGCGGCGCCGTCCAACAGCCCGCGCCCCCTCGCGCGGCTGAGGGTGTCGCGGGCGAGAGGGCTCTGGAGGAGGGCGACATCGCCCGAGCGGCCCTGGCTTTCGAGGCCATGCTGGCACGCAGCCCCGAGGATCTCGGCGCCCTGGGCGGGCTGGGCCTGGCCCGGCTGCGGCAGGGCCGCCCGGCCGAGGCCCGGGACCTCCTCGCGCGCGCCGTCGCGGGCGGCGGCGCGGAGGCGCGCGGCTGGGCCCCCTGGCTGGATGAGGCGGCCTTCGCGGTCGAGATGACGGAAGGGCGGCGCCAGATCGCCCTCGGTGCCCCGGACGCAGCGGAGCATGTGTTGCTCCGCGCCGTTCGCCGTGATGCGGCGGGAGTGGCCGAGGCGGAGGCCCTGCTGGGCGACCTCGCCCTACGCCGGGGAGAGCTGCAGGAGGCAGAGGCGCGGTTCCGCGCGGCCGCCTATCGCCGCCCCGGCTTGCCGGCTGCGCGCTTCGGGCTGCTGGAAAGCCTGCGGCGCCAGAACCGGATCGCCGAGGCCGATGGCCTGCAGCGCGAGCTCGCCATCTCCGACCAGGGCCGCGCCGACGCGCTCCGGGCCGAGGCGGCCCGCACCGAAGATCCGGATTCCGCCATCGCCCTGCTGCGCGACGCGCTGGCCGCTGCGCCGGGGAGCGCCGGCGCGCGGCTCGACCTCGCGCGCATGCTCGCCCGCCAGGGCCGCGCGGCCGAGGGGCGCGCGGTGATGGAGGCCGGGCTCTCCGCCACCCCGGCACCCGAGGCCATCCAGGTCGCCGCCCTCTATGCCGAGGCGGAGGGCCGTTTCGCCGAGGCCATCCGCCTGCTCGAGCGCGTGCCCAGCCGCGTGCGCGGCAGTGATCATGCCCGCCTGCTCCGCAGCCTGCGCTGGCAGGCCGAGATCGCGGAGGCGATGGCCCAGGACGGACCCGGCCTACGCGGTGCGCTCCTCGCCATGGCAGGGCGCCCCGATCCGACAGGCGAGGCTCAGATCCGCGCCGTGCGGGCCCTGCTGCGCGCGGGCGACCGCGACGGCGCGGCGGAGGCGGTGCGCCGCGCGCTGGGAGCGTCGCGCGCCGGAAGCGCGTCGGTTCGGATCGGCCTGGCCGGAGCCCTGGCGGATGCGGGGATGGAAGGCGAGGCCGGGGAGGTGCTGCGTCCGCTGGCAGCCGAAGCCGGCCTTCCCGCCGCCCAGCGCCGGCAGCTTGCCGCCCTTCCCGGGGGCGAGTCCTTGCAGATGGCCGCGGCGCCCCAGCCGGTTCCGCCGCCGCAGATCGTCCAGGCCGAGCCGCCGCGCCTCTACCAGGGGGCGCGCGACCCGCGCGTGGCAGGCCGGATTGCCGAGGCCGTGCTGCGGCGCGACCCGCGCAATGCGGAGGCCCGCCTGGGCGCCATAGAGGCCGCGCTCGCCCAGCGCGACCTCGAAGGCGCCGAGGCGCTGCTGGCCCAGGGACGCTTGCTCAACGGCACCGATCCGCGCGTTTCGGTGATGGAGGCCCGCCTGGCCCGCGCCACCGGCGACCGCCGGCGCGCCCAGACGGCGCTGCAACTCGCCGCCGATCAGCGCCGGGCGCAGATCGGCGGGGCAGGGGGCGTCTCCCTCGCTTCCGCCGAGACGCCCTATCGCCGCACGATGCTGGCGGGCGACGCCTCTGCCAGCGGCTTCATGCCGGCGGATACGAGCCCCGCCAGCGCCGTGGTGGGCGAGGTGACACCGAGCCAGCTGCGCGCCTCGGAGGACCCGCTGCTGAGCGAGATCGGCCGCCAGCTCGCCGAGGTGAACGAGGAGGCCTCGGGCCGCATCGTCCCGAACTTCGCCTTCCGTGCCCGCTCGGGCGACCGCGGCCTGGAGCGGCTGCGGGAATATGGCGGCGGGGTCGAGGCCGCGCTGCCGCTGCCGGGCATCGGCGGCGAGCTGAGCGCGCGCGTGCAAGCCGTGACGATCGACAGCGGGCGCCTGGATCCCTCGGTCGGCAACCTGCGCCGCTTCGGCACGAATGCGACGGTGCTGCCGAACGCGTCCAGCACCATCGGGGCGGACCAGGCGGCGGCGCTGACGCCGCGCGACCATTCGGCGACCGGCACCAGCCTCGGCGTGGCCTATGCCCGCAATGGCATGTCGGTCGATCTCGGCTCCACCCCGCTCGGCTTCCGCGAGCAGAACATCCTCGGCGGCGTCGAGGTGACGCCGCGCCTGGGTGAGAACCTGCAGCTGCGCCTGCGGGGTGAGCGGCGCTCGGTGACGGACAGCCTGCTCTCCTGGTCCGGCATGCGCGACCCGCAATCGGGGGCGAGCTTCGGCGGCGTGGTGCGCAACACCGGGCGGGCCCAGCTCGAATATTACGACGGCCGCTTCGGCGCCTATGCCGGGGCAGGCTATTCCTCCATCACCGGCCACAACGTCGCGGACAACACCCGCATCGAGGCCGGGGCCGGGGTGAACTATGCCTTGATCCGCGACCAGAACCGGGAACTCGTGACCGGGCTGGACCTGATCTACTACTCCTACGACAAGAACCTGCGCCTCTTCACCCTGGGGCATGGCGGCTATTTCAGCCCGCAGGACTATGTCGCGGCCTCCATCCCGGTGGATTACCGAGAGCGGCGCGGCAACTGGGCCTATCGCCTGGGCGGCAGCATCGGCGTGGCTCATTTCCGCGAGAAGCGCATGCCCTACTACCCCACAAACGGGGCGCTGCAGGCGGTGGTCGAGGCCCAGGCGGCGGCGGACCCGTCCGTCTCGGCCTTCTACCCCGCCCAGCGGGAGACCACGGTCACCGCGGGCCTTCGCGGCGACCTGGAATATGCGATCACGCCGTCGCTCCGCGTCGGCGCCTCGGTGCGCTACGACCGTGCGGCCGATTTCGATGAAACGCGGGCGCTGATCTATGCCCGCTACCGCTTCGACCCGTGAGGAGGCGCCGCGCCGATGACCTCCAACAGTGACGCCCGCCCGGAATGGGAGGGCTTTCTCCGCGCCCTGCTGGATACGCTGGACGCCCATATGTCGCCCGAAGAGCGCGCGGTGCTGCTGCGCGCCATCGGCACGCAGATCGCCGCTCTCTCGCCCATCCCGCCCGAGGATACGCTGGCCGGGCTTGAGGCGCGGATGAACGAGCGGCTCGCGGTGCCGCGCTGGGGCACCGTCTCCATCGCGCTCGATTCCGATGGGCCCGCCCTCCTTCTCACCCACGCGGCCCCGCCGAGCCTGCCCAGCCTGCGCGACGGGCAAGGGGAATGGATCGGGCCCGTGCTGGAAGGGCTGCATGGCGGCTGGATCGGCGCCCAACCCGGCGCCGAGCCGGAGGTGGGAACCCAGCTGGTGTGCAGCGACGAAGGCCGGATGGTGCTGCGCTACGGCGCCTAACCTCCCGCTGGCGTAGGGAGAGGGATGGATGCCGGGGCGCGCAGATCGCGGTCTGGCCCGGTTTCCGCACGCCCTTGTTCTGGGCTGACGGCCTGCGCCAGGGAGAGGAAGAAGGAATTCTTCCTCTCCCCGGACCCTTCACCACCATCTTTTCTATCAGTTTGGAATCACGGGCTGACGGTGCGCCTGAGGTCTAAAACCTCAGGCGACTGCAAGGCAGAATAGGCGCCCAGCAACCCGGGCGAGGGCGGAGCCCTCAACAGGAAGCGCACCACGGTATTACCCCACGGCATCGCCCGCCTTGTGTTCGGGAACGCCCAGCGCATCGGACAGACGTGCCGTGGCGCTCCCGGGGCGCGCGGCGCGGGGCTGATCCGGTCCCGGGCTCCATCCGGTGAGGGTGAGAAGACGGATCGTCACCGGGATCCCCTCGGCGCCGCCGGGCAGGGCGGAGAGGGCCTGGGGGAAGAGGTTCCGGGGCGGGATTCGGGCATCGCGGGAGAGGATCGCGCTGGTTTCGCCCGCCGCCTGAAGATCGCGCAGCAACATCAGCGGGTCGCGATAGGCGAGGGAGACCTCCTCCAGGTCGGCGACCGGCAGGGCGAAGCCGGCGCGTTGCAGCAGCGCGGCGCCGTCCCGCAGCTCCGGAAAGGGCGAGACCCGGGGGGAGGCGCCGCCGCGGAGGGCGGCATCGGCAGCGGTGAGGGCTTCGCGCAGGGGCTGGAGCGTGCCCAGGGCGGGCAGGGTGGCCAGGAACAGGCCGTCCGGCGTCATGGCGCGGCGGATCTGCGCCAGCGCGCCGGGCAGGTCGTTCACCCAGTGAAGGCAGAAGTTAGCGACCACGAGGTCGAAGCTGCCCTCGGCGAAGGG
Organism: Muricoccus roseus; assembly: GCF_900141905.1. Taxonomy (GTDB): domain Bacteria; phylum Pseudomonadota; class Alphaproteobacteria; order Acetobacterales; family Acetobacteraceae; genus Roseomonas; species Roseomonas rosea. Next base: position 21,247 of record NZ_FQZF01000036.1, on the reverse strand, counting down.
AAGCCATTCCTCGTCCCCGGCCACCGCCAGCCCGCCCGCCCCGGCGACCTGCCGGGGGGATAGGTCCATCGAGGTCACGAAGGGGATGCCGCGCGCCCGCAGGGCGGGCGCGACAATGCCACGGCCGCCGATTTCGAGCGCACGGCCGAAGCGCCGGGTGGTGTCGTCCAGCCGGTCCAGAAGGCGCTCTGCGAGTGCTTCGATGACCGGGGCCACGCGGTGCTGCGTGGCGGCCGCACGGTCGCGGCGGCGGCGGTGCAGGGGCCGGTCGAAGATGAAATGGGGCGCGCTCATTCCCCGCATATGTCGCGGCGGCCCTCGCGCCGCCAGGGGCCTCGGGCTAGCATCCGCCCCAGTGCTTCGGAGCGAATGATGCGGGCGGCGGCGATGGAGGGGGCGGCGCGCTATGCGCGGCTCGGGGGCAAGGCGGTGCTGGACGCGCTGTTGCCCCCGCACTGCCTGGCCTGCGACGAGCGTGTGCTCGACCAGGGAACCCTTTGCCCCTCTTGCTTCACCGGGCTGCACCTGATCGTCCCGCCCTTCTGCGACCAATGCGGCCTGCCCTTCGAGCATGAGGGGGAGGGGGAGGCGGGCCTCTGCCCCCGCTGCGTCGCCGCGCCGCCGGCCTTCGACCGGGCCAGGGCCGCCTTCACCTACAACGAGGCGGTGATGCGGCTCGTGCTGCCGCTGAAATATGGAGACCGGACCGAACTGGCCGCGCCGCTCGCGCGCCATATGGCCGCCGCCGGGGCCGCGTTGCTGGCGGAGGCGGAGGTGATCGTCCCGGTGCCGCTGCATCGCTGGCGCCTCTTCCGGCGGCGCTATAATCAGGCGGCCCTGCTCGCGCGGCAGATCGGCAGGATCGCGGGACGCCCGGTGCTGCCGGATGCGTTGCGGCGGCTGCGGGCCACGCCCCCGCTGGGCCCCATGGGCGCGGAGGTGCGGCGGGCGGTGATGCATGGCGCCATCGGCGTGGCGTCTCGCCTGCGCGGGCGGATCCTGGGCCGGCGGGTGCTGCTCGTCGATGACGTGTTGACCAGCGGCGCCACCGCCAATGCCTGCGCCGAGGCGCTCCTGGATGCCGGGGCGACCGCGGTCGAGGTGCTCGCGGCGGCGCGCGTCCCGGCTCCGCGCCGGACGCCCTCCTAGGGGAAAACCCGGCGCTTTCCCGGGCGCTTTCCCGGGCGCCTTGCCGGGTGCCTTGCCGGGTGCCTTGCCGGGTGCCTTGAAGGACTCGGGCGCCTTACCGACATGTCGGGAATGGCCCAGATCGAGATCTACACCATCCCGTATTGCCCCTATTGCGAGCGCGCCAAGGCGTTGCTGGCCCGCAAGGGCGCCGCCTTCGAGGAGATCGACGCCCCGACCGGCTCCCCGGCCCGCAAGACGGCGATCGAGCGCTCGGGTGGGCGGACGACGGTGCCGCAGATCTTCATCGGCGGGCAGGCGGTTGGCGGTTCGGATGATCTGGCCGCGTTGGACCGGGCCGGGAAGCTCGACGCCCTTCTGGCGGCCTGACGGCTTCTCTGGCACTCTGATCGGCAGAGTGCCAGAACCGGGCGGCGTCACAGCCTCCAACCCTAAGACACGAGATGATCCACTACCAACTTCGCTGCAGCCAGGAACATGGCTTCGATGGCTGGTTCAAGGACAGCGCCGCCTTCGACAAGCTGGCCGCCACCGGGCTGGTGGACTGCCCGGTCTGCGGCGACACGAAGGTCCGGCGGGACCTCATGGCGCCCGCGATCGCCAAGACGCGCGGGGAGCCCGTGCCGGTGAAGGCTCCGGAGGCGCCGCCCCAGGCCGCGCCGCAGGAGGTGGCGGCCACCGCTGGGCCTATGCCGGCGCAGGTCCTGGCCCTTTTGCAGCGCATGCGGGCCGAGGTGGAGAAGAACTGCGACCATGTCGGCCGCGACTTCGCCGAAGAGGCCCGGAAGATGCACCGGGGCGAGACCGAGCGGCGCGGGATCTATGGCGAGGCGACGGCCGAGGAGGCCGAGTCCCTGGCCGATGAGGGCATCGAGATCGGCCGCATTCCCTGGGTGCCCCGAGCGGACGGCTGATCCGGATGGCTGATCCCGGGGGCTAATCCTTCCGGGCGGCCATGATGTAGTTCACGGCCGTGTCGCGGCTTTCGTGCCAGCCACCGGTCAGCGGGTCCGGCACCATGCCGGCCACATCCACCACCCGCAGCCCGGCGCGGCGAAGGCCCATGCCGAGTTCGGCGGGGGTGACGAACATCCGCCAGTCATGCGTGCCGCGCGGCAGCAGCCGCAGCAGGTATTCGGCCCCAAGCTTGGCGAAAAGAAAACTCCGGGCCGTGCGGTTCAGGGTGGAGAGGAAGACCATCCCTCCAGGCCGGGTGGCGCGGGCGAGGGAGGCCAGGAAGGTATCCCGGTCCGCCACATGTTCGATCACCTCCAGCGCCGTCACGGCCTCGAACTGGCCGGAAAGATCTTCCGGGCGCCCCTGGCGGTAATCGATGGACAGGCCCTGGCCGGCGGCATGGAAGCGCGCGGCCTCCAGCGCGCCCGCGGCCATGTCGAGCCCCGTAACGCGGGCGCCGCGGCGGGCGAGGGCTTCGGCGGCCAGCCCTGCGCCGCAGCCCACATCGAGCAGCGGCAACCCGTCCAGCGCCGCGGGGTCGCGCCCGAAGGCGCTGCCCAGCCGTTCCGCGATCCAGCGGGTGCGCAGCGGGTTCATGGCATGCAGCGGGGCCATGGGGCCCCGCGGGTTCCACCATTCCGCCGCCAGCGCGTCGAACTTCGCGACCTCGCTGTCCAGCACCGTGCCCGCCGGAACCGCTCCACCCGCCATGGGAATCCCCCAGATCGCCCGCCCAGGTTGCTCAAGGGGGCCGGGGCCGGTATCTGTGCCGCCCCGCGCCGGGACGCAACCCGCGCGAACCCCTTTCCGGCAGCTCTCCGATCCCCGATGGCCCGTATCGTGATGAAGTTCGGCGGCACCTCCGTCGCCGACCTGGACCGTATCCGCAACGTCGCCAGCCGCGTGAAGCGGGAGGTGGATGCCGGGCATGAGGTGGCGGTGGTCGTCTCCGCCATGTCGGGCGTGACCAACCAGCTGGTGAAATGGTGCACCGAGCTGTCGCCGCTGCATGACGCGCGGGAATACGACACCGTCGTCGCGACCGGCGAGCAGGTGACCACCGGCCTCCTGGCCATCGCCTTGCAGACGCTGGGCGTGGACGCGCGTTCCTGGCAGGGCTGGCAGGTGCCGATCCGCACCGATGGCGCCCATGGCAAGGCGCGGGTGGAGGAGATCGAGGGCGAGCGGCTGGTCGAGCGCATGGGCCAGGGCCAGGTGCCGGTGATCGCCGGCTTCCAGGGCATCGGCCCGCGCGAGCGGATCACGACCCTCGGGCGTGGCGGCTCGGACCTCTCGGCGGTCGCGGTGGCCGCGGCGGTCCGCGCCGACCGCTGCGACATCTACACCGATGTGGACGGCATCTATACGACGGACCCCCGGATCGTGCCCCGCGCGCGCAAGCTGGCCGCGGTGGCCTATGAGGAAATGCTGGAACTGGCCTCGGTCGGCGCGAAGGTGCTGCAGACCCGGTCGGTCGAGCTGGCGATGAAGCAGAAGGTGCGGGTGCAGGTCCTGTCCTCCTTCGAGGACAAGCCGGGCTCCCTGGTGGTGGACGAGGACGAGATCGTGGAACAGCCCCTGGTGACGGGCGTCGCCTATTCGCGCGACGAGGCGAAGGTCACGCTGCGGCAGGTGCCGGACAAGCCCGGCATCGCGGCGACCGTGTTCGGCCCCCTGGCCGATGCCAATGTGAACGTGGACATGATCGTCCAGAACCTCGGTTCCGACGGGACCACGGACATGACCTTCACCGTGGGCAAGGCAGACCTGCCCCGGGCCCGCGAGGTGCTGGAGAAGGCCCGCGGCGCGATCGGCTTCGCCGATGTGCTGGCCGACCCGGAGGTGACGAAGATCTCCATCGTCGGCATCGGCATGCGCAGCCATGCCGGCGTGGCCGCGACCATGTTCAAGACGCTCGCGGAGAAGGGGATCAACATTCAGGTCATCTCCACCAGCGAGATCAAGACGAGCGTGCTGGTCGGCGCCGAGTATACCGAGCTGGCGGTGCGCGCCCTGCACACCGCCTATGGCCTGGACGCCCCGGCCTGATGGCACCCCTCAGCACCACCGACCTCCCCGCCATCCCCGCCGCGCAGGGCAACACGCCCGCCTCCCAGGCGGCTGCGGCGGCCGAGGCCGCGGCGCCCGCCGCCCCGCCCTCCACGCCCCCGGCGAATGACGCGGCGCGGGCGCGGCTGGAGCGGCTGATGGCCCGCGGCGCCGCCTTCCTGGGCAGCCGCGTCGCCATCATGGGCGGCGCCATGTCCTGGATCAGCGAGCGCAACCTCGTCGCCGCCCTGTCCAATGCCGGCGCCTTCGGCGTGATCGCCTGCGGCGCGATGGAGCCGCCCCGGCTGGCCGAGGAGATCGCGGCCACCCAGGCGCTGACCGACAAGCCCTTCGGCGTGAACCTCATCACCATGCATCCGCGCCTGGATGCCCTGGTGCAGGTCTGCCTCGACGCGAAGGTGGGCCATATCGTCTTCGCCGGCGGCATCCCGCCCACCCCCGCCATCCGCAAGGCGAAGGAGGGTGGGGCCAAGGTGGTGTGCTTCGCCCCGGCGCTGGCCCTGGCCAAGAAGCTCGTGCGCTCGGGCGCGGATGCGCTGGTGATCGAGGGCTCCGAGGCCGGTGGTCATATCGGCCCGGTCTCGCTGAACGTGCTGGCGCAGGAGATCCTGCCCGCCATGGCCGCCGAGGTGCCGGTCTTCGTCGCCGGCGGCATTGGGCGCGGCGAGGCGCTGCTCTCCTACCTGGAGATGGGCGCGGCCGGCGCGCAGATCGGCACCCGCTTCGTCTGCGCGACGGAGAGCATCGCCCATCCGAAGTTCAAGCAGGCCTTCATCCGCGGCGCCGCGCGGGATGCGCTGCCCACGGTGCAGCTGGATGAGCGCTTCCCCGTCATCCCCGTTCGCGCCTTGCAGAACGAGGGCACCAAGCGCTTCCTCGAGCACCAGGCCGGGGTGATCCGGCGCCACCAGTCCGGCGAGCTGGACAAGGTCGCGGCCCAGCTGGACATCGAGCATTACTGGGCCGGCGCCCTGCGCCGCGCCGTGATCGACGGCGATGTCGAGAACGGCTCCCTCATGGCCGGGCAGAGCGTCGGCATGGTCACGAAGGAGGCCCCGGCGGCCGAGATCCTGGCCGAGCTGATGGACCAGGCCGCCGCCGCCCTGGCGGCCCGGGCCTAAGCCCCGGCACCGCGAAGCGCGCCGCGCGGCCTCGGCGGACGGGCCAAGCCACTCCTTGCCCGAAGGAGAATCGGGCCGGGGCTTCCTTGCTCCGGCGGGCCGCGTTAGAGGTCCGTTTCCACCCCTAGAAGTTCCGTTTCCCCGATGGTGAAGCCCGACATGACGACGGCGGAAGCGGCCCGCGTGGGCGAGGAGCTGCGGGACGCCCGGCTCGCCCTGGGGGCGACGCTGGACGAGGTGGCGGATAACCTCCGCATCAACCGCCGCTACCTCGCCGCCCTCGAGGAGGGCCGCAGCCGCGACCTGCCGGGCCCCGCCTATGCGCTCGGATTCGTCCGCACCTATGCCCGCGCGCTCGGGCTGGATGCCGACGACCTGGCCCGCCGCTACCGCGAGAACGGCCCGGCGCGGGTCGGCCGCACCGATCTGGTCTTCCCCGAGCCGGTGCCCGAGCGTGGCATCCCGGCGGGGGCGGTGATCCTGGTCGGCGTGGTGATCATGGTCGGCGCCTATGCCGCCTGGTGGCGCTGGAGCGGCTCGGCTGACCGTACGGTGGACCAGGTGCCGCCGCCCCCTGCCCGGATCGAGCAGGCCGCGCGCGATGCCCGCCCCGGCCTGCCGCAGAACGACACGGCCCCCGTGCTGCCGCCCACCCTGGGCCAGGCGACCCCCGGCGCCGGCTCGGGCAGGCCGGGCGTGACGCCTCCGCCGCCGGGCGGCCCCGGCGCCGCGCCCCAGGCCTCGGCCCCCGTCAGCCCGGGCGCCCAGGCTCCGGCGGCGCCCACCGGGCCTGCCGCGTCTCCGGCCGTGAGCGGGGTGCGCCCGCCGGGCGCGCCCGCGCTCAACGGTCCTGTCGCGGCCACCCCTGGCCAGGCCGCCACCCCGGCCGCGCCCGCCCCGCCGCCTCTCGCCCCCACCACTCCCGCCGCCCCGGCGGAGCCGCCGAACCGGATCGTCCTGCGCGCGACCGAGGAGGCCTGGGTGCAGATCCGCGACTCGCGCTCGGGCCAGACGGTGATGAGCCGCGTGCTGCAGCCCCGCGAGACCTATGCCGTGCCCCTGCGGGAAGGGCTGGTGCTGACCACCGGCAAGGCCCAGGGGCTGGAGCTGGTGGTGGATGGGCAGGTCAGCCCGGCGCTCACCGGCCGGACCGGCGTGGTGCGCGACGTGGTGCTGAACCCGGACCAGCTCCGCCAGCCCCGCAACGGCGCCGCCCCGGCACCCGCGCGCTAGTTCGCGCGCGGCTGTGCCGGCGGCCCGGATGCGGTAACCTCATCGTCCCTTGGCCATGGCGGGCTGGCCTGCCATATCCAGGGGGCATTTCGGGGAAGCCCGCGCATGTCGTCCTACCGCCCGTATCAGCATATCGAGCGCCGCAAGTCCCGGCAGATCATGGTGGGCAAGGTGCCCGTGGGCGGTGACGCGCCCATCACCGTCCAGACCATGACCAACACCCCGACCGAGGATGCCGAGGCGACCATCGCCCAGATCCGGCGCGCGGAGCTGGCCGGGGTGGACATCGTCCGCGTCTCCTGCCCGACCGAGGAGGCGACGGCGGCGCTGGCCGAGATCGTGCGCGAGGTGAATGTCCCGATCGTCGCGGACATCCACTTCCACTACCGGCGCGCGATCGAGGCCGCGAAGGCGGGCGCGGCCTGCCTCCGCATCAACCCCGGCAATATCGGCTCGGCTGAGCGGGTGAAGGAGGTCGTGAAGGCCGCCCGGGACTACGGCTGCTCCATCCGCATCGGCGTGAATGCGGGCAGCCTGGAGAAGCACCTGCTGGAGAAATACGGGGAGCCCAACCCCGAGGCGCTGGTCGAAAGCGCCCTGTGGCACGCCGACCACCTGCTCCAGAACGACTTCCACGAGTTCAAGATCAGCGTGAAGGCCAGCGACGTGTTCCTGGCCGTCGCCGCCTACCAGCAGCTGGCGGATGCCTGCGACCACCCCCTGCACATCGGCATCACCGAGGCCGGCGGGCGCCGCACCGGCACGGTGAAGTCCTCCATCGGCCTCGGCAACCTGCTCTGGGCCGGGGTCGGCGACACGTTGCGCGTCTCCCTCTCGGCCGAGCCGGAGGAGGAGGTGCATGTGGGCTGGGACATCCTGAAGTCGCTGGGCATTCGGCACCGTGGCGTGAAGATCATCTCCTGCCCCTCCTGTGCCCGGCAGGGCTTCAACGTCATCAAGACGGTGGAGGCGCTGGAGGAGCGGCTGGCGCATATCGAGCAGCCCATCACCCTCTCCATCATCGGCTGCGTGGTGAACGGGCCGGGCGAGGCTTTGATGACCGATATCGGCCTCACCGGTGGCGGGGCAGGGACCCATATGGTCTACTCGGCCGGCAAGACCAGCCACACGACACGGAGCGATGAGATGGTGGACCACATCGTCGGGCTCGTGGAACAGCGGGCCGCGCTGCTGAAGGCGCAGAAGGACGCGGAAAAGGCGGCCGAGGCGGTGGGTGACATCCCCCTCGCGGTGCAGGCGGCCGAGTGATGCCCTCCGCCGAGCAGGATCCACACCCCGTCCTCGCCGCCATGGAGCAGGCCATCCTCGACCTCCTGGAGGAGTTCGAGGAAGGGCATGGCCCGTTGGACGAGCGGGACGCCGAGGTGTTCGCGGAGGCCAGGGAGCATCTGCGCCGGGCCGTCGCGGTGCTGCGGGAAGGTTAGGGAGCCTTCTCCAGCCGCCGCCCTTCGGCTCCGGTCCGCCTCATGGCGAGGCCGTGGCCGCTCCATGCAGCGGCAGGATCCAGGGGACCATCAGCACCGTAACGCCCATGGATGCGAGGGCCAACGGGAGGCCGATCCGAAGGAAGTCGGAGAAGCGGTAGCCGCCCGGTCCTATCACCAGCATGTTCACCGGTGAGGAGACCGGCGTCATGAAGGCGGCCGAGGCCGCGAGCGCCACGGTCATGGCGAAAGGCGGTGCCGACAGGCCCATCTCCTGAGAGATGGCAATGCCCACCGGCGCCATCAGCACCGCCGTTGCGGTGTTGGAGAGGAACAGGCCCATAGCTGCGGTGACTGCGAAAAGGCAGGCCAGGATGCCGCGAGGTCCCAGCCCGGTCATCACGGAATGCAGCCCTGCTGCCGCCAGCTCCACCCCGCCAGAGCGTTGAAGCGCCAGGGAAAGCGGCAGCATGCCGGCGATCAGCACTACGGTGCGCCAGGAGATCGCCTTGTAGGCGGAATCCAGATCCGTGCATCCGGTGGCACCCATGACGAGGCAGCCGATCAGGGCCGCGGCGGAATTGGGCACGATACCGGTCACCATCAGTGCCACCGCCAGCGTTGTGGCCAGCAAGGCCTGTGGAGCGTGCCGCATCGCCGGCGTCTCCTCCTCCAACTCAGCGGGTAAGTTCAGGATGACGAGGTCGCGCCTATCCCTCAGGCGGCGGATGGAGCGCCAGGGGCCGACCACCAGCATGGTGTCGCCCAGCGCCAGCACCTGTTCCGTCAGCCCGTGCTTCAGCGCGATGCGCCCTGATGCAGCTCCATGGCGGATGCCGATGACAGTCAGACCGGTGCGGCTGCGGAAGCGGGCGTCCATAATCGTTCGCCCGATCAGTTTGGATTCTGGGGCGATCATCACTTCGGCCACTCCGATCTGGCGCGGGCGGTGGGCCACGTCGTGCAGATCCAGCGGCCGCGCCTCCATTCCGAGCGCCTCCAGCCGCGGCTGCAGCCCGCCGTCCTCGATCGGCGAGGAGAGATATATCTCGAGCACATCTCCCGCGTGCAGCCGCGTCGCCGGATCTGGCAGCAGCGTGCGACGGCTCAGGCCCTTGTGACGGTCGATGACAAGCACGTTGAGCCCATGACCGGCGCGCAGCGACAGCTCGCTCAGCGGCTTGTGGAGCAGCGGTGATCCGGGCCGAAGCCGGACGCGGATGACCCGGTCCAGGATGGCGTAGTCCGCCGCCAAGTCGGCAAGGCGCCGCCCGGCTGGCCGTTGCTCCGTCCCAGCTGCCCCTCCTAGCCAGCGGCGGGCCAGGAGCATCCAGCCCAGGGCGAGGACGAGCACTGTCAGCCCCATGGGCGTGAAGGAGAAGAAACCCAGCAGCGGCAGCCCCGCCCGCGACAGTTCGGCGTTCACTACGAGGTTCGGCGGAGTTCCCACCAGGGTCAGCATCCCGCTGATCAGAGCGGCCACGCTGAGCGGCATCATGAGCCGCCCAGGCGGTATGCCGCGCCGCGCCGCGACCCGGAGCGCGACCGGTATGAAGATAGCGACCACCCCGGTCGAGCTCATCATGGATCCCAGGCCTGCGGTGACCAGCATCAGCAGCACGATCACGCCGGCCTCCCCCCGGCCGCTGCGGTCTCCTATCCAGTCCCCGAGGCGCGAGGCGACACCGGTCCGGACCAGCCCATCGCCTATGACGAACATGGCCGCCACGAGCACGACCGAGGGGTCGGCGAAGCCCGAGAGGCTTTCCTGTACTGTGACGAGCCCGGTGAAGGGGAGGGTCACCACCAGCAGGACGGCGACCGCATCCGCCCTTGGCCGGTTCAGGGCGAGCATCAGGACGACGGCGCCCAGGATGAGAAGCACCAGGATGAGTTCGGAAGACAGGCAGGCCGGCTCCGTAGAACAGAGGCGAGATGGCGTCTTAGAGCATCCGGGGCAGGCATGTCCGGGCCAAAGATGGCCGGGCCGAAGGCCTCGACCCTTGCCAGACGCTTCCGGTGGCGCTAGCGCCCGGCGCCATGGCGAAACCTGACCTCCAGCCCGCGCGCGGCACGCATGACCTGATCGGCGAGGAGTTCCGGCGCCACCACCACGTCATCGACACGGCCCGCCGCATCTCGGCCCTCTATGGCTTCGAGGAATGGGCGACCCCGATCTTCGAGGATACCCGCGTCTTCGCCCGCACCCTGGGCGAGACCTCCGACGTGGTGACGAAGGAGATGTACACCTTCGAGGATCGCGGCGGGGAAAGCGTGACGCTCCGCCCCGAGGGGACGGCGGGTGCCTGCCGGGCGCTGGTGACCAACGGGCTCACCCAGACGAACCTGCCGCGCAAGGTGTTCTATGCCGGCCCGATGTTCCGCTACGAGCGGCCGCAGAAGGGCCGCTACCGCCAGTTCCACCAGATCGGCTGCGAGGTGATGGGCGCGGCCGAGCCGCTGGCCGATGCCGAGGTGATCGCCTGCGGCTGGCATATCCAGCAGGCGCTGGGCATCGACCAGGGCGCGGTGCTGGAGATCAACACGCTCGGCGACGGGCCGAGCCGCGAGGCTTACCGCGCCGCGCTGGTCGCCTATTTCCAGGCCTCCGCCGACAGGCTCTCGGAGGAGAGCCGGACCCGGCTGGAGAAGAACCCGCTCCGCATCCTCGACAGCAAGGATGCCGGGGACAAGGCGCTGGTCGCCGACGCGCCCACGATCGAAGCCCATCTCACCGAGGCGGCTTCGGCCTTCTATGCCGGGGTGAAACGCGCCCTGGACCGCTTCGGCGTGCCCTATCGCGAGAACCCGCGCATCGTGCGCGGCCTGGACTATTACAGCCACACCGCCTTCGAGTTCGTCACCGACCGCCTGGGCGCCCAGGGCACCGTGATGGCCGGTGGCCGCTATGACGGGCTGGTGGAGGAGATGGGCGGCCCGCCCACGCCTTCCGTCGGCTGGGCGGCGGGAGTCGAGCGCCTATCCATGCTGCTGGAGGCCGCGCCGGCCGCCCCGCGCCCCGTCGCCGTGATCCCGGTGGGGGAGGCGGCCGAGGCGGCGGCGCTGGATGCCGTGCAGTCCCTCCGCCGCGCCGGGGTGGTCGCGGAGGTCGGGTACAAGGGGAACCTGAAGCGCCGGATGGAGCGTGCCAACCGCCTCGGTGCCCGCGCCGCCGTCATCATCGGGGATGAGGAGCTGGCCGAAGGTGTCGCGCAGCTGCGCGACCTCGATGCCGGCACGCAGGAGCGGGTGCCCTTGGCCGAACTCGCGGCACGGCTCATCTGATGGCACTCCCCGCGAAGCTGGACCGTCTCCTCACCCGCGCGGAGGAGTTGCGGCACGAGCTCGGCACCGCCGATGGCAGCCGCTTCGGCGCGCTGTCCAAGGAACTCGCAGAGATCGAGCCGGTCGTCGCCAAGGTGCAGGAGCTGCGTGAGGCCGAGCGCGCCCGGAACGATGCCGAGGCGATGATGGCCGACCCCGAGATGCGGGAACTGGCCGAGGCGGAGTTCTACGAGCAGCGCGACCGCGTGCCCGCGCTGGAGCACGAGATCCGCATCATGCTGCTGCCCAGGGATGCGGCGGATGAGCGCTCCGCGATCCTGGAGGTGCGGCCGGCGGCCGGCGGCGACGAGGCCGGGCTCTTCGCCGCGGAGCTGTTCCGCGCCTACCAGCGCTACGCCGAAAGCCAGGGCTGGCGCTTCGAGGTGCTGGAATGGGACGAGGCCGAGGCGGGCGGCGTCAAGGGCGCGAGCGCCAACATCACCGGGCGCGGCGTCTTCGCGAAGCTGAAGTTCGAGAGCGGCGTGCACCGCGTGCAGCGCGTGCCGGCCACCGAGACCCAGGGCCGCATTCACACCTCGACCGTCACCGTGGCCGTGCTGCCCGAGGCGGAGGAGGTGGACGTGCAGATCAACGAGAGCGACCTGCGCATCGACACCTACCGGGCGTCCGGCGCGGGCGGGCAGCATGTGAACAAGACGGACAGCGCCGTCCGCATCACCCACATTCCCACGGGGACGGTGGTGGCGATGCAGGAGGAGAAGTCCCAGCACAAGAACCGCGCCAAGGCGATGAAGGTGCTGCGCGCCCGCATCTACGAGGCGCAGCGCCAGGCGCTGGCCGGCGCCCGCGCCGCCGACCGCAAGGGGCAGGTGGGCACCGGCGACCGCAGCGAGCGCATCCGCACCTACAACTTCCCCCAGGGCCGCGTGACCGACCACCGGATCGGGCTGACGCTGCACAAGGTGGACCGGGTGATGATGGGCGAGTTCGAGGAGATCTTCTCCGCCCTCATGGCCGAGGACCAGGCGGCGCGGCTGGCGGCGGAGGAGGGGTGAGCGGCTGCGAGCCGGGCGAGTCGATCGGGGCTTTTCTCTGCCAGGCCGGCCAGCGGCTGCGCGCGGCGGCGGTGGAGGCCCCCCGGCTGGAAGCGCGGCTTCTCCTCGCCCATGCCATGGGGTGCCGGCAGGAGGACCTGCTGCGCGACCCCCGCGCGCCCGTGCCGCCCGAGGCACAGGCGCGCTTCCGGGAAGCCCTGGCCGCCCGCGCCCGCCATGTGCCCATGGCCCATCTGCTCGGCCATGCCGGATTCTGGACGCTGGACCTGCTGAGCAGCCCCGCCACCCTCATCCCGCGCGCCGATACCGAGACCCTGGTCGAGGCCGCGCTCGCAGCCTTCCCCGAGCGTGGGGCCGTGACCCGGATCCTCGATCTGGGGACGGGTACCGGCGCGCTGCTTCTGGCCTGCCTGGAGGAATTCCCCGGGGCCTTCGGGGTCGGGGTGGAGCGGAACCCCGAGGCGGCCGCGCTCGCCCGGGCCAATGCCGCCCGGAACGGGCTGGCCGAACGCGCCGCCATCCTGGCGGGGGATTGGGCCGATGCGCTGGCCGGGCGGTTCGACCTGATTCTCTCGAACCCGCCTTACATCGAATCCGCGGCGATTCCCGGGCTGATGCCGGAGGTGGCGCGGCATGAGCCGGCGCTGGCGCTGGATGGCGGGCCCGATGGCCTGGACGCCTATCGCGCCCTGGCCGCCTGCCTCCCGCGCCTTCTGACCGGGGCGGGCAGGGCGGTGCTGGAGCTCGGCCAGGGGCAGCAGCCTGCGGTGGAGGGGCTGATGGCCGGGGCAGGGCTCCGCGCGGTCGAATGCCGGTCGGACCTGGGTGGCATCCCCCGCGCCCTGGTGCTTCGGCCGGCTTGAAAAGCCGGCCCCGAAAAAACCATTTGGAGGAATCGGCCGGGCTCACTACCTTCACCTTGCGGCCCCCATCGCGACACGCGGCGGGTCAGCCGGAGCCTTGGCCCTGAAAACCCCGGTGCGGGTCGGCCGTCGCTTCGGTTGCGCCGCCAGGCACAACAATCCGGTGCCCCCGGGCACAACGATCATCATCTCGGAAGTCGGACCAGGATTCTGGGGCACAGCCCCCGCCTCCGCAGCCGGCCCGAGCATGCAGGTGCGAACCAGATCCAGATGAACATGAAGCGTATGCGCGGCCGCGGGAACTTCCGGCAGGGAGGTCATGGCGGCGGCGGTGGTGGGGGAGGCGCTCCCCGGCACCACAACAACGGCAACCAGCCGATGAACCGGAACCACGTGTTCGACTCCATCGGACCGGACATGCGGATGCGCGGCACGGCCCAGCAGCTGTTCGAGAAGTATCTCCAGCTCGGCCGCGACGCGACCGGCTCCGGCGACCGGGTGATGGCTGAGGGCTATTTCCAGCATGCGGAGCATTATTTCCGCATCCTCAACGCCATGAACCAGGCCCAGCAGCAGCAGGGCGGCGCGGCGGCCGGCCCGCAGCATGGCGGCCGCCGCTACGGCGGCAACGATGGCCAGGGGGACGGCTTCGGCGATGCCGAGGGCGAGGCCACGATCACCAGCTCCAACGGCAACTACGAATCGCCCTCGGTCGACGGCGAGACGCGCGAAACCGTCCAGTAGGGCCTTGTGAGGCCCGGCTGGCCGGGCCGGAGCGGCGGCGGTCAGGTGATGACCGCCACCTCCACCTGCCCGCGGCGGCGGAGCAGGTTCAGCGAGACGCTCCCATCCGCCTCGTGCCGCCGCAGCCGGACATCCACGGCCGCGGTGCCCAGGCGGAGGTTTTCGATCCGCAGCTCTTCCAGCCAGGCGGGCAGGAAGGGGCGCTGGAAGCGGATCACGCCTTCCTCGGGCCGGAAGGACACGCCGAGCATGGCGCCGAGCGCCGCATAGGCGCTGGCCGCCGCCCAGGCCTGCGGCAGGCAGGCCACGGGATAGGCCGTTGGGCCTTCCCCATGGCGGCGGGGGAAGCCGCAGAATAGCTCGGGCAGGCGGTGCATGTCCACAGACAGGGCCGAGTCATAGAGGCCCGTCAGCAGCCGTTCGAGCTGCACGTTGAGCCCATAACGCTTCATCCCCAGCGCGATCAGCCCGTTGTCGTGCGGCCAGACCGAGCCATTGTGGTAGGACATCGGGTTGTAGCGGCTCTCGCCTTCCGCGATCGTGCGGATCCCCCAGCCACAGAAGCTCTCCGGCGCCATCAGCGTCTGGGCGATGCGGCGCGCCCGGTCGGGGGAGGGCAGGCCGGTTAGCAGCGCGTGCCCGGCATTCGAGGAGCGCACGCGGCACGGGCGCTTCTCGCCATCCAGCGCCAGGGCGTAGGTGGAGAGTTCCTCGCACCAGAAGGCTTCCTCGACCCGGGCGCGGACCGCGTCGGCCCTGTCCGTCCAGACGGCGGCCTCGTCCTCATGGCCTAGCGCCTTGGCCATGCGGCCGGCGCCGCGCCACGCGGCCTCGGCATAGGCCTGCACCTCGATCAGCGCGATGGGGGCGTCGGCGAGCCGGCCATCCTCATGGAAGACGCTGTCCCAGCTGTCCTTCCAGCCCTGGTTGATGAGCCCGTTCAGGGATTGCCGGTCGTATTCCAGCAGCAGGTCGCCATCGATGTCGCCATGGCGCTCGATCCAGCCCAGGGCGGCCACGATATTCGGCCAGATCTCCCGGATCAGCGCCCAGTCCCCTGTGCGCTCGGCATATTGAGTGGCCAGCACGACAAAGAGCGGCGTGGAATCCACCGAGCCGTAGTAGCGGCCGAAGGGCACCTCCCGCAGTGCCGCCATTTCTCCCTTCCGGCTTTCATGCAGGATCTTCCCCGGCTCCGCGTCCCGCGCCGGGTCCATGGCGGTGGCCTGCAGCTTCGCGTGGTAGCGGAGAACGCCACGGGCCAGCTCCGGATCAGCCCAGAGGCATTGCAGCGCCGTGATGATGGAATCCCGCCCGAAGGGGCAGGAGAACCAGGGAATGCCGGCATAGGGGAAGGGGCCTGACGGCGTCTGGGTCGTCAGCATGGTGAGGTCGGATTCCGACCGGGCGAACCAGTCGTTGAAGGCCTGGTTGGAGGAGACGACCTGGGCCCGCGCCGCGTCCCTCTCTCCGCACCAGGCGCGGATGCCGGCCAGCAGCCCGTCGAAGCCGGGGGCCTCGGCCTCCTCGGCCTCTGGCCCGGATTCACAGGTGATCGTCACCTCGATGACCTGCCGGCCACCGGGCGGAAGCTCCAGCGGCCAGCGATTGTCGCGCCCCGGGGCGCCGTCCGGCGCGGGGTCGAAGCGCAGCCGCGTCCGGCGCTCCAGATCGTCCAGCCCGCGATAGGCGAAGACGAGGCTGCCATCGGGCCGGATCTCCGGCGCGCGCCGCTCGCCGCGGCGGGCGCGCTTCTGGCCCCTGACCTCGAAGATATCGGCGAAATCCGCGGCGAAGGTGAGGGACATCTCGGTGGAGAGATGCGTCTCCGCGAAGTTGCGGAGGGTGATCCGCTCCCGCACCACGCCGGAGCCGAGCACCATCTGGCGCTCCACATGGACGCTGTCCCGCATCAGCTTGCGGTCGGGCGCGACGGGAATGTCGGGGTTGGTCATGTTGACCGAAAGCACGGTGTTGTCCGCGCTGACGGCCGAGGAGAGCAGCAAGGGCCGCAGCCCGGCCAGGCGCAGCGAAAGGCGAGAGAGGAAGCGCGTGTCGTCGTGGAACAGCCCCTCGGCCGTGGAGCCGATCGCCTGGGCGTCCCCGAAATGGTCCAGGACGAGGAAGGAGGAGCCGTTCTTGAGCGTACGGGGGCGGTAGAGCGCCAGGGCCGTGGCCGCCGTCGCGGTCACGCTCCAGGCGCCATCATCGTCCTGACGTACCGCGCCCGTGCCGTCTTCGTCCATTCAACCACTCCCTGTCGCGCGTGCCGTCCTGCAACGCGCGCCACCCCCCGGAAATTTCCGGCTATGGCGCGCGCCGGCGGCCGTCAGACGGCGCGGAGGATGGTGGTCCGCTCACGCCCGAGCAAGCGGCGGTACAACGCCAGGTGGTCTTCGGCCATCCGGCGGGCGGTAAATCGGCGTTCGAAGGCCGTGCGGACGGCGGCCCGGTCCAGGGCCGGCAGCTTCTTCAGCGCGGCGAGGGCGCCCAGCTCGTCCTCCACGATGAAGCCGGACACCTCGTCCTCCACCACCTCAGGCACGGAGCCGCGGTTGAAGGCGATGACGGGCGTGCCGCAGGCCATGGCCTCGATCATCACCAGCCCGAAGGGCTCGGGCCAGGCGATGGGCGTCAGCAGGCACATGGCATTGCCGAGGAACTCGGCCTTCTCGGCCTCGTTGATCTCGCCGATGAACTCCACCCCGTCCTGGTCCAGCAGCGGGGCGACCACCTCCTCGAAATAGGTCTGGTCCGCCTTGTCCACCTTGGCCGCGATCTTGATGGGAATGCCGGCGGCCACCGCGATGCGGATGGCGGTGTCGGGCCCCTTCTCCGGCGAGATTCGCCCGAGGAACGCGATGTAGCCCTGGTGCCGAGGGCTGAAGGGCAGGAGCCCTGCCGGGAGGCCGTGCAGGACCGTCCCGGCCCAGTTCACGTCCACATGCTGGAGCGGCCGGCGCTGGCTGTCCGAGATCGAGATGAAGGGGGCCTCCGGGAAGGCGGAGAGCAGGGGCTGGATCTCCGGCAGGTCCAGCCGGCCATGGAACGTGGACACAAAGGGTACGCCGCGTCCGCGCAGGGCCGGCAGGTGCAGGTGGTCGATATGATAGTGGACGATGTCGAAGCGCGCCGCCTGGTCCAGCACCTTCTGGACCATCAGCATATGCGGCGCGATCGGATCGCGGATCGAGGGGTCCAGCCGGATGGCCTGCGGCAGCATCGGCTCGAGCGCCGCGCTCGTGATGCTGTCGCCACTGGCGAAGAGGGTGACCTCGTGGCCGAGGGCGGTCAGTTCCTCGGTGAGATAGGAGACGATGCGTTCCGTCCCGCCATAGAGCTTGGGCGGCACGGCTTCAGCAAGCGGTGCGACCTGTGCGATGCGCATGGGAGCAGTTCCCTCCGGAACCCGGCCTCCCCCGCCGGCACCCACCGGCGCCCCGGCCGGGGCAAGTGGTTGAACCGCTGGCCTATGTTCCGGTTGCGCTGCAGCATTTCAAGTCACACCGGTTCGAGAGCATCTCCGACGGAAACTCTTCCGTCCTCCGCAACGGTGGCGTGGATGCCGAGGTCCTTGTGGCCGAAATGCTCCATCAGCAGGTGCGGCACGTCGCAGTCGCGCTCTCCGGTCTTCAGGTTCACCTGGGTCGCGGGGCAGCGGACGGTGCGCTTGAACACCGAGAGCCGGGCACCGCCGACCAGCAGCTCCTGCCCGACCCATTCGTGCTCCGCCCAGGCCGGCAGGCCGGAGAAATAGATGTTCGCCCGGAAGCGGAGAGGATCCAGCCGCCGCCCGATCGCCTTCTCCAGAGCCTCGAGGCTCGCCAGATTGATCAGCGAGACGCCCTTCTTCACCTGGTCCGTGAAGGCATGGCCCGGGGCCTCGGTGAAACGCGGCGGGCGGGCGCTGCCGTCGGGGTTCACCCCGTGCCGTGCCTCATCCCCGAGGAAGCGGATCAGCCATTCTCCCAGGGCGGCCTTGCCGTCCGGCGTATCGGTCGGGGCGGAAAGGGGAGGGTGCCCATCCGCCGCCAGTGCCAGTGTGCGCGCCCGCGGGTCGAAGGCGGCGCGCACCAGCACCACCTTCCCGTTCTTCATCATGCAGGCGAAGTTCTGCTTCGGCAGGAAGCGCGGTTCGGTTTCGTCGAAGGGAGCGTCTCCCTGCGCCAGTGCGAAGCGGCGGTCATGGGGGATGGTCTCCCCGGCCGTCAGCTCCACCTCCTCCAGGCTCTCGGCGGTGAGGCCCTTCACGGGGTAGCGGTACAGCCGCTCGATACGCATCCGAAGCTCTCCCGAAAGGCCTTGAACCTTGATCGAGGTCATTACCACATCCCCCTTACACGCTTAAGCCGCTGCCTGATGAGGGGCGGCAAGGGCGGTCGCCATCGATCCTCCGGGGTTCCGAACCGGGGTGGAGGGACAGAGACATGGACATCGAGAAACTCACCGAACGCGCCCGCGGCTTTCTTCAGGCCGCGCAGACCATCGCCATCCGCGAATACCACCAGCGGGTGACGCCGGAGCACCTGCTCAAGGCGCTGCTGGATGACGAGGAAGGGGCCGCCGCCGGCCTGATCCGCGCCGCTGGGGGCGACGCCGCGGCCGCCAAGCGCGACGTGGATGGCGAGGTGGCGAAGAACCCGCGGGTTTCCGGCGGTGGCGCCGGCCAGCCCCAGGTGACGCCCGACTTCGTGCGCGTGCTGGACGCGGCCGAGCGAACGGCGACGAAGGCCGGCGACAGCTTCGTCGCGCAGGACCGGCTGCTGGTGGCCATCGCGGCGAGCGACACGCCGGCGGGCAAGCTGCTGGTCAAGGCCGGGGCCACCGCCCAGAAGCTGGAGGCGGCCGTGGCCGAGCTCCGCAAGGGCCGCACCGTGGACAATGCCAATGCCGAGCAGCAGTTCGACGCGCTGAAGAAATACGCGCGCGACCTGACCGAGGCGGCGCGGGACGGCAAGCTCGACCCGGTGATCGGGCGCGACGAGGAGATCCGCCGCACGATCCAGGTTCTCGCCCGCCGCACCAAGAACAACCCCGTGCTCATCGGCGAGCCCGGCGTGGGCAAGACGGCGATCGTCGAAGGCCTCGCCCTGCGGATCGTGAATGGCGACGTGCCGGAGGCGCTGAAGAGCAAGCGCGTGCTCGCGCTCGACCTGGGCGCGATGGTGGCCGGCGCGAAGTATCGCGGTGAGTTCGAGGAGCGCCTCAAGGGCGTGCTGACGGAGATCGAGACGGCAGCCGGCGAGGTGATCCTCTTCATCGACGAGATGCACACGCTGGTCGGCGCGGGCAAGGCGGATGGGGCGATGGACGCCTCCAACCTGCTCAAGCCCGCACTGGCCCGCGGCGAGCTGCACTGCATCGGTGCGACCACGCTGGACGAGTACCGCAAGCATGTGGAGAAGGACGCGGCGCTCGCGCGGCGGTTCCAGCCCGTCTTCGTCGGCGAGCCGACCGTGGAGGACACGATCTCCATCCTGCGCGGCATCCGGGAGAAGTACGAGCTGCACCACGGCGTGCGGATCGCCGACAGCGCCCTGGTGGCGGCGGCGACTCTCTCGAACCGCTACATCACGGACCGCTTCCTGCCGGACAAGGCGATCGACCTGGTGGACGAGGCCGCGTCCCGCCTCCGTATGGCCGTGGACAGCAAGCCCGAGGAGCTGGACGCGCTGGACCGCGACCTCATGCGCTCGAAGATCGAGCGCGAGGCGCTGAAGCGCGAGACCGACGCGGCCAGCCGTGACCGGCTGGAAAGGCTGGAGCGTGAGATCGCCTCGCTCGAGGAGAAGTCCTCCGCGCTGACGGCGCGCTGGCAGGCGGAGAAGAACAAGCTCACCGAGGCGCAGAAGGCCAAGGAGGAGCTGGACCGCGCACGCACCGAGGTGGAGCTGGCCCAGCGCAAGGGCGACTACGCCCGGGCCGGCGAGCTGACCTATGGCGTCATCCCGGCACTGGAGAAGAAGATCGCGGAATCCTCCGATGAGGGCGGCCGTCTGGTGAACGAGGCGGTGACCGAGGAGGGTGTCGCGGCCGTCGTCTCCCGCTGGACCGGCGTGCCGGTGGAGAAGATGCTGGAGGGCGAGCGCGCCAAGCTGATCCGCATGGAGGACGAGCTGCGCAGGCGCGTCGTCGGCCAGGAGGAGGCACTGGAGGCCGTCTCCAAGGCGGTTCGGCGTGCGCGGGCCGGCCTGCAGGATCCGGGGCGGCCGATCGGCAGCTTCCTCTTCCTGGGCCCGACCGGCGTCGGCAAGACCGAGCTGACCAAGGCGCTGGCGAGCTTCCTCTTCGACGACGACCGGGCGCTGCTGCGCATCGACATGTCGGAATACATGGAGAAGCACGCCGTCGCCCGGCTCATCGGCGCTCCTCCGGGCTATGTGGGCTATGAGGAGGGTGGTGCGCTCACGGAAGCCGTGCGGCGCCGGCCCTACCAGGTCATCCTCTTCGACGAGGTGGAGAAGGCGCATGAGGACGTGTTCAACGTCCTTCTCCAGGTGCTCGACGACGGGCGGCTGACGGACGGGCAGGGGAGGACGGTCGACTTCCGGAACACCCTGATCGTGCTGACCAGCAACCTGGGTAGCGAGATCCTGGCCGCCCAGCCGGAAGGCGAGGACGTCGACCTGGTGCGCGGCCAAGTGATGAACGTGGTGCGCACCCGGTTCCGGCCGGAATTCCTGAACCGGCTGGACGAGATTGTCCTGTTCCGGCGCCTCGCGCGCGCGGACATGGGCTCGATCGTCGAGATCCAGCTGGGTCGGCTGCGGAAGCTGCTAGAGGACCGGAAGATCACGCTGGAACTGGACAAGGAGGCGCGCGACTGGCTGGCCGAGGCGGGGTACGACCCCGTCTATGGCGCGCGGCCGCTGAAGCGGGTGATCCAGCGCAACCTGCAGGACAGGCTGGCCGGCATGCTGCTCGAAGGCAGCGTGAAGGACGGGCAGACTCTGCGGGTTTCCGTGGGACCGGATGGGCTGGAAGTAAGCCCGATCGACTCGTTTGCGGAAACTGTGTGAAACCCCTTTGACAGGTGTGGGGCGGCCCCATATAAGCCGCCCCACACCGACGGCGCCTGAAACGGCGGCCACGGTGTCCCCGGACGAAGTGAACGGGCAGGGTTGACGAGGTGGCCTCGGGTCACTAAATACGTCTTCCCGCCGCGCTTCAGTCGGCGGTTCCGAGCAAGGGTTGGGGTATCCCAACCGGGGAAACCCGGAGCCTTTGCTCGTTCGTTCCTTGAAAATCATATCTGATTTCCTGAAGACGAGAAGAGATTTGTGGCTCTTGCCTTGGTCTTGGGTGGTTTGGTCTGTGATGGGCTG
>NZ_FQZF01000035.1 GCF_900141905.1 Muricoccus roseus | reverse complement strand
CTGGCGGCGCAGACGGCCAAGGCCACCGAGGAGATCGGAGCGCAGATCGCCGAGATCCAGTCGGCGACCGATCAGGCGGTGGTGGCGATCGGGGGGATCGGGCGGACGATCGAGGAGGTGAGCGGGATCGCGGTGGCGATCGCGGCGGCGGTGGAGCAGCAGACGGCGGCGACCGGGGAGATCGCGCGCACGGTGCAGGAGACGGCGCGTGCGACGGAGGCGGTGACGGCCAACATCGCCTCGGTCAGCCAGGGCTCGGCCGAAACCGGCGCGGCCGCAGGCGAGGTGCTCTCCGCCGCCTCGGAACTCGCCCAGCAGGCCGAGCAGCTCAACGGAACCGTCACCCACTTCGTCGCGGAGGTCCGCGCCGCCTAGCGGCGCGGGTTCAGCCGCCGACGAGACTGACGCCTTCGGCGGCGTCCCCGATGCGGGCCAGGCTCTCCTCCTTGCCCAGCGCCATGAGAACCGCGTCGATCGGCGGGGACTGAAGGCTGCCGGTCAGCGCCGCGCGAAGGGGCTGCGCCACCTGGCCGAGCTTCACGCCCTGCGCCTCGGCGAAGGCTCGAAGCGCGCCGTCCAGGGCCGAACGGTCCCATTCCACGCCCGCGAGTTGCGCCGCCAGCGCCGCGAGCCGGGCCCGCACATCGGCATGGTCCAGCGCCTCGGCGGCCTTGGGCTCATACTTGAGCGGGCGCATGGCCAGGGCGAAGCGCGCCCCCTCCGCCATTTCGACCAGGCTGCGCGCGCGGGGCTGGAGGTCGGGGATCAGCGCGGCCACCCGCGCTGCTTGCGTCTCGCTCACCTCGCCCAGCCGGGCGAGCACCTGCGGCAGCAGGGCGGCCGCGTCGGCCGCGCGGAGGTACTGGCCGTTCAGGTGCGAGAGCTTGGCATAGTCCATGCGCGAGGCGGCGCGGCCGACATCCTTCAGGTCGAAAAGCTCGATCGCGCGCTCCCGCGGCACGAACTCCTCGTCGCCATGGCCCCAGCCCAGGCGGAGGAGGTAGTTGCAGACGGCTTCCGGCAGGAAGCCCTGGTCGCGGAACTCCAGCGCGCCCACCGCCCCGTGCCGCTTGGATAGCTTGGCGCCATCAGCGCCATGGATCAGCGGGATATGGGCGAATTCCGGCCGCTCCCAGCCCATGGCGTCATAGACCATGATCTGGCGGAAGGTGTTGGTAAGGTGGTCGTCGCCGCGAATGACATGGGTGATCTCCATGTCATGGTCGTCCACCACCACCGCATGCAGATAGGTCGGCGTGCCGTCGGAGCGGAGGATGATCATGTCATCCAGCTCCGTGTTCTGCACCCGCACCTCGCCCTGCACGAGGTCGCGCACCACCGTCTCGCCCTCCCGCGGAGCCTTGATGCGGATGACCGGGGCGATGCCGCCCGGCGCCTCCGAGGGGTCGCGGTCGCGCCAGTTGCCGTCGTAGCGCGGGGGGCGGCCCTCGGCCTGCGCGCGCTCGCGCATCGCGACCAGCTCCTCCGCCGTGTCATAGGCGAGATAGGCGCGGCCCTTGGCGAGCAGCTCCTTCGCCACCTCCGCATGGCGCTGCTCGCGCGAGGTCTGCATGACCGGCGGCTCATCCGGGGAGAGGCCGAGCCATTCCAGGCTCTCGATGATCTGGCGAACGGCTTCCGGCGTGCTGCGCGCCCGGTCCGTATCCTCGATCCGCAGCAGATACTGGCCGCCATGGTGCCGCGCGAAGAGGAAGTTGAAGAGCGCGGTCCGGGCCCCGCCGATATGCAGGTAGCCGGTGGGGGAGGGGGCGAAGCGCGTGCGGACGGTCATGCCGCCCCTCTATCACCGCCCGAAGACTCTGTTGACCCCTCACGCCTCTGTGATCGGTGGGCTAGCATAGGGCCGGATGTCCGCCCATCTCGCCCAGGCACAGCTCGCCCTCCCGTCTCCGCCCCTGGCCGAACGCGTCCTGGGCTGGGTGGCGGCGGAATGGGACCGCTGGCCGCTTTGGCTGCCAGTGGCTATGGGGGCGGGGATCCTCCTCTATTTCGGGCTCACGACAGAGCCCGCCCTGGCCTGGGCGGCACTGCCCTGGCCGCTTCTCGCGCTCGCTCTGCTGCTGCGCGGCCGCGCGCCGGTTTCGGCGGCCGGCCTGGCCCTCGCCGGGGCCGTCGCCCTCGGTTTCGCGGCCGCCCTCCTCCATGCGCGCGCCGCCCCGGCCGTTCCGGACCTGCCGCGTACCGCGACGATCATCACGGGCCGCGTGGAGGCGGTGGACCTCCTGCCGGAGGGGCGCCGGGTCGTCCTGGCCGCGCCGCGGCTGGATGAACGCCCGCCGCTGGAGCGGCGGATCCGCATCCGCCTGCGCGCCAACGACCCGGCCCGGCCCGCGCCGGGGGACCAGCTCTCGGTCCGCGCTCTCCTGCGCCCGGCCATGGCCCCGGCCTATCCGGGCGCTTTCGACCTGCAGCGCGCCGCCTATTTCTCCGGCCTCGCCGGCTCCGGTTTCGCGCTGAACGCCGCGAGCGTCGTGCCGGGCGACGAGGCGCCGCTCTTCTCCGGGCTTCGCTCGGCGATCGAGGCCCGGGTGACCGCCGCCCTGCCCGGCGGCACGGGGGCGGTAGCCGCGGCGCTGCTCACCGGCTCGCAATCGGCCATTCCGGCGGATGAACTCGCGGCCCTGCGGGATTCGGGGCTGGCGCATCTGCTCTCCGTCTCCGGCCTCCATGTGGCGATCGTCATCGGCATCGGCTTCGCGCTGACGCGGGTGGCGGTCGCGGCCATGCCCTGGCTCGCTCTCCGGGTGGATTCCAAGGGTGTGGCCGCCGTCGCGGGGCTGGTGCTTGGCGGGGCCTATACGCTGCTCACCGGCTCCGGCGTGCCGATGGTCCGCTCTTTCGCCATGGCGGCGCTGGTCACCCTCGCCGTGCTGACCGGCCGCCGTGCCCTTTCCCTGCGCGCCATCGCCCTGGCGGCCGGCTTGGTGCTGCTGGCGAACCCCGCCGCCCTCACCGGACCCTCCTTCCAGATGTCCTTCGCCGCGGTGCTGGCGCTGATCGCCGCCGCCGAGGCGCTGCGGGGTCCGGGTCAGGCCTTGCGGATGCGGGGCTGGCGGGGGTGCGCGGCGCTGGTGGTGCTCGGCCTGATCGCGACTTCCCTCGTCGCCGGGGCGGCGACCACGCCCTTCGGGCTGCACCATTTCGGGCGGCTGCAGCTCTATGGCGTGGCGGCGAATGCCGTGGCGGTGCCGCTGACCTCCTTCCTCGTCATGCCGGCGGGAATGCTGGCCCTCGCGCTCATGCCCCTCGGGCTGGAAGGCGCCCCGCTTGCGGTGATGGGCTGGGGGGTGGAGGCGACCCTGGTGACCGGGGCCACCGTGGCTGCCTGGCCCGGCGCGGCGCTCTCCGCGCCACCGCTTCCTGCCTGGGGGCTCGGGCTCTTCACCCTCGGCCTGTGCTGGCTCTGCCTCTGGCGCCTGCCATGGCGCTGGCTGGGCGTGCCGGCCATGCTGGCCGGGCTGCTCTCCGGCCTGGCGAGCACGCCGCCGGACATCCTGGTGGCCGCCGACGGGCGGATGCTGGCGATCGCGACACCCCACGGGGTGCTGGCGGAGCGCGCCTCCGGCGCCAACCGCCTGACGCGCGAATCCTGGCTGCGGAGTTGGGGGGAGGACGGCGCCGCATCCTTGCCGCGCGAAGGCGCGGCGGCGGAGGGGCTGGCCAGTTGCTCCGCTCTCTCCTGCCTGCTGCGCCCGCGCCCCGAGGCCGCCGCGGCCATCCTGCTGCGCCAGCCGCCGCGCGAGGCGCCCCGGCCCCGGCGTGGCCCGGCGCCCCCGCTGCCACCTGTCCTGGCGGAAACCGGCTGCGGGCTGGCCGCGGTGATGATCTCGCTGGAGCCGATCCGGGGTCGCTGCCGGGATACGCCGCGGGTGGACCGATTCTCCGTCTGGCGGGACGGGGCCCATGCGATCTGGCTGGGGCCGGACGGGGCGAGGATCCTGTCGGACCGCGCGCTCCGGGGCGACCGGCCCTGGGTGCCTCCGGTGCCGGCGCCGCGCGCCCAGCCCCAGAGCGAGCCGCCGGCCGAGACGGAATAGCCGGGCCGGAATAGCCGGGGCGGGGATGGCCCCCTGCCAGCCGGGATCAGTGGTAGCGGCGCACCAGGCCGACGAGGCGGCCCTGCACCTTCACGCGGTCCGGCCCGAAGATGCGGGTCTCGTAGCGCGGATTTGCGGCTTCCAGCGCGATGGAGTTGCCGCGCCGGCGCAGCCGCTTCAGCGTCACCTCGTTCTCGTCCACCAGGGCCACCACGATGGCGCCGTTATCGGCCGTGTCGCCGCGGCGGATGATGACCGTGTCGCCGTCGAGGATGCCGGCGCCCTCCATCGAATCGCCCGCCACCTCCAGCGCATAGTGCTCGCCGCCGCCCAGCAGCGCCGCCGGAACCTCGACGCTGTCGCCGCCGTCGCGCAGCGCCTCGATCGGAAGGCCGGCCGCGATCCGGCCGTAAAGGGGGAGGTGCACGGCGGCCGCGTCATTCGCGGTGCGCACCGCGCCGGGCAGGTTCTGGGCGAAGTTGCCGCGGATGACATTGGGCGCGAAGGCGGGCCCGGCGGGCGCCGCCGGCTGCGCGGCCTGGGCCTGCGCGGCGCGGGGGCCCATGCTGTCGGGCATGCGCAGCACCTCCAGCGCCCGGGCCCGGTGGGCGCGGCGCTTGAGGAAGCCGCGCTCCTCCAGCGCCGTGATCAGGCGGTGGATGCCGGACTTCGACTTCAGGTTCAGCGCCTCCTTCATCTCCTCGAAGGAGGGGGAGAAGCCGGTGTTCCGGAGATGTTTGTCAATGAAGGTGAGCAGCTCGTGCTGCTTCCGGGTGAGCATGGTCCGGGCGTCTCCCTGGGGGCGGGGCAAGTCCACTGCACGAACAAACGGGCAACCGACACGGAAGTTCTATGAAAGTTCTTCCGCGTCGGTCAATGCCGCGCTTCACACGCCGAGAGAGGAAAGTTCGACAACCTCGACCGCGGAGCCCGCCGGGGCGGCTGGAGCATGCGGCCGGCGCAGGATCAGGGCACCGGCAGCGGCCATGGTGCGGAGCATGGAGCTGTCCTGCACCGCGAAGGGGGTGGCGACCAGGGCGCCGGCGGCATCCTGCGAGAGTTCGGCGCGCACATAGTCCTGCCGCCGGTCATTCGCCGGCATCTCGCGGCCGAGCAGCGCCGGGCGGGTCTCGACCGGGCCCGCTGGCAGGCCGGAGAGCCGGCGCGTCGCGGGGATGAGGAAGAGCACGGCGCAAACCAGGGCCGAGACCGGGTTGCCCGGCAGGCCCAGCAGCGGGGTGCCCCGCAAGTCCCCCCAGATCAACGGTTTACCGGGCCGCATGGCAATCTTCCAGAAGTCCAGCGCGAAGCCTTGCGGGCCAAGGGCGGCCTGGACCAGGTCGTGCTCGCCGACGCTCGCCCCTCCGGTGGTCACCAGCAGGTCGCAGCGGCGGGCGGCCTCCGCGGCGCCGGCGATGGCATCCCGGTCATCCGCCGCGATCGGCAGCACCAGCGGCTCGCCGCCCGCCGCCCGCACCAGGGCCGCCAGCGCATGGGCGTTGGAGGAGACGATGCCGCCCGGGGGTATCGGGTCCCCCGGCAAGCTGATTTCGTCGCCCGTGGCGAGGATTCCGATCCGGGGGCGCCGATGGACCTGGAGCCAGGGATGGTTGGCCGCCGCCGCAAGGCCGATATCCCGCGCGGTCAGCCGCCTTCCGGCAGGGAGAAGCGTGTCACCCGTCGCGAAATCCAGCCCCGCGCGGCGGATGTGGCGCCCGGGGCGGGGGGCCTCGGTGGGGCGGACATGGCCATCCTCGGCCGCCGCATCCTCCTGCAGCAGGACCGTATCGGCGCCGGCCGGCAGGGCACCGCCGGTGAAGATCCGCACGGCTTCGCCAGGACCGACCCTTCCGCTGAAAGGATGGCCGGCGGGCGAGGCGCCGATGACGCGGAGCCGTGCCCCGACGCCCGCGTCCTCGACCCGCACGGCATAGCCGTCCATGGCGGAGACATCGGTGGGGGGCTGGGTAAGGCGCGCGGTGACGGGATGGGCGAGAATCCGCCCCCAACCCTCGGCCAGGGCGACGGTTTCCGCCCCGGTCGGTGAGAGACCGGCCAGGATCCGCTCCAGCGCTTCCTCGACCGGGATCATCAGGACGCCTCGTAAAGGCCTGACTTGCCGCCAGATTTGTGGGTCAGCCGAATCGCCTCGATCCGCATGCCCCGGTCGGCGGCCTTCACCATGTCATAGATGGTCAGGGCCGCCATGCTGACGGCCGTCATCGCCTCCATCTCCACTCCGGTGCGGCCGGCGGTGCGGACCGTCGCGGCGATCTCCACCGCATCCGGCTCGGCCAGCTCCAATTCGATGGTGACGGAGGAGAGGGGGAGCGGATGGCAGAGCGGGATCAGCTCGGCCGTGCGCTTGGCCGCCATGATCCCGGCCAGGCGCGCGACGCCCAGCACATCCCCCTTGCCGGCACGGCCCTCGGCGATCAGCGCCAGGGTCTCCGGGCGCATGGTGATGCGGCCCCTGGCGGTGGCTTCGCGCACCGTCTCGGCCTTGGCCGAGACATCCACCATCGCCGCCCGGCCGGCCGAATCGAAATGGGTGAGGGGACCGCTCAAGCGGCCTGCACCAGCTCGCGCGCGGCGGCGCCGGGGTCCGGCTGGCGCAGCAGATGCTCGCCAACCAGTAGGCAGCGCGCCCCGGCATGGACCATGCGGCGCACATCCTGGGCCGTGCGGATCCCGCTTTCGGCCACCGGGATCCGGTCGGCGGGGATGAGGGGCGCCAGACGCTCGGTCACGGCGATGTCGGTCCTGAGGCTGCGGAGGTCGCGGTTGTTCACGCCGATCAGCCGGGTCTCGAGGCCGAGGGCGCGCTCCAGCTCCGCCTCGTCATGGACCTCCACCAGCACGCCCATGTCGAGCCCGCGCGCGACGTCCTCGATCTCGGAGGCCTCTTCGTCGCTGAGGGCGGCCATGATGATGAGGATGGCATCCGCCCCCATCGCCCGGGCCTCGAAGACCTGCCAGGGGTCGATCATGAAGTCCTTGCGCAGCACGGGAAGCGCTGTCGCGTCGCGAGCGAGGCGCAGATGCTCCGCGGTGCCCTGGAAATAGGGCTCGTCCGTCAGGACGGAGAGGCAGGTCGCCCCGGCCTCCTCATAGGCGCGGGCGATGCCGGCGGGGTCGAAGGGCTCGCGGATGAGCCCGCCCGAGGGCGAGGCCCGCTTTACCTCGGCGATCAGCCCGATCCGCATCTCCGCCACCGCGGCGCAGAGCGCCTCGGTGAAACGGCGGGGCCTGTCGGTAGCCCGGGCCCGCCGCTCCATCTCGGGGAGCGGGGTCTCCTGCATGCGCGCCTGCACCTCGGCCCGCTTGTCGTCGAGGATGCGCCGGAGCGTGTCCGATGCCGTGAGGGTCTGGTCCATGATGAGCGGTTCCTGGCCCCCTTCCGGCGGGCGCGTCAAGCGCTTGGGTTAACGGATGGCGCCGGTGAAGGCGCCGCCTTCCAGAGGGGCCTCAGGCAGGGGGCGCCGGGCGGCTCGGACTCCGGCGGAATGGCTAGGATCCGTTGGTCAGCGCCCGAAGCCGCTCCAGCGCGCGCATGGCGGCGCCCGAGGCGATCGATTCCGCGGCCAAGGCGGCGCCGGTCCGGAGCTCCGTGACGCGGCCTGCCACGATCAGCGCGGCGGCTGCGTTCAGGAGCACGCAGTCCCGGTACCCCCCCGCCTCGCCCTGGAGGAGGGCGATCAGCGCCTCCGCATTCTCCGCGGGCTCGCCGCCCCGCAGGGATTCGGCGGGGTGGCGGGGCAGGCCGGCCTCTTCGGGGGTGATCGCGAACTCGCGGATCACCCCGTCCTTCAGCTCCACCACCTCGGAAGGGCCGGCAATGGTCAGCTCGTCGAGTCCCTGGCCATGGACGAGCCAGGCATGCTCGGTGCCGATCCGCCCCAGGGTCTCCGCCATGGGGCGCAGCCATTGGGGCGCGAAGGCGCCGGTCATCTGGCGGCGCACCCGGGCGGGGTTGGTCAGCGGGCCGAGCAGGTTGAAGATCGTCCGGGTGCCCAGCTCCATGCGCGGCCCGGCGGCATGGCGCAGGGCCGCATGGTGGCGCGGGGCCATGAGGAAGCAGATGCCGGCCTCGCGGAGCACCTCGGGCAGGCGCTCGAAGGGCACGTCCGTGTTCACGCCGAGGGCGGTGAGGACGTCCGAGGCACCGGCGCGGGAGGAGAGGGCGCGGTTGCCGTGCTTGGCCACCGGCACGCCGCAGCCGGCCACCACCAGCGCGGCGGCGGTGGAGATGTTCAGCGTGCCGGCGGCGTCGCCTCCGGTGCCGACGAGGTCGATGGCGCCCTCCGGCGCCTCAACCGCCGTCATGCGGGCGCGCATGGCACGCACGGCGCCGGTCATCTCGGCCACGGTTTCCCCGCGCACGCGCATGGCCATCAGCATGCCCGCGATCTGCGCCGGGGTGGCTTCGCCGGCCATGACCGTGCCGAAGGCCGCCTCCGCTTCGCTCTCGGCCATGCGCTCCCCGGCGGCGAGCCGGGCCAGGACAGGTTTCAGCGACATGGTTAGGCCGCCCGCGCGGCGGTCTTGGGCCGCGGCGGCAGGTTCACGCCCGCCATCCGCATGACATTGGCCAGCATGTCGTGCCCATGGGCGGAGGCGATGCTCTCCGGGTGAAACTGCACGCCCCAGACCGGAAGATCCCGGTGGGCCAGGCCCATGACGAGGCCGTCGCCCGTTTCGGCGGTCACCCTCAGGCTCTCGGGCATGTCGTCGCGGCGGACGACGAGGGAGTGATAGCGCGTGGCGCGGAAGGGGGAGGGGAGGCCGGCGAAGACATCGGTGCCGCCGTGATGGACGTCATGCACCTTGCCGTGCACGGGCTCCGGCGCGCGCACCACGGTGCCGCCGAAGGCTTGGCCGATGGCCTGGTGGCCGAGGCAGACGCCGAAGAGGGGCACGCCCTTCTTCGCGGCCGCCCCGATCAGGTCCAGGCAGATTCCGGCTTCATTGGGCGTGCAAGGACCCGGGGAGAGGACGATCGCGCGCGGGTTCATCTCCAGGGCCTGCTCGACCGAGAGCGCGTCGTTGCGCCAGACCGCCACCTCCGCGCCCAGTTCCCCGAGGAAGTGGACGAGGTTGAAGGTGAAGCTGTCGTAATTGTCGATGAGCAGGATCATGGCCTCTTCACATCGGCCGAGGCGGCCCCGCTGGTCAAGCGGGGCGGGCTACCAAGCCCCTTCGAGATCCGCCTCGTGCCCCTCGCGGTAGAGGTGGAGGGTCTCGCTGCCGGAGTTCCGCAGGTTGATCCGGAAGCCCCGGTCATAGAGCCGCTTGATCATGGCGTCGGTCGGCCCGATCCCGGCCTTCCGGTAATGCGTCTCCATCAGGATGCCCGTGATGGGGTCGAGGTCCGCCGTGCCGAGCAGCTCCACCTCGCCGCCCTCGATGTCCATGATCAGGAAGTTCGCCCCGTGGCGGGAGACTTCCTCCTCGAAAATGGCGACCGGCACCTCGACGCTGTCCCGGCGCGGGATGGGGATCAGCGAGGAGGAGACGAGGGAGGGTGACATGAAGAAGGGCACGGTCGGCGGCTTCCCCGCCGCTGCGCGGCGGGAGAGCAGGACGGCGTTGGCGATGGTGATGGGCAGGTCGTTCGCCGCGAAATGATGGGCGGCGAGAGCGGCGTTCTGCGGATTCGCCTCGTAGCAGAGGATCGCGCCCGCCCCGACGATACGCGCCGCGATCATGGCGACGAAGCCGGTGCAGGTGCCCATCTCCAGGATCCGGTGGTGGCGGCGTACCACCTGACGGACGAGCTTCGCCTCGCGCCCCTCGAAGCTGCCGCGGCGGAACTCCTCGGCGACCGGCGCCACCCGGGGGTGGGAGAGGTCGATCTTCACGCCGTTCGTCTCGAACAGGTCCATCGCCGCCGCCTCTTCCTCTCTCCGGGGTCTCAGCCCGGCTCGCGCCGGGGCGCTGCGGCGGCGAAGCGCACCGCCTCCTCGGCCGCCCGGAACAGCGCGCGGGCCTTTTGCCGCGTCTCCTCGTACTCGGCCTCGGGGTCGCTGTCCGCCACCACCCCGGCCCCGGCCTGGACGGACATCACTCCATCCTTCACCAGCGCCATGCGCAGGCCGATACAGGTGTCCATGCCGCCATCGGCGCCGAAATAGCCGAAGCACCCGGCATAGACGCCGCGGCGGGAGGGCTCGGTCTCCTCGATGATCTCCATCGCCCGCACCTTGGGGGCGCCGGAGAGGGTGCCGGCCGGGAAGCCAGCGACCAGCGCGTCCAGGGCCGAGAGGCCGGGGCGCAGCTTGCCCTGCACCTCGCTGCCGATATGCATGACCTGGCTGTAGCGCTCGATCCCGAACTGGGCGGTGACGCGCACCGTGCCGATCTCCGACACGCGGCCGACATCGTTGCGGCCGAGGTCGAGCAGCATCAGGTGCTCGGCCCGTTCCTTCGGGTCGGCCAGCAGCTCGCGCTCGAGCGCCAGGTCCTCCTCGGGCGTCGTGCCGCGGCGGCGGGTGCCGGCGAGGGGGCGGACGGTGACGGTGCCGTCGCGCAGACGCACCAGGATCTCGGGGCTCGCCCCCACGGCGGCGAAGCCGCCGAAATCGAAGTGGAAGAGGAACGGCGCGGGGTTCAGCCGCCGCAGCGCGCGGTAGAGCGCGAAGGGCGGCAGGGCGAAGGGCGCCTGGAAGCGCTGGCTCAGGACGATCTGGAAGGCATCGCCGGCCGCGATGTACTCCTTCCCCCGCTCCACCGCCGCCATGAACCCCTCCTTGGTGAAGTTGGAGGAGGGGGTGCCGGGGGCGGGCAGGGCGGCGGGCGGCGCCGGGCGCGGCACCGGCCGGTCCAGCGCCGCCTCGGCCTCGTCCAGCCGGGCCTGGGCGGCCTCATAGGCCTCGCGCGCCGTCTCGCCACGATCGGCATAGACGGGGGCGCAGAGGGTGAGAATGTCCCGTACATGGTCGAAGACGGCGATCACGGTCGGGCGGCCGAGGATCGCTTCCGGGATTCCAAGCACATCCGGGTTCCGCGCCGGCAGCCGCTCCATCAGCCGGACCATGTCATAGCCGAGATAGCCGAAGAGCCCGGCGGCACAGGGCGGCAGCCCGGCCGGCAGCGCCATGCGGCAGGACTGGATGAGGGCGCGCAGGCTGTCGAGCGCCGGCGCGGCCTCCGGCACGAAGGCATGGGGGGCGGAAAGGGCGTGGCGGTTGATCTCGGCCTTGCCCTCCCGGCAACGCCAGATCAGGTCGGGCGCGAGGCCGATGGCCGAATAGCGGCCGCGGCTCTGCCCGCCCTCCACGCTTTCCAGCAGGAAGGTGTTTGGCCGACCCTCCGCCAGTTTGAGGAAGGCGCCGACCGGCGTGTCGAGATCCGCCACGCGCTCGCGGACCAGGACCTGGCCCTGGCCGGCCGCATGGGCCGCGGCGAAGGCGGCGTAGTTGTCGGGCGCGTTCATCGGGCGGCCACCTGTTCCATCATGGCCGGGTTGATGGTGACGTTCCCGCGGGCGCGCAGGGCGGCGGCGAACTGCGCCTCCAGGTCGTCCTGCATGCTCTGCTCCACCTCGCCCTTCACCCGGGCCAGGCCGGCGGCATCGGCCGCGACATCGGCGGGGATGATCTCGGCAAGCCGCGCCACGGCATAGCCGGCCGATGTCTGGGCCATGGTGACCTCGCCGACCTTCGCGGCGAAGAGCCCGGGCAGCAGCTCGGCCGGGATGCCGCCCGGCGGGGCCTGCTGCGGGTCGCGCAGGGAGGGGCCCATCCGAACCGCCTCAACGCCCGCCTCGCGCGCGGCCTCGGCGAAGTCCTTGCCGCCCTGGGCGGCCGCGAGAAGGGCGGCGGCCCGCTCCTCCTGGGCGCGGCGGCGGGCCTCCAGTGTCCAGGCGCGGCGCACCTCGGCCTCCACGCTGGCGAAGGGGCGGAGCGCGGCCGGAATCGCATTCGCCACGTCCAGCGCGACGAAGCCGTTGGCGGCCTCGGCCAGGCGCGCGCCCTGGCCCGCCGGGTTGGCGAAGACCGCTTCGAGGATGGCGGCGCGGGCGGCGGGGCCGCCGGGCAGCTCGACGGGCCGGCCGTCCTGCCCATTACCCTGCCGGTCCAGCGTGACGCGCGCCGCGGTCAGCCCGAAGCGCTGGGCGGCCTCCTCCACCGTGGCGCCGCCGGCCAGCGCATCCTCCAGCTTGTTCGCCTCCTCATACGAAAGATCGGCGGCCTTCTCGCGGGCGAGGAAGGCGCGGGTCTCGGCGCGCAGCTCCTCCATGGGCTTCTCGGCGGCGGCCTGGATGGCGGTGACCTTCATCACATGCCAGCCGAAGGGGCTCTGGATCGGGTCGGTCACGCCGCCCTGGGGCAGGGCGAAGACGGCGGCCGCGATGTTCTCCACCGGCATCTCGCCGCGCGTCACCTGGCCCATCTCCAGCGCGGTGCCGCCGGCCGCCTCGGCCTGCGTCTTGACGGCCGCAAGCTCGGCACCGCCCGCCCAGGCCGTGCGGATGGCGTCGGCCGCCTCCCGGCTGCTGACCAGGGCCTGCTCCACCGTGCGGCGCTCGGGCGTGCCGGTCCGCTCGCGCTGGGCTTCCAGCCCGGCCTCGATCTCGGCATCCGTGACCGTCACCCGCGGCAGCAGCGCCTCGGCCGAGAGCATGGCCAGGGCGACCTCCCGGTATTCGGGGGAGGAGAACTGGGCGGGGTTGTTCTCGTGATAGCGGGTGAGCTGCGCCTCGGTCGGCTCCGGCACCTCGGGGGCGCTGAGCAGGGGGAACTCGGCCACCTCCGCCGCCCGCCGCTCGCCCGCGAAGGCGAGGAGCTGGCGGGTCATGGTCTCGGGGGCGCGCGCGCCGGCACGGATGGCGCCGATGAGCTGCTGGCGCTCGAGATCGGCGACGACGAGGCGGGTGAAATCGCCCTCGCTCAGGTCGTTCTGCCGAAGGAACTGCTGCAGGATCAGCGGGTTGAACCGCCCATCCGCTCCCTGGAAGGCAGGAACGGCGAAGGTATAGGCGCGCACGGCATCCACCGAGGCCGCGACGCCCATGCGCCGGGCCTCCTGGCTCTGGGCGCGGGCGGCGATGAGGTTTTCCACGGCCTGGCGGGCCACGGCCTGGCGGAAGCCCTCATTCGCCTCGAAGCGGGGGCCGAGCTGGCGTTGGAGGCGCTGCGTCTCGCGCCGGGCGGCGTTCTGCGCCTCGGTCAGCTCGATCGACTCCCCGCCCACGCGGGCCACCGCGTTGTCCCGCCCGAAATTGCGGATCACATCCTCGATCCCCCAGATCCCGAAGGACAGGACCAGCAGGAGGAACAGGCCCTTGGCGAACCAAGTGCCGGCGAGGCGGCGGAACGCGGAGATCATGCGGATGGCCCTGTCGGGAAGGCGGAGAGGGGGCAGCCCGTAGCGCACCCCGGCCCCGTTGCCAAACATCGGGCGCCCCGATACGGGCCGTGGAGACGCGCCGTAACATCAGGAGAGCCCATGACCCCCGGAGTCCGCCCCCTCATCGCCGGCAACTGGAAGATGAACGGCACGCTGCGCGAGGCCGCGGCCCTGGCCGAGGGAGTGCGCGCCGGGCTGGACCGCGTGGCCGGCGCGGACCTTCTGATCTGCCCGCCCTTCCTCCATCTCCATGTGGCCGCCGCCTCCATGGGCTGGAAGCCGGTCGCGATCGGGGGGCAGGACTGCTCGGCCGACGCCAATGGGGCCCATACCGGCGACATCTCCGCCGCCATGCTGGCCGATGCGGGCTGCGGCTATGTCATCCTCGGCCATTCCGAGCGCCGGGCCGACCATAGCGAGACGGATACCCTGGTGCAGGCCAAGGCGCGGGCCGCCATCGCGGCCGGGCTGATCCCCATTGTCTGCGTGGGCGAGACCGAGGCGCAGCGGGACGCGGGGGAGGCGGAAGCGGTGGTGGCCGCCCAGCTCGCCGGCTCCCTGCCGCCCGATTTCGCCAACGCCAAGGGGGTGGTGGCCTATGAGCCGGTCTGGGCCATCGGCACCGGGCGGACGCCCACCGAGGCGGACATCGCCGCGATGCATGGGCGCATGCGCGCCGAGCTGGCCGCCCGCTTCCCGGGGCAGGGGGAGGCCACGCGCCTCCTCTATGGCGGCTCCGTGAAGCCCTCCAACGCCGCGGCGATCCTGGCCCTGCCGAATGTGGATGGGGCCCTGGTGGGCGGCGCCAGCCTGAAGGCGGAGGATTTCCTGGGGATCGGGGCGGCCGTTCCGGCCTGAAACCCTTTCCCCCGGGGAAACCCTTTCCCCGGGGAGCCGAAGGGCGCTAGAAGCCGCGAATCATGACCACCGTCCTTCTCGTCCTGCATTTCTTCGTCGCCGCCGCCCTGATCGGGGTGGTGCTGCTGCAGCGCAGCGAGGGCGGTGGGCTCGGCATCGGCTCCTCCCAGGGCATGGGCAACCTCATGTCGGGGCGGGGCACGGCGAACCTGCTCACCCGCGCCACGGCGGTGCTGGCTACCCTCTTCATGGCCCTGGCGCTCGCGCTCGGGCTGCTGAACCAGGGCACGGGCCGCCAGCGCTCGCTGTTCGATTCGCCGCCGGCTGCCGGCGGCGCCGCGCCGGGCGCGCCGGGCGCCCTTCCCGCGACGCCGGTCGCCCCCGTGGCGCCGCCGGCCCCCGCGGTTCCGACGAACTAACCCCCTGTTCGGGCAGCGGCGCCGATCAACCCGGCGCCGCGCATGGCTTCATTGCGTCCGCGGCCCCTGGCCGCGGCGTTTCCACGTTCGCTATAAGGGCCTCCCATGACGCGGTACGTATTCATCACCGGCGGCGTGGTCTCTTCCCTCGGAAAAGGCATTGCCGCCGCATCCCTCGCGGCGCTCCTGCAGGCGCGCGGCCACAAGGTCCGGCTCCGGAAGCTCGACCCCTATCTCAACGTCGATCCGGGCACGATGAGCCCGTATCAGCATGGCGAGGTCTTCGTGACCGATGACGGGGCGGAAACCGACCTCGACCTCGGCCATTACGAGCGCTTCACCGGCGTGCACGCGAACCAGGCCGATGCCTGGACGACGGGCCGCATCTATTCCGACGTGATCGCGAAGGAGCGGCGCGGCGAGTATCTGGGCGGCACCGTCCAGGTGATCCCCCACATCACGGACGCCATCAAGGAAGGCATCACTGCCGGGGTCGAGGAGTACGACTTCGTCATCGTCGAGGTCGGCGGCACGGTCGGCGACATCGAGAGCCTGCCCTTCCTGGAAGCCATGCGGCAGCTCGCGAACGAGCTCGGCCCGCGGCGCAGCATCTTCGTGCACCTGACGCTCGTGCCCTGGATCGCCTCGGCCGGTGAGCTGAAGACGAAGCCGACCCAGCACAGCGTGAAGGAGCTGCTGGGCCTGGGCATCCAGCCGCATGTGCTGCTCTGCCGCAGCGATCGGCCGATCCCCGAGAACGAGCGGCGCAAGATCGCCAATTTCTGCAACGTGCGGCCGGAGAGCGTGATCCCGGCGCTCGATGCGTCCTCCATCTATGCCGTGCCGCTGCAATACCATGCGGAAGGGCTGGACCGGGAAGTGCTCCGGCACTTCGACATGTCCGTCTATGGCGAGCCCGACCTCTCCCGCTGGCAGAGGATCGTGCAGTCCCTCCAGCAGCCGGAGGGCGAGGTCACGGTGGCCGTCGTCGGCAAGTACATGTCTCTGCTCGACGCCTACAAGTCGCTCGGCGAGGCGCTGACCCATGGCGGCATCGCCCATAACGTGAAGGTCAAGCTGGACTGGGTGGACAGCTCCATCTTCGAGGGCGAGGGCGCGATCAAGCGGCTGGAGGGGGCGCATGCGATCCTCGTGCCCGGTGGCTTCGGCGAGCGCGGCAGCGAGGGCAAGATCCGGGCGGTGCAGTTCGCGCGCGAACGCGGCGTGCCCTTCCTCGGCATCTGCTTCGGCATGCAGATGGCGGTGGTGGAGGCCGCGCGGAACCAGGCGGGGCTGCCGGGCGCCTCCTCGACCGAGTTCGGCCCCTGCGAGGACCCGGTCGTCGGGCTGCTGACGGAGTGGAAGCGCGGCAACCAGGTGGAGAAGCGCTCCGAGGGCGGCGACCTCGGCGGCACCATGCGCCTGGGCTCCTATCCCTCCCTGCTGGCCGAGGATTCGCTCGTGCGCGACATCTATGGCGGCCGGGCCGAGATCATGGAGCGCCACCGGCACCGCTACGAGGTGAACGTGAACTACCGCGACAAGCTGGAGGCCACCGGCCTGCGCTTCTCCGGCATGTCCCCCGATGGCGTACTGCCCGAGATCGTGGAGCGGCCGGACCATCCCTGGTTCCTCGGTGTGCAGTACCATCCCGAGTTGAAGTCCAAGCCGTTCGAGCCGCACCCGATCTTCGCTGGCTTCATCGGCGCCGCCGTGCGCCAGGCGCGGCTGGTATGAGCCGCGTCCGCATCGGCGGGCTGGAGGTCGGGAACGACCTGCCGCTCGCCTTCATCTGCGGCCCCTGCCAGATCGAGTCCCGCGCCCATGCGCTGGAATGCGCCGAGGCCATCGCCGCCATGGCGCGGGATGCGGGCGTCGGGATGGTCTTCAAGTCCAGCTACGACAAGGCCAACCGCACCAGCACGAATGCCGCGCGCGGCGTGGGCATGAACGAGGGGCTCTCGATCCTCGCCGAGGTGCGGGAGCGCACCGGCCTGCCCGTGCTCACCGATGTGCATGACGCCGGGCAATGCGCTCCGGTAGGCGAGGTGGTGGACTGCCTGCAGATCCCCGCCTTCCTCTGCCGCCAGACCGATCTGCTGCTGGCGGCCGGCCAGACGGGCAAGGCGGTGAACGTGAAGAAGGGCCAGTTCCTCGCCCCCTGGGACATGGTGAACGTGGCGGCGAAGATCGCCTCCACCGGCAACGAGAACATCCTGCTCTGCGACCGCGGGACCTCCTTCGGCTACAACACCCTCGTCTCCGACCTGCGCGGCCTGCCGATCATGGCGCGCACCGGCTATCCCGTGGTGTTCGACGCCACCCATTCGGTGCAGCAGCCCGGCGGGCTGGGCGGAAGCAGCGGCGGGCAGCGGGAGTTCGCGCCCGTGCTGGCCCGGGCGGCCGTCGCGGTCGGGGTGGCGATGGTGTTCATCGAAACCCATCCGGACCCGGACAAGGCCCCGAGCGACGGGCCGAACATGATCCCGATCCGGGAAATGCCGGCCCTCATCGCCCGGCTGAAGGCCTTCGACGCCCTGGCCAAGTCCACCGCGGCAGGCTGATACCGGCGAGGTCTTGTTCTGATTTGTTGGTCTGTCCCGGGGAGAGGAAGAAGGAATTCTTCCTCTCCCCGGACCCGTCGAAGGCAGTGCCTTCGACCCATCATCTTTGTCTTCGAGTTTGGAATCACGGGGCTGACGGTGCGCCTGAGGTCTGAGACCTCAGGCGACTGCAAGGCAGAATAGGCGCCCAGCAACCAGAGACCCCACCCATCCGGGGTATCCACGGCAGTCAGACGGGGTTCCAAGGGCCTCAGGCCCTTGGCGGGCCGAGGGCGGAGCCCTCTCCGGGACTGGGCAGAACCACCGCTGTCACCCCTGCGCTGTGAATGACCGTCATTCCCGTCCTGCGTTGTCCTGTACGGCAGGGCCTCCCTAATTGCCGGGGATCCCGCCCGGCCCGGTGGGACGCAGATGAAGGATGTGTGACGGATGGCGAAGGTCCTGGTCCTCTATTATTCGAGCTACGGTCATATCGAGACCATGGCCCATGCCGTGGCCGAGGGAGCCCGCTCGGTTGCCGGCACGGTGGTCGAGGTGAAGCGCGTGCCGGAGCTTGTGCCGGAGGAGGTCGCGCGGAAGTCACATTACAAGCTGGACCAGGCCGCGCCGGTCGCGACGGTGGAGGAGCTGGCGGAGTACGACGCCATCATCATCGGCACGCCGACCCGCTACGGGAACATGGCGTCGCAAATGAAGAACTTCCTGGACCAGACGGGCGGGCTCTGGGCCCGGGGTGCCTTCGTGGGGAAGGTGGGTTCGTGCTTCACCTCCACCGCCAGCCCGCATGGCGGGCAGGAGAGCACCATCCTGGCCACCAACAACGTGCTCTACCATTTCGGCATGGTCATCGTGGGCCTGCCCTATACCTATGCCCCGCTGACCGACGTGACCAAGGTGCAGGGCGGCACCCCCTATGGGGCCAGCACCATCGCGGGCGGCGATGGCAGCCTGCAGCCCACCCCGGACGACCTGGGCGCCGCCCGCTTCCAGGGCGAGCATGTGGCGCGGATCGCGGCCAAGCTCGCGGCCTGACATGACGGGGAGGGGGGCGGGATGGTTCCGCCCCCTCCCTTGCCTGCCACCCCCGGCCGGCCCTATCCGCTTCCCGTCCCGGGAATCGCGGGGCAAGGCCGGGAGACACAAGCCATGAGTGCCATCGCCGACATTATCGCCCGCGAGGTCCTGGACAGCCGCGGCAACCCCACCGTGGAGGTGGAGGTGGTGCTGGACAGCGGCGCCATCGGCCGCGCCATCGTTCCCTCCGGTGCCTCGACCGGCGCGCATGAGGCCGTGGAGCTGCGCGACGGCGACAAGTCCCGCTATGGCGGCAAGGGCGTCCGCAAGGCGGTGGCGAATGTGGAGGGCGAGATCTTCGACGCCCTCTCCGGCCTGGATGCCACCGAGCAGGTGAAGATCGACGAGACGATGATCGAGCTCGACGGCACGCCGAACAAGGGCCGCCTGGGCGCGAATGCCATCCTCGCCGTGTCGCTGGCCAATGCGAAGGCCGCCGCCGAGCATTACGGGCTGCCGCTCTACCGCTATGTCGGCGGCACCTTCGCCCGCACGCTGCCGGTGCCGATGATGAACATCATCAATGGCGGCCAGCATGCGGACAATCCGATCGACATCCAGGAGTTCATGATCATGCCGGTGGCCGCCGGCACGATGTCGGATGCGGTGCGCATCGGCTCCGAGGTGTTCCAGGCGCTGAAGAAGAAGCTGCACGATGCCGGGCACGCCACCAATGTGGGTGACGAGGGCGGGTTCGCGCCGAATCTGAAGAGCGCCGAGGAGGCGCTGGACTTCATCGCCGCCGCCTGCGAGGCCGCCGGCCATCGCGTGGGGGAGGACATCATGTTCGCCCTCGACTGCGCCTCCACCGAGTTCTTCAAGGACGGCACCTACGACATGGAAGGCGAGGGCAAGAAGCTCGACGCCGCGGGGATGGTGGACTATCTGGCCGCGCTTTGCGCCAAGTACCCCATCGTCTCCATCGAGGACGGCATGTCCGAGGATGACTGGGCTGGCTGGACGCTGCTGACCGAGCGCCTGGGCTCCAAGGTGAACCTGGTGGGCGACGACCTCTTCGTCACCAACCCCGAGCGGCTGCGCCAGGGGATCGAGAAGGGCGTGGGCAATGCGATCCTGGTGAAGGTGAACCAGATCGGCACGCTGACCGAGACGCTGGAGGCGGTGGAGACGGCGCATCGGGCGGGCTACAAGGCGGTGATGTCGCACCGCTCCGGCGAATCCGAGGATGCGACGATCGCCGACCTCGCGGTGGCGACGAATTGCGGGCAGATCAAGACCGGCTCGCTGTCGCGCTCCGACCGGCTGGCGAAGTACAACCAGCTCATCCGCATCGAGCAGAACCTCGGCCCGGCGGCGCGCTATGCCGGTCGTACTGTGCTTCCGCGGGGCCGCTGAAGGTTTTTATTAAGCTGTGCGCGCGCCGTGAGCGCGGCGCGCGCGCAACGTCCACAGCTATTTCTGCAACCCTGGCGTGAATGCTCTTGCACCGCAGCGCGCGTCCGATTTTACTCCGACCCAGGGGATCATTCCGATCGGCCTAAGCTCTTCGGGGGAGGGGCAGTTGGCTTTCTTAAGGGGGGTGAAGCGCCGGGCTCAGGCCTTGGTGCTTCCGACAATTTTCTTCGCGCTTTGCGGCTATTTCGCCCATCACGCGATGCACGGCACGCGCGGCCTCTTGGCCCGCGATGCCCGCAACACCGAGATCGCCGCCGCACGGATCGTGCTGGCGGAGGCCGAGGCGGAGCGGGACGCGATGGAGCGGAAGGTGGCCGGCCTGCGGGCGGAGCATCTCGACCGTGACATGCTGGAGGAGCGCGCCCGCGCGCTTCTGAACGTCGTGTCCAGGGACGAAATCATCGTGCCCTACGCGCCGAACCGGCGCCTTTTCTAGGATCCGAGCACCTGGCTCATGCGCCTGCGGCGCGGCGGAGGTCCGCCGCGCCGCAGGCATGTTCGGGGTCCGCCGCCGGCCTGCAGTGAGGGGGGCTCGGGCGTGAACACCGGTGAGGCGAAGGTTTCACACGGCATTCACATGCGATGGGCGTGATTAACCGGAAACCGGTTAATCGCCATGTTGCAACGCAACATCAAGGACTTAGCTGAGTCTTGTAGCTTGCTGATCGGCTGGGCCGACCGTATCTGCCGAATCAAGGCCGCCCCTCGGCCGGCTTATACGCAGGAGCACCCCATGGCCCTCGGGACGGACAGCGCGGCGAAGCGCCGCAACGGACGCGGCAAGGACTCCCCTCCGGGTGCCGGCCACAACCAGGATATTCTCGGCAAGGCCTATCGGGAGATGCTCCTGATCCGCCGCTTCGAGGAGAAGGCTGGGCAGCTCTATGGCATGGGGCTCATCGGCGGCTTCTGCCACCTCTATATCGGCCAGGAAGCCGTCGTCGTCGGCATGCAGATGACGCTGAAGGAAGGTGACGAGGTCATTACCTCCTATCGCGACCACGGCCATATGCTTGCGACCGGCATGGAAGCCCGGGGCGTGATGGCGGAGCTGACCGGGCGCATCGGCGGCTATTCCAAGGGCAAGGGCGGGAGCATGCATATGTTCTCGCGCGAGAAGGGCTTCTATGGCGGCCATGGAATCGTGGGCGCCCAGGTGTCCCTCGGCATCGGGCTGGCCTTCGCCAACTGGTACCGCGAGGATGGCAAGGTCGCGCTAGCCTATTTCGGCGAAGGCGCCTCCAACCAGGGCCAGGTCTATGAGAGCTTCAACCTCGCCGCCCTTCTGAAGCTGCCCTGCGTCTTCATCATCGAGAATAACCGCTACGGCATGGGCACCTCGGTCGAGCGCGCCTCGGCCTCCAAGGACCTCTCCAAGAACGGCGCGCCCTGGGGCATTCCGGGGGAGCAGGTGAACGGCATGGACGTGCTGGCGGTGAAGGCGGCCGGCGAGCGCGCCGTGGCCCACTGCCGCGCGGGGAAGGGTCCCTACCTGCTGGAGATGCAGACCTACCGCTACCGCGGCCACTCCATGTCTGACCCCGCCAAGTACCGCACGCGGGAGGAGGTGCAGAAGATGCGTGAGCAGAACGACTGCATCGAGATGGTCCGCAAGCTCCTGCTGGAAGGCGGCACGCCAGAGGCCGAGCTGAAGGCCGTCGACGACGAGGTGAAGGCGATCGTCCAGGACAGCGCCGACTTCGCGCAGTCCAGCCCCGAGCCCGACGAATCCGAACTCTGGACCGACGTTCTGGTGGAGACCCGCTGATATGGGCGCGACCATTCTGATGCCCGCCCTCTCCCCCACCATGACGGAGGGCAAGCTCAGCCGCTGGCTGAAGAAGG
This sequence comes from Muricoccus roseus, assembly GCF_900141905.1. Lineage (GTDB taxonomy): Bacteria > Pseudomonadota > Alphaproteobacteria > Acetobacterales > Acetobacteraceae > Roseomonas > Roseomonas rosea. Next base: position 29,091 of record NZ_FQZF01000035.1, on the reverse strand, counting down.
AAGGCGATGCGGTGAAGTCCGGCGACGTGCTCGCCGAGATCGAGACGGACAAGGCCACCATGGAGGTGGAGGCGGTCGATGAAGGGACCCTCACCAAGATCCTCGTGCCCGAGGGGACGGAGGGGGTGCAGGTGAACGTTGCCATCGCCGAGCTGGATGGCGGCAATGGCAGCGCGGCCGCGCCGGCGGGCAATGCCGGCACGCCGCCGGCCGAGCAGGGCAGCAAGGCGGCCGCCGTGCAGCAGCCGGAGTCCAACGCGACGCAGCACGGTGGAGAGATCGGCAAGATCGCGAAGGGCGCCGAGGATTACGGCCAGGTTTCCGCCCGCGGTGCCGAGCGCCGCGAGGGAGCGGCTGCCGAGCCGAAGTCCACTGCCCAGCCGGAGAAGGACTGGGGCGCGACCAAGCCGACGACCGTGCGCGAGGCGCTGCGCGATGCGATGGCCCTGGAGATGCGCGCGGACAAGGACGTGTTCCTGATGGGCGAGGAGGTCGCTCAGTATCAGGGCGCCTACAAGATCTCGCAGGGGCTGCTGGACGAGTTCGGTCCGAAGCGCGTGATCGACACGCCGATCACGGAATACGGCTTCACCGGCATGGCCGTGGGCGCGGCGCTGACCGGGCTGAAGCCCATCGTCGAGTTCATGACCTTCAACTTCTCGATGCAGGCCATCGACCACATCATCAACTCGGCCGCGAAGACTCTCTACATGTCGGGCGGCCAGCTCGGCTGCCCCATCGTCTTCCGCGGGCCCAACGGTGCCGCGGCGCGCGTGGCCGCGCAGCACAGCCAGGACTTCACCTCCTGGTACGCGCATGTCCCGGGGCTGAAGGTGATTGCGCCCTGGTCGGCGGCGGATGCGAAGGGCCTGCTGCGCGCCGCCATCCGCGACCCCAACCCGATCGTCTTCCTCGAGAACGAGATCCTCTACGGCCAGAGCTTCGAGTGCCCGGTGGATGAGGATTTCATCCTGCCCATCGGCAAGGCCAAGGTGGAGCGGGAGGGCACGGACGTCACCATCGTCGCCTATTCCATCATGGTCGGGCTGGCGATGCAGGCGGCGGAGGAGCTGGCCAAGGCCGGCATTTCCGCCGAGGTGATCAACCTGCGCACCATCCGCCCGCTCGACATCGAGACGGTGCTGGCCTCCGTGCGCAAGACCAACCGCCTCGTCACGGTCGAGGAGGGCTGGGCCTTCGCCAATGTCGGTGGCGAGGTGGCGATGCAGGTGATCGAGAACGCCTTCGACCACCTGGACGCGCCGCCGGCCCGTGTGGCCGGCGCGGATGTGCCGATGCCTTACGCCGCCAATCTCGAGAAGCTTGCGCTGCCGACGGTGGCGCAGGTGGTCGAGGCTGTGCGCAAAGTCACCTACAAGTAAGGGGCGACGCAGATGGCCACCAACATCCTGATGCCCGCCCTGTCCCCGACCATGACGGAGGGGACGCTCGCCCGCTGGCTCAAGAAGGAGGGCGAGCAGGTCAAGTCCGGCGACGTGATCGCCGAGATCGAGACCGACAAGGCGACGATGGAATTCGAGGCCGTGGATGAGGGCATCCTCGGCAAGATCCTCGTGCCCGAGGGAACGGAGGGCGTGAAGGTCAACCAGCCCATCGGCATCATGGTCGATGAAGGAGAGGCGGTTCCGTCCGGCGATGCCGCGGCCTCGGCTGGCGGCGAGAAGGGGCCGGCCCCGTCTCCCTCCGGCAGCCCGGCGCTGGAGGCCGTGCAGGCCTCCGGCGGGAAGGTGGCCGGTGCTGCCGAGCAGCCCGTCTCCGCGCCCGCGCCGCAGGGCCAGGCGCCGGTGTCCAGCCCGGCACCCGCCGGGCATGGGGCAGGGCAGGGAGGGCGCATCTTCGCCTCGCCGCTCGCCCGCCGGCTGGCCCAGCAGGCCGGGATCGAGCTCGGCTCCGTGAGGGGTTCGGGGCCGAACGGGCGCATCGTGAAGTCGGATATCGAGGCGGCCCAGGGCGCACCGAAGCAGGCGGCGCCGGCCGCGGCGCCGCAGGCCCAGCCGGCCGCTACTGCCCCGCAGCAGCAAGCCCCGGCCGCCGCGCCCAAGCCCCCAGCACCGGTCATCACCGCGCCGCACAAGGCCGTGCCGCATTCGACGATGCGCAAGGTCATTGCCCGCCGCCTGACCGAGAGCAAGCAGACCATCCCGCATTTCTACGTCTCGATCGACGTGGAGCTGGATGCGCTGCTGAAGCTGCGCGCCGACCTCAACGCGCGGTCTCCGAAGGAGGGCGCCGGGGCCTACAAGCTCTCGGTGAACGACCTGGTCATCAAGGCGGCCGCCGCCACCCTGCGGAAGCTGCCCCAGACCAACGCCTCCTGGACCGACGACGCGATCGTCATCTACGACGACGTGGATATCAGCATCGCCGTTTCCATCCCCGACGGGCTGATCACCCCGATCATCCGCCGCGCCGACCAGAAGGGGCTGGCCACCATCTCCAACGAGATGAAGGACCTCGCGGCACGGGCGAAGTCCGGCAAGCTGAAGCCTGAGGAGTTCCAGGGAGGCGGCTTCTCCATCTCGAACATGGGCATGTTCGGGGTGCGCGAGTTCTCGGCCATCATCAATCCGCCGCAGGCCGGCATCCTGGCGGTTTCCGCCGGGGAGAAGCGACCGGTGGTGAAGGGCGACCAGCTCGCCATCGCGACGGTGATGACGGTCACGCTCTCGGTCGATCACCGCGTGATCGACGGCGCGCTGGCGGCGGAATGGGTCTCGACCTTCAAGTCGATCGTGGAAGATCCCCTGAGCCTCATGCTGTGACGGAAGCCGCCGCCCCGTTCACGCTGCGCGACGCCATCCCGGCCGATTTGCCGGAGGTGGTGCGCCTCGTCCGCGCCCTCGCGGATTACGAGAAGCTGCTGCATGAGGCGGTGGGCACCGAAGAGGACTTCCGCGCCCTGCTCTTCGGCGAGAAGCCGCTGCTCCACGCCGTCCTTGCGGAAGTGGAGGGGCGGGTCGTCGGCCAGGCGCTCTGGTTCAACAATGTCAGCACCTTCACGGGCAAGCCGGGCATCTATCTCGAAGACATCTTCGTGGAGCCGGATTCCCGCGGGCTGGGCATCGGCAAGGCCTTCTTCCGCTACCTCGCCCAGAAGGCGGTGCGGGAGGGCTGGACGCGGCTGGACTGGCAGGTGCTGGACTGGAACGAGCCTTCGATCGCCTTCTACCGGGGCCTTGGCGCCCAGGGCATGAAGGAATGGATGAACCAGCGCCTGAGCGGCGAGGCGCTGAAGCGGCTGGCGGCCTGAGGGCCACGCCGACGCAACATCACGCGGCGCCCGGCGCCGCCACGGAGGAGGCCGGCATGGCCGATCAGTTCGATCTGGTGGTGGTGGGCGGCGGGCCCGGCGGCTATGTGGCCGCCATCCGGGCCTCCCAGCTCAAGATGAAGGTCGCGCTGGTGGAGCGCGAGAACCTGGGCGGCATCTGCCTTAACTGGGGCTGCATCCCCACCAAGGCGCTGCTGCGCGCCAGCGAGATCAACCACCTCCTGCACACGCTGGATGCCTATGGCTTCGCGGCCGACAACATCCGCTTCGACTTCCAGAAGGTGGTGAAGCGCTCCCGCGCCGTCGCCAATCAGCTCTCCTCCGGCGTGAAGGGGCTGATGAAGAAGAACAAGGTGACCGTCTATGACGGCACTGCGAAGCTGGCCGGGCCGGGCAAGCTCTCCGTCACCAAGGACGGCAAGCCGGTGGCGGAGCTGGCCGCGAAGAACATCATCCTGGCCACCGGCGCCCGTGCCCGCGTGCTGCCGGGGATGGAGCCGGATGGGAAGCTCATCTGGTCCTATCGCGAGGCGCTCGTGCCGGATGCGATGCCGAAGTCGCTCATCGTCATCGGCTCGGGCGCGATCGGCAGCGAGTTCGCCAGCTTCTACCTGAACATGGGCGCCCAGGTGACGCTCATCGAGGTGATGGACCGTATCCTGCCGGTGGAGGACGCCGAGATCAGCGCCTTCGTGCAGAAGTCCTTCGCGAAGCAGAAGATGAACGTCCTCACCTCCGCCAAGATCGGCAAGGTGACGAAGAACGGGGACAGCGTGACCGTTTCCGTCGAGGCGGGCGGCAAGGTGCAGGAGATCACGGCGGACCGGCTGATCTCGGCCGTCGGCATCGTCGGCAATGTCGAGGACCTCGGGCTGGAGGGCACGAAGGTGAAGGTCGAGCGGACCCATATCGTCATCGACGAGATGGGCCGCACGGGCGAGCCCGGCCTCTACGCCATCGGCGATGTGGCCGGCCCGCCCTGGCTGGCCCACAAGGCGAGCCATGAGGCGATCATCTGCGTGGAGAGCATCGCCGGGCTGGATCCGCACCCGATGGAGGCGTTGAACATCCCGGGCTGCACCTATTGCCGCCCGCAGGTGGCCAGCGTCGGCCTGACCGAGGCCAAGGCGAAGGAGGCCGGGCATGAGGTGCGGGTCGGCCGCTTCCCCTTCATCGGGAATGGCAAGGCCATCGCGCTCGGCGAGCCCGAGGGGCTGGTGAAGACGGTGTTCGATGCGAAGACGGGCGAGCTGCTCGGCGCCCATATGGTCGGGCCCGAGGTGACGGAGATGATCCAGGGCTACACCATCGCCCGGACCCTGGAGACGACCGAGGCCGAGCTGATGCACACCGTTTTCCCCCACCCCACCGTCTCCGAGACGATGCATGAGGCCGTGCTTGATGCATTCGGCCGGGTGATCCACATCTAGGGGCGAGATTCCGCACCCAACCCTGTCGCCGCGCCGGCCCGGCAAGCCCGGGGCGCGCGGCCGAAGGATAGAGCCCATGGCCACCCGAATCCTGGTGGATCACCGCGCCGGCGGCGCCCAGGCCGCGGCAACGCCCGCGGCCTCCGAGCCCATGCCCACGGAGCTCATGCCCGCCGGGGATGCGCCGGCCCTTCCGGCCCATATCGCCCGGATCGTGCCCAGCGCCGCAGCCGCCCCCCTTCGCCATCCGGAGAAGGCGAACCGGCCGGACAACCCGATCAAGCGCAAGCCGGACTGGATTCGGGTGAAGGCGCCGACCCACCCGATCTATCACGAGACCCGCAACCTCATGCGGGAGAACAAGCTCGTCACGGTCTGCGAGGAAGCCGCCTGCCCGAATATCGGGGAGTGCTGGTCCCAGCGGCACGCGACCATGATGATCATGGGCGAGATCTGCACGCGCGCCTGCTCCTTCTGCAACATCACCACCGGCCTGCCGAAGGCCCTGGATGCGGATGAGCCGCGCCGGGTGGGGGATGCGGTGGCGGCGCTCGGCCTGCGCCACGTGGTCATCACCTCGGTGGACCGGGACGACCTGCGAGACGGCGGGGCGGAGCATTTCGCCCGCACCATCGCGGCCATCCGTACCGCGGCGCCGGAGACCACGGTCGAGATCCTCACGCCGGACTTCCTGCGCAAGCCCGGCGCGCTGGAGGTGGTGGTCGCGGCCCGGCCGGACGTGTTCAACCACAATCTCGAAACCGTGCCGCGCCTTTATCCGTCAATCCGCCCCGGCGCGCGTTACTTCCATTCCCTGCGCCTGCTGGACGAGGTGAAGCGGCTGGACCCCGGCATCTTCACGAAGTCTGGCGTCATGGTCGGCCTGGGCGAATCCCGGTCCGAGGTGCTGCAGGTCATGGACGATATGCGATCCGCCGAAATCGACTTCCTCACCATCGGCCAGTACCTGCAGCCGACGGTGAAGCACGCCGCCGTGGACCGCTTCGTCGAGCCCGCCGAATTCGAGGATTACGCCCGGATGGCGCGCGCGAAGGGCTTCCTGCTGGTCTCGGCCACGCCGCTGACCCGTTCTTCCTACCACGCGGATCGCGACTTCGCGGCCCTGCGCGCTTCGCGTGACGCGGCACTCGGCCGCAGCCCCGCCGCCGCCACCGCCGCCTGAGGCGCGGGGCATGCCCACCCACGCTGAGAAGAAGCGGCTTCCCTACACGCCGGAGCAGATGTTCGACCTGGTGGCGGATGTGCGCCGCTACCCCGAATTCCTGCCCTGGTGCGTAGGCGCGCGCGTGGTTTCGCAGAATGCGGGCGAGCTGATCGCGGACCTGACCATCGGCTTCAAGATGTTCCGCGAGACCTTCCGCAGCCGGGTGACGCTGGAGCGGCCACACCACGTCCATGTGGAATACCTCACCGGCCCCTTCCGCTACCTGAACAACCACTGGCGCTTCCACCCCGTGCCGGGTGGGTCGGAGGTCGATTTCTTCGTCGATTTCGAGTTCAAGTCCCGTCTGCTCCAGGCCGTCATCGGCACGGTGTTCAACGAGGCGGTCCGGCTGATGGTGCGCGCCTTCGAAAGGCGGGCAATGATGCTCTACGGGCGGGAACGCCCCGGCGCGACGCTGACGGCGCGGCCCAGCCCCCGGCAGGGCTGATCGGGGCTAGTGAGGGCTCCGCCCTCAACCCGCCAAGGGCCTGAGGCCCTTGGAACCCCGTCTGACTGCCGTGGGTACCCCGGAAGGGTGGGGTCTCTGGTTAAAGGTGACTTTCCTGCCCTTGCACTCGCCTGAGGTCATCGACCTCAGGCGCACCGTCCGCATCAGACGTCTACTTCCGCCTCGTCCAGCTTGGACGCGTTCTCCTGGATGAACTTGAAGCGCAGCTCGGGCTTGCGGCCCATCAGCGCCTCGATCAGCTCCGCCGTTTCCGCCCGCGCTTCCTGAGGCAGGACCACGCGCAGGAGGGTGCGCTTCTTCGGATCCATCGTCGTCTCCTTGAGGGAGGCGGGGGGCATTTCGCCCAGGCCCTTGAAGCGGCTGACCTCGACCTTCTGGTTCGCCTTGAACTCGCGCTTGAGGATGCGCTCGCGGTCGGCATCGTCGCGCGCATAGATGGACTTCGCGCCGTGCTGCAGCCGGTAGAGCGGCGGCTGGGCGAGGAAGACGCGGCCTTCGCGGACAAGGGCGGGCAGCTCCTTGTAGAAGAAGGTCATCAGCAGCGCGGCGATATGCGCGCCGTCCACATCGGCGTCCGTCATGATGATGATGCGGCCGTAGCGCAGCCGCGCCAGGTCGAAGCGGTCGCCGATGCCGCAGCCCAGCGCCTCCACCAGGTCCCGCAGCTCCTGATTCGCGCGCAGCTTCTCCGTGCTGGCCGAGGCCACGTTCAGGATCTTGCCGCGCAGCGGCAGGACGGCCTGAGTCATCCGGTCCCGCGCCTGCTTGGCGGAGCCGCCGGCGGAATCACCCTCGACGAGAAACAGCTCGGTCGTCTCGGCATTCTCGCTGGAGCAGTCGGCGAGCTTGCCGGGCAGGCGCAGCTTGCGGGTGGCGGTCTTGCGGGGAACCTCCTTCTGCTCGCGGCGGCGGATGCGCTCCTCGGCCCGCTCGATCGCCCAGGAGAGGAGGTTGTCGGCGTTGCGCGTGTCGCCGGTCAGCCAGTGGTCGAAATGGTCGCGCAACGCGCCCTCCACCAGGCGCGCGGCCTCGGGGGAGGTGAGCTTGTCCTTCGTCTGGCCCTGGAACTGCGGCTCGCGGACGAAGACCGAGACCATGCCGGCGAGCCCGCCGAACAGGTCCTCCGCCGTCACATTGGCCGCGCGCTTCTCCTTCCGCAGCTCGCCATAGGCGCGCAGCCCCTTCACCAGGGCATTGCGGAACCCGGCCTCGTGCGTGCCGCCCTGCGGGGTGGGGATGGTGTTCGCATAGGTGGAGAGGAAGCCCTCGCCCTGCTCCAGCCAGGTGGCCGCCCATTCGGCGCGGCCGGCGCCGCCCGGGAAGGTCGCCTCGCCCGCCCAGGGGGCGGGGGTGACGGTGGTCTTTCCCTCGATCGCGGCGGCCAGGTAGTCCGAGAGGCCGCCGGGGAAATGCAGCGTGGCCTGGGCCGGGGTGTCGTCCTTGATGAGGCGCGGGTCGCAAGACCAGCGGATCTCGACGCCCTTGTAGAGATAGGCCTTGGACCGGCAGAACCGGTACAGGCGCTGCGCCGCGAATTGCAGCTTGCCGAAGATGTCGGGGTCGGGCCGGAAGCGGATGGTGGTGCCGCGGCGGTTGTGCACCGGGCCGGCATTCTTCAGCTTACCCAGAGGCTTGCCGCGCGAATAGGCCTGGGTGAAGAGGGTGCGGTCGCGGGCGACCTCCACCTCCATCCGCTCGGAGAGCGCGTTGACGACCGAGGAGCCGACGCCGTGCAGGCCGCCCGAGGTGTCATAGGCCTTGCCGCTGAACTTGCCGCCGGAATGCAGCGTGGTGAGGATCACCTCCAGCGCCGACAGCTTGGGGAATTTGGGGTGCGGGTCCACCGGGATGCCGCGGCCGTTGTCCCGCACCGAGAGCCAGTTGTCCGGCTCCAGTGTCACCTCGATGCGGTCGGCATGGCCGGCCACGGCCTCGTCCATCGCATTGTCGATGATCTCGGAGGCCAAGTGGTGGAGGGCGTTCTCATCCGTGCCGCCGATATACATGCCGGGGCGCCGGCGGACCGGCTCCAGCCCCTCCAGTACCTCGATATCCGCCGCCGAATAGCTCTGCTGGGCCGGGCCCTTGGGAGGGCGGCCGCCGAATAGATCGTTCATGTCTTGTTCTGGGTCCCCGGCCCAAATTAGCCATCCGGGGGGCCAGATGCAACCGCCCCGGCACCAGGGGTGCCGGGGCGGGGCCTTTCATGCCGGGCCGTGGCCCGGATGCCGCGTGGGGTCAGTTCTTGCCCTGGAGATGGGCCTCGATCATCCACAGCGCCTTGTCGACCTCACGGGAGACCTGGGTGAGCAGGTCGGAGGTGTCGGCGTCACCGGCCTCGTCGGTGGTGTCGATGCCCTCGCGCAGGGCCTGGGCCATCTGGGCGTAGCGGTCGGCCAGGGCGGAGCAGTGGTCCAGCCCGTCCAGGATCTTGGCGTCATAGGGCTTGATGCGGGTCTGGGCGCCGACGGCCTGGGTGGTGCCGTCCGGGATACCGCCCAGCTGCACGGCGCGCTCGGCCAGCTCGTCCGTCTGCTCGTTCAGCATGGTGTAGAAAGTCTCGAACATCTTGTGCAGGCCATAGAAATGGCTGCCCTTGACGTTCCAATGCGCCTGGCGCGTCGCATTGGTCAGGTCGATGATGTCCGTGAGCACGGCCTGCAGCACGTTGATGCTGACGGTCTTGCCGTTGCTCGGGGTGTCGTTGCGGGTCTTGTTGGGCACCTTGTCGGTTTCAGCCTTGGCCATGACGGCTCCTTCGCGTTCGAGTCCGGTGGACACGTTCCATCATGGGGTGATGCGCGTCCTCGGCAACCGCAATGCGTCGGACGAGCGAAGGTTTCTAGAACCATCCTGCCCTGACCGCAGCGCATGGCGCCGCCGGGTCATCACGAGCGGATGACCGCCGCCCCTGACCCGGTGCGGCCCCGGCCGGGAGTGCCTAGGCTCTCACTCGCCGGCCTGGTGGGCCGCGCTGACCAGTAACCAGGGAGGAGCGTTCGCATGAAGGCCAATCGGCGGGACATGCTGGGGGTCGCGCTGCCGCTGGGCGCCGCGGGCGTGCTGGGGATGCCGGCTGCCGCGCAGGTGCCGAGCGCGCCCCGGACCCTTTTCGCCCTGCCTCAGACGACCATCCCCGTGGTCGGGCAGGAGGCGGCTTTCCCAGTGCGGCGGATCTACTGCATCGGGCGGAACTACGCGGCCCATGCGCGCGAGATGGGCTCCGACCCCGATCGCGAGCCGCCCTTCTTCTTCCAGAAGCCGACCGATGCGATCCAGCTGGTCCCGCCCGGCGGGGTGGTGGACCACCCCTATCCCTCGCTCACCCGGAACTACCATTACGAGGTGGAGCTGGTGGCCGCCCTGAAATCGGGCGGGCGCAACATCCCGACGGACCGGGCGCTGGAGCATGTCTATGGCTATGCCGTCGGGCTGGACATGACGCGGCGGGACCTGCAACGCGGCATGGGTGACCAGAAGAAGCCCTGGGAAATTGGCAAGGCCTTCGACCGCTCGGCACCCATCGGCCCGATCCACCCGGCCGAGAGGACGGGGGCCTTCACCAAGGGCGCCATCTCCCTCGCGGTGAACGGGCAGGTGAAACAGAACGCGGACCTGTCGCAAATGATCTGGAGCGTGGCGGAGCAGATCTCGAAGCTATCGGAAGCCTTCGAGCTGAAGGCGGGCGACATCATCTATTCCGGCACGCCGGAGAATGTCGGGCCGGTGGTGCCGGGCGACCTGATCCTCTGCAAGATCGAGGGTCTGCCGGACCTGTCGATCCGGATCACGCCGGCGATGGGCTGAGGTCAGTCTGTCCCGAGGAGAGGAAGAAGGAATTCTTCCTCTCCCCGGACCCGTCGAAGGCAGTGCCTTCGACCCATCATCTTTGTCTTCGAGTTTGGAATCACTCGGCGAACGGTGCGTATTGGGCCGATGACCCGAGGGGACTGCAACGGCAGGAATAGCACCTGCCCACCAGAGACCCCACCGATCCGGGGCATCCACGGCAGTCAGACGGGGTTCCAAGGGCCTCAGGCCCTTGGCGGGTGGAGGGCGGAGCCCTCCGGAGCCCGCAGCGCAGGATCAGATCGGCAGTTGCACGAAGCGCTCCGCTTCCGGGGCCGTTCCTTCCTGCTGGAAGGCGGCGGCCGCGGCGAGGATAGCGTGGTCCTGTTCGGAGAGGCGCGACTGTTCCCGCAGGTGGTCGCTCCAGGAGCGGACGGCCCAGAGTTCGATATAGCGTTCGGGGTGGGCGAGGTCCTCGTAGAGGCGCCAGACGATGGCGCCGGCGCGCAGGCGGACGCCGCGCACCTCGGCCATGGCGGCGAGGAAGGCGTCCCGCGAGGCGGTGGGGACGGCGTAGCGGACGGATTCGAGAAGCCGGGCTTCCTCGGTGAGGCTGCGCAGGATTTCCGGCGCGGGGGCTTCGGGCACCGGTTCGGACAGGCGGGCGGGGATGGGGATATTCGCCGCGGGTTCCAGCGGCAGGCGGCGGGAGAGGATGCCGAGGAGGATGGCGCCCAGGCCGAAGACGACGAGGGTATGTGGAACCCCGATCAGCGCGCCGCCGACCCCGCCGAGGGTGGAGCCGAGGACCATGGCCCCGAAGGTGGCGACCTGGAACAGGCCGATGGCGCGAGCCCGCACCCAGGGGCGCGCCGCGAGCTGCGAGGCGGCGCTGAGGGTGGAGGTCATGCCGAGCCAGGAGGCGCCGTAGACCAGCATCGCCAGGCCGGCGGGCAGCCAGTGCGGGGAGAGGCCGAGGGCGATGATGGCCAGCCCCATGCCGCAGGCGCAGAGGAGGACGATGTTGGAGCGGGAGATGCGGCTGCGGAGCGCCGGCAGGCCGAAGCTGGCCATGACCGCGCCCGCGCCCATGGCCCCGAGCATGAGGCCGAAGGCATACGGCCCTAGGCCGAGGCGGAAGCGCACCAGGATGGGCAGCAGCCCCCAGACCGCGGAGCCCGCGAAGAAGAGCAGGGTGGCGCGGATGATGATGCCCCGCATGACCGGGCTGGCGAGGACGTAGCGCACGCCGCTGCCCATGGCGTCCAGCAGCCCCTCGCGCGGGGTGGTCTCGGCCTCGGGGCTGCGCTTCCAGAGGAGGAGGGCGCCGGTGAGGTAGAGGTAGCAGGCGGCGTTGAGGGCGAAGGCCACCTCCGCCCCCGCCCAGCCCAGCACGATGCCGCCGAGGGCGGGGCCGATGGCGCGGGAGAGGTTGAAGCCCATCGCGTTCAGCACGATCGCCTGCACCAGGTCCTCCCGCACCACCAGTTCCGGCGTGGTGGCGCCGAAGGCCGGGAAGTTCGCCGCCGCGCCGATGCCGATGAGGAAGGTGAAGGCCAGCAGCCCCCAGGGCCCGAGCAGGCCCGCGGCGGTCAGCGCGCAAAGGAGGAGGGCGGCGGCGCAGATCCAGACCTGGGTGAAGATGAGGAAGCGGCGCCGGTCCATGATGTCGGCCAGCGCGCCCGCGGGCAGGGCGAGCAGGAAGACCGGCAGCATGGAGGCCACCTGCACGAGGCTGACCATGACCGGGGAGGGGGAGAGGGAGGTCATCAGCCAGCCCGCCCCGGTGCTCTGCACCCAGCCCCCGATGTTGCTGATCAGGGTCGCGGTCCAGAGCATCCGGAAGGCGGGGTTCCGGAAGGGGATGAAGGCGGCGGGGGCGGGCATCGGGTGGGAAAAGGGCCGGAGAGGGGTGGGGGTTTCCGGTCCACCAGGGCCTGGCGGTCCGTGGCGGGCGGGCTGCATGGCGGAACGGATCGGGCGCCGGGGGCTCTCGGGCCCCTGGGCGATCCGCTCTGGCGCGATGCGGCGCGGCCGCCAGGGTGGTAGAGGGCGGCGCGATGCTCAAGCGCTTCTTCGAATATTACCGCCCGCACCGGCGCCTTTTCCTGCTCGATTTCGGCTGTGCCGTGATGTCGGGCCTGCTGGAGCTTGGCTTTTCCCTGGCGGTGAAAGCCTTTGTCGACCGGTTGCTGCCGGGTGGCGACTGGGGGCTGATCGGCCTGGCGGCGGCCGGGCTGATGGCCATTTACCTGCTGAATGCGGGGCTGATGGCGGTCGTGACCTATTGGGGGCACATGCTCGGCATCAACATCGAGACCGAGATGCGGCGCCAGGCCTTCGCGCATCTCCAGAAGCTATCCTTCTCCTATTTCGACAACCACAAGACCGGGCATCTGGTGGGGCGGCTGACGAAGGACCTGGAGGAGATCGGGGAGGTCGCGCATCACGGGCCCGAGGACCTGTTCATCGCGGTGATGACCTTCCTCGGCGCCTTCGCGCTGATGTTCGCGGTGAATGCGGAGCTGGCGCTGATCACGGCGCTGGTGGTGCCCTTCACCGGCTGGATCACGGCGCGGTTCGGCGGGCGAATGACGCGGAACTGGCAGGCGATCTTCGGGCGGGTGGGCAATTTCAACGCGCGGATCGAGGAGAATGTGGGCGGCATCCGCGTGGTGCAGGCTTTCGCCAATGAGGAGCACGAGCGGCAACTCTTCGCGCGGGACAACGAGGGCTACCGCGCGACGAAGCTGCAGGCCTACCGGCTGATGGCGGCGAGCACCTCGCTCTCCTACCTCTCCATGCGGCTGACCCAGATGCTGGTGATGGTGGCGGGCAGCTGGTTCGTCATGCGCGGGGAGCTTTCGGCGGGCGGCTTCGTGGGGTTCCTCCTGCTGGTCGGCGTCTTCTTCCGGCCCGTGGAGAAGATCAACGCGGTGATCGAGACCTATCCCAAGGGCATCGCGGGGTTCCGGCGCTTCCTGGAGCTGCTGGAGACGGAGCCCGACATCGCGGACCGGCCGAGCGCCCGGCCGGCCCCGGGGCTGCGGGGCGAGATCCGGTATGAAGGCGTGCGCTTCCGCTACGGCGACGGCCGGCCGGTGCTCGACGGCATCGACCTGCATCTGCGCCCCGGCGAGACGGTGGCCTTCGTCGGCCCCTCCGGCGCGGGCAAGACCACGCTCTGTTCCCTCCTGCCGCGGTTCTACGAGGTGTCGGAGGGGCGGATCACCATCGACGGGATCGACATCCGCGACATGACGCTTGCCTCCCTGCGCGGCCAGATCGGGATCGTGCAGCAGGATGTGTTCCTGTTCGGGGGGACGATCCGGGAGAACATCGCCTATGGCCGGCTGGGCGCGAGCGAGGCGGAGATCCGCGAGGCGGCGCGGCGGGCCAGGCTGGACGGGGTGATCGCAGCCCTGCCGGAAGGGCTGGATACCGTGATCGGGGAGCGGGGCGTGAAGCTCTCGGGCGGGCAGAAGCAGCGCCTGGCCATCGCGCGGATCTTCCTGAAGAACCCTCCCATCCTGATCCTGGACGAGGCCACCTCCGCCCTCGACACCGAGACCGAGCAGGCGATCCAGGCATCCCTCCAGGAGCTGTCGGAAGGCCGGACCAGCCTCGTCATCGCGCATCGCCTCGCCACCATCCGGGATGCCGACCGGATCGTCGTCGTGGAGGGCGGGCAGGTGGTGGAACAGGGGCGGCATGGCGAACTGCTGGGGCGAGGCGGCGTGTATTCGCGGCCGGCTGCCGTGCAGCGCGCCGGGTGAGGCCTGGTTCCGGCTCGCGCCGCGTGGCGGGGATGGTCTAGGCTGCCGGCATGGCCGAGCGCATCGCCACCTATGCCGAGTTCTGGCCCTATTACCTGCGGGAGCATGCGGACCCGCGGACCCGGCGCGTGCATGTCCTCGGCACGGTGATCGGCGTCGGGCTGTTCCTCGCCGGGATCGTGTTGGGGCGGTGGTGGCTGGTGCTGGCAGGCCTGTTCAGCGGCTATCTCTTCGCCTGGGTCAGCCACATGACCATCGAGCGCAACCGCCCCGCGACCTTCACCTATCCGCTCTGGTCCCTCGGCTCCGACCTGCGGATGGCCTGGCTTTTCCTGACGGGGCGGCTGGAGGCGGAGCTTCGGCGGGCGGGGGTGGGGTAGACGGCGGAAGGCTTCGGCCTCCACCCGCCGAGGGGCCAGGCCCATGGAACACGCGTGCCGGCCCCTCGCGATTCAGGACAGGGCGAGCTGCAGCGCCGACAGAATGGCGAGCACCCAGACGGCGCCATGGACCTCGCCCGGCCGCCCGGCGGCGAGCTTGATGAGGGCATAGGCGGTGAAGGCGATCCCGATCCCCGTGCCGATGGAGAAGGTGAAGGGCATGGCCATGGCACCGAGGATGGCGGGCAGGTACTCGGTCATGTCCCCCCAATCCAGGTCCTTGAGGGATTCCGCCATCAGGCAGGCCACGAAGACGAGGGCCGGGGCGGTGGCGAAGGCCGGGATCGCGGTCGCGACCGGGGAGAAGAAGAGCGCGAGGAGGAAGAGCGCGCCGACGGTGAGCGCCGTGAGGCCCGTGCGGCCGCCGGCCTGGATGCCCGCCGCGCTCTCGATGTAGCTGACGGTGGGGGAGGTGCCGAGCGCTGCGCCGATCATCGCCCCGCCGCTATCGGCGACAAGCGCCCGGCCCAGGCGGGGCACGGAGCCGTCCGGCCGCATCAGCCCGGCCCGATGCGTGGTCGCGATCAGCGTGCCGGCGTTGTTCAGCAGGTCGGCCACGAAGAAGGTGAAGACGACGCTGGCCATGGCCAGCGAGAAGGCCCCGGCGAGGTCCATCTGGAGGAGGGTGGGCGCGATGGAGGGCGGGGCGGCGACGAAGCCTTCGAACCGCGTGAGCCCCAAGGGAATGCCAGCCAGCGCCGTGACCAGCACGCCGATGATGATGGCCCCCGGCACGCGGCGCGCGGAGAGGGCGGCGATGAGGATGAAGCCGGCCGAGCCGATCAGCACCGGGGGGGAACCGAGGTTGCCCAGCGTGACGAGGGTGGCCGGGTGGTCCACCACCATGCCGAGATTCTGCAGCCCGATCAGCCCCAGCAGCAGCCCGATCCCCGCCGCGATGCCGAGCTTGAGCGAAAGGGGGATGCCGTTGATCAGCCATTCCCGGAAGCCGGCGAGGGAGACGAAGAGGAAGATGACGCCCGACAGGAAGACGGCGCCGAGCGCCACCTGCCAGGAGGCGCCGGCCTGCCCCACCACGGCGAAGGCGAAATAGGCGTTCACCCCCATGCCGGGTGCGAGGGCGATGGGGAAGTTGGCCAGCAGGCCCATGAGGGCGCAGCCGATGGCGGCGGCGAGGCAGGTCGCGACGAAGGCGGCGCCCGGGTCGATGCCGGCGGCCGCCAGGATCCGCGGGTTCACCACGATGATATAGGCCATGGCCAGGAAGGTGGTCAGGCCCGCCATCAGCTCCCGCCGGGGGGTGGTGCCGTTCTCGGTGAGGCTGAAAAGCCGGTCCATCGCGTTCTCATCTCTCCAGGCGAATCCTGCGGGAGCAGGGAAACAGGCCTTGTGCGGTGCCGCAACGGCCATGCCCCTCGCGGGAGGGGCTTCCGGGAGCCCTGGCGCGGTTCTGCAAATCTGCTATGTCAGCTTGAAGACCACCCCGGAGGATGCGTGATGGCCGATCCGAACCTGCCGCCCCAATCCCTGGAGCCCGGCCCGACCGAGCCCGGCCCGAAGCGCAAGACCGCGGCCGAGCTGCGCTCCGCCCGCTGGTTCGGCCCCGCCGACCTCCGCAGCTTCGGCCACCGCTCGCGCGCCATGCAGATGGGCTACGCGCCGGAGGAGTGGACGGGCAAGCCGGTGATCGCCATCGTGAACACCTGGTCGGACCTCAACCCCTGCCACGTTCATTTCAAGCAGCGCGTGGACGACGTGAAGCGCGGCATCCTGATGGCGGGCGGCTTCCCGGTGGAGCTGCCGGCCATCTCGGTGAGCGAGAGCTACGTCAAGCCGACCACGATGATGTACCGCAACTTCCTGGCCATGGAGACGGAGGAGCTGCTGCGCTCCCACCCCGTGGACGGCGCGGTGCTGATGGGCGGCTGCGACAAGACCACCCCCGGCCTGCTGCTGGGCGCGACCAGCATGAACATCCCCGCCATCTTCCTGCCGGCCGGCCCGATGCTGCGCGGCAACTGGCAGGGCAAGGTGCTCGGCTCAGGCTCGGACAGCTGGAAGTACTGGGACGAGCTGCGCGCGGGCAAGATCACGGACCAGGACTGGCTGGGCGTGGAGGGCGGCATCGCCCGCTCCTACGGCACCTGCATGACCATGGGCACGGCCTCCACCATGACGGCCATCGCGGAAGCGGTGGGCATGGTGCTGCCGGGCGGCTCCTCCATCCCCGCCGCCGATGCGGGGCATATCCGCTTGGCGAGCGAAAGCGGGCGCCGGATCGTCGAGATGGTGTGGGAGGACCTGACGCCGCACAAGATCCAGACCAAGCCCGCCTTCGAGAATGCGATCGCGGTGGCGATGGCCATGGGCTGCTCGACCAATGCCATCATCCACCTCATCGCCATGGCGCGGCGCGCCGGCCAGGATATCGGGTTGGAGGATTTCGAGCGCTTCTCCCGCCGCGTGCCCGTTATCGGCAATGTCCGCCCCTCCGGCAGCACCTATCTGATGGAGGACTTCTTCTACGCGGGCGGCATCAAGGGGCTGATGAACCAGATCCGCGAGCATCTCGACCTCACCTGCGTCACCGTCACGGGCAAGACGCTGGGCGAGAACATCGAGGGCGCGCGCGTCTACAATGACGACGTGATCCGCAGCACGGCGAACCCCATCTATGGCGAGGGTTCGCTCGCGGTGCTGAAGGGCAACCTCGCCCCCGATGGCTGCGTCATCAAGCCGGCCGCGATGGACCAGAAGTTCCTCAAGCATTCCGGCCCGGCGGTGGTCTTCGACGACTACCCCTCGATGAAGAAGGCCGTGGAGGACGAGAACTACCCCTTCACGCCGGATACGGTGATGGTGCTGCGCAACGCCGGCCCGCAGGGCGGCCCGGGCATGCCGGAATGGGGCATGCTGCCCATGCCGAAGAAGCTGCTGAAGATGGGGCTGCGCGACATGATGCGCATGTCCGACGCCCGCATGTCCGGCACTTCCTACGGCGCCTGCGTGCTGCATGTCTCCCCGGAATCCTACATCGGCGGCCCGCTCGCCCTGCTGCGGAACGGCGACATCGTCACCGTCGACGTGGATGCGCGGACGATCAACATGGAGGTCTCCGAGGAGGAGCTGGCCCGCCGCCGCGCGGAGTGGAAGGCGCCCGAGCCGCGCTTCGAGCGGGGCTACGGCTACATGTTCACCAAGCACATCCAGCAGGCGAACGAGGGCTGCGACTTCGACTTCCTGCGCACCGAGTTCGGCGCGCCGGTGCCCGAGCCCGTGATCTACTGAGGAGACGATCCATGGCCCTGCCCAACGAGACGCGGGAGAAGCTGAAGGGCGTCTCCACCGCGACGCTCGCCACTGCCCTGTTCAAGCGCGGCTTCCGCCAGCAGTTCATCCAGGACGTGAAGCCGCTGCGCGTCCGCCCCGAGAGCATGGTGGGGGAGGCCTTCACCCTGCGCTACATCCCGGCGCGCGAGGACCTGAACAAGCTGGAGGTGTTCCGCGACCCCGAGCACCCGCAGCGCAAGGGCGTGGAGATGTGCCCGCCCGGCGCCGTGCTGGTGATGGACAGCCGCAAGGATGCGCGCGCGGCCTCCGCCGGCTCCATCCTCGTCACGCGGCTGATGGTGCGCGGCGTGGCGGGCGTGGTGACCGATGGCGGCTTCCGTGACGCGGTGGAGATCGCGGAAATGGACATCCCCACCTATCACAGCCGCCCCTCCGCGCCGACGAACCTGACGCTGAACCATGCGATCGACCTGAACGTGCCGATCGGCTGCGGGGACGCGCCGGTCTTCCCGGGCGACGTGATCGTCGGCGACGGGGACGGGGTGATCGTGATCCCCGCCCATCTCGCGGACGAGATCGCCGCCGAGGCCGTGGAGATGACGGCCTATGAGGACTTCGTGACCGAGCGCGTGCGGGGCGGCCAGCCCATCATCGGCCTGTATCCCGCGACAGATCCTGCAAACCTTGAGGCCTTCGCAGCCTGGCGCAAGGAAAAGGGTCGCTAGGCCTCCGCTCCAGGCAATCCAGGCGGCATCCAGCGCGTTTCCTCCGCACCATTTCGGAGGACGGGCTGGATGTCAGACGAGAAGGGGCTTCGCTTCGGGCCGCTGGGCACGGGTTGCGCGCATCTCTGCATCGATATGCAGAACCTCTTCGCGGAGGGCACGGAGTGGCACACGCCCTGGATGCGGCGCGTGCTGCCCGTGATCGAGCGGATCGCGACGGCCCATCCGGAGCGGACCGTCTTCACCCGCTTCATCCCCGCCGCCCATCCCGGAGACGGGGAGGGGACCTGGCGGCACTATTGGGAACGCTGGAAGAGCATGACCCAGGAGGCGCTGGCGCCCGGGATGCTCGACCTCGTGCCGCCGCTCGCGCGCCTCGTGCCGCCGGCGCAGGTGCTGGACAAGATGGTTTATTCGCCATGGGCCGAGCCGGCACTGCACGAGATGCTGAAGGCGCAGGGCATCGATACGCTGGTCATCACGGGGGCGGAGACGGATGTCTGCGTGCTCGGCGCCGTGCTGGGCGCGGTGGACCGGGGATACCGCGTGGTCATCCCCACCGACGCGCTCTGCTCCTCCTCCGACCGCACGCATGACGCGCTGCTGACCCTCTATCGCGAGCGCTACGGACAGCAGGTGGAAACGGTGACGGCGGATGAACTGCTGGAGGCCTGGGGCTGAGGGCTTCTGTTCTGCGCTGACGGTCTGTCCCGGGGAGAGGAAGAAGGAATTCTTCCTCTCCCCGGACCCGTCGAAGGCAGTGCCTTCGACCCATCATCTTCTTCTTCGAGTTGGAATCACGGGGCTGACGGTGCGCCTCGGGTCGTAGACCCGAGGCGACTGCAAGGTCAGGAAAAGCGGCCACCAGAGACCCCTTCGATCCGGGGTATCCACGGCAGTCAGACGGGGTTCCAAGGGCCTCGGGCCCTTGGCGGGTGAGGGCGGAGCCCTCAACGGCGAGCCCCTGAAGATCCCGCTCAGGCCCGGCCTGGCACCGGCTCCTCGATGGCGCGCAGCACGGCCTCGGCTGCGGCGTCCCAGGTGACGGGCCGGAATTCGCGTGCCACGCGGTCCTGCCAGGCCCGCAGCCCCTCCGGGTCTTCCACGACCTCGCGCACCACCTGGTAGGCCTCGGTCGTGTTCTCCGGGTCGAAGTAGCGGGCGAGCGGCCCGCCGGCTTCGGGGAGGGAAGTGGTGTTGGAGATGATGGGCGGCTTGCCGAAGGCGAGGCTTTCCGTCACCGGCAGGCCCCAGCCCTCGTAGAAGGAGGGGAAGAGGGTGAACTGCGCGCCCTGGTAGAGAGTGGTCAGCTCGCCATCGGTCGGGTCCTGGAACAGCACCAGCTTGCCGCCGAGGTAGTGGGCGTTCTTCAGCTGCTGCATCAGGTCGGACACCATCCAGCCCACGCGTCCGGCGAAGACGAGGGTGGGCACCTTCTCGCGCGGCATCTCCTCCAGCATCCGGCGCCAAACGCGGAAGAGGAGGATGTGGTTCTTTCGGGCCTCGATGGTGGAGACGATGAGCGCGTAGGTGCCGGGTTCAGGATAGCGCCGGCCCGGCAGGCGGGTGGCGGGGGCGGGGCTGCCGAAGCCGGTGCCCATCGGGATGGCGACGGGGCGCGCCTTCAGATTCCAGCCCTTCTCCTGCCCATAGGCGTGGATATCGGCCGCGCTCGCCTCCGAGATCGCCATCAGCACATCGGCATGCGGCAGCACGGTGCTGAGCCAATGGTTGAAGATCCCGACGAGGCCGGCGTCGCAGAACTCCGGGCGGCGGAGCGGGATGATGTCGTAGAGGAGCACGCCGAAGCGCAGCCCCGTCGCCTTCTTCGTCCTGGCGATCAGCGCACCGTATTCGCGGTGGAACCAGGGGGAGCCGAGGACGAGGAGCATGTCGCCGGGGCGGGGGGCGAAGGTCTCCGTGGCCGGGGGCCGCGGCTCCGGAGCCGGCGCGGGCGGAGCTTCGGCCAGCGGGGCCGGAGCGGGGGCGGCCGGGGCGGTGACGCGGCGGCGGGGGAAGACCGACTCCCAGGCGATCCGCCCGGCATGCAGCGCGCTCTGGATGGCGCCAATCTGCTGCAGCACGGCGTCGCCCAGGGCGGGGCGGATATGGCCCGGCACGCGGCGCGCCGCCCAGCTCAGCATCCGCCGGCGCAGGCGCGGCGGGCGGGGCGGCGGCAGGATGGCATCCGGCACGGCCGGGGTGAGGGTTCCAGGCGCGGGGGAGGGGGCCTCCGCGGCCTCCTCCGGGGTCGCGGGCATGGGGGTGCTCAGCCCGGCGAAGAGCGCCTCCACCGAAACCCAGGGCACCGGGCGGAACCCCATGCCGCCTTCGGCATGGCGAAGGAACCGGACCTTGCCCTCCCCGACGGCCCCGACGAGGCAGCGGCAGACCTCGAACTCCACCCGCTGGATGCCGCTGGGGCGGGGATTGACCCGGGCGTAGTCGAACAGATCCTCGACATCGATCCAAATCGTTCTGGATCCGGCGTCATCGGACCTGGCTGTCATGGGCGGGCGTTCCGGGCGGTCTGGGGGCCGGTGGGATCCGGCCCGGCAAGGTAGGGTTTCGCGCCAGCCCCTGAAAGGCGGCGGGGAGGGTCGCGCACCGGAGAGGGGCCGGCCCCGCCGGCGCGTGTTTCCACGCGCCGGGCCGGGGCTGGCTACAGTGCCGGGGGAGGCGGTTCTAGTGGAACACCACCGGAACATGTCGCCTCCGGCCCGAAGGTGCCGTCAGTCTGCCAGGCCCTGGAACATCCTCTGGAAGCGCGCGCGCGCGCGGGGCGGATGCGAGACGCCGCGGGCCGCTTCCAGATTCGCCCGCGCCGCCTCGCCCTCTCCGACCATGATCACGCCGACCATGCCCATCGCGTAATGCGGCTTGCACTGATAGCCGTAGATGCCGGGCCGGTCGAAGGTGACGGTGATCTCCTCGTTGAGCCGGCCCTTGAAGAGGGGGGCGCCCTCGGGCGTCATCGACGGGATCGATTCCGCGCTGTGGCCGGGCTGGGTGGCGCGGAAGCGCACGCTGTCGCCGGGCGCGATCCGCAGGGTGGAGGGCTCGAAGACCATCATCCCCGCCTCTCCCCGGTCCAGCATCCGCACCTCGTATTCCGCCGCCCGGGCCCCCCCGATCATCACGGTGGCCGCCATCAGCAGGCCGGCCATGACCCGTGTCGCACTGCGCATCTCGATCTCTCCTTCGCACGGCCGGCTTTCGGGGTGCCGGCGGCGTGCGACGGAGGGTGAAGCGCCGAAAGCGCGCCGTCTTTGTCCTGGAACAAGGACGGCGAGCCGCGATGCGGCCTTCGCGGCGCAGCCGGGGTGGAGACAGGGGGAGAACGATAGGTTCCCTCTATCCCTGAGATGCAGACCGCTCCGGTTGACCGCCACCCGCCCGGCGCGCAGCTTCGCCGCCATTCACGGAACAGGCGGAACCCAGCCCATGCCCACGCGTCACGGCGTCCTTCGCGCGGGGCTGGCGCTCGCCACCCTGCTTGGCATCGCGGGTCCGGTCGCGGCCCAATCCGGCGGCGAGATCCGCATCGCCATGGCGGGCCCGCTGACGGGCGACCAGGCGACGATCGGCGAGCAGATGCGCCGCGGCGCCGAGATGGCCGTGGCCGACCTGAACGCGGCCGGCGGCGTGCTGGGCCGCCGCGTGACGCTGGTGCTGGAGGACGATGCCTGCGACCCTCGCCAGGCCGTCGCCGTCGCCAACCGGCTCGTCGCGCGCCAGGTTGCCTTCGTGGTGGGCCACTACTGCTCGGCCACGTCCATCGCCGCGTCGGACGTCTACAACGACGCCGGCATCCCGCAGGTCTCCCCGGGCTCCACCAACCCACGCTACACGGAGCGCGGCCTGCCGAACGTGTTCCGCGTCTGCGGCCGGGACGACCAGCAGGCCGCCGTCGCGGCCGAATACGTGGCGCGCCAGTTTCCCGGACGCACCGTCGCGATCACCAACGACCTCACCTCCCCCGGCGTGACGCTGGGCGACGTGTTCCAGGCCACGCTGAACCGCCTCGGCACGCGCGAGGCGCTGCGCGCCCAGATCACCAAAGGCGAAACCGACTACAACGCCATCGTCACCCGGCTGAAGCAGGCCAATGTCCAGGTGCTCTACCACGCGGCCTATCACCGCGAGGCCGCGCTGCTGCTGCGCCAGGCGAGGGACCAGGGGCTGAACCTGCAGCTCATCTCCAACGACGACCTGAACGTGCGGGACTTCTGGAGCATCGCCGGCAACACGGCCGAGGGCAGCCTTTTCACCTTCGAGGCGGACCCCAGCCGCACCCCCGCCGGCGCCGAGATCGCCCGCCGCTTCCAGGCGACGAATTTCGACCCGAGCGGCTACACCCTCTACAGCTACGCGGCGGTGCAGATCTTCGCGCAATCCGCCACGGCCGCGAACAACGCCCAGCCCGGCCGGATCCTCGCCGCCATGAAGGGGCGTGAGTTCAACACGGCCCTCGGCCCCATCCGCTTCGATGGCAAGGGCGATCGCGAGGGGGCCGCCTACCGTGTCTTCGTGTGGCGCGACGGTCGTCACGAGGAGGCGCAGTAGCCGCCTGCTCTGCCGGGCGGCGGCCCGCGCCGCCAGTTCTGCAAACTTCCCGGGGCGGCCCTGGCCGCCCCGGCCGTATTCGGCTCAGCTTCGCTTGTGACGGGATGTGGCCGCCCGTCGCTGAATGATTGGCTCAGGGCCGGCCCGGCCGCGAAGGCGTCGTGCTGGAGGTGGCGTTCCCGAAGCTGAACGGCACTACGTCCTGAAGCTTGTCGGGCACCCGCGCCGGGAACCACGGCGCACCCCACCTTCCAGACAGGCGGCCGCCGACGCTGCCGGTCCGGTGGCTAGGAAGGCACAGGGGACAGCGGATCGTGCTGGGCTGCCCGGGAATGGGTGCTGGCGGACAGGGTGTCCGCCAGCCCTGAATTTTAGTGCGTTGATTGACAACGCTTTTGGCATCGGCCCATTTGGTGTTACCCACGCCCTTACCCACATAAAAATGGCGTCGTGGGAACCGCTCTTGGAGCGTAGAACGTAATGGGAACACTGCCTATATAGAGGGTCGCAATCGTCCGCCACAGAGGACCCGACCATGGCCAAGCAGCCCCAACGCCCCTCCGTCCAGCAGGAGGTCGCGCAGCGCATCACCCGGCTCATGCAGAAGAACCCCTCCCCTGGCCGCATGACGATCGAGGTCGAGAACATCATCGCCGGCCTGCGGGAGCAGGGCGACGAGGAGCAGGTCCGCGGCTGGCTGGAGGAGATGCGGGACGGCTTCGCCGAGGCGGCCGAGCAGGCGGCCGAGGCGATCGATGAGGTGGAGGTGACGAAGAAGGCCGAGCGCCGGATGGCCGAGAATGCCGCCGCCTGCATGGCCGCGATTCGGGACGCCTTCGGCCGGGCGCTGGCCGAGCCGGCCCTGGCGTGAACCGGCGGTATTCCCGATGGTCCACCGCCCTCCGCGAGGCGGTGGGGCTGGCGTATCGCGAGGCAGGCGGACGCGGCGCGGATGAGGACGGGCGGCTCGCTGCTGGGGTCGAGGCCTTCCTCGACGCTGGCGGCGTGGCGGTGGTGCCGCGCGAAGCGGTCGAGGTCATCATCTGGGACCTCTCGCGCGATCGGCTGGATTGGCTCCTCGACCCTGCGGAGGCGTGGGCGCTCCGCCATCACCGCCGGTACCACGACGGCCGGCTGCGGTGGCGGCGCCGATTCCGGTGGGAGAACACCGGCCCGCGCGTAGAGGCAGAGGTCGCCGGCCGGGCGCCGGAGCCGCGGGAGCCGCAGGCATGACCAGCGAATCGACCTGGCCCGTGGACCAGCTGCGCGCGGTCGGCCGTGCCTATCGCGCCGCCGGCGGCCGCGGCCTGGACCGGCTCCGCCGGATCGAGGAGGCTGAGGCGGCCTATCTGGAGGCGGGCGGGGCGCCGCACGACGCGCGCGCCACGTCCTCGCCATGGTGGCGCACCTGGCGTGGGAGCATGGGGATTGGCTCTTTGGGCCTACCCAGGACTGGGTTGACTAGCACGGCACGCAGGAGCCCGTGCACGGCGACCTGTTCGGGGCGCCGGGGCATGACGAAGCCGCTTCCCAGTCAGTCCGTGGAAGCCCCTTTTAGGGCCGTACCGTGAAAGCTAGGCTGTAAACTCGCCGAGCTCGTTGGAGTACCTGCGTGAGCCAACATCACGAAACCAAGCCTGCACCTCTCAGAAGGCGAGATTACCTTGGTTTTGTACTCCCGATGGCTGTTCTACTAGGAACAGCAATGGCCATAGCGTCAGTTTACCTAGGGCAAGATCACAACTACGACCAACGAAATTATCATCTATACGACGGATATTCTTACTATCACGGCAGATTTGATTTGGACTACCTCGTTGCCGACATCCATACGTTTCTCAACCCGTCACTTCATGCTCTTCAATATCTTCTCATATCAAGCTTTCGCCCTGCAATCACTGGCGCAATACTGGGCATCGTGCATAGTCTGAACCTTATTGCAGCAGCTGTGCTAGTCCTTTACTTTCTCGACGGCCCACGGTGGGCGAAATATATGATGGCGGTTTTGGCTTCGGCTGCGGCCGCAAGCGGACCGATGTTTCTTTCTGAAATTGGAACCACATTCAGCGATATATGGACCGCTCCTGCGGTGGTGCTTGCGGCGGGGCTAATCGCCATGTCTCCATCAAGTCAAAATTCCAAGTACCTTCTTGCCATCGCTGGAGTGCTGCTTGGGGTTGCTGCAGCCGTGAAATTAACCAACGGCAGCTTTGCACTTGCAGGCGCTGTCTGCGTCATTTTCTTGAAAATCAGAACCGATATTAGCTGGACGGCATTTGTATGTTTCGTGGTTGGTGGACTAATTGGCTTTGGTCTGGTCGGAGGAGAATGGGCATTCCGTCTTTGGACAAATTTTTCCAATCCTGTCTTTCCCTTCTTTAACGGCCTGTTCAGATCGCCGGACTTCTATTTTCATAATATCAAAGACGAACGTTTCGGAGCGAGCGGTATCGTCGACTTGCTGGCAGCGCCTTGGCAAGCAGCCGTTGGCACACTGGAGACTGCAGAAATCAAATTCAGAGATGCACGCATGCTTCTCCTTGTCGCTCTGGCTGTGTGTGTCGCATTTCACCATCAGCGTCACGCAAGGCCATCTAATTATCTTGCTGTTTTCGGGGTCTTCTACGTTTCGTCGTACCTCCTCTGGTATGTATTCTTCGGAATTCAGCGATACATGCTGCCTCTAGAGATCTTGGCCGGCCCTATCTGCGTTTTGCTCATCAACCGCCTCTGTCAGCCCAGACAGGCGGTTATGTTAGCTGCTGCACTCACCATTGGTTTGGCTTCCTGGACAAGAACGGGAACCTGGGGACGAGTTGAGTGGGCCGCCGCATGGCAGAGCCCGCAACTTTCAGATGGAATTGATGGTACCAGATTGTTCGTTTTTCTTGACCCGCCGCCCATTCCCGTAGCATCCGCAGTTCTAGCACTCCCTGCCAGCGCTTCTTACATTCGTCTGGGTGGCCATGTTCCTTTGGTGCGCGGGACAACATTCCACAGGCGAGCGACGACTATTGTGGACCGGCTAAGGAATGCCAAGGCCAAGGCACTTATCGTCGATCGCCCCATCCCAGCTATAGCTCTATCGCAGCTTCAGCAAATGGGATTGGCGTTGACACAGGCCTGCACTCGGATCGTGATTCAGCATCTATCTTTGCAAGCTTGCGACCTGAAATGGAATGCCGATTAACTCAGCGAGATGTGGCTCCGTGGAATTGGCGAGGTGATGGTGCAAGGCGCCCAATCTCTCTGACCGCACACGTAAGCTGGTGCAAGCAATGCGCTCTGCTTCGATCCAGGCGCGCATCACGGTATCCGGAATTAGGCTGCAGGCGACGCACAGGAATGACAGCATCATCGGCGCCTACACAATCGCGCCCGCCAGCGCTGCGCGGAACCCTGCGGCGACACTTCCTCGTTGTGGCGAGGGATGAGGACGGTAGTTTGTGATTGCAACTTGAGGGATCGGATCCTCATTGTATCTTGGGGGCGGGTTCGCCGCTTCTTGCCTTCATACACCCACGGTGAAACGCTCGCTTCTATTGCGTCCTCTCCCGCACATGCAGCATAGAGCGCGAGGGGACGCGTTGTTCGTCCGCGAGCTTGGATTGGAAGGTTGGATGGAAATTTTGCGCAAGGTTATCCAACCTGCCAGCAATGCACTCCGCAGCTTCTGGTGCATGGTAGTTGGCCATAGGTGGTCAACTGAAGGTTGGTTGCCTATGGCGCATCTTGACCCTGACGACACGCGTGTCTCACGTACTTCCATTTGCGCGAGGTGCGGCGAAACACGGGAAGAGCTTAGCCATCGATCTTGAACGTGGACGAGCTGACCAAGAGCGTAAATAGTGGCCGGAGCCTGGCGCTCCGGCCCTACCCCTGCGCTATCTCCGGCGCATTCACTGCGGCACCCGATATCCCTGCGGCAGCCCGAGATGGTCCAGCGAGGCGTCTAGCACCCGCAGCAGCAGTTCCTTCGTCCCTACACCGAGGCAGTTGCCGGGCAGGTCCGCCGGGCCACCCTCCAGGGCGAATAGCGTCCCCTTCGGGCTCGAGTGGATGATGGCGGCGCGATAGGTCCAGCTCGGGCAATCATCAGCATTGCGCGAAGATCACGACTTTGTTATCTAGTGATCGCAATGCGAAAGAAGTCGACCTCGCGCCAGACCTCTCAATCAACTCGGTCTGCCCAACGGGCTCGGCCGAGGAGCCCCTAACATACCCCGCCGCAGCGCCGCTGCGTGCCGCTTCAGAACCGGCTGAGACGGCACGCCGGTCAGCAGCTTCGGTGAACGCTCCGCAGCGATTACGTCACATGCAGTGGCTTGGACTGGCATGCCTCACTGAAGCACAGCTTCGAAGCCAGATCGCCTCTCTGCAGGCCAGGCTTCTGGTCCTTCGGATCGAATTGTCGTCGCGGACCCCAGAACCGTAAGCTGGACGCGATCATGCCGGACAGAGGATCCACCCCCTTGCGCCTTGCTCGCTACGAAGTCGGGATCGACAGCTACCGGGCCGCCAAGATCTTAATCGACAAGCATGGTGCGGATGCAAGAGCGTTCGCCAGCCGGCGGATGCAAGAGTTGCTGGAAGGGGGCGACGAGGCAGGGGCTGCGGCGTGGGTCGACATCGCGTTCGCCATCGATGAAATGGCACGAGGCCCTCGCCCCGGCGAGATGCGGAACTGATCCATTTGCCGGCGATGCCCCAATGATGTTCTACGAGGACCACGGGTCGGAGGTCTTTTTCCAGCCAGGACGCTCGGACTACCTCGTCATCACCTTCAGCGAGCTGACCCAGCGGCCGAACGGCCGCACCTTCTGGGGCTCTGTCCCGCTGCAGCATCTCGGAATTCCAGCTGTTGGCTTCGTGGCCAAGCGGGCCCGCTGGTTTGCTGACACCTTTGTCCGTCGCGCTTTGGCGGCTGCGCGGCCAAAGATGGAAGGCTATGCCCGCCGGATCACCTACGGCTTCTCCATGGGTGCATACGGCGCAACCCGCCACGCCGGCGTCTTGGGCGCACAAACCACTATCGCGTGCTCTCCCCAATGGACGATCGAACCAGCCAAGCTGCAGGGCATAGGGCAGCCTTTTGCTCGACACTTTCGAGAGGACAAGCACGTCGGCATGGAGCTGACCTCCTACCCGGCAGACGGCCGCCTGTACCTCCTATATGACCCTTACGACCGGCATGACGCTTGGCATGCGGACCGGATCAGTGAGCACATTGCCCAGACGGTGCGTGTGCCCATGCCCTTCGTTGGGCACGGCAGCGTCCGTCCCTTTGCTAACACGACGTTGATGGCTTTGCTGATCGAGGCTGCTCGGTCCCACGATGATGAGCTTGTGCGGCGAGCAGCACGACATGCTCGGCGGAAGTATTCCGGGCGAGAAGAGCTGGTGATGAAGGCCAGAGCTGCACGGTCCAACCGTTTCTGATTAGATGGCCCGTACGGCAAAGCCCTGTCATGTACAGCCTACGCGCCACTATATGACGCTCCAAGAGACAGAGAAGGCGGATGCTTCCCGTGCGATTGGGCGGAGCGCTCCTCCGCCCCGCCCGACCTGACCTTACCCCGAAGTAAGGAGCACCGGGGGTCAGGGCCACGGCGAAAGGGCCTTTGATACTGAGTTGTCAGGAGCACTCGACAACTCGGCTGTCCTTCGCTCAAATCAGAACGCTAGCGCGCCCGAGGAAGAACACTCCAATGAAGTCATTGAAGCTGAACGATAAGGCGCTGGCGTACTATGGCGCGATGGCGCGCGGCGAGGCGTCAGTCTGTTTCTCCCAGTTCGGAGAGGACATTGTGGTCCAACGCCTCCTTAGCAGGTTGCTGAAGAAGTCGGCCCTCGACGCGATTTGAGGAACATGATTCACCTCCGCAGGGCAACCGCGGGGTTGATGATGCGGGGGACGGACGAGACGAGCGGGTCGCTGTTCAGCTACGTCGATCTTGAGGCGCGCATCCCGGCGCGGCATCCCCTGCGCAAGATCCGGCAGGTGGTGAACGAGGCGCTGGCCAGCCTGGATGCCGATTTCGAGGTGCTTTACACCGACTTCGGCCGCCCCTCGATTGCGCCCGAGCGGCTGATCCGAGCGAGCCTGATCCAGATCCTGTTCTCGGTC
>NZ_FQZF01000034.1 GCF_900141905.1 Muricoccus roseus | reverse complement strand
GAGGCCCTTGGAACCCCGTCTGACTGCCGTGGATACCCCGGATCGAAGGGGTCTCGGGTTGAAGGGTGCTGATTCTGCCGTTGAAGTCGCCTGAGGTCCAAGACCTCAGGCGCACCGTCAGCCCCGTGATTCCAAACTTGAAGAAAAAGAAGAAGGAGGGGTCCGGGGAGAGGAAGAATTCCTTCTTCCTCTCCCCGGGACAAACCGTCAGCCCAGAACCTGGCCAGGCCACCTAACGCCCAAGCCCTTCCCGGATCCCAGCGGCCAGTCCTTCCAGCCAATCCCCCGTCGCGGGATAGAGCGCCTCGCGGGGAACGCACGGAAAAGCGGGGTCGCCCCAGAACGCGCGCGGCTCGAAGCGGAACTTCGCGACGATCCGCCGCCCGAAATCCATTTCGAACGGCCGGTAGTGCTGCTTTTGCGAAAGGCCGATCATCTCGGGATATTCGCCCAGCAGGTAGCCTTCCTGCAGATGCGGCCGCATGGCGGAGGGCGGGCAGACGCTCGCCAGCCGGACGATCTGCAGCCCGCCCTCGGCGCTGGCGGTGATGGCGCCGCTGAGATGGGGCACCGCCAGCACGAGGAGGCAAGCCTCGTCGTCTGCGGAAAGGCTGGTGCCCACGGAGAGGCTGGCGAACGACGCCGCGATGCGCAGCGAATGCGTCACGTCCAGCAGCGGCGTGCCGCAGACCTCGTAATGCTGCAGGATAGCCCAGCGCAGGAGCCGCTCGCGCGCCACGCGTTGCCGGCCCAGCGCGCGCAGCGCCTCGAACCCCTCGGCCAGCCGTTGCTCGGCCAGACGCAGCGTCTCGTAGCGTTCCTCGACCAGCTGGTCCGGCAGCGTCTTCCGCCCGTCGGGCGGGCGGAAGATGGTCGGCTTCAGCGTGGTGAAGCCCCGCACGCTCCGCCAGTCCCGCTCCTGCCCCCGATAGAGCAGCACGTGGTGCCGGTTGCGGTATTGCAGCTCCGCCACCCGCGCCGCCAGCTCGGGGTAGCTGCCCACGCGGAAGCCCCGGCCGCTGCGCACCTGGCCGCTGGTCACCAGCTCCGCCGCCGCGGACCCGTCCAGGAACGACCAGAGCTTCGAGACGCCGACCCTCTCCAATTCCGCTCCTCCGAACATGGCGGCCCGCCCTGTCCCGCCCCGGCGGGGCTTGGCTTGGCCTGGCCGCCCAGCCTCGTCACACTGCCCCCCATGGAAACGCAGACCAAGGACGGGGAAGGGCAGGGCGGAGACCGCCGCCCCATCGCCGCGCGGAACACCGGCTTCGCCCATGCCCTCGCCGGATGGCTCATCCGCCGCCGCGCCTCGCCCAACGGCATTTCGGCCGCGGGCATGGTCGCCGGGCTGATCGCCGGCCTCGCCCTGGCGGGCACCGCCTGGTGGCCGGAAGCCGCCCGTCCCCTCTGGCTCGCGGGCGCGCTCTTCATCCAACTGCGGCTCCTGGCCAATCTGATGGACGGCATGGTCGCCCTCGGCCGCGGCGTCGCCTCCCCGGTCGGCGAGCTGTGGAACGAGGTGCCGGACCGCGTCTCCGACAGCGCCGTCCTCCTCGGCCTGGGCATCGCCGCGGGCAGCCCCGCCTGGGGCCTCGCCGCCTCGCTCGCCGCCATGGCCACCGCCTATATCCGCACCACCGGCCGCGCGGCCGGCGCGCCCAGCGACTTCCGCGGGCCCATGGCCAAGCAGCAGCGCATGGCGCTCGTCACCGTGCTCGCCCTCTGGTGCGCCGTCACCCCGCTCGCCTGGCAGGCGGGGCTTCCCCTCTGGGCGCTGGTCGCCATCACCGCGCTCGCGGGCCTCACCGCGCTCCGCCGCCTCGGCGGCGCCGCCACGGCCCTGAGGACGCGCGCATGATCCCGCATCCGCCCGGCGGCGCCTTCGCCCATCCCGTCACCACCGGCATCATCCTTGCCACACTGGCCGTGCTCGCCCTCTCCGGCCTCGCCATCCTGGCCATCTCGAAATCGGGCCGCGCGGAGCCGGAATTCCGGAAGGAGCTGTGGCTGCGCTGGGGCTCCTGGTGCGTGCTGCTGCCGCTGATGCTCGGCCCCGTTCTGCTCGGCCGCGAATGGACCATCGCCGCCGTCACGGTCCTGTCCCTGTTCTGCTACCGCGAATATGCCAGGGCCACCGGCCTCTTCCGCGAAAGGGTGCTCAGCCTCGTCATCGTCCTCGGCATCCTCGCCGTGAACTTCGCGGCGCTGGACCATTGGTACGGCTTCTTCACCGCGCTCTGGCCGCTGATGGCCTGCCTGCTGGCCGTCTGCACCATCCCGCTGGACCGGCCGGCGGGCTACATCCAGCGCACGGCGCTCGCCATCCTCGCCTTCATGCTCTTCGGCGCGGGGCTCGCCCATCTCGGCTACATGGCGAACGACCCGGGCTACCGCCCGCTGGTGCTGCTCCTGCTCACCGCCGTCGCGCTGAACGACGTGGCGGCCTTCACCTGCGGCAAGCTCATCGGTGGCGCGAAGCTGCTGCCCGCCACCAGCCCGAACAAGACCGTCTCCGGCTCCCTCGGCGCCGTGGTGGTCACCACCACCCTCGTCGCCCTCGTCGGCGCCGCCATCTTCCGCGGCACGCCGCTCGCCAACCCGGTCTGGCTCGTCGCCATGGGCGCGCTCGTCAGCGTCGCCGGCCAGGCGGGCGACCTCCTCCTCTCCTCCATCAAGCGCGACCTGGGGATCAAGGACATGGGCACGGTCCTGCCCGGCCATGGCGGCGTGCTGGACCGCTTCAACTCCCTCCTCCTCGTCGCCCCGGCCATCTTCCACCTCGTGCAGTATTTCCTCGGCTTCGGGCTCACCGCCCCCACCCGGGTCATCACGGGATGATGGAGGACTGGAAGCTCCGCCCCGCCCGCGACCTCGGCCTGCGCCCGGCCGAGCGCCTGCGCAGCCTCGGGCGGGAGCCCGGACTCTTCGGCCTGGGCGTGAACGCCGCCTGGCGCCGCGCCGTGCGCGCCTATCTCCGCAGCTTCCACGGCTTCCGGGTGGAGGGGCGGGAGAACCTGCCGGCGCAGCCGCCCTTCGTGATGGTGGCCAACCATGCCAGCCACCTGGACGCGCTGGCCCTCTCCGCCGCGCTCCGCGGCCCGGCGGCGCGCCGCGCCCATGCCATGGCGGCGGGGGACCTCTTCTTCGCGAACCATGCCGTCGCCGCCCTCTCGGCCTATGCCATCAACGCCCTGCCGGTCTGGCGCGGCCGCAGCCGCCGCGCCGATCTCGAGACGATGCGGACCCGCCTCGCCGAGGACGGCCTCGTCTACATCCTCTTCCCCGAGGGCACGCGCAGCCGCAGCGGCGCCATGGCCTCCTTCCAGCCCGGCCTCGGCATGCTCGTCGCCGGCACCGAGATCCCGGTCGTTCCCTGCTGGATCGAGGGCGCCCGCGAGGCCTGGCCGGCCCATGCCCGCGCCCCGCGCCCCTTCCGCCCGCTGAGCCTCAGGATCGGCCCGCCGCTCCGCTTCTCCGATGCGCCGCAGACGCGCGAAGGATGGCAGCAGGTGGCTGAGTCTGGCGAAATCGCGACGCGCAGCCTCTCCTTGTGATCCGGTTGCCGCTTTTCGAGATGGACGCGATGCGATACCGACGGCGCTGACCGCTCCGCCAGGACAGCGATTCCCATGCTCGATGTGAGACCGGATTCGGCCGGCAATCCGTACCGGCGCGCCCGGCTCGCCCGCCTCCGCGCCCTGGTGGACGAGGTTCTCGCCCGCAAGCCGCTCTGCCGCATCGTCGACATCGGAGGCACATCCGGCTTCTGGCGTCTCTGGCTCGCCGAACTTCCCGCCGACCGGGTGCAGGTGGATTGCTACAATCTCGACCCCGCCCATGCCGATGTGGGGCGGGTCGAGCATGTGCGCGTCATGCATGGCGATGCCACCCGCCTCTCCCAGGTGGCGGACGGCGCCTATGACGTCGCCTTCTCCAACTCCGTCATCGAGCATGTCGGCCTCTGGAACGCCCAGCTCGCCATGGCGCGGGAGGTGAAGCGCGTCGCCCCCGTCTACTTCGTCCAGACCCCCTATTTCTGGTTCCCGGTCGAGCCCCATGCCCGGGCGCCCTTCCTGCACTGGATGCCGGAATCCTGGGCCTACCGCATCCTCATGCGCCGCCGCCTCGGCTTCTGGCCGAAGCAGGAGACGGTCGCGGAGGCGGTGGGAATGCTGCAATCCGCCCGCATGCTGGACCAGGCCCAGTTCCGCGCCCTGTTCGACGACGCCGAGATCATCCGCGAAAAAGCCTTCGGCCTGACGAAGTCGTTGATGGCCATCCGGCGTTCCCACCCCAGATAGCGCCTTGAGAGGCCTTGCGGGCGCCCGTTGACGCCGGCCCCGCAATCCGCCCGAATGCCACCGGCGCCGCATGGCTGCCCTGAGGAGGAACGAAACATGGCCTGGAAGACCCCCAAGATCGTCGAGATCTCCGTCGCGATGGAAATCAACTCCTATGCCTGCGCCGAGATCTGACGCCACGGCCTGACGCCCGGCGCCCCCCGGGAACCGCCGGGGGGACAGGATTTCGATGCTCAAGCTGATCGTGCTCGGCGCGGCGGCAGGGGGTGGCTTTCCGCAATGGAACTCCGCCGGCCCCGGCTGCCGGCGCGCCCGCGCCGGTGATCCCACCGCGCGCCCCCGCACCCAATGCGCCCTGGCCGCCAGCGCGGACGGGGAACGCTGGGTCCTGCTCAATGCCGCCCCCGAACTGCCCGCCCAGCTCGCCGCCACGCCCGCCCTGCACCCGCGGCCCGGCCCCGGGCAGATCCGGCACTCCCCCATCGCCGCCGTGCTGCTCACGGGCGCCGAGGTGGACACGGTCGCGGGCCTTCTCTCTCTCCGCGAACGCCACCCCTTCGCCCTCTACGCCACCCCGCCCTCGCTGGGCGTGCTCGCGGCCAATCCCATCTTCGGCGCGCTCAACCCCGCCATCGTCCCGCGCCGCGAACTGCCACTCGGTTCGCCCCTGCCGCTGCGCGATGCCGAAGGCGCGCCGCTCGGCCTCACGGTCGAGGCCTATGCCGTCCCCGGCAAGGTCCCCCTCTTCCTCGAGACGCGCGACGAGGCCGAGCCGGGGGAGGAAGGCGCGACCATCGGCCTCGCGATCCGCGCCGGGGAGGGACCTGCCGCCCATTTCATCCCGGGCTGCGCCATGATGACCGAGGCCCTCCGCATCCGCCTGCGCGGCGCGGAGCTGGTGCTCTTCGACGGCACCCTCTTCCGTGACGACGAGATGATCCGCGCCGGCGCCGGCCCCAAGACCGGCGCCCGGATGGGCCACATGTCCATCAGCGGGGAGGGGGGCACCATCGCCGCCTTCGCCGATCTCGGCGTGCGCCGCCGCATCCTCATCCACCTGAACAACACCAACCCCGTTCTGCTCGACGACAGCCCGGAGCGCGCCCAGGTCGCCGCCGCGGGCTGGGACGTGGCCGAGGACGGCATGGAGATCACCGCGTGAGCGCGCTGCCGCAGGACGAGAAGGACCGGCTCCTGGCGCCGGAGGAGCTGGAGGCGCAGCTCCGCGCCATCGGCGCCGAGCGCTACCACAACCTGCATCCCTTCCACCGCCTGCTGCATGGCGGGAAGCTCACCAAGGGCCAGGTCCAGGCCTGGGCGCTCAACCGCTACTACTACCAGGCCAGCATCCCCGCGAAGGACGCCTCCCTCCTCGCCCGCCTGCCCACCACCGCGCTCCGCCGCGAATGGCGCCGCCGGCTGGAGGATCATGACGGCGACGGCAGCAAGCCCGGCGGCGTGGAGCGCTGGCTGGTGCTGACGCGCGGCCTCGGCCTGGAGGACGGCTATGTCACCTCCCTGCAGGGCCTGCTCCCCGCCACCCGCTTCGCCGTGGACGCCTATGTCCATTTCGTGCGCGAGCGCAGCCTCCTCGAAGCCGTCGCCTCCTCGCTCACCGAGATGTTCTCCCCCGCCATCATCTCCGAGCGCGTCAGCGGCATGCTCCGCGCCTATGACTTCGTGGACGAGGCGACGCTCGCCTACTTCACCCCGCGCCTCACCCAGGCGCCGCAGGACGTCGCCTTCGCGCTCGACTACGTGACGCGCGAGGCCCGCAGCCGCGCGCAGCAGGAACAGGTGCTGGCGGCGCTCCGCTTCAAATGCGACCTGCTCTGGGCCCAGCTGGACGCGCTGCACCACGCCTATGTCAGCCCCGGCCTGCCGCCGCCGGGCGCCTTCGTCCCCGGCATCCCATGATCGCTCCCACGGCCATCCCCCGCTTCGCCCGCGGCATGCGCCTGCGCGAGGACGCGGCACGCGCCCGCTGGGTGGTGGTCGGCCCGGAACGCCTCTTCGTGCCCGATGAGATCGCCCTCGAGATCCTCCGCCTGCTTGACGGCAGCCGCAGCGTGGACGCGATCGTGGACGACCTCGCCGCCCGCTTCGACGCCCCGCGCGAGGCCATCGCCGCCGACGTGACCACCCTGCTGGACGACCTGCTGGCCAAGGGCGTCGTCACCGCATGAACCTCCCTCCGCCGCCTCCACCCCTGGGCCTCCTGGCGGAGCTGACGCATCGCTGCCCGCTGCGCTGCCCCTATTGCTCGAACCCCGTCGAACTCTCCCGCGCCTCCGCCGAGCTCGACGCCGAAACCTGGGGCCGCGTCTTCCGCGAGGCCGCCGCCCTCGGCGTGCTGCAGCTCCACCTCTCCGGCGGCGAGCCCGCCGCCCGCCGGGACCTGCCCGAGATCGTCGCCCATGCCGCGCGCGCCGGCCTCTACAGCAACCTCATCACATCAGGCGTGCTGCTCGACACCGCGCGGCTGAAGGCCCTCGCCGCCGCCGGGCTCGACCATGTCCAGCTCTCCGTGCAGGACGCGGAGGAGGGCTCGGCGGACCGCATCGGCGGCCTGCGCGGCGGCCATGTCCGCAAGCTCGCCTTCGCCGAGGCGGTCCAGGCCGCCGACCTGCCGCTCACCCTCAACGCCGTCGTCCACCGCCAGAACCTGGACCGCCTGCCGGCGCTGATCGACCTCGCCCTGCATCTCGGCGCGGGCCGGCTGGAGGTGGCGCATGTGCAGTATTACGGCTGGGCGCTCCGCAACCGCGACGCCCTCCTCCCCAGTCGCGCCCAGCTCGAAGCCGCCACCGAAACCGTCACCGCCGCGCGCGAGGCGCTGCGCGGCCGCCTCGTCATCGACTACGTGGTGCCCGACTACTACGCGCGCCGCCCGAAGGCCTGCATGGGCGGCTGGGGCCGCTCCTTCATCGCTGTCTCCCCCGCTGGCCGCGCGCTGCCCTGCCACGCGGCCGAAAGCCTCCCCGGCTTCGACTTCCCCAATGTCCGCGACGCCTCACTCGCCGAGATCTGGGCGCATTCCGAGGCCTTCCAGCGCTACCGCGGCACCTCCTGGATGCCCGAACCCTGCCGCGCCTGCGACCACCGCGAACGGGACTGGGGCGGCTGCCGCTGCCAGGCCTTCGCCCTGACCGGGGACGCCGCGAACACCGACCCCGCCTGCGCCCTGTCCCCCCACCACCACCTGCTCGACCTCGCGGTGCGGGATGCCGCCATCGCCGGGGCGGACTTCACCTATCGCGAGATGCCCCGGATTCCGTCCGAGGCTTGATCGTCGTGGGGCTCTTGCCTGATGCGGTGGTCTGTCCCGGGGAGAGGAAGAAGGAATTCTTCCTCTCCCCGGACCCGTCGAAGGCAGTGCCTTCGACCCATCATCTTTTTCTTCGAGTTTGGAATCACTCAGCTGGCGGGGCGCCTGAGGTCGATGACCTCAGGCGACTGCAAGCGCAGGATCAATCCCCTTCAACCAGACGCCCCTACGAGCATCGTATCCACGGCAGTCAGACGGGGTTCCAATGGCCTCAGGCCCTTGGCGGGAGAGGTCCGGAGAGGGCAGGGCCCTCACCGGGAAGCCCGGCAGCCCAGAACGCCCGCAAAGCGCCCGCCGGCATCCTCACCGCTGCGCCACGTAATGCGCGATCGCGTCGATCTGCGCGTCCGTCAGCCCATGCACCGCCGCGTTCATCTGCGTATCCGTCCCGTGCCGCTGGCTATCGCGATAGGCCTTCAGCGTCGCCGCCAGGAAGTCTTCCCGCTGCCCTGCGATGCGCGGCACCTGGGCCTGGCCCGTCAGGTTCGGCAGGTGGCACACGCCGCAGCGCAGCCGGTTCGCCAGCGCCGCCCCGTTGTTGAAGGCGCCCACGTTCCGCCGCGCGCGGTCCGGCGGCACCCCATGCGGCAGGGAGGCGAAATAGGCCCCGAGATCCTCGAGCTGCGTGTCCGTCAGCCCTTCGGTCGCGGTCATCATCGGCGGCACGTCGCGCAGCCCCTCGCGGAACATCACGAGTTGCAGCGTGACGAACTCGCCTTGCTGCCCGGCGAGGGAGGGGATGGAAGGCGTGGCGGAGACGCCGCGTTCTCCATGGCAGGCGCCACAATTGCGCTCGGCGGCGACCGCCGCGCCGCGCTCCACCGCCGCGTCCTGCGCCATGGCAGGGCCGACAAAGGCGGGGGCGAAAAAGGCTGGCGCCATCAGCGCCAGCCCCATGATCCAAGCCTTCAATCCGCTCACCGCTGATAGGTGATCCGGTAGATCGCGCCGTTCTGCTCGTCGGAGACGAGCATCGAGCCGTCGGGCATCACCAGCACGTCGGTCGGCCGGCCCTTGAAGCTGTTGTCCCCGCTGTCGAGCAGCCCGGTCAGGAAGGGCTCCACCGTCCCCTGCGAGCCGTCCTCGTTCAGCGCCACCGTCACCACGTCGAAGCCGGTTTTGGCGTCGCGGTTCCAGGAGCCGTGGCGCGCGACGAAGGCGCGGCCGCGATAGGCCTCGGGGAACATGGTGCCGTTGTAGAAGCGCATCCCCAGCGGCGCCGTGTGCGGCCCGAGCAGCGCGACGGGCGCCGGGAATTCCGAGCACTTCCGCCCCGTATGCCCCGGGTCCTGCCAGGCAGCGCCAGAGCAATAGGGGAAGCCGTGATGCTCGCCGGCCCGGGCCAGCCGGTGCAGCGTGTCCTCCGGCGTGTCGTTGCCCGCCCAGTCCCGCGCGTTG
Source organism: Muricoccus roseus (assembly GCF_900141905.1). Lineage (GTDB taxonomy): Bacteria > Pseudomonadota > Alphaproteobacteria > Acetobacterales > Acetobacteraceae > Roseomonas > Roseomonas rosea. The sequence continues at coordinate 47,735 of NZ_FQZF01000034.1, read as the reverse complement.
TTGCTGGCATAGAGCACGTTCGTGCCCGGCCGCCAGTCGAAGCCCACCGAGTTGCGCACGCCCTGGCCCATCACCTCGCGGCCGGAGCCATCGGGGTTGAAGCGCACGATCAGCGCGTGGCGGTTCTCGTCGAAGGTGCAGACGTTACAGGGCACGCCGATATTCATGTACAGCTTGCCGTCGGGCCCGAAGGCCACGAACTTCCAGCCGTGATGCGTCTCGGTCGGCAGGTTGAAGGCCTGGGTCAGCTCCACCGGCTCGGCATTCGGGTTCTGCGCGATATTGTCGTAGCGCAGCACCCGGTTGATCGCGATGACATAGAGCGAGCCGTCCCGCACCGCGACGCCGTTCGGGTTGTCCAGCCGCTGCGCCAGCACGCGCGGCGTGCGCGTGCCGCCCTCGTCCTTCACCGCATATACGCGCCCGATCGCGCGCGTGCCGACATAGACCGTCCCGTCCTCGCCGCGCGCCATCATCCGCGCGCCCGGCATGCCCGAGGCCCAGAGCTCCGCCCGGAAGCCCTGGGGCAGGCGGATGGCACCGACCGGGATACGGTCCACGGGCGTCGCGGTCAGCCGTGGCGCATGCGGGGCGAGGGGGCTGTTCGCCTGGTCGGCCGAGCGGCCCTGCGCCCAGGCGGGCGGGGAGGCGGCAGGGGGCGAGGCGGGCGCCGGCTGCTGGGCGAGGCTCGGCAAGGCAAAGGCGAGGGAGAGCGCGCCGGCCAGGGCCGATCGCAACACGAGCTGGGACGTCATGAGTTCCTCCTCGGCGGCGCTTGTTCGCGCCGTTCCGCATGAAGGCTAGGTCATGACGTCCTGTTAAGACAATGGTTGGAAGCCCAACCAGCGCGGCCCCTGCGCACCCTCGCCCCGGACCTCAGCCCTGCCCGCCGATCTCCTGCCGCCGCACCAGCCGCCTGGCCAGCCACAGCCCGATCAGCCCCGCCACGGGCGCGGAGGGCAGCACCAGCACCCAGCCGGCATGGGCGCCCTGCGTCACCATGCCCAGCCCGATGCCCAGCATCAGCCCGCCGACCAGGCTGCCGACCACCCCCGCCGTCAGCCCGAGGATGAGGATGTCTTCGCGAAGTCCCATGCCACGCCGGTTAAGCGGGCCCACGGGGTTTGACAAGCGCCGCCCGATCCCCTATCGGCCGCCCCTCTTCCCGGGAACGTGGACGCACCCAGGGGCACCGGCCTGATCCGGACCCATGAGCGGCGCGCGCCCGCCCCGGCCCCCGCAGTTCCGCGGGGTCCGACGGACTACCGGGACAACACCACGGGCAAAGCCACACCGCGAATGCGGGGGCGCAGCCCGGACGAGCGATGAAGGAGCCGGCGCATGACCAAGCGCGCGGAAAGCAAGTACAAGATCAACCGCCGCCTCGGCGTGAACCTGTGGGGCCGCGCCAAGTCCCCGATCGCCAAGCGCGAGTATGGCCCCGGCCAGCATGGCCAGCGCCGTAAGAACAAGCCGACCGACTTCGGCATCCAGCTGATGGCCAAGCAGAAGCTCAAGGGCTACTACGGCAACATCGGCGAGAAGCAGTTCCGCAAGTATTACGACGAGGCCGTGCGCCGTAAGGGCGACACCTCCGAGAACCTGATCGAGCTGCTCGAGCGCCGGCTGGACGCGGTGGTGTACCGCATGAAGTTCGCGGTCACCCCCTTCGCCTCGCGCCAGTTCGTCAACCACGGCCATGTCACCGTGAACGGCAAGCGCGTGAACATCCCCTCCTATCTCGTGAAGGATGGCGACATCGTCGAGGTGAAGGAGAAGTCCAAGGGCCTCACCGCCGTGCTCGACGCCGCCCAGTCCGGCGAGCGCGACGTGCCCGAGTACATCCAGGTGGACCACCGCCAGATGAAGGGCTCCTTCGTCCGCGCCCCCAAGCTGTCGGACGTGCCCTACCCCGTGCAGATGGAACCGAACCTGGTGGTCGAGTTCTACTCGCGCTGATGACGGCGGGCAGGGCGCAAGGCCCTGCCCATCCGCGAAGGGGGTTCCTCGTTCCGGGCCCCCAAACCCCCGCCGCGCCCCCACGTTGTGCGCGCGGCGGAAGGGCCTAACCTTCGGCCCATCCAAGCCGGGGAACCGCCCACCATGCCGCAGGACCATCTCCGCCGCCTTCTCTGCCTCATCCTGCCCTGGGTGCAGATCGCGACGGCCTTCCTCCCGGCGCTCGGCTTCGGCACCTCCATGGCCGCCGTCTCCGCGGCCACCCGCACGCCCGTCGTGCCGGCGGGCTATGCCTTCTCCATCTGGAGCGTGATCTTCCTCCTCGCCGCCGCCTACGGCATCTGGCAGTTCCTGCCCGCGAACCGGGACAGCGCGCTCGCCCGCCGCACCGGCTGGCCGCTGGCCGGCAGCTTCGCCGCCAACACGCTCTGGCAGGTCACCTCCCAGCTCACCGGCTCGGTCGGCTTCGGGCTGCTCCTCATCATCCTCATCAGCCTCGCCTGCGCCCTCACGGCCCTCTTCCTCGCCCGCAGCACGCCCGAGCCCGGCTTCGGCCCGCGCTGGATCGTCTCGCCCCTCACGGGGCTCCTCGCCGGTTGGCTGACCGCGGCCAGCTTCGTGAACCTCTCCTCCGCCGCCCGCCAGGCCGGCATCCTGCCCGAGAACGGCATGGCGGCGACGCTGGCGGCCGTGGTCATCCTCTTCGCCGCCGGCGGCGCCGCCGCCGCGCTCACCTGGCTGCTGCGGCGCGATGCCGGCTGGTTCGCCGCCGCCCTGCTCTGGGCTTTCACCGGGGTGGTGGCCGCGAATCTGGGCGTGAACCAGGTGAACATCCCCGCCGCCCTCACCGCCGCCGTCATGCTCGCCCTCGTCTTCGCCGTCGCCTGGCAGCGCCGGCGGCCGGCGCCGCTCTCCGCCTGAGGAAAGCGACGCGACCTTAGGCAGAAGGGCGCCGGTTGCCTCCCCCTTGCGCGCCCGCCCGCCTGGCAGGCCCCGATACGGGCTCTCGCGCGTGTTGACTTGCACCGGCCGGGCTTCGCACGCTCCCGATACGAATCAGGGAAGGCAGAAACCCATGTTGAGACGCGCAATCCTGGCCACCGCCGCGGCCGCCGCCGCGCTCTTCGGCGCCGGCCAGCCGGCCAAGGCCGGCGCCACGCTTGATGCGATCCGCGCGCGCGGCCAGCTCGTCTGCGGCATCCACACCGGCATCGCGGGCTTCGCCACTCCCGATGCGCGCGGTGTCTGGCAGGGCTTCGACGTGGATTTCTGCCGCGGCCTGGCGGTGGCCCTGTTCAACGACCCGAACAAGGTGCGCTTCAGCCCGCTCAGCTCCTCCACCCGCTTCACCGCCCTCGGCTCGGGCGAGGTGGACGTGCTCTTCCGCACGAGCACCGAGACGATGCTGCGCGACGTGACGCTCGGCCTGCGCGCCATCACCCCGAACTTCTATGACGGCCATGGCTTCATGGTCCGCGCCAACGCCAACATCGCCAAGGCGTCGGACATGGCCGGCGCGACCATCTGCCTCATCCAGGGCACCACGAACGAGATGGTCACGGCCGACTACTTCCGCAGCCAGAACCTCCAGTTCAGCCCCGTGCTGTTCGAGCGCACGGACCAGGCGGCCGCCGCGCTCCAGGCCGGCCGCTGCGACAGCTTCGGCACCGACGCCTCGCAGCTCGCCGCCATCCGCTCCGCCATGCCCAACCCGTCCGACTGGACCATCCTGACCGAGCGTTTCTCCAAGGAGCCCTACGGCCCCTATGTCCGCCGCGGCGACGACGAATGGTACGACGTGGTCCGCTGGTACGTGAACGCCGTCATCCAGGCGGAGGAGAGCGGCGTCACCTCCCAGAACGTGGACGAGGTGAAGCGCACCACGACCAACCCCGACACGCGCCGCCTGCTGGGCGTGACGCCGGAGCTGGGCCAGTCCCTGAAGCTGGACCCGAACTGGGTGGTGAACATCGTGAAAGCGATCGGCAATTACGGCGAGATCTACGAGCGCCATATGGGCCCGAGGACGCCGGTGGGCCTGGCCCGCGGCCCGAACGAGCTCTGGACGCGCGGTGGCCTTCTCTACGCCCTGCCGATGCGCTGAGGCGCCTCCGTGCGGGAACGGGGCCGGGGAGGGTGACCTCCCCGGCCCTTTTCCTATCCGCCCCGCCGCAGCCGGGGCAGGACCAGCAGCGAGACCAGCACGAGCTGCCCGACCGCCAGCAATTGCGGCAGCAGCCAGCTGCCCGTAAGCGTCACCAGCCCCGCGAAGATCGCGGGCGGGATGAGGTAGCCAAGGAAGCACAGCGTCGTGGACCCCGACGTCGCCTCCGCCACCCGGCCCGGAGGCGAGAGCCGCGCGATCTCCGCCTGGTAGATGCCGTTCCAGCTCGCCACCAGCGACCCCGCCAGTAGGCCGAGCAGCAGCGTGCCCGGGAAGCCCAGCGGCGGCAGCAGGACGAAGACGGTGACCACCGCCGCGCCGCCCAGCCCCTGCCCGACGAGATTCATCGCGGCATTGCCCGTGCGGTCCGCCAGCCATCCCAGGATGATGCGCGCGAGCACGCCGCCCGCCTGCATGGCGGCGAAAACCGCGCCGGCCTGCACCAGGTTGAGATGCCGGGTCTCGGTCAGCCAGGTGACGGCGAAGGCGAAGAAGCAGCCCTGCACGGTCGCCAGGGAGCAGGCGAGCCAGGTGAGGGGCGGGAGCAGCGGGTGCAGGCGGAGCGCTGCGAAGGGGCCGACGAGGTTGCCGCGGCCGAAGAGGGCGCGGGGGTGCACGGGGCGGTCCGGTTCGCGCTCCACATCCAGGGAGCGGCGGCTGGGCTGGATGAGTGCGGCGGAGAGCAGGGCGAGGGCGATGGCCAGGGCCAGGGCCGCGGGCCAGCCGTGATAGGCGCCGACCGGGGCGATGACGAGGCCGGCGAGCATGCCGCCCAGTGGGGCGCCGGCCTGCTTGACGGAGAAGATGAGGGAGCGGTGCCGGGGCGGGGCCGTGGCGGCGAGGATGCGGCTGCCCGCGGGCGGGGTGGGGCCGTAGCCGACGCCGATGAGGAAGGCGGCGAGGCCGAGGGCCAGCATGCCTCCCAGCCCCGCTAGCGCCATGCCGGCGGCGGCGATGAGGGCCCCGGCCTGGAGGGTACGGACGGGGCCGAGCCGGGCGAGGATGGGGCTGCCGGGCACGAGGAAGGCCAGGATGCCCAGCGTGCCCAGGGCGGCGAGATGCCCCGCCGCCTCGGGCGGGAGGCCGGCGCTGCCCGTGAGGAGGGGGGCGAGCACCGGCACGCACTGGTTGAGGAAGGCCGCCACCGTCTGCATCAGCAGGGTAACGGCCAGGGCGACCTTCCAGGAGGCGTTGGCGAGAGCGCCCGGGGAGCTCACGCGGCCTGGGTGTGGGGGATGCCGTTCTCGGTGAGGAGGGTGGCCAGCTCGCCGGACTGGAACATCTCGGTGATGATGTCGCAGCCGCCGACGAACTCGCCCTTCACGTAGAGCTGGGGGATGGTCGGCCAGTTGGAATAGGCCTTGATGCCCTCGCGCACGTCGGGGTCGGCCAGGACGTTCACCCCGTGGAAGGGGACGCCCATGTGGGAGAGGATCTGCACCACGCGGGCGGAGAAGCCGCATTGGGGGAAGACCGGTGTGCCCTTCATGAAGAGGGTCACGGGGCTGCTCTCGATCTCGGAGCGGATGGTCTGGAAGACGGGGTTGTCGGACATTCCGGGGGTTCCCTTCAATCGGGTGCGGAGGTTTGGAGGGCGAGGGCGTGGAGCTCGCCGCCCATGCGGCCCTGGAGGGCGGCATAGACGAGCTGGTGCTGCTTCACGCGGGAGAGGCCCTTGAAGGCGGGGGAGACGACGGTGGCGGCGTAGTGGTCGCCGTCGCCGGCCAGGTCCTCGATCGTCACCTGGGCGTCGGGGAGGGCGGCGCGGATCAGGGCTTCGATCTCGGCGGCGGGCATCGCCATGTCTCGGGTCTCCTCAGCGGTCGGCCATGAGGGCGGGGAGGGTGCCCTCATGCGCGGCGCGCAGCTCGTCCAGGGATATGGCGGGGTGGCCGGGCAGCGCCAAGGCCTTGTTGCCCGTGACCTTGGCGATGCGGGTGGCGGGGATGCCGGCGGCCTTGGCGGCTTCCAGCAGGGCGTCCGGGTTGGCGGTGGCGCAGAGGTAGCGGGCCTGGTCCTCGCCGTACCAGAAGGCGTGGGCGGGGGTGCCGGCGGGGGCGGGTTCGATGGCGAGGCCGAGATCGGCGGCGAGGGCCATTTCGGCGAGGGCGACGAGGAGGCCGCCATCGGCGAGGTCGTGGCAGGCGGCGATGCGGCCGGCGAGGATGTTCTCCCGCACGAAGTCGCCGTTGCGGCGCTCGGCCTCGAGGTCCACGGGCGGGGGGGCGCCTTCCTCGCGGCCCGCGATCTCGCGCAGCCAGATGGACTGGCCGAGATGGCCGCGGGTTTCGCCGAGGAGGATGATGTCGTGGCCGGGCTGGGGGGCGATGCCGGTGGCCTGCCGCGCATCCTCGATGACGCCGACGCCGCCGATGGCGGGGGTGGGGAGGATGCTGACCGGGTTCGCCACGTTTCCGCGGGTTTCGTTGTAGAGGCTGACGTTGCCGGAGACGACGGGGTAGTCCAGCGCGCGGCAGGCGGCGGCCATGCCGCGGATGGCGGCGGCGAACTGGCCCATGATCTCGGGGCGCTCGGGGTTGCCGAAGTTCATGTTGTCGGTGATGGCCAGCGGCTTCGCGCCCGTGGCGGTGATGTTGCGCCAGGTTTCCACGACGGCCTGGGCGCCGCCGACCTCGGGATCTGCCGCGACGTAACGGGGGGTGACGTCGGTGGTCATGGCCAGCGCGCGGGGGCTGTCTTCCAGCTTGACGATGGCGGCGTCGGCGGCGCCGGGGCGGCGGACGGTCTGGCCGCCGACGGTGCTGTCATACTGGTCCCAGATCCAGCGGCGGGAGCAGAGGTCGGGGCTGGCGAGGAGGGTTTTCAGCGCGGCGCCGATGCCCACGGGGTCCGCGACGGAGGCGGCTTCGAGCAGGGGCTGCTTCGGGGTTTCGGTGGTGGGGCGGCGGTAGAGGGGGGCTTCGGATTCGAGGGGGGCGAGGGGGATGTCGGCCTCGAGGATGCCCTTGTGGCGCAGCGTGATGCGGCCCGTGTCCGTCAGGTGGCCGATGATGGCGAAGTCCAGCTCCCACTTCTCGAAGATGGCCTGGGCGACGTGTTCCTGGCCGGGCTTGAGGACCATGAGCATGCGCTCCTGGCTTTCGCTCAGCATCATCTCATAGGCGGACATGCCCTCCTCGCGCTGGGGGACGTTGTCCATGATGAGTTCGATGCCGACGCCGCCCTTGCCGGCCATCTCGACGCTGCTGCTGGTGAGGCCGGCGGCGCCCATGTCCTGGATGGCGACGATGGCGTCGGTTTCCATCAGCTCCAGGCAGGCTTCGATGAGGAGCTTTTCGGCGAAGGGGTCGCCGATCTGGACGGTGGGGCGCTTTTCCTCCGCGTCCTCGGAGAATTCCGCCGAGGCCATGGTGGCGCCGTGGATGCCGTCGCGGCCGGTCTTGCTGCCGACATAGACCACGGGGTTGCCGATGCCGGCGGCCGCGCTGAGGAAGATGCGGTCCTTCCGGGCGATGCCGACGGTCATGGCGTTGACGAGGGGGTTGCCGTTGTAGGCGGGGTGGAAGTTCACCTCTCCGCCCACGGTGGGGACGCCGACGCAGTTGCCGTAGCCGCCGATGCCGCGGACGACGCCATCGAGAATTTGCTTCGTGCGGGGGTGGTTCACATCGCCGAAGCGCAGGGCGTTGAGGTTGGCGATGGGGCGGGCGCCCATGGTGAAGACATCGCGCAGGATGCCGCCGACGCCGGTGGCGGCGCCCTGGTAGGGCTCGATGAAGCTGGGGTGGTTGTGGCTTTCCATCTTGAAGATGGCGGCCAGGCCGTCGCCGATGTCGATGACGCCCGCGTTCTCGCCCGGGCCGTGGATGACCCAGGGGGCCTTGGTCGGCAGTTCCTTCAGCCAGACGCGGCTGGATTTGTAGGAGCAGTGTTCCGACCACATGACGGAGAAGATGCCGAGTTCCGTCATCGACGGGGTGCGGCCGAGGATGGCCAGCACGCGGTCGAACTCGTCGCCCTTCAGGCCGAAATCCTTGGCGAGGCTGCGGGCCTTCGCTTCATCCAGGAGGTTGGCGGGGGTTTCGGCGGCATTCGGCATGGGCGGTTTTTGGGCAGGCGGGCGGGGCTTGTCGAGGGGGCTTTCCGGGGTGGGGTTCTTCCTGGGCTGCATGGCTTGGTTCAGGGCCAGGCGAGGCGGACGGAGCGGGGGATGCGGGCGCGGCCCTCCGCCGCGCGGAAGAGGTGCTTCAGGGCGCGGAGGTATTCGACGCGGCGGGTGCGGCCGGCGCGGGTTTGCGGGATTTTCAAGGGGATGGGGAGGCGGGAGAGGCGTTCGGACAAATCGGGGTCTGGCAGGAGCCAGGGGGGGCCGTTCAGCGCCGAGCGAAGGCCGATGCGGCGGATGAGGAGGAGGAAGGCCATGCCGAGGATGCGGTGGGCACGGCGGCAGGCGCGGACGATGAGGTGTTCGATCTGCCGCAGGGGGTGGGTGGGGGCGGATTCGGCCAGGGCGATGAGAAGGCGTTCCCATAGGCCGGCATGGGTGAGGCGGCGGAAGTGGCGGGCGATGGTTTCGGGTTTGGCGCCCGGTGCCTGGGCTTCGCGCCAGGGGGCGTGGGAGGCGGTGGCGCGGAAGATGGCATCCATCCGGGCGCGTAGATCGGCGATTTTGTGGCCCTGCGGGGCGCGGTGGAGGAGGTAGGGGAGGAGGGCGTGGAATTGGAGGTCGGTGAGCGGGGCGTAGGGGGCGGGAGGGGTTAGGCGGGGGGCGTGGGGGAGGGGCATGGGTGGGAGTGTGGCAGGAAATAGGAAAAAAGTCAACTGAGTTTGCTTGTTAGTTCGAAGCTGAAGAGGCGATTCTAAGTCGAAACCGAACAGAAGCGCCTGGCTTCTGGGCAGCAGATCAACAAACGTGGAGGCGGCTCGGCGTTACAAATAAAGATTATTCTATACTCACTATCTTGCTCATACTTTTTGTGTTTTATTACGAACTGGCCGTTGTGAACGAGTTCAGCTGATCTGCTCCAAAGACTTATCTTACCTGGGTTATCTGGATGCCTGAACGCCGCTGGATTGAGGTCGCCAATCACTGCCCGCGTAAACTGATAATGACAACGTCGGAGCATGACTTTATCTATAGAAATTCCGTGCTCATTTCGAAGTTGATCGCGTAATGCAGTGTGGAGCGCATTCATAAAGCCCCGATTGTCTTTGATTACCAAGGTGGCATCATACCCATCAAACGCGGAGTTCGGGTCGTTAGTCATGCAGTATATGAAGGCGTGGGCGCCTGTGGTTGCTTCGAGCATAAATGTCCTGCTCGCTCCTTCAGCGATTGCAAGGAACTGCCCTTCAGCTCCGTCCTCGATAGGAGCCTTCTCAATGCTTCTATACACCGAGAGTGTGCTAATCAGCATTTCTCCATCCGCAAAAAACCGATCTAAATGCTCCCTTTTCATTTTCTTGTAGAGCGTCGTATCTGGCCGCACATGTTGCGGGCGTCGCAAGTCAAGGTAACTCCGCTCCTCCGCCTCCCGCATTAAGTCATGCATAGCTACCGGTGCGGCGGCTCCTCTATCAACCATTTTTCTGTGAGCCCGGATGACGAGTTGTGCTTTTTCTTCTTTGCTGAGGCGCCTGTCCCATATCGCAGCTGTTGTAAGAAGCGTGCTGTAACCGCTTATTTCTAATGATTGGCCGTTGGACATTGGTTTCCTACCCACAGAACAACCCGGAATTTCCTAGCATTTGATGCGGAATGGCTCAATCCATAGACAGGTGCCCACATCGCAGTCGGCGCGATGCCGTGCAAGCTGGAGAATTTCGTTAGCGGCCTTCCAGTGGATCGCAGCCTTTGTGCCGCGAATAGGTTACGCAGATTTCTAACATGCCAAGCTGTGCAACCTCGGACGGCTGGATGACTGAGAAGTAGACAGAGGTTCCGGGGCAGGCGAGTGTGATGAAGGTGCGGCTCCAAAGGGTCTGCTCTTTAATCCCCAAAGACCGCGTTCTTGCGTGGGAACAAAACTCTGGACGGCGCGGCGAGGGCTTTTCCAAGTTGTGCATCGGGAGTGCGCCCAACCGTCCGCGGGGTCCGGGGTGGCCGTTGCCACCCCGGCGATAGGGGGTCTGGGGGAAAGCGGCGCTTTCCCCCGAGGACAGACCGCGCTTGATCGTTTCTGATCCCGCCCGTTAGCCTCGCCCCCCAGAGGGCCGGAGACATGGCCCCCCGGGGAAGGCTGCCGGTCGCGCGCATCTCAACCAGAATTCGGGGATGCTTTGCGCGATGATGACGGGGATGCGGGCCGCGCTGGGGCGCGTGGCGTTGGGGGTGGTGGCCTTGTGCGGGATGGCCGGGGTGGCCGGGGCGCAGGGTTCGGCGGATACGATCGGGGCCATTCGGGCGCGCGGGGCGCTGCTGTGTGGCGTGGCGGGGGTGACGGCGGGGTTCAGCCTGCCGGACAGCCAGGGGGTGATGCGCGGGCTGGATGCGGATGGGTGCCGGATCGTGGCGGCCGCGATCCTGGGCGATGCGAACAAGGTTCGGTTCATCAACACGACGGCGACGAACCGGTTCACCGCCTTGCAGAGCGGCGAGGTGGACATGCTGGTGCGGAACACGACCTGGACGCTGGGGCGCGAGGCGGCGCTGGGGCTCGAATTCGCGAGCATCAATTTCTATGACGGCACCGGCTTCATGGTGAAGGCGGCTTCCGGCGTGACCTCGGTGCGGGGGCTGGATGGGGCGACGGTGTGCGTGCAGCCCGGGAGCACGACGGAGCTGAGCCTGACGGATTACTTCCGGGTTCATGCGATGCGGTTCACGCCGCTGGTGATCGAGAATCTGGAGGAGTTGCGGGCGGCGTTCATCAACGGGCGGTGCGATGCGTTCACGACGGATGCGAGTTCGCTGGCCGCGTTCCGGTACACGCAGGGGGAGAATGCGAGCCAGTATGTGCTGTTGCCCGAGATCGTCTCGAAGGAGCCGTTGGGGAGCGTGGTGCGGAAGGGGGACTGGAAGTTCTTCGACATCGTGCGCTGGGCGCATTTCGCGCAGCTGACGGCGGAGGAGCTGGGAATCACGAGCCAGAACATCGAGACGTTCCGGGGGAACACGAATCCGGAGGTTCAGCGGTTCATGGGGGCGACGGGGGATCTGGGCCGGTCGCTGGGGGTTTCGCCGGACTGGGCGGTGCAGATTGTCCGGCAGGTGGGGAATTTCGGGGAGATGTGGGAGCGCAACATCACGCCGCTGGGGGTGCAGCGGGGGATCAACAACCTGTGGACCAGGGGTGGGCTGCAATACGCGCCGCCGATGCGGTGAGGGTGGCGGGGGGAGGCGGTGGCGCCTCCCCCCGGAGTGGGGCCTGGTTCGCGTGGGGGCGCGGGTCAGGTGTCCCACTCATCCGTGCGGCGGAGGGCGGAGCCGATGAGGAGGGCGGCGGCGGTGAGGAGGGCCGCGGTGGCGACGGGGCGCTTGGTGGCCTTCACGTAGAAGCTGTGCTTGCGGAGGAGGTGTGGTTCGTGGGTGCCGCGTTCATGGCCGCCATAGCCCGGCTGGAAGAGGGCGCGTGAGGGTGGGCCGCTGGAGCGGCGGGTGCGCGACTGGTGGGAGGTGTACATCAGGCGCTTCATCACCCAGTCGGTGAAGTGCGGGGCGAGGAAGCCGATGAGGGCGGCGGCCTTGGCCTGGGAGCCGACATACATGTCGCGCTTGGGGTGTTCGGCGCACCAGAGGATGGCTTCGGCGACGGCTTCGGGCGGGTAGATCATGCCGCGGTGGACGGGCTGCATGGGCATGAAGTTGCCGGCGTGCTCGTTGTAGGGCGTGTCGATGCGGCCGGGGTGGATGAGGGAGACGGAGACGGGGATGCCGTTGTGCTCCAGCTCCGTTCGCATGCCTTCGGTGAAGCCGTGGACGGCGAACTTCGCCGAGGCGTAGGTGGATTGGACGGCGGGGGCGCGGTCTCCGAAGAAGCTGCCGACGTTGATGATGGCGCCGGGGCCGCCGCGTTCGCGGTAATGGGCGAGGGCGGCGAGGGAGCCGTGGACGACGCCCCAGTAGACCGTGTCGAACATGCGGTGCCAGTCGGCCATGGGCACGTCCCAGACCTGGCCGAAGATGGAGATGCCGGCGTTGTTCACCCAGGTGTCGATGCGGCCGAATTCGCGGATGGCGGTGTCGGCGAGGTTCTTGACGTCCTCCTCCTTGCCGACGTCGCAATGCACGGCGATGGCCTGGCCGCCCTGTGCGCGGATTTCCTCGGCGAGGTTGTTCAAGGCTTCGTCGTTGCGGGCGGCGGCCACGACCTTGGCGCCCTGGCGGGCGGCCATGCGGGCGGTGACGAGGCCGATGCCGCTGCTTGCGCCGGTGATGACGATGACCTGCTGGGAGAGGGGCTTCAGGGCGACGGGCATCCAGCGTTCCTTGATCGTGGCGGGGATGCTGCGGGGGTGGGGCGTCGTTTTCCTTGCCGCATGTGAATCGTGCGGCGCCGCGCACGCGGCTGTGTTGGCGCGAGGCGTGTCGCGCGTGACCCGGGCGGAACGATGCGGGGGGTGGCGGGTTCTACGCGGGAGGCCTGCATCGTGCCGGAGGATCGTTCCTTGCTGCCATTCCATCTGTTGCCCCTCGCCGTGGTCGCGCTGGCGGGGGCGATGCTGTCCGGGTGTTCGGCGCCTTCCGAGTTGGGCGCGGAGCGGGCGCGGGTGGCGGGGCGGACCTATGTGGTCACGGGTGCATCCAGCGGGTTCGGGCGCGGGGTGGCGGTGAAGCTTGGCACCTACGGGGCGAATGTGGTGCTGGCGGCGCGGCGGGGCGCGGTGCTGGAGGAGGTGGCGGCCGAGGTGCGGGCCGGTGGGGGCCAGGCGCTGGTGGTGCCGGTGGATGTGGCCGACGAGGCGGCGGTGGAGCGGCTGGCGCGGGCGGCGGTGGAGCGCTTCGGGCGGATCGATGTGTGGATCAACAATGCGGCCGTCGCGTCCATCGGGCGGTTCGAGGAGATCCCGGTCGCGGATCATGCGCGGATCGTGGATGTGAACCTGAAAGGGGCGATCTTCGGCACGCATGCCGCGATCCGCCAGTTCCGCCGGCAGGGTGGCGGGGTGGTGGTGAACATCTCCTCGGTCGAGGGGCATGTGCCGATGGCGTATCATGCGAGCTACGCCTCGACGAAGGCGGCGCTGCTGGCGCTGGGCGGCGCGATCAACGAGGAGATGCGGCTGCAGCGGACCTCCACGATCAAGGTGGCGAATGTGCTGCCCTGGGCGGTGGACACGCCGTTCTGGGACCATGCGGGGAACTACACGGGCCGGCAGTCCCGGGTGGCGACGATGGATGGGCCGGAGGAGGTGGTGGATTCCATCATCTGGGTGTCGCTGCACCCGGTGCAGGAATACTCGGTGGGGTGGAAGGCGCGCGGGGCGGTGCTGGGCTCGCAGGTCTGGCCGTCGCTCGCGCGGGGGCTGGCGGGCGACCTGGTGCATGGATCGCAGATGGAGGATGCGCCGCCGGGGCCGGTGACCGCGGGTTCCGTGCATCAGCCGGTGCCGCAGGGGACCGGGGTGGATGGCGGGGTGCGGGCGCGGATGGAGGCGGAGCGCGAGGCGCGCCGGGGAGCGGGCGCCGCGGGCCGGTGACGGCCGGGGCGCCCGCTCCGGCGCGGTTCAGACCGCGCCGTGGGCTTCCACGTAGAGGGCGTAGAGGGAGTGGCTGCTGGTCATGTAGAGGCGGTTGCCCTTGGGGCCGCCGAAGCAGAGGTTGGCGCAGCGTTCGGGCAGGCGGATGAAGCCGATGGGCTTGCCCTGCGGGTTGAAGACCATGACGCCGTCGAGGTCTTCCGGCTTGCCGCGGAGCTGGTGGACCATGCGGTTGCCGATGCGGGCGGGCTCGGCCTCCAGGGCGCCGTTGCTGCCGTAGCCGACCCAGAGATTGCCGTCGCGGTCCACGCGGAAGCCGTCCAGCGCGCCCTGGTCGGCGGCGTCGATCAGCTTGGTCTTGTTGCCGACCGTGCCGTCGTTGTTGACGTCGAAGCTCCAGATGCTGCGGTTGGGGGTGCCGCGCCATTCGACGACGTAGAGCTTGCGCTCGTCGGGGGAGAAGGCGAGGCCGTTGGGGTTGAGGATGTCGGTGATGACGGCGGTGAGCTTTCCGTCCGGCGTCAGGCGGTAGACGTTGGTGGTGGCCTGTTCCGGCCGCGCGCGGCTGCCTTCCCATTCGCCGTTGATGCCGAAGGTCGGGTCGGTGAACCAGATGGTGTCGTCGGACTTCACCACGATGTCGTTGGGCGCGTTGAGGCGCTTGCCCTCGAAGCTGTCGGCGAGGACGGTGATGGAGCCGTCCTTTTCCGTGCGGGTGACGCGGCGGGTGACGGAGTGTTCGCAGGTGACGAGGCGGCCCTGGCGGTCCCGCGCGTTGCCGTTGGCGTAGTTCGCGGGATGGCGGAAGACGGTGAAGGAGCCGTCCTTCTCGTCATACTTCATGATGCGGTTGTTCGGGATGTCGCTGCAGAGGAGGTAGCCGCCCTCGGGGAAGTAGGCGGGGCCTTCGGCCCAGCGCATGCCGGTGCCGAGCTGTTCGACGGTGCTGCTGTAGATTCGGTAGCGCGCGAAGCTCGGGTCGAGGATCTGCACCGCCGGGTCCGGGTAGCGCTGGTTCGGCGCGAAGGGGAAGGACTGGGCCGCGGCGGCGCCGGTGAGGGCGGCCATGGAAGCGGTGGCGCCGGCGGCCCGCAGCAGGCCGCGCCGTGTGGTGGTCATGCGTGTTTCCTCTTCCCCGACGCGGTTTGCCCGCGCGATTCGTTCCGGATGATGCCCATGCCGGGCGGGGGGCTGGCAAGCGCGCGGCGCCCGTCCTGCCCGCCCGCCGGCGGCGCTATTCCCGCCAGGGGTGCTGGGCCCAGAGCTTCTCGAAATCGGTGCGGAGGGTGGTGAGCTCGGTCTTGTATTCGTCGGGGCCGAGATAGCGGAGCGGCAGGGCCTGCTGGGTGGCCATGCGGCGGAACTCGGGGTTGTCCACCACCTTGCGGAGGACATCGGCGAGCCGGTTGAGGATGCGGGGCGGGACGCCGGCGGGGGCGCCGATGCCGCGCATGGAGGACTGGATGACGTCGAAGCCCTGCTCTCGGAAGGTGGGCACGTCGGGCAGGCCTTCCCAGCGGGTGGCGGACATCTGGCCGAGGGCGCGGGCGGTGCCCTGCTGCACGTCGGGCAGGCCTTCGCTGACATTGATGGAGCCCAGCGTGACCTGGCGCGTGAGGAGGGCGTTCCGGGTCTGGGCGGCGCCGTTATAGGGCACATGGGTCATCTGGATGCCGGCGGCGCGGGAGAAGGCGAGGCCGGCCAGGTGGTCGTCCGAGCCGATGCCGGTGGTGGCGTAGGTGACCTTTTCCGGATTGGCCTTCGCATAGGCGACGAGGTCGGCGAGGTTCTGGTGCGGGCTGTCCTTCAGGACGAAGAAGCCGCCGGGATCGTCCACGATGTTGGCGATGGGGGCGATGTCGTCGAGCTTATAGGCGGTGCGGCGCTCGATCGGCATGGTGACGATGTTGGGGGTGTTGAGGAAGCCGATGGTGTAGCCGTCGGGCCTGGAGCGGCCGAGTTCGCCGAAGCCGATCTCGCCGCCGGCGCCGGCGCGGTTCAGCACCACCACGGGCTGGCCCAGTTCGCGCTCCATGAACTGGGCGAGGGTGCGGGCGGCGATGTCGGTGCCGCCGCCGGGCGGGTAGGCGACGATCATCTGGATCGGGCGGTCGGGGTAGGTCGCGCCGGCTTGCGCGCCGCTTTGGGCGCGGGCGGTGGCGGGGATGGCGGCAGCGAGGCCGGCCATGAGGGTGCGGCGCTTCATTCCTGGGTACTCCCGGCATTCGCCGCTTGGCGCGGCGTTGGCCGGGAGGGTGGCATGGGTGGCGCGAGGCACGCCAGGGGGCAAGCGCGGCGCGATGGGCTGCGCGGCCTCCGCGAGGAAGGGGGTGCGGGTCCGCCTCAGGCGGCGGGAGGGTGGCGGCGGAGCAGCGCCGCGCTGGCCAGGCCGAAGGCGGCGAGCTGGGCCGCCATGGCGAGGAAGGCGAGTTCATAGCTGCCGGTGAGGCTGACCAGCAGGGTGAAGGCGAGCGGGCCGAGGATGGAGCCCATGAAGCCGAAGAGGCCGGCGGCGGAGGTGATGTCGCTGACGAGGTGGAGAGGTGCCACGCGGGCGAGTTCGGCCATGTGGACGCCGTTCCAGCCGATGGCGGTGGCGCCGACCAGGGCGGCGCAGGCGTAGAGCGCCGCGCTGCCCTGGCCGCCCGCCATGACCAGCAGCGCGACGGCCAGGGCCGAGGCCACGGCCTGGAGCACGAGGTGCCGGAGGGCGTTGCCCATGCGGTCCGCCAGCCATCCGAGGGCGATGCGGCCGGCCATGCTGGAGAACTGCATGGCGGCGACGATGCGCCCGGCCTCGGCGAGCGAGGCGTCGTGCCGGGTGATGGCATAGGTGGCGGTGAAGGCCATGAGGCAGGACTGCATGACGGAGAAGGAGGCGCCCAGCGCGGTGAGCAGCGGCAGGGAGGGATGGGCGCGGAGGACGCGGACGGAGCGCGCCAGCGCTGCCGGGGAGAGCAGCGCGCGCGCCCAGCCCGGCTGGTTCGTGCCGCGGTCCGCATCCATGCGGCGGCGGAAGGGCTGCACCAGGAGGATGGTGAGCAGGGCGATGGCGATGACGGTGCCGAGGGCGGCGGAGAGGCCCTGGGCGAGCACCAGCGGCGCCACCACCAGCCCCGCCAGGGCGCCGCCGAGGGGCACGCCGGCCTGCTTGATGGAGAAGATGAGCGTGCGGTGGCGGGGCGGGGCGGCGCGCACCAGGATCTGGCTGCCCGCGGGGGTGTTGTGGCCGGTGCCGAAGCCGATGGCGAGCGCGCCGAGCAGGCCGAGGAGGCCGAGCGGCTGGGACAGGGCGAAAAGGCCGATGGCCATGCAGGCCAGGCCGATCTGCAGGGTGCGGATGGGGCCGTGGCGGGTGAGCATCGGGCCGCCGCAGGCGAGGCACCAGCAGATGCCGGCCGATGTCATGGCGGAGACGAGGCCGATGCTTTCCGGCTGCAGCCCGGCGCGGGCCATGAGCGGCGGGCCCAGCAGGGGGACGGCGAGCGAGGAGAAGGAGCTGACGGTCTGGACGAGAAGGGTCGCGACGAGGGCGCTGACCCACAAAGGCAACATCAATTCCCGTATCCACCCTCGCGCGGCCCGGTCCTGCACGCTGCCGGGCCTGCGCGGGATTGTGCCGGGCGCGGGGCCGCGCGGCTAGGTGGTGCCGGCGCCGGATGGCGCCGGGGTGGGTGGTGCCGGCGCCGGGTGGCGCCGGGGGTCAGGCGGAGACGAGGGTTTCGGCGAGGGACTGGAACATGGGCAGGCCGTCCTCGCCGCCCATCAGCGGGTCCACCAGGTCCTCGGGGTGCGGCATGAGGCCGCAGATGCGGAGGTTGGGGGAGAGGATGCCGGCGATGTCCCGCGCGGCGCCGTTGCGGTTGCGGTCGGCGTAGCGGAAGGCGACGAGGCCCTCGCCCTCCAGCCGGTCCAGCGTCTCGTCATCGGCGAAGTAGTTGCCGTCTCCGTGCGCCATGGGGGCGCGGAAGGTGGCGCCCTGCTGCCAACGGGCGGTGAAGGGGGTGCCGGCGCGTTCGACGCGGAGGACGCAGTCCATGGAGAGGAAGCGGAGGCCGGCATTCTGGAGGAGGGCGCCGGGCAGGAGGCCGGCCTCGCAGAGGATCTGGAAGCCGTTGCAGACGCCGAGCACATGGCCGCCCCGGGCCGCGAAGTCCCGCACCGCGCCCATGATGGGGGACTGGGCGGCCATGGCGCCGCAGCGGAGGTAGTCGCCGTGGCTGAACCCGCCGGGGAGGACGACGAGGTCCGTGCCCTTGGGCAGTTCGGTTTCGCGGTGGAAGGTGATGGAGGGCTTCCGGCCCGTCGCCTTCTCCAGCGCGATCGCCATGTCGCGCTCGCGGTTGGTGCCGGGGAAGAGGAGGATGGTCGCGTTCATTGTTGGAACACCCTGAGCCAGTGGAGGCCGCCGAGGACGGCGATGGTGAGGATGGCCGCGATGGCGGCGGCGGTGATCCAGCGGTCGATGCTCGCCTTGCCCCGGGCGATCAGGCCGGGGCGGCGGGGGGTACGGCCGCCCGCACGGCCTTGGGGGGCGGGCGTGGCCGGGCGGGCGGCCGCCATGCGGCTTTCGCGCCATGAGAGGAGCATCGCGATCAGGACCGTCAGGACGGTCATGATGAGGAGGCTGGCCTTGATCATGGCGCTCTACCGCGGCGCCGGCTTCAGGCGATTTCGACGCGGAAGGATTCGATCACCGTGTTGGCGAGGAGCTTGCGCGCCATCTCCTCGGCGGCGGCCTTCGCGGCGGCGGGGTCGGTCTCGGCCAGTTCCAGCTCGATGACCTTGCCGGTGCGGACCTCGCCGATGCCCTCGAAGCCGAGGGTGCCGAGGGCGTGGCCGATGGCCTTGCCCTGGGGGTCGAGGACGCCGTTCTTCGGCATCACGTAAACCTTTGCCTTCACTGCATCAGCCTCACTGCATCAACTCGGGGCCCTTGAGGTCCCGCACGCCGGCTTCGGGGAGGATGCCGAGGCGGCGGGCGACCTCCTGGTAGCCCTCCTCGACCTTGCCGAGGTCGCGGCGGAAGCGGTCCTTGTCCATCTTCTCGCCGGTCTTGGCATCCCAGAGGCGGCAATTGTCGGGCGAGATCTCGTCGGCGAGGACGATGCGCATCTCGTCATTCTCGTAGAGGCGGCCGAATTCGAGCTTGAAGTCCACCAGCGAGATGCCGACGCCGAGGAAGAGGCCGGTGAGGAAGTCGTTCACGCGGAGCGCGAGCGCCACGATGTCGTCCAGGTCCTGCGTGCTGGCCCAGCCGAAGCAGGTGATGTGCTCCTCGCTGACCAGCGGGTCCTGCAGGCCGTCGTTCTTGTAGTAGTATTCGACGATGCTGCGGGGGAGGCGGGTGCCTTCCTGGATGCCGAGGCGCTTGGCGAGGCTGCCGGCGGCGATGTTGCGGATCACCACCTCGAGCGGGATGATCTCCACCTCGCGGATCAGCTGCTCGCGCATGTTCAGGCGGCGGATGAAGTGGGTGGGGACGCCGATCTCGCCCAGCTTCGTCATCAGGTATTCGCTGATGCGGTTATTGAGCACACCCTTGCCGGTGATGATGCCCTTCTTCGCGCCGTTGCCGGCGGTGGCGTCGTCCTTGAAGTACTGGACGAGGGTTCCGGGCTCGGGGCCCTCGAAGAGTACCTTCGCCTTGCCTTCGTAGAGCTGTCGCCTGCGGGCCATGGGGGGTTTCCGAAATTCGTGCGGCCGCCGGAATCGGGCTTTCCGGCCCGGCCCGCGGCGGCGAATGAGCGGGGCGTATAGCAGGGCAGGTGTGGCAGGGCCACCGCCTCCCGCGCAGGGCGGGGGTGCTTTGGCGCCAAACCTCACGGCTGCGTGAGGTGCGCCGACCTTCCGGGCCCGGCGGCGTTAACACAGGGCAAGGCGCCGGTCGTTGCGCCTTCAGTGAAGAACAGCTTCGCGATAACCTTTTGGGAGAGACCCGATGCGCACGAGTGTCGCCGCCCTGGCCCTTGCCGCGGCCCTGGCCACCCCCGCCCTTGCCCAGCAGGGCAACACCGCCAACCCCGGTTCGCAGGGCACCACCGGTGGCGGGAATGCCATGACCATGGCGCCCGCGACCCAGCCTTCCGGCACCACCGCCGCGCCGGGGACCACCACCGGCCCGGCCGCTTCCCAGTCCCGCGCCGGGACCGCCACCCAGGGCGCGCCCATGGGCAGCACGGCCGGCACGACGACGACACGCACCGATGGCAGCGCCGCGGGCAGCACCGCCGCGGGCACCACGGGCAACCGCGCGCCGGACAACAACAACGCCGCCGTGCAGAACAACCCGGGTGATGCCCCGCGGGTGACGGCCACCCCGGCCGCCGGCGCCAATTCCTTCACCGAGGGCCAGGCGCGCAGCCGGATTGAGGCCGCTGGCTTCACCGGCGTGCAGGACCTGAAGAAGGACGAGGCTGGCGTGTGGCGCGGCCGCGCGATGCGCGGGGGGCAGACCGCCGAGGTGGGCCTGGACTTCCAGGGCAATGTCGTGACGGGCGCCGCCCCGGCGCGCTGAGGCGATCCGCGGACCCAGACATCCAGAACAAGGAACAGAACCATGGCCATGCGGACGATTGCCCGCCTTTACGACACCTATGCCGATGCCAGCGCCGCGGTGAGCGCGCTGGAGGCGGCCGGCTTCATGCGTGACGACGTCAGCATCGTGGCCCGCGACGGCTCCGCCGGGACGACGACCGGCGAGGCGGTGGTGGACCGCGACGAGGCGGCGACCGGCGCCGGCACGGGTGCCACCATCGGCACCGTGCTCGGTGGCGGCGCGGGCGTGCTGGCCGGCATCGGCGCGCTCGCCATTCCCGGCATCGGGCCGATCGTGGCCGCGGGCTGGCTGGTGGCGGCGCTGACCGGCGCCGGCGTGGGCGCGGCGGCGGGCGGCCTGCTGGGCAGCCTGACCGGTGCCGGCGTGGAGGAGCGCGAGGCCCATGTGTATTCCGAGGGCGTCCGCCGCGGCGGTAGCCTGGTGACCGTGCGCACCGACGACATGCGCGCGGCCGAGGCCGAGAGCATCCTGATGCGCTACAACCCGGTGGATGCCACCACCCGCGAGGCGGATTACCGCGCGGGCGGCTGGACCGGCTATGCCGACCAGCATGACGACGGGCTGGTGGCGAACTCGCCGGACGGCTCGCCGGGCAACCCGCCGGGCACCATGGCCTCCCGCGGGGTGGACAAGACGCTGGGCACCAATATCTCCGGTGCGCATCCGGAGAACGAGGTGAGCCGCGCCGACACCACCGTGTATCCGAAGGGCGGCATGGGCCGTGACGGCACGGCGGGCAACCCGCCGGGCACCGAGGCGAGCCGGACCTTCGACCGGGCCGCGGGGACCAACGTCTCCGGCGCTTATCCGGGCCAGTCTGACGGGACGGCGGTGAACCCGCCGGGCACCGCCGCCGGCCGCGCGGTGGACAAGACGCTGGGCACCAACACCACGGGCGCCAACCCGACGCACAAGACCCTCTGATCCGCCTCTTCGCGGTTCAGGGACTGAGAGAGGGCGGCTCCTTCGGGGGCCGCCCTTTTTTATGGCTTCTTCCGCGCGGGGTTTGGTTCTGGGCTGTCGGTCTGTCCCGGGGAGAGGAAGAAGGAGTTCTTCCTCTCCCCGGACCCCTCACCATCATCTTCTTTTTCAAGTTTGGAATCGCGGGGCTGATGGTGCGCCTGAGGTCTGGGACCTCAGGCGACTGCAAAGGCAGGAAGAAGCGCCTTCAACCAGAAGCCCCTTCGATCATCGTATCCACGGCAGTCAGACGGGGTTCCAAGGGCCTCAGGCCCTTGGCGGGCGGAGGGCGGAGCCCTCTCCGGGCCGAGGCGGGTTCAGCCGCAGCGGCGGAGGAGTTGGCCTGGCTTGACGCCCATTCGGGAGAGGGCCGGGGGGATGGCGCCGGAGAGGCGGAGGCTGTTGTCGGGCAGGCCTTCGAGGATGCGGGGCGGGCCGGCGGGGGTGAGGAGGTAGAAGCGTTCCGCGTCGGCGAAGATTTCATAGGTCTCGCCGGGTTCGGGGAGGTTTCCGATGCGGAGGGTGTTGCCTGTCCAGGAGGCGGTGGGCGCGTTGCAGCGGGTGACGGCGTAGCGGGCGTTCAGGGCGGGGGGGAAGCGCGGGAGCCAGACGGTGTTGGGTGGCGCGGCGTTGGCGGGCGAGGGCGGCGGCGGCAGGGCGGCGGTCCGGGCGTCGAGGAAGCCGGTGGGGGGCAGGGCGGCGCCGCGTTGCAGGGCGGCGATGGCTTCGCGCCGGGCTTCGGGCGAGGCGGTGGGGAGGCCCAGGCGGGCATTCAGGGCTTCGGCCGCCTCCGGGTCGCGGTCGGCTTCCTCGGCGGCGGGGGGCTGGAGCCAGCGGCGGAGGTCGTCGCGCTTGGTGGCATGGGCGCGCGCGATGCAGGCCGGGTCGGGCGTGCCGGCGGGCTGGCATTGTTCCGTGATGAAGGCGTGGAAGGCACGGGCATCGGCTTCGAGGCCGGGGCGCTGGGCGGGGTGGAGCTGGTGGCGCAGGGCTTCGTAGGCCAGGGCGCGGCGGCGGTCTGCGAGGCGCGCGGCGGGGTCGGCGCAGGTGGCTGCGGCGATGGGGCCGGAGGGGGCGGCGCAGGCTGCCGGATCGCCCGGGAGGGGCGCGGGGGCCTGGGCGAGGGCGGCGGATGACGAGAGGAGGGCGGCCAGGGCGGCTGCGATACGGGGGCGCAGGATTCGGCGCGGCAGTCGGGCGGGCACGTGCGGAGTGTCCTGGCGGCCGCCCCGCGGGTCAAGCGGCGGGTGGCCGGCCCGGGCCGCCGGGGCGGACCGGGCCGCCCGGGCGGCTTCGGCTTCAGCTGGTGCCGGAGTTGTCGGTCTTGTCGCTGTTCGCGAGCTTGCGCAGTTCCTCGGAGCTGAGGCCGGCGGGAACGGAGCCGGTCAGCGTGCCGTCGCCGACATCCTCATGCGCCTGGTCGGTGGGCGCGCCGCCCTCGGTGTGGGTGGCGTCGTCGGTGGACGGCTCGGGGGAGGGGGCGGGCTTGTTCTCGTTCTTCACGGTCATGATGGTCTCCAGCGCCGGTTCGGTCCGGTCCTGGAGCAACGCCGGGCCGGGGGATCGGATGCCCCCATGGCTCGGCCCGGCCGCGACTCAGTAGCGGTAGTAGAGGCCCGGGGGCGCGTAGTAGCGCGGCGGCGGGGGCGGCGGCGGCGGGGCGTAGTAGACCGGCGGCGGCCGGCGCCAGTGGCGGCGGTAGTAGTAGCCGGGCGGCGGGGGCGGCACGTAGTAGGCCGGGGGCGGCGGGTAGTAATACTGCACGGGCTGCAGCGCCTGGCCGGCGGTAACCGCGGCGGCCGGGGCAGGCAGGGCTGCTTCCGCGCGGGGCGCGGCCAGGCCGATGCCGGCCAGGGCGGCCACGGCGAGCGCGGCGCGGCAGGGCAGCGTCAGGGACGACGTCATCTCGGGCTCCTCCTTGCGCCGGGAGACCGGCTGGGGACGCCCGAGGATTGGGCGCCCATCACGGCTTAACGGAGGCGGGGGGCGCCGCATTGCGGCCCTGGCCCATCACGCCTCCGAGAGAGGCTGCGCCGGCTTAGGCCGGGTCGGCGAAGACCCGGGCGAGGGTGGCGCGGATATGGGTGAAGTCCCGCTGCGGGTCCATCACGTCGTCCAGCGCCTCGGGCGCGATCAGGGCGGTGACGGCGGGGTCGGCCAGGAGGTTGTCGCGGAAGCTGCGGCCTGCGGGCGTGCCGAGGTTTTCCCAGGTGGCCATGGCGTTGCGCTGGACGGTGGCATAGGCGTCCTCGCGGCTCATCCCCGCCTGGGTGAGGGCGAGGAGCACCTTCTGGGAGTGGACCACGCCGCCCAGGCTTTCGAGATTCGCCTTCATCCGCTCGGGATAGACCGTCAGCTTCTCCATCATCCCCGCCGCGCGGGCGAGGGCGAAGTCCAGCGCGATGGTCGCGTCCGGCCCGATCACGCGCTCGACCGAGGAGTGGGAGATGTCGCGCTCGTGCCAGAGGGCGACGTTCTCCAGCGCGGGCATCGCATAGCCGCGCACCAGGCGGGCGAGGCCGGTGAGGTTCTCCGACAGCACCGGGTTGCGCTTGTGGGGCATCGCCGACGACCCCTTCTGCCCGGGGTGGAAGTATTCCTCGGCTTCGCGAACCTCGCTCCGCTGCAGGTGGCGGACTTCGATCGCCAGCCGCTCGATCGCCGAGGCGGTGACGGCGAGGGCGCAGAAATAGGCCGCGTGGCGGTCGCGCGGGATCACCTGGGTCGAGACCGGCTCCGGCCGCAGCCCCAGCCGCCCGGCCACGAAGGCCTCCACGCGCGGATCGGCGGAGGCGAAGGTGCCCACCGGGCCGGAGATGGCGCAGGTGGCGACCTCGGCCCGGGCCGCGACGAGCCGGGCGCGGCAGCGGGCGAATTCGGCCCAATGCCCCGCGAGCTTCACGCCGAAGGTCGTCGGCTCGGCATGGATGCCGTGCGAACGGCCGATGGTGGGGGTGAGGGCGTGTTCCTCGGCGCGGCGGCGGAGCGCGGCGAGGAGGGCGTCCAGGTCCTCGATCAGCAGGTCGGCGGCGCGGACCATCTGGAGGTTGAGGGCGGTGTCCAGCACGTCGGAGCTGGTCATGCCCTGGTGCATGAAGCGCGCATGCTCGCCCATGCCCGAGCCGTCCGGGCGCGTCTCGCCGAGCCAGGTGAGGAAGGCGATGACGTCGTGGCGGGTGACGCGCTCGATCTCGTCGATGCGCTCCAGGTCGGCCGCCGAGATGGCGGCGATGCGCTTGTCGCCCTCGCGCCGGATGGCCTCGGCGGATTCGCGGGGGATGGTGCCCAGCTCCGCCATGGCCTCGGCCGCCAGCGCCTCGATCTCGAACCAGATGCGGAAGCGGGCCTCGGGGGACCAGATCGCGGCCATCTGGGGGCGGGTGTAGCGCGGGACCATGGCGGGGCTTCCGGTTCGAAGGGGCGGCGCGGCCGCGGTATCCGGGGGGCGGCGCGGCGTCAACCTTTGCGCGCGCCCCAGGCAGGGCGGGGCCGGCCCGGGCGACGACATATGAATGGTTGCTCAGGCATTGCCGATTGTTTATGCGCCATCGGCCGCTCGGCTTTCGCGCGGAAGGCTGCGATGGCGCGGCTGGCGTTCCCGCCCGGTGTGGGAGCGCGTCCATTCATGGCCGGTGCCCGACTATCGGCGGCCGGCAGGGGAGGCAGATCGCCGATGGGAGCGGATTGGTTCTTCGCCCTCGGGCAGGTCCTTTTGATCGACCTCGTGCTCGCGGGCGACAACGCCATCGTGGTCGGGATGGCCGCGGCAGGCCTGCCGCCGGAGCAGCGGCGCAAGGCGATCCTGTGGGGCATCGGTGCCGCCACGGTCATGCGCATCGGCTTCGCCGCGATCACGACTCAGCTGCTCTCGATTATCGGGCTGACGCTGTTCGGCGGCCTGCTGCTGCTCTGGGTCTGCTGGAAGATGTATCGCGAGCTGCGGCAGCCGCATGAGCAGGACGAAGGCGCGGAGGCGGCCAAGGATGCCGTCGTCGGCGACCCGCTCGAGCAGGGCGGAAAGCAGAAGTCCCTGCGACAGGCCATCATCCAGATCCTCGTCGCGGACGTGTCCATGTCGCTCGACAACGTGCTGGCGGTGGCCGGCGCGGCGAAGGAGCACCTGGACGTGCTGGTCATCGGCCTCGCCATCTCGGTGGTGCTGATGGGCGTGGCCGCGACCTTCATCGCGAAGCTGCTGGAGAAGCACCGCTGGATTGCCTGGGTGGGCCTGCTGGTCATCCTGTACGTGGCCGTCGACATGATCTGGTCCGGTTCGGGCGAGGTGACGGCCTGGTTCAACGGCACGCCGTTCGAGCGTCCACCGGCGCATTGACCCGCTTTCCCGCCTGATGTGGCGGGGCGGTTAAGGTCTTGTCATGTCAGTGCTTTGGCGCCGCCCGGGAGACCGGGCGGCGCTTTCGCGTCCGGGGGGGCGCGGCTAGGGTCCGCGCGCGGGCGCGCACCCCGGGGCCTTGCCCGGGAGCGGCCCGGCTTCCCCCAGAATCCAGGGCCGACCGGTGCCGCGTCGCGGTGGCGCGGCCCGACCGGAGATGTTCATGGAATCCCTCACCAGTTCGCTGCCGCAGCTCCTCGAGATCATGTGGCTGAACATCATCCTGTCCGGCGACAACGCGGTGGTGATCGGGCTCGCGGCCGCCGGCCTGCCGGAGAGCCAGCGCAACAAGGCCGTGCTGTTCGGCATCGGCGCGGCGGCCGTGCTGCGCATCGTCTTCTCGCTCATCGCGCAGCAGCTCCTCGCCCTGTGGTGGATCGACATCGTGGGCGGCCTGGCGCTGCTCTACATCGCCTTCAACTTCCTCATGGAACTCCGCAAGGCGCAGCACGAGGAGGGCGAGACGGGCTCTTCCGCCCATGACAAGACGCTGATGGCCGCGCTCTGGCAGATCATCGTGGCCGACGTCTCCATGTCGCTGGACAACGTGCTGGCGGTGGCGGCCGTGGCGCGCAGCAACGTCACGCTGCTGATCGTGGGCCTGGCCATCTCGATTGTGATGATGGGGCTTCTGGGCGGTCTGCTGGCCCGCATCCTGGATCGGTACAAGTGGATCGCCTATCTGGGCGTCGCGCTGATCGCCTATATCGGCGTGGAACTGCTCTGGGAGGGTCTGATCATGGCGAATGCGACGCTGAGCATGGGGCTGCCGCTGCCGGCGCCCCACGTGGCCGGCCATTGAGGGCGGCCGCTTGAGGCTGGTTCTGAAGAAGGGGATGGCGCCGGCCGGCGCCATCCGGATGCGGGCCGTGCTGGCCCCGGTGCTCCTGGCCGGCGGGCTGCTGGCGGGATGCGCCGTTCCCGAGGAGGCGAGCGCGCCGCGTGAGCGCCAGCCGGCGGAGGCGGTGCTGGGACGGTTGCCGGCCCAGGTGGCCGGCTTCGAGCGCGGGGCGGTGCAGGACGTGGCGCCGAACGACCCCGGCGCGGGCAAGGTGGTGGAGTACACCACGCCGCGGCGCGTCGCGGTGGCCTTCGTCTTCCTCTATGACATGGGGCGGCCGAACGTGACCCAGGCGGAGCTGCCGGCCGAGGTGGAACGGGCGGTTTCCGAGGCGACGGCCCTGCCCTCGGACCGGACGGGGCGGCAGCTTTCGGTCGCCTCCCGCTCGCCCTTGCCCGTGCCGGGCGGGGACCTCTCCTGCGCCGCGCTGGAAGGCACCTTCGGGCGCAACCGGGTGGAACGGCAGGTCTGCGTCGGTGTGGCCGGCGGGCGGTTCCTGCGGGTGCAGGTGACGATGCCGAGCCGCGGCGGCGCGCCGGTGGCGGATGCGCAGGCCTTCACGACGGCCATCGCTGCGGCGGCGCGCGGGGGGTAGGGGGTCAGGTGAGGGCTCCGCCCTCAACCCGCCAAGGGCCTGAGGCCCTTGGAGCCCCTTCTGACTGCCGTGGATGCCCAGGAGTGTGGGGGTCTCTGGTTGCGGGCGCTTTTCCTGTCTTTGCAGTCGCCTGAGGTCTGAGACCTCAGGCGCGCCGGCAGCCGAGTGGTTCCAAATTTCTAGAAAAAGAAGAAGGTGAGGGGTCCGGGGAGAGGAAGAATTCCTTCTTCCTCTCCCCGGGACTCACCGACAGATCAGAAACCAGCCCCTAATTCAGGCAGCGCAGGAACAGCACCGAGGGGTGGATGGCTTCCCCCACCTCGGCCGCCGTGCGCGAGGTGGTGCTGGGTGCGGTGCGGGGGCGGATGTTGTTCTCGCGCAGGAAGGCGAGGGCTTCCTCCGATTTCACCGCGAAGTTCACGTTCTGCGGGATGTCGCCGGTGCGCTGGGCAACGCGCTGGGCATTCAGCTTGCTTGTGATGATGCCGACGACATTCCCTGCCAGGTCCAGCAGCGGGCCGCCGGAGTTGCCGGGCTGGACGGGCGCGCTGATCTGGTAGTGGGCACGGTTGTCGGCCAGGCCGGCGAGGGCGGAGATGTCGCCCGTGGTGAGGGTGGGGCCGGAGGAGAGCATTCCGGCCAGCGGGAAGCCGTAGGTCACCACCGCTTCCCCGCGGCGGATGGCGGGCTCGGCGCGGAAGGCTAGGGGCGGGCCGGCCGCCTCCCGGAGATCCAGGATGGCGAGGTCGCGCCGGCTGTCGCGCGAGCGGACGGTGGCGGTGATGTCCCGGCCTTCCGGCGTGCGGGCGCGGACCTGGCGGCAGTCGCGCACCACGTGGTCGTTGGTGAGGGCTTGGCGGTCCCCGACGACGAATCCGGTGCCGGAGGAGACCTCCCGCGAGCGGGGCGGCGGGGCGTCCCCGGGGGCGAGGGGCGGCGGCTTGCCGTCGGGGCCGGTGGGCGGGCCGTTGGGTGGCGTGGGCTGGGCGCGGGAATCGGGCCGGGGTTCCGGGCCGGGGCGCGAGGGCGGGCCGGGGCGGCGGGGCGCCGGGTCCGGCATGTCGTAGAGCGGCGGCGGCTTGCCGTCGGGCGTGCTCGCCTGGGCGCGGGAGGCCGGGGGTCGCGTCGGCGCGCCCGCGGGGGGCGGCTTGGACGGGTCTGGGACAAGCTGCGCGAGGCCAGGCGTGGCGGCGAGCAGCAGGGCGGGGAGGATCGCGGCGAGGGGGGCGCGCATTGATTCAGGGTGGGGTGAGCGGGGCGGCGGGTCAATCGCGGCGGCGCACAAGCTTTCGCGTTGGAGGCGTCCTGCCCTCGTTGCGGCGCTACAGCAGGCCCTCGCGCCGGAAGGAGAGGTGGCGGCCGTTGCCGATGATGAGGTGGTCATGGACCACGATGCCGAGGGTGGCGGCCCCCTGGCGGATCTCGGCGGTCATCTCGATATCGGCCCGCGAGGGGGTCGGGTCGCCCGAGGGGTGGTTGTGGACGAGGATGAGGGCGGTGGCCCCGACCTCGAGGCAGCGCTTGATGACCTCGCGCGGGTAGACGGGCGTGTGGTTCACGGTGCCGCGCGCCTGGGCTTCGTCGGCGAGGAGACGGTTCTTGCTGTCGAGGAAGAGGACGCGGAACTGCTCGACGTTCTCGCGCGCAAGGGCGGCGGAGAGATAGGCGATCAGCCGGTCCCAGTTGTTGAGCACGGGCTGGTCGCGCACCTCCTCGGCCAGGAGCTTGATGGCGGTGGCCTGGGCGAGGCGGAGGGCGGCGATGGCGGCGTCGCCGATGCCCTCCACCGAGCGAAGCTCCGGCTCGGGGGCGGTGACGGCGCGGGCGAAGCTGCCGAAGCGGGCCATGAGGCGCTTGGCATGGGGCTTGGTGTCCACCCTCGGCAGGGCGAGGAAGAGGAGCATTTCCAGGAGCTCGTAATCCGCCAGGGCCTCGGGGCCGGCGCGGAGGAGCTTTTCGCGTAGGCGCTTGCGGTGGCCCTCGGGGCCGAGGGCGGGTTCGGCGGGCCTGGGAGCGCGTGCGCGGGTGGAGCTGGGCGGGATGTCCAGCAGGCCGGCGAAGCCGGGGCTTGCTTCCTCCATGCCGGGGCTGCGGGCCAAGGCGGCCTCCCGAATTCGTGAGGCAGGGAAGATGCGGCGGGGCGCGGGGCTTGTCCACGGGGAAGGGCGGGCGGAGGGCGCTTCCCAAGGCGGTGTTGCGCGGGGCAGATGAGGTGGGGGCCCGGCGGGCCGCTCGGGGGGATGCGATGCGGTTCGATTTCGTGACGGTGGGCTTCGGGCCGGACCTGGCGCTGCTGCGGCTTCAGGCGCGCTCCATGGGGCGGTTCCTGGATGCCGGGACGGTCGGGCAGATCCTGGTGGTGGAGAACGGGGCGGAGGGGGACGGCTTTCCCGAGGCCTTCGCGCGGGAGGTGCTGCCGGAATACGGGCCGCTGGCCGGGCGGGTGCGGCTGCTGCGGGGCGCGGAGGTGAGGGATTATGGCGGAGCGCCGCTGGCGGGGCGGGGGTGGCGGCGGCAGCAGGGGCTGAAGCTGGACGTGCACCGCTTCGTCGGGAGCGAGGCCTATGTGACGCTGGACTGCAAGAACCACTTCATCCGGCCGACCGATGCCACCGCCTTCGCCGAGGGTGGGCGGCTGCGCGTGCCTTCGCGCGGGGTGCAGGCGCGGCAGATGGGGGCGTTCCGGTACTTCGGCGTGGCCGAGGAGCGCTGGCCGGAGGCGGTGTTCGGGATCAGCACGCCTTTTCCGCTGTGGCGGGCCGAGGTGGCCGCGCTGGACGAGGCGGTGCGGGCGCGGGGGCTGGCGAGCGCGGGCGCGCTGCCGGTTTCGGATGACAGCGTGGTGGAGTACCGGCTCTACGGCGCCTTTCTCTTCGCCTGCCGGCGCGGGTGGGAGGCGGGGCATGTGCTGTCGGCGCCGCCGGCCGTGACCTTCCATGCCCGCGCGACGGATCGGCTGGAGGCCTTCCTCGCTGCCGTCGAGCGGCCGGCGGTGCGGATGATGGGCGTGCACCGGCGGGCGATGTGGTGCGACGCGGCGATGAAGGCGGCGATCGTCGCGCGCTGGATCGGCTTCGGGTTGGTGCGGGACGCGGTGGAGGGGGAGGCGTTGCTGACGCCGCCGGAAGGGGCGGCGCGGCCGGTGTGAGGGCCGCGCCCGGGGACCGTGCCTGGAGCCGCTCAGCCGAGCGGGGCGTCGTCCAGCCGGGTGAAGCCGCCGCTGGCCTCGTCCAGCACGCGGAGGGAGCCGTCGGCCACGTCGAACCAGAGGCCGTGCAGCGCGAGTTCGCCGGCCTTTTCCCGGGCGGTGAGCCAGGGGAAGGTGCGGAGGTTCTGGATGGACTGGCGGATGGCGGCGAGCTCCATCGCGGTCTGGTCGTGCAGGGGGTCGACGGCGTCGCAGGCGAGGGCGAGCTTCGTGGCGGGGGCGATCAGGTCCATCCAGCGGGCGACGAAGTCGCCATGAGCGGCGTCCACGCCGTTCAGCGCGTTGTGGCGGAAGGCGTTGATGCCGCCGCAGGAGGCGTGGCCGCAGACGATGATATGGGCGACCTTCAGCTGGCGCACCGCGAATTCGATGGCGGCCGAGGTGCCGTGGTAGTTCGCGTCCGGCTGGTAGGGCGGGACGAGGTTGGCGACGTTGCGGACGACGAGCATCTCGCCGGGGTCGGCGTCGAAGACGACCTCGGGGGCGACGCGGCTGTCCACGCAGGCGATCATCAGCGTGTTGGGCTGCTGCCCGGCCTCGGCCAGGCGGGCATAGTGGTCGCGCTCACGCCGGAAGCGGGTATGGCGGAAGCCGCGATACCCCTCGACCAGCCGTTCCGGAAGATTCATGCAGCCTCAGGCGTCGTATGGGGGCTTGTGAAGGCCGGCGGGTGAGAGGGTGAAGACCTCCACGCCGGATTCGGTGACGCCGACCATATGCTCGAACTGGGCGGACAGGGAACGGTCGCGCGTGACGGCCGTCCAGCCGTCGTCGAGCACCTTCACCTCGGCGCGGCCGGCATTCACCATGGGCTCGATGGTGAAGAACATGCCGGGCTTGAGCACGGGGCCTTCGCCGCGGCGGCCGAAATGGAGGATGTTGGGTGGGGCGTGGAACTTGC
Organism: Muricoccus roseus; assembly: GCF_900141905.1. Classification (GTDB taxonomy): domain Bacteria; phylum Pseudomonadota; class Alphaproteobacteria; order Acetobacterales; family Acetobacteraceae; genus Roseomonas; species Roseomonas rosea. The sequence continues at coordinate 16,555 of NZ_FQZF01000034.1, read as the reverse complement.
GGCCGACGCCGTGGCCGCAGAAGTCCCGCACGACGGAGAAGCGGTGCTTCTCGACATAGCTCTGGATGGCGTGGCCGATGTCGCCCAGCGTGGCGCCGGGCTTCACCGCCGCGATGCCGCGCACCATGCTCTCATAGGTCACGTCCATCAGCAGCCGCGCCTTGGTGGAGGGCTGGCCCGCCACGTACATGCGCGAGCTGTCGCCGTGCCAGCCGTCGAGCAGCGGGGTGACGTCGATGTTGAGGATGTCGCCCTCCACCAGCACGCGGTCGCCCGGGATGCCGTGGCAGACGACGTGGTTGATGCTGATGCAGGAGGACTTGGTGTAGCCGCGATAGCCGAGCGTGGCGGGGACGGCGCCATGGTCGAGCATGAAGTCGTGGCAGAGCTGGTCGAGCTGGCCGGTGGTGGCGCCGGGGCGGACATGGGGGGTGATCATGTCCAGGCACTCGGCCGCGAGGCGGCCTGCGCGGCGCATGCCTTCGAAATCTTCCGGTCCGTGCAGGGGGATGCGGCGTGCTTCGCCGGCAGTCTGGTCCATAAGGCGAAAATGCGCGCGCGATCCGGCGGTTGCAAGGCATGGCGGGGTTGCGCATGGCGCGATGGCGTGCGGCCGCGCGCCGGGGGCTTCAGGCCGCGAGGGTGGCCCGGATGGCCTGGGCGGCGAGGGCGGCGGTGGCGAGCAGGCGCTCCTGGCCCTGGCCGGCGCGCGCGGCGGTGGACAGGCCGGTGAGGACGGCCCCGACATAGTCGGTCAGCGCCTCGGCCTGCCTGGGGTGCCTCGCGGCGATGAAGGCGCGGATGGCTTCGACCGCGGCGTCGTTCAGGGCGCTGGCGGCGTCCCGCGCGGCGGGGTCGTTGCAACGCTGGCCTTCAAGCACGAGGCATCCGGCCGCGGCGGGGTCCGCGACATTGGCGGCGTAGCGCCGGGCGGCTTCCTCGAGGAGGGCCGCCAGGGCCTCGGCCACCGGGCGGCCGGGCTGGAGGAGGGCGTCCAGGGGCAGGCCGTTGCAGCGGGTGTAGCGCTCCAGCACGCGGGCGAAGAGGCCGGCCTTGCTGCCGAAGGCCGCGTAGAAGCTGGGCGGGTTGATGCCGAGCGCCTCGGTGATGTCGGCGACGCCCACGGCGTCGTAGCCGCGCGCCAGGAACAGGTCCTGGGCGGTGGCCACGGCCTGGTCGGGGTCGAATTTGCGCGGGCGGCCTCTCGGGCGGGGCGGCGGGCGCGGCAAATTTGTAGTCATCAGTACAAAATGCCTTGACGGGCTTGGGTGAGGGTTTATTTAGCGGCCACTACATTTGAGATCAAGGAGAAGGCCGATGGCCGGAATGAGTGGCAAGCGCGCGCTGGTGCTCGGCGGGAGCCGGGGGATCGGGGCCGCGATCGTGCGGCGCCTCGTGGCGGACGGGGCGGCGGTGACCTTCACCTTCTCCGGCTCCCGCGAGGCGGCGGAGCAGGTGGCGGCGGAGACCGGCGCGACGGCCGCCCAGACCGACAGCGCGGACCGGAACGCCGTGATCGCGCGGGTGCGCGACAGCGGGCCGGTCGACGTGCTGGTGGTCAATGCGGGGGTGGCCATGTTCGGCGACCCGCTGGAGGCGGAGCCGGAGGAGGTGGACCGGATGTTCCGCATCAACGTCCATGCGCCCTATCACGCGGCGGTGGAGGCGGCGCGGCGGATGCCGGATGGCGGGCGCATCATCGTCATCGGCTCGGTGAGCGGGGATCATGTCGGCTTCCCGGGGGTGGCGGCCTATGCCCTCACCAAATCGGCGGTGCAGGGGATGGTGCGGGGCCTGGCGCGGGACTTCGGGCAGCGCGGGATCACGGTGAATGCCGTGCAGCCCGGGCCGGTGGACACGGACATGAACCCGGCCGATGGGCCGATGAAGGACATGCTCTACGGCATGATGCCGATGAAGCGCCACGGGCGGCCGGAGGAGGTGGCGGCCATGGTGGCCTTCCTCGCCGGGCCCGAGGCGGGCTTCGTGACCGGGGCGCTGCACACGATCGACGGCGGCTTCGGGGCCTGATCTGGGAGGGGTGGGGTTGCCGGAAGGCCGGCGGCCCCACCCGTTTGTGTCACTTCCACTCCGCTCCGGGGCTTCGCGCGCGGCACGGCCGGGCGCAATAAGGGCGCGGCGCGGCGGCCGGCCGGGCCGCGTACGAGGGGTGGGGCGTGGCGGTTTCGGGGTTGGACGCGGCTGAGGGCGTGGCGGGCGCGGCGGGCGATCCGGCGCCGAGCCCGCCCCCCAATGCGCGGCTGACCGCGATCATCGTCGCCTCCGCCCTCATCATGCAGAACCTGGATTCCAGCGTGATCGCGACGGCGCTGCCGGCGATGGCGCGGGACCTGGGCGCGGACCCGCTGCACCTCTCCGCCGCCATCACCTCCTATCTCGTCGCGCTGACGGTGTTCATCCCGCTCTCCGGCTGGGTGGCGGACCGGTTCGGGGCCAAGCGGGTGTTCATGGTGGCCATGGCGGTCTTCGCCTTCACCTCCGCGCTGTGCGGGCTTTCGCGGGGCCTGGGGGAGTTGGTGGGCGCCCGGGTGCTGCAGGGGCTGGGCGGCGCCATGATGGTGCCGGTGGCCCGGCTGCTGCTGCTGCGCCAGGTGCGGCCGGAGGAGGTGGTGCGCGCGACCACCTGGCTGACCATGCCCGCGCTGCTGGGGCCCATCCTCGGCCCGCCGCTGGGCGGGTTGCTGACCGACACGGTCTCCTGGCGGGCGGTGTTCTGGATCAACCTGCCGGTGGCGGCGGTCGGGCTGCTGGCGATCTGGCGCTTCATTCCCGCGGAGCGGCAGGCGCGGCCGCCGAGGCTGGACCTGGTGGGGGTGACGCTGATCGGCGCATCGCTGGCCTGCCTGATGTTCGGGGCGGAGACGATCGGGCGCGGCATGGTGCCGGCCCCACTCGCGCTGGCGGGCTTCGCGGCCGGCATCGGGCTGGGCTGGGCGGCGGTGCGCTGGGCGCGGCGGGCGCCCAACCCGGCGCTGGACCTCTCCATGTTCGCGGTGCCGTCCTTCCGGATCGCGGTGGCGGCCGGCAGCCTGTTCCGCATCGGGGCGGGGGCCTCGCCCTTCCTCCTGCCGCTCTTCATGCAGCTGGGCTTCGGCGCCTCGGCCACCACCTCGGGCATGATCACTTTGGCGACCGCGCTCGGCGCCTTCGCGATGAAGCCGATGACGAGCTTCGCCCTGAAGCGCTTCGGCTTCCGCAATGTGCTCGTCTGGAATTCCGTGATGGTGGCGGCGTCCTTCGCGGTCTGCGCGATGTTCACGCCGGACTGGCCGCTCTGGGCCGTGTTCCTCGTCCTCGCCTGGGGCGGGCTGGCGCGGAGCCTGCAATTCACCTCCTCCAACTCGCTCAGCTACGTGGACGTGCCGCCAGGCAAGCTCTCCTCGGCCACCGCCATCACGGCGACCGCGCAGCAACTCTTCATGGCGCTGGGCGTGACCTGGGGGGCCGGATGGCTGGCCGCCTCCGCCGCGATCGGCGGGCGCGACGGGCCAGGGGTGGCGGATTTCTCGGCGGCCTTCCTCGGCGCCGCCCTGCCGGTGCTGCTGGCGGCGCCACTCGCGGCACGGCTGGCGCGGGATGCGGGGGTCAGGGCTTCGGGGCATCCGGGGTAGGAAGGGCAGGGCTCTGCCCTGCACCCGCCAAGGGCCTGAGGCCCTTGGAACCCCGTATGACTGCCGTGGATACCGTTGACCGGCGGGGTCTCTGGTTGGCGGGATTGATCCTGGCTTTGCAGTCGCCTGAGGTCGCTGACCTCAGGCGCACCGTCAGCCCTGCGATTCCAAACTCGAAGAAAAAGATGATGGTGAGGGGTTCGGGGAGAGGAAGAATTCCTTCTTCCTCTCCCCGGGACAGACCGTCAGCCCAGGATCAAGCCGCCCGCGACCCCCGGTCCATCAGCATGGAGGCCACGGCCTTGCGGAAGGGCGAGAGGACCCCGCCTGCGCGCAGGACGGCGTGGCGGAGGAGGCGGGCGGGGGGGCTTTCCTCGGCGTAGAGGCGGGCGAGGGCGTTGGTGCCGGCGTAGAGGGGGCCGGTGGCGAGGCGGTGGGCGGCCTCGTAGCGGCCGAGGGCTTCGGGGGCGGCGATGTCGCGGCCGCGCTGTTGGGCGGAGAGGATCTCGCGCGCCAGGGTTTCGGCGCCGCGCAGGCCGAGGTTGAAGCCGTGGGCGGTGACGGGGTGCATGCCGACGGCGGCGTCCCCGAGCAGGGCGAAGCGGCGGGCGATGAAGCGGCGGGCATAGGTGGCGACGAGCGGGTAGGCGTGGCGCGTGCTGGCCAGGCGGATGGGGCCGAGGTTCCGCTGGCGGAGGCTTTCGGCCATTTCGGCCTCGAATTCCGCCGCGGGGAGGTTTTTCAGGCGGGTGATCTCGGCGTGGCTGCGGGTGATGACGAGGGAGGAGGCGTCCCCGTTCACGGGCAGCAGGGCGATGGTCTGGCCGTAGTCGAACCATTCGGTCGCGACATGGCCGTGCGGTGCCTCATGGGCCATGCGGCAGACGAGCATGGAGCGCTGGAAGTCGAGGGTGGAGGCGGCGATGCCGAGCTGGGCGCGGGAGCGGGAGAAGCGCGTGTCGGCGGCGATGGCGAGGCGGGCGGTGATCTCCTGCCCGTCGGAGAGGCGGAGTCGCGCGCAGTCGGAGGTGGTGGCGACGCGGTCCACCCCGGTGCCGGCGAGGATGCGGATGGTCGGGATGCTCTGCGCCACTTGGTGCAGGGCGCGGCGGATGAGGTGATTGGAGACGAGGAAGCCGAGGGCTTCCGTGCCTTCCGCGCCCGTGTCGAAGGTGAGGGCGTAGGAGGCGGTGCCGTTCAGGACGCGCGCCTCGCGCAGCGGGGAGACGGCGTTGGCGGGGATTCGGGTCCAGGCGCCGAGGGATTCCAGCAGGGCGCGGGAGTGGTGGGTGAGGGCGATTTCCCGCCCGTCGAAGGCGGGATTTTCCAGGGCTTCGGCGGGCTGGCGCTCGATGAGGGTGGTGGAGAGGCCGCTTCCGGCGAGGGCGATGGCGAAGCTGAGGCCGACCGGGCCCGCGCCGATGATGGCGACATCCTGCACTGACTGGCACTCCTCATTCTGCCTGGCTCAGTTAGGCGGGGGAGGCCGATAGGGGAAGGTGTGGGGGTGAGTTCGGGGCGGGGCGGGAGGGAGGCCGGTCCTGAAGGATGCGGGAGGAGCCCTCGAATTCGGTTGAGGCGGCTCTGGATGGGTGCGACGCGGGGGGCATGCGGATGACAGCCCCTGGCCCCTTGCTGCCCCAAGCCCTGTTCGATGCCGAGACCGGATCGGGCGGCGGCGGGGCACCTTCCCTCTACGACATGGCGGAACTGTACGATGCGATCGTGCCGCCCGGGCCTTGCGAGGCCTTCTATCGCGAGGAGGCGCGGCGGGGAGGGCCGGTGCTGGAGCTGGCCTGCGGGACGGGGCGGCTGACCCTGCCGCTCGCGCGGGATGGGCATGAGGTGGTGGGGCTGGATTCCTCCCGCACCATGCTGGCGGCGGCGGCGCGCAAGGCGGCCGCCGTGGGGCTGCGGGCCTCCTTCGTGCTGGGCGATATGCGGGACTTCGCGCTGGACCGGCGGTTCGGGCTCATCATCCTCTCCTGCAACTCGCTGGCGCATCTGACGGAGATGGGGGATCTGCGGGCCTGTCTCTCCGCGGTGCGGCGGCACCTGGCGCCCGGGGGGATCTTCGCCTTCGACGTGGTGCGGCCCGACCTGCGGGAGCTGGCGCGGCCGGAGGGGGAGGTGCGGCGGCTGGACCTGGGGCCCAACCCCGCTTCGGCGGTGGAGGCGGAGGAGGTGGCGGAATACGACCCGGTCCGGCAGGTGCGCGTCTCCCATTGGCGTCTGCGGGAGACGGGCGGGCGCCGGCGGGCCATGGCGCCGCTGGTGCTGCGCCAGTTCTTTCCCCAGGAGCTGCCGCTGTTGCTGGAGGCCTGCGGGCTGGAGGTGGTGGAACGCTATGGCGACTTCGCGCGGGACCCGCTGGGGGCGGGGAGCCTAAACCAGATCTGCCTCGCGCGGGCGGCCGGCGGCGGGTGATGCCCTGCCTTTCCGCCGGCGGCCGCGCCGGGCGGGCTACTCCACCCGGAAGCCGCCCTCGCGGATCAGCGGGTCCCAGCGGGCGACCTCGCGGGTGACGTGGTCGGCGAAGTCCTTGGGCGTGCCGCCGACCATGCGGCCGGCCTGGGCGCGGAAGACGGCTTCCTTCACCTCGGGCAGGGCGGCGATGCCGTTGAAGACGGTGTTGATGCGCTCGGCCAGGGCGGGGTCCAGGCCGGCGGGGGCCATGATCCCGTGCCAGACGGCGAGGTCGAAGCCCGGCAGGGTGCGGGCGACGGGCGGGATGCCTGGGAGGGCGGGGGTTTCTTCCGCCGTGCTGACCGCGATGGCGCGGGCCTGGCCGCCGCGGATCATCTGCAGGGCGGAGGAGACGGTGGGGAAGCCGAACTGGGCGTCGCCACGGACAAGGGCGGTGACCATTTCCGCGCCGGAGCGGTACGGGACATGGACCATCTCCACCCCGGCCTGGCGGAGGAGGAGGGCCATGAAGAGGTGGCTGCCATTGCCGGTGCCGGCGGAGGAGTAGGTGAAGGCGCCCGGGCGGGCCTTGGCCTGGGCGATGAGGTCCGGCAGGTCCTTCACCGTGACGGAGGGGTGGGCGATGACCACGCCGGGCAGGTTCACCAGGTGGATGACCGGGGTGAAGGATGTCACGGGGTCGTAGGCGAGGCCGGGGTTGAGGAGCTTGCCGATGGCGTTGGCGCCGACATCGGCCATCATCAGCGTGTAGCCGTCGGGCTTTTCCCGGGCGACATAGGCGCCGGCGACCGCGCCGCCCGCGCCGGAGCGGTTCTCGACGACGAGGGTCTGGCCGTTCGCGAAATCCGCGAAGCGCTGGGCGACGGTGCGGGAGAGGGTATCGATGGCGCCGCCGGCGCCGAAGGGGACGACCAGGCGGACGGGGCGGTCCGGCCATGCGGCCGCGGATTGGGCGCGGGCCGTGGCCGTGATGGCGGAGGGGGCGGCGAGCCCGGCGGCGAAGGCGGCGCCGAATCCCCGGCGTGACAGATTCCCGTTGTTCATCCGTTTCGTCTCCCTGCGTTGTTTCTTTGATTGGGAGGGAGCTTAGCGTGGCCGGGGCTGTCGCCCAGGGACTTATTGGCCGCCCGGACCGTGTTGGCGCTTGCGAATCGCTGATTGGTTATATAGCCATATGGCTATGCAAGACCTGCTCAGCCTTCGCCTCTCGGCCCTGGCGGACCCGACGCGGCGGGCCATCCTGGCCAGGCTGGCCCGGGGGGAGGCGACGGTTTCGGAGTTGCGGCAGCCCTTCCCGCTCAGCCAGCCGGCGATCTCGAAGCATCTCAAGGTGCTCGAGACGGCGGGGCTGATCGAGAGCGGGCAGGCGGCGCAGACGCGGCCGCGGCGGCTTCGGCGCGAGGCGCTGGAGGAGACGGGCGCCTGGTTCGCGCAGATGCGGGCGATGTGGAGCGACAGCCTCGACCGGCTGGAAGAGCTGCTCGCGCATCCGGAAGACCGGCCGGAGAAGGGAACGACATGAGCATGGCTGCTTCCGATGGGGAGGCCTTCGTCCTCACCCGCGTCTTCGCGGCTCCACGGGCGCGGGTCTGGGATGCCTGGACCCGGCCCGAGATGCTGGCGCGCTGGTTCGGCCCGCGCGGCACGACCAACACGGTGCTGCGGTCCGAGCTGCGGCCGGGCGGCCTGCTGCATTTCCGGCTGGACATGCCGGATGGCGGGCGGATGTGGGGCCGCTTCGTCTACCGGGCGGTGGAGGCGCCGAGGCGGCTGGTCTGGGTGCATTCCTTCGCCGATGAGGCGGGCGAGGTGGCGCGGGCGCCGTTCCCGGGCGAATGGCCGCTCGAGATGCTGAACACCGTGACCTTCGAGGAGGCGGCGGCGGGCACGGAGGTGACGCTGCACTCCGTGCCGATCGGGGGCACGGCCGAGGAGCGGCGCGCCTTTGAGGCGGGCAAGCCCTCGATGCAGGAGGGCTGGGGCGGGAGCTTCGGGCAGCTCGACCTCTTCCTTGCCGGGCAGGGCTGAGGAGGATCACGGGGCTGTGAATGGGGGCGCTGCGTCCAGTCGCGTCGCCGCTCCGTAGCGTGGAGGCGGGGCAAGGGTCCCGCCCTATTCACGGAGAGACGCGATGAGCCCCTTCCTTCGCAGCACGGCCCTGGCGAGCCTGGCCTTCCTCGGCCTGTCCGGCATGGCGCAGGCCGCCACGCTGGTGGACCTGACGGCCGATGGCAGCCTGGTGCGGATCGATACCGAGACGCGCCGCGCCTCGGCGCCCATGCGGGTGCGCGGGGCGGAGGGCGCGCTGCTCGGGATCGATATGCGGCCGGCGGACGGCAAGCTGTATGGCGTGACGGATTCGGGGCAGATCGTGACGATCGACCCGATGAGCGGGATGGCGACGCGGGTGAGCCAGCTCGGCGAGCGCTTCGAATCGGGCGGGCGCGCGGTGGTGGACTTCAACCCGGTGGCGGACCGGCTGCGGCTGATGGGCAGCTCCGGCGTGAACTTCCGGGTGAATGTCGAGAACGGGCAGGTCGTCCGTGACGGGCAGCTGAAGTACCAGGCCGGGACGCCGCTGGCGGACACGGCGCCGCGCATCACGGCCGGGGCCTATACGAACAGCATGCAGGGCGCGCAGCAGACGATGCTGCTGACGGTGGATGGCGTGCTGGGGCAGCTGAACCTGCAGGCGCCGCCGAATGACGGCGTGCAGCAGATGCGCGGGCGGATCGGGAATGGCGTGCCGGCGACGGCGGCCTTCGACATCCTCACCGAGGGTGCGACCAACACCGCCTATCTGCTGGCGGGCGGCGTGCTGCACACGCTGAACCTGGAGAACGGGACGCCCACGCCGCTGGGGCCGGTGAGCGGCGCGGCCGAGGTGATCGACATCGCGGCGATGCGCTGAGAGAGGGTTCCGGGCCCGGGCAGGGGATTACTCCGCGCCCGGTGCCGGCATGCGGCCGGAGCGGCGCCAGGCGGCGTTCCAGGCGGGCAGGGCACTGGCGGGGAGCGGACGGCCGACGGCATAGCCCTGCGCGTTGTCCGCCCCCGCCAGGGCCAGGGCCCGCCAGAGCGGCGCGCTGGTGACGCCTTCGGCCGTGACGATCATGCCGCGTTCATGCGCGAGGCCGATCAGCCGCCGGACCTCCGCCCGGGCGCGGTGGCTGTGCGGGATGGCGCCGACGAGGAAGCGGTCGAGCTTGATGCCGGTGAAGGGGAGGTCGAACAGGAGGTCGCGGTTTTCCTCGAGGCTCATGTCGTCCACCCAGACCGGGTGGCCGGCCTGACGCAGGCGGAGGACCGCGCGGCGCAGCGCGATGGCGTCGCGCACCGGGCTCGTCTCGGTCAGCTCGATGCCCAACCCGCGCGGGCGCAGCCTTTCCTCATGGCAGAGGCGTTCGAGCCAGGGGGCGGTGTCGTGCCGGAGCACCACCTCCAGCGGCAGGTTGATGGTGACGGGCAGGACGAGATGCGGGTGCAGGGCGCGCATCTCGGCGGCGGCCATATGGGCGACCGCGCGGGCGAGCGGGTTGGCGAGGCCGCCGCGCTCGGCCATGGGCACGAAGGCATCCGGGCCGAGGGCGGTGGCGCCCTGGGGGCCATCCGGGCGGAGCCAGCGGACCAGGCCCTCGAGCGCGACGGGGGCGCCGTCGCTCATGCGGACGATGGGCTGGTAGCGCATGGCGACCTCCCCCTCCGCCAGGCCGCGGCGCAGGGCGTCCACCTCGGCGGCCTCGCTCCGGTCCTGGCGGCCGGTGAGGGCGCGGAGGGCGCCGACCAGCGCGGCCGGGTCCTCGGGCATGCCCTGCGGCGCGCCGAGGATGAGGGTGCGGGTGGGGCTGAAGGGGTCCCGCGCGGCGTCCTGCAGGGCGCGCCAGCCATCCTCTTCCGGCTGGGCTTCGCAGAGCAGGCCCAGGGGCGGGCGGCCCGGGCCGACGAGGAGGGCCATGGCCTCGGGGATGGCGACGACCCGGGCCGGGGCGGCCCCGATGTGGCGCAGGCTGTCCTGGACGAGATTCAGGAGGTGCGGGCTGCGGAGCACGGCGATGAGCTCGCCTTCCTCCGGGGCCGGACGGGTCCGGAGAGCTTCGGCCGGGGCCGGTTCAGGGGGCACTGATCGCACCTACCACCACTGCGGGACGAGACGATAACGCCTGGGCCTCGGCGAGACCAAGATGCCGCCGCGGGCGGATGTTCCGCCGGGTGGGTGGGTTCAGCCGCCGCTGACGGGCCAGGGGGAGGTTTCCCAGCGGTGGCGGAGCTCGGCGCGGTCGTGGTGGACCAGGGCGGTCCAGGCCTCGGCGTCACGGAAGACGGGGAGGATGCCGCGGGCTTCGGCCTGGGCGAGGAATTCCGGGTCGGTCACCGCCGCGCGGAGGGCGCGGATGACGGCGGCGGAGGCGGCCGGGGCGATGCCGGCCGGGGCGGCGATGCCGCGGCGCAGGGCGCCCTCCACCGGCATGCCGAGCTCGCGCAGCGTGGGGGTTTCGGGCCATTGCGGGTGGCGGGCGGGGGCGGCGATGCCGAGCAGGGCGAGCTTGCCTTCCCGCACCGCGCCGGCGGCTTCCGAGATGGCGAGGAGGGCGGCGGCGACATTGCCGGAGGCCGCGGCCTGGCGGGCGGCGGCGGCGGAGGGGAAGTGGAGCTGCTCCATGGGCAGGAGCTGGGCGAGCTCGGCGGCGGCGACGGAGGCGGCGCTGACGGGCGGAGGCAGGCCGAGGGGGCGGGTGCCGCCGCGGATGCGGAGCTGGTCCAGCTCGGTGCCCGGGGTGGCGAGGAGGGCGACGGGTTCCTCGGTGACGGCGCCGAGAAAGGCGATGCGGTCCAGCAGCGGGGCCGCGTCGCGCTCCACCGCGCGGACGATGTGGAAGGGGGTGGCGGCATAGGCGAGGACGGTGCCGTCCGGCCGGGCCTCGGCGAGGTCGCGCATCGCGGTGAGACCGCCGCCGCCGACGCGGTTGGCTATGGTGACCTGCACCTGCTTCAGGTGGCGTTCGAGGAAAGGGGCGAAGCCGCGCACCCAGAGATCCGTGCCGCTGCCGGCCGGGCCGCCGACCAGCAGGGTGAGGGCCTTGGGCCGGCTGACCGGGGGCACGTAGGGGATCGCCATCTGCGCGCCGGCGGGGCGTGCCGCCAGGGCCAGGGTGCCTGCCAGGGTGCCGAGAAGCGCGCGGCGCGTCGCCATGGCGGCGTTACCCCTGGCGGGTGGGCGTGCCGGCGCCGGCCGGGCGCGGGGTGCCCGGCTTCTGGGTGGCTGGCTTCTGGGTGGCTGGCTTCTGGGTGGCTGGCTTCTGGGTGGCTGGCCGGGCTGGGGCCTCCGTGCCGCGGCGCAGGCGGTTCTCCCCGAGGAAGAGGAGGATGGGGGCGGCGATGAAGATGGAGGAGGAGGTGCCGACGATGATGCCGAAGAGCATGGTCCAGGCGAAGCCCGAGAGGGTTTCGCCGCCGAAAAGGGCGAGCGGCAGGGCCGAGAGGGCGAGGGTGATGGAGGTGCCGAGGGTGCGGTTCAGCGTCTCGTTGATCGAGCGGTCGATCAGCTCGCGCAGCGGCATCGTCTTGAACTTGCGGAGGTTCTCCCGCATCCGGTCGTAGACCACGACCTTGTCGTTCACGCCGAAGCCGATGATGGTGAGGATGGCGGCGACTGTGGTGAGGTTGAATTCGAGCCGGGTGACGGCGAGGAAGCCGACGACCTTCGTCGTGTCCAGGATGAGGGTGACGATGGCGCCGATAGCGAACTGCCATTCGAAGCGCACCCAGATGTAGATCAGCATGGCGCCGAGCGAGACGGCGAGCGCGATGAGGCCGCCGCGGAAGAGCTCGGCCGAGACGCGGTTGCCGACGGCTTCGGTGCGGAGGATGCGGGTGCCGGGCGCCGCCTGTTCCAGCGCGCCGCGCACGCGGGAGACGGCCTGCTGGGTGGCGGCTTCCTCCCCCTGCACGGGCAGGCGGATGAGGACGGTGGAGACGTCGCCGAATTCCTGCACGCCGACATCGCCGAGGCCGAGGCCGGAGACGGCGTCGCGGAGCTGACCGAGATCGGCGGGGCCCGGGGTGCGGGCCTCCATGATGATGCCGCCCTTGAAGTCGATGCCCTTTTCCAGCCCCGGGTTGAAGGCGAGGATGACGGAGGCGGTGGAGAGGATCGCGGAGACGACGAGGCCCGCGATCCGGCCCTTCATGAACTGGATCCGCGTGTCGTCCGGCACGATCCGGAAGAGGGGGCGGCGGAGGAAGCCGAACATGGACGTGTTTCCTCTCAGACCGGCAGCTCGCGCGGGCGGCGCGCGCGGTACCACCAGGAGATGATCAGGCGGACGAGGGTGGTGGCGGTCCACATCTGGACGATGGTGCCGATGGCCACCGTGACGGCGAAGCCCTTCACCGAGCCGGAGCCGACGGCATAGAGGCAGGCCATGGCGATCAGGTTCGTCAGGTTGCTGTCCATGATCGTGCCGGAGGCCTTGGTGAAGCCGGCCTCGAGCGCCTGGATCGGGTTGCGGCCGGCGCGCACCTCCTCTCGGATGCGTTCGTTGATGAGGATGTTGGCGTCCAGCGCGGTGCCGAGGGTGAGCACGATGCCGGCGATGCCGGGCAGGGTGAGCGTGGCCTGCAGCAGGGAGAGGGCGGCCATCATCAGCATGATGTTCACCAGCAGGGCGATGTTGGCGAACCAGCCGAAGAGGCCGTAGGCGAGGCCCATATAGAGGAAGACGAAGAGGGTTCCGACGGCCAGCGAGATCATGCCGGCGCGGATGGCATCCGCCCCCAGCTCGGGCCCGACGGTGCGTTCCTCCACCACGGTCAGCGGCGCGGGCAGGGCGCCGGCGCGGAGCAGGACGGCCACGTCGTTCGCCGTGCGGGCGTTGAAGCTGCCGCTGATCTGGCCGGAGCCGCCGATGATGGGTTCGCGGATGACGGGGGCGGTGATGACCTTGTCGTCCAGCACGATGGCGAAGGGACGGCCGACATTCTGGCGCGTGACCTCCGCGAAGCGGCGGGTGCCGACGGAATCGAAGGTGAAGTTCACCACCCATTCGCCGTTGCGGCTGTCCTGGCCCGCGCGGGCGTCGGAGAGGTTGGCGCCGTCCACCTCCACGCGGCGGCGGACCGCGTAGCGTTCGGGCTGGACGCCGTTGCGGGCCTCGCCCTGGAGGAACTGCACGCCGGGCGGGGGGGCGCCGGTGCCGGCGGGGTTCGCGTTCTCGTCCAGCAGGTGGAAGGTCATGCGGGCGGTGCGGCCCAGCAGGTCCTTGATGCGGTTGGGGTCCTCGACGCCGGGGAGCTGGACGAGGATGCGGTTGGAACCCTGGCGGGCGATGACGGCCTCGGCCACGCCGGTTTCGTCGATGCGGCGGCGGACGATCTCGATGGACTGCTCCACCGCGCCGCCGGCGCGGGCGACCAGGGCGGCCTCCGACAGGGTGGCGGTGACGGTGCCGTCCGGGGCGGTGGTGACGGTGATGTCCGGTTCGGTGCCGCCGGTGGCCGAGCCGCGGATGGGGATGGGGTTGGCCAGTTCGCGCAGCTGGTTGGCGGCGGCCTCGGCCTGGGCGGGGTCGCGCACGCGGAGCGAGAGGCGGCGGTTGTTCGGGTCCCCGGCCAGGGCGAGATAGCCGATATTGGCCTGGCGGAGGCGGGTGCGGGCGCCGTCGGCAAGGGATTCCACGCGTTCGCGGACCACGGCGTTCATGTCCACCTCCAGCAGGAGGTAGGAGCCGCCGCGCAGGTCGAGGCCCAGCGAGATCTGCCGTGCCGCCCAGCTCGGCATGGCCGAGCGGGGCAGGAGGTTCGGGACGCAGAGAAGCAGGCCCAGGGCGATGACGCCCAGGATCGCGGCGACCTTCCACCGCGCGAAATACAGCATGGCCTGTGCGGCCCCCCGTGTAAGAACTGGCGATCTGCCTGGAAACAGGGGCGGAACATGCTTCCCGGCGTCCCCCGATGCAACCCTTGCGCGGTTTTGCTACACGCCGCCGGGATTTGTGGGGGATCGGGCATGCGCCGTCTGCGTCTTGGCATCCTGGGGGCCGGGCATTTCGGGCGCTTCCATGCGCTGAAGGCCGCCCGCGGGCCGCGCTTCGACTTCGTGGGACTGCATGACGCGGATCCCGCCCGGGCGGCGCTGGTGGCGGGGGAGGCCGGCTGCCCCGCGCTTTCGGCCGAGGCGGTGATCGGGGCGGCGGAGGCGGTGATCGTCGCGGCGCCGACCGCCTTTCACCATGGGCTGGCGCATGCGGCGCTTTCCGCCGGGCGGCATGTACTGGTGGAGAAGCCGATCGCGGCGACGCTGGAGCAGGCGGACGACCTCGTCGCCCTCGCGCGGGCGAAGGGCGTGGTGCTGCAGGTGGGGCAGCTGGAGCGCTTCTCCGGCGGGATGCGGGCGCTGCGGGGCACGGCGGGCGAGGGCGGGGGGCTGGCGGCCCGGGTCGGGCGGCCCCTCTATATGGAGGCGATCCGCATCGCGCCTTTCCGGCCGCGCAGCCTGGATGTCTCCGTGGTGCTGGACCTGATGATCCATGACCTGGACCTGGCGCTGGCCCTGGCGGCGAGCCCGCTGGTGGGGGTGGATGCGGTGGGGACGCGCGTGGCCTCGCCGACCATCGACATCGCCAATGCGCGGCTTCGCTTCGGGAACGGGGCGGTGGCGACCATCACGGCCAGCCGCGTCTCGTTGCATATGGAGCGGCGGCTGCGGGTGTTCGGGGATGCGGGCTATCTCAACCTCGACCACCTGAAGCGGGAGATGATCTGGGTGCGGCGCGGCGAGGGGGAGGCGCTGGAGGAGATTCCTGGCCATGGCCTCTCCCGTGCCACCTGGGCGGAGAGCGACAGCCTGGAGGCGGAGCATGCCTCTTTCGCCGCCGCCTGCCTGGACGGCGCGGCGGTGGAGGCGGATGGTGTCGCCGGCCGTGCGGCGCTGGATGCGGCGCTGCGGGTGGAGGCTGCGGTGCGCGCCTCGCTCGAGGCCGCCGGGGGCTAGGATCGCGTCTCCGGCAATCGATCGGAGCCGGAGAATCGCCCATGGCCATCCCCCCCATCAGCCGCGTGCAGGATGATCCGGGCCTGCCGGAGGCGGTGGATGTCGCCGTGATCGGCGGCGGCGTGGCGGGGGTGGCCGCGGCCTATTTCCTCGCCAAGGCCGGGCGTTCGGTCGCGATCCTGGAGAAGGGGGCGATCGCGGCCGAGCAGTCCAGCCGGAACTGGGGCTGGTGCCGGGTGCAGAACCGGGACGAGCGCGAGATCCCGCTGATGCAGCGGAGCCTGGAGATCTGGGCCGGGCTGGCCGAGGAGACGGGCGGCGACTACGGCTTCCGGCGGGACGGGCTGGTCTATGTGACGCGCAGCGAGGCCGAGATGGCGCGCTGGCAGGCTTGGGTGGACATGGCGCGCGGGTACCAGGCGCACAGCCGGATGCTTTCGGCGGCCGAGGCACGGGCGGCGACGCCGGGAAATGACGGCGCCTGGATTGGCGGCGTCGCCTCCCCGCGGGACGGCATGGCGGAGCCCTTCAAGGCGGTGCCGGCGCTCGCCGAGGCGGCGCGGAAGCTGGGGGTGACGGTGCATCAGCGCTGCGCGGTGCGCGGGCTGGACACCACGGCCGGGCGGGTGACGGGGGTGGTGACCGAGCGCGGGCGGATCCGCGCCGAGGCGGTGCTGCTGGCGGGCGGGGCCTGGTCCGGCATGTTCCTGCGCCGGCACGGGGTGGACCTGCCGCAGACGAGCGTGCGCTCCACCGTCTTCCTCACCCAGCCGGCGCCGGAGGTGACGAAGGGCGGCATCTACACGCCGGACATCACGATCAGCAGGCGGGGGAATGGGGGCTACATCGTCGCCGCGAACAACCGTGGGCGCATCGAGGTGACGCCGGGCGGGCTTCGCCATGCGCGCAAGTTCTGGCCCACGCTGGTGAGCCGCTGGAACAGCGTGAGCTTCGGCGTCGGCTCCTCCTTCTTCCGGGGGCCGGATGCGCTGGCAGGGAAGTGGTCCTTCGACGGGCCGGCGCCCTATGAGGCGGAGGACATGCGGGTGCTGGACCCGGCGCCCAGCCGGAATGTCGAGGAGCCGGGGCTGGAGCAGCTGGCGAAGTCCTGGCCGGCCCTGGCCGGAACCAAGGCGGCGGCGACCTGGGGCGGGTGGATCGATTCCACCCCCGATGCGGTGCCGGTGATCGCGCCCATCGACGCGCTGCCCGGGCTGTTCCTCTCCACCGGCTTCAGCGGGCATGGCTTCGGCATCGGGCCCGGGGCGGGGCGGCTGGCGGCGGACCTCATCCTGGGCGCGGTGCCGGTGGTGGACCCGGCGCCCTTCCGGCTGGAGCGGTTGGTGGACGGGTCGCCCATTCGCAAGCCCGGGATGATCTGAGGGGGCCTGTTGAGGGCTTCGCCTTCAACCCGCCAAGGGCCTGAGGCCCTTGGAACCCCGTCTGACTGCCGTGGATACCCCGGATCGAAGGGGTCTCGGGTTGAAGGGTGCTGATTCTGCCGTTG
>NZ_FQZF01000068.1 GCF_900141905.1 Muricoccus roseus | reverse complement strand
GCTTGACCCGCGGCCACAGCCCGCGGGACATATCCCCGCACGGGTCAGTTCTCGATGAAAACCCCGGGTCAGTTCTCAGCGAAACTCAACAGCCAGGGTGTCGGGGTCGCCCGCGAGGGGCTCGCGGCCGAGCGACGTGCACCAAGCCTCGTAGGCCCCCCAGGCCGAGCGGTAGGCGCGGCGGGTGCCCTCGCCGCGGGCGCGGGTGGCATAGACGGCGGCGCGGGCGGAGAGCTCCCGCAGCTCCGCGGCATGGGCGGCGGCGCCGGGAACGCAGAGGTCGCCCAGCAGACTGGTGTGCAGGACCAGGGATCCGGGCGGAGGAGGCGGCTGGGGCAGGGGAGGCGTCTTGCTGGCGTCCATGGGGCAGCCTAGGCTGCCATGTTCCGTCCGCTGAAGATCTAACGGATGGAATGGACGGGATCCAAGGAATAGCCGCGCCGATCTGGGAGGTATTTCAGAAAGGGGGTGAAGCGCCCGCGGCCGCTAGCGTCCTGGAACCCCACGTGAGTTGCCCGGGCCTGACCGCATCCTGCGAAGGAACACCTCCCCAACCTTCAGTGCGTCCTCGGCGCAGCGATAACCCAGCCGAGATTGGCTGAGAACGTCGCCATCTACTGAGTAGACCTTCCACAGCCAAGGCGCGGTCGGCTTCCCGACCCTCTCGATGCGCAGGTAACTGTCTCGCTTGGTCAGCGGGTCGGAGCGGAAATCAACGGCATGATCCATCCGGGCTTCCTAGCGGATCGGCCCTGCTGGACCAGCCCCGAAGATTGCCGGCGCGAAGGTGTGATCAGGAATGGGAGACACGGGTTTGCGTTGTCCTGGGGCCGCTTGAGCAGCCGGAGGACATCGCAGAGCCTTGGGATGTCGAGGTTCATCCGATCCTGGAGACAGCTTGGTCAGGATGCACAGGCTATCCTAAGCTGCCGCTCCTCGCAGCGCGGACGACGCAGCCCGATGACGATCAACATTGACACCCTGAGCGAAGACGAGCTGGTCGACCTGAATCGGCGCATCGTGGAGCGCCTCCGCTTCCTGCAGCACATGCGGGCCCACAAGCAGATGCTGGAGTTCAGGGTTGGTGACCGGGTCACCTTCCAAGGCGACGGGCGGGGCACGGTCGAGGGCATGCTGACGCGCTATAATCGCAGGACGGTCACGATCGTCACCGACGATGGACGCCAGTGGAATGTCTCGCCGTCGCTCCTGTCGAGGGTCACAGCTGCTGGGAAGGAGCCCCACGCTTCCTCGAACGTCATCCGGCTGAAATAGTCACCTCCGCCGCACTCCTTCCGCGACTGAGGCCTCCGTGGTGTCGAGCCCGAGTTCCTGGCGCATATGCGCAAGGCTCGCCGGGTCCGTCGCCTGGTGGTCCAGCATGAGGCGCCGCAGGGCAGAAAGACCCGCTGCCGTGATGTAAGCGCGATACGCCACCCGGGCCGGCCGGATTTCGATCAGGCCGAGCAACGCTCTCCCGCCCGCACCATCCGAGAAGAGGGAGAACGCGTGGAGGGGAGGAGCTTACTCCGGACGTGGATGTCCTCCAGGTCCGGCGCTAACGACGCTCGGCATCCTCGTCGGTCGTCCGAGCATCGGCCTCAGCTCTGTCGGACGACGCGTCCACCGGCATGTTCCGGCGCTGCTCCAGGTAGTCCGAGAGTCGGACGAACAGGCATTCCTCGCTCAGCATTGTGTCAGTGGTCCCTGAAGTCGGAGACCTATCGAACGCCTCTCGGGCGCGAAAGCTGCTGTGCTGCAACATGCGGCCAGGGGGCAGACAATGGGCTCGACGGGGTTCGCACAAACCGTGACCTCCTGACCCGAGCCGCGCTGGTCGGTTTTGGTGCGCCGCACGAGGACGCGGAGACCTCGGCCGGGGACGACTTCCACGCCGTCGAGGGCGGCTCCGCGAGCTTGCTCGGGCGCTATGCGGCTCCAAAGCCGATGTGCAGCAGGGCACGGTCACGCGCCGCGAGCGCGGATGTGGGGAGGTGCGGGTCACGCGGCTCCCGTGCAGCCCCTAGCTCTCGTCCACGAGCCGCCGTAGGGCCGCATTGGCGCGCCCCTGCCATCCCGGGCCTGAGGCGCGCAGCCGGTCCAGCACGTCCGCGTCCAGGCGAAGAGAGACGAGCTTCTTCGTGGCCGCGGCTTTCGGGCGCCCACGCCGGATCACCTTGTCCCCCTCCCGGATCTCGGCCCGGGCGAAGAACTCGGGGGTCAGCTCCGGCGGGTCGTCGGGGTCAGGCAAACCCGATTTCCCTTGCAGCGGCGGCCGTGGCACGCGGATCGTAAACCGTTCGAGATGAGTTTCCAGCAGGAAATCAGCCATGCCAATCTGTGGGACCTATGGGTCAGAGGCGGCACGGCTGATCCAGGCGGCCGCTGATCTCAGCCCCGGTATCATCGAGATGCGGAATCAGATCGAGCGGGACCGCCGGCTGCCGATGCCGCTGGTCGAGAGACTTCGGGAACTCGGCTTTTTTTCTCTCTGGCTGGCCAGGGGCTTTGGCGGCCCGGAACTGAGCCTGACCGACTTCGTGCAGGTTGTCGAAGCGCTGGCGCGATCGGACGCCTCGGTCGCTTGGTGCGTCACGAATGGCGGCGGTTACGCTCGCTTTTCGGGCTTCCTGCCCGAAGCCGTTGCGCGTCGCATCTTCGTGGAGGAACGGGCGGTGGTGGCCGGAAATATGGGCCCCCTTGGCAAGGCTGTGTCGGTGCCAGGCGGGTACAGCGTGACCGGTCGCTGGCCCTATGGCAGCGGCATCATGCACAGCAACTGGGTACTCGGGGGCTGTGTCGTGCTCGACGGCGACACGCCCCGCCGCAGGCCGGATGGCGCGCCCGACGCTAAGATCGTGTTCTTCCCGACTGCCGCGGCGGAGGTCATCGACACCTGGGAGGTCGGCGGCCTGCGCGGCACTGGAAGCCATGACTACCGCGTCGCCGACTTGTTCGTGCCCGACTCCCACACCGTGTCACGCACGGGCCATTCGCCACTGCTCCCGGACCCGCTCTATGCTCTACCTTTTCACACCGCCTTCGGGGTTACCATCGCCGCAGTGCCGCTTGGCATTGCGCGCGCCGCCCTCGATAGCCTCCGAGAACTGGGCGCCGCTAAAACCCCTCGGACCGGCTCGGCGCTGCTGCGCGACAGGCCCGTGATCCAGGCAGCGGTCGGGCGTGCGGAAGCGTCGCTGCGCGCGGCCCGGGCTTTCCTGCTCGAAGCTTGCGATCAGGCCTGGAGTGCCACATCGGCCGGTACGTCACTCTCCCTCGAGCAACGAGCTTTGGTGCGGCTGGCCTGCGCCCAGGTCGCGGAAACCGCAAAGGTCGTGGTCCAGACCACCTACGACGCCGGAGGGGGGACATCGGTTTACGAAAACTGCCTCCTGCAGCGCTGTTTCCGGGACGCACATGCGGCAGCGCAGCACATCCAGATCCAAAGCGGCAACTTCGAGACTGGGGGCCGCGTGATGCTCGGATTGGAGCCCGGCACGCCAATTCTGTGACGGTGGTACTTTCAGGACAGCCGGAGTTGGCAGCAAGCGCGCCGCCCCAAGCCGTGCTTGTTGGCCACCAACCGGTCCCTGCAGGCCGTGGTGGCGGAGAAGCTGTCGCAGCATTGGTCGCCCCAGCAGGTGTCCGGCTGGCTTGAGGCGGCATATCCTGACGACGAGGCCATGCGGGTGTCGCACGAAACCATCTACAGGAGCCTGTTCATTCAGGCTCGCGGCGTCCTGAAAAGAGAACTGCTGGCGACACTCCGGAGCCGTCGCCTGATGCGTCGTGCCAAGACTTCCACAACGGAAGGACAACCCAGAGGGCAAATCATCGACGCCGTGTCGATCCGTGAACGCCCATCCGAAATTGAAGACCGCGCTGTTCCAGAGAAGTGGCCCAGGGAATCTGAACAGGTTGGATGAGTGGAGTTTCTGCCTGACGGCGGCCAGGATGGCCGCAGGTTAGGAGAGACGATGAGCAAGCGACCTCGGCGGAACCATTCTCCGGCCTTCAAGGCGAAGGTGGCGTTGGCTGCCGTGAAGGGCGAGAAGACGCTGGCCGAGCTGGCCCAGCAGTTTGACGTACACCCGAACCAGATCACGACCTGGAAGACCCAGCTCCTGGAGGGAGCTGCCGGGGTGTTTGGTTCCGAGGCGAAATCGGACCCGGCCACGCCGGCGGTGGACGTCAAGACGCTTCACGCCAAGATTGGCGAGCTGACGCTCAGCAATGATTTTTTGTCCGGCGCGCTCAGCAAAGCCGGCCTGCTGAGCGCAAAGCGATGATCGACCGCGAGCACGCCCTTCCCGTCGCCAGGCAGGCGAGCCTCCTCGGGATCAGCCGGGGCAGCGTCTACTACCTGCCACGACCGGTGCCGGCGGCCGATCTCGCGGTCATGCGCCGGATGGATGAGCTGCACCTGGATTTTCCATTCGCGGGGAGCCGGATGCTGCGTGATCTTCTGAACAAGGAAGGCGTCGAGATCGGCCGATGCCATGCTGCGACGCTGATGAAGCGCATGGGCATCGAGGCGATCTACCGCAAGCCGAACACGTCAAAGCCGGCGCCGGGCCACAAGATCTACCCGTATCTGCTGCGCGGGATGAGGATCGAGCGCCCGAACCAGGTCTGGGCCATGGACATCACCTACGTGCCGATGGCTCGCGGCTTCGTCTATCTCGCCGCCGTGCTCGACTGGTTCAGCCGCCGGGTCCTGTCCTGGCGGGTGCCGATCAGCATGGAGGCAACGTTCTGCGTCGAGGCACTGGAGGAGGCAATGGTCAAGCATGGCCGGCCCGACATCTTCAATACGGATCAAGGGTCGCAATTCACCAGCCAGGCTTTCACCGAAGTGCTGCTCAAGGCCGACATCGCCATCAGCATGGATGGCAGGGGTGTTGATTTGCACTGAGAGCTGACCCTGTAGGAGCCGAAGTTTTCGCCGAGAAATGACCCGTGTCTGTTCACCTCCCCGGCCGGATGGTCGGG
>NZ_FQZF01000044.1 GCF_900141905.1 Muricoccus roseus | reverse complement strand
CGTGGAGGAGGCGGGGTACGATGTCCCCGTGTCCGAGTTCGACCTGAACGTCCAGGGCATGACCTGCGCCTCCTGCGTCGGCCGGGTCGAGCGGGCGCTCAAGCAGGTGCCGGGCGTCATTGAGGCCGAGGTGAACCTGGCCACGGAGCGGACCCGCGTCACCGCCGCCCGCGGCGCCGTCTCGGTCGATCAGCTCGTCGCCGCCGTTCAGAACACGGGGTACGAGGCCAGTCCGGTCGAGCAGGCGGGCTCCCCGGCGGAGGAGGCCGATGCGGCGGCGGCACGGAGCCGCCGCGACCTGTTCCGCGTCGTGACCGCGGCCGCGCTCTCGGCGCCGCTCCTGCTCGGCATGGTGGGGCATCTGCTCGGGGCCGAGTGGATGATGCCGCCGGGCTGGGTTCAACTCGCCCTCGCGACGCCGGTGCAGTTCTGGCTGGGCTGGCGGTTCTACGTGGCCGGGTGGAAGGCCGCGCGGTCCTTCAGCGGCAACATGGACCTGCTGGTTGCCCTGGGCACGACGGCCGCCTGGGGCCTGAGCGTCTACGGGCTGCTGACGGCGCACGGGGATCACGCGCCCGCGCTCTACTTCGAGTCCTCGGCGCTCATCATCACCTTCGTCCTGCTCGGCAAGTGGCTGGAGGCGCGCGCGAAGGGACAGACGGCCTCGGCCATCCGCGCGCTCATGGATCTCCGGCCCGACAAGGCGCGCCTGCGCCGGGGCGGCGCCGAAGTCGAGGTGCCGCTCGCCGAGGTCCGGGTCGGCGACGCCGTCGTGGTCCGCCCCGGCGAGCGCATCCCGGTGGACGGGCGCGTGGTGGAGGGTGGCGGCAGCGTCGACGAGTCCATGCTGACCGGCGAAAGCCTGCCCGTGGAAAAGGTGGTCGGTGCCAAGGTCACCGGCGGCGCCATCAACACGGACGGCCTGCTGGTCATCGAGACCACCGCCGTCGGCGCCGAGACCACGCTGGCCAGGATCGTCCGGCTGGTCGAGGGCGCCCAGGCATCCAAGGCGCCGATCCAGCGCCTGGTGGACCGCGTCAGCGCGGTCTTCGTCCCGGTCGTGCTCGGCATCGCGCTCGTCACCTTCGTCGGCTGGTGGGCGGTCACGGGTGACGCGACGGCGGCCATCCTGAACGCGGTGGCGGTCATGGTCATCGCCTGCCCCTGTGCCCTGGGCCTGGCGACGCCGACCGCCATCATGGTCGGCACCGGCGCTGCGGCGCGGCACGGCATCCTGATCAAGGACGCCGAGGCGCTGGAGCGGGCGCACGCGGTCACCACGGTCGCGTTCGATAAAACCGGGACCCTGACCGAGGGGCGCCCCGAGGTGACGGACGTCGTCCCCGTCGAGGGGACGGGCGCGGCGGAGGTTCTCCGGTTGGCCGCTGCCCTCCAGGCCGGGAGCGAACACCCGCTGGCGGCCGCCGTCCGGCGACGGGCCGAGGGCGTCACGCCGCTCGCGACCATGAATTTCCGGGCGCTCGCCGGGCGGGGCGTCTCGGGCGCGGTCGAGGGCCGCTCGCTCGTCCTCGGCAACCGGCGCCTGCTCGAGGAGAACGGGCTGGCCGGGGACGCGCTCGCCCCGGCGGCCAGTGACCTCGAGGAGTCGGGGCGGACCGTGTCCTGGCTGGCCGAGACGGCGCCCACCTGCCGGGTTCTGGGCCTGATCGCGTTCGGCGACAGCGTCAAGGATTCGGCCCGTGGCGCCGTTGACCGGCTGCATCGCCAGGGCATCGAGACGGTCATGCTGACCGGCGACAACCGAGGCGCCGCGGCCGCCGCCGCCCGGTCGCTGGGCATCGACAAGGTGGTCGCGGAGGTGCTGCCCGAGGGCAAGGCCGAGGCGGTCGCCGGGCTGCGCGGCGAGGGCAGGGTGGTCGCCATGGTCGGCGACGGCATCAACGACGCGCCTGCGCTCGCCGCGGCGGATGTCGGCATCGCCATGTCGACCGGCACCGACGTCGCCATGCACACGGCGGGCGTGACCCTGATGCGTGGCGACCCGGCGCTGGTCGCAGGCGCCATCGACGTGTCGCGGCGGACCTACCGCAAGATCCGGCAGGGGCTGTTCTGGGCCTTCGTCTACAACCTGGTCGGCATCCCCCTGGCGGCCCTGGGGCTGCTCAGCCCGATGGTCGCGGGCGCGGCGATGGCATTGAGCAGCGTCAGCGTGGTCACGAACGCGCTCTTGCTCCGCGGCTGGAACCCACGGGCGTAGCGGCGGGGCAAGCATGAGCATCGGAGGGGCGGCGCGCGTGGCTGCCACGATTGAGGCGGACCGATACCGCAAACGCTTCGGGACCATATCGGAAGCTCTCCGAGTCCGCCCGCGCCTGCTCGCCGCGGCGCTCGTCGCCTTCGTCCTGGCGTGGCCCGTCGCGGCGCCGATGGCGGCGAGCGGCCCGTGGATGTCCGGGGAAATCGTTCGCGCCCGCCTGCTCACGGCGGCCGACACAGCAGGATCCGACAAGGAAGTCCGCGCGGGGCTCCAGGTCGCTATGGGCGACGGCTGGGACACTTACTGGCGGTCGCCCGGGGACGCCGGAACGCCGCCCGCGGTGGACTGGACCGGCTCGGTCAATGTCGCCTCGGTGGATTGGCGCTGGCCCGCGCCCACCCGGTTCACGCTGTTCGGGCTCGAGACCTTCGGTTACTTCGACAAGGTCGTCTTTCCCCTGACCATCGTCTCCGAACGTCCCGGCGAGCCGGTCGCGCTCCGGGGCAGGCTTGACATCCTCGTATGCAGCACCGTCTGCGTGCCCAAGAGCCTGGAACTCTCGCTCGACCTGCCAGCGGGCGCCGCTGCCGTGGACCCGGAGGCGGCCAATCTCATCGCCCGCTACGAGGCCCGGGTGCCGGACGACGGCTCGCGGTCCGGGCTCGCGGTGGACGGCGTCGCCGCGCTGCCCGGGAACCCAGCCGCGCTGGAGGTCCGGATTTCCTCCCGGCAGCCGCTCTCGGCGCCGGACGTCATCGTTGAGAGCGGGCGGTGGACCTTCGGCAGGCCAGAGTTTTCCTTCAGCGCCGACCGCGGGACCGCGACGGCGCTGCTCCCCGTCACCTCGGGGCCGGACGTCGTCAGTATGCCGGGCTCCGACGTCACGGTGACCTTGCTCGACGGGCAACGGGCGTCGGAGACCCGAGGCACGGTCGCGGCGGGCGCCACGCGAGCGGGGTGGGGCAGCCTGCTGCCGTTCCTTGGCGTGGCGCTGCTTGGCGGCCTGGTCCTCAACCTGATGCCGTGCGTCCTGCCGGTGCTCAGCCTGAAGCTCATGGCCGCCCTGCGCCACCGGGGGCAGGCGCGCCGCCAGATCCGCCTCGGCTTCCTGGCCACGGCGGCGGGCGTCGTCGCCTCCATGCTCGCCCTCGGCGGCGCGCTGGCCGTCCTCAAGGCCGCCGGGCTCGCCGTTGGCTGGGGCATGCAGTTCCAGCAGCCTGTGTTCCTCGTGGCGATGGCGGCCGCCCTCGCGGTCTTCGCGGCGAGCCTCGCCGGGCTGTTCGAGATCCCGCTGCCATCGCGCCTCGCGACCGCGATGGGCCGTGCGGGCGGGGACGGGCTCGCGGGCAGCTTCGCGGCCGGGGCGTTCACCACGGTGCTGGCGACGCCGTGCTCGGCACCCTTCGTCGGCACGGCCGTCGGCTTCGCGTTGGCACGGGGCCCTGCCGAGATCCTGGCCATCTTCGGCGCCCTGGGGGTTGGGCTGGCCGCGCCGCATCTCCTGGGCGCCGCCTTCCCGGGCGTGGTCCGCCTCCTGCCGAGGCCGGGATGGTGGATGATCGCGCTCCGATGCGTGCTGGCCATCGCCCTGACGGGGACCGCGGCCTGGCTCCTGACCGTGCTGGCTGCCCAGACCTCATGGCTGGCCGCGGGCGCGGTGGCCGCCGCGCTGGTGGTGCTGACGGGGGCGCTGGCGCTGCGCCCGCGGATCGGCTCGCCCGCTGCCGCGGTGGTGGTCGTGCTCGCTCTGCTCGGCGCCGGAACCGCGCCCGCCGTGCTTCGGGCGGCTCCGCCGAATGCCGCGGCGACGGCCTGGGCGCCGTTCGACGAGGCCGCCCTCCGGCGGTTCGTCGCCGAGGGCAAGGTGGTCTTCGTGGACGTGACCGCCGACTGGTGCGCCAACTGCAAGGTCAACGACGCCCTGGTCCTGGAGCGCCCCGAGGTGGCCGCGGCCCTGGCCGAGCCGGGCGTGGTCGCCATGCGGGCCGACTGGACCCGCCCGGACGTCCGGATCTCCGACTACCTCGCCAACAACGACCGGTTCGGCATCCCCTTCAACGCGGTCTACGGCCCGGGTGCCCCACGGGGCATCGTCCTGTCCGAGGTCCTGAGCCGCGAGGCGGTGCTGGACGCGCTCCGGCGCGCCCGCGGGGCCGACCTGGCGCCGGTTCGGTGAGGGAGTTCGGATGGGCGTGACCTTGCACGGCGAACACCACGGTGCATATCGTCCGGCCATGGGCATGCCCGTCCTCCGACGCCTGCTGCTGGTCCTGACGGCCCTCGCCTTCGTGCTGGCGACGGCGCTGCCGGGGACCGCGTCGGCAATGCCCATGCCCGGCGGCACCACGACGGCCGGAGGCCCCGGCCAGTCCTGTGGCGACTGCGCGGCCAAGGCACCCGGCGGCGATGGCGGCGCCAAGATGATGCCGTGCAGTGCCCTCGCCTGCTTGGGTGCATTCGTCGGCCTACCGGCCCCGGCGGTCCTCAGCGCGCCCGTTGCCGTCGCGTTCGAGTACGCTGTGGGGGCGCCTGCGGGCCAGCGGGGCCGGGCGCTCCCGCCCGACCCTTTCCCACCCAGACCCACCACCCTCGTCTAACCGTCGCCCGCCCACCGCGGGCGGCGGACGGAGATCCATGGGTCCGGCCTTCGCCGGATCCGCGCCGTGCACCCGCCCTCCTGCGGGCCGCGGCGGCATGACGAGGACGGAAAACATGCCAATCACCACCCCGCCGGACCTGACGCGGCGGCAACTCTGGACCGCAGGCGGCGCCCTCGCTCTGGCGGGCACGCTTCCCGGCAGGGGACATGCCGCATCCGCCACCAGCGTGCCCGCTTCCCTGCGGCTGACCGCCGAACCGGCCCGCGCATTGATCGCCGGGGACGACCAACCGGCCACAGCCGTCTGGTCCTACAGCGGCTCGGTCCCCGGACCCGTGCTCCGGGTCCGCCAAGGGGCGAGGTTCCGCGCCACCGTGGAAAACCGCCTGGACGAGGGCACGACCGTGCACTGGCACGGCATCCGGCTGCCCAACGCCATGGACGGCGTGCCGGGACTAACCCAACCGTCCATCAAGCCCGGCGGGAGCTTCGCCTACGAGTTCACGCCGCCCGACGCCGGGACCTTCTGGTACCACCCGCACGATAACGGCCTGGTGCAGCAGGGACGCGGGCTGGCCGGGGCGCTGATCGTCGAGGAGCGGGAGCCGCCCCGGGTGGACCGCGAGCTGCTCTGGGTCATCCAGGACTGGCGGCTGACGCGCGGCACCCAGATCGCTCCGGGCTTCGGCGGCCGCATGGAGGCGGCGATGGGTGGCCGCCTCGGCAACACGGTCACCGTCAACGGCGGGGTGCCAGACGCACTCAACGTCCGCGCTGGGGAGCGCGTGCGGCTGCGCATCATCAACGCAGCCACGGCGCGCATCATGGCGCTGCGGTTCGAGGGGCACCGGCCCGTCGTCATCGCCTTCGACGGCCAGCCCTGCGAGCCGCACGAACCCGCGGGTGGGCGGCTGCTGCTCGGTCCCGCCATGCGCGCCGACGTCATCTTGGACATGGTTAGCGAGCCGAGGCGCCGCTACGCCGTGATCGACGACTTTTACGGCCGCTCAGCCTACGAGCTCGTCGCGCTCGCCTATGACGGCTCCGCGCCCCTTCGCGGCCACCCACTGGACGCCCCGGTCCGCCTGCCGCCGAACCCGCTTCCCGAGCCGGACCTCGCCACGGCCGAGCGGCACGAACTCGCGCTCCAGGGCGGGATGATGGGCGGCAGGGGCATGATGGGGATGATGGGCATGCGCGGGGCGGCATGGGCCATCAACGGCATGTCCATGACCGGCAGAGGCGACACGGGCATGCCGCCGCTGCTGACCCTCGCACGCGGCCGGACCTGCGTGCTGTCGCTTCGGAACGAGACCGCGTGGTGGCACCCGATGCACATGCACGGCCACAGCTTCCGGGTCCTGACCCGGAACGGCACCGCGGTGGCCGGGGCGGAATGGGGCGACACGGTGCTCGTCGAGCCGCGCCAGACCGTGGAGGTCGCCTTCGTCGCCGACAACCCGGGCGACTGGATGCTGCACTGCCATGTCATGGACCACGAAGTCAGCGGCCTGATGGGCGTGCTGCGGGTGGCCTGAGCCGAGCCGGACACCGAGAAAAGGAGAACCGATGACGACCTCACTCTTCCGCCGCGCCTCCCTTTCGGCGGCAGCCAGCGCCCGGCTGCGCGTGCAGGCAAACACCCCGACGCAGGTCACGCTCCGAAAGAGCCCGCAGTGCAACTGCGAGGACTACGCGGCGCACCTTCGGCGGAACGGCTTCGCCGTCGGCGTTCGGCTGACCGGCGCCCTGGCGACGATGAGCCGCGCGGCGGGCACCCGTGAGGAAGTGGATGGCTGCCATATCGCCGCTGCCGAAGGCTGCGACGCCGAGGGACACGTCCCCGCCGGAGCCATTCGCAGGCTCTCAGCCGAGCGGCCGCGGATGAGGGCCACCACTCCCGCGGGGACGCCGCTCGGCACGGCGGGGACTAGGCGGGAGCCATTCTGCATCCACGCCGTCGCCTGGGACGGCAGCACCAGTGTCCACGCGACCATTTGAGGAGGCTGCAGATGACGATCCAATCAGACCTTACCCAAGCGCGTGCGCCCATCAGCGGCATCGGTGGCCGCCTCCGCCCGGCTCTGCGGGGGCGGCGCGCCCTGGTGCTGCTCGGACTCGCTGCCGTGGCGGCGGGCGTTTCCTGGCAGTGGACTTGGCTCACCGCGACCGGCGTTGCCCCAATCCTGGTCAGTGTGGCGCCGTGCATTGTCATGTGCGCCCTGGGACTGTGCATGGCCGGAAAGTCGGGCCGGTCGTGCCATGCGAGCGAGCCCCAGGTCAAAGCGGGTTCGACCGCGTCCGCGTCGAAGGCAATGGGCCGCCCGCGTGAGGTCGCGGCGGCCGAAAGCTGAGGGGTTATGACGCCGACAAGGTTCTCAGAACACCTGCTGATCGCTTCCGCCCTGCTGGGAGCTGCCGCGCACGTCGTCCCGGATCGTGCATCGTTTGGAGGTGAGTGGTGAGGCGTCCAGACCTAGGACGACGGCGGCGGCATCTGTTGCTCGCCGCGTTCGTCACCGTGCTCGCGGCCGCAATAGGTGGCGCGGTGCTGCTCTCGGGGCGTGGCCAGCCAGATCCGGCATCGGCCGCAATCAGCCCCGGCGATCGGGAGCAGGTCACCCTCGGCCGCCAGATCTACGCCGAGCAGTGCGCGCGGTGCCACGGTGTGAATCTGGAGGGCCAGCCGAACTGGCGCTCACGCGGACCCGACGGAAAGCTGCCTGCGCCCCCGCACGATGCCTCGGGCCATACCTGGCACCATCCCGACGCAGTTCTGTTCCGGATCATTCGGGACGGTACGTCCGCTGTCGTCGGCGGTGGGTATGAGAGCGACATGCCGGGCTTCAAGGGCGTGCTTTCGGACACCGAGATCCGCGCGGTCCTCGCGTTCATCAAGAGCAGCTGGCCGGACCGCGAGCGCAGCCTCCAGGAGCGCCAAAGCCGGATCCAGAGGGAGGCGGGCCGGTGAAAGCGTGCCCGCGAGCCCGCGGGCAGACGCTCGGTCCCGTCCTGACGAGCAAGGGGAGAGTTGATCCGGCTCCGGGTGCGTTCCGGCGCAAGCTAGGGCGCACGGCGGCCCCGAGAGCGTTGTGAGTAGGGTCCCTGTATCTCTTTCTTCATTCGGGCCGGAATCAGCCAGTGATTTCATTGGCTTGCGGGGCATTATCACTACGAATCGCGCGGAACGTCACTACTAAACGCGCCCGGAACGTTATGTCGCCATGGGGGCTGCGAGATTGGCCTCGGGGCTTTCCTCCATCGCGGACATGCAGGGGCTCCAGACGCGCAGGAACCGACTTCAACTTCAGATGTGCGCTACCGGGCGCACCGGCGGCTACATGGGAGCCCGGCCACCAGCGTCAGTGTTGACAAACGTCGGTGTCGCCACGGGAGAGGCGTGGTCCCCCCAGTGGCGACGAGGTGGGCGCCGCTCCGGCAATCGGCGCTCCCGCTGCGCGCCGGGTCGCCACCGGCCTGACGGCGGCGGCCGATCGGTGACCGTCAGGTGAGCGGTGCCCGTCGGTACATGCCCGCGGCTCGCACCAAGGAAGGGTCGGGCCGCGGGCCAGCACCAGCGGGCGTTCAGCCCTCACCCTGCGGGCTGGTGGAGGTCATCTCCGCGACGGCCCAGAACACCAGGACCATCACGACGATCTCCCAACCAATGGAGACCGCGAGCCGCCTGCCGGATCCAGGGCGGTTGATCGCGAGGGCAGGCGTCAGCCGGAACCGGTGCCAAGCCGCGAAGCCCAGCAGGACGCCGACCAGTGCCACCTTCGTCAGGAGAGCCCGGCCGTAGGCCGTGGTCACAAGGAGTTCCAGGCGCCCGACCAGGAGCCAAGCCAGCACCGCCCCCGCCAGGACAAGGCCGCCCACGATCCAGGTGGCGGCCCGTGCCCAGCCCTCGACCAGCTGGGCCGCCTCCCGGCCGCCGCGCCTGGAGGCCAGCAAGAGCGGCCACAGGCTGCCTGCCCAAAAGGCTACCGCCAGAAGGTGCACCACGAGGGCGGCCGCCAGCAGCAGCCGGGGCTGGTGCTGGGTCGTGTGGCCGACCGCCGTGAAGCTCGCCGCCACCGCCAGGGTGCCCGCCGCGCCGACCGCGACGGCGGCGCGCCCGATCCAGGTGGCCACGGCCACCGCGATCAAGCCTGCGCACGCGATCAGGACGGAGTTGCCCGGGCGGGACGTCAGCATCATGTCCCAGACCTCGGCGTCGAACGGATCCCCATCCGACGCGATGGCCACTTGAGTAGCCAGCCAAGCGAGGCTGGAGGCCAGCCCCACCACCACCATTCCCAGTGTCATGCTGCGGCATGCGGCGGCGTCCTGCGGCTCTTGGAGTCGCCCGAAGCCGATGGCGAAGACCGCCAAGCCTGCAGCCCCGAGGCACGCCACGTAGTACACGATGCGCAGCGCCGCGGAGAGTCCACGGAGCAGATCCGGCTCCGGCCGGAGCAGCTCCAGGATCACCGGGAGGCGTTCACGGCGAAGCGTACCGCCCCACTCATGACGTGGCCGTCATCGCCCATGGCGCGCCACTCGAGGCGGTAGGCACCCGGCGGAAGCGGCGTAGCAACCGTCGCGGTCGCCCGGCTCGATGCCGCACGTCCGCCCTCACGGCGCAACTGGTGCTCGCGGCCGCCCTCGTCGAGCAGGCGCAATGCCGTGACGCGGCAGTCTTCGGTGAACATCAGGTTGAGCGCGCGCGGCGAAGCGCTCAGCGTCGCGCCGTCGGTGGGATCGGAGGAATGCAGCATCGCATGTGCGGAGGCGGCTCCGGGAGCCAGAAGCGCAGCGAAGGCGGCAGCGAACACACCGCGCCGGATGAATGCGTAGCGTGAAGACATGGGAACTCCTGTGCTCAGGCTCGTCGCAACCGAGCAGCGCGGCGGAAGCCTCCCAGGATGAATAGGCGGATGCCCGGCTGACGGCAGCGACAATTGCACACCAAATTGTTGCCGCTGCCGCATGGTGCCGACGGCGGCCTGCCTCAGGCGGGAGCAGTCTCCGCCTTCCATCCGGCCGCCTGTAGGGCACCCCGCAGCGCGTCGCTGTCGGTGCGACCGCCGCTCACGGTGATCTCCTTCCTGTCCAGCTGAACCTCGATCTCCGCCGACGGATCGGCGGCCTTGACGGTCGCAGTCACCCCCTTGGCGCAGCCGCCACAGTTCATGTTCTCGATCGTGAAGCGCATCATCGCGTCGCCCTCCTTCTGAAGGTGAGAAGAGGTACGGCTTCCCGCGGTGGGAAGGTCAAGTGGAACGTAGTCACCGGCTCCAGCCGGACGGCGCTATCGAATCGGATGATGGGACGGTCAGGCCCTTAGCTCGGTGATCCCCTGCTGCTGCTTCTGGATGATCTCCTGCGCGGTGCGCCGCATCTCCGGATCGCGCCCATGCTCGAGCTCCACGCGGGCCATGTCTATCGCCTCGCGGTTCCGAGCTGATCGTCAGCCAGCCGTTGGACATCCCGCGGCGCCGGGTGCGCCGGAACGCGCTCCTCGGCGCGCCTCCGGTCTGCCCGTCCGCTAACGCCCGGGACGAGGATCCGGCCGCTGGCGAATTACATCGTTTTGTTTCCGCGTCCCGCCGCACCGGCAGCCTGAACCCTCCGCGGAAAACGAAGGGTGACCACGGTGCCCCGGCCCGGTGCGCTGTCGATCTCCAGACCGCCGCCATGGCCTTCGGCGATGGCCCGCGCGGTTGACAGGCCGAGACCGCTGCCCCCGCCCGCGGTTCGTGCCCGGTCGCCCCGGAAGAAGGGTTCCGTGACCCGCGGCAGATCCTCCGGCGGGATGCCAGGTCCGTGGTCGCCGACGCGCACCAGCACCGCGTCGTGAAGAGCCTCGACCCCGACCCACGGATCCCGCCCGTGCCGAATGGCGTTCGCGACAAGGTTCGTCACGGCGCGCTTGATGGCCACCCGGCGGCCGAGGACAACTGCCTCTTCGTCCATTCGCCCTTCCTCGACGGGCGTTCCGGCGTCGATGAACTCGTCCGCCACGGTGCGGACGAGCGCAGTGACTGCCAGCGGCTGGATGGCCTCACCATCATGTCCTCCCCGCAAGTAGGCGAGGACGTCGGAGACCATCGTCTCCATCTCCGCCAGATCCCGGCGGATCGGCGCCTTAGCCTCGTCAGGGAGGTCCTCGGCCCGCAGCTTGAGGCGGGCGATGGGTGACATCAGATCATGCGAGAGCGCGCCCAGCGCCAGGGTCCTCTGGCGGAAGGCGTCACGGGTGCGGACCGCCATGCCGTTCAGCGCCTCGGCCAGTTGCCGCACCTCGCGCGGCCCCGAGGCAGGGATGGCCGGGAGTTCCTGCTCGAGGTCGATTCGGGTCACGGTTTTCGCCAGGGCCGCAACCGGCGCCGAGACGGAGCGGGCCGCATACCCTACAGCCAGGAGAAGCGCGAGGCCGATCGCGGCAGCATAGGCATGAATCACGCTCTGGTCGGCGGACAGCACGTTGAAGGAGGCGAGCTCGACGTCCAGCCACGAGCCATCCGTGAGGCGGGCCGTGGCGCCAATGTCAACAATGCGGCCCGACGCGGCGTTGTAGCGGCCAGGCCGCACGCGCACCTCGCTCGCAAGCCTGCTCAGGGCTTTGGTCCGGGCCGCGACCGTCGGCCACTCCTCTGCCGAGGGATGTTCGGGCGTGGGCGCCGGATCCCGGTACCAGTGCACCGTCAGGTCCGGCCGTGATAGAGCGTGGGCCACCCGGTCCCGCTCGGCCTCGGGGGCCGCCGCCACGGCATCCATCAGGGCCGACAACCGCTGGGCCAGCAACTCCTCGGTCCCGCGTTCCGCCGCCTGCCGCAGCAGGATGTCGTGGACGCCGACCATGGCGGCGAACAGGATCGCGAAGCCGATCGTAAGCGCCGCCAGGGTGCGGGCGGCGAGGGATTGGGGTACGAGACGGATCACCCTGACCACGCCACAGGGGCCGACAGCATATAGCCGACGCCCCGCACGGTCTTGATCAGACCCGGTTCGCCGTCCTCGTGCGGCCGCGAGCCGAGCTTCGCGCGCAACCGGCTGACCTGGACATCCATCGACCGGTCCAGCCCGCCGTAAGGGCGGTTGCGCGCGAGATCCAGCAACTGGTCGCGCGTCAGGATGCGCTGCGGCCGCTCGACGAAAGCGAGGAGAAGATCGTATTCGCCGCTGGTCAGCTCGACGGCGACGCCGTCCGGCCGCAGCAGCTCGCGCCGCCGGGTGTCCAGGGCCCAACCGGCGAAGCGCGCCACCTCGCGCTCCTTGCCGTCCGCCGCTCCCTCGGGTCCGCTCACGCGCCGGAGGACGGCACGAATGCGGGCGATCAGCTCGCCCGGATCGGCGGGCTTCACGACGAAGTCGTCCGCCCCGAGTTCCAGGCCCACGACACGGTCCGATGCCTCCCCGAGGGCCGTGAGGAGGATGACCGGGGCGCGCCCTTCGGCCCGCAGCTCCCGGCACAGTTCGAAGCCTGACCGGCCAGGCAGCATGACATCGAGCAGGACGAGGTCGACCTGCGCGGAGCCGAGGAGGCGGCGCATCTCGGTCCCATCCCGGGCGCCGCTGGCGCGGAAGCCGCTTCTGCGGAGCAGGGAGAGCAGGAGCTTGCGCAGCTCCTCGTCATCCTCGACGACCAGGACATGCCGCCCCTCGCCGGACATCGGCGGTAGGTCGGCGGGCGACATGGGCCGAGGCCCGGTGCTGCCGGAGCTGTTGGTCAAGGTGTTGCTCCGGCGGAACGGACATGGGCGCTGCGGATCTTCATACGCTCGCTCCCCGGCGGAAGTTGAGCCTGAGGTCGGCGGCGTTGATCACCACAGCCGCACTCGGATGCTCGGTGATGCTCACTGCCATGCGCTCGGGCGCCAGATGGGAACCGAGCGACAGCATCCCCTGCAACCTTCATTTGGCTCAGCCTGAGCAGTGCGGGAACAGGGGGAGAGGGTGACGGCAGCAATGCCGGTTGGTAGCAATTTGCACTGAGAGACCGGAATCTCCACCGTCCCCACGAGCTCCTATCGCTACATTCCCCGCGTGATCCGGGGCGCTTCCTACGTTCGGCCGCTGCAGGCGGTGCCTCGCCGGTACCCGCGAACGTCATGATTCGCGCACTCCGATATCAACGCTGAGCGCCGCATCAGCAATCGCCTACCGTGCGCTGTAATAAAACGTAAGAAATGAAAGCCGCTCAGAAGGACGACGGACATGGTGGGAACGTGTAGGCTCCTCCGCATCCTGCTGACGGCGCGTCACGAGGGTGGCTTGCCGACGGAACAAGCCGCGCGTGCCGACCAGGCCTTGTGCCACGTCTGCCGTCGGTGGAGGCGTCCCGCCGAACACGGGATATCCGCTCTGACGGCCAGCCCGGTTCGGCGCGGCGTGGCAAAAGGAGGAAGCATGACCGCCGCTTCTCGTCGCAGCTTGACCGCACGTCTCGTCATTGGATTCGGCCTCGCGCTCACCGCCGCGGCCTGCGCGCCGCAAGGCGCCACGCCCCAGGCCTCGGTTCCCCCCGCATCGCAAATGTCGCTCCAGCCGTCGGGTCAGGCCGCCGCCTCGTCCGGTGGGGGCATGTCGGGCATGGACCACTCCAACATGCCCGGGATGAGCCATTCCAACATGCAGGGCATGCAGGGGCACAACATGTCGGGCATGAGCATGCAGGACACGATGGCCCACTGCAGGCAGATGCAGGCGGACGCGGGCCGCGGGGCCCGAATGTCCCCCGACATGCAGGCCATGATGGCGCAGTGCAGCCAGATGCAGTCGCAAGGGGGCTCCACATCCGGCGGCGCCGCTCACCGCCACTAACGAACGTCGGAATGGGGGTGTGTGACCCCCATTCCTCGATGTGCCCGGTCTAAAGCCGCACCGTCCGCAGCCGCAGCGCATTGCCGATGACGGACACCGAGCTGAGCGCCATCGCCAGCGCGGCGACGATCGGGCTGAGCAGGAGGCCGAGGAACGGGTAGAGCACGCCCGCCGCCAGCGGCACGCCGGCCGCATTGTAGACGAACGCGAGGAACAGGTTCTGCCGGATATTCCTCATCACCGCGCGCGACAGGTGCCGCGCCCGCGCGATGCCCGCCAGGTCGCCCTTCACCAGCGTCACGCCCGCGCTCTGCATGGCGACATCCGTGCCGGTGCCCATGGCGATGCCCACATCGGCCTCGGCCAGTGCCGGGGCGTCGTTCACCCCGTCGCCCGCCATGGCGACGACCTTCCCCTGTGCGCGGAGGTCCCGGACGATGCGGTGCTTGTCCTCGGGCAGCACGTCGCCCTGGAACTCATCAATGCCGAGCTTCCGCGCGACCGCTTCGGCGGTGGTGCGGTTGTCCCCGGTCAGCATGACGATATGGATGCCATCGGCCCGCAGGCTCTGCAGGGCGGCGGACGTGGTCTGCTTGATGGGATCGGCCACCGCGATGACGCCGCCCGGCTTGCCGTCCACCGCCAGGAACAGGGCCGTGCCGCCCTCCCGCCGCAACTCGTCCGCCCGGGCGGCGAGCCCGCCCAGCTCCACCCCCAGCTCCTGCATCAGGCGGGCGTTGCCCAACGCGACGCGACGCCCGTCCACCGTGCCGGTCACCCCCTTGCCGGTCACCGAGGTGAAGTCGGCGGGCTCCCACATCTCACCTCCTCGTTCGCGCGCCGCGGCGACGATGGCGGCCGCCAGCGGGTGCTCGCTCGAACGCTCCAGGCTGGCCGCGAGCGGCAGCACCTCGGCCTCCGCCAGGCCGGGCGCCGGAACCACGGCCACCACCTTGGGCTTGCCTTCGGTCAGCGTGCCGGTCTTGTCCACGACCAGCGTGTCCACCTTCTCCATGTGCTCGAGCGCCTCGGCGGACTTGATGAGGACGCCCGCACCGGCGCCCTTGCCGACGCCGACCATGATCGACATCGGCGTGGCCAATCCCAGCGCGCAGGGGCAGGCGATGATGAGCACGGAGACGGCCGCGATCAGCCCGTAGGAGAGCGCCGGGCTCGGGCCCCAGACCGCCCAGGCGATGAAGGACAGGATGGCCACGGCGATCACCGCGGGCACGAAGTAGCCGGAGACGGTATCGGCCATGCGCTGGATGGGCGCCCGGCTGCGCTGGGCCTCGGCGACCATGGCCACGATGCGCGAGAGCATGGTGTCGGATCCCACCTTGTCCGCCCGCATGACCAGCGAGCCGGTGCCGTTCACCGTGCCGCCGATAACCTTGGCGCCAGGCGCCTTCTCAACCGGCAGGGACTCGCCGGTAACCATGGACTCGTCCACGGCGCCGCTCCCCTCCAGCACCTCGCCGTCCACCGGCACGCTCTCACCGGGCCGCACGCGCAGCCGGTCGCCGACATGCACCTCGGCGAGGCTGATTTCCTCGTCCGTCCCATCCAGCCGGATACGCCGTGCCGTCTTGGGCGCCATGTTCAGCAGCGCGCGGATGGCGCCGCCGGTCTGCTCGCGGGCGCGCAGCTCCAGCACCTGCCCGAGCAGCACGAGGACCGTGATGACGGCGGCGGCCTCGAAGTAGACGGCGACGGTGCCGTCCATCCCGCGGAAGCCCTCGGGGAAGACGCCGGGCGCGAAGGTCGCGATCAGGCTGTAGAGGTAGGCGGCGCCGGTGCCGAGCGCGATCAGGCTGAACATGTTGAGGCTGCGGTTCACCACCGACTGCCAGCCGCGCATGAAGAAGGGCCAGCCCGCCCAGAGCACCACCGGTGTCCCGAGGAGGAACTGGATCCAGGTGGAAGCTCTTGGCGAGATCAGGTTATGCAGGTCGAGGCCGGGGATGTGCGCGCCCATTTCCAGGACGACCACAGGCAGCGTCAGCACCAACCCGATCCAGAACCGGCGGGTCATGTCGATGAGCTCGGGGTTCGGTCCGGCCTCGACCGCCACTTCCAGTGGCTCCAGGGCCATGCCGCAGATGGGGCAGTTGCCCGGCCCCTGCTGCCGGATTTGCGGGTGCATCGGGCAGGTGTAGATGGCGGCCTTCTGCGCCGCTGTCGGTGCGGCCGCCTTTTCCGGCTTGAGGTACTTCTCGGGCTCGGCCTCGAACTTCGTCCGGCACCCGGCCGAGCAGAAGTGGAACGTCGTCCCGCCGTGCTCCACGCGGTGCTTCGAGGTGGCCGGGTCCACCTTCATCCCGCAGACCGGGTCGGTGACGAGCCCGGTATCGGCCACCGCCACGTCCCCATGGCCATGCTGGTGATGGCTGTGCTGATGCTTGGCACGGTGTTCGTGGCCATGGCCTTGGTGCTGACCGCTCATCGAGTTTTGCCTCCAGCTCGCCGCCCGCAATGCCGCAGGCTCCTGTACCTCAACTACACGCAGGGTGCGGCTTCCCACGGCGGGAAAGTCAAGCCCGGTCCGAGCCTCAGTTCATCCAAGAAGCGCTTGACCCTCCCACAGTGGGAAACCCGAGAATTTCGCTCGGACCACTGCGTTCGGTCGACATGGAGGCCATCATGAACATCGGGCAAGCCGCTAAGGCATCCGGCGTCTCCGCCAAGATGCTCCGGTATTATGAGAGCATCGGCCTGCTCGCGAAAGCTGGTCGCACAGCGGCGGGCTATCGGGTTTACTCGGATCGCGACGTGAACACGTTGCGCTTTATCCGGCGGGCACGAGACTTCGGGCTTCCCCTTGAACGCATCAAGCTGCTCATCGGCCTTTGGCAGGACGAGAACCGGGCGAGTGCGGACGTGAAGCAAATTGCCCTCGAGCACACGGCCGAGCTGAGGGCCAAGATCGACCAGTTGACCCGAATGTGCGAAGCACTTGAGAGGCTCGCAATATCCTGCGACGGCGGACACCGGCCAGAGTGCCCCATTCTCGACCAGATCGCCGAGGGGGGACTGGGTGATGATGTTCCGCACGGGCGGCGCGCCGAGCAAGGAAGCAGGACCAGACACAGCGTGCCGGAAGACTCCGGCCACTTCAGGGAACAACGTGATGAATGGTAAGATCGTCCTGATTTCAATGAGCAGACGGTCCATCCTCAGCCTCGGGCTGGGTGCAGCGGTTCTCCCTGCCAGCCTCGCCAGCGGGACCCAGGGCCCTCGGTTGGAGGTTTGGAAGGACGCGACCTGCGGGTGCTGCGACGGATGGGTCAAGCACATGAAGGCGGCGGGCTTTGAGGCCACCGTGCACGACGTGACCGACCTCCAGGCGGTCAAGGCCGCCCATGGTGTCCCGGACGCCCTTCAGTCCTGCCACACGGCCGTCGTGGACGGATACGTGGTCGAGGGGCATGTCCCCGCCGCCGACGTACGCCGCCTGCTCGCCGAACGGCCCCGCGCCAAGGGGCTGTCCGCGCCGGGGATGCCGCCTTCCTCGCCGGGGATGGACATCCCGGGTACGCCCTACGAGGTCGTGCTGTTCGGCGCGCCCGGCGGCGACCGAGTTTGGGCGCGGCACTGACCATCGGGACGGGACAATTGCCACCCCGGCCTCGCTCGGTTTGAGCCAGGTCAAGGCGGCGCGCGCCGCCGCCTACCAAAGTCACGGAAGACGAGAGAAGGAAAGCTGCGATGCACGACAATTCTCCGACGTCCTGGTGGCGCAGCAGGGGCGGCATCGCCCTGATCGGTTTCGGCCTCGTCGCCGCGTTCTACGTCCTGCGCGAGCACTACGCGCACGCCCTGGGCGCGTTGCCGTACCTGCTCCTGCTTGCCTGCCCGCTGATGCACCTGTTCATGCACCACGGCCACGGGGGCCATGCGGGGCACCGCGAGCCGGGCGGGCGCACAGAGCGGGAGCAGCCCCGGGGAGGCGCATCATGACGCACGACGTGCGCCCGCCCGCGGGCTCTGGACCCTGGTCATCCTGAACTGACTGAACGCAGGCTGAGCACCCCTCGGCCACCATCCGCGCGGGCGCCCGCGCGCCGCCACGGCAAGGAGAGAGGGCATGAGCACCGCCACGTTCGACATCCGCGGCCTCCTTTCGCCGCTGAGCGCGCAGGGCATCGAACGGCGGCTCCGCACGCTGCCGGGCGTCACCGCCGTGGCGGTGAACCCGGCGGGGAGCAGTGCAACCGTCACCTTCGACGAGGGCCGCATCTCGGGCGAGGCGCTCGCCGCCGAGATCCGCGCCTGCGGTTTCTACTGCCGTGGCGAGGCCGTGCCGCGGCACCTCTGTGACGCCGAGGGCACCCCCGATATCGGACACGCGGGGCACCGGACCGGACCGCCAGCGGGCCCCAAGCGCGGCCGCACCGCTGAGCACGGCGCGATGGCGCACGAGATGGGCCACGGCGCGGGCCAGGACATGGGCGACATGGTCCGCGACATGCGTCGGCGCTTCCTCGTGGCGCTCGCCTTCACCGTGCCGATCCTGATCTACGAGCCGATGGGGATGTCCTTCACCCCGCCCTCGCCCCCCTTCGGCCTCAACCTCGACCTGCTCCTGTTCCTGCTCGCGACCGGCGCGGTGCTCTATCCCGCATGGCCCTTCGTGGTGGCGGCCTGGCGAGCGCTGCGCAACGGCGTCCTGAACATGGCGGTGCTGGTCGTGCTCAGCGTCGGCACCGGCTACCTGTTCAGCATCGGCAGCACCTTCTTGTTCGACGGGCCGCAGTTCTACGAGGCCGCCGCGGTCCTGATGGTCTTCATCCTGCTCGGCCACTGGCTGGAGATGCGGGCCCGCGCCGGGGCCTCGGCGGCGGTCCGCGCGCTTCTCGACCTCGCTCCGCCCAAGGCAACCGTCCTGCGGGGCGGCCGCGAGGTGGAGATCCCGACGGCCGAGGTCGTCCAGGGCGACGTCGTCGTGATCCGCCCAGGCAACAAGATCCCGGTGGACGGTACCGTGATCGAGGGCTCGTCGCAGGTGGACGAGTCCATGCTGACCGGCGAATCCATGCCAGTCACCAAGGGCCCTGGCAGCGCCGTCACCGGCGCGACCATCAACAAGAGCGGGACCTTCCGCTACCGCGCCGAGCGAGTGGGCGCCGACACCGCGCTGGCGCAGATTGTCAAGCTGGTGCAGGAGGCGCAGAACTCGAAGGCGCCCGCGCAGCTGCTGGCCGACCGCGCGGCGCAATGGCTGGTGCTCGCGGCGATCGTGTTCGGGCTGCTGACCTTCGCCGTCTGGTACTGGGTCGTGGGCCAGACGCTCCTCTTCGCCGTAACCATGATGATCACGGTCTTCGTCATCGCCTGCCCGGACGCGCTCGGCCTGGCGATGCCCATGGCGGTGATGGTCGGCACCGGGCTGGGCGCGAAGCACGGCATCCTGTTCAAGAACGCCGCCGCGCTCGAGGACGCGGCCAAGCTCGATGTCATCGTCTTCGACAAGACGGGCACGCTCACGGTGGGCCAACCTGAGGTGGTCGAGCTGGTCCCCGCCCCGGGCGTGGAGGCGCCCACGCTGCTCGCCCGCGCCGCCGCGGTGGAGATCGGGACCGACCACCCGCTGGCGCAGGCGATCCTCCGGCGGGCCAAGGATGCGCTCGCCGTCGCTCCGGCGACCGGCTTCCGCGTCCTCGAGGGGCGCGGCGCGCAGGCGGAGGTCGAAGGCCGCACCATCCTGCTCGGCAACCGTCGGCTGATGGACGAGGAACGGGTGGACCTCGCGGGCCTTGAGGCCGAGGCGGCACGGCTGCAGGGCGCGGGCCGCACGGTCGTGCATGTGGCCGAGGCAGGGCGCCTGCTCGGCCTGGTCGCCATCGCCGACGCGCCGCGACCGACCGCGGCCGAGACGGTACGGCGTCTGCGCGCGCGCGGCGTGCAGGTGGCGATGCTGACCGGGGACAACCGAGGCACGGCGGACCGCATCGGGCGCATGCTCGGCCTCGACCTCGTGCTCGCCGACGTGCTGCCTGGGCAGAAGGCCGAGAAGATCCGCGAACTGCAGGCCCAGGGCCGCCGCGTCGGCATGGTGGGCGACGGCATCAACGACGCCCCCGCCCTGACCCGGGCGGACGTCGGCTTCGCCATCGGCGCTGGCACCGACGTCGCGATCGAGAGCGCCGATGTGGTGCTGATGCGCAGCGACCCGCTGGACGTGGTCACCGCGGTCGAGCTGTCGCGCGCGACGCTGCGCAAGATGCACCAGAACCTCTGGTGGGCGGTGGGCTACAATGTCATCGCCTTCCCGCTGGCGGCCGGTGTCCTGTACCCCTTCACGTTGAGCCCGGAGGTGGCGGCGCTGTCGATGTCGGGCAGCACGGTGATCGTGGCGCTCAACGCCCTGATTCTGCGACGCACGCGGCTGAGCAGTGACGCGGCGGCGCAGGGCCGCGGCATGGCGGCGGCGCCTATCGACGTGCATCCCGCGGAGGGGCGGGTTTGAGCGGACTTGCCGCTCGTGTTGCACGGCGCGGGGCCGCGTGTGTCCGGTGGCGTGCCGCCGTTCGCGACACTGGGCCGCAGGCTGGTGCCGTGGCTCTCAATCCGGTGCGCGCACCGTAGCGCGGCCGGGGCATCCCCGACAGTGGACAAAGAGGAGGATGATCATGGCGAACAACGCAAGAATCCGGGTTGGCGTCGTTGGCTACGGCGTCATCGGCAAGCGCGTCGCGGGCGCGGTGGCCTGCCAGGAGGACATGGAACTCACCGGCATTGCCGACGTGCTGACGGACTGGCGCATGCGGGCCGCCGCGCGGACGGGCTTCCGGCTGTACGGCGCGACGCCGGACCACGCCGAGGCGATGCAGCGCGTCGGACTGCCGGTGGAGGGCGACCAGGAGGCGCTCCTCGGCCGCTTGGACGTGGTGGTGGACTGCACCCCGAAGCACGTCGCGGTGAAGAACGTCGAAGCCTACCGGCGGCGCGGGGTGAAGTTCATCCTCCAGGGCGGCGAGAAGCACGAGACCACCGGCCATTCCTTCGTAGCCGAGGCGAACTACGCGACCGCCATCGACCGCGACGCCACCCGGGTCGTGTCCTGCAACACCAGCTCGGCCGTCCGCACGCTCAGCGCGCTGAAGCGCGCCGGTCTGCTGCGGCGCGCCCGTGGCACACTGCTGCGCCGGGCGACGGACCCGTGGGAGAGCCACCTCGGCGGCATCATGAACACCCTGGTGCCGGAGGCGGAAATCCCGAGCCACCAGGGGCCGGACGCACAGACCGTCGATCCGGAGCTGGACGTGGTGACGGTCGCCATCAAGGTTCCGGAAACGATCGGCCATGTGCACAGCTGGGCCGTCCAGCTCACCCGCTCCGCCTCGCGTGAGGAGGTCCTCGACGCCTTCCGGACCTCCTCCCGGATCGCCTTCGTCGAGGCGCGGGACGGGCTGCCCGCCCCGAACACCATCAAGGAGCTGACCGCCGACCTCGGCCGCCCGCACGGCAACCTGTACGAGGTCGCGCTCTGGTCCGACACGCTGAAGGTCCTGGGGGACGAACTGTTCTACCTCTACATGGTGGACAACCAGGCGATCGTGATCCCCGAGACGGTGGACGCGATCCGCGCCCTCACGGGCCGCGAGCTGGAGGCGCGCGCCTCGATCGCGCGCACCGACGCAGCCCTCGGCATCACCGGCACGCTGGTCTGACGGGCGACATGGCCGAAGGGACACGAACTCCCGGTCGCCGAGAGGGCGTGCCTCCCGGCGCTCGCCGCCCTCTCGCCCACGGCACGCATCGAGCGCCTCCCCGCCGAGTCCGGAGGAGCGCTGCCATGAGCGAC
This sequence comes from Muricoccus roseus, assembly GCF_900141905.1. GTDB lineage: Bacteria > Pseudomonadota > Alphaproteobacteria > Acetobacterales > Acetobacteraceae > Roseomonas > Roseomonas rosea. Next base: position 7,068 of record NZ_FQZF01000044.1, on the reverse strand, counting down.
GCGGCAGCGGCACTGGGCGTCGACCACCTTTCGCCCGAGAACCCGCTGGCCGAGGCCGAGGTCGTGACCCCGCACATCCCCAATGGCCCCGGCACCCGCCACCTGATCTCGGACGCCGAGTTCGCCCGTATGAAGCCTGGCGCCGTGCTGGTGGACACCGCGCGCGGCGGGGTGATTGACGCCACCGCGCTAGTGCGGGCGCTGGATGCGGGCTGCCTCGGCGGCGCCGGGCTGGAGGTGCTGCCGGAGGAGTGCCTGATCCGCAGCGAGGCGCAGATCTTCCGCAGCGATCCGCTCCTTGACAGCGAGCGCCTCCGCGGGCTCCTTGAGGGTCGGGCGCTGCTCCACTTCCCCGACGTGGTCGTCACGCCGCACAACGCCTACTACACCGAGGGGGCGCTGCGCCGCATCCGGGAGACCACCCTCGGTAACGTCGAGGTATTCGCGCGGCGCGGATCGCGGAACCTCGTCTCCTACTCCGGCACTCCGGCTTGACCCGCTCGCTGAGTACGGTGCGGGTCGAGCCCGGCGAGCCGCTGCCCTTGGGGCTGAGCGAGGCCTGCGACGGCTTCAACCTGGCGGTCTTCAGCCGCCACGCGACCCGCCTGACCCTGCTCCTGTTCGACGGCCCGCACGGCGCGCTGGCCGCCACCGTGCCGCTCGACCCCGATCGGCACCGCACAGGCGATGTCTGGCATGCGCGCCTCGTCGGCCTGCCGCATGGCGCGGCCTATGCCCTGCGCGCGGAGGGCCCCTTCGCGCCCGCGGAGGGCCATCGCTTCGACCCCACCCGGACGCTGCTCGACCCCTTTGCGAGCGCCGTGACGACGGGTCCTGACGGGGCGGGCCGTTGCCTCGTCGCCGACCAGCGCTTCGACTGGGGCGACGACCGGCCACCGCGCCATCCCTGGCGCGACACGGTCATCTACGAAACCCATGTCCGCGGCCTGACTGCCCATCCCTCATCGGGCGCTCGGCAGTCCGGCTGCTTCGGTGGGGTGTCGGAGATGATCCCCTACCTCCGGAAGCTCGGCGTGACGGCGCTGGAGCTGATGCCGGTGCAGGAAGCCGCCGCCCTCGGGCGCGGTGCGCGCGACCCGGAGACGGCGGCGCCGCTGCCGAATTACTGGGGCTACGACCCGGTCGCCCTGTTCGCGCCGCGCGCCGCCTACGCCTTCGGAGGAGCGGAGGCCGCCTTCGCCGAGTTCAAGGCCATGGTGCGGGAGCTGCACCGCGCCGGTATCGAGGTGATCCTCGACGTCGTCTTCAACCACACGGCCGAGGGCGGCGCCGATGGCCCGACCTTCGCCTTCCGTGGCCTCGACAACGCGATCTACTACCTGCTCGGGCCGGGCGGCGGCTACGCCGACTTCACCGGCTGCGGCAACACCCTGAACTGCAACCACCCTGTGGTGCGCTCGCTCCTGGTAGACTGCCTGCGGCACTGGGTCATGCACGGCCACGTGGACGGCTTCCGCTTCGATCTCGCTTCGGTGCTCGGCCGCGGCCCGGACGGCGCGCTGCTGTCCAACCCGCCCTTACTGGAGCAGATCGCCGAGGATCCGATCCTGCGCCAGGTGAAACTCATTGCGGAGGCGTGGGACTCCGCCGGGGCCTTCCAGGTCGGCGACTTCCCGCACCAGGCCTGGGCCGAGTGGAACGCCCGCTACCGCGACGACGTGCGCCGTTTCTGGCGTGGCGACCCGGGCATGACGGGCGCCTTCGCCACCCGGCTCTGCGGCAGTTCCGACCTCTACGGCGGCGACGTGGGCGGGCCGCTGCGCAGCGTCAACTTCGTCACCTCGCACGACGGCTTCACGCTGAACGACCTGGTGACCTACGCCCGTCGGCACAACGAAGCGAATGGCGAGGGCAACCGCGACGGGCCCAGGGAGGAGTTCAGCGACAACAACGGCGCCGAGGGCCCGAGCGAGGACCCGGCCGTGGAGGCGGTGCGGCGACGCCAAGTTCGCAACCTGCTCGCCACCCCGTTCCTCTCGCGCGGGGTGCCGATGCTGCTCGGCGGCGACGAATTCCGCCGCACCCAGCGCGGCAACAGCAATCCGTGGTGCCAGGACAACGGGGTCTCCTGGTATGACTGGGACCTGGCGCGGCGCAACGCGGACCTGGTCCGCTTCGTGCGCGGCCTGACGGCCTTGCGCCAGGCCCACCCGGTGCTGGCGGCGGAACGCTTCTACACGGCCGGGGAGATCGCCTGGTTCGGGCCCGAGGGCGGGCCGCCGGACTGGCATGGCCCGGAGAACCGCCTCGGCTGCGTGATCCGCGAGGAGGCCCCCGCGCCCGGCGGGCTTTGCCTGCTGTTCAACGCCGCCCGCCGCCCCGCCCGCTTCGTTCTGCCAGTGCCCCCCGCCAGCCCCTGGGGCGTCGCGCTGGACACCGCGGCCACCCCGCCCGGCGACATCGGCGAGCCGGGGGCCGAACCGTCGCCGCCCGACCCCGCGGCTACGGTGCTGCCGCCCCGCTCCACCCTTGTCCTCGTTTCCCGCTGAGGAGTCCGCCATGGCCGCGTCCCTCGACCCCTTCCTCGCACGGACGCGCATCGCCTACCTCTCGATGGAGATGGCGCTGCACCCCGGGATCCACACCTACTCCGGCGGCCTCGGCGTCCTCGCGGGCGACACCGCCCGCTCGGCCGCTGACCTCGAGCTGCCGATGGTCTTCGTGACGCTTGCCAGCCGCGAGGGGTACCTGCGGCAGGAGATCGGCCCGGACGGGCGGCAGGTGGACCACGCGGATCCATGGCAGCCCGCGGATTGGGCCTCGCCGCTCGACGCAGCGGTGGCGATCCGGCTCGAGGGTCGCTCTGTCTGGATCCGCGCCTGGCTCCGCGTCCTGACCTGCCCGCTCGGGCACCGCGTGCCGGTGCTGCTGCTTGACACACAGCTCGAGGTGAACGCCCCCGAGGACCGCGGCATCACGGACCGGCTTTACGGCAGTGACGAGGTGCTGCGCCTGCGCCAGGAAGCGGTGCTCGGCATCGGCGGCGAGCGGATGCTCCGCGCGCTCGGCTTCGAGATCGAAACCTACCACCTGAACGAGGGCCATGCGGCGCTTCTGCCGCTCTCTCTGCTGCGCCGCCATCGCCTGGCATCCGACCGCCCGGCGGAGGGCCCGCTGCACTATGACCCGGACCCGGTGCGCGAGCGCTGCATCTTCACCACCCACACCCCGGTCGAGGCCGGGCAAGACCGCTTCCCTTATGGGTTGGTCGAGCGAATCCTGGACGACTTTTTCGAGGCCGACCAGCTCCGGCTGCTGGCGGGCGAGGAGGCGTTGAACATGACGCGCCTCGCCCTGAGCCTCAGCGGCTGGGTGAACGGCGTGGCGACGCGCCACGCCGAGACGACGCGTCGCATGTTCCCGGGCTACCGGATCAACGCCGTCACCAATGGCGTGCACGTTCCCACCTGGGCCCATCCCGCCTTCGCCCGCCTTTTCCAGGAGATCGCCCCGAATTGGGCGCACGAGCCGGAGGGGCTGGCGCGCGCCGACCGGCTGCCCGACACGGCGGTCCTCGCCGCCAAAGCCGAGGCGCGGGCGGAGTTGCTGGCCGAGGCTCGCCGGCGCACCCCCGAAGCCGCCGCGGCGCTGCGGCCCGACCTGCCCCTGATCGTCTTCGCGCGGCGGATGACCGGCTACAAGCGCCCCGACCTGCTCTTCTCGGACCTTGGTCGGCTGCGGGGAATTGCGGAACGCTCCCCGTTCCAGATCCTCGTCGCGGGGAAGGCGCACCCGCGTGACGACGCGGGCAAGGAATTGATCCGCACGCTCCAGGATCATGCACACCAGCTGGGGCGCACCGTGCCAATGGCCTTCCTGCCTGGCTACGACATGGCGCTGGCCCGGTTGATGGTCGCCGGAGCCGATGTCTGGCTGAACACGCCGCTGCCGCCGATGGAGGCCGCCGGGACCAGTGGCATGAAGGCGGCGCTGAACGGCGGGCTGAACCTCAGCGTGCTTGACGGTTGGTGGGTCGAGGCGTGGGAGGAAGGCGTGACCGGTTGGGCAGTCGGCCGCGACGGCGAAGCACCTGGGGCTCACGCAGGCCACCTTTACGAGCAGCTTGAGCAAGTCGTGCTGCCGCTCCTCCATGGCGAACCGGCACGCCGGGCCTGGATGATGAAGCAGGCGATCTCCCGGATCGGTGCGCATTTCAACAGCCAGCGCATGATGCGCCGCTACGCGGCCGAGGCCTACCTCCGGTGACGCTCCGGATCTCGGGTAACAGCACGTCGATGAGCCGGACGGCGTCGGCACCCGCGCCACTGCCGGACGCCGCCAGGGCGGCGAGGCAGCCATCGCCGAGCTTGCCGCCGTCCAGTGGGCGACTGCGGTTGTTCGCAGCCACCCGGACGCCGTAGCCGAGCGACAAGCCGAGGTCGTGCAGCCAGCCCTGCACCTCGGTGTGGGTGTGGTCGGCCTCCCGTGGCGGAGCCGGGTAGCGGCGCTGCCGAGGTCGAAGAGCAGACCGCCGATGACGCCCAAGTCGTTCGACAGCAGGCCGCGGCGCCGGGCGTTCAGAGCAAGGATTCCTTGCCGCACGGCCAGGTACGCGCCCCACCGGCTCAGCTTCACCTTCGCACCGGTCAGGGCGTTGTAGCCGTTCACAGCGGCGGTGTTGAATGGCGGCCCAAAGGCGGGTGCAGGAAGTAGAGGAGATTGACGACGGCCGGACCGAGGCCCTTGATGCACTTGGCGTCGATCTCCCGGTTGGCGGAGAGCACCTGCTGCACCGTGGTGCAGCAGACACAGGTGTCGAGCAGGCAGCCGAAGACGCGCTGGTTCTCCGGGTTCTCGTAGATGTCGGGGATGTGGAGCTTGGGTGTCCACAGGAAGGCGTGGTCCGCGCCCCTGAAGATCTGCCGCTGCTCCGCGATGGAGTGGACCACGGTCTCGAGCGACGAGCCGCAGTAGGCGACCCCGAACGTCCCGGCCTTTATCTCGGCCACGACCTGCTGGAGGCCGCAGCGGATCGAGCGGAAGTTCTTGACCCGCTCTTCCCAGGGGAACCAGCTCCGGTAGGTCGCGGCGGGATCAACCCGCTGGCGGGCCAGCAAGGGGGTCATTAGATCGGGCGAACTCGCTCCCGCTTCCCCGGACGTCAAAGGGACTGCCGAGATTTGCATGCCATGGCCCTGGAGCTGCAGAACTTGGCGGCGCGTTGCGGTCGTGACGAGGCGATGATGCGGGCTTCCTCTGTTCACAAGGGCAGGATTTGTCGACGTCGCAGGACGGCAGCGTGACCACACGAGGGGCGTCAATCGCCGAATGCAGCAAATCCTGCTTCCGATCATTCAGGCGATTGTGGGCGTGCGATCCTGAAGACCGAAGTGCGGCGGCAGCACCTCGGAGCCAATTGCCCAGGTCGGCACAAACAGTTGCGCCGCGAGTTCGATCACGGCGTCCGCCCGTGCCGAGAACCACAAACCGGACCATGTAAGCCGAGCCCGAAGTTAATCTCCCAGTTTCGCAACCCCAAGGCACGCCGAAGTTCCACGGCGGACGTGTCTAACCCGAACTGGAAAAGCGAGTCCACGTCGCCCAAACGCCGCACCCTGCACCATTGTGCTTAGGACGGCGCGGCAGCGGCTTTCCGGAAGGCGTAGCAGCAGGTGCTTTGGCTGGCCTCTTCTCCGGCTCACGAACAGAGTGTCTGCATTTCTGCAGCGTCTGCACCTCCTCTGCGCCTCGTAATCCAAGCCACATCGCCGCCCTGTCCGACAGGTTTGAACGCGCCCTGACACCATGTCAGCAGCGTATGGCGGCCAATACCCGTTAGCAGAATTGGATGTGGCACGTGCGGGCTCGCCCGCGCGTTTGGATGAGTAGACTCGCCGTTGTTCGCCGAAACCAACTTCCGAGGACTGTCTTCATCGAGCGGAACGGGCCGAAGGTGGCGTCAAGCCAACGGGCTATTAACGGCTCGCGCCGCGGTCGGTCTATCGGCGCATTCGCGTTGGAATGTGCCGCAGCCGCAAGGGTTCCAAAGGACGCACAAGCAGAAACCGCTCGGCGGGTCGGCCGCTGACCGCCAGAGGAAGCCACAGGCCAGAGATCAGGCGGACCGTCCATGATCCCAGCGCGAGCGACTGGGGGAGCGTGCTTCCGCGCGTGAGTCTTTCTCGGCTGACCGACACGGCCTTTGGGCAGAGGCGCTTGCCTCCTCTGCGGAGCCTCGCGTCGTCGCGGACGGATTGCGAATCCCAAACGGCCCGAAAACTTGAAACTCTCCGACTACCGAAAGAAACCTGGCGGCTGCGGCTGAAAGGCTCGAAGAGCCTCTGCCGCACCCGCCAGCACGTAGGGGAGGATTAGGAAAAGCGGCGGATCAGTTCAGAGTAAGGACGCCGTTGAGGCGGTGAACGATGCCATTCGACGCGGGCTTGTTGTCGAGGACGCCAAGCCCATTGATTGTGACCCCTCCGGACGTGCCGCCTTCGCCCTGCGAGACAGCTTGACGCTCGAAACGCGCGGTAGCGCCCGAGAGCATCTGCTCGCTGCTCGGGCCTGAACCGGACGCAAGGTTCTCCTGCCGAGTGTGCTGCGCCACATGCGACAGCACCAGACGCTGCAGTTCAGGCTGCGATGCGCGATCCACCGCCTCCCGATGCGCATACGGATGCTGCCTGAACGCATTGTCGGTCGGCGCATAAACGGCGAAGGGGCCGGGGCCGGAGAGACGCTCAGTCAGGCCGCTGCGCTCAACGATGCGCGCGAAGATGCCCAGATCATTCTGCTGGCGGATGACGTCAACCACGGTCTGCGCTTGCGCAGACGCGGCGGCAAGCCACCCGGCCGCTGCAATTGTCGCGACAGCCACAGCACGGGAAAGAGACATTGGTACCTCCTGTGTTTGCCCACACCGGGAGCCTGCAAATGCGTAGACTCAGTCGGCTTAGCAATCAATTCTTTGGTGCAGGTCCATGGCTTTTGTCAATGCGATGCACAACCTTAGCGGTAGCGCGGATGTGCATTTCGCACTTTGTCGGCAACATCCTTCCAGCGATGTTAAAGTCGTTGTCGGCGGCATCCTTCCAGCGATGTTAA
>NZ_FQZF01000025.1 GCF_900141905.1 Muricoccus roseus | reverse complement strand
GTCACGGCCTGGGCGGCCTCGGCGATGATCTGGCGGGCGCGGTCCGTCAGGTCAGCGCGGTCGAAGTCGAAGAACACGAGATAGGTGCGGGCCGGAGCCGGGGCCGCGGCGGGAGCCGGGGCAGCGACGGCGACCGGAGCAGGGCGCGGCGCGTTGAAGGCGTAGCGCAGGCCGACCAGCACGGAGTGGTTGTAGTTGTCGACCTCGATCTTGCCGCGGCCGAGGGTCGCCCCGGTGGCCGCGTTGCGGACGGAGAGGTTCATGTCCGGCGAGAGCGTGCCGAGGAAGCGGTACTCGGCGGTCAGGGCCAGGCCCGGGACGCCGAGGTTGAAGGCCACGCCGGCGATGCCCTGGTAGGCGAACTGCGCGTCGGTGTCGTCCACGAGGCCCTGGAAGCCGGCAAAGCTGCCGCGCACGCCGTCATACTCGTGCCAGACATAGCCGGCGCCCGCGCCGACATAGGGGGTCACGGGGATGCCGGGGATGGCGAAGTCGTACAGCACGTTGCCCATGGCGCCGTAGCTGCGGGCCCGGCCGCCCTGGTTGCCCGGGGTGGCGCCGAAGATCCGCACGCGGTCCAGGTCATTCTCGCGGAAGTTGCCCTCGACCTCGAGGCGCAGGCCGTTGCCGAAGCCGTAGCCGATGCTGGCGACCAGGGCGTAGCCATGCTCCCAGTTCAGCTCGGACTTGGTGGAGAAGCCGGCGGCCTGCAGCTGGCCCGCGATCGGGCCGGTGATGTTGCTGCTGGTGTTCTGCAGCCAGTTCACGCCCGCGCCGGCCGCGATGTACAGGCCGGTGACCGGCTGCGCCTGGGCGGCGAGCGGCAGGGCGAGGAGCGTGGTGCCCAGCAGGGCGGCGCGGAGCGTCATCGATGTCGTCCCTTGAAACGGACTCGGCATGTGCCGGATCGGTTCCCAAGGGATACGGCGTTGTGCGGCTGCAATCCAGGGTTGCGCGTCATCCGGGCCACGGGTGTGGCCCGGACAACACAACGGCGCCGGAGCGCCGTCTCAGCCGCCCTTCGCCTCGCGCCGGCGGCGGTGCAGCACGAACTCGGTATAGCCGTTGGGCTGGGCCGCGCCCTCGAAGACGAGGTCGCAGGCCGCCTTGAAGGCCACGCCGTTAAAGCCCGGCGCCATCGGGGTGTAGGCCGGGTCGTTCGCGTTCTGCCCATCCACCACGGCCGCCATGCGGCGCATGGTCTCCTCCACCTTGGCGCGGTCCACGATGCCGTGGCGCAGCCAGTTGGCGATGTGCTGGGCGGAGATGCGCAGCGTCGCGCGGTCCTCCATCAGCCCGACATCATGGATGTCCGGCACCTTGGAGCAGCCCACCCCCTGGTCGATCCAGCGCACGACATAACCGAGGATGCCCTGGGCGTTGTTGTCCAGCTCCGCCTGGATGTCCTCCGGCGAGAAGTTGGTGTTCTCGGCCAGCGGGATGGTGAGCAGGTCCGCCAGCTTCGCGCGGGCGCCGCCCCTGGCAAGCTCCGTCTGGCGCGCGGCGACATCCACCTGGTGGTAGTGCAGCGCATGCAGCGTGGCGCCCGTGGGGGAGGGGACCCAGGCCGTGCTGGCGCCGGCCCGGGGATGGCCGACCTTCTGCTCCAGCATCGCGGCCATGGCATCGGGCGCCGCCCACATGCCCTTGCCGATCTGCGCGTGCCCGATCAGCCCGCAGGCGAGGCCGACATCGACGTTGTTGTCCTCATAGGCCGAAATCCAGGCGGCCTTGCGCATGTCGTTCTTCCGCACGACGGCGCCCGCCTCCATGGAGGTGTGGATCTCGTCGCCCGTGCGGTCGAGGAAGCCGGTGTTGATGAAGAACACGCGGGACTTCGCGGCCTGGATGCAGCGGGCGAGGTTCACGGTCGTCCGCCGCTCCTCGTCCATGATGCCCATCTTCAGCGTATCGCGCGGAAGGCCCAGCGCGTCCTCCACCTCGCCGAAGAGGGAGACGGCCCATTCCACCTCGGCCGGGCCGTGCATCTTGGGCTTCACGATGTAGACGCTGCCCGCGCGGCTGTTCAGCCGCTTCCCGCGCAGGTCATGTAGCGCGATGAGGGAGGTGACATAGGCGTCGAGGATCGTCTCGGGCGTCTCGGCGCCGTCCAGCGTCACCGCATCGGTCATCATATGGTGGCCGACATTGCGCACCAGCATGAGGGAGCGGCCGCGCAGCGTCAGCTCGCCGCCATCGGGCGCGGTGAAGCGCCGGTCCGGGTTCATCCGGCGCTCCATCACCTGCCCGCCCTTCTCGAAGCTCGCCGAGAGGTCGCCGCGCATGAGGCCGAGCCAGTTGCGATAGACCCCGACCTTGTCCTCCGCATCCACGGCAGCGACCGAGTCCTCGGCGTCCATGATGGTGGAGAGGGCGGCTTCGAGCACCAGATCCGCCACCCCCGCTTTATCCGTGCCGCCGATCGGGTGGCTGCGGTCGATGACGATCTCGAGGTGCAGGCCGTTGCGGGCCAGCAGGATGGAGGTGGGCTCGGCCTCGGAGCCCAGATAGCCGCGGAACTGCGCGGGGTCCTTCAGCCCCACGGCACGGCCGCCGGCGGTCAGCACGCGCAACGCGCCGCCCTCCACGCGATAGGCGCTGGCCTCGGCATGGCTGCCGGATTCCAGCGGGGCGGCGGCGTCCAGCACCGCGCGGGCGCGCTCGATCACCGCCGCGCCGCGGCGGGGGTCGTAGCCCTTCGCCTTCGGCCCGTCCTGCGGGATGGCATCGGTGCCGTAGAGGGCGTCGTACAGGCTGCCCCAGCGAGCATTGGCGGCGTTCAGCGCGTAGCGGGCGTTGTTGACGGGCACGACGAGCTGCGGGCCGGCTAGGCGTGCGATCTCGTCATCCACATTCGCCGTCTCGACCGAGAAGGGCGCGGGCGGGTCCAGCAGGTAGCCGATCTCGCGCAGGAAGGCCTCATAGGCCACGCGGTCCACCGGGCGGGCCGGGTTGGCGCGGTGCCAAGCGTCGATCTTCGCCTGCAGCGCGTCACGCTCGGCCAGCAGGGCGGCGTTCTTCGGGGCCAGACCACGCAGCGTCCTCTCCATCGCGGCCCAGAAGGCCGGAGCCTCGACGCCCGTTCCGGGAAGCGCCTCCTCCTCGATGAAGCGGCGGAGGAGGGGAGCGACCTCCATTCCCTGCGTCGTTCCGGCCATGCCCGTCTTCCTCCAGTGAACTTCAGTGGCGGCCAGATAAGCCGCCCGGGCGCTTCCGGCCAAGGGGCCGGGCGAAGGGCGCCGGATCGAGGGCATGGGCAAAGCGGGCGCGGCACCCTTGCCCAGCCGCGCCAGCGGCGCGAGGCTCCCGCGCCCTTTGTGAACACAGGTGCCCGATGCCCGAGCTTGCCGCCTATGCCCCGCCCCTCCACACCAGCCAGCACTGGGCGCTGAGCAAGCCGGGGGCCTCGGGCCGGGGGGGAATCGTCGCCTCCCAGTCCCGCGCGGCGGCCGAGGTGGGGGTGGCGGTGCTGGAGGCCGGCGGCAACGCAGCCGATGCCGCCGTGGCCGCGGCCTTCGCCCTGGCCACCGCCGAGCCCTGGAACAGCGGCTTGGGCGGGATCGGCTTCGCCATGGTCCACAAGCCCGGTTCAGCCCCGCAGGTGGTGGATTTCGGGCCGGTCGCCCCGGCCGGGGTGGACCCCTCGGCCTATCCGCTGACCGGCAAGTGGAAGCAGGACCTCTTCGCCTGGCCGGAGGTGGTGGGGGATGTGAACATCCACGGCCCGCTCTCCTTCGTCATCCCCTCCTCCGTCGCGGGCTATGACCTGCTGCGGGAGCGCTTCGGGACGGGGATGGGGCTGGATGCGCTGCTCGGCCCGGCCATCGCCCTGGCCCGGCGCGGGCTGGCGCAGGACTGGTTCACCACGCTGAAGGTCTCCGCCTCGGCCAAGGTGCTGCGCCTCTATGAGGAAAGCGCGCGGATCTACCTGCCCGACGGCCTGCCCCCCAACCCGCCCTATCAGGGCCTGCCCGGCTTCCTGAAGCAGGGCGCGCTGGCCGAGACGCTGGAGCGGCTGCGCGACCACGGGCTGCGCGACTTCTACGAGGGCGGGCTGGCGGCTGACCTCGTGGCCGACATCAAGGCCCTTGGCGGGGTGGTCGGCGCCGCCGACCTGGCCGGCTGCCGCGCCTCGGTGCGGGAATCCATGCCGATCGCCTGGCGGGGCACGCACACCATCCACACGGCGGGTGGGCTGACGGCGGCGCCGACCATGGCCGCGGTCGTGGCGGCGATGAACGGGGTTCCGGTGGAGGGCGGGCCCGGCGCCGGCTGGTACGGCGGCTTCGCGCAGGCGATGCGCCGCGCCTATGCCGAGCGCCTCGCGGGGCTGGGCGCGGGGGAGGCGGCGAAGGAAACCGCCGAGACCTGCACCACCCACCTGACCGTCTGCGACGGGGAGGGGATGATGGTCTCGGTCACCACCACGCTGCTCTCCTCCATGGGCAGCCGCGTGGTGCTGCCGCGGACCGGCGTGCTGATGAACAACGGGATGATGTGGTTCGACCCGCAGCCCGGCAGCGCCAACGCCATCCGCCCCGGCGCGCGCCCGCTCTGCAACATGAGCCCGGTGACGGTGACGCGGGCGGGGGAGGACACGGCGCCCATCCTCGCGGGCGGCGCCTCGGGCGGCCGCCGCATCCTGGCCAGCGTCTGCCAGATGCTCGCCTTCCAGCTCGATTTTGGGATGGATCCCGAGGAGGCCGCCCATCAGCCCCGCATCGACGTGTCCGGCCCCGACGCCGTCACGGCCGACCGCCGGCTGCCGGCGGAGGTGCTGGAGGCGCTCGCCGCCGATGGCGGGCTGGAGACGGTGGAGCACGCCGTGCTGCCGGTGAACTTCGCCTGCCCCAACTTCATCGCGCGCGATGCGGATGGGATGGCGCAGGGGATCAGCGACGTGATGTCGCCCTGGTCCGCGGCGCTGGCCGCCGGGCCGGTCCGCCACTGACGGCCTGAACTCCGGCACGGCTTTTGCGACGCCGGTGCGGTGACGGGGCCGCCGGCCCCGCCTTCCGCAGGGGTCGCCCATGCTGCACCGACGTTCCCTGCTGGCCGCCACCGCCGCCAGCCTCGCCCTCCCGGCCATCGCCCGGGCCCAATTGCCCTGGAAGCCGCGCCAGCCCATCCGCCTCATCGCCACCTTCCCGCCGGGCGGGCTGGCCGATGTGGTGGCGCGGCTGGTGGCGCCCGCCATCGCCGCGAATCTCGGCGGCAGCATCGTGGTGGAGAACCGGCCCGGCGCCGGCGGCACGATCGGGGCGGATGCGGCGGCCAAGGCGGCGCCGGATGGGCACACGCTGGTCATCAGCCATGCCTCGCCCCACGGCATCGCCCCCGGCATCTACCCGGCTCTGCCCTATGACCCCGTGGGGGACTTCACCCACATCGCCATGCTCTGCGACACCGCGAACGTGCTGCTGGTGAATAAGGGATCCCTCACGCCCACACTGGGCGCCTTCCTCACGAAGGCACGGGACGCCGGCGCACGCTACGGCTCCTCCGGCATCGGCTCCATAACGCATCTCATGGGCGAGGTGCTGACGCGCGAGGCCCGCGCCCCGAAGCTCGACCACGTGCCCTATCGCGGCAGCGCGCCGGCCATGCAGGACCTCTTCGCCGGGCATATCGAAAGCGTCTTCGACCCGCTGACCACCAATGTCGCGATGATCAAGGACGGCACCGTCATCGGCCTCGCCGTCTCCTCCGCCCAGCGCGTGCCGGCGGTGCCGGAGGTGCCCACCTTCGCCGAACTCGGCCTGCCCGCTCTGACCGCCTCCACCTGGATCGGCGTCTCCGGCCCCAAGGGCCTGCCAGCGCCGGTGGCCGATGCCGTGCGGGAGGCGGTGCTGGCCGCCACCGCCCAGCCCGATATCCGCGCGAAGATGGCCGACCTCGCCTCCTATCCCCCGCAACAGCCGCTCGCGGGCGCGGCCTACACCGCCATGATCGCGAAATTCGCGGCGGAATGGACCGCGGTCGCAAAGGGGGCGGGCATCACCGCCGCCTGATCGGCTATCCTGCCGCGCGATGAGCGCGACTCTGAGCATTCCCGAGGAGGTCCTCCTCCTCACCCTGGACGACGAGACGGGCCGCCCGCTGGGCGTGCCCGCCCAGGCCGTCGCCCTCGCCCTGGCCGGCGCGGCCCTGATGGAGCTCGCCCTGGCCGGCCGGCTGGACAGCGACCTGGACCGGATGTTCCTCGCCGATCCCCGCCCGATGGGCGATGCGCTGCTGGATGGGGTGCTGGCCCAGATCGCGGCCGGGCCGGAGGGGCAGGACACGCGCTGGTGGATGGGCCGGCTGGCCGGCGGCGCGGCGGCCATGCGCCAGGTCCTGCTGGAACGGCTGGTCGGGCGCGGGGTGCTGCGCCGGGCGGAGAAGCGGCGCTTCGGCTTCATCCCGGACCGCCGCTACCCCAAGGCGGACGGCACCGCCATGAACGCCACTCGCGCCCGCCTCCGCGCCGTGCTGCTGGAGGGCGAGATGCCGGAGGCGCGGGATTCCCTCATGGCCGGGCTCTGCGCCGCCACCGGCCTTATTGCCCTGCTGCTGAGCGAGATCGAGGCCGAGGGCGCCGCCGCGCGCATTGCCGCGGTGACGGGGCTGGAGGAGATGAGCCGCGCCCTGCTGGCCGAGACGCGGGACCGCCTCGCCGCGGGGCACTGAAGGCCCTCAAAGAGGGATCCGGGGAGAGGAAGAATTCCTTCTTCCTCTCCCCGGGACATCCCGTCAGCCCAGGACATGCGCCCCAACCCCTAAAGACCGGCGCGTGCGAGGCACCAGCGTGCCACCTGTTCATGGGTCGCGAACCAGATCCCGCCGCGGGCCGTCATGTAGTCGATCAGCCGCTCCAGGAGGGTGATGCGGCTGCGGTGGCCGATGATGTGCGGGTGCATGGTGAGGAGAAAGAGGCCGCCCTCTTCCCAGGCGCCCTCGAACTCCGCGCGGAAGATTTCCTCGACCGCGGAGGGCGGCGTGTAGGGGCGGATCCCGCTGAAGCGCTGCATGTTGAGATAGGGCGCGTCGTCGCGGATCCACTCCGGCGGCAGCTCGACGATGCCTGTGCGCTCCCCGTCCTCCAGCAGTTCATAGGGCTCGTCATCGGCCATGAGGCTGCTGTCGTAGAGCAGCCCCATCTCCCGGATGATGCCCAGCGTATCGGGCGAGAAGTCCCAGGACGCCGTACGGATGCCCACGGGGCGGCGCCCGGCGAGGCGCTCCAGCGTGTCGGCCGCGCGCAGCGTCAGCTCGCGCTCCACGCCGGGGGGCAGGGTGGTATTGGCTTCGTGGATCCAGGAATGGATGCCGATCTCATGCCCCTCCTCGGCCAGCGCCCGCACCTCTTCCGGGTGGATGAGGGCCGAGACGGCCGGGTGGAAGAAGCTGGCGCGGATGCCGTGGCGGTCCAGCAGCGCGCGGATGCGCGGGATGCCGCGGCGGGCCCCGTACTCGCCCTGGCTGATCCGCATGGGGCTCGGATCGCCGTCGCGCAGCGGGGTGGTCTCGTGGTCGGCGTCAAAGGAGAGGGCGACGCAACAGCGCGCGCCCTCCGGCCATTGGCCGGGTGCGAGGCTGCGGCCGGCGCGTGCCCGGCCAACCATGCGGCGCCAATGCGGCTCCGGCCATTCCCAGGGGCGGGCATCCTTGTCCATGCGGGGTCCCTCACGCGGTCCGGCGGGAGGATGCGGCGGGCGGGCGGCCAGGGCCAGGGGAGGGCCAGGGGAGGGCCAGGGGAGGGCGGCCGGGGTTCCGTCCCCGGCGCTGCGGGTCCATCCTGGGGGTAGAGACTTCCCGGCTTTCTGCTCAGGACCCGCATGACCGCCATTGATCCCGCGCTGATGAACGCGGAAACGCTCCTCGCCCTCTATTCTCGCCGCGCTCTCAGCCCCGTGGAGGCGCTGAAGGCGGTGATGGAGCGCGTCGCGCGCCACAACCCCGCCGTGAACGCCTTCGCGGTGATGAACCCGCATGCGCTGCGCCAGGCCGGGGAGAGCGAGGCCCGTTGGATGGCCGGGCGGCCGCTGGGGCCGCTGGACGGCGTGCCCTGCACGGTGAAGGACCTGCTGCACATGGCGGGCTTTCCCACCCGCCGCGGAAGCCGCACGACCGACCCGCGCCCGCAATCCGAGGATGCGCCGGCCGTGCTGGGGCTGAAGGCGGCGGGCGCCGTCATCATCGGCAAGACCACCACCACCGAATTCGGCTGGAAGACGCCGGGCGACTGCCCGCTGCACGGCATCACGCGCAATCCCTGGGACTTCCAGCGCACCACCGGCGGCTCCTCCTCCGGCGCGGGCGCGGCGGCGGCGGCGGCCTTCGGCGCGCTGCATATCGGCACCGATGCGGGTGGCTCCATCCGCATCCCCGCGGCCTATTGCGGCATCGTCGGCTTCAAGCCGAGCTACGGGCGCATCCCGCAATGGCCGCATGGCGCCTTCAGCGCGGTGGCCTGCGCCGGGCCCATGGCGCGCAGCGTGCGCGATGCGGCGCTGATGATGAACGCCATCGCCCGCGCCGATGTGCGGGACCCTCTCTGCATGCCGGATGAGCCGCGCGAGTGGCGCCTGGGCATCGAGGAGGGCGTGCGCGGCATGCGCATCGCGCTCGTGCGCCGCTGGGGCTACGAGCCGCCGCTCGACGCGGATGGCGAGGCCGCGCTCGCGCGCGCTGCCGAGACGCTGCGCGCCGAGGGCGCGCTGGTGGAGGAAGCCGATCCGGAACTGCCCGACACCCGCCAGATCTTCGGCCGGGTCTGGGGCGTGGCCCTGGCCAAGCTCGTCGCCGCGACGCCGGAGGACAAGCGGTCCGAGCTGGACTCCGGGCTGGAGGAGGTGGCGCGGCGCGAGGGCGGGCTGTCGGCCATCGACTTCCTCGCGGCGGATGCGATGCGCGTGGAGGCGGCGCACCGCATGGCGATGTTCCATATCCGATACGATCTGGTCCTGACGGCGGCGACGCCCACCGCCGCCTTCGCGGCCCACCAGCCCACCCTGAAGCCCACCGAGGCGCTGTGGCGGGACTGGGCGCCCTGGACCTTCGCGCAGAACCTGACGCGCCAGCCCGCCATCGCCCTCGCCGCCGGGCTGGACGCGGAGGGGATGCCGCGCGCCGTGCAGATCGTGGCGGCCCAGGGCCGCGACGACCTCTGCCTGCGCGGCGCCCGCGCGCTGGAACGTGCGCTGGCCATGCCGGAAGCCAACCCCATGGCGTGAGGGCCGCCGCCCCCGCGCCCCGCGAACCCGTGCTGGAGTAGTGCCGATGAGTGCCGAGACCGAGAGCCGCGTGCTGGAATGGCTGGCGGGCCGCCAGGGCGAGATGCTGGCCCTGCTGGAGGCCATGGTGAACACCGATGGCGGGTCCTACGACAAGCCGGGCGTGGATACCGTGGGCGCGCAGGTCCGCGCCTTCCTCGAGGGCGCCGGGATCCCGGTGGAGACCATCCCCGGCGAGCGCTTCGGCGACTGCCTGCGCGCGACGCTCGACGCAGGGGGCGAGGCCGGGGCGGCCGGCAATGCCCGGCGCAACATCCTGCTGATGGGCCATCGGGACACGGTGTTTCCCAAGGGCGAGCCGGAGCGCCGGCCCTTCCGCGTGGAGAAGGGGATCGCCTACGGCCCCGGCGTCGCCGACATGAAGGCGGGGCTGGTGATGAACATGTTCGTCATGGCGGCGTTCAAGGCCGCGGGCGGCGCGCCCGGCCCGCTGGTCGGGCTGTTCACGGGGGATGAGGAAATCGGCTCCCCCGAGGGCCGCCCCGTGATCGAGGACGAGGCGCGCCGCGCCCGCGTGGTGTTCAACTCCGAGCCCGGGCGCCCGAATGGCGGGGTGGTGACGGGCCGAAAGGGCGGCGTCTTCATGGCGGTGGAGATCGAGGGCCGCGCCGCGCATTCGGGTGGCAATTTCGAATCCGGCATCAGCGCCATCGGGGAGCTGGCGCAGAAGGTGACGGCGATCCACGCGCTCACCGATTTCCAGCGTGGCATCACGCTGAATGTCGGGCTCGTCAGCGGCGGGCAGAGCGTGAACACCGTGGCCCCGCATGCCCAGCTGCAGATCGACCTGCGCTATGTGGAACCGGCGGACCGGGAGGAGATCATGGGCAAGATCCACGACATCGTGGCGAAGTCCTATGTCCCCGGCACCCGCGCCGCCCTCACCATCCGGGGCGAGTTCCTGCCGCTGACCCAGACCCCCGCGGCCGCGCGTGTCTTCGAGATGTATCGCGGCGCCGCGGCCGAGAGCGGGCTGGAGGTGACGGGCGAATTCACCGGCGGCTGCGCCGATAGTGGCTTCACCGCGGCGGTCGGGGCGCCCACGCTCTGCGCCGTGGGCCCGGTGGGCGGGAAGGCCCATAGCCCGGAGGAATATCTGGAGGTGGCCAGTCTCGTGCCGCGCGCCCAGGCCCTGGCCCGCGCGATCCTCCGCCTGGACGCGGCGGGGCTGTAATCGCATTCGGTTCCAGGCGGGACACAAGCCAGCAACACATGCGGTGGAGAAGGCGCCTCCCCGCCCGGAGACGCCGTGCCGATGACCCCTCCGCCGCGGCGCTCCCGCCCCGCCACCCCTCCGCTCGGCCGCCGCCACGGCGCCGCGCGGCGCGGGCGGATGGCCGCGGGATTCCTCGCCCTGCCGCTGCTGCTGGCCGGGGCAGGGGGCGCGCCCCTCCCGGCCTGCGCCGCGTCGCTGGCACAGGCTCGCCCCGAGCCGCCGCGGCGGAACTGCCAGGGCGGGCGCGACACCGTCGCCTTCGGGCGGATGCTGGTGCAGTACGGCGTGGACACGCTGCGCTACGGCATCGGGATCGTGCTGATCTTCCTCGGGCTGGTGGTCATGGCGCTCGGCTACCTGCTGATGCTGATCGATCTGCTGTTCTGCTGGTAGGGCGGCTTGCCCTGCGCCCCTCCGGCGTGACCTTCTGCGCGGATGACCGGCTACCCCTTCCGCCTTCTCCCCAACCCGCGCCACGGCGTGCCGGGCGTGGTCGTGCTGCCCGAGGGCGGGTGGCGCCGGGCGCGCGCGGCCATCACCGCCTGGCCAGGCTACGCCCCCACGCCGCTGCGGGATCTGCCGAACATCGCTGCCGGCCTGGGACTGGGCGCGGTTCACCTGAAGGACGAGGCGTCGCGCTTCGGCCTGGGTTCCTTCAAGGCGCTGGGCGGCGCCCATGCCGTGGCGGGCGTGCTCCAGCGGGAACTGGCGCGGATGGGGGTCGCGAATGCCGCGAGCCCCGCCGACCTCGAATCCGGCCGGCTCGCCGCCACCACCGCCACGATCACCGTCACCTGCGCGACGGACGGGAACCATGGCCGCAGCGTCGCCTGGGGCGCCCGCCGCTTCGGGGCGCGCTGCGTCATCTTCGTCCATCCTGGCGTCAGCCAGGGCCGTCGCGAGGCCATCGCCGCTTTCGGCGCAGAGGTGCGGGAGGTGCCGGGCACCTATGACGACTCCGTCCGCGCCTCGGAGGCCGCCGCGCGGGAGCGGGGCTGGCACCTCGTCTCCGACACCTCCTGGCCCGGCTACACCGAAACCCCGCGCGAGGTGATGCAGGGCTACCGGCTGATGGCAGAGGAGGCGCTCGACGCCCTGCCGGCTCCGCCCAGCCATGTCTTCGTGCAGGGCGGGGTCGGGGGCGTGGCCGCTGCCGTCTCGATCGCGCTGCGCGCCCGCCATGGGCGGGACCCCCGGCTCGTGGTGGTGGAGCCCGAGCGTGCCGCCTGCCTGCTGGCCAGCGCGGAGGCGGGAGCCGCCACCACGGTTCCAGGGGAACTGGACACGATCATGGCCGGCTTGGCCTGCGGCGAGCCGAGCCTGCTCGCCTGGCAAGAGCTCGAACGGGCGGCCTTCGCCTTCATGGCCATCCCTGATTCGGCCGCCATCGCCGCCATGCGCCTGCTGGCCCGGCGGGACCCGCCGTTGGAGGTGGGGGAGAGCGGGGTGGCCGGGCTGGCGGGCCTCGCCCTGGCCGCCCGCGACCCGGCTGCGCGGGAAGCCCTTGGCCTGGGCACGGACAGCCAGGTGCTGCTCTTCGGGACCGAGGGTGCAACGGACCGAATCCTTTATGAGCGCCTCGTGAGCCGATCGGGCGTTGACACGGCCTCCCCGCCGCCCCTTTTGGGGTGAAGAAACCTCCATTCGCCAGGGAAGTACGTTCTGATGATTCCGCGTCGTCACCTCATCGCCGGGGCCGCGGGCCTCGCCGCCGCGCCGCTCGCCGCCCCCGCGCTCCGCGCCCAGGGCAGCTGGCCGAGCGCCCCGGTGCGCCTCGTCGTGCCCTTTGCCGCCGGTGGCCCGACCGACGTGCCCGCGCGCCTCGTGGCCGATGAGCTGTCCAAGATGCTGCCGCAGCGCGTGATCGTGGAGAACCGCACGGGCGCCGGCGTGGTGGTCGGCTCCGACGTGGTGGCGAAGGCGCAGAAGGACGGGCAGACGCTGCTCTACACGACCATCGCCCATGCCGCGCTGCGCGCGATCTTCCCGCGCCTGCCCTTCGACCCGCTGGCGGACTTCACCCCCGTCGCGCTGACCGGCGTCATCCCGATGCTGATGATGGTGAACAAGGACATCCCGGCGAACACGCTTCCCGAGCTGATCGAGCTGATCAAGAAGAACCCGGGCAAGTACGACTACGCCTCCACCGGCAACGGCGCCGCCCTGCACCTGGCGAGCGAGCTGTTCCTGCGCCAGGCCGGTGGCCTGCGGGTGAACCACGTTCCCTACCGCGGCTCCGCCGCCGCCATGCCGGACCTGTTGAACGGCACGGTCGCGATGATGCTGGACGTGGCGAACTCCGCGCTGCCCTTCGTCACCCGCGGCGAGGTGAAGGGGCTGGCCATCTCCGGCGCGCACCGCATCCCGCAGGTGCCGAACATCCCGACCTTCCAGGAGGCCGGCGTGCCGGGCTACGAGGCCTATACCTGGCACATGGTCTTCGCCCCGGCCGGCACGCCCGAGCCGGTGGTCAACACCATCAACGAGGCCTTCAACAAGGTGATGGCGATGGAGAGCGTGAAGCAGCGCCTCTCCGACCTCACGATGGAGACCCGCTCCGACACCACGCCGGCCACGGCGAAGAAGTGGCTGGACGACGAGATCGCGAAGTGGGAGCCGATCATCCGGGCGGCCGGGATTAAGGCGGACTGAACGCTCCGCTCTTGTTTTGAGCTGCTGGTCGGTCCCGGGGAGAGGAAGAAGGAATTCTTCCTCTCCCCGGACCCGTCGAAGGCAATGCCTTCGACCATCATCTTTTTCTTCGAGTTGGAATCGTTCGGCTGGCGGTGCGCCTGAGGTCTAGGACCTCAGGCGACTGCAACGGCAGGAATAGGGCCGTCCACCAGAGACCCCGCCGATCAACGGTATCCACGGCAGTCAGATGGGGTTCCAAGGGCCTCAGGCCCTTGGCAGGTGAGGTCCGGAGAGGGCAGCGCCCTCTCCGGTCGTCGTCAGCCCCGTGTATCAGACCCCCTGGCCCATCGCCTTGATCGGCGGCGCCAAGTCCTTCGGCAGCGGGGACTCATAGGGCTTGCCGCCCGTCCGCTCCTTGAACTCCGCCTTGGCGCGTTCGATCAGCGCGGGGTCGCGGATGGCGTCCACGGCCGTGCCGGCCATCACCTTGGCCACATGCACCATGCCCTTATGCGCGTGGGGCGACTTGCCCTGGGCGGTGAGCTGCCAGGAATGGAAGGGCGTGCCGATGGCGCAGGTGGCGCCGCGCGCCTGCACCGTGGGCACGGCCCAGGAGACGTCGCCGACATCGGTGGAACCGACGCCGCCTTCGCCCCGGTTCTCCAGCGGCACGATGATGTCGCAGAGCGTCTTGCCCGGCTCCACCTTCAGCCCGTGGCGGCGATGCGCGGCGGCGATGTCGGCCTCCGTCAGCGTGCCCTGGATCTGCGCGGCGTATTCACGGTCCGCTTCGTCCCATTGCGGCGGGCCGAGGCGGAGGAAGTTGTCGTACATCGCCTTTTCCAGTGGCGCGTTGCCCAGCAGGTTGGAGACCGCGCTGACGACCGAGGTCTCGACCCGCGTCTCCGTCATCAGCGCGGCGCCCTCGGCGATCTTCTTCACGCGGGCGACGAGGCTGTTCAGCTCCGGCAGGTCGCGCGCGCGGATGAGGTAGCGCACCTTGGCGCGGGACTGCACGACATTGGGCGCGATGCCGCCGCCATCGAGCATGGCGTAGTGGATGCGCGCATGGTCGGGCATGTGCTCGCGCATGTAGTTCACGCCGACATTCATCAGCTCCACCGCATCCAGCGCGGAGCGGCCGAGTTCCGGCGCGGCGGCGGCGTGGCTGGACTTGCCGTGGAAGGTGAAGTCGATGCGCGTGTTGGCGAGGGACACCGCCTCGTTCACGCCGGAGAAGGAGGCGGGGTGCCAGGAGATGGCGATGTCCACGTCATCGAAGACGCCGTCACGCGCCATGAAGCCCTTAGCGGCGCCGCCTTCCTCCGCGGGGCAGCCGTAGTAGCGCACGCGCCCCGGGATGTTGTTCTCGCGCAGCCAGTCCTTCACCGCGGCGGCGGCGAGCAGGGAGGCCGCGCCGAGCAGGTTGTGGCCGCAGCCATGCCCCGCGCCGCCCTGGCCTTCCACCGGCTTCGGCTCGGCGATACCGGCTTCCTGCGAAAGGCCGGGAAGCGCGTCGTACTCGCCGAGGATGGCGATCACCGGGCCGCCCTCGCCCCACTCACCCATCACGGCGGTCGGGATGCCGGCCAGGTCGCGCTCAATGCGGGCGCCTTCCTTCTCCAGCATCGCGATGTGCTCGGCCACGGAGCGCTGCTCGGTATAGGCGATCTCCGGCATCTCCCAGACCCGGTCGGAGAAGGCCGCGTAGTCCTCCTTCCGCTCGTCCACGGCGCGCCAGACGCGTTCGTCGTTCTTCATGCTCTCTTCCCTCAATCGGCCCCGAGGCGGGCGCGCGGCGGTGCCACGGCGGCGGCCTCGGGGTGGATGGTCACCAGGCGCCCGTCCTGCCACTGGGCGAGCCAGGGGCGGGCGCGGGTGTTCTGGCCGCGTTCGTCGAAGGCCGCGCCCCAGCCGGTCGGCGTCGTGCCCTCCGCGATGTCGGTGGCCAGCATGGCGGCGCGCAGCCGGTCCTTCTCGGTGCCGCCGGCCCGCTGGATGCCGTCGAAGGCGACGCGGGCGCCGAAGTAATTGGCCAGGGAATGGCCGGAGCGCGGATCGGCGCCGTAGCGCCGCTTGTAGGCTTCCGCGAAGGCGCCATTGCCCGGGGCGGCGCGCTCGCTGATCGCGAATTGGGTGAAATCCACGTTCATCACCCCGTCCATGGCGGTGCCGAGGGTGCGGGCCGTGTCGGTCAGGCTGTAGCCGGCGCCGGAGCCGATGATCATGCGCGGGCGCCAGCCTGCCTCGCGCAGGTTGCGAAAGAGCAGGATGACGTCGTTCTGCAGCGCGGTGTGCAACAGGATGTCGGTCGAGGCCTCGCGCAGGCGCTGCAGGGCCGGGGCGAGGTCGGTCACGCGGAGCGGATAGCCGATGCGCTCCACCACCTCGATGCCGAGTTCGCGCAGCCGCGAGGTCTGAAGCTCCGAGACGGAGCTGCCGTAGAGGCCGTCCTCATGCAGGATCCCGACGCGCAGGGCGTTCCGGGCGGTGCCGAGCAGGCCGGGCAGCACCTCCGCCACCGCTTCCGCGGCGACACGGGCGAAATCGCTCGCGCGGGGGCAGGTCCGGTAGAGCTGGCGGAAGCCGCGCTCCGTGATGCTGTCTGCCACTGCGCCCAGCTCGAAGAAGGGAATGCCCTGCGCCTCGCTGAGCTGGGTGACGGCGAAGGAGAGGGGCGAGGCGTAGCTGCCGAAGAGGATGCTGGCGCGTTCCGCGCCAATCAACCGGCGGGTCTCCGCCACGGCGGCGGCCTGGTCCGCGGCATCGGCGCGGATCAGGCGGATGGGGCGGCCGAGGAGGCCGCCCGCCGCGTTGCGCTCCTCCACCGCCATCTCAAGGCCGCGGAAGGACTCGTCCCCGAGCAGGGCCGGGGCGCCGGAGAGCGGATAAAGGGCGCCGAACCGCCATTCGGCCGCCGCGGCGGGAGAGGCGGTCTGGGCACCGGCGACCTGCGCGCGCGCCCCCGCCGGGGCGAAGGGGCCGCCGAGAAGGGGGGTGAGCGCGGCGAGGAGGCTGCGGCGCGGCGCGGCCGGGCGCATAGGGCCTTCGTTCCTCTCGCGTTCCATGGGGTGGTCCAATGGTCGCCCCTGGGGCGTTTCCGCGCAAGGCCGGGCGAGCCATGCCGGGCCTCACGGATCGGTGCCGCCCCGGCCGACGCCCGCGCGCTTGACGGGGCCTGCCCCCGCGACGACCTTCCCGCCCCGCCCGGAGGAGGCCCGTTCGATGCCGCAGTTGCCCGAGACCATGACCTATATCGCCCATGGCGAGGGCGGCGCGCCGGAGGTTCTGGTGCCCGCCACCGGCCCCCTGCCGCGCCCGGCGGAGGACGAGGTGCTGATCCGGGTTATGGCCGCCGGGGTGAACCGCCCGGATGTGCAGCAGCGCAAGGGCCTCTATCCCCCGCCCAAGGGCGCGAGCCCCGTGATCGGGCTGGAGGTGGCCGGCGAGGTGGCGGCGGTCGGCGCGGGCGTCACGCGCTTCCGCCTGGGCGACCGGGTCTGCGCCCTGGCCAATGGCGGCGGCTATGCCGAATTCGCCGTCGCCCCCGCCGCGCAATGCCTGCCCTGGCCGGAGGGCTATGACGCCGTGCGCGCGGCGGCGGTGCCGGAAACCTATTTTACCGTCTGGGCCAATCTCTTCGGCCATGGCCGGCTGGCCAGGGGCGAGGTGATGCTGGTGCATGGCGGCACCTCCGGCATCGGCTCCACCGCGCTCCAGCTCGCCCGCGAATTCGGCGCCCGTGCCTTCGCCACGGCCGGCAGCCCGGAGAAGGTGAAGGCCTGCCTGGAATTCGGGGCGGAGGAGGCCTTCGACTACCGGACCCAGGACTTCGCCGAGGAGATGAAGCGGGTGACGGGCGGCCGCGGCGCCGACGTCGTGCTCGACATGATCGGCGCCGCCTATTTCCAGAAGAACCTGCGCGTCCTGGGTACGGACGGGCGGCTGGTCATCATCGCCCTGATGGGGGGATTC
Organism: Muricoccus roseus; assembly: GCF_900141905.1. Taxonomy (GTDB): domain Bacteria; phylum Pseudomonadota; class Alphaproteobacteria; order Acetobacterales; family Acetobacteraceae; genus Roseomonas; species Roseomonas rosea. The sequence continues at coordinate 63,000 of NZ_FQZF01000025.1, read as the reverse complement.
GAGGTGGAGAAGGCGGATATCCGCCCGATCATGCTCAAGCGCCTGGTCGTTACCGGCAGCACGATGCGCCCCCGCAGCACGGCCGAGAAGGGCGCCATCGCCCGCGCGCTGGAGGAACGGGTCTGGCCCGTGCTCTCGGCCGGGCGCTGCGGGCCGCGCATTCACGCCACCTTCCCGCTGCACGAGGCGGCCGAGGCGCACCGGCTGATGGAGAGCAGCGCGCATATCGGCAAGATCGTGCTGACGCTCGGCTGAGCGCGGCGGGTGAACCCCCGCGACCTGCGGCTCCTCGCCATCGCCGTCCTTCTCTTCGGCGGGGTCTGGCCCATCACCAAGGACGCGCTGCGGGATGCCACGCCGGCCTGGTTCGCCGTCAGCCGCGCGGGGCTCGCGGCGCTTCTCACGGCACTGGTCCTGCTGGCCATGGCGCGGCTGCGCTGGCCCGGCCGGCGGGACTGGCCGACGGTGCTCGCCGTCGGCTTCCTCCAGCTCGGCGCCTTCTTCGCCCTGACCCACCTGGCCCTGGCCGTGCTGCCGGCCGGGCGGATCGCCGTGCTGTCCAACGTCACGATCTTCTGGCTGGTGCCGCTCTCGGTCCTCGTGCTGGGGGAACGGGTCTCGGCCTGGCGCTGGGCGGCGGCGGGGATGGGCCTGGCCGGGGCCGTGGTGCTGATCGGCCCCTGGGCGGTGGACTGGGCCGATCCGGGGGTGCTGGCGGGCAATGCCATGCTGATGGCGGCGGCGCTGGGATGGAGCATCGCCATCGTCATCACGCGCCGCCTGCCGCCAACGCGGCCGATGATGGAGCTGCTGCCCTTCTGTTTCGCGGCCGGCACGCTGGTCCTGCTGCCCCTCGCGCTCATCCGGGAACCGCATGGAGGAATCGGCCCCGGCGCCTGGCCGCACGCCGCCTTCATCGGGCTGCTCGCGGCGCCGATCGGCACCTGGAGCGTGATCGAGGCGGGGCGGCGCCTGCCCTCCACCGTGGCGTCGGTGGGGTTCATGCTGGTGCCCGTGCTGGGCGTGGCCGGCGGCGCCCTCTGGCTTGGCGAGACTGTGGGCTGGGATGTCTGGCTGGGCGGCGCGCTGATCGCGGCGAGCGTTGCCCTGGCCGTGCGGGGATGAGGGGGAGGCGATGATCCTCAACGCGATCGAACTGGGGGAAGGGCGTCCGCTCATCCTCCTGCACGGGCTGTTCGGCCAGGCGCGAAATTTCGGCGCCCTGCAGCGGCGGCTGGCGGCGGGCGGGCGGCGCGTGGTCGCCTTCGACCTGCCGAACCACGGCGCCAGTCCGCATGCCGCGGCGGTCGATTACTGCTTCATGGCGGCGGCCGTGGTGGAAAGCCTCGACGCGCGCGGGATCGCCCGGGCCGATGTCATGGGCCATTCCATGGGGGGCAAGGCCGCGATGATGCTGGCCCTCACAGCGCCGGAGCACGTCGCGCGGCTGGTGATCTCCGACGTTGCGCCCTATGCCTATCCGCCGCGCTGGACCGAGCTGGTGGCGGCGATGCGTGCGGTGCCGCCTGGCACTGCCCGTGCCGAGGCCGATGCGCTGCTCGCCCCCGCGGAGCCCGATGCGGGCGTGCGCGCCTTCATCCTAACCAATCGAAAGCCGGATGCCTCGGGCTGGCGGATCGGGCTGGAGGGCATCGGCGCCTCCATGCCCGCCATCCTCGGCTGGTCCTCGCCGGAGGAGGCGCGCTTCGAAGGGCCGGTGCTCTTCGTGGCCGGGGAGCACTCCACCTATATCCGGCCGGAGAACCGCCCCGTCATCCGCGACCTCTTTCCCGCCGCGCGCTTCGTGACGGTGAAGGGCGCAGGGCACTGGGTGCATGCCGACCAGCCCGAGGGCTTCGCCGCGGTGCTCGAGGGATTCCTCCCCTCCGGCGAGCCTCTCTAGGGCAGTGCCCCGGTCAGGCAGACCGGGGCGCTGCCCAGCCCCCCGCGCCGCGGCCCGCGTGCCCTCCTCATCGGATCCGGAAGCCCACCACTCCGCCGAGCTGGGCCCGGGGCAGGGTCGGGCGGCTCTCCCTGGTCCGAGCCGCAGGCGGGCGCGGAACGCTGGAGGCACTCCGATGGCCGGCGGCACGCTCATGCGTCGCGGCCTGCGGAACATGGCCGGTCCGGGCAAGCTCCACCGACACCGCCGCCGGAGCTTCGGCAGCGGGATCGCCGCTCAGCCGCATCAACTGGCGCAGGTCCAGGATGCGCACACGCCGGTGCCCGCAAAGCTCGATCACCCCGCTGCGCCGGAGCGATTGCAGCGTCCGGCATACCGTCTCGAGGGTAATGCCGAGGTAGTCCGCGATGTCGGTCCGGTCCATCGGCAGGCTGTAGGACGTCGGCGTCTCGACCGGGGAAGGCGGCAGCCGCGCGCGCATCTCGAGCAGGAAGCTGGCCAGCCGCTCGGCCGAGGACTTGCGCCCCAGGAGCATGAGATGCCCGTGCGCATGCCCCAGCCTTTGCTGGTTGAGCACGCCCAGCCACGAAGCGACCGAAGGATCGCCGGCCGCCAGCGCGTCGAGGCGGGCCCGGCCGTGGCGCAGGACCACCGTCTCGTGCTCCGCCGCCGCCTCCACCGTGAGGCCATGGACCCCCGCGACGTCGTCGAAGCCGAAGAGGTCGCCGGGGAAATGGAAGCTCACGATCTGCCGGCGCCCGTCCGCGCCGTGCAGCACAGCCCGGACCGCCCCGGAGACGACCTCATACCAATGATGGACCGGGCTCCCCTGGCGGTAGATCTCGGCCTCCGGCCCGAAGGAGACCGCCTGGTTGTCGGCTTCCGCCCGCTCGGCCGGCTGATCCGTGCCGGGGGCGGGAAGGGGCCGGAGGACCAGGCGCGGACGGGGAAGGCTCGCCGGCTTCGGCGCCTTCGTGATGCGGTGCCAGTCTCGGCCGAGCCGGCCGAGGCGAGCTGTCGGCGCGGCCCGGTGTTCGTCCGGGCCGCTGACCGTCCGGATCGCCGTTCCCCCGGGATGCGGACGAAGACGCAGGATGGCGAGGCCGGCAAGGGCGACGGGAAAGCTGAACCCGCTATGCGCGCTTAGAGTGCGCAGGATGGAAGAACCCATATTCCTCTCCTCCCATATCCGGGCCCTCGGATTGCGGCCCTTGCCCATTCGAAACTAACATGGGCCAATGTTGACGACGCCGTCACTTCGAGACTCTATTGATGGACACGCGCACGACGGAAAGTGACCGACGGCACTGTCCAGGATCTGGCCCGGCGCTGATCCGGTCTCGGAACTCGCGATCCTGCGCCGTCCGGTTGCCTGCCTGCTACCACAGGTTGTGCATTCGCGGCGCTGATGGCGGAGGGAAGCGGCCACGCCAGTCGGTCCCCTCTCATGCGGGCACGCGCTCCATCGCCGCGGGCATTGCTGCGGTGCTTCCGAGAATGGCCGCTCGAATCCCGGCCGGCGTCGAGAACGCGCCGCCCATTTCGGAGCGAAAGAAGGCGAGATATCCGTCGATACGGCTGAGCAGGGCCCGCACATCCTCGGCGGAGCGCGTATAGGCCGTGTTGCCGGGCTGAAAGGTCGGGCTATGCAGGCTGAGGGTGAAGACCCGGACCCCATCCGCATGCAATTGCCGCGTCAGCGCCTTCATCGCCGCGAGGTCGTTGCCTTCGGGCGAGAGGCGAATGGGGTAGAGCAGGTTGGCGCGGGCGGAGAGGCGGTCCAGCTGAAGTGCGCGGCCCACGGGGCTGGCGACGAGCGGGCGGAGCCTGGCGGCCTCCTGGCGGAGTCCGCCCAGCCATCCCGCCGTCGTTGGCAGCGATAGCAATCCGCCCTCCCGGCCGAACCATCCGGGATGAGCGCTGAAGGCCGAGAAATCCGGCCCCCCCATGCCGGAGAAGTCGTAAGCCGGGCAGATCGAGAGGTCGATCTCGAAACGCATCTCCTGCAGCGCGGCGATGGTGCTGGGGCCGAGCCCGTAGCGGCCCGACTTGAAGAGGCGGGGCCGGTGGCCGAGCAGTGCCTCCACGCGATCGGTCAGGGCCTCGAGTTTCCTGCGCTCGAGGGCCGGCCCGAGATTGCCCGAGAAGGAGTGCCAGTCGTCACGCAGCTCCACCTCGGGCGGCGTGCTCCAGCCATGCAGATGGACGCCAAGCTCGCAGCCCTCCGCGGCGAGGCTGCGGATGATGGCAACGCTCGGCTCCTGCGTGGCCACGGGGTAATCGAGCACCAACGCCGGCCTCACGCCATGCGAGCGGAAGAGGTCGAAGCCGCTGAGGAGACCCGTGATGGAGGAGACGCGGCCGGTATCCGTGGCCGTGCCCTTGTCCCAGTCGAAGTCGGCTTCGGTGTCGATGACCACCTGCAGCAAGGGCCGCTGACTCGTCGGCAGGCGGAACTCGCGCAGCCCGATGCTGGCCGGTGCGCCACGCACGTCGCCGGCGCTGCGGAGGCTGAACTCCGGGAAGGCGGATGATGGCTCGGGCAGGCGACTCTTCTCCTCACGGTACAGCTGGGAGTAGGCCGCTGCGACCTTCTGCAACTCTAGGTTGCGTTCTGCGAACCGGCGCCCCGCCAGACCGAAACCTGCAGCCATGGCGGGGTCTTGCTGCAGCGCTTTCAACGCTGCCGCGAAGTCCCTGGCGCTCTGAGCGAGGAAGCCGCTGCGCCCATGGTCAACGATGTAGTCCGAGAGGCCGGGTAAGAAGCGCGTGACGATCGGAAGGTTGCAGGCCATGGCTTCAAGAAACACATTTGGGAAGCCCTCGGCGGTCGAGGCGAATGCAAATGCATCGGCGGCGCGGTAGTACTCCGTCGGGTCGTCGCGGAACCCGGCGAGGGTGACGCGGCTGCCCAGGCGGGACGCGGCGGCGCGGATCTCCTCTGCGTAGTCCTCCTCCAGCACGGGGCCGAGCACGATGAGCCGGGCCCGGGGATCGTCCATCTGGGCCATCACCTCCACGAGGAAGGCGACGTTCTTGCGGCGGGAGACCGAGCCGACATTCAGCACGATGAAGTCGTCTGGCTCGAGGCCGAGAAGGCGGCGAGCGGCGAGGCGCTCCGCTGCGCTGACCGGCGGCCGGTCCAGGCGGACGCCCTGCGGGATGAAGCGCAGGCGGCGCGCCGCCGTGCTCTGCCGCGCGAGGCGCATGAGCTGCGGGCTGATGACCACGAAAGTGCCGATGGAGCGCATCAGCAGCGCCGCGAGGCGGCGGTAGGAAGGACGGTAGTCCGAGAGCAGCTCGGTCGGGCTGTCGTTCAGCGTGCAGGAGAAGAGGACGCGCCGGCCAAGCAGGCGCGCGAACAGCGTGGAGAGGAAGAGGCGATCCACGTGCGAATGCAGGTGGATCACGTCGTAGCGGTGCAGATGGCGCGCGAGCCAGCCGAGCAGCGCCGGAATGCTCGCCCGGCCCATGGCATTGGCGAGATAGTGGACCGGCACGCCCTCATGCTCGACGGTCGCGGCGTCGTGGTCCGGCTTCGTCTCATAGACAAGGATCTCGCCCGCCACCGCGAGGCGTGCCATCTCGGGGATGAGGCGGGTGTAGTAGATCCCGTCGCCCGTATAATCCGGATGGAAGCGGCGATAGAGATGCAGGACGCGCAGAGGCCTGCTTCCGTCCCGCCACGGAACGTCATGCGCCTGAACGTCATGTGCCGGATGGGCGGAAGAAGACTCGGTCATGCGCCCATCAGCCCCTCGAAATCGCGCGCCGCGTCATCCCAGCTCCGGCCCGCTTGCAGGCGAAGCGCATTGCGGTGCATCGCCGCCCAGGCGGCGTCATCGGTCAGCAGGCGGATCGCATGCTCCGCGAAACCCGCTTCGTCCCGGGCGAGATGGCCCGTGAGGCCGTCGCGCACCCGCTCCGGCGTGCTCCCGATCGCCTGCACCACGCAAGGAACCCCGAGCGCCTGCGCCTCCGCGAGGGCGAGGCAGAAGGTCTCCTCCTCATGGCCCCGGTAGAGCATGGCGCGCGCCTGCGCGACCTGCCGGGCCAGCGCCTGGCGGGTGAGGGGGCGCTGCGGGCGCACGCCATGGGCGCCGAGCGAAGCGGCCTTGGCCAGCACGCTGTTCATCAGGTCGAGCCCGCTGCCCGGGCGCATCTGATAGACCTGCGGCCCGCTGAACAGCAGCAATTCGGCGGCGGGCACATGCGGGCGGATGCGCTCGCACCAGACGCGCAGCAGCCAGTCCAGGTCGCGCGCGGGGTTGGAGGTGAAGACGGCGCGCGGCGGCGGCGGCTCGGGGCGCGGCGGCTGGTGGCGGAACCGTTCGGCCAGGCCGAGCGGGATGGTGACGATGCGCCGCTGCATCCAGTCCGGGCAGGTGGCGCGATGATACTCGCCCAGCACGACGATATCCGCCGGAAGCGCCGCCAGCTTGGCGCGGAACGGCCAGGACGCCGCCTTCCAGCCCGGATTATGGAGCCAGAGCGCCCGCCGGCGGGCGAGGGGAACCCCCAGCAGCAAGGCGTGATCCCGGTTGGCCACGTAGAGATCCGCGCGCCAGGGCAGGCCCTGGCCGATCGGAATCCATTCGACGCCGCGGTGCGTCACGGGCTCGGCGCAACGGTTGTAGACCCGGACCCGGTGCCCCCGTGCCGCCAGCGCCTCGGCAAGGGCGATGAGGGAGCTCTCCACCCCGCCCATCGGCTGCTCCTCCGCGCTGCGGCCATCGAAGGCGAGGCCGAGATTGGCGAAGACGACGGAGCGTGCGCTCATCTGTGCATGTCCCGGAAGGGAGGCGGGCGTGACGCGAAGGAAGGCCTCGCCACGCCGGCCGGTTCTTGTAGGATCGTCGGTAGGAACGCGCGTCGCGCAGAAGGAGGGCCGTGGTGATCGAGGTTGTCATCCCGGCCTATAACGCCGGCCCCTTCCTGCGGGAGACGCTGGAAAGCGTGGCGGCCCAGGCCCTGCGCCCCGCGCGCGTGACGGTGGTGGACGATTCCAGCACGGATGACACCGTCGCGGTCGCCGAGGCCTGCGCGGCCGCGCTGCGCGACCGGATCGCGATCCGCATCCTGCGCAACCCGGGACCGCGCGGCCCATCCGCCGCGCGGAATCTGGCGATCCGCGCGGAAGGTCCGGAATTCGTCGCGCTGCTGGATGCGGACGACCTGCTCGCGCCGTCCCACCACGCCCTGCTGCTGGCCGCGATCTCGGCCGCGCCGGATCTCGTGCTGGCCTATGCGGACCACACGGTGTTCGGGCCTTCCGGCACCATCCAGGAGAGCGGGCTGGCCCATAGCGGCGTGGCGAGTCTGGCGGCGGAAACCATCGCACCAGGCGTCTTCACCCTCGGCGAGGGCAGCTTCCGCGCGCTGCTGCGGACCGGCATCTTCGGCACCTCCGCCTGCCTGTTCCGGCGGAGCGCCGCCCTGGCGGCCGGCCTGTTCGACGAGGCGATGATGCATGGCGAGGACACGGACCTGTTCCTCCGCATGTCGCTCGCGGGCCGCTTCGCCTTCCGGCGGGAGGTGGTGGCGCACAAGCGCGTGCACGGTTCCAATCTCACGCATGAGCGCAACGCGCTCATGTTCTGCCGCGGCACGGTCCGTTCGCTGACTCGCCTGGCGGCGGAGGACAGGGCGGGACGCGCCGCGCTCTCCGCGCCGCAGCGCGCCGCCTTGCTGGAGGCCATCCCGCCCGCCCTGCGCGGCCATCTCTATGCCGCCTCCCGCGCGGGGCTGGGGGCCTATCGCGACGCGGCGGGAATGGCGGCACGGGCCGGGCATGCCCGCCTCGCCGCCGCGCCACGCCATCTCCTGCGGCTCGCGAAGCATTCCCTGCTGCACGCGGCGCGACGAGGTCATTGACCGCGCGCGGCGCCTCCAACAGAGTCGGGCCGGGCCGCGCAGCATGCGGCGCCGGGAGGCCGTCCCATGCCGGTTCCATCCGTTTCCGTCGCCGTCTTCGCCTATAACGAGGAGGCGTCCATCGCATCCGCCCTCGACGCCTTCGGCGCCATGGCGGGCGAGGCGGCGCTGACCGTCCATGTGCTGATCAATGGCTGCACGGACCGGACGGCGGAGGTGGTGCGCGCCTACCGCCCGCAGGGATTCACCCTGCACCCCGTTGAGATCCGGCGCGGTGACAAGGCCAATGCCTGGAACACCTATGTGCAGGAGGTGGCGCCGCTCGCGGCTGAGGCGCATGTCTTCACCGATGGCGACATGCTGGCCGCGCCCGGCTCGGTCGCCGGCTTCCTGGAGCGCTTCGCGGCCGAGCCGGAGGCGAATGGATGCGCGGCCCTGCCCGTCTCCGGCCGCTCCCGCGATGCGTTCCGCGAGAAGCTGGTCGCGCGGCGGGAGATGGCGGGCAACCTCTACGCGCTGCGGGGCCGCACGGTGGAGGCGTTCCGCCGCAAGGGGCTGCGCCTTCCCTTCGGCATGTTCGGCGAGGACGGGCTGGTGACCACCCTCGTGAAATACGACCTCGACACGCGCGGCACGCGCCGTGACGAGCGCGTGACCGCGACGGAGAAGGGCGGCTTCGCCTACCCGCCGCTCTCGCCCTTCTCGCCGCGCGACTGGCGCATCTACCGCAACCGCCGCATGCGCTACGCCGTGCGGCGCCAGCAGGCCAACATGCTCTACCCGCTCCTGTTCGAGCAGGGGGTGGAGGCCATGCCCGCGCATGTCGTGGATCTTTACAGGGCCCGCCACGCCTCGATGGAGCTGCGCTGGAACGGCCTCGACACCTGGTTCGACCGCATCGCCTGCCAGCGCATCCGCCGCGACATCGACGCCGACGACGCCGTGAAGCGCGAGGAGCGCGCCCACCTCTACAGCTAGGGGCGCGCGGGGCCGGCTCATCCGTCGATCAGCCGGGCATAGGTGTCGAACATGCGGATCTCGTCGTATTCCGCCTCCGCCTTCGCGCGGTTGGCGGCGCCCAGTGCCGCGCGCAGCGGCCCATCCTCCACCATGCGCCGCAACGCCGCCGCGAGGGCCGAGGCATCGGGCGGGGTGACGAGCGCCCGGTTCTCGGCGGACAGCATGAGGCGGACATCGCCGACATCGGTGGAGACGACGGGTAGCCCGCTCGCCATGGCCTCCAGCACGGAGAAGGGCATCTGCTCCGTATCGGAGGAGAGGGCGAAGCCATCCAGAGCGCGATAGGCCGCGGCGGGGTCGCGCAGATGGCCGGTGAAGCGGACCCGGTCTTGAATCTCCAGCGAGGCCGCAAGTTCCTCAAGGTCCTGCCGCTCCGGCCCCTCGCCGATCACCGCCAGGCGCATCGCCACGCCCTGCCGCCGCAGCAGCGCCACCGCCTGGAGGAGCCGCCCGATATTCTTCTCCCGCCGCAGCGCCGCCACCGTGCCGATCAGCGGCCCCCGGCCGGGCACCTCGATCGCCGCCGCGGGCCCGTCCCTGCGGAAGCGGCGGAGGTCCAGCCCGTTGGGCACCAGGTGCAGCCGCCGCTCCGGCAGGCGCCACTGCTCCCGGGCCGAGCGCAGCAGCACGGAGGAGGGAAGGGCGATGCTGCTCCAGCGGAGGGTGAGCGCGCGGAAGATGACGCGCCGGCGCTTCTGCCCCTCGGCCTCGTCCGGCCCGAACCCGTCCTCCGTATGGAGGTGCCGGATGCGGGCCGGTCCGAGATTGGCGATGGCCCATTCCACCGAGCCCCAGTTGCTCGTCACCAGCGCATCCGGCCGCAGCGCCCGGATCACCGCGCGGATCCGGCGCAGGCGCAGGGGCAGGGGTTCGCCCGGCGCGGTGCGGAAGGTGATCCGCTCGAAGGGCACGCCGGCGGCCAGCCGCTCCGCGCAGCCGAACTGGCCGTCCAGCGAGACGATGGCATGGCGCCAGCGCGCGCCCTGGCGGTTGGCCAGGGCCGCGAAGCGAACCTGCGCCCCACCCACGGCAAAGGTCGGGAAGACGCTGAGCACCAGCGGCTGGCGCGGCGGCGCCGCGACGGCGATGAAGGGCGCGTTCATGGGCGAGCCCCGCGGCGGGCGGCCTCCTCCCGCGCAATGGCGGCGACGCGGCGCGCATTGCCGCTCCAGGTCAGGTCGCGCCGCTCCACCTCCGCGCGGGCGGCGGTGCCGAGGCTCTCGCGAAGCGCCGGATCGGCGGCCAGCCGCTCCACGGCGCCCCAGAGCGCACCCGGCCTTTCCGGGTCGAAGAGCAGGGCGGTGCGCTCATGCGCCAGCACCTCGCGCAGGTTCGGCTGGTCCGGCGCCACGATGGCCCGCCCGGCGGCCATGTATTCGAAGATCTTCAGCGGCGAGGCATAGGGCACCGCCGCCGGCTGCAGCGCGATGTCGAAGCCGCCGATCAGCCGCGGCACCTCCTCGCGCGGGGCGAGGCCGGTGAAGCGGACCCGGTCCGCGATGCCCAGCTCCGCCGCCAGCGCTTCCAGCCCCGCCCGCGCCGGCCCCTGGCCCGCGATCAGGAGCGAAAGCGGCGGGCCACCCTGCCGCGCGGCGAAGGCCCGCAGCACCGCGTCCAGCCCGTGCCAGTCCCGCACGAAGCCGACGAAGCCGAGCACCAGCGGGCGCCCTTCCCCGGCGGTCCGCGCCGGGGATGCCGCGGCGGGGTAGTCCCGCAGGTCGATGCCATTGGGCACGACGGCGATGCGCGGCTCGGGCACGCCCGCCGCGGCCACATGGCTCGCCAGCACCTCCGTCACCGGCAGCACGCGGTCCGCGCGGCGCCAGACAAAGCTTTCGGCCCAGCGCGCCAGGCGGCGCAGGCGCAGGCTTCCGAAGCGGCTCCGCTCCTCGGCCAGGGGCGCGTTCACCTCCAGCAGCAGCGGCACGCCCCGGCGGCGGGCAACGAGGGCGCCGGAAAGGTGGAAGAGGTTGTAGCGCTCGTAGATCGCATCCGGCGCGAACTCCGCGGCGGCCCGCGCCAGGCGGCGCGTCGCGGGAACGCCATAGGCCAGCTCCGCCAGCTCCGCGGCCGGGCCGGGAAGCAGCCGCCTCAGCCCGGAGAGGACGCGGCTGCCCCCGCCCAGCCCAGCGCGGTCGTAGGAAGGCGGGCCGACGACCCGCACCTCGTGCCCCTCCTCGCGCAGGGCGGCGACGAGGGAGTCGAGATGCACGCCCTGGCCGTCGCGGGACTGGATGCGGTGGGAGTAGAGAATCCTCATGCCGGCGCCGCGCCGCGCCCGGCATTGCGGCGCAGCCTCCCCGCGAGATGCCGCCCGACCGCGAGCAGGCCCGCCGGATGCCGCGGATCGACGAGCAGCATACCGATGCGCTGGCGCCGCCGCCTGACCCAGAGCGCCTTGTAGGGATCGTCGCCGCGGCCGAAATCGAGGTGCCGCACCTCGTCCTCCTCGATGAGATGGGCGATCATCAGGGCGGTGAGCACGGTGCCGGGCGAGGTAGCCCGCTCCGCCTCGTCATGCGCCAGCTTCATCAGCGTGGCCCCGCCGCCCGAGACGATCCAATATTGCGCCGCCGCGGCCGTGCCATCGGCCAGGCGCAGCACGCCCAGCCGCAACCGGCCCGCCCGGGCCGCGGCCCGCATCAGCGCGCCGTCGAAGGCAGGAAAGGGCTCGTCCGGCTTCCAGCTGCGCGCGCGGACGGATTCGTAGGCGGCGATCCCCTCCTCCAGGGCCGGCCCCGGTTCCTGAAGCAGCTCGAAGCCCATGGAGCGGAGCGCGCGCAGCATCTTGCGCAACACGGTGGCGCGCAGCGACGGGGCGCGGCTGGCAAGATATCCGTCCCAGTCCTGCCCGGGCGGGAGCGCCTCGGTCCAGTTGCCGAAATGGTCATGCGGCAGCGCCATGATCCCGGCGGCCCGGATGCCGTCGAGAAGGGGCGCGAGGCCCGGGGCCTCGGCATCCAGCGCGTCCAGCAGCACGGGCGGGCGGTGGCGCAGCGCTTCCCCGAAGGCAAGGCCGGCGGATTGCAGCGCCGGAGGCACGGCCCCGGGCGCCGGCAGGGGGCGCCAGACGATGGTGTAGGGCGTGGTGAGCGCACGGGACCGGCCACCGAGCCTGAGCAAGGGCCAGAGCGCGGCATCGCCGGGCGCCAGGGGAAGCGGCTCCGCGCCCGCCGGCAGCGCGTGCCGCAGGACGGTGTCGTACCAGGCGCGCGAGGCGAAGAAGTCGTCCTCCGGCCGGGCGAGGAAGCGGTTGCACCAGCCCGGCAGGCCCGGCCCCGGCGCGGCCCCCTCCGTCCCCGTGCCGCGGCGCAGGGTGATGGAGAAGCCCGGCCCGAGGCGCGGCAGCGGCGGGATGGCCAGCTCCGGGTCGGGCAGGCCGGCGGGCTGAGGGATGGGGCCCAGCGGCCCTGGCCGCGGGGCGGATCCGGAAGGACGGTCCGTCCAGGCATGGGGGGTCATGGCGGAGTGCCCCTCTAGGCGCGCAGGGGGGTAGGAAAGGGAGGGCTCTCGGACCTGGCCGAACCTGACTCGTCGCGCATCGTTCCGCCCCTGCTGCCGTCCGGGCCGGCCGCCCGGTTGTCGGAGAGGCTTACAAAAAGCGAGCCATTTTCTAAGTCTCTGTTCTTCCTATTCGTTTGTGGATACACTTTCCCCGGCTGTAAGGCTTTCCGACACTCTCTCTCGGCGTGCATCCCGGAAGGCGTAGACGAGGCGCCCGAGCCACTCGCGGAGGGCGAACCAGCTGCCGGCGAGATGATCCGGCCGCGGCACCCAACTCGATGCGACGGGCGTCGGCGGCGGGCTAACCCGGACAGGCTCGCCCTGCACGGAGAAGCCGAGCCGGTCGAAGGCCTCGCGCGCGCGGGCCATATGCCAGGCATGGGTCACCAGAAGGGCGGAGCCGATCCCGTCGGCGCGCAGCAGGGCGACGCTGCCCTGCGCGTTGCCCCGCGTGTCCGGAGCCAGGGGCTCCACCCAGCGGGCCGTGACGCCGAAATCGGATTCCAGGCTGCGGGCCATGAGGCTGGCGATGGGCGGGGCGCCGGGCGAAAGCGGACCGCCCGTGACCAGCAGCGGCAGCCCGGTGCGGCGATGCAGCGCGGCGCCGGCCCGCAGCCGCTCCAGCGTCATCGGGCCGACCTCGGGGCCCCGCTCGCCCCGGGCGCTCTCCGCGCCGAGGATGACGATGGCCCCGGGCGGCGCCGCGCCGGGCATGGGGCGCGTTCGCGCCTCGCGTTCCAGGGACCAGATGAGCCACCCCTCGGCCATCGGGGTGGCCAGCAGCAGCAATCCGGCCGCGGAGAGCGCGGCGAGCGCGCCTGCCCAGCGACGGCCGGCCCAGGCCAGGACCCCGCCCGCCAGGGCGAGCAGCACCAGCAGCAGGGGCGGCAGCAGCAGCGCGGTGAGCATGGACTGGGCGGACACGGCTTCCCTCGTTCCAATGCTCCGGGCGCATGCTCAGGCCATGTCGGACCGCGCCCGGGAGAAGCGTAACATTCCCCAGGCGGGAAATCCGCACTAGCCTGGACGGGAAGCGGAGATTGCGACCTGAGCAGGCCCGTGCCTCACGCCGCGTCGGCGCGGATCGACGCCGTGCCGGTGACCGATTTCCAGCGGCTCGGCCAGGACTGGCGCGCGCTGGAGGCGGAGGCAGCGCCCACCTTCTTCCGTTCCTGGACCTGGGTCGGCACCCTCGCGGAGGAGCGCTTCCCCGACCCGGTGCTGCTCCGCGCGACGCGGGGCGGGAGGGTGATCGGGCTGGCGCTGTTCAACCGCCGCCGCCGCCGGCTCTTCCTGGGTGAGAGCGGAGATCCGGCGCTGGACGCTCCCTTCGTCGAGCACAACGGCCCGCTGGTCGCGGCGGGGGTGGCGATCCCGCCCGCGGAATGGCTGGCGGCGGCCTGGAGGGTGCGCGGGGCAGGGCGGCTGGTGCTGAGCGGCGTCGAGCGGGAGTTGGCCGACCGGGCCGGCGTCGCGCTGCGGCGGCAGGTGCGGCTGGCGCCCTATGTCGATCTGGAGGCGCTGCGGGGTGGGGGCGGGGATTACCTCGCCACGCTCAGCGCCAATGCGCGCCAGCAGATCCGCCGCTCCATGCGGGCCTATGCCGCCGCGGGGCCACTGCGGATTCAGCGCGCGGAGACCGAGGCGGAGGCGCTGGACTGGTTCGAGGCGCTGATGGCGCTGCATCAGGCGGACTGGCAGGCGCGTGGCCGGCCCGGCGCCTTCGCCCATCCCTTCATGCAACGGTTCCACCGGGCGCTGATCCCCGTGGCGCAGGCGCGGGGGGAGCTGGACCTGCTGCGCGTGATCGCAGGAGAGCGGGTCGTCGGTTTCCTTTACAACCTGCGGGCCGGCGGCGTGGTGCATGCCTATCAGAGCGGGCTCGACCGCGCCGGCGCCATGGCGCATGGCAAGCCAGGCCTAACCTGTCACAGCCTGGCGATTCTACGGGCCCTCGCCGCGGGCGACGCGGTCTACGACCTGATGGCGGGGTCGCAGCGCTACAAGACGAGCCTGGCCCGGCAGGAGGCCCGCCTCGTCTGGGTCACGGCTCTGCCAGCCGATTCCCTTACAGGACGCGCTCTCTCAATTTGGCGGTGCATCAGCCCGGGCAAAACCGTCCCGGAATGAGAGACGGGCTCCGGCGATGAAGCCGGTGCATTCAACCCAGCGGTGCATTTCTGTGGCCCAGCGGTCTCACTAGGCCGCCCCGGCCGCTCATTGCGGCCTTGCTCACTTTTCCGCGAGCGCTATCCGAGGTTATTTCCACTCGGCACCGGCAGTTACGGCGAAGTATCCCTCGGCGATTACGCATCATCGCCAGGAAGTGCTGAATACAAGGGCATCAACAACAACGCCGGATGTTCGAATCGTAGAGGAATTGAGCATGACCCAGGCCAGCACTTCTTTGTCTGATCTTGCCCCCGGAGCCATCCTTGGCTTCAATTTGCAGAATGCCGGGAAGGCGGAACTCGCCGGCGGCGTCACGACGCTCGGCCAGGTGTTCCAGGCGGGGCATGTGCCGGCCGGCACCTCCCTCGTGGCCTGGATCGGCGGCGCCGCCGTGCCGGTGCAGATGGATGTGAAGACCACCCATCCCGACGGTTCCGTGAAGATGGCGGTGCTCTCGCTGGAGCGCCCTGACCTGGCGGCGGGGGAGAGCGTCACCGTCTCGCTCGCCAAGACGACCGCCCCGGCCGCCGCGCCCGCGCTGGATCTCGGCAAGGCGCTGGACGGGCATAGCTTCACGGTCGACCTCACCATGGCCGGCGGCACGACGCGGCATGTGGACGTCATCGACGCGCTGCGCGACGCGCTCGCCCAGGGCGATGCCTCGGTCTGGCAGAACGGCCCGCTGGCCGCCCAGGCCCGGGTGGAGATCGCGCTCGAGGGTTCGCAGCGCCTGGTCTTCGACGTCACCGCCTATAAGGACGGCGGCTTCTCGGTGGATGCCGGCTTCAACAACGACGTCGCGATGGGCACCGCCGGCGGCCGCGCCCAGTATGGCGTCGTCGTCCGCATGGATGGCGAGGAGGTCGCGCGGGAGACGGTCAGCCAGGGGCAGTACCAGAACTGGCACCGCGGCTTCTCGAGCGGCACCGATGGCGGGCAGGGGCTGGGTAGCCCCGCCGAGGGCTGGCTGAACGTCCAGCATGATGTCGCCTACCTGCAGGAGACCGGCGCGGTCGCGCGCTACGACCTGAGTGTCGGCGTGGACGCGGGGCTGCTGTCCTCCTGGGAGAAGGCGCAGGCCGCGTCGGGCTGGAACGAGCCGCTCTCGGCCAATGGCGTGACCCAGTACATGCCGATGACCGGCGGGCGCAGCGACCTCGGCATGACGACCGCCGCCAACACTGCCTGGCTGATGACCGGCGATGCGCGCGCCGCCGGCTACGCGATGGGCCAGGCCGAGGCGGCCGGCGCCGTGCCCTGGAACTTCTACGACGAGGCCAACGGCACCTGGCTGAACACCGACAACTACGCCAAGCTCTGGACCGACGTGCGCGGCGGCAACGGGAAGGCCGGCGTCGGCACCTCCACCGGCCTCACGCAGCAGGTTCCCACCGATACGGGCTGGGCGCCCGACCGCGCGCACCAGCCCGAGCTGTCCTTCGTGCCCTATGTTCTGACGGGCGAGCGCTGGATCCTCGACAATCTCCAGGCCCAGGCCTCCTTCAACGTCATGACCACCTGGCCCGCGGTGCGCGGCAATGGCGACGACATCCTGGTGCGCGACAGCCAGATCCGCAGCGCCGCCTGGTCGCTGCGCGAGATCGAGAACGCCGCCTGGGCCGCGCCCGACGGCAGCGCGGAGAAGGCGTATTTCACGAGCGTCTCCGACGCCAACTGGAAGTGGCTCGTCTCTCAGATCCCCGCATGGACGAAGATGCAGGGCGAGGCCCATGGCTGGGTGCCCGGCGTCGCGGGCTCGCTGGGTGACCTTTCGCCCTGGCAGCAGGACTACTTCGCCTCCACCACCATCGCCGCCGCCAGCCGCGGCAATGCCGATGCGCTGACCTTCCTGCAGTGGCAGTCCAACTTCCTCGTCGGCCGCTTCTTCGCGGAGGACAAGGGCTTCGAGATGCGCGACGGCGCGGCCTATATCATCGCCATCCGCGACACGGCGACGAGCGCACCCTATACCAGCTGGGCGAAGATCGCCGCCGAGACGGAGAGGCGCGGCTGGTCGAACGGCGAGGACACCTGGGCGCATAGCCAGGGCGAGTATCCACGCCTCGCCATGGCGACCCTGGCGGGCATCTATCACCTCACCGGCTCCGAGAAGGCGGCGGAAGCCTATCGCGCGATGGCCGAGCAGAGCCCCCCGGGCACCACGCAGGATGTGTACACCAAGTCCCCGAACTATGCCGTGACGCTGCCGGGCGTCTATGGCGGCACCGTGCTCGGCACGGCCGGGAATGACGACAAGGTGCTGGGCAGCGCCACCCAGGACCTCAACGCCGATCTCGGCGCGGGCAAGGACCGGCTGGTGCTCGCCGATGGCGGCAACCGCGGCAAGGTCGCCCAGGTCGAGACCCTGGTCGGCGGCTCGGGCAAGGACTTCATCACCCTCTCGGCGCCCGTCTCCGGCACCACCATCGATCTGCGCGGCGGAGAGGACCAGCTGACCCTGTCCTCGGCCGGGCCGAACAGCCTGACCGTCCTGAACACCGAGATGGTGATCGGCGGCGAGGCCCGGGACGAGGTGGTGCTCGGCGCCGCCACCTCCGGCATGACGCTCCAGCTCGGCGGCGGCAAGGACAAGGTGACGCTGTCCTCCGCCGGCCCGAACAAGGTGACGCTCGCCGGGGTGGAAGCCGTGCAGGGCGGTGCGGCCGCCGACGATGTCGCCTTCACCGCCGCGGCGGAGGCGCTGATCGATCTCGGCGGCGGACAGGACCGCCTGACCCTCTCCTCGGTCGGGCCAAACCGGATCGGCGTGGCGAATGTCGAGACGGTGATCGGCGGCCTGAACGCGGATGACGTGACGATCGGCGCCGCGCCGGACGGCATGGTGGTGGACCTCAGCGGCGGGGCCGACCGGCTGACCCTTTCCGCCGGCGGCAAGGTCACCGTCCTCAACACGGAGACCATCATCGGCGAGGCGGGGGCCGACCGGGTGACCCTCGGCAGCTTCGCCAACGGGCTGGTCGTCGACCTCGGCGCCGGACAGGACGAGCTGACCCTCTTCCAGACCAACATGAACCGCCTCACCGTCTCGAATGTCGAGGTGCTGCGGGGTGGGAATGGCGGGGATACCGTCACCTTCGCCAGCGCGATCCAGGGCGCCAGCGTCGATCTCGGCACGGGCCTGGACCGGCTGACCCTGGCGGAGGGCAGCAACCGCCTGACCCTCACTTCGGTGGAGACGGTGATCGGCGCCGGGGGTGCGGATGATATCACCTTCGGCGGCGTCGCCTCGGGCGGCACGGTCCAGCTCGGCGGCGGGAACGACCGGCTGACGCTCAGCCAGGCCGTGAGCGGGCTGGTGGTCGATATGGGCGAGGGGAAGGACCAGCTCCTGCTCGCCGCCTCCGGCGCCAGCCGCGTGACGGCCTCCAACACGGAGACGGTCTCCGGCGGCAACGGCGCGGAGGACGTGACGCTGACCACCGGCGGCACCGGCATCGCCGTGGATCTCGGCGGCGGAACGGACCGGCTGGTCCTGTCCAACGCCGGCAGCGTCGCCCTGATCTCGAACGTCGAGACCCTTGTCGGCGGGACGGGGCTGGATGACGTGACCCTCGGGGCGGCCATCACGGGCGCCGCGATCGACCTCGGCGCCGGCAACGACCGGCTGACCCTCTCCTCGGCCGGGGTGAATGCGGTCACGCTGCGCAACGTCGAGACGGTCATCGGCGGCTCGAAGGCAGATACCGTGACCCTCGGTCTGGCTGTCTCCAACATCTCGGTCGATCTCGGGGCCGGCACGGACCGGCTGGTGCTGTCCTCCGCGGGTGCCAACCGCGTCACGGTGGACCGTGCCGAGTTCATCACGGGCGGCAGCGGCATGGACACGGTGACGCTCGCCCATGCCGCCACCGGCACCACGGTGGATCTCGGCGGCAATGCGGACCGGCTGCTTCTCGCCAGCGATGGGCCGAATGTCGTGACGGCGACGGATGTGGAAACCATCCTCGGCGGCGCGGCCGCGGACACGGTGACGCTGGGCAAGGCGGTCATGGGCGCCTCGGTGGATCTCGGGGGCGGTGCGGACAAGCTGATCCTGTCCAACGCTGGCCCGAACCGGCTCACCGTCGCCAATACGGAGACGGTGATCGGCGGCTCCGGCACGGACGAGGTGACGCTCGGCGTCGCCGCCGGCGTGACGGTGGACCTCGGCGGCGGGGCCGACCGGCTCACCCTGTTCGGCGGCGCGGCCAACAAGGTGACGGTGCTGAACACCGAGTTCATCCAGGGCGGCTACGCGGCCGACGAGGTGACGCTGGGGCATGCGGTCAAGGGCCTCTTCTTCGACCTCAGCGGCAGCACGGACCGGCTGATCCTCTCCTCCGCCGGCGCCAACACGCTCACCCTCGCGAACACGGAGATCGTGACCGGTGGATCGGCCGCGGATGCCGTGACGTTCTCGACGGTGATCGCGAACGGGGTGGTCGATCTCGGCGGCGGCGTGGACCGGCTCGTGCTCGCCAATGGCGGCATGAACGGCATCACTGCCTCCGGCGTCGAGCATATCCTCGGCGGCACGGGAAGCGACCGGGTGACCGTGACCGGCAACCAGGGCGCTCGCATCGAGGGCGGCGCCGGCACGGACACGCTGACCGGCGGCGGCGGCAACGACACGCTGGTCGGCGGCGCGGGCGGGGACATCCTGAGCGGCGGCGCGGGGGCGGACCACTTCGTCTTCACCGCCGGTACGTCCAGCGCGGGAGCGCCCGACCGCGTCCTGGACTTCGACGCCCAGGGCGACCGCCTCGTCTTCGACGGCATGCTCAAGGGCGGCTTCACCTTCCTCGGCGCCGGCAGCTTCACCGCGCAGCACCATAGCGAGGCGCGCTTCGTCCAGGGCACGCAGCAGCTGCAGGTCGATGCGAATGGCGACGGGCAGGTCGATGTCGCGGTGACGCTCAACGGCGTCTCGCTGCAGGCCCTCTCCGCCAGCGACTTCATCTGGAGCTGACCGGGCGGGCCGGGCGCCATCCGGCGCCCGGCTCGCTTTCCACCCTGTCGCCGGGCCTTACACCCACCGGCCGCAGCGCGCGGAAAAACTTACAGACGCTTGTAATAGAACGCAGAAATAGCTTGGCACATGGCTTGCGCTCAGAGGTCACCGGGGGCCGGCAGACGGCGCCCATCAAGACAGAGGAGAGTGCAATGAATCGTCTGGCAGGTCTGGCGCTGGCGGGCGTCATGGTTGTGGGAGGGGCCGGTCTCGCCTCCGCTGCGCCGATCACCGGATCGCTGCAGATGGCGGGCGCCGTCGGCCTGGAAGATGCGATGGGGAACTCCGCCACGCCGGCGACGGCGGAGGCGCTGGACTTCGGCAATAACGGCGCCGCCCCGGGCAACTTCTTTGTCATCGCGGCCGACGGGCTGTTCGTGGGGCAGGGCGCCTTCGGCGAGATCTACGACTTCGCCTTCAACCCCCTGAACCCGGCGCCGGTCTCGCCGCTCTACACGCTGGGCGGGATCAGCTTCGAGCTGGCGACGATCATGATCGACGTCCAGAACGCGAATGGGCTCGTCCTCTCGGGCACCGGCACGCTGAGCCTCGCGGGCTATGACGACACCGCTGGTGTCTTCAGCTTCAGCACGCAGGACGGGAACACCGGCGGGACCTTCTCCTTCTCCGCCAGCTCGGCGGCGGTGCCGGAGCCGGCTTCGCTCGCGCTGCTCGGCGCGGGGCTGCTCGGAATGGGCTTCCTGCGGCGCGCCCGCAAGGACGCCTGAGCCGCGCAAGCGGAGACGGAAAGGGGGCGGCGCCCGGTGCGCCGCCCCCTTTTCCGTGCCTGGGGCCCTGCTTGGCCTCTCCTATTCCCTACCGAGGGAGACCGTGGCGGCCTGCCTCGCAAGGGCCGCGCCCTGGCTCTCCAGCACCGCCCGCAGAAGCGCCCGCTGCTCCGCCGCATCCCGCGGGCCATCGCGCCTCAGCGTCACCACCGCCAGGACCGGCCGCTCCGCCCCCCCGCGCAGCGCATGCAGCGCCTGGGCCGCGCGGCTGCGAAGGCCGTCCCCGGCGGGGCGGCCCTGGAGCCAGGCGGCGGTGGCCACCGTCTCCTCGCCATCCCCGGCCTGCCGCGCCCGCCAGGCCCCGCCGGGCATCCGGATGTCGAAGGTGATGTCCTCGTCATGCGCCGCACCATAGGCACGGCGCCGCTCCGCGGCGACGAGCCCCCAGTTCGCCCGCGGCGGGAAGGCGAGCAGGCGGGCGGAGAGGACGCCACCCGGGCAGCGCAGGCCTGAGCCTTCGGCCATGCGCTCGCAGCCCGGCGCGTCGGCAAGGATCATCGGATACGCCTGCGGAGGCGCCGCGCCCATCTGCTCCAGGGCCCCGGCCGCCGCGGGCGCAGCGATCGCAAGCGCGAGGACGGGCAGGGCCGCGGCGAGCAGGGCGGTGGCGGGCATGGGTGCTGCCGGCGGCGCGGGCGCCGCCGCCGCGAGCGGCTTCGAATCCTCGCGGAAGGGAAGGCCGGCCAGGATGAGAAGGAGAAGGACGATGCTGAAGAAGACCCAGCCATAGAGGACATGGTCGGCCTCGATCGCGGCGGCATTGCCCTGCCAGTGCCCGAGCATGACGAGGCCGAAGGTGCGGATCCCGTTGGCGATGAGCGGAACCCCGACCGCGAGCGCCATCACGGCGAGGCGCCGGCCGGGCGAGCGGAACATCACCAGCGCATAGAGCGCGCCGAAGGCGAGGGAGGCGATGATGAAGCGCAGCCCCGCGCAGGCCTCGGCGACATAGAAGCTGCCCTCCGGGATCTCGATCACGAGGTCGTCCACGTAATGCGGGATGTTCGTGAGCCCCAGCCCGAAGCCGATCATCCGCGCGGTCAGGGATTGCAGCATCGGCACGGCGAAGCCGCCGAAGGGGATGAGGAAGACGAGATAGGCCAGCGGCGCGGCCATGGCGCGGATCACCCGCCAGCCCAGCACGGCCAGCAGCAGCGCATACAGCAGGCCGAGCGCGGCGAACTGCCTCCCCTCCATGATCCCCATCCGCTCCGCGGCCAGCCAGGCCAGGGCGGCGGGCACGGCCAGCAAAGCGCCCGCCCAGGGTGCCGCCGCCGGCAGCATCTCCGCGAGGCGATGGCGGCGTGCCCAGGCCAGCCAGAGGGCAATGGGCAGGACGAGCGGGCCGTGATTATAGGCGGTTGAGGTCATCCAGATGCGCCAGGCCGCCGCCGCCTCGGCGCGGAACAGCACCAGCAGCGCGGCCACGCCGGCGAGGAGCAGGATGGCCGCCGCCCGCCAGGCACGGCGATGGGCGAGGTCGCGGGGCGGGAGCGCCGTGGCGGGGATGGCGCGCATGGCTCAGGCGCCCCCGCCAGCCAGCCGGGCCGTCGCCCGTTGCGCCGCCCCTTCCGCCGCGGGCCCGAGCAGCGGGTCAATCCGGCGCAGCGTCGCGCTCCAGTCATGCGCCGCCATCACCGCCCGCCGTCCCGCCTCGCCAAGGCCGGGGTGGCGGCCGTCGAGCACCTCCAGGATGCGCGCAGCCATCGCCTCCGCATCCCCGGCGACGAGCAGGTCGCGGCCGGGCGTCGCGCGGACGCCCTCATAGGCCTCCGGGCTGGCGATGACGGGGCGTGCCATGGCCATCGCCTCCAGCACCTTGTTCTGGATCCCGCGCGCGATCCGCAGCGGGGCGACCGAGACGGCCGCATGGGCGATGTAGGGCCGCACATCCGGCACCGGGCCCGTGACATGCACGCCCGGCAACGCGGCCAGGGCCTGCACGGGGGGCGAGGGGCTCGCGCCGACGATGTGGAAGGCCGGCCCGCCCCCGCGCCGGCGGAGGAGGGGCATCACCGCCTCGGCGAACCAGCGCACCGCATCCACGTTCGGGCGGTAATCCATCGTGCCCGTGAACACGATGGCGGGCGGACCGCCGGCGAAGGGATCGGGATAGGCGCGCGCGGGGTCGAAGCGCGAGAGATCCACGCCGTTATCCACATGGTCCAGGCGGGAAGCGCATTCCGGCGCCAGTTCGGCGAAGCGCCTGGCCTCCTCGGCCGAGACGAGGATCGTCCGGTCGAAGGCCATCGCCGCGCGGCGCTCGAAGGCCAGGAGGGTGCTGGCTTCGCGCCTCCAGACATGCCGCATGGCACCGCCGGCATCGGCGGCATAGGCACGCCACTTCTCCGAATCCACATCTACCATGTCGAGCACGCGGTGCAGCGCGCCGGCCCCGGGCTGCATGAGGTAGGGCGCCATGGCGGAGGAATAGACGAAGGCGCCGTCCCACCGCCCCTCCGCCAGCCCGTCGCGCACCCAGGCCGCGAGCGTGTTGTCGTGGAACCAGCCGAGGGTGAGCGGCAGGCCCGGCCGCACCCGCATCAGCGCGCGCATGGCCGCACGGGTGCGTGTGCCGGTCGCGATGCAGCGGACCGAGGCGCAGCGCGCGCGCAGCACGGGGAGGTGCCGGAGATCGGCCGGGTCGTCCACCAGGCAGCCGAGATCGACATCCCAGTTCCCCGCCAGGTGGTCGAGGATGTGCCAGGCACGGATCTTCTCGCCCTTCTCGGGCGGATAGGGAATGCGATGCGCAAGGAAGAGAAGGCGCAGCCGCGCGCGCGGCGGGGGTGCCACGCGCGGGGGGAGGGTGGCGGCTTCTTGCATGGCGATCATCCCAGCCCCCGCACGAGCGGCGGTCCCAGCAGGTTGGCGACAGGCAGCGGCAGGCGCTTCCATGCGGCGATGAGCAGGCGGTAGCGCGGGTTGTTCGGGTTGTTCTCGGGCAGGCGCGCGCCCGGCATCAGCTGGTAGCAATAATGCAGCGGCTGCGGCTCGAAGCCCCAGTTGCGCTTGTAGTCGAAGGCGCCCGTGCCGGATTTGCTGCGGCCGAAGTCGAACAGCGTCGCGCCGCGCTCCGCCCCCGCGCGGCGCATCACCTCCCAGTACATGAACTCGTTCGCGGAGACGGCGCGGGCCTGGCGCGTGCCGCCGCCGTAATAGGGAAGCACCTCGTCTCGGAAATGGAAGTTGAGGACGGCCGAAAGGGGCGTGCCGTCCTGCCGCACCGTGGTGACGTCATGCTCGCCCGGAAAGGCGGCGGCCAGCAGGCGGAAGTAGCGGCGCGGGAAGACCGGCGAGCCGAGGTTGCGCACGCTCTCGGCATAGAGGCGGTGCAGCCCGTCCACATCGGAATCCGAGGTGGAGGACAGGCCCAGGCGTATCGCCTTCCGCACCTCGGCCCGCTGCTTGCGCGGGATGTTCGCCGCCTGGTCCTTCGCATCGTCGCCCGTGGTGGTGAAGGGCTTGCGGAAGGTGAAATAGAGCGAAGGTCTCGGCTGCCAGCCCGGGTCCACCCCATCCCGCCGGCGGAACTCGAGCGCGGGCACGCCGAGGCGCCGCTGCAGGTCCAGCGCATGCCGCTCCAGCGCCACCGCCGCCTCGGGCGTCGCGGCGACAGGGCCGCCATAGACGCAGAAGGGCGTGGAGGAGAGCAGGTCCCCGAAGAGCCGCGTGCGCATGCGGGCGAGCGGCAGCACCCCGACCACCGCCCCGTCCTGCTCCGCCAGCGCATGGAAGGTGGAGTGGCCGAAGGCCTCGCGGATCACCCCGGCCCAGGCGGAAAGATGGAAGAAGGTCGCCTCCGGCGTGGCGCGCACAAAGCGGTCCCAGGCGGGGGCGTTGCTCTCGTCGAGCGGCCGGATGCGCAGGCTCATGCGGGCCTCCCCGGGGCGGGCAGGGCCCGCGCCTCGCCGATCGCCTCCGCGAAGACCTCGTCCATCCGGCCCCAGCGGAAGTCCCGCAGCAGCTGCTCCAGCCGGCCGGACATGCGGGACAGGCCGGTATAGTGCCGGAAGCGGGAAAGCCGGCCCGCATTCGCGACCCTGGGCTGCCCCGGGTCGATCTCCCAGGGGTGGAAGTAGAAGATCCCCGGGCGCCGCTCGGTCCCGTTCACCCGGCGCAGGGCCATGCGGAAAAGCGGGTAGGGAAGGAGGCGGAACCAGCCGCCGCCCGCGCAGGGCAGGTTGCGGCCGCGCGCGGCGCCGCCGACGCGCAAGGTCGTCATCGGCAGTTCCATCACCCCGTCCGGATGCGGGCGATGCGGCCCGCGCGGCGCATCGGGCGTGCCATAGAGGTCGTGCCGGACGGGGAAGACCGAGGAGGAATAGCGATGCCCCTCCTCCGCCAGCACCGCATGCGCCCAGGGCGTGCGCGGGCCGATGGAGAAGGTGGGCGCGCGATAGCCCAGAACGGCGACGCCGCCGGCATCCTCCAGCACCCCGCGCGCGCGGCGGATATCCGCCCGGAAAGCCGCCTCGCCAATCCGGTCCACCTGCTCATGCCCGTAGCCATGGCTCGCGAGCTCATGCCCCTCGGCAACGATGCGGCGGATGAGCGCCGGATGGCGCTCGGCCACCCAGCCCAGGGTGAAGAAGGTGGCGCGGATGCCGGCCGCCCCGAAGGCGTCCAGCACGCGGCCGGTATTCGCCTCGACCCGGCGGGAGAAGCCGTCCCAGTCCTCCCGGCGGATGCAGCCGGCGAAGGCCTGGACCTGGAACCAGTCCTCGACATCCACGCTCATCGCGTTGCGCGGCGCCTCGCCGGGCGCGGGGCGGATCATCACCGGCGCCGCCCTCCGGTCTCCGCGAAGAGATCCATCAGCCGGTTGAAGACGCGCTCCCGCCGCCAGGCGAGGTTCTCCAGCGCGTCGATCCGGGCCACCAGATCGTCCAGCGAGCGGTCGAAGCCGTCGTAGCCGCGCTCATGTTCCATCCCGCCGCGGGGCGGCAGGCGCTCCCGCATCTCGCCCGCGCCCAGATCCGTCTCCAGCTCCAGCGCCGTCGCCTCGACCATCGGCGCCGTGAGCACGTCGCTCCCCTCCAGCGAGCCGCTGAGCAGGACACGCGAGCACAGCCGGTTGATGCGGCGCGGGATGCCGTCGGAATGCCGGTGCACGAGGTCCAGCGCCCCGCTTTCCCAGCGCGGCTGCCCCTCCCACCCGACGGCGCGGAGCCGGTGCTCGACATAGGCGCGCGTCTCGTCGGCGGAGAGGCCGGAGAGGTGATAGGAGGCGAGGACCCGCTGGCGAAGCTGGTCGAGATCGGCGCTGGCCAGCATCCGCCGAAGCTGCGGCTGGCCCAGCAGCATGGTCTGGAGCGGCGCGACATGTCCCTCCACCACGTTGGAGAGCATCCGCAGCTCCTCCAGCGCGGCCGGCGGAAGGGCCTGCGCCTCGTCTACGATCAGCAGATGGCGGCGGCCGCCCGGCATCGCCGCCGCGCGCAGCGTCTCCGTCAGCCCCCGCAGGATCGCGGCCTTGTTGCCGTCCGAAGCTACGCCGAAGGCATCGGCCACCAGGCGCAGCAGGTCGTCGCCCGCCACCTGGGTCGTGGCAATGCGCGCCACCGCGAAGCCGGCGGGATCCAACTCGCCGCAGAGTCGCTCGATCAGCGTGGTCTTGCCCGCGCCCACCTCCCCGGTGACGACGATGAAGCCCTCGCGCTGCGCGAGCCCGTAGGTAAGATGGGCATAGGCGCGGGCATGGCCCGCGCTGGGATAGAAGAGGCGCGCATCCGGCGTCATCAGGAAGGGATGCTCGCGGAAGCCGTAGGGCGTGATGTGCATGGGCTGGCGTCCTTTGGGGCGGGTCCGTCGCCCGGATGAGCGGACCGAGGTCAGAAGGACTTTCGGAGGGTGACGATCACCGCGTGCTGGAGGCGGTTCCTCTCCCCGAAGTTGGGAGAGTCCCGGTCGGCCAGGTCAGTGAAGCGGTCACCCACCTGGTATTGGAGGGAGGCTGTCAGGGTCTCGCTGAGCTGGTGAACCGCCGTGGCGCGCAGCAGGTAGGAATTGCCGCTGTTGCGCAGCGTGCGGGATTCGAAGCGCCCGTACTGCACCGAGCCGATCAGCGTGGTGACCGGCGAGACCGAATGCGCCCAGGTCAGCGCGACGGATTCGCTCTTCTGCTGGAAGGAGACGGCATTGGCCGCGGTGGAGATCGGGATGCGCTCCTCCCGCGTGAAGCTCAGCGTGACCGTGTCGCGGTCCCAGACCTGGGTGATGGCGGCCGTCGCCATCTTCACGCGGATCAGCGCGCTCTGCTGCGCGAGGCCCGAGCCGCTGACCGAGGCGAGGGAAGGGCTGCCCGTCGCGGTGTCGACGGCGTTGCCGAGCTCGTCGACCGAGGTGGTCGAGAGGAGATCGACCGCGCGCCGGGCCGTGGTGGTCAGCCGGTCGCTGTAGCTGCCGGAAAGGATGGTGCGCGGCCCGATGGCAACCCGGCCGAGGGCGGAAGGGGAATTGAAGCCGTCGCGCCGCTGGTAGCGCAGGATGAGGAAGCTGTCCGGCCCCGGATCGAGGCGGATGCCGAAGCCCCAGATCGGCTCGCTGATCTCGAAGGGCGGCGTCCCGTTGTAGGACTGGTCCTCGTAGCCCAGCTCGCCCAGCACCGCGATCTCGCGCGTGATGGCGTAGCGCGCCTCCACCGATCCGATGGCACGATGCGCGCCGTCCAGCACGCCATCCCCGGTATAGGTGGTCCCGCTGACCCGGGCCTCGAGCGCGAGGCGGCCGAAATCCTCGCCCGTCCGGATGGCGGCGAAGCCGGTATGGCCGGTGAATTCCTGGGGCGTGTAGAAGGGCGTCCCGCCCGGCGTCAGCGAACGCGCGGTCCCGCCCTGGCTGCCATATTGCAGCGTGTAGCCGACGATCGCAGTGGCGAGGCCGCCGAAGCGATGGATGCCATAGGGCGTGGCGGAGAAGGCGACGGTCTGTGCGCGGTCGCGCCGGGGCAGGCTGGATTCATCGCTGCCCGCGAAGCCGCCGGTGATGGACTGCACGGAGGTCTGGCCGTGCAGGTCCAGGAAGACGGAACCAGGGACGATGGTGGCGAGCAGCGAGCCGTTCAGCCGGTGGTCCAGCCGGTTCTGGTCAGAGTCGGAGGCATAGGCCTGGTAGCTCGGCGCGTAGAAGATCCGCCCCTGCAGCCGCACCGTGTCCAGCGTGACAAGCAGATCCGGCGTGATGGTCGTGACCAGGTCCGCCTGCTTCTCCGCCGAACCGGGGAAGACATTGTCCGTCGCGCGGAGCTGGCCCGTGAGACCCCCCCGGATGTCGATCGCCCGCCCGGGCTCCCCCTCCGGGGCCGGGGGCGGCGGAGTGACATAGGGAAAGCCGAAGAAGCCGCCGAGATGCGGCGCCAGCTCGCGCGGCATCTGGCCCGGCAGCGCGACCAGGCCACCCGGCGTGGCCAGCGCAACGGCGGACGGGTCCGTCGCGGGCGCCCAGCCCTCCAACGCCCCGCCCGGCGCGTCCTCCGCGACGAAGGGCTGCGCCAGTGCCGGACTGCCGAGGCCGATCAGAAGCAACCCGGCGGCGGCGCCGCCACGGGCCCTAGCGGCGTTGCGCATCGGTGGATCCGTAGGCGCCGTAATCCTGCGACGCGAAGGTGTCGCTGCTTGCCATCTGCAGGCGGTTCAGCAGAAGCTGCAGCGCGGGGCAGGTCTCGAGCATGTCCAGGGCCGCCTCCACCTCGCCGCGCTGCGCCCGCTCGGCCTGGATGACCATCACCACCTGGCCGACGACGGGAGCGAGAAGGCTCGCCTCGCTGGTGGAAAGGCAGGGCGGCGTGTCGAGCACGATCAACCGATCCGGCATCGCCGCCGCCAGCCGCAGCAGCGCCGTGGCGATGGCGGCGCCCGAAGGCACCGCCGGCGCGCCCGGCACCGGGACGCCGTAGGGCAGGAAGGAGAGCCCCGATATCGCGGTGGGCAGCACGAGCGGTGCCGGCGGGGTGGCGGGCGAGGCCGCGAGGCCGCGAACACCCGGAGACGTGTCGCAGCCGAGAAGCTCCGTGAGCGAGCCGCGCTTGCCATCCAGATCCGCCAGCAGCGCGGGCCGGCCGCTCGCGCGGGCGATGCCGGCCGCGATGTTCAACGCGCTGAAGGACTTCCCCTCGCCGGGCAGAGCGCTGGTGACGAGGATCAGGCGGGGGTTCCGCGTCGCGCTCGGCGGCGTGTCCTGCACGGTCCGGAGGATCTGGTGCTGCACCAGCATCACCTCCTCCAGCAGCCGGGAGCGCTGCTCGACAGTATCGGCGAGGCCCGCGCGGGCCAGCATCTCCAGCCCGATCGGCGGGCTGGCCGCCGGCGTGCCCGGGGCGGTGACGGGCGCTGAGACCTGAGGGATGGCCTGGGGCGGGGCCGCGTGTGGAAGCGGGGGGGACGCCACGGGCGAGGCAAAACCAGCCGGCGTGCCGAGCGCGGCCGCCGCGCGCTCGACCAGATGCGTGCGGGGGTTGCTGATCACCGTCATACGAAAGTCCTCGAGACCAGGGCGGGAATCCTCGCCATCAGCGCCGGCCCACCGGCCAGCAGGATGCCGAAGGCGAAGAGCAGCATCGAAAGGCCGCAGGCGAAGACGATGCCTGCCCCGAGCCGTGGCCGCAGGCGCGGGCCTGAGAAGGCGCCGAGCACGGGAAGGCCGAGCGCCCGCAGGTCCGACACGCTGGCGAAGCTGCGATCCAGCATCGCGAGCAGCACGACGAGGAACAGCCCGGCGCCCAGCCCCGCGGCCAGCACGCCGCTGGCGAGCAGCAGGCGATTGGGGCTGACCGGCAGCGTCGGGATGGTGGGCGGCTCGATCACCTCCAGGCGCACCTGGTCCGCCCCGCTCCGCGCCGCACCCGCGATCTGGAGGGATTCACGCCGCTCCAGCAGCTCCTCGTAGCTCTTGCGCAGCACGTTGTAGTCGCGGTCGAGATTGGTGAACTCAGCCTGGAGCTGCGGCGCGCCGCGCGCCAGCGCCTCGAGGCGTTCCACATCCTCGATCGCGTCACGCACCTGCCGCTCGAGCGAGGCGATGTTCCCCTCGGTCTCGGTCAGGCGCAGCCGGGCCTGCTCATGGGCCGGGTTGGGGCGGGACGTGGCGCGCGGGGCACTCCCGCCGCCGCCACCGCTCGCCCGCAGGTCGGCCAGCGCGCGCCGCGCGGCCACGACCTCGGGATGCGCGTCGGTGTAGCGCAGGCGAAGGCTGCGCAGCTGCCGCTCCATCTCCGCCGCCGGGCCGCCACCGCCGCCGCCGGTCGATTCCCCGACCAGCGTCGTGGGGGTCGATTCGAGCTGCTGCCGCATCAGGTCGCGGCGCAGCTTCTCATCCGTCAGCTCGCCCCGAAGCGTGGCAAGCCGGCCGCGCGCGGCCTCGTAGCGCGTCGCGCCGCCGAGGGAGTCGTTCGGCAGGAGGTCGAGATAGCGCGCGCGGAACTCGGCGCGGCGCCGCTCCGCCTCCCGCAGCTGCGTCTCGTAGGTGGCGATCTGCTGGCCGATGAAGGCGCGGGCATTCTCCATCTGCTGACGGTCGTTGCCGGTCGCGCGCTCGACGAAGAGGTCGAGCGTGGCCTGCACCACGTCGCGCGCCAGGCGCGCATTCGGGTCGCGGAACTCGATCCGGAAGAGATTGCGGGCCTGCGGCGTCAACCGGATGTCGCGAGCAAGGGAGCTGAGCATCGCCTCGCGGTCCGCCTCGCGCGTGATGCGCATGGAGAGGTCGGTACGGGCGATGATCCGCTCCAGGTTCGGGCGGCTGAGCAGGGTTCGCTGCAGCGTGTCCACCTGGCTCGCCGTCGCGCCGTCCACAGCCAGGCCGCGCAGCGTCTGGCCCAGGACCGCATCCGCATCCGCATAGACGCGGGCGCTGGACTGGAACTGGTCGGGAAGCGAGTAGACGGCGCTCCAGCCCGCGATGCACACCACCCAGGCCAGCAGCAACGCCTTCCAGCGATGCCGCCAGCCGAGGCCAAGGAGACGCCGCGCCTTCGCTGTCTGGGACATGGGGTCAGAACCAGCTCTGGGGGATGACCAGCGTGTCGCCGGGCCGCATCGGGATGTCCTGCGAGATGTCACCGTCGCGCAGAAGGGCCGAGAGCCTGACCGGGATGACGCGCGGGGCCGCATCAGGGCCCTCCCGCCGGAGGATCTCCGCGCGGTTGCCGGCGGCGTAGCGCGTCAGCCCCCTCGCGCCGATCAGCACGTCGAGCAGCGTCATGCCCTCGCGGTAGGGCAGGGCGAGAGGCTGCGCCGCCTCGCCGATGACCCGCACCATGCGCGCGGAAGGACCGACGAAGGAGCGGACCATCACCGTCACGTTCGGGTCGCGCACATATTCGCGCAGGCGATCCTGGAGCGCGCCGGCGAGCTGCGTCGGCGTACGCCCCGCCGCGTCGATGTCCGGCACCAGCGGCATGGAGATGCGGCCGTCCGGGCGAACCGGGAGTTCGACGCTCAGCTCCGGCGCGCGATAGACGAAGATGCCGAGCGTGTCGCCGGGCCCGATGACATAGCTCGCATCCTCCGTGGCGGCGGGGCGCTGCGCCGTCATGGGCGGCTGCGCGGCGGGCGCGCATGCGGCCAGGCACAACAGCAGGGCGAGTGCGGAGCCAGGCGCCCGGAACCGGGCAGCTCGCCCTGCGGACCGGCTCTTCGAAAGGGGGGAAGGCGCGTCGGCTCGGAAGAGATCCGGCATGCGAGTGTTCTCCGTCGGAGGCCGTTACGCTAAGGGCGATCAAGCCACTTTGGCAAATCTTTCTGAAAAATTGACCCATATCAAAACTGTACTCACCGGCCACTGTAAGGAACATTTACATTGATATTTCGCAAAACCTTGCCGTGCACAAATACGAAGGCGTGAAAAACCAGCGACTTAGTGGATTTCGTTCTTGTCGGAGAACCTTATATTTCCGTAAGACTGTCCATTCTGGAGGATACAAAGCTTTTTTTACTGGACGCGCCCCGGCAGTTCTCCTGTTATGCCGACGGTTGAGCAGACGCCGTCGAGCCCCCCTCAGGATGGCCCTGCGACGACTTTCTGGAGTCGTGCCATGAAAATTTTGTTCGGCCACAGTATCCGTCCCGAGATACTCGGCCTTTATGCTGCGGACTCGTTCATCATCTTCTCCGTCTTCTACTTCCTGTTGATTTCAGGCACTCCCCCCAGTGCCGTCTCCTACGAGATCAGCCCTCTCATCGTGGCCGCGCTACTTGCGGTCTGCACGGGGCTGGCGGCCGGCGTGACCGGCCTCTACCAGCCGGGCAACTGGCTCCGCGCCGGGCGGATCCTGAGCGGAACGGTAATCGCCGCGCTGCTCGTCACCGTCGTCGGAGACCTGCTCGCCCCCGACCTGCTCTTCCCCCATTCCGGGGACGTCTGGGCTGGCGCGCTGCGGCTCGTCGCGGTCTTCGTCTGCGCGGTCGTGATCACGCGCGTGATCCTTCTGGCCGCCACGCGCCTCGGCCTCTTCCGCCGCCGCATCGTGCTGCTGGGCGCAAATGGCGCGGGCCCCTTGCCTCTCTCCTGGCCCGCCGGCGATCCGTTCTTCGAGGTGGTCGCGACGCTGCCGGCCACCGCTGCGGCGCTGGAGCGGCAGCTTCCTGCCTCGATCGGCACGCACCGGCCATGGGCCGTGGTGGCGGATGACCTCCACGGTGTTCCGGCCGCGGTCCGGCAGCGCCTCCAGGCGCGCGGCGTGCGCGTGTTCGAGGAGGCGGAGTTCTGGGAACGGCGCTTCGGGCGGATCGATCTGCAGCGCCTGCGCGAAGGCTGGCTCGCCGGGAGTTCCGGTCTGCGGGAAACCGCGGTCGAACGCGTGCTGCGGCGCGGCATCGACATCGGGATCGGCGTCCTGCTCCTCACCTTCGCCGCACCGCTGCTGCTGCTGGCGGCCATCGCGATACGGCTGGAGAGCTCAGGCCCGATTTTCTACCGGCAGGAGCGCGTCGGGCTGAACGGCCGCACCTTCACCCTGTTCAAGCTCCGCAGCATGGTCGCCGATGCCGAGGTGAGCGGGCAGGCGCGCTGGGCGGTCCAGGGCGACCCGCGCGTCACCCGCGTCGGGCGGTTCCTCAGGCTCACCCGCATCGACGAGATCCCGCAGGTGCTGAACGTGCTGCGTGGCGACATGGCCTTCGTCGGGCCGCGGCCGGAGCGGCCGGTCTTCGTCACGCAGCTCAGCGCGCTCATTCCCCACTATGCCGACCGCGCGGTGGTGAAGCCGGGCATCACCGGGTGGGCGCAGGTGAACTACCCCTACGGCGCCTCGGTCGAGGACGCGCGGCAGAAGCTGTCCTACGACCTCTACTACGTGAAGCGTCGGTCGCTCTTCCTCGACCTTCTCATCCTGGTCGCGACCGTCCGCGTCGTCCTTTTCCAGGAGGGCTCGCGGTGAACGACGCGGCGCGCCAGCACGCGGGAGCCCGGCCATGAGCCCGATGGCACTGGCCTGGCCCCACGCGCTCGCCGCCCTGGCCTGCTTCTGCTGGGCCGCGCTCACGCTGTGGATTGGCCGCGGCAGGACCGGGCTGCCCACCGCCCTGGCTTGCGCGGCGACCGGCCTCTGGGCGCTGGCCGTCGCGGCCTCCCCGCAGGCGCCGCTGGATGGCGCCGCCGGCGCCATGGAGGTGGTGCGGACCTGTTCCTGGATCGCGATCCTCGCTGTCCTCTGCGCGCGGCTTGGCCTGGCCCGTGCCCGGGTCTTCGCCATCCGCTTCGCTCTTCTCGGCGCGGTGCTCGGCGCGGTGTCGCTGCTCCTGGCATGGCCGGGAGCCGTCCCGCCGCCGCTCCTTGCCGCAACGCCCTTCCTGCGGCTCGCGCTCTCACTCACGACCGTGCTGCTGGCCGAGAACACCTGGCGCAACGCCGACGAGGCCACGCGCTGGCATGTGAAGCTGCCCTGCATCGTGCTCGGCGGGCTCGCCGGCTTCGACATGGTGATCTACGCCGATGCCGCGCTGTCCGGCGCGTTCTCCGCCATCCTGCTGGATGCCCGCCCGCCCCTGGCCGCGGTGATGCTGCCGCTCCTCGCGGCGGCGGTCGGCCGGGACCGCCGCTGGCGGGCGCGCCCCGCGCTCTCGCGCGAAGTGGTGCTGCACGGGGCGACGCTCATCGCCTCGGGCGGATACCTCCTGGTGATCGGCGCCTTCGGCGAGGGCGTTCGTCACCTCGACCCGCGATGGGGCGGTGCGGCTGAGGCCGGGCTGCTCGCCGCGGCGCTGATGATCCTCGTCACGGCGCTGAGCGCCCGCTCGGTCCGTTCGCGGCTGCGCCGCCTGCTCGTTGAGCACTTCTTCGCTGCGCGCTACGACTACCGCCGGGAATGGCTGCGCTGCATCGAGCTGCTCTCCGCGCCGGAAGGCGACAGCCCGACGCGCGCCGTGCGCGCCATGGCCGATGCGGTGGATTCACCAGCCGGCGTGCTCCTGCTCCTCGATACCCGGCCGGGCCAGGCGCCGAGGCTGGAATGGGCCGGTTCCTGGAACCGCGCCGCGCTGCCCCACGCCCTTCCGGAACAGGATGGGCTGCTCGCCGCGCTCGGCAGCGGCGAGCACGTCCTGCGGTTCGGCGCGGCGGAGGGAACGGGATTGGCCGGGGAGCAGGTGCTCCGCCAGGGCCCCGCGCTTCTCGCCGCCTTCGGGCCGCTCTGGCTCGCCGTTCCTCTCCTCCACCATCGCCAGGGCCTGTCGGGGGTTATCCTCCTCGCCCACCCGCGCGCCGCCTTCTCGCTGGATATGGAAACCCTCGACCTGCTGCGCATGGTCGGGCGCGAGGTCGCGATGTTCCTCGCGGAGATCACGGCGGCGGAGCGTCTCGCGGAGGGCAAGCGCCTGGCTGACTATGCGAAGCGCTTCGCCTTCGTCGCGCACGACCTTAAGACCGCCTCGAGCCAACTCGGGCTCGTCCTCTCCAACGCCGAGGCGAACCTGCAGGATCCCGAGTTCCAGCAGGACATGCTCCTGACCATCCGCCGCTCGGCCGAGCGCATCGACTCCCTCATCGCGCGGCTTCGCCCCGGGGAAAACTCCGCGGAGAGCTCGGCGGAGACCACTGGGGGAAGCCCCGGCGAGGCCACCGCGCCCGGCCGGACCGACCCGCTGGCACGGCTGCGCGCGATCGCGGCCGGGCGGACGCATCCGCTTCGCCTCCTGGCGGAGGTCGGCGAGGTGCAGACCGTCAGCATGGCGCCGGATGCCTTCGATTCCGCCGTCGTGCATCTGCTGGACAACGCGGCGGAGGCCTCTCCGCCCGGCGCGGCCGTGGTGCTGCGCCTCTGGCACCGCGGCGATGCGCTGCTGCTCGACATCGCGGATTCCGGGCCGGGGCTGAGCGCCGATTTCGTGCGCGACGAGCTATTCCGCCCGTTCCGGACCACCAAGCGCCATGGCAGCGGGATCGGGGCCTGGCAGGCGCGCGAGCTGCTGCGCGCGGCAGGCGGCGACATCACGGTGATCAGCTGGCCCGGCGCCGGCACCACCATGCGCCTGACCCTTCCCCAGACTCGCCAGGCGCCGCTGCCGCGCCCGGCACGGGCCTTCATCGGATCGGAGATCACAGCCAAATGAGCCGGCCGAAGCTGTTGGTCGTCGAGGACGAGCCAGGTCTGGCTGCCCAGTACCGCTGGGCCCTTCCGGATTATCGCGTGATCTATGCCACCGACCGGGCCTCGGCCGAGACGGTCGCGCGGCGGGAGCGTCCGTCGGTCGTGCTGCTGGACCTCGGCCTCCCGCCCGATGCGGAGGGCGCGACCGAAGGCTTCGCGACTCTGGAGGCGCTGAAGCGCGCCTGGCCGCGCCTTCCCGTCGTGGTGGTCACAGGGCAGGGCCAGCGGGAGAACGCCCTGCGCGCCGTCTCGCTCGGCGCCGCGGACTTCCACGAGAAGCCGGTGGATGTCGCCGTGCTGCGCACCGTGCTGGATCGCGCGCTGCGGATGCACGAGCTGGAGGAGGAGAACCTCCGCTACGCGCTGACCGTGCGCCCCTCGCCCATCAACGGCATCGTCACCGGCGACGAGTCGATGCTGAAGGTGTGCCAGATGGTCGAGCGCCTCAGCAGCGTCTCGGTCCCGGTCCTCCTCCTCGGCGAGAGCGGGACGGGGAAGGAGGCCCTGGCGCGCGCGCTGCACGACATGGGCCCGCGCGCGAGCCGCCCCTTCGTCGCGATCAACTGCGCCGCCATCCCCGAAGCCCTGATGGAGGGCGAGCTCTTCGGGCATGAGCGCGGCGCCTTCACCGGCGCCATCCGCCAGATGCCGGGCAAGTTCGAGAACGCGAATGGGGGCACCCTCTTCCTCGACGAGATCGGGGAGATGCCGGCGGTGCTGCAGGCGAAGCTGCTGCGCTTCCTGCAGGACGGCGTGATCGAGCGCGTGGGCGGGCGGACGCCCATCCGCGTCGATGCCCGCATCGTCTCGGCCACCAACCAGCCGCTCGAGAACCAGGCCGCGGAGGGCAAGTTCCGCGGCGACCTGCTCTACCGCCTCAACGCCGTCACGGTGCGCATCCCGCCCCTGCGGGACCGTGGGGAGGATGTGGCGCTCCTGGCCCGCTTCTTCCTGGCGCGCCACGCCGAGGCCTTCAACAAGCGGCTGCGCGGCTTCGACCCCGGGGCGCTCTCGGCCATGTCCCATTACGCCTGGCCCGGCAATGTGCGCGAGCTGGAGAACCGGATCCGCCGCGCGGCCCTGCTCTCCGACGGCCCGGCCATCACCGCCGCCGCGCTGGAACTGGCGGAATCCGACCCGGACCCGGCGGTGAGCCTCGACCTGCGCGCGGCGCGGCTGAGGGTGGAACGCGTGATGGTCGAGCGCGCGCTCGCCCGGAGCAGCGGCAGCCTGTCCGCGGCCGCCAGGCTGCTCGGGATCAGCCGGCCCACCCTCTACAGCCTGCTCGATACGCATGGGCTGACCTCGATGCGCGGCGCCAGCGAGGCGGCGAGCGAAGCGAGCGTCGACAGTTCCGGCACGGGATGATGCGCATGTCTCCGATCCGACACCTGATCCTGCCCTTCGCCTGCGCGGTGCTTGCCTGGCCGGCACCGGCTTCCGCCTCGCTGGAGAAGGCGCGGGCCGCCCAGTCCCGCGGCGAGCTGCGCGCCGCGCAGATCGAGCTACGCAACGCCGTGCGGGCGGACCCCAACTCCGCCGCGCTGCGCGCCGCGCTTGCCCAGGCCAGCCTGGACCTCGGGGAGGCGGATGCCGCGGAGCGGGATGCGCGCCTGGCGCTCGAGCATGGGCTGGACCCGGCGGCCGGAACGGCACTGCTGATGCGCGCCTATCTCGCCGGCAACCGGTCCGACGCGCTGCTGCGCGACTTTCCGGCGCCGTCGCCGGGCACCCCGCCGGCCCAGGCCGGGCAGGTCATGGCGGGGCGGTCCATGGCGCAGCTCTCACTCGGCCGGCCGGAGGAGGCGCGGCAATCCGCCGAGGAGGCGTTGCGCCTCGCCCCCGATGCGCCGGAGCCGCATCTGGCGGCGATGGGCGCTGCCCTGGCGCGCCGCGACTTCGCGGCGGCGGAGGCGGAGGCCGATGCGGCGCTGCGCGCCGACCCGGCTTCGGCCGAGGCGCTGCTGCGCAAGGCGGCGCTCCAGCAGCGCCGGGGCGCCCTGCCCGAAGCGCTCGAGACGATCGGGCGGGTCATCGCCGCCACCCCCGGCCATGTGCAGGCGCGGCTGCGGCGGGCGGAGCTGCTGATTGCCCAGGGCAGGGGCGCGGAGGCGCGCGGCGACCTGGATGTCGCGCTGCGCAATGCCCCGGGCAGCGCCGCCGGCATCTACCTGCGCGCCGTCATCCGGGCCAGCGCGGAGGATTGGCGCGGCGCGGATGAGGACCTCCAGCGGCTCGGACCGGCCATGGCGAGCCTGCCCAACGCGCTCCTGCTGCAGGCGCGGGTGAAGCAGGCGCTCGGGCAGAAGGAACAGGCGGAGGATGCGGCCCGCCGCTACGCCGCACGCCATCCGACGGACCCGCGCGGCGCCAAGCTGCTGGCGATGATGGAGATGGAGGCCGGCCGCCCGGATGCGGCCGCCGGCACGCTCTCGCGGCTCGCCTCGCGCGGCGCTGCCGATGCCGCCGCCTACGACCTGCTGGCCCGCGCCCATGCCGCCGCCGAGCGTCCGCGGGAGGCCGCGCAGGCCCTCGCCCGGGCGGTGGAGCTGGCGCCCGGCAACGGGGAGCTGCTCGCACGCCTGGCCGCCGCGCAATTCGCGGCCGGGGATCTCGGCGCGGTCGGGCGCAGCACGGCCGAGGCGCAGCGCATCGCGCCGGCATCGCGCTCCGTGCGGCAGATGGTGACTCTCGAGGCGCTGCTCCGCGGGGACCTCGCGGCCGCGGAGCGGGAACTGGCGCAGCTCGACCCCGCCGAGCGCGACCAGGAAAGCGCGCTCATGCTGCAGGGCACGCTGCACGCCCTCCGGCTGCAGCGTGACGAGGCTGCCACCGCCTTCCGGGCGGCGCTGGCGCGGAACCCGGAATCGATCCATGCCCGGCTGGGGCTCGCCCGGCTCGCCCTGGCCGCCGGCAATCCCGCGGAATCCGAGCGCCTGGACGGCGAGGTCCTGGCCCGGGATCCGGACAATGCGGATGCCATCGGGCGCCTCGCACGCGCCGCGATGGGCGGCGGACCCCGCGCGGCCTCCGCGCGCGCCGCGCTCACCGCCGCGCAGGCGGCCCGGCCCGGGGAGGAAGCCCTGGCCGTCGCGCTCGCGCGCGTCCTCATCCAGGCGGGAGACCCCGCCGGCGCGGCGGCGCTGCTGGACGCGGCGCCGCTGCGCGCGACCCGGCGCGGTCCCAACCCGCTCCTTCTCCTCACCGAGGCGCGGGCGGCCGCCGGGCAATGGGCCGAGGCCGAGGCAGCAAGCCGCATGGCGCTGGCCGAGGATCCCAACTCCTCCACCGCGCGCCGCCTGCTCGCGCTGCTGCTCGCGCGGCAGGGCGACCCGCGTCCGGCCGAGGCGCTGCTGGAGGAGGGACTCCGCAGCCGGCCGAACGATCCGGAGCTGCTCGGCACGCTCGTCGGCCTCACCCGCTCGCGCGAAGGGATCGACGCGGCGCTCGCCCAGGCCGATCGCCTGGCCGAGCGCCCGGCCTCGCGTCCCGCCTCCGCGATGCTGCGCGGCGATCTGCTCCTGGCCGCCCGGCGCGGTGAAGAGGCGGCCAAGGCCTTCGCCGCCGCCTATGCGCGCGAACCCTCCATGGCCCTGGCCCTGCGCCAATCCTCGGCCTGGCGCATGGCCGGAAAGCCGGCGGAGGCGGAAGCCGCGCTGAAGGCATGGCTGACGCAGGATGCCGAGAGCGCGCCGGTCCTGTCCGCCCTGGCGCAGCTCGAAATGCTGGGAGGACGGGACGCGGAGGCCATGCAGCACCTCGCGCGCGCCCTGAAGCATGCGCCCGCCGACCCCGTCCTGCTCAACAACCTGGCCTGGCTCACGCAGAAGCGCGAAGGCGCCCCGGCGCTCGCCGAGGCCTCCGGCTATGCCGAGCTGGCCTACTATCTCGCGCCCAGCGCCGAGATCGCGGACACGCTGGGATGGATCCGCCTGCGCAGCGGAAGGGCGGCGGAAGCCGTGCCGCTGCTGCGCCAGGCGGTGGCGGCCAGCGCGGCGCGCGGCGCGGCCGATCCCGGCATGTCCTACCGCCTCGCCCTGGCGCTGCGGCAAACCGGCGCGCGCGACGAGGCGCTCCGCACGCTCGAACCGGCCCTGGCCCGTGGCGGCACCTTCGCCGATCGCGCCTCCGCGGAACGTCTGCTCACCGAACTTCGCGCGGGCGGCTGAGGCGCCCCGCGATGCGCAACCTCCTCTTCTTCGCCACCATGGCCACGCTGTTGCCGATGGCGGTGGTGCGTCCCTTCGCCGGGGTGCTGCTGTGGTCCTGGATCTCCTTCATGAACCCGCATCGGGAGATCTGGGGTTCGGCGGCGAACCTGCCCTGGGCCGCGATGGTGCTGGGCGGCACGCTGCTGGGCTGCGTCCTGGCGCAGGAGCCGCGCCGGTTGCCGATCAACGCGGTCACACTCCTGCTCCTCCTCCTGGTGGCGATCTTCACGATCACCACCCTCGTCGGGCTCGGCGAGCCGGTGGATGCCTGGGCGAAATGGGACCGCACGGCGAAGATGATCCTCGCGCTGCTGCTCACCGCGGCGCTGCTGACGGACCGGCACCGGCTGGATGCGCTGATCTGGCTGATGGTGATCGCCATCGGCTACTACGGGGTGCGGGGCGGCGCCTTCACCATCCTCACCGGCGGCTCCTTCCGCGTGCTGGGCCCCGAGGCCACCACCATCGCCGACAACAACCACATCGGCACCGCGATGCTCGTCGCGATCCCGCTGATGAACTACCTCCGCATGCACGCCCGCCATCGCATCGTGCAGATCGGCCTCATGGCGGCGATGGTGCTGACGCTCTTCGCCGTGGTGGGCACCTATTCGCGCGGCGCCTTCATCGCGCTGGGCGCGGTGACGCTGCTGCTCTGGTGGCGCAGCCGGCGCAAGCTGATCGGCGGCCTCGTCATCGCCGCCTGCGTCGCCGGCGCCATGGCCTTCATGCCGCAGGCCTGGGTGGCGCGCATGAACTCCATCGAGACCTATGAGGAGGATGCCTCCGCCACCACGCGCCTGAAGCTGTGGGAAGCCTCCTTCCGCCTCGCCATGGACCGTCCGCTGGTCGGCTCCGGCTTCCGCGGCCCCTATTCCCAGGCGGCGGTGGACCGTGTGATGCCTGGCGGCCCGGCGCGCGCCGTGCACAGCATCTGGTTCGAGGTCCTGGGCGAGCACGGCTTCCCCGGCTTCCTCGCCTGGCTCGGCCTGACGGTCTCAGGAATCTGGTACTCGCTGCGGCTCTCGCGCCTCGGGCGCGATCATCCCGGCCTGCAATGGGCGGGTGACCTCGGGCGCATGGTGGGGATCTCCATCCTCGCCTACTGCATCGGCGGCACCTTCCTCTCCCTCGGCTACTGGGACTTCTACTGGACGCTGCTGGTGGTGGCCGCCGCCGCGCATGCGCTCGCCCTGGCCGAGCTTCGCAACGAGCTGCCCGCCGCGCCGGCGGCGCGCGGCTGGCGGGCGGAACCGCTGCCCGGCGCCGCACGCGCACGCGCCGCCGCACCCCGGGCCGGGACGGCGCGCGCATGAGCGGGCTCCTCACCCCCGGCCTTTCCCCTGACGACCGGGAGGCCGTCCCATGCAGGGACTCTATTTCCTCGCGATGCTCCTCGGCATGGTCTGGCTCTGCGCCTGGGCCATCCTCCCCGAGGAGCTCCGCCGAGGCGCCTGGTGGCCCTTCGACATGCGGGACAGCGGCGACGGAACCCGCGCCCCCCCCGCGCCCCGCGCGCGGGCCGCGCCCGGCCGCACCGCTCCGCCTTCTCACCGTGACCACGCTCTATCCCAGCGCGGCTCGCCCCAATCATGGCGTCTTCGTGGAAAACCGGCTGCGCCATCTGCTCGCCGGCGGTGAGGCGACGAGCACGGTCCTCGCGCCCGTTCCCTGGTTCCCCTCCCGCTCGCCGCGCTTCGGCGCCTGGGCCGCCTTCGCCAGTGTTCCCGAGGTCGAGGAACGGCACGGCATCGCGGTGCATCATCCGCGCTACCTCGCCCTGCCGGGGGTGGGCATGCTCACCAACCCGCCGGCGCTCCATCACGCGCTGCATGCGGCGGCGCTCGGCCTGATGCGAAGCGGCCGCACCTTCGACGCGGTGGACGGCCACTACCTCTTCCCCGACGGCGTCGCGGCGGTATGGCTCGCGCGCCGCCTGGGCCTACCCGTGGTGCTCACCGCGCGCGGTTCGGATGTCAGCCTCTGGCCACACCGGCCCCTGGCGCGTCGGCTGATCCAGGGTGCCATGGCGCGGGCGGACGCGCTCATCGCCGTCTCCGCCGGGCTGCGCGACGGGCTGCTCGAGCTCGGCGCGCCGCCGGGCAAGGTGACCGTGTTGCGCAACGGCGTGGATCTCGGCCTGTTCCGCCCGCCGCTGCAGCGGGAGAGCGCGCGGGCCGCGCTCGGCCTGGGCGAGGAGCCCGTGCTGCTCTCCGTGGGGCTGCTGATCGAGCGCAAGGGGCACCACCACGTCATCCGCGCCCTGGCCGACCTGCCCGGGCACCGCCTGCTCATCCTTGGCGACGGACCCGACCGCGCCTCGCTCGCCAGTCTCGCCGAACGCTGCGGCGTGGCCGGGCGCGTCCGGTTCGAGGGCGCCGTGCCCCATGCGGCGCTGCCCCGCTATTACGGCGCGGCCGATGCGATGGTGCTCGCCTCCAGCCGCGAGGGCTGGGCGAATGTGCTGCTGGAATCCATGGCCTGCGGCACGCCCGTCGTGGCCAGCCCGGCCTGGGGATCGCGCGAGGCCGTCGCGGCGCCCGAAGCCGGGATCGTGCTCGATGCCGCCGATCCCGCGCGGATCGCGGAGGGCGTGAGGCGCCTACTGGCCGCTCCGCCCGACCGCGCCGCCACGCGGGCCTATGCCGAGCGCTTCGGATGGGAGCAGACGACGGAGGGGCAGCTCGCGCTGTTCCGCCGCGTGCTGCGCTGGGCGGCATGATCCCGCGCCGGGAGGCGCTGCTCCTGGGCGCCGGGGCGCTCATGGGCCTTCCCGCCCAGGCCCAGCCGCGCGCGCCCGCCGCCGCGCTGCCGACCGGCGTCGTCCTGGCCCAACCGCTGCCCTGCGCCGACCGGCCGGAGAGCATCACCGGCCTCCTGTTCGAGGGGTTGGGCGCGGGGGAGGGCGGTGTGGTCGTGCTGGGCCAGGCCTTCCGCATGGGGGACCTGCCGCGCGGCGCATCCCTGGGGGCTCGCCTTCCCGATGCCCGCCGCATTGCCGCACAGGCCGATATCATGTCCCGGCATCCCGACGGCTCCGCGCGTTTCGCGGTGGTCGCCCTCGCCCTGCCGATGCCGGGACGTGGGGAACGCATCGGAGTGGTGCTGTCGCGTGAGGAGGGGGCGGCAGCGCCGCCGCTCGACGCCAAGGCCGCCCTGGCCGGGCGGCGCGCCACGGTGACCGTGACGCCCGCCGGCGGCACGCCCTGGGTCGCGGACCTGATGGAGATGCTGCGCGCGGGCATGGCGGCCGGCCTGCAGCCCTGGCAATCCGGCCCGCTCGCCCTGCAATGGCGGCTCGCGCGGCCGGTGCCGCCGGAAGTCGTTGGCGCCAGCTCGATGCGTCTGGTCGTGGACCTGTCGCTGCGCGCGGATGGAACGATGTGGGCCGATGTCTGGCTCCGCAACGACCTGGCCATGCGCCCGGGCGGCGGCACCGCCGACTACGCCCTGACCGTGACGCTGGACGGGCGGGAGGCGCTGCGCAGCGGCCCGGTGCGGCACGGCCACTACCAGGCCTGGGGCCGGCTGCTCGGCGCCGGGCGAGAGGGGCGCCCCGCCGCACCGCCGCCCGCGCTGCGGCCCGA
Source organism: Muricoccus roseus (assembly GCF_900141905.1). Taxonomy (GTDB): domain Bacteria; phylum Pseudomonadota; class Alphaproteobacteria; order Acetobacterales; family Acetobacteraceae; genus Roseomonas; species Roseomonas rosea. Next base: position 20,346 of record NZ_FQZF01000025.1, on the reverse strand, counting down.
TACCGCCTATCTCGCCGAGGCCGGCGTGGTGGCGCGCTACGACCTTTCAACCGGCGTCGAGGAACGCTTCCTCGACTCCCTGTCGCGCCTCCGGGCGGACCCGGGCTGGGATGCGCCGCTCGCGCCGCGGAGCATCGTGAAATCCATGGGCGCCGGCGGCGGCCGCCCCGATCTCGGCCCCGCGACCGCTTGGCAGACGGCCTGGCTGATGACCGGCGACCCACGGGCCGCCGCCTTCGTGCTCGACCAGGCCGAGGCCGCCGGCGCGGTGCCCTGGCACTACTGGGATGCCGCCGGGGGCGCGGACGGGAAGGGCGGCTGGATGGATGAGCGCCGCTGGCCGCGCTTCTGGTCCGACCCGCGCGGCGGCCGGCCGCCGCTCAGCCTGCTGCAACCCATCCCGCGCGACACGGGCTGGGGCGAGGACCCGGCGCACCAGCCGGACCTGTCCTATGTCCCCTATCTCCTCACCGGCCGTCGCGCCTTCCTCGACAACCTCCAGGCCCAGGCCGCCTGGAACATTACGTCGAACTGGCCGGCGAACCGCTACGACCGCAGCTGGTCCGGCCCGATCAACGGCCTGAACATCGTGAAGAACCGCCAGGTCCGCAGCGCGGCCTGGGGGCTGCGCACGCTGGGCGCCGCGGCCTGGATCAGCGGCGATGCCGACCCGATGGCGCCCTATCTGCGCGAAGCCGTCGCCGCGAACTGGGCCTGGATGCGCGAGCAGATCCCCGCGCTGAACGCGATGCAGGGCGAGGCGCATGGCTGGTGGCCGCCGACCTCCTTCGGCCCGCGCGGCGATGCCTCGCCCTGGCAGCAGGACTACCTCGCCTCCGCCGTCGCCTCCGCCGCGCGCATGGGCAATGCCGATGCGCGCGCCTTCCTGGCCTGGATGACCAACTTCCTCGTCGGCCGGTTCGAGGCGGAAGCGAAGGGCTTCGCGCGGCATGACGGCGCCGCCTACACGCTGGCGATGGTGCCGGCGGGCGTCCCGGGCGCGGCGCCCTATCGCAGCTGGGCCGAGATCGGCGAGCAGACCCGCCTGCGCGGCCTCTCCAATGGCGATGGCTGGCGTACCAGCGGCGGCGAATATGGCCGGCTCGCGCTGCAATCCCTCGCCCAGATCTCGGACGTGCTGGATCACGCCGCGGCGCGCCGCGTCTATGGCTGGCTGAGCGAGGCGGGCGCGCCCTTCACCGACGCCCAGTCCCATGCGCGCAGCCCCACGCTGAACATCGTGCCGCGCGGGGTGGTGCGGGTGCCCGCCCGTGCCCCGCGCTGCACCACCACGCGCCGGGGCTGAGGCATGACCCGCCCCGTCTGCCTAGCCCCGCATCCAGATCACGTCGCCCACCAGCCTGCCGGTGAGCGGACGCAGCGTTCCCCCCGCGGGTTCATGGGGATGGAAACCCAAGCCCCCGAGCAGCGCGCCGATCTCCTCGATGCGGTAGCCGTACCGGGCAGCGTGTCGCTCCTGCAGCTCCGTCTGGATGGCAGCACCGGCGCTCGCTGCCAGCACCCCGCGCGCCCCACGCAGGACCGGAAGCTCGAAGCCCTCCACGTCGATCTTCAGGTAGTCCAGCCGGGTCAGTCCCAGCTCCGCCATCGCGTCGTCCAGCGTCGTCATGGGCACGCGCGTGCCGCCACCGCCGGCCTCGCCCGGCGCACGCACATGCGTCTCCCCCGGATTGGCGGCCTGGAACTCCATCTCGATCTCGCCGGCCTCCTCGCCGAGCGCGCGGTTCAGCCCCGTGACCCAGGGCAGCTCGTTGGCGGCCACGTTGCGCGCCAGGTAGCCGAAGGTGCGCGGATGCGCCTCGAAGGCCACCACGCGCCCGCCCGGCCCGACCAGCCGCGCCGCCGGCAGGGCGTAGGTGCCGATATTCGCGCCTGCATCGACGAAGACCGAGCCGGGCTTCAGCCGCGCGCGGATGAGCTCCCAGATCTCCGGATCCCGCGCTCCGCCGACGCAGAGCGCGAAGGAGGAGAAGTTGTTGGGCATGGTCGTGAAGGCCTGCCCGTCCGGACTGCGGAAGTCGATGTCGCCGCCCCGGAGTTCCGCCGCGGTGAATCGCAGCGCACGCGCGGCGGTGCGCAGCGGCGCCGCGCGGAAGCGGTCCGTGGCGTACATCCATGGCAGGCGCCAGCGCAGCGCGCGGAGCGGGGGCGGAACCATCCTCGTCAGCGTCGTCATTCGTCTTCCTTCCCCGAGCGGGACGGCATGACGAAGGCACGCCGCGCGCGCCGCGTCCAGCATCTTGTTGCGGCCAACACGCCGCCACGCACCGACATCAAACACAGAGTGGAGGGCTTCGGGCCATGTCACGCGTCCTCGTGACCGGCGGCTGCGGATTCATCGGCTCGCATCTCTGCCTCGCCCTGCGATCGGCGGGACATGCGGTGCGCGTGCTCGACGATCTCTCCAGCGGATCGGAAGAAAATCTCGCGCCAGGCGCGGAGCTGATCCTGGGCGACGTCGCGGATCCCGCGACGGCAAGCCTCGTCATGGAAGGGGTGGACCTCTGCTTCCACCTCGCCGCCATCGCATCGGTCGAGCGCGGCGCGCTCGACTGGCTGGGCACGCATCGGGCGAACCTGACGGGTGCGATCACGGTGATGGACGCGGCGAGGGCGCGGCGCATCCCCGTCATCTACGCCTCATCCGCCGCCATCTATGGCGATGCGGCGACATTGCCGATCACCGAGGATACCCCGCCGCGCCCGCTCTCCGCCTATGGCGCGGACAAGCTGGGTTGCGAGCTGCATGCGCGTGCCGCGGGCGTGGTGCATGGAATCCCGACACTCGGCCTGCGCTTCTTCAACGTCTTCGGCCCGCGCCAGGATCCCCGCTCACCCTATTCCGGCGTGATCTCGATCTTCTGCGACCGGCTGAGCCGGGGCGAGGCCGTGACGATCCATGGCGACGGAAGCCAGACCCGCGACTTCGTGCCGGTGGCGCAGGTGGTGGCGGCGCTGCTGGCCGCGCCGCGCGCTGCCTCGGTCATGGCGCCGGTGGTGAATGTCTGCACCGGCCAGGCGACCTCGGTGCGCATGCTGGCGGAAATGCTGGAGCAGGCCTGCGGCGCGCGGGGCGCCATCCGCCACGGGCCGCCCCGCTCCGGCGAGATCCGCCACTCCATCGGCTCGCCCGCGCGCGCCGGCGAGCTTCTCGGCCTTGGCGCGCCGCCCGATTTGCGCGACGGCCTGGGGGAGGTGCTGGCCTGGCTGAAAGCCGGCCGCCCCGGTCTCTCGCCGCGCCCCGTGCTTACGCCAGCCACCGGATGAGGGCGAGAATGCCGATCCAGAGAAGCGTCCCGGCGCCGAGGATGACGAGCGCCGCCGCAGGCCAGGGAAGGCGCCGCGCGCGCAGCGCGGGCACCCGCTCCATCGGGCGGTCATGGGCCAGTCCAGGGATGTCTTCGCGGATCATCAAGGCGCCGGTTCCGTATCCATGCGGATCGCACTCGTCCCATCAAGGGTCGGGAGGCAGGCCATTCCTTGAGATGCGCTTCCTCCGCATGAAGGCAACGCTGGTCTCCGGGCTCGGCTCGCGCGGATGCAATAACATGAACGTGATCTCTGGGACAGCTTCTCTGAAAAACGGAATGCAACTGTTGCGGCCGTCCCACACCGCGGCCGCCGTCGCACGCCACGGGACACGTCGCGCGGAAGAAGGCGCTGAAGGAATCGCGGAAGGGATCATGTCATGTGCGGCATCCTAGGGGTCTTCCATCCCACCCGGCCGAGGGCTCCGGCCTTCAGCCACCTGCGGGACATGGCCGCGGCGCTCCGCCATCGCGGGCCCGACGGCGCCGGGTTCCACTGCGAGCCGAATCTCGCGCTCGGACATCGGCGGCTGGCCATCGTCGATCTCGAAGGCGGCGTGCAGCCGATGTCCACCGACGACGCGGGGCTGACGGTCTCCTTCAACGGCGAGATCTACAACCACGCGACGCTGCGGACGCAGCTCGAGGCTGCGGGGCACCGCTTCCGCACCCGCTCGGACACCGAGGTCATCCTGCATGGCTGGCGCGAATGGGGGCTGGGCGTGCTCGACCGCCTGGGCGGCATGTTCGCCTTCGCCCTGTGGGACCGCCAGCGCGGAGAGCTGCTGCTCGCGCGGGACCGCCTCGGTGAGAAGCCGCTGCACCATGCCATGCTGCGGGACGGCACCTTCGCCTTCGCCTCCGAGATCGCGGGCCTTCTCGCTCAGCCGGAGCTGTCGCGGCAGCTCGACCCGGCCTCGGTCAACGACTATCTCGCGCTCGGCTACATCCCCGACCCCGCGACGATCTATGCCGGCATCCGGCGCCTCCCAGCCGGGCATTTCCTTCTCCTGCGACGCGGCGAGGATCGCATTCCCGCGCCGCAGCGCTACTGGGCGCCGCCCAGCCGCGTCTCCGCCCCGGCGGAAGCGCCGGCCGGAGGTCTCGAGACGCGTCTCCGCCGCGCCGTGCGGGACCAGATGATGTCCGACGTGCCGCTCGGCGCCTTCCTCTCCGGCGGGATGGATTCCGCATCCGTCGTGGCCTTCGCGGCCGCGGCGCGGGCCGAAGCGCATGGCCCGCCGCTCCGCACCTTCACCATCGGCTTCGACGGGGCCGAGGATGAGCGCCCGATGGCCGCCCGCGCGGCCCGGCATTTCGGCACCGCGCATCACGACGCCTCCGGCGACGCCGACTACCTCGCCGCCTCGCGCGAGGTGGCGCGCATCTTCGGGGAGCCCTTCGGCGACCATTCCGCCGTGCCCACCATGGCGGTCTGCGCCTTCGCGCGGCAACAGGTCACGGTCGCGCTCTCGGGCGACGGCGGGGACGAGATCCTCGGCGGCTACCGCCGCCACCGTTGGCACGCCCTGGCCGAGGCCGTGCGCGGCCATGTGCCGGGCCCGTTGCGCCGCCAGGTGCTCGGCCGCCTCGCACGGGCCTATCCGAAGCTCGACCGCGCGCCGCGCTGGCTCCGCGCCAAGCACACGCTGACCGAACTCTCGCTCGACAGCGCGCTGGGCTATTACCGCATGGTCTGCAAGCTTCAGGACGAGCGGCGCCTCGGCCTCTTCGCGCCCGCCATGCGCGCATCCCTCCAGGGGCACGACCCCGCCGCGCGCTTCGTATCGCTCATGGAGGCCTGCGACCCGGACGACCCCTTGCTGGCCGCCGGCTATGTCGACCTGCAGACCTATCTTCCGGGCGACATCCTGGCGAAGACCGACCGGGCGAGCATGGCGGTCTCGCTCGAATTGCGGGCGCCGATGCTCGACCACCGCTTCGTCGAATGGGGCCTGGCCCTGCCGGGCTCCGAGAAGCTGCGCGGCGGCGTCGGCAAATGGGTGCTGCGCGAGGGCATGGCGCCGCATCTGCCGCCCGAGCTGCCGGCCGGCCCGAAGCGCGGCTTCGCGGCCTCCATCGCCGGCCAGCTCCGTGCCCGCGCGCCGGAGCTGCGCGCCCGTCTGAGCGGGATGGCGATGATGGACAGCGGCATCTTTGACCGCGGGGCGGTCCTGCGCCTTGTGGACGAGCATGTCTCCGGCACGGCCGACCACGCCCAGGCCCTGTGGCAGCTCCTCGTCTTCGAGGCCTTCCTCGACGGGGAGGATGGTCCGCTCGATGCCGGGCTCGCGCTTTCCGACCCGGTGGGTGCCTGAGCCGATGAGCACCACGCGCTCGGTGGGCACCCTCGTCGCCGCTGGCGCCATGGTCATGGTGCTGGGCCGGGTGGCGATGCGCAGCGTCAGCGTGGTCAGCACGCTGCTGCTCGTCCGCCTGCTGCAGCCGGCCGATTTCGGGCTGGTTGCCCTGGCCGCGGCCGCCTTCGTCATCGCGGACCAGCTCACCACCACCAACTACGCCGTCGCGCTGGTGCGCCGCCCGGAGGTGGACCGCGACCTCTACGACACGGCCTGGACGATGAACGTCATCCGCTGCCTGATCCTCGGCGGCCTCGTGGCCGCCACGGCGGACCTCCAGGCAGGGATGCTTGGCGATTCACGGCTCGCACCGGTGCTGATGGTCGTCGCGCTGACCGTCTCGCTCGATGGGCTGGTGAGCATCGGGATGGTGCGGCTGCAGCGGGAGTTCCAGTTCGGAAAGGTCTTCCGCTACCAGATCGCGGGGAAGATCCTCTCCTTCCTCCTCACCATCGCGCTCGCCTTCATCATGCAGAGCTACTGGTGCCTCGTCCTCGGCAATCTCGGCGCCAAGCTGTTGCTCATCCCCTATTCCTATTTCCTTGCGCCGCACCGGCCCCGCTTCTCCCTGGCCCATTGGCGGGAGCTGCTGCATTTCTCCAAATGGATGATGGCGCTGAACCTCTGCCTCGCGGCGGACGGGCAGGGGCCGAACCTCGTCCTCGGGCGGCTGATCGGCGTCGAGGCGGTCGGGCGCTACAACATCTCCTACCAGATCGCGGCGACGCCGGTCACGGAGCTCGCCGCGCCGATCCGCGCCCCGATCTATTCGGGCTATGCCCGGGTCCTCCACGACCTCCAGGCGCTGCGCCGCCAGTTCCTGGAGGGCTTTGCCCTCATCTGCACGCTGACCGTGCCGCTCTCCGTCGGCATCGCGCTGACAGCCCCGGAGGTGCAGCACCTCGCCCTCGGCCCGCGCTGGACAGGAACGGAGACGCTGATCGTCCTCTGCGCGCTCTATGCGCTGGTCGACAGCCTGTCGCACTTCACCTTCAACATCTTCTCGGTGCTCGACCGGCAGCGGCGCTTCGCCGGAATCTACGCGCTGCTCGTGCTCGTCCGGCTCCCCTGCATCATCCTCGCCGCCCTCTGGGCCGGGGCCGAGGGCGTCCTCGCCGGAATGCTGGCGACCGGTCTCATCAACGGCCTCGTCTGGCACTGGCAGGCGGGGCTGCTGCTGGGCCACGGGCTGGCCGATGTGGGCCGGCGGGTCTGGCGCGCCTTTGTCGCGGCCGGCGCCATGGCAGCCATGGTCCTCCTCGCGCGCGACCTGCTGCCGGCCCCTACGGCGGACACGCTCCAGGCAGGCCTGCGCCTGGTGGCGCTCGCCATGCTCGGCGCGGGCACGCATGTCGCGGCGCAGCTCGCCCTATGGCGCCTCTCGGGCGCGCCGGCCGGGGCGGAGCGCCGCATCCTCGATCTCTCGGCCTCCGGCCTGGCACGTCTCCGCGGGGCATGGTCCCGCCGCGGCGTCGGCCGGAAGGCCCCAACACCCCCGGGCACGGCGCAGCCAGGCGCCGGTGTCCCGACAATCTGACCAGGAGGAGGACGCGTCCCATGTACTTTTACCGCCACCGTCGCATGGTCGCCTATTGGTGGTTCGACCGGGCCATCCGGGGAATCCACGACACGCCACCCATCCGCGTGGTCGATGCGCCCTGGACCATCGTCAGCATGGTCGCACCCAAGCACATCGCCATGTATCTGCTGAGCATCAAGGCCTTCTACCGCCGGGTCGGGCGCGGCAAGGTCGTCGCCATCATCGACCGCGACATGCCGCAGGAAACCCGCGACACGCTGCGCCGCCACGTGCAGGGCATCGAGTTCCAGGTGCTGGAGGACATCGATGTCGGCCCGTGCCAGCGGGGCGGCACCTGGGAGCGGATCCTGTGGATCCTCGACCGGGCGCGCGACGAGTATGTCGTGCAGATCGACGCCGACGTGCTGGCCGTGGCGCCGGACGTGAACGAGGTCCTGCGCTGCATGGAGGAGGGCACCGCCTTCACCATGGCCGACGCGCACCAGATCATGTCCATGCGCGAGGCCGCGCTCTACGCGCGCAGCATCGACGGCGACTATATCGGCGAGGTGTCCGAGCGCATGTTCGACCGCTACCCCGGCCATGAAGCGCTTCGCTACGTGCGCGGCTCCTCGGGCCTGGCCGGCTTCGCCCCGGGCGGCTTCTCCAGGGAGGGGCTCTACCGCTTCCATGAGAAGATGGAGGCGCTGGTCGGGCCGAAGCGCTGGCGCGAATGGGGCACGGAGCAGTGCGCCTCCAACTTCGCCGTCGCCAACACCGCCGGCGCGGTGGTCCTGCCCTATCCCGCCTATGCCAGCTTTCATCCGCATGGCCCGCGCGGGGAGACCAAGTGCTTCCATTTCATCGGCAGCTACCGCTTCGATGAGGGCTTCTTCGCGGCGCATGGCCGGCGCGAGATCGCGGCGCTGAACGCCCGCCCCACCCCGCCGCGGCCGGGCTTGGCCGGGCGGCGGCTGGAGGAGCCGGGCACCGCCGCCCCGTGACGCGGCAGGGGCGGAGGCCGAAGGTCCCCCGCCCCGCCGATCAGTTCCGATGCCCCTGGGGCTCACCCAGCCCCAGGGCCGGCGGCTCTCCCGGCCGGGAGAAGCTCTCGATGAAGGAGAGGATGCGGGAGCGGAGCCGCACGTCCTTGATGCTGTAATAAGCGTCGACGAGTTCCATCGTCTCCCGCTGCCCCATATGCCGCTCCAGCGCCCGCGAGGCGGGATCCGGCTCCGCATCGGCACCCGGCCCGCCCAGGGCTTCCGGCAGCTCCTCGAAGAAATAGGTGATGGGGACCTGCAGGATCTGCGACAGCCGGAACAGCCGGGCGGCGCCGATGCGGCTGAGTCCGCGCTCGTATTTCTGCACCTGCTGGAAGGAACAGCCGAGCGCGGCGCCCAGCCGCTCCTGGGTCATGAACATCATCGTGCGGCGCAGGCGCACCCGGCTGCCGATGTGCGCGTCCAGCGCGCAGGGGCGCCGGCTGCTGCCGTCCAGGTCGATCCCGATGGCGTTCATGGCGCGGCCACCCTGCGTGGCGCCGCCGCCGGGTTCGGGTGCTCCGCAAAGCCCGGCCAGGCGGAGGCGCTTGGCCCGTTTCGGACGGGCGAGCGGGACAGGAAGAGCGATTTGGTTCTCATGGAACGTTCCCCAGCTAAACCGCTCAACGGCAAGGGACGCGCCAACGAAAAACATCCGATGGAATCAGCAACTTGTGAGCGAGTTGCCCGGGCGGGACGGCCGGCCTGTCAAGCCGGTCGACACGAAAGCCACGACGCCGCGGGCACCCCTCCGGCCAGGGGGCCTAGATCGCGACAGGCGCCTTGAAGCGCCCCTCCTTGTTCAGGTCCGCCGCGCGCCAGAGATACCAGGCCGCCGCCGTGCGGAACGGCGCCCAGGCCTGGCCGATCGCGGCCAGCTCCTTCGGCTTCGGCTGGGTCTCCAGCCCGGCCGCGAGGCGGTAGCCCTCGCGCACGCCGAAATCGTCCACGGGCAGGATGTCGGGCCGGCCGAGGGTGAACATCAGCAGCATCTCCACCGTCCAGCGCCCGACACCCCGCAGCGCGACCAGCCGCTCGATCAGCGCCTCGTCGGAAAGCCGGGCGGCGGCGCGGCGCGTGGGCACCCATCCCGCGGCGGATTTATGCGCGATGTCGAGGATCGCCGCCTGCTTCGCCCCGGAGAAGCCGCAGGCGCGCAACGCCCCCTCGGGCAGGGCCAGCACCTGTTGCGGCGAGGGAAAGGGCGCGTGCGGCACGAGGGCGATCAGCCGGTTCAGCATCGCCTCCGCCGCGCGTCCATGCACCTGCTGGTGCGCAATGGCGCGCACCAGCGCCTCATAGGGCTCCCGGCCCTTCACCGGCTTCAGCCGCATGGCCCCGACCTGGGCGATGACGGGACCGAGCACGGGGTCGGCGGCGAGGTGCAGGCGGGCGGCGCGGGCGCTCATCCCACCCGCTTACGCCAGAGCGCGCAGGATCGCCACGGCCGCCCAGCCGATGACGGGCACGGCGAGGATCAGCGGCATCAGCCCGCGCCAGAGCGCGGGCGGCCGCGTCCCATCCGCCAGCAACCCGCAGATCATCGCCGTCATCGCGAAGGAGAAGGCGGCGCCCGCGCCGCCGGCGAAGTTCTGGATGCCCGGGGCCAGCCAGGGCGGCAGCCCCGCCGCGAGGCCGAGATCCGCCTGCACCGGCATCATGGCCGAAGCGGCGCCGACATTGCTGCCCGTGAGCAGGCCGCCCAGCATGCCCAGCGGCGGGATGGCATAGGGGGCGAGCGGCCCGAGCCCGGCCGCGATCGAATGCGCCAGGGCGGTGGCCGCGCCGGAGCCCGCCAGCCAGCGTCCGAGCACCACATACAGGATCATGGCCAGGGCCGGCCGCCGCATCCGCCCCATCGCTTCCCGCAGCCGGTGCAGCCCATCCCGCCGCGCGGCCAGGAAGCCGAGCGACATGGCCCAGAGCACCACCGCGACATGGGTGAGGGGCAGGGCCGGCAGATCCGCATAGGGCTGCCAGGCCGGGGCGCTGTGCCAGGCGTGGGCCAGCAGGAGGCAGGCCGTGAGCAGCGCCCAGGGCCCCGCGGCGGCCAGCGCGGCGCGCCGGGCGGCCGCGTCGCGCGGGGGCGAAAAGTGCCAGAGCGCCGGCAGCAGCACGAGCCCGGAGGTGAGGAGCCCCACGGTCTCGGGTGGCATGGAATAGGCGGAGAGGAGCAGGAGCGCGGCCATCGAGGCCTGCAACCCAAGCTGCGCCAGCCGCTCGCGGCGTGGCACTTGCAGCCCGGCATGGGCAAGCAGGGACCACAGCACCGGCGGCGCCACCATCAGCCAGGCCGCATGCGGCAGCGCGCTGACCATCGACACCTCGGCCATCGGCCGCTGCGCCAGGGCCGCGCCCAGCGCCAGCCCGGGCCCCAGCGCTCCCCAGGGCGCCAGCCAGCAGGAGAGCACCGCCATCCCGCCGGCCGCCACGCCGCGGATCCCCATGGCCCGGCACGCGCCAAGGGTGAACACCGCCCCCACGCCGAAGCCCGTCGCGCTTTCCACGAAGGAGCCGGCAAGGACCATGAGATAGGCCCGGCGCGGGGAGGGCGGCACCGCCCCGGTCGCGCGCGGCGCGGCCACGAGGCTGAAGAGCAGCCCGCCCGAAAGCGTGGCGACCGGCATGGCGCCCAGGAACAGCGCCCGCAGCGTCTCGCTGCCCAGGAACCGTGCCAGGCCCAGGCCAGGCGGAAGGGCATGGGCGATGGCCGGGAGCGAGGCGGCAAGGGCCATGAGGCAGGCCGGCACCGGCGCCACGCGGCCGGAGCCGAGGAGGCCGAGCAGCAGGAGAAGCGGCAAGGCCTGGAACAGGATATCCATACGCGGTAGGCAAACCCCCATACGCGTGCCCACCGGGACACGGCCTATGCATTTCGCAGTGCAGCAGGAAACCATCCTGCCCCCGCCCGTTCTAGGGCGGACGCCTTGCATAGGTTAATCCCGTTTCACGAGGTTTGATTTGCACCGCCGCGCCCTGATCGCCGGATTGAGCCTGGCCGGGTTGCTCCCCAGCATCCCCGGTACCCTGATGGACCGCGCCGAGGCCGCGGACGATCCGGTGCGCCCCTTCGACGACACGACCGTGCGCCAGATCGCGCGTGACCTCGCGACCAAGCCCTATGCCGCGCCGGAGGAGCGCCTGCCGGGCCGGCTGGGCGATATCGGCTACGACGAGTACCGCGACATCCGCTACGACCCGCGCCGCGCGCTCTGGCGGGCGGACAACCTGCCCATCCAGATGCAGCCCTTCCACCGCGGCTTCCTATTCAAGCAGAAGGTCTCGCTCTTCGAGGTCGCGGACGGACGCGCCACCCCCATCCCCTACGACGCCTCGGCCTTCACCCTGGGCGCGCTGAACATCGCCCCGCCCACCGAGGATATCGGCTTCGCCGGCTTCCGGCTGACCAACCCGATGAACCGGCCCGACCATTTCGACGAGGTCGCGGCCTTCGTCGGCGCCTCCTATTTCCGGGCCATCGGCAAGGGCCACACCTACGGCCTCTCCGCGCGCGGCCTGGCCATCGCCACGGCCGAGCGCTCGGGCGAGGAATTCCCGGTCTTCCGCGCCTTCTGGCTCCAGAAGCCGCAGGCGCAGGGGAATTCCATGGTGGTGCATGCGCTGCTCGACAGCCCGAGCACCACCGGCGCCTTCCGCTTCACCATCCGCCCGGGCGAGGAGACGGTCTTCGACGTCGAATCCCGCCTCTATCCCCGCGTGGAGATGGCGACCGCCGGCATCGCGCCGCTCACGAGCATGTTCCTGCTCTCCCCGCTCGACCGCGCGGGAATGGATGACTATCGGACGGCGGTGCATGATTCGGATGGGCTGATGCTCTCGACCGGCCGCGGCGAGGCGATCTGGCGCCCTCTGGCCAACCCGCGCGAGCTGCAGATCAGCGTCTTCACCGACGCCAATCCGCGCGGCTTCGGCCTGATGCAGCGCCGCCGCTCCTTTGACGACTACAACGACCTGGAAGCGCGCTACGAGCGCCGCCCCGGCTGCTGGGTGGAGCCCATCGGCGACTGGGGCGAGGGCGCCGTCCACCTGGTGGAAATCCCGACCACGGAGGAGATCCACGACAACATCGCCGCCTTCTGGCGGCCCAGGGCGCCGCTGCGGCCGGGGCAGGAATACAGCTACGTGTACCGCCTGCACTGGGCGAGCGGCGCGGCCTTCTCTGCCGGCGGCCGCCAGCCGCCCGCGCAGTTCGGGGAATCGCGCCAGGGTGCCAAGCCCTCCGTCCAGGGCACCCGGCTCTTCGTGCTGGAGGCGAAGGGCGGCCGGCTCGCCGATCTGCCACAGGGCGCGCAGCCCGTGCTGGACGTGACCGCCAGCACCGGCCGGATCGAGAGCGCGGTGCTCCAGCGCAACCCCGAGACCGGCGGCTGGCGCGCGACCTTCGAGCTGATCCCGGGCAACCAGAGACTGGTGGAACTGCGGGCCCTGCTCAAGGATGAACAGGGCCCGCTGACCGAAACATGGCTCTTCCGCTGGACACCCTGACAACACCGCCGCCGGCCGCCGCCGCGCGCCTCCCGGCCATGCCGGAGGAGGCGCCGCTGGCCATGCCGGTGCAGGATCTCCGCGCGAAGCCCGGCCGGGTGCCGGCACCGGAGACCGGGCCGCGCGGCATCTGGTGGCGCCGCGCCCTCGTCTTCGGGGCCGCGCTGGTGCTGACGATGTTCGGCGCGCGGGAGATGGCGCTCGTTCTGGACATCGACGCGCCGCTGCGGCCGGGCAGCATCGTCCTCGCGCTCTTCGTCCCGCTCTTTGCCTGGATCGCGCTCTCCTTCGTCAGCAGCCTGTGCGGCGTCGTCAGCGTGATCGCGCGGCGCGGCTGGGGGCTCGGCATCGACCCCCATGCACCGCTGCCCGCCCTCGCCACCCGCACCGCCCTGCTCATGCCCGTCTACAACGAGGATCCGCGCCGCGTGCTCGCGGGGCTGGAGGCGATCCACGCGGCGCTGCGCGAGGCCGGCGCGGCGGATTCCTTCGACCTCTTCATCCTCAGCGACACGACCGACCCCGATGCCTGGGCGCGCGAGGAGGAAGCCTTCCTCGCGTTGCGCGCGCGGGCGGGGAACGGCGCGCGCATCTTCTACCGGCGCCGCCCGAAGAACATCGACCGCAAGGCCGGCAACATCGCCGACTGGGTGCGCCGCTTCGGCGGCGCCTATCCGCAGTTCCTGATCCTCGACGCCGACAGCGTGATGTCGGCCGAGGCACTGATCCGCATGGCCGCCGCCATGGAGGCGCATCCGCGCGTCGGGCTGATCCAGAGCCTGCCGGTCATCGCCAACGGCCGCTCGCTCTTCGCCCGCATGCAGCAGTTCGCCGGCCGCCTCTACGGCCCCGTCATCGCGCATGGTATCGCGTTCTGGCATGGCGCGGAGGGCAATTACTGGGGCCACAACGCGATGATCCGCACGGAGGCCTTCGCCTCCGCCGCGGGCCTGCCGCACCTGCCCGGGCGCAAGCCCTTCGGCGGCACCATCATGAGCCACGACTTCGTCGAGGCCGCGCTGATGCGCCGCCAGGGCTGGGCCATCCATTTCATTCCCGCCCTGCCGGGCAGCTACGAGGAAAGCCCGCCCGCCCTGTCCGATCTCGCGATCCGGGACCGGCGCTGGTGCCAGGGCAACCTGCAGCACCTGGCCGTGCTGCCCACGCGCGGGCTGCACCCGATCAGCCGCAGCCACCTGCTCGTCGGCATCGGCTCCTACATCACCGCGCCGATGTGGCTCGCCTTCCTCATCTGCGGCGTGCTGCTGGCGTTGCAGGCGCGCTTCGTGCTGCCCGTCTATTTCCCCCAGGGGCCCGCCCTCTTCCCGCACTGGCCGGTGGTGGATCCAGTGCGCGCGAAATGGGTCTTCATCGCCACCATGGGCCTGCTGCTCGTGCCCAAGCTCCTGGCCTGGGGCGCGATGCTGACAGACCCCGCCTGGCGGCGCGGGCATGGCGGCGCCATCCGGTCCCTCGTCAGCGTGGTGGTGGAAACCGTGGTGGCCGGCATGCTCGCCCCCGTGACGATGCTCACGCAATCCGTGGACGTGGTGTCCATCCTGCGCGGGCGCGATTCCGGCTGGTCGGCCCAGACCCGCGACGACGGCAGCCTGCCGCTCCGCCAGGTGGCACGGCTCTACTGGCGCCACACCGTCTTCGGCATCGCCTTCGGCGTCGCCGCCTTCCTCGTCTCCCCCTATCTGGCGGCCTGGATGTCGCCCGTGGTCATCGGCCTCGCCCTGGCCATCCCGCTCGCGGCCTGGACGGCGCGGCGGGATGCCGGCCAGGCGCTGCGCCGCGCCGGGCTGCTGCTCATCCCGGAGGAACGCGACCCACCCTCCATCCTCCGCCGCACCCTGGCGCTGCGCGAGGAATGGGAGGCGATCGCGCCGGAAGGCGAAGCCCTGGCGCGGCTGCGTTCCGACCGGGCGCTGCTGGCCGCCCACCGCGCCATGCTGCCCGAACCAGGGCCGGCGCGGCCGGATGCGCTGGATGCGAACCTCGTCATGGGCCTGGCGCGCGTCGCCGCCTCCGCCGACGAGGCCGAGGCGCTGGCCGTGCTGACCCGCGGCGAGAAGGCGGCCCTGCTGGGCGACCCCCGCGGGCTGGAGGCGTTGCTGGCCCTGCCGGCGCGGTGACCGCGGCTCCGCTAATCCTTACCCTGGCCTTCGACCGCGCCGCCTTTCAGCGGCTGGACGCCCTGCGCCGCGCCCATTTCCCGCCTGAGCGGAACTGGATCCCGGCGCATCTGACGCTGTTCCACGCCCTTCCCGGGGAGGAACTGTCCGAGGTGGTGGCGCATCTGGGGGCAGTCTGCGCCCGGCAGGCGCCTCTTCCCCTGCGCTTCACCGGCCTGCGCTCCCTCGGCCGGGGCGTGGCGCTGGAGGTTGAGGCGCCCGGGCTCCTCGCTCTGCGGCAGCAGCTCGCCCGGAATTGGGCGCCCTGGCTCATGCGGCAGGATGCCCAGGGCTGGCGGCCGCACGTCACCATCCAGAACAAGGCCGCACCCGAAGCTGTGCGGGCGCTGCTGCAGGAGCTGTCGGCCGGCTTCATCCCCTGGGAGGCGCAGGGGGAGGGGCTCCTGCTCTGGCATTATCGCGGCGGCCCGTGGGAGGGAGCGGCGAGCCTTTCTTTTGAGGGCTGAGACCGTCAGCGCGCGCTGGTGGCGGGGCGACGCCGCGCCGGTTGGCGGGGCTGGGCGGAAGCCTGGCCGGCTTGGGCGCGGGCGGCGGCGGAGCGACGCCGGATGGCTTCGCTTCGCGTCATGGGCCGGCCCATGCTGTTGAACTCGGAATTCGTCGCCTGGCCTGCCGACCAGCCCGGCCGGGAGACGGAGCCCGACGTGCCTCCGACCGGCGCCGCGCTCACCGCCGCCTGGGCAAGGACAGAGCCGGAGCCGAGAAGGCCGCCCAGCAGGATGACGGCGGGCGCAAGGAGGCGAGGCATGGCACGTTCCCATTCGTGAGACGATGCGCATGAATCGGTCCTCCCGCCGGCTGCCGCAAGGCCTGGGCGGCGTTTTCTGGGAAGGGATCATCCTGCGGGCGGAACGGCGGGGCTCCGCCCCCGAACGACCTTCAGACCTGGGCGAGGAGGCCGGCCAGCAGCTTCGCCCGGGGCACCAGGGAGTCCTCCCGGATGTATTCGCCGAGGGTGTGATAGCCGGCGCCGAGCACGCCGAGCCCGTCCAGCGTCGGGATGCCCATGGCGCCGGTGAAGTTGCCGTCCGATCCGCCGCCCGCGCTTTCATGGCCCATGGAGAAGCCGAGCCGGGCGCCGAGGGTGCGGGCCTGTTCGTAGAGCGCCATCACCGCCGCGTCGGGTTCCCAGACCGGGCGGGTGACGCCGCGCCGGACCTCCAGCGCTACGTCCGGGGCGGAGGCGGCGAGGGCGAGCATCTTCGTCACGGCGTCGTCGAGATCGGCCTGTCGCTTGGCCATGCTCAGCGCCTCGGCGTCGCAATGGGTGGCGACGCAGTTCACCCACTGGCCGCCATGGATGACGCCGACGGAATAGGTGGCGGCCTCGGTGGTCATGGACTCGATGGCCAGGATCTGGCGGCACATCTCGCGGATGGCGGAGCGGCCGTCGGAGAGCTTGGCGCCGGCGTGGCTGGGGCGCCCTGTCGTGCGGAGGTTGAAGCGGGCGATGGCGTAGCGGCCGGTGACGAGGCCGCCCATGGGGCTGTCGCCTTCGGGGCGGCCGGGCTCGGGGACGAGGACGACGGCGTGGCGGGCGGCCTCGGCCTCGATCAGGTCCCGGGTGGAGGGGGTGCCCACCTCCTCGTCCGGGGTGAGGAGGACGGTGACGGGGCGGGAGGTGGGGATGCCGGCGCGGGCGAGCTCGCGGATGGCCTCGACGGCGAGGAGGGTGCCGCCCTTCATGTCGCAGATGCCGGGGCCGTAGCAGCGGCCGTCCTCCCGGCGGAAGGGGAGGACCTTCAGCGTGCCGACGGGGTGGACCGTGTCGAGATGGGCGAGGATGAGGATGCCGGGGGCATCGCCGGCCGGGTGGGGGAAGCGGGCGCGGACGCAGCCGCCGAAGCCCATGCGGCCGGGGATGCGCTCGATGCGGGCGCCGAGCATGGCGAGGTCGCGCGCGGCGAGGTCCATCATGCGGTCCACGGCGGCGGCGTCGAAGGTCGGGCTTTCGCATTCCACCCAGGGGCGGAGGCGGGAGAGGATGGTGTCCGTCTCGAAGGGCAGGTCCAGGGCGGGCAGGGCGGCGTTGGCGGGCAGGGCGTCCATGGTTGCTGTTCCTCCGAGGGGCTTGCCCGCGCAGCCTGCGCGATCAGCGCGCGCGGGTGAAGGCCGGGCCGGCGCGTGGGGCGGCATGATGGCGGGGTTGCGCTTTGCTGTGGCGCCTCCGGCTGGGCTATGCGGAAGGCGATGAGTGACCCGCTGAACATCGCCCCGCTCCGCCTCACGCCGTTGCTGGGCCCGATTCTCTGGGCGGCAGGGGACCTGGCGCCGAATGAGCAGATGATTCCGCTGGGGGCCGAGCATGCCGCGGAGCTGGAGGCCGGCACGGGCCCGACGCCGCGGCTGGACGTGCTGGCGGAGGAGTTGCGGAGCCGGCTGGACCATGGGCGCGGCTTTGCGCTGCTGCGCGGCCTGCCGGCGGCGGCGGAGCCTGAGGCGGCGCTGCGGGTGATCGGGGCGCGGCTGGGCGAGGTGGTGCCGGCCTTGCCAAGTGGCGGGAGCCGGCATGTGGAGGCCTGCGATGCGCTGCTGCTGCGGGCCACGGCGCCGGGAACGGCCCGGCTGCGCTCGGCGGCGGCCATCCATAACGTGTTGCTCAAGGC
The DNA here is from genome assembly GCF_900141905.1 of Muricoccus roseus. Lineage (GTDB taxonomy): Bacteria > Pseudomonadota > Alphaproteobacteria > Acetobacterales > Acetobacteraceae > Roseomonas > Roseomonas rosea. The sequence continues at coordinate 2,785 of NZ_FQZF01000025.1, read as the reverse complement.
GGACCGGGCGGGCCTGGCGGCGCTGTGCCAGCCGCGCGGGGAGCCGGCGGTTCCCATCTTCTCCCACGAAGGGGGGGCGTTCGCGGCGCGCTGGGACGATGCCGCGCTGCCGCCGGACCGGCTGCCGGCGGCGCTGGAGGAGGCGCTGGGCGAGCCGCTGACGCTGAGCCTGCGGACGGGAGATATCCTGGCGCTGAACCCCTTTCTTGTCTGGGCGGACCGCGTGCCGGGGGCGGCGGTGCTGGCGCTGCGCGAGAACCCGTCGCGGCTGGACACGGCGGCCTTCGCGGCGCTTCGCTAGCGCATGCGGATTCTCGTCGCGAATGCGAACACCACCGAGGCGATCACCCTGCGCTGCGCCGAGGCGGCGCGGGGGGCGGCCTCGGCGGGGGTGGAGATCGTGCCGGGGACGCCGCGCTTCGGGCCGGCGGTGATATCCTCGGGCCTCGAGAACGCGATCGCGGCGCATGGGGTGCTGGACCTGCTGGCGGCGCATGCCGGGCGGGTGGATGCGGTGGTGCTGGCCGTTTCCCTGGACACGGCGCTGGATGCGGCGCGGCAGATGATGCCCTGCCCGGTGGTGGGGATGACGGAGGCGGCCTGCCTGGCGGCCTGCATGCTGGGGCCGCGCTTCGGGCTGGTGACCTTCGGGGGGACGGAGAGCTACCGGCAGCTGATCCGCCATTACGGGCTGGGGGAGCGGTGTTCCGGGCTGGTGGGCGTGGATTTCACGCCGCAGCGGGCGCTGGTGGACCCGGAGGGCGCGGTGCGGGCGGTGGCCGAGGGGGTGGCGGGGCTGGTGGCCGGGGGGGCGGATTCCATCGTGCTCGGCGGGGCGGCGCTGGCGGGGATGGAGCCGGCGCTGCGCGAGGCCGCGCCCGTGCCGCTGCTGGACGGGATGGCCTGCGGGGTGCGGATGGCGGAGGCGCTGGTGGCGCTGCGGCCGGCCCGGGCGCAAGGCGGGCCGATGGCGCCGGTGCGCGGGCGGGATTCGGTGGGGCTTTCGGACGCGCTGGCGGGATTGTTGCGGGGCGGGTGAGGGGGCTTCGGGCGCGGCCGGCCGGGGGGTGAGGCGGGGCGCGGGCTTCATGGCCAGGCCAGGCGGACGGTGCGGGGGATGCGTCGGCGGCCCTGCGCGGCCTTTTGCAGCCAGGCGAGGGATTTCAGGCGGGTTTTGAGGGTTTTCAGCGCTTCCCGCGTGGTGGGGAGGGTGCGCGGGGCGAGGCGCGCGCAGGTTTCGGACAAAAGCGGGTCGGGCAGGAGCCAGGGCGGGCCGTTCAGGGCGGTGCGGAGGTCCAGCCGGCGGATGAGCAGGAGGAGGGGCATGCCGCCGATGCGGGCGGCGCGGCGGGTGGCGCGGAGGATGGCGTATTCGATTTCACGGAGGGGGTGGTTGGGAGCGGATTCCTTCAGGGCGTGGAGGAGGCGGTGCCAGAGGCCGGCATGGGTGAGGCGGCGGAAGTAGCGGGAGACGGTATCGGGTTTGCCGAAGCGCTCGGGGAGGGATTTCCAGGCGTGGGCGGGGGTTTGGGCGATGTGGAAGATGGCGTCCATGCGGGCGCGGAGGTCCGCGATGGGGCGGCCGCGCGGGGAGCGGGGGAGGAGGTGGGGGAGGAGGGCGTGCCACTGGGGGTCGGTGAGGGGGGACCAGGGGCGGGGTGGGGTGAGGGACATGGGACGCACCTTCGTCAGACCAGTGTCCTTGTATAGGATCTTAATCCTTTAGGCAAGCCGGTTCTTCGGCCAGTTGTAGTGAGTGCCAGGTAAGACGTTTGCACCCATGCTCTTCACCATACATCATCGTTTCGCAAGAGAACGGGGGTGCGAGTGGCGCGAGATCGCAGAAGGGTGTCTATCCAATATCGCCGGTTAGATGATCCTCAGACCTACTTCGGTCAAATGAGTTTGCAGGCCGCTATAACCCAAGCCCTGTCGGTCGAGAGAAATGGCGGGCCCATGCGGGATTTGGCCGAGCGACGATCTCAGGGCGAAGATCCAACCTACGGAACCGTTTTGCTGAATGAACTTGTAGAAGCTGAAGACTATTTTTTCGGTGAACTTGTAAGGTTTGAGCAAGGGGCCCAGCTGACCATGCTCAGCATGACAGGCGGCGGTCGTTCCTATAACTTGGTGCAGGCACGCGCTCCAGACGGTCACGAACCGCTTAAAGGCACACTTTACTTCATGGTGTTCGGAAATCACGTAACGCTTCTTCAAAACGACATAGGCGCAGGACGGCTGGAGAAATATCTCCGCTGGTTGTTAACTGTCGCGGCTCCCATCGTAACCCCCTCCGCGAATATTGTTCTTGCAGCTGAGATTGAAGTAGTGGATGGAACGTCCACACTGCCCTTGATCGAAAAAATTGCAATTAGTCCAACTCCGCTGCGGTCAGCTGATTTCGACCAAGCAGTCATTGCCACAGGTACGGACGGACCCAGAGGCGTGTCTAGGCAGTCGGTTTCTGCTCAAAGAACACTGAGTGTGCTACAGGCGGCCGGTGTAGATGATGCAGATATTCATCGCTTCCTGGAACAGAAAACCGAAATTCGGGTGACGGTTGAGATTGATTTCAAAGATGGGCGCAAAAACAAGCCCATCGGTATGGAGACAATTGGCAGAGTTTTCCGGAATATCGATCCGGATGATCTGGTGTTGAGGGGGCCTAAAGGGGCTCAGATAAAGGGTGACTTAACAGGTCGCTGAATTACTCGGCGTTCTGGAGCGTTTTCCCGTCGGAGGGACCAGCGGCTTTGCGCGTCCGGCCCGTTCCTACGAGCGGCAT
>NZ_FQZF01000016.1 GCF_900141905.1 Muricoccus roseus | reverse complement strand
CCGGCGAGGTCGTACTGCTTTTTGGGCGTCTCGTGGTCGATATAGATATCCGGCAGGACCAGCGGCCGGAAGCGCAATCCGCCATCGAGCAGCCCGGCATGGGCGAGGTGCTGGGCGACGAGGGACCCGAAGCCGCCGACCGAGCCCTCCTCGACGGTGAGCAGGACGCTGTGGTTGCGGGCCAGTCGCTCGAGCAGATCGGTATCCAGCGGCTTGGCGAAGCGCGCATCGGCCACCGTGCAGGAGAGGCCCTGGGCGGCGAGCTCGTCGGCGGCCCGCAGCGCCTCGGCCAGCCGGGTGCCGTAGGAGAGGATGGCGATGCTGTTCCCCTCGCGCAGCACGCGGCCCTTGCCGATGGGCAGGGGCGTGCCGCGGGCCGGCAGCTCGAGGCCGGTGCCCTCGCCGCGGGGGTAGCGGAAGGCGATCGGGCCGCTGTCATGGGCGGCGGCGGTCGCCACCATATGCACCAGCTCCACCTCGTCGGCGGCCGCCATGAGGGTCATGTTCGGAATGCAGCCGAGATAGGCGATGTCATAGGCCCCGGCATGGGTCGCGCCATCGGCGCCCACCAGCCCGGCCCGGTCCATCGCAAAGCGCACGGGCAGGTTCTGCAGCGCCACGTCATGCACCAGCTGGTCATAGGCGCGCTGGAGGAAGGTCGAGTAGATGGCGACGAAGGGCCGGAGCCCCTCGGTGGCCATGCCGGCCGCAAACGTCACCGCGTGCTGCTCGGCGATGCCCACGTCGAAGCTCCGGCGGGGGAACTTGCGCTCGAAGGCGTCCAGCCCCGTGCCGCCGGGCATGGCGGCGGTGATGGCCACGATGCGCGGGTCCGCCTCGGCCTCGGCCATCAGGGCCTGGGCGAAGACCTTGGTGTAGGAGGGCGGGCCGGGCGGGGCCTTGGCCTGCTCGCCGGTGACGACGTTGAACTTGACCACGCCGTGGTACTTGTCGTCGCTCGCCTCGGCCGGCGCGTAGCCCTTGCCCTTTTGCGTGACCACATGGAGCAGGATGGGCCCGCTCTCCTCGGCATCGCGCAGGTTGCGCAGCACGGGCAGCAGGTGGTCCAGGTCGTGCCCGTCGATCGGCCCGACATAGTAGAAGCCCATCTCCTCGAAGAGGGTGCCGCCCGTGAGCATGCCGCGGGCATATTCGTCCGCCCGCTTGGCGGCCTGGGCCAGCGGGCGGGGGAAGCGCCGGGCCATGCGGCCCATCACCTCTCGGATGGACAGGAAGGGGCGGGACGAGATCAGCCGCGACAGATAGGCCGACATGGCGCCCACGGGGCGGGCGATGGACATGTCGTTGTCGTTGAGGATGACGATGAGGCGGGACTTGATCGCGCCCGCGTTGTTCATCGCCTCATAGGCCATGCCGGCCGACATGGCGCCGTCGCCGATGACCGCGATCACCGCCTGCTCGGGCCCCTGGCCCAGCCCCTGCGCGCCCAGCAGGTCGCGCGCGACCGCCATGCCGAGCCCGGCCGAGATGGAGGTGGAGGAATGCGCCGCCCCGAACGGGTCGTACTCGCTCTCGCTGCGGCGGGTGAAGCCGGACAGCCCGCCCCCCTGGCGCAGCGTGCGGATCCGGTCCCGCCGCCCGGTCAGGATCTTGTGCGGATAGGCCTGGTGCCCGACATCCCAGATCAGCCGGTCCCGCGGCGTCTCGAAGATGGCGTGCAACGCCACCGTCAGCTCCACCACCCCAAGGCTCGCACCCAGATGCCCGCCCGTGGTCGAGACCGCGTGAACCGTCTCGGCACGAACCTCCTCCGCCAACTGCTTCAACTGCTCGGGCGAGAAGTTCCGGAGATCGGACGGCACACGTACCCGGTCGAGGAGCGGCGTCACAGGCGGGGGGGACATCAGGCGGCCCTCAGCTGAGGGAGGATCTCGTCGCGGGCGCGGGCGACATCCGCCTCGAAATCGATCTCGATCCAGGGAAGCTCGGTGATGTCGCGCGCGGCGAAGCGGTTGGGCTCGGCCAGGATGAGGTCGCGGATCGCCTCCTCATATTCGAGATCCGTTCGCCCGGCCGCGACCAGCGCCGCGCTGCGATCCGCAAGGGCCGCGGCCGTGGCGGCGGAGAAGCGGAAGAAGCCGACGGACTCGCCATATCGATCATGCGGATGCTCCGGCTTCTTGCGGAAATCCACGATCGTCTCGCCGCTGAAGCAGATCTTCACCGGCTCGTCGCCGGGCTCGATGTCGCGGTCCAGCAGCAGCACATTCTCGCCCGGCGCGTCGATCAGGGCGCCGATTATGCGTGAATCGTACAGAACATCGCCATCCATGAGGATCACAGGCCCGCCCGCGCGAAGGGCTTCGCCCTGCACCGAGAGGGAGACGAGGCTGCCCTGGCGATAATCCGCATTGTGCACGAACCGCACCTTGTCCGACCAGCCGAGCCGCCGCACCTCGGCCTCGATTGATGTATGTTGGTGGCCGACCGTCATGCTCACCCGCTCCACCCCGTTCCGCGCAAGCGCCTCGAGATGCCGGGCAAGGAGGGTGCGGCCGCCGAATTCCAGCAGGATCTTCGGCCCGTCATGGGCGTTGCCGAGCCGCCGACCGACCCCTGCCGCCAGGATGATCGCGGATGGAAGCGGCGTGCCAGCACTCAAGCGGATGATCCTAGACGGGCCTTCAAGCCGCGTGAAAGTAAAGTTACTATCAGGGGTCTGCAAGGGCAGCCATCCTGGCGGGCCTGATCATGCCTTTTCCGGAATGAGAGACGCGCCTTGAGTGATGCAAGCCTTTCAGGTCAGCGGCCCGGGAACCTGCCCTCCGCCTCGCGGGAGACGCGCTTCGCCGCGCTGCGGCGCGAGATCGCCTCGCCCTCCCTGTCCTTCCTGATGGAAGCGCATGACGGGCTCTCGGCCAAGATCGTGCAGGAGGCCGGGTTCCGCGGCATTTGGGCCTCGGGCCTCACCACCTCCGCGGCGCTGGGCCTGCGCGACAGCAACGAGGCGTCCTGGACTCAGGTGCTGGACGTTCTGGAATACATGTCCGACGCCACCACCCTGCCCATCCTGGTGGATGGCGATACGGGGCACGGCAACTTCAACAATGTCCGCCGCTTCGTCCGCAAGCTGTGCGAGCGCGGCATCGCTGGCGTGTGCATCGAGGACAAGCTCTTCCCCAAGACGAATTCCTTCATCGGGGAGGCGCAGCCGCTCGCGGATGTGGATGAGTTCTGCGGGCGTATCAAGGCCGGCAAGGACAGCCAGACGGATGACGACTTCGTCCTCGTCGCGCGGGTGGAGGCGCTGATCTCCGGCCATACGATGGAGGAGGCGCTGCGGCGTGCCGAGGCCTATCACGCGGCGGGCGCGGATGCGATCCTCATCCATTCCAAGAAGTCGAACGCCGACGAGATCTTCACCTTCGCCGAGCGCTGGGCGAACCGCGCGCCGCTCGTGATCGTGCCGACCATGTACTACTCGACGCCGACCGATCTCTACCGCCAGGCCGGCATCTCCACCATCATCTGGGCGAACCACCTGCTGCGCGCCTCCATGACCGCGATGCGCGAGACGGCGGCGCGGATCCATGAGGATGAGTCACTGGTCCGCGTCGAGGGCAGCGTGGCCACGGTGAAGGACATCTTCCGCCTCATGGGCAATGCGGAGCTGGAGGAGGCGGAGCGCCGCTACCTGCCCGCGCGCCCCGCGCCCTCCGCCGTGGTGCTGGCCGCCTCCGGCGGGGAGATGGGCGGGCTGACCCTGGACCAGCCGAAATGCATGCTGGACATCCGCGGCCAGTCCCTGCTGCAGCGCCTGACCGGCACCTTCCGCGAGAGCGGCGTGCGCGACGTGACGGTGGTGCGCGGCTATCGCAAGGAAGCCGTGTCGCTGCAGGGCATCCGTACACTCGACAATGACCGCCATGCCGAGACGGGCGAGGCCTGGTCCCTGGCCTGCGCGCGCGACGCGATCAGGGGCGAGACGATCGTCGCCTATGGCGACGTGCTGTTCCGCCGCTACATCCTGGACAGCCTTCTCACCAGCAGCGCCGATGTGGTGGTGGCGGTGGATACGCTGGGCGTGCAGCCGCATCCGGGCCAGCGGGACCTCGTGGCGGCCGACCGCCGCTTCTCCGGGGACTACTTGGATGACCGGCCCGCGCATCTCACCCGCATGGCGCAGGACATCCCCCAGGGCGAAGCCTGCGGCGAGTGGATGGGGCTGGTGCGCTTCAGCGCGCGCGGCGCCGAATGGCTGCGAGAGGAGATCGCGGCCATGGAGGCCGAGGGGCTGCTGGAGACCGGCGACATGCCGCTGCTGCTGACCCGCCTGGCCGCGAAGCACCCGGTGCGGGTGAAGTACTTCACCGGCCACTGGCTGAACGTGAACACGCTGACGGACCTGGCGGAAGCCCGAAACTTCACATGATCACCGCGGACGACTTCATCGCCGAGGCCGGCCAGGCCGGCTTCGACTTCTACACGGGCGTGCCCTGCAGCTTCCTCACGCCGCTGATCAACGGCGTGCTCTCCACGCCGTCCCTCGCCTATGTCGGCGCGGCGAGCGAGGGGGAGGCGGTGGCCATCGCCTCAGGCGCCTGGCTGGCCGGGCGGCGGACGGTGGTGATGTGTCAGAACTCCGGCCTGGGGAATGCGGTGAACCCGCTGACCTCGCTGAACCACCCGTTCCGCATTCCCACCCTGTTCCTGACGACCTGGCGCGGCGAGCCCGGCATTCCCGACGAGCCGCAGCATGAGGTCATGGGCGGGATCACCCAGGACCTCATCGCCCTGATGCGGCTGGAGCAGGCGCCCTTCCCGCAGGCCAGCCAGGCGCTCCGCCCGGCCCTGGCGCTAGCCGTGGAGCGGATGGAGGCCACCGGCCTGCCCTATGCCATGGTGGTCCGCAAGGATGACGTGGCGGAGCGAGCGCTGGACCAGAGGCCCCGCCCGCTGCCCGCACCCGGCCGGCGCGAGGATTTCGCCGCGGAAGGCGAGCGCCCGGGCCGCGCCGAGGTGCTTGAGCGCTTCCTGGCCATCGTGCCGGACGAGGCCGGCGTCATCGCGACCACGGGAAAATGCGGGCGGGAGCTCTTCACTCTCGCGGACCGGCCGCAGCACCTCTATCAAGTCGGCTCCATGGGCGGGGCCAGCGGCATGGCGCTGGGCGTGGCGATGAACAGCGCCCGCCCCGTTGTGGTCCTGGATGGGGACGGCGCGGCGCTGATGAAGCTCGGCACCTTCGCCACCATCGGCGCCTATGGGCCCGGCAACCTCATTCATGTCCTGCTGGACAACGGGGTGCATGACTCCACCGGCGGGCAGGCGACCGTCTCCCCCTCGGTGGATTTCGCGGCCATCGCGCTCGCCTGCGGCTATCGCTACGCGGCCTCGGCGGCTTCCCTGGACGGCTTCGAAGCCGCCTTCCGCGCGGTGCTGGCTGCTGGCGGGCCGGCGATGATCCATCTGCGGATCGCGCCCGGCTCCATGGCGAAGCTGGGACGGCCCACGGTGAAGCCGGCCGATGTCGCGCGCCGCTTCCGCGATTTCCTGGCCTCCCCGCTGCCCACCACCACGGAGCCGGGTTCCGCGTGATCTGGTCCACAGCGGTCAGCCTGATCGTCGGGCTGGCCATCGCCGTCGCGCTCATCGCGACCAATGATCCCGCCGAGATCCTCCGTCTCCTGCTGGAGACGGGGTGGTGGATGCTGGCCGTCCTCCTGCTCAACATCGCGCAGATCTTCGCCTCCGGCCTCGGCTGGGGGCCGCTGATCGACGATCCGCGCCGGCCCGGCCCGTTCGGCCTGGCCTTCCTCCGCTGGGTCCGCGTCTCCACCAATGCGCTGCTGCCCATCGTGCAGGCCATGGGCGAGCTGATCCGCGCGCAGATCCTGGTCCGCTACGGCGTCAGCAAGGTGCGGGTCATCGCCAGCCTCGCCATCGACCTCGGCACGGAGATGGCGTCGCAGATCGTCTTTTCCCTCCTCGGCCTCGCGGTGCTGCTGACCATCCCGCATGCCACGGGCTCCGACACCCTCACCTGGGCGGTGGTGGGCACCGCTCTCGGCGCGGGGATCACGGGCGTGTTCATCGCCGCGCAGCGCTGGGGGCTGTTCAAGGTGGTGGAGACGATGCTGCCCAAGTTGGCGGCGCGCGCGGGCTGGACCTCCCTGGGCGAGCTGTCCGGGCTGAACGAGACGGTGCAGCAGCTGTACCGGCAGCCCCGGCGGCTCTGGCACAGCGGGCTCTGGCACTTCGCCTCATGGCTCATCGGCGTGGCCGAGACCTGGGCCGCGATGCAGGCCGTGGGCATCGAGGCGGGGCTGGCGGAGGCGCTGGTCATCGAGAGCCTCGGCCAGGCCGTGCGGAGCGCAGGCTTCTTCATCCCCGGCGCGCTGGGCGTGCAGGAGGGTGGCTATGTGCTGATCTGCGCCCTTTTCGGCATCCCGCCGGACCGTGCCATCGCCCTGGTGCTCATCCGGCGGATCCGCGACATCATCCTCGGCGTGCCCGGTGTCGTCGCGTGGCGATGGAGCGTGGGCACCAGCGCCGCGCTGCCCGATTCCCGTCTGCGGAGCCCATCATGAGCGAAAGCCCGATCCTGCTGACCCCCGGGCCCCTGACCACGGCGCCGGGCACCCGACAGGCCATGCTGCGGGACTGGGGCTCGCGGGACCCCGCCTTCATCGCCCTCACCGCCGAATTGCGGCAGCGGCTGCTGGCCGTGGCGGGCGGGGAGGAGAGCCATGTGGCGGTGCCGCTGCAGGGTTCCGGCACCTTCATCGTGGAGGCGGCGATCGCCACGCTGGTCGGGCCGGGCGACAAGCTGCTCGTGCTCGTCAACGGCGCCTATGGCGAGCGGATGGTGGCCATCGCCCAGCGGATGAGCCGTGCCGTGGAGGCGATCCGCTGGCCGGAGGAGCGCGCCGTGGAGCCGGAGCGCGTGGCGGAAGCACTGCGCGCTGACCGCTCCATCACCCATGTGGCGCTGGTCCATTGCGAGACCACCACCGGTATCCTCAACCCGGTCCCGGAGATCGCGGCCGTGGTCGCGGGGGAGGGAAGAGCCTTCCTGCTGGACGCGATGAGCAGCTTCGGTGCTCTCGAACTCGACCTCCGCACCACGCCCGCTACGGCCGTGCTGGCATCCTCGAACAAATGCCTGGAGGGGGTGCCCGGGCTGGGCTTTGCACTTATTCAGCCCGCGGCGCTGGAACGGGCCGCCGGGAACAGCCCGTCGCTGAGTTTCGACCTCCATGCCCAGTGGAAGGGCTTCGAGAAGGACGGGCAGTGGCGCTTCACCCCGCCGGTGCAGGTGGTGGCCGCGCTGGTGGAGGCGTTGCGCGGGCTGGAAGCAGAGGGCGGCCCGCAGGCACGGCGCAGGCGCTATCAGGAGAATTTCGACACGCTCCTGGCCGGAATGCGGCGCCTCGGCTTCGAGCTGTTCCTCGACGAGGCGGTGCAGGCGCCGATCATTGCCACCTTCCGCATGCCGCCGGACGGCCGGCTGGTGTTCCGCGACTTCTACGACGCGCTGGCCGACCGGGGCTTCCTCATCTACCCGGGCAAGCTGACGCAGGCGGAGAGCTTCCGCATCGGCTGCATCGGCGCGCTGGACCGGAGGGATTTCGAGCGGCTGCTTGAAGCCATCGAAAGCACCCTGGCCACCTCGCAAGCCGCGTCATCCGGCCCTGGCTTTGGTTCTGATCTGTTGGTCCGTCCTTTAAGTCTGGAATCACGGGCCTGACCATGCGCCTCGGGTCATGGACCCGAGGCGACTGCAATCACAGGAAGGGCACGGCGCAACCCGCGACCCCGCCGATCATCGTATCCACGGCAGTCAGCTGGGTATCTAAGGGCCTCAGGCCCTTGGCGGGTGAGGCCCGGAGAGGGCAGCGCCCTCTCCGGGACACCCCGACAGGCCAGAATCCACCGCTTACGACCGCACCCGCGCGTGCCGCGTCCCGGCAATGGCGAGGTAGAGCGCCGCCCCGGGGGTGATGATCGCCGCGGCCCAGAGCATCGGGACGGTCGCCCCCACCCAGACCAGCACGGGCACCAGGGCGAGCAGGTCGTCCGGGTCGATGGTGATTCCGGGCGCCAGGTCGTAGCCGCGCAGCGTGCCGATGCGCATGACATGGAGCTGGTAGAAGATCGCCCCGATCGCCACCCCTGCCAGCGCGCCCAGCAAAGGGCCGGTGAAGCCGAGATGGACCATCTGGCCGATGCCGATGCCGAGGAAGGCGATGATGTTGGAGAAGCAGTCGCTGAACAGGTCGTAGCGATGCCCCGCCGCGCTGGTCTGGCCGGTGGAGCGCGCCAGCTCTCCATCCGCGCGGTCGAGCAGCATCGAGAGGAGGAAGATCGCCGCCCCCACATGCTGCCAGAAGCCCGCATCCCAGGCGAAGGCGACGGCCGCCGCGATGCCGGTGATGAGGCGCATGGTGGTGATGGTGTTGGGCCGGATGCCCGTGGGCGCCACGGCACGCACGGCCGGGCGGACGATGCGGTGGATGACGGTGTTGGCGCTCATGCCGGGGCGCTCGCGGGTCGCGGGTTCCGCATGAAGCGGCGGGCGATGCGGATGAAGAAGGGCACGGTGGTCGGGCGCAGCAGGCGGGGGTCGTAGCCGGCCATCCGCCGGTCATTCTCGGCCAGGCAGATATCGATCAGCTCCGACGCATCCATGCTGATGCCGATGGAATCGGAGGAGGCGGTGAAGTTCGTCTGCTTGGAGGCGCCGCCGAGGTCGCGGGCCATCACCAGCCGGTCCCAGATCAGCACGGCCCAGACGGCGGCGGTCTTGGCCAGGAAATACGGCTTGCGCCACAAGGGCTGGCGCGCGCGCTGCCAGGCGGCCCAGTTCGCGAAGAAGAGGATGTGGCGCGCCTCCTCCTGGATCACGGGCTCGAAGGTATCCACGAGATCCGGCGGGAAATAGCCGGAGCGGCGTGCCGCCTCGAAGAGGCCGAAGGCGAAGAAGCTGTCGATGCACTCGCTGTAGCCCGTGCGCATCCAGCCCCATTCCAAGTCCTTGTAGCCCGTGTATTCGGGCTCGGGCTCGAGCACGACGCCGTAGGCTTCGACGAGGTTGGACAGCACCTTCTTGTGGCGCGCCTCCTCGTTGCCATCCATGACCATCGCCTCGTTCATCAGCGGGTCCCGGATGGTGGCCGCGTAGTCGAGCACGCGAAGCGAGGCGCGGCCTTCGGTCTGCACGGCGATGTCCCAGATTGGCAGGCTGGTCAGGCGCCGATGCGCCTCCGGGTCCAGCTTGGGCCAATCCAGCACCCTCGGCTTGTACGGGTTGTGCGTCTCGAGAAGCATTCGGGCGAACATCTCGCCATGCTCGTCGCTGCCGATGCGGATGGGCCCGGGCCGGTCGAAGGTCCAGTGCCGGGCATAGTGGTCGGCGGCGGCAACCTTGGGGCTGTCGAGAGGAACGGTCTCGGCAGGAATGGACGACATGCGCTGGTCCCAGGAATGAAACGGCGGGGTGCGCCGGGGGCTGATTAATGGCCGGGGCGGGGCAAAGCGCAACCCGATCCGACAAGCGGGATCGCCTTCCTTATAGGAAAACGGCGGCCCCATGCCTAACCTCGGATTCGGCGCCCATTCGTGGCGGCCCAGTGCGAGGGATTCGGTGCGCATGCGGGTTCTTCTGGCTCAACCCCGTGGGTTCTGCGCGGGGGTCGTCCGGGCGATCGATATCGTCGAGCGCTCGCTCGAAAGGTTCGGAGCACCGGTCTATGTCCGTCACGAAATCGTGCACAACCGCCATGTGGTGGAGACACTGAAGGCCAAGGGCGCGGTCTTCGTCGAGGAGCTCTCGGAGGTGCCGGACGGGGCCGTGACCATCTTCAGCGCCCATGGCGTCGCGCAGTCCGTGGTGGGCGAGGCGGCGGCGCGCGGCCTGCCCGTGCTGGACGCCACCTGTCCGCTGGTGGCGAAGGTGCACGCCCAGGGCAAGCGCTACGCGGCGCGCGGCCGGACACTGGTCCTCATCGGCCATGCCGGGCATCCGGAGGTGGAGGGGACGCTGGGGCAGGTGGATGGCCCCGTCCACCTCGTCTCCACCGTGCAGGACGTGGCTCGGCTGGAGCTGCCGGCCGATGCGCCCCTGGCCTACATCACGCAGACCACCCTCAGCGTGGACGACACCCGCGGCATCATCGCCGCCCTGCGGGCCCGCTTCCCCGGGATCGAGGGGCCCGATGTCTCGGACATCTGCTACGCCACCCAGCACCGCCAGGCGGCCGTGCGGGAGTTGTGCGAGCGGGTGGACCTTCTCCTCGTCGTCGGCAGCCGGAACAGCTCCAACTCGAACCGGCTGCGGGAGATCGGGCTTGAACACGGCGTGCCGAGCCACCTCATTGCGGATGGCGGCGAGCTCGACCCGGGCTGGCTGGCCGGTGTGCGCACCGTCGGCCTCACGGCCGGGGCCTCGGCACCGGAGGAGCTCGTCCTGGACGTTCTGGCTGCCCTGCGCCGCCATGGTGAGGTGGAGGTTGCGGCCATGACCGGAATCCAGGAAAACGTCGAGTTCCGCCTTCCCGTCGAACTCCGGACGCCGTCGGCCCCGACGCTCGTCCAGCCAGCCGAATAAAGAGGAGCGCAGCCTTGGGTATCCCCGTGCTGCAGGCCGCCCGGATCGGGGCCTATCTGCTCAAGCAGCATCTGTCGGGGCGGAAGCGCTACCCGCTGGTGCTGATGCTCGAGCCGCTGTTCCGCTGCAACCTGGCCTGCGCCGGCTGCGGCAAGATCGACTATCCGAACGAGATCCTGAACCAGCGCCTCACCGTCGAGCAGTGCATGGAGGCGATCGACGAGTGCGGCGCGCCCGTGGTCTCGATCGCGGGCGGGGAGCCGCTGCTGCACAAGGACATGCCGGAGATCGTGCGCGGCTACCTGGCCCGCAATAAGTTCGTCATCCTCTGCACCAACGCCCTGCTGCTGGCGAAGAAGATCGACGACTACAAGCCGAGCCCGTCCTTCACCTGGTCCATCCATCTGGACGGCAACCAGGCCATGCACGACAAGTCCGTCTGCCAGGACGGCGTCTATGAGAAGGCGGTCGAGGCCATCAAGCTGGCCAAGTCCAAGGGCTTCCAGGTCAGCATCAACTGCACGCTGTTCAACGATGCCGACCCCGAGCAGACGGCGCGCTTCTTCGACGAGATGACGGCCCTCGGGCTGAACGGCATCACCGTCTCGCCCGGCTACGCCTATGAGCGCGCGCCGGACCAGCAGCACTTCCTCAACCGCACGAAGACGAAGGAGCTGTTCCGCGGCATCCTCTCGCGCGGGAATGGCGGCAAGGCCTGGCCCTTCACCCAGTCCCGGATGTTCCTGAACTTCCTGGCGGGGAACGAGGCCTATCACTGCACGCCCTGGGGCAACCCGACGCGCACGGTCTTCGGCTGGCAGAAGCCCTGCTACCTTCTCGGCGAGGGCTACGCGAAGACCTTCAAGGAGCTGATGGAGGACACGGCCTGGGACCAGTACGGTGTCGGCAACTACGAGAAATGCGCCGATTGCATGGTCCATTCAGGCTTCGAGGCCTCGGCCGTGAAGCACATGGTCACCAACCCTATCAAGGCGCTGGCCGTGACGCTGGGCGGCATCCGCACGGAAGGGGCAATGGCGAAGGACATCTCGCTGGATAACCAGCGCCCGGCCCAATACGTCTTCTCCGGCCATGTCGAGAAGAAGTTGGCCGAGATCCGCACGGCCAACCCCAAGGCGTCACGCCGAATCGAGATCAACCACGGGGCCGGCAAGGGTGGGGCCCAGCCCACGGTGGCCGCGGAGTAGGGCGCGGAAGCCCCGCTCGGCCTCGATCCCCGTCCGGATGAGGGCGGGGAGTTGGCAGGGGTCACGGGCCAGGGCCCGCAGCACGGCAGGGAGGTCCATCCCCCCATCCGGCCGCATCCCAACCCGGGCGGCGGGGGGAAGGGAGCGGTCCGCGGCGTCGGAGATGGCGCGGGCGGCGGCGAAGGGCAGGTTGTGGCGCCGCGCCACGCGGGCGGCCACATGGCTTTCCATATCCACCGCCAGCGCCCCAGTTTCCCGATGAAGCGCGGCCTTTCCGGCCGCCTCCGCCATCATCGCGTCCACGCCCAGGATCGCCCCCAGGCGAGCACCGGGCAGGCGGGCGGCCAGGCGGCCTGCCCATCCCGGATCGGTGCCGTTATCCGCCACCACCCAGTCGCCCGGCCGCAGCCCGGGGGCCAGCGCGCCGGCAATGCCGATGCTGATGATGCCGCGCGCCCCAGGCGCCAGCCGGTCGAGTTCCGCCTCCAGCCGGGCATGGTCGCCGCCCCCTGCGACCACCGCCACGCCCGGGCCGGCGAGAATGCGCGCTTCCCGTTGCAGCCCCGTGGCCGCGAGGATCTTCACATCCCGTGCGCCGGCCGCCGCGCATTGCCGCGCTTGAGGTTGCGGTAGCGCGCCATGGCCCAGAGCGGGAAGAACTTCGGATAGCCGTGGTAGCGGAGGTAGAAGACCCGCGGGAAGCCGCCGCCCGTATAGGCGTCCTGCTGCCACAGCCCCGTCTCGTCCTGGGTGCGGCGGAGATATTCGATGCCGCGCGCGACCGCCGGGTGGTCCACCTCGCCCGCCGCCATCAGCCCGAGCAAGGCCCAGGCGGTCTGGGAGGCGGTGGAGGGCGCGGGCTCGTAGCCGCGATAGTCCAGGCTGTAGCTCTCGCAATCCTCGCCCCAGCCGCCATCGGGGTTCTGGATGGAAAGCAGCCAGTCAGCGCCGCGCCGCACGCTCGGCGCATTGCCGTCCAGCCCGGCGGCGTTCAGCGCCAGGAGCGCGGACCAGGTGCCGTAGATATAGTTCACGCCCCAGCGGCCGAACCAGCTGCCATCCGCCTCCTGCTCCCGCTCCAGATAGGAGAGGGCGGCGCGCATGCGCGGGCTCGTCTCGGCTGTCTCGCCCAGCTGGGCCAGCATGCCCACGCAACGCGCGCTGACATCCGATGTGGGTGGATCGAGCAGCGCGCCGTGGTCGGCGAAGGGGATGTTGTTCAGGTAGTAATGCGTGTTGTCGACATCGAAGGCGCCCCAGCCGCCATTGCCGCTCTGCAGGCCGGCCGTCCATTCGGCGCCGCGCGCAACCGCCTCGTCGTAGTCCTTGCCGAGACCGAATTGCGTGCGGGCGCGGTCCATCGCCATCACCACCACGGCCGTGTCGTCCAGGTCCGGGTAATGGGCGTTCCGGTACTGGAAGGCCCAGCCCCCGGGGCGGACATGCGGGCGCTGCTCGGCCCAGTCGCCCTTCACCTCCAGCTCCTGCAAGGGCTTCAACCAGGCGAGGGCCTGCGGCACGGTCTGCTCCGCCGCCTCGCCGCCGACCTCCATCATCGCATGGGCGGTCAGCGCCGTGTCCCAGACCGGGGAGACACAGGGCTGGCAATAGGCCTCGTCCTCGCGGATGACGAGCAGCTTCTCGATGGACTTGCGGGCGATGGCGCGGTCCGGGTGGTCCTCCGGATAGCCAAGCGCATCATACATCATCACGGCATTGGCCATGGCGGGGTAGATCGCGCCCAGCCCGTCCTCGCCGTTCAGCCGCTCCGTCACGAACTGCACGCAGCGCTCGATCGCCTGGCGGCGCAGCTTGCGGGGCCAGAGGGGCTCGGCGACCTTCAGCCCGCCATCCAGCCCGTTGAAGAACAGGGCCCAGCCCGGGTGCTGGTGCGTGCGCGTCTTCCTCGCCGGCACGCGGCCACGCGCGAACAGTTCCTGGATCCGCACGCCGCGCGGGTTGCGCGCGCGGACGCGCAGCGCCTGCAGGACCAGCAGCGGCACGAGCACGGTGCGTGCCCAGTAGGACATGCGCCCGATATGCACGGGGAACCAGCGAGGCAGCAGGATCATCTCCACCGGGATGGTGGGCACGTGCCGCCAGGAGAGCTCGCCATAGAGGGCGAGGAGAATGCGCGTGAAGACATTGGCGCGCGCCGCGCCGCCATGCGCGAGGATGGCCGCGCGGGCGCGTTGCATATGCGGCGCCTCCGGGCTGTCGCCGATCATCTTCAGCGCGAAGTACGCCTTCACCGAGGCGCTGATGTCGAAGGCGCCGCCATGGAAGAGCGGCCAGCCGCCGTGGTCGCCCTGGATGCGGCGGAGATAGCGCCCGAGCTTCGCCTCCAGCTCCGGCGCGTCCGGCTCGGCCAGGTGCTGGCGCAGAAGGATGTATTCGGCGGGGATGGTGGCATCCGCCTCCAGCTCGAACACCCAGTGGCCGTCCTCGCGCTGCTGACGGCGCAGCGCCTCCGCGGCGCGCGAGACGCCGGCCTCGATGTCGTCGAGCGCGGCTGTGTCGTCCGAGAGAAGGTCTGCCGGAACGTCCTTCATGCGCCACCTGCCATGGCCTGCGCGCGGCCCTTCCACATTCCACCCTTGCCGCGCCAGACCTGCAGCGCGGACTGCACCGTGAACCAGGTATAGGCCGCCCCGATGGCCGGCAGCGCCACGCCCCAGAGCGGCGAGACGCGGTAGAAGCGCAGCATGGGCTGGAAGGCAAGCGCCATCATCGCCCAGGCAGCCATGCCTGCCGCCTGCGCCCAGCCCGAGCCGAACACGGCCAGCGCAGGCGGCACGTGATAGGTGAGCACCATGCCCAGCACCGTTCCCGCCAGCAGAAGCGGTGAATAGCGCAGCTGCGCATAGGCCGAGCGCGACACCATTCGCCCGATCTCCGCCACCTCGCCATAGGGGCGCAGGCTCTTCGCACGATGGGTCAGGCCCAGCCAGATCGGGCCCTGGGCCTTCAGGCGGCGCGCCAGGGCGCAATCATCGATGATGGCGGTGCGGATGGAGGCGATGCCGCCCGCGCGCTCCAGCGCCTCGCGCCGCACCAGCATGCAGCCGCCCGCGCCGGCCGCGATGCGGCGCCGCGCATCGCTCACCCAGGCGAAGGGGTAGAGCATCTGGAAGAAGAAGACGAAGGCGGGGATGAGGAAGCGTTCGGCCCGCGTGACGCAGGAGAGCTCGGCCATCAGCGTGACCAGCGCGTGGCGCCCCGCCTCGGCCCGCGCGACCAGAGCGCGGAGGTTTCCGGGCGCGTGGCCGATATCGGCGTCGGTGAGCAGCACATAGGCCGGCGCATCGCCGGAGCCGGTCGCGTGGCGCACGCCCTGTTCCAGCGCCCAGAGCTTGCCCGTCCAGCCCTGGGGGAGGGGCGCGCCCGTGAGAACCTCCAGCGGCGCCGTGCCGCCCGCGCCGCGCGCCGTCTCGGCCGTGCGGTCCGTGCTGCCGTCATCCACCAGCACCACGCGGAAGGGGCCTGGATAGTCCTGGCGCATGAGGCTGCCGATGGAGGCCGCGATCACGTCGGCCTCGTTCCGCGCCGGCACCACGGCCACCACGGCCGGCCATTGCGCCGGCTCGGGCGGCGTGTCGCGGTCGTCGCGGTCCCGCGCCAGCCAGAAGCCGCCCCTGGCCAGCAGCATCGCCAGCCAGATCAGCATCGGTAGAAGGCCGAGGAACAGCGCGACGCTCATGCGAGGTAGCCCGCGCTCCGGAACCAGGCCAGCGCATCCGCCACCCCCTCCTGCCAGGGGCGCGCGCGATAGCCCAGTTCCCGCTCCGCCTTGGCGGAGGTGAAGAACATCCGGTAGCGCGACATGCGCAGCGCATCCACGGTCAACAAGGGCTCCTTCCCCGTCAGCTTCGCCACCGCCTCTGCCCCCAGGGCGAGGGGGTAGAGCGGGCCGCGCGGCAGCTTCATGGTCGGCGCGCGGCGCCCGGTAAGGCGCGCGACCTCCGCCAGAAACTCCTGCAGGAAGACGTTCTCCCCGCCCAGGATGTACCGCTCACCGATCCGCCCGCGCTCGAAGGCTAGGAGATGGCCCTCCGCGATGTCATCCACATGGGCGAAGTTCAGTCCGGTATCCACGAAGGCCGGGATCTTGCCGCGCGCGGCATCCAGGATGATGCGGCCGGTCGGTGTCGGCCGGATGTCGCGCGGGCCGATGGGGGTGGAGGGATTGACGATCACGGCGGGCAGCCCGTCCCGCGCCACCATCTCCTCCACCACGCGCTCGGCCAGCGTCTTGCTGCGCTTGTAGGTGCCGATCGCCTCGTCAGGGTCCAGCGGCGCCGTCTCGTCGACCGGCGCGGTGGCGCCCGCCACCTTCAGGGCGGCCACGCTGCTCGTATAGACGATCCGCTCCACCCCGGCATCGAGGGCGGCGCGCATCAGGGCGCGGGTGCCATCCACGTTCACCCGCAGCAGCACGCCCGGATCGGGCGCCCAGAGCCGGTAGTCCGCCGCCACATGGAAGAGATGCCGCACATCCTGCAGCGCGGCGCGGAGAGAAGGCGCGTCGGTCAGGTCGCCCTGCGCGGGCTCGCAGCCCAGGCCTTCCAGATTGCCGCGCGGGCTGGTCGGGCGGACCAGGGCGCGCACGCGGAGCCCCCGGGCGAGAAGGGAGCGCGCCACCGCCGAGCCGAGGAAGCCTGAACCGCCCGTGACGAGCACCAGATCTCCCGGCCGGAGCGGCGTGGCCCTCTCCAGGCCGGCTGCCGCGGGGCTGGAGGAGCCGGTCGGCGGGTCGATCGACCGGTCAGCGTGGAGAATGGTCCACTCCCGTTCCTGTGAGCACTCGCCCCCGGTCAGGCGCCTGCCGAAAGCGGCCCGACACTAGGCCAGGTGCCTGCCGCTTCGCAATTTGCGCGAGTGCTCAAGGCGGCTTCCCCAGGGGTGGCGGCGGCATCACCCGGTGCAGCATCTCCCGGAAAGGCGGCAGGGCAGGGTTTCCGTTCCCCGGGCGCCAGACGGCGTGCAGCTCCACCGCCAGCCCTGGGGTGGTGGCGATCGGGCGCAGGACCACGTTGTCGAAGCAGGCGCTCCGCACTTCCTCCGGCACGATGGCCACGCCCATCCCGGTGCTGACGAGCGAGAGCACAGTCTGCGACTGGGAAACCGCCTGCACGACCCGCGGCCGCACCCCCGCCGCGCGGAAGGCATCCGACAGCAGCGCATGCATATAGGGCCCGTCCGGCGAGAACATGATGAAGTCCTCTCCCTCCAGGTCACGCAGGGCGGGTCGACGTCGGCCGGCCAGGGGGTGGCCCTGGGGAAGAGCCAGAGCGAGGCCCTCCTGCATCACGCAGGAGGAGACGCCGTCGAAGGGCTCCGGCACCGGCCGGACGAGGCCGAGATCGATCCGCCCGAGCTCCAGCGCCTCGATCTGCGCGACGCCCGACATCTCCTTCAGCACCAGCACGGTATCAGGCAGCTCGGCCCGGGCCTGGCTGATCAGCCGGGGCAGGAAGGCATAGGTGGAGGCGCCGAGGAAGCCGATCGTCAGCGTGCCGCCGCCGGGCGCCCTTGCCGCCCGCCGCGCCGCCTGCACCGCCCGCTCGCTGGCCCCCAGCAGGGCCCGTGCCTCCGGTAGGAAGGCATGGCCGGCCGGGGTGAGGGCGACGGAATGGCTGGTGCGGTCGAAAAGGCGCAGTCCCAGCTCTGCCTCCAGCAGCCGGATCTGCCGGCTGAGCGGCGGCTGGGTCATGTGCAGGCGCCGGGCCGCCCGGCCGAAATGCAGTTCCTCCGCCAGGGCGGCGAAGGAGCGAAGATGGGTCAGGTCGAGCACGGCGATCCAGCTTTGGTATCGTTGAAATGCTTTCGTGATGTTGGACCCGCATCGCCCATTCGCATAGCCTGCGCGGCAGGAGCGCCAAGCGCCCGCTGGGAGGAAGATCCGTGCTCATGCCCACGTCCCGTGCCGCCCTTTCCCATCCCCACCCGGAAGCCGCCCGGTGAGCCAGATCCTGCGCCTCGATCCGCGGGATCATGTCGTCGTCGCGCGCCGCGCCCTTCCGGCCGGCGAAAGGCTGGACGGGGAGGGCGTGACCGCGCTGGAGGAGGTGCCCGCCGGCCACAAGCTGGCCACGCGCGCCGTCGCCGTCGGCGAGGTGGTGCTGCGCGGCGGGCTCCCGATCGGCACCGCCTCGGGCCCCATCGCCGCCGGCCAGCGCCTTCGCGCCTCCGATCTTTCCCCGGCCGGCGTGCCGCCCTCCGGCCTGTTCCCGCGCCGCGGCGCAGGGCCGCTCGAGCCGGCCGGGCCCGCCACCTTCCGCGGCTTCGTGCGGGAAGACGGGCGCGTGGGCACGCGCAACATCATCGGCGTCTTCGTCGTCGGCAATTGCGGCGCCACCGCGGCCCGCCAGGCCGCCGACTGGTTCGACGAGGAGCGGCTGGCCGACTTTCCGAATGTGGACGGCGTGGTGCCCTATATCCACGAGATCGGGTGCGGGATGGAGATGACCGGAGAGCCGATGGACCTGCTCCGCCGCACCCTCTCCGGCTTCATCCGCAATCCCAACACCGCCGGCGCCGTGGTCGTCGCGCTGGGCTGCGAGCGCAACAACCTCAAGGTCTTCCTGGAGCAGGAGAAGCTGGCGGTGGGCGAACGCCTGCACACCGTGGTGCTGCAGGAGGTCGGCGGCGTGAAGAAGGCGGTGGAGGCGGCCAAGGGCATGGTGCAATCCATGCTTCCCGCCGCCGACGCGGCGCGCCGGCAGGAGGTGCCGGCCTCGCACCTCGTGCTGGGCCTGCAATGCGGCGCGCCGGACGGCTTCACCGGCCTTTCCGCCAATCCCGCCCTGGGCGTGGCGGTGGACCTGCTGATCCGGGCCGGGGGCACCGCCATCCTCTCCGAAACCCCGGAGGTGCTGATGATGGAGGAGGCCTTCCTCGCCCGCGCCGAGACGCCCGCCCTGGCCGAGGCGCTGCGCGCGCGGCTGGATTGGTGGCGCGAGTACAACCGGGGCAAGGACACGCAGCTGAACGGCGTGCTGGATCGCGGCCATGCCGCGGCGGGGCTGGCCAGCGTGCTGGAGAAGTCCATGGACGGTGCCCTGAAGGCCGGCACCGCGCCAATCTCCGGCGTGTTCCGCTATGGCGAGCGCGTCACCGGCCCCGGCCTCGTCTTCATGGACACGCCGGACTACGACCCGGTCTCGGTCACCGGCCAGATCGCCGGCGGCGCGACGCTGATCGCCATGACCACGGGCCGGGGGACGCCCTTCGGCTCCCTGCCCGCACCGACGCTGAAGATCGCCTCCAACAGCGAGACCTTCGCGCGCATGCCCGACGACATCGACCTGGACTGCGGCCCGGTGCTGGATGGCACGGTGGGCATGGAGGAGATGGGCCGCCGCATCTTCAAGGCGCTGCTGCGCCATGCCTCCGGCGAGAAGACCAAGGGCGAGATCGAGGGGGCGGGCGAGAGCGAGTTCGTGCCCTGGCCCATCGGCGTCTTCGCCTGAGCGGGAAGGAGGAGAACATCATGGACGGCCCCATCGCCCGCCCGAACTTCAACCCCTTCATCCGCCTGGACCCGGCGGACGACGTCGTCGTCGCGCGGATGCCTGTCCCGGCCGGAACGGCGGTGCCGTCCGAGAACACGGTCACGCTGCACGACGTGCCCTCCGGCCACAAGATCGCGGCCCGCTTCATCGCGAAGGGGGAGGCGGTGAAGAAGTACAACACGGTGATCGGCTTCGCCTCCGAGGACCTGGCGCCCGGCACCTGGATGCACAGCCACAACATCCTCTTCGACGATGTGGAGAAGGATTACGCCTTCTCGAAAAGCTATGTGCCGACCGAGTATGTGCCGCAGGCCGAGCGCGCCACCTTCCAGGGCATCCGCCGCGCGGATGGGCGCGTGGGCACGCGGAACTATGTCGGCGTCTTCGTGCTGGGCAATGCCGGCGGCACGGCCGCGCGCAAGATCGCCAATGCCTTCACGCCCGATCGCCTGGCCGGCTTCCCGAATGTCGATGGCGTGGCGCCCTTCGTGCACGAGCAGGGCGACGGGATGGAACGCAGCGGCGAGCCGATGGCCCTGCTGCGCCGGACCATCGCGGGCACCATCCGCAACCCCAACACCGCCGCCGCGCTGGTGATCGCCACGGGCGGGGAGAGCAACGACCTGGAGGACTTCCTGCGCGAGCAGGGGCTGCAGGTCGGGCCGACCCTCCGGACGCTGGTGATCGGCGAGGCTGGGGGGCTCCGGCGCACGGTGGAGGCCGGGGTGGCGCTCGTGAAGGAGATGCTGCCCGCGTCCAATGACATCCGCCGCGAGCCGGTCTCGGCCGAGCATCTCGTCATCGGCATGCAGTGCGGCGGCTCGGACGGCTTCTCCGGCCTTTCCGCCAACCCCGCCCTGGGCGCGGCCATGGATATCCTGGTGCGCCATGGCGGAACGGCCATCCTGAGCGAGACGAGCGAGATCTTCGGCGTGGAGCACACGCTGACGGCGCGCGCGGTCACGCCCGAGGTCGGCCAGAAGCTGGTGGACCGCATGAACTGGTGGCTCGACTACAACAAGGGCCGCGACACCCAGATCAACGGCCGCGTCAGCCCCGGCAACAATGCGGGCGGGCTGGCCAATGTGCTGGAGAAGTCGCTCGGTGGCGCCAAGAAGGGCGGCAACTCGCCGATGATGGCGGTGTATGAATACGCCGAGCCTGTGACGGCGCGCGGGCTCGTCTTCATGGACACGCCGGGCTACGACCCCACCTCGGCCACCGGCCAGATCGCGGGCGGGGCCAATATGGTGATGTTCACCACCGGCCGCGGCTCCTGCTTCGGCTCGCTGCCCGCCCCCACCATCAAGCTCGCCTCCAACACGCCGATGTATGAGCGGATGGTGGACGACATGGACATCAACTGCGGCACCATCATCGATGGCGAGGCCACGGTGCAGGAGATGGGCGAGCGCATCTTCCGCCAACTCCTCCACCACGCCTCGGGCGAGCGGACTAAGAGCGAGCTGAACGGGTTGGGCACCAATGAATTCGTGCCCTGGATCATCGGAGTGCTCGCATGAGCGCGGCGGAGATCACGGTGCGGTACGGCGCCGGGGAACTGCGCCGCTTCGGCGCGGCGCTGTTCCAGGCGGTGGGGATGGAGGCGGAGAAGGCGGAGGCCGTCGCCGGTATCCTGGTCGAGGCCGACATGCTCGGCCATGACACGCATGGGCTCGCCCTGGCGCCGCGCTACCTCGACGCGATCGAGGCCGGGGGGATGAACCTCACCGGCGAGCCCGAGGTCGTCAACGACCGGGGCGCCTGCGTCACCTGGAACGGGCGCCTCCTGCCGGGGCCCTGGCTGGTCCTGCGCGCGATGGAACTGGCGATGGAGCGGGCGGCCGTCCATGGCCTCTGCGCCGTGGCCATCGGCAACAGCCACCATATCGGCTGCCTGGCCGCCTACCTGCGCCGCGCGGCGGAACGCGGCATGGTGCTGTCCATCCACTCCTCGGCGCCGGGCGTTGCCACGGTGGCGCCCTTCGGCGGCACGCGCGCGGCTCTGTCCCCCGCGCCTTTCGCCTTCGGCTTTCCCACCGGCGACGACGCCGTGCTGATCGATGTCAGCGCCTCCATCACCACCAACAACATGGCGATGCGCCTGGCGAAGGAGGGCCGCCGCTACCCCCGCCCCTGGCTGATGGATGCCGAGGGCGAGGCGACCGACGACCCCTCGGTACTCCAGCGCGGCGGCACGGTGCTTCCGGCCGGCGGCCAGGATCATGGGCAGAAGGGCTATGGCTGGGGCCTGACCGCCGAGGCGCTGAGCCAGGGCCTGTCAGGCCATGGCCGCGCCGACGGGCCGAAGGGCATGACGAACGCCGTCTTCCTGCAGGTCTTCGACCCCACCGCCTTCGCGGGGCTCGATGCCTTCAACCGCCAGACGGATGCCATCACGGCGAACTGCCGCAGCAGCCCGCCGCGCCCCGGCCTCGGCGCCGTGCGCCTGCCAGGCGAGGCCGGGCTGCGCCGCCGCGCGGTGGCGGAGCGCCAGGGCGTGGCACTGCGCGACGGCATCCTCGAAACCCTGCAGCCCTGGGCTGCGAAGCTGGGCCTTGCGCTGCCCGGGGCGCCCGCCTTCTAACGCTCGCCGAGCACCCGCGTCAGCCGCGCCACGGCC
Source organism: Muricoccus roseus (assembly GCF_900141905.1). Lineage (GTDB taxonomy): Bacteria > Pseudomonadota > Alphaproteobacteria > Acetobacterales > Acetobacteraceae > Roseomonas > Roseomonas rosea. The sequence goes on along the minus strand of NZ_FQZF01000016.1, from coordinate 104,108 downwards.
TCGCGCGCCAGGGCGGGGCTGACCGCGAAGCAGATGCGGATGAAGCCTTCGCCCTCCGGCCCGAAGGCCGTGCCCGGGGCGACGCCGACCTTGGCTTCGCGCAGCAGGCGGAAGGCGAGGTCGAGGCTCGTCTCGCCCGTATCCACCCGGGCCATGAGGTAAAAGGCGCCCTCGGGCGCGAAGACCGTCACGCCCTTCAGGCGTGAGAGCCCCTCCATCATGATTGTGCGGCTTTCGGCGCAGCGGCCGACCATGGTGCGGATGAAGCTGTCCCCCTCCTCCAGCGCGGCCACCGCGGCGTGCTGGATAAAGGTGGGGATGGAGGTGGTGTTGTACTGGCCGAGCTTCCCGAAGGTGCCCGCCAGCCCCTGCGGATAGACGAGCCAGCCCGCGCGCCAGCCCGTCATCGCCCAGTTCTTGGAAAAAGTGTTGGTGACGATCAGCCGGTCGGACGGCGTGCAGATCTGCAGGAAGGAGGGCGCGATCGCGTTGCCATAGGTGAAGTGGGCATAGACCTCGTCGGAGATGATCCAGAGGTCGCGCGCGCGGGCGAGGTCGCGCAGCGCCTCCATCTCCGCCAGCGGCATCACCCAGCCCGTGGGGTTGGAGGGCGAGTTCACCACCAGGATGCGCGTGCGGGGCGTGATCGCCGCCTCGATGTCAGAGATCGGCAGGGAGAAGCGCCCATCCGCGCTGCGGCGGTAGGGCACGGTCACCGGCGTCCCGCCCGTCACGCGCACCGCCTCGGCCAGGTTCGGCCAGTTGGGGGAGGGGATGATCACCTCGTCGCCCGTATCCAGCAGCGCCTGGCAGGCCTGCATGATGGCGTTCATCCCGCCCGCCGTGATGGCGAAGCGCTCCGGCGCCACCTCCACCCCCCAGTGGCGGCGGTGGTAGTCGCTCAGCGCCTCGTGCAGGCGGGGAATGCCGCGGGAATAGGTGTAGCGGGTCTCGCCCGCCAGCATGGCGCGATGCGCCGCCTCCACCACGATGTCCGGCGTGGGCAGATCGCCCTCGCCGATCCAGAGCTTCACCACGTCCGGGTCGTCGCGGCCGCGATCGGCCACGAGTCCGATCTGGCTCGTGCCGACGCCCCGGATGCGCTCGGGCAGGCTGTCCGCGAGGTCGGCGGCGGGGCGGGGGGCGGCACTCATGCTGGGGCTCGATCCTTCTGAGGCAGGGGCGCGGTGCCGCCCGGGGCGGGGCGGGGCGGTGCCGGCCGATGCTTCTGCCCCGCGTTCCGCGGCCGGGAAAGGGGGGCATACTCCGGCTAGGCCTTGGGGCGCCCCGTCCGGCCCAGATCGCTTCTTGTTGATATATCATATTCGATGCGGCAGCCTTCGATGGCCCCTGCTGGAGACCTCGCATGCGCCGCAGCCGCCTTGCCCTTCTTGGCCTTCTCGCCGGCTTCTGGATGGGCGCCGCGCCGGCCCAGACGCTTCGGGTGGGGATCGTCAGCGACCCGGATGTGCTGGACCCGACCCTCTCGCGCAGCCTCGCGGCCCGGCAGGTCTTCGCGGCCATGTGCGACAAGCTCATCGAGGTGGATGCGGAACTCCGCCTCGTCCCGCAGCTCGCCACAGCCTGGCGGTGGGAGGAGGGCGGGCGGAGCCTGGTCCTCACCCTGCGCCCGGAGGTGCGCTTCCACGACGGGGCGGTGATGGATGCGGCGGCGGTGGTCACCAGCCTGCGCCGCCACCTGGACACCCCGGGCTCTACCCGCCGGGGGGAGCTGGGGCCGGTGCGCGAGGTGGCGGCGACCGGGCCGCTGGAGGTGATGCTGCGGCTGGAGCAGCCCTTCGCCCCGCTGCTGGCCGCCCTTTCCGACCGTGCCGGCATGATCGTCTCGCCCCGCGCCGCCGGGCGGGTGAACCAGGATTTCGCGCGCGAGCCCGCCTGCGCCGGCCCGTTCCGCTTCGTCCGCCGCGTGGCGCAGGACCGGATCGAGCTGGAGCGCTTCCCGGAATACTGGAATGCCCGCGCTATCCATTTCGACCGCGTGGTCTATCGCCCCATCACGGACAGCACCGTCATGGCGGCCAATCTCCGCTCCGGCACCATCGAGCTGGCCGAGCGCGTGGCGGCGACCGACCTGCCGGAGCTGCGGGCCGACCGCCGCGTGCAGATCGCCAGCGTGCCGAGCCTCAACAGCGTCTATGTCGCGGTGAATGTCGCGAACGGGCCGCGCGCCGACACGCCGCTCGGGCGGGACCGGCGCGTGCGGGAGGCGCTGGAGCTCTCCATTGACCGCGCCGCCCTCGTGCAGGTCGCCTTCGACGGCCAGTACGTCCCCGGCAACCAGTCCGTCGCCCCGAACAGCCCGAATTATGTGCGGGCCCTGCCGGTGCCGGGGCGCGACCTCGCGCGCGCCCGCGCCCTGCTGCGCGAGGCCGGCATCACGGATCGCGTGAAGATCCGCCTCTCCGTACCGAACACGAGCGAGTACACCCAGGCCGCCGAGATCATCCAGGCCATGGCCGCCGAGGCCGGGTTCGATGTGGAACTGCAGGTGATCGAGACCGCCACCCTGCTGCGGCAATGGACGGGAGGGGATTTCGAGAGCCTGCTCATCGCCTGGTCCGGCCGGCTGGACCTGGACGGCAATCTCTGGGGCTTCAATGCCTGCGGGGAGAGCCTGAACGGCGGCAAGTACTGCTCGGAGGAAGCCGATGCCGCCCTGCGCGAGGGGCGCGGCAGCATCGGGCCCGCGCAGCGTGTGGCGGCCTATGAGCGCGCCATGCGGGTGCTGCTGGCGGACCGCCCCTATATCTATCTCTGGCACTCGCGGGTCCTGCATGGCGGCGCCTCGCGCCTGGAGGGGCTGCGGGCCGTGCCAGATGGGCTGCTGCGCCTGCAGGGGCTGAAGCTGCGGGGCTAGGCCCGGCCCCTCATCCCTTGCGCCGGCCGATCACCCGGGCCAGCACCATCAGCGCCACGCCGAGCGCCACCACCCCATAGGTGCCGGGGGATTCCCGCACGCCGTCGATCACCGCCATGGGCAGCCACATCAGGGAATCGACGGCAACCATCGGGAACCAGAGGATGGCATCCCAGCCGATCAGATGCGCGGCGAAGCCCAGCGCCACCAGGGCGACGCCGAGCGACCAGAGCCTGGAGGACATCGTCACCAGCTCCGCCCCGAAGCCGGCAAGCCCGGCCCCTCGCATTCCATCGCCCCGCGCATTCGCACCGTCCAGCCCATCGCCTCGTTTCGTCCCGGCTCAACGCGGCCCATATAGGGAGGCAACCACCCCCGTGCATCGCCCACCCCGATGGGTTGCGCGCCGCCGGTTCGCTCCGGGATGATGCCGGGGCATGAGCATCGACCTCCTGATCTCCACCCTGGTCACGCTGCTGGTGACGGTGGATCCCGTGGGCCTGGCGCCGATCTTCCTCTCCCTGACCGATGGGATGACGGTGCGCGAGCGGCGGGCGGTCGCGGTCCGGGCGACGGTGATCGCCTTCGCCATCCTCACCTTCTTCGTGCTGCTGGGGGACCGGCTGCTGGACTGGCTGGAGATCGGCCTGCCCGCCTTCCGCATCGGCGGCGGGCTGCTGCTCTTCTGGATCGCCTTCGAGATGGTCTTCGAGCGCCGGACCGAGCGCAAGCAGGAGACGGCGGACGCCGCCCTGCATCTCGACCATATGCGCGACCTGGCAGCCTTCCCGCTTGCCATCCCTCTCATGGCCGGGCCCGGCGCCATCACGGCCGTGATCCTGCTGACGGCCCGCATGGAGGAAAGCCCCTTTGGCATCGCGGCTGTCCTCCTCCTCGTGCTCGCGGTCATGCTGGCCTGCCTCGGCGTGTTCCTGGCCTCGGAAGGTATTTCCCGCCTTCTCGGCCGGACGGGCCGCATCGTGCTCAGCCGCCTGCTGGGGGTGCTGCTGACCGCCCTGGCGGTGCAATTCGTCGTGGATGGGATCGGTGCGTTGCTGCGTCCGGCTGGTTAGGGCCCGTCCGGGGCGGATCAGCCTTGCCGGCCGGCCCGCCCCCCCCGGTATCAGGCCTGTCCCCGCCGCACGCCCGCGGCCACCGTGTATTCATCCGCGCGCGCCTCATAGGTCAGGCCACCGCGCAGGGCCCAGATGTTCTTCTGCATGTGCAGCGTGATGAGGGCGACATCCTCCATCGCCACGCGCATCGCCTGCTTGAACACCTCCTCCCGCTTCCCATTGTCGGCGGTGCGCAGGCCCTCCTCCACCAGGCTGTCCACGGAGGCGTTCGAGTAGCCGCTGAAGTTCACCGTCCCGAACCCCTTCTCCGGGATGCGGGTGGTCAGGTTGCCGCGAAGGGCGGTGGAGGGCTCGCCGCTCGTTGCCCAGCCGATCAGCATGGCGGACATGTCGTTGCGCGCCTGCCGCTGCGCCAGCACGGCGAAGGGCATCGCCTCCACCCGCGTGCGGATGCCGATGCGCTGCCACATCTGCCCGATCGCCTGGATGATCTGCGCATCGTTCACATAGCGGTTGTTGGGGCTGATCAGGCCGATCTGGAAGCCGTTGGGATACCCGGCCTCGGTGAGCAGGGCCTTGGCCCGGTCCGGGTCGAAGGCGGGTGGCGGCAGGTCGGTCAGGTAGCCATTGGCGCCCGGCGGCATCATCTGCCCGATGGGCGTCGCCGCGCCCTGCATCACGCGCTCCACGATCGCCTGACGGTTAATGGCCATGGAAAGGGCCCGGCGCACGCGCAGGTCCCGCAGCGGGTTGCGGTCCAGCTTCTCCCCGTTCGGGCCGGTGATGTAGGGGGACACCTCATGCGCCGTGTCCAGCTTGAGGTAGATGCAGCGGAGGCTGGGGATTTCGGCGAAGCTGAGGCCCTGGGTGCTCCGCAGCCGCGGCATGTCGTTCGGCGGCACCACGTCGATCATCTGCACGTCACCCGAGAGCAGCGCGGCCACCCGCACGCCGTCATTGGCGTTGAAGCGGTAGGTCACCTGCGCCCAGTCCGGCTTCTCGCCCCAATAGGCGTCGTTCCGCGTCATCACCACGCGGTCGTCCGGCGTGAAGCTGGCGAGGCGGAACGGGCCGGTGCCGATCACCGCGCGGCCGTTGTTGAACTCGCCCGTGCCGACATTGTCCCCGACCGCCTTGCAGACGATGTAGACCTGGCTGAGATCCTGGGGCAGCAGCGGATACACGCCGTTGGTCCTGAAGCGGATCGTGTGCGGGTCCACCACTTCGGCGGAGGCGATGCCCTTGGTGTAGATGGCGAAGGAGCCGGGGCTGTTCACCACGTTCGGCACGCGCCTGATGGTAAAAAGCACGTCCTCGGCGGTGAAGTCGTCGCCATTGCTGAACTTCACGCCGCGGCGAAGCTTGAACTCCCAGGTCGTGTCGTCCACCAGCCGCCAGGATTCCGCGAGGCCGGGCCGGAGCTGCGCCTTCGCGTCCCGCCCCACGAGCTGATCGAAGAAGTGCTCCGCCATCATGTTGTTGGGCGAGAGCGTGTGATAGTGCGGGTCCAGCGAGGTCGGCGGCGCGGCAACCGCCAGGGTCAGGGCCTGACCCGCTGCCTGGGCGCGGGCGGATCCGCCGGGCAACAGGGCGAGGCTGGGCAGGGCGAGAATGGCGCGGCGCGGCAGCCGCGGGTGCATCGGGGCCATGAGGTCTCCGTCACGGTTCGATGACTGCGCCCCGCCTCCCCGGTGCCGCCTTGTTTCGGCGACGCCCGGCGGAATTGCCGCACGCGGCCCGCCAAAGGTCAACGCATTCCTGCGACCTGCCGCCCGGGGCCTGGATTTCGGGGAGGAGCGGTCGCAGTAATATCGGGAATCCCGACCGGGCGCCCGGACCAGGCACCTCGCGGGCCACACCGAGCAGAAGGGCAGTCATGTCGCGCCACGCCATCCTGGAGGAAATCCAGACCTATGCGGAGGAGCTGATCGCGATCCGCCGCGACATCCACATGCATCCCGAGACGCGCTTCGAGGAGGTGCGCACCGCCGCGCTGGTGGCTGAGAAGTTGCGCGGCTGGGGGCTGGAGGTGACGGAGAAGGTCGGCGTGACGGGTGTGGTGGGCACCCTGCAGGGCAGCCGCCCGGGCCAGCGCGCCATCGGCCTGCGCGCGGACATGGATGCGCTGTTCATCGAGGAGCAGAACGACTTCGCGCATCGCTCCACCGTGCCGGGCAAGATGCACGCCTGCGGCCATGACGGCCACACGGCGATGCTGCTGGGCGCGGCGAAATACCTGTCGCACCACCGCGATTTCGGCGGCACCGTGCAGTTCATTTTCCAGCCGGCCGAGGAAGCCGCCACCGGCGCCCCCGCGATGATCCGGGACGGGCTGTTCGAGCGCTTCCCCGTCGATGCCATCTACGGTCTGCACAACTCGCCCGGCATACCGGTCGGGCATTTTGCCACGCGGCCGGGGCCGATCCTGGCGGGCTCCGATTTCTGGGGCGTGACCTTCCGCGGCACGGGGGGACATGGCGGCGCGGCGCCGCATCTGGCGACCGATGCCACGGTGGTGCTGGGCCACTTCCTGCTGGCGGTGCAGACCATCCTGCCGCGCAACCTGCACCCGACCGAGAGCGCGGCGCTGAGCGTCGGCCACGTCGCGGGCGGCGCCTACAACTCGCCCAACGTCATGCCCGCCGAGCTGGTGGTGCGCGGCACGGCCCGCTACTTCCGCACCGACGCGCAGGCGGTGATCCGCCGCCGGCTCGGCGATCTGGCGGACAGCCTGGCGGCCGCCCATGGCTGCACGGCCGAGTTCACCTATGAGCCGCTCTGCCCGCCCACGGTGAACACGGTGGAGAAGATCCCGGTCGCGAGCGCCGCCGCGGCCGCCATCGTGGGGGAGGCGAATCTCCATGAGGTGCCGCTGAGCACGGGCGGCGAGGACTTCGCCTTCATGCTGCAGGAAAAGCCCGGCGTGTTCATGCGCATCGGCAACGGCGCGAAGCCGGACGGCAGCTTCCACAACGTCCACACCCCGCTCTATGACTTCAACGACGACGCGCTGGCCTTCGGTTCGGCCTATTGGGTGAGCCTGGTGCGGGAAGAGCTGGGGCTCGAGGACCGCTGACGCCCCCATAAGGAAAGCTCGCCGGGCCGGTTCTCATCGCGAGGGAACCGGGTCGGCGCCTTCCTCCCGTTCATGCGCCCAGGCGCTGGGCGATAGACCAGGCGCGCTCGGCCATGCTGCGGTAGCGCTCGCGGTAGCCGATGGCGCGGGGGTCCGAGGCATTGCCGTCCAGCGCGCGCCGCCACACACCCGCGACGATGGAGGCCAGGCGGAACATCGAGAAGACGACGAAGACGTCGAGCTCCGCTGGAACGGGGCGGCCGGCGTGGCGGCAATACTCCGCCACGAACGCCTCTTGTGTCGGGATGCCGAGCGCCTCGTAGCCGGTGCCGAGAACGCCGGTCAGCCCGCTCGGGCCGGGATGCATGTGGTAGGTCAGGCAGGCATAGGCGAGGTCGGCCAGCGGATGGCCCAGCGTCGCCAGTTCCCAGTCCAGCACGGCGAGGATGCGTGGCTCGCGCGGATGCAGGATGACGTTGCCCAGGCGGTAGTCGCCATGCGCAATGGCCGTTTCCTCGTCGGCGGGGAGATGCGCCAGCAGCCAGGCGGCCGTCCGGTCCATGGCCGGCACCTCCTCGACCTTGGAGGCTTCCCACTGCCGGGCCCAGCGCTTGACCTGGCGCTCCATGTAACGCTCCGCTCGGCCGAAATCGGCCAGCCCCGCCGCGCGCCAGTCCACGCGGTGCAACGCCGCCAGCACGCGCGCCAGCTCCGCGTAGACGGCGGCGCGCTCGGCCGGCGTGCCCGCGCCCATCACGCGGTCGGCGTAGATGCGCCCGGGCACGTGGTCCATCACGAAGAAGGGTGTGCCGATGACCGCCTCATCCTCGCAGAGGAGGTGGACGGCAGGCACCGGCACGCCGCTGCCGGCCAGGGCGCGCATGGCGCGGAACTCGCGTTCGACCTGGTGGGCCGATGGCAGCAGCCGCCCCGGTGGCTTCTTGCGCAGCACGTAGTCGCCACCTGGCGTGCCGAGGTGGAAGGTGGGGTTGGACTGGCCGCCCTGGAACTGGCGCACCGTCAGCCTTTCTCCGGTGAAGCCCGGAAGCCTTCCGACAAGGTAGCGCGCAAGCGCCGCCTCGTCGAAGCGATGGCTCTCCAGCACCGGCACGAGTACCGGCGCGCCATCCGATGGTACGGGCGTGTCCGGCGGCATGGGCCTACTCCTCCCCGACCAGCGGGGGGCCGGCCAGAACGCCGCCGTCGATCACGATCGTCTGGCCCGTCATGAAGCTGCCCGCCGCCGAGGCGAGGAAAACGGCCGCGCCCGCGATCTCGTCCGGCTCCCCGATCCGCTGCAGCGGCGTGTCTCGCGTGCGCTTCCGCAGGATAGCCCGGTCCTCCCACAATGCCCGGGCGAAATCGGTGCGGATCAGCCCCGGCGCGATGCAGTTCACCCGGATGTTCCGCGGCCCCCATTCCACCGCCAGGTTCCGCGCCAGCTGCATGTCGGCGGCCTTGGAGATGCCATAGGCGCCCAGCACGGGGGATCCGCGCAGCCCGGCGATGGAGGAGACGACGATCACCGTTCCCCCGCCGCGGTCCGCCATGCCCGGCATCGCCATATGCGCGAGCCAGAGGTTGGAGCGGATGTTCGTGGCCATCACCTTGTCGAACACCGCATCCGGCAGCTCGGCCGAGGGGCCGAAATGCGGGTTGGTGGCGGCGTTGCACACCAGGCTGTCGATCCTGCCCCATCGCGTCAGCGTCGCATCCACCAGGGCCTGGAGTTCTTCCTTCCGCCCGATGTTGCAGGCCTGGGCGAAAGCCTCTCCGCCGCGCTCCGCAATGCCGCGCACCACCTCCTCGCAAGCCTCGATCCTACGGGAGGAGACGGCCACCTTCGCCCCGTGCTGCGCCATGCGCTCCGCGATCGCGCGCCCGATCCCGCGCGAGGCGCCGGTGACGATCGCGACCTGGCCCGTCAGGTCGAAGAGCGAAGCGGTCACGATGCCGCCCCCGTCTGGGAATTGCGGGGCGGCCTGTACTTGTTCAGCTCCATCCGGCCGAGCTGGAAGCGGTGCACCTCGTCGGGCCCGTCCACGATCCGCAGCGTGCGCGCGATCTTGAACATGTAGGCGAGGTCGAAATCCTCCGTCACGCCGGCGGCGCCATGCGCCTGGATCGCCCAGTCGATCACCTGGCAGGCCATTTCGGGCGCGGCCACCTTGATCTCGGCGATCTCGGTCCGCGCCTCCTTGTTGCCCACCATGTCCATGCGCCAGGCCGCGTGCAGCGTGAGCAGCCGTGCCTGGTCGATCAGGATGCGGGACTTGGCGATCCGCTCCACCATCACGCCCTGCTCCGCCAGCGGCTTGCCGAAGGGCCGGCGCTCCAGGGAGCGGCGGCACATCATCTCCAGCGCGCGCTCGGCCAGGCCGATGGCGCGCATGCAGTGGTGGATGCGTCCGGGCCCGAGCCGCCCCTGCGCGATCTCGAAGCCGCGTCCCTCTCCCAGCAGGATGTTCTCCGCGGGCACGCGGACATCCTCGAACAACAGCTCCGCATGGCCGTGCGGCGCGTCGTCGAAGCCGAAGACCGGCAGCATGCGCCTGATCGTCAGGCCCGGCGTGTCGCGGGGGACCAGGATCATGGATTGCTGGCGGTACTTGTCGGGATGGTCCGGGGAGGACTTGCCCATCACGATAAAGACCGCGCAGCGCGGATCGCCCGCGCCGGAGGACCACCATTTCCGCCCGTTGATCACGTAGTGATCGCCCCGGCGCTCGATCCGCGTCTGGATATTGGTCGCGTCGGAGGAGGCGACGTCCGGCTCCGTCATCGCGAAGCAGGAGCGGATCTCTCCCGCGAGCAGCGGCGCCAGCCAGCGGCGCTTCTGCTCCTCCGTCCCGTAGCGCTCGATCGTCTCCATGTTGCCCGTATCGGGGGCGGAGCAGTTGAACACCTCGCTGGACCAGGGAATACGGCCCATGATCTCGGCGAGTGGCGCATATTCCAGGTTGGTCAGCCCCGCCCCGTGGGAGGAGGCGGGGAGGAACAGGTTCCAGAGCCCTGCCGAGCGTGCCTTGGGCTTCAGCTCTTCGGTGATGGGAACGGGCTGCCAGCGGTCCGTCATCGCCGCCTGCTGCTCGTGGTGCAGGCGGTGGTTGGGGATGATGTGCTCGTCCATGAAGGCCTGGAGCCTGGCCCGCAAATCCTGCACCTTTGGCGAGTAGGCGAAATCCATCTCAGCGCTCCGTCCCGTCGAACCCGTCTTGTGCCCGGCCCCGCTCCGCGCCCAACCTCCCGCGACAAGCAAGGGGGGAGAAGCGGGAATGAGAGCCGTGCTGTGCCGCGAGTATGGACCGCCTTCCACCCTCCGCGTCGAGGTCCTGCCCGATCCCGTTCCGGCTCCGGGACAGGTCCTGCTGCGGGTCGAAGCCAGCGGCGTGAACTTTCCGGACACGCTGATCATCGAGGGACGCTATCAGCAGAAGCCCCCCATGCCCTTCGTCCCGGGAGCCGAGGTCTGCGGCATTGTGGCCGCGCAGGGGGAGGGGGTGACGTGGCCGGCGCTCGGCACGCGCGTCGCCGCCGTGATCACCCATGGCGGCTTCGCCGAGGCCGTGGCGGTGGATGCCGCGAAATGCGTGCCGGTGCCGGAGGGCGTGCCGCCGGATGCGGCCGCCGCACTTTGCCTCGCCTATGGCACCGTGCTGCACGCGCTGGAGGACCGCGGGGCGCTGAAGGCGGGAGAAACGCTCCTGGTGCTCGGCGCGTCGGGCGGCGTCGGCCTGGCGGCCATCCAGATCGGCCGGCTGCTCGGGGCGCGGGTGATCGCCGCCGCGTCCTCCGAGGAGAAGCTCGCCGCCTGCCGCGAGGCCGGGGCCGAGGGGCTGATCGACTATTCGCGCGAGAACTGGCGCGAAGGGATCCGCGCGCTGACGGAAGGGAAGGGGCCGGATGTGGTCTTCGACCCCGTGGGCGGCGCGTTCACCGAACCGGCCATACGCTCGATCGCCTGGCGCGGGCGCTACCTGATTGTCGGCTTCGCCGCCGGCGAAATCCCACGCATGCCGCTCAACCTCGTCCTTCTGAAGAACTGCGCGGTCACCGGCGTGTTCTACGGCGAATTCGCCCGCCGCGAGCCCGAGCGGAACCGGGAGATCCTCCAGCGCCTGTTCCGCTGGGTCGCGGAGGGCAGGCTCGCGCCCGCCGTGTCGCGGCGCCTTCCGCTGGAGGGGGCGGCCGAGGCGCTGGAGATGCTCGCCGGCCGGCGCGCGACCGGCAAGCTGGTGCTCCTCACCCACGGGGCGGCGGCTCCCAGGGGCTGAGCGCGATCAGCGCATCCACTGCCACCTGCCGCGCGCCGGCGCAGATCACGGGATTGACGTCGATCTCCGCGATCCGGTCGGCATGGTCGGCGGCGAGCTCGGAAACGCGCTGGACGATTCCGGCCAGGGTGCCGAGATCCGCCGCGGGCAGGTTGCGGAAGCCGGACAGCAGCCTTGCCCCCCGGAGCCGCGCGAGCATGCGGCGTGCCTCGGCCCCGCCCACGGGCGCGAGCGCGACGGCGCTGTCCCGCAAGAGCTCCACCAGCACGCCGCCCAGCCCCACCAGCACCGTGGGGCCGAAGAGCGGGTCCCGGCGCGCGCCGACCACCATCTCGACCCCTGGCGGAACCATGGGCTGCACCAGCACGCCGTGGATCGGCCCATCCGGCGCCGCGCGGCGGGCATTCGTCATCACCGCCTCGAACGCATCCCGCACCGCCGGGGCATCGCCGAGGTTCAGGCGGATGACGCCGGCTTCGGTCTTGTGCGGAAGGGCCGGGCTTTCGACCTTCAGCGCCACGGGAAAGCCAAGCTCCTCCGCCGCGGCGGTCGCGGCTTCGGCGTCCTGCGCCAGAACCTCGCGCACCACCGGGATGCCATAGGCGGATAGCACCGCCTTGGCCTCGCGCTCCGTCAGCACGGGCCCCGTGGCCCTTGCCAGGAGACGCGCGGCCTCCTCCCGCGCGCCGGGCGGGGCCAGCCGCTCCGATGTCTGTCCGGCCGTCCCGGCGCGGCGGGCCTGCGCCTGCCAGGCCGCGATGGCGGCCATGCAACGGTCCATGGAGCGGAAGAGCGCCACCCGCTCCGTGGCTTCCACCTCCCGCGCACCCGGGCCCTCCAGCCACTGCGAGGTCCAGACGACGCAGGCGGCCTTGCCATGGTGGGCCGCCATCTCGTCCAGCATGCGAAAGCGTGGCGTGGCCACGTCATAGGCAAAGCCGTTCGGCAGCAGGAGGGCGCCATAGGCCGGGTCGGCCAGCAGCGCTTCCATGCAGTCGCGCAGCGATCCCGGGTCGTTCAGCACCTGGGCCGTGACATCGCACGGGTTCCGGGCCGAGCCGAATTCGGGGATCCGGGCGGCGAGGACCGCCTGAGCGGCCGGCGCCGGCTGCGGCAGCGGAACGCCATGCGCCTCCGCCCGGTCCGCCGCCATGATCGCGGCGCCGCCGGAGGTGGAGACCACCGCCACGCCCGGCGCACGGGGCGGGCCCGCCTTGGCGAGGAAGCCGGCCAGCTCCAGCAGCCCCTCGAAACTCTCCGACAGCACCATGCCAGCCCGCTCGAAGGCGGCGCGATAGACCTCGTTCGAGCCCGCCAGCGAACCGGTATGGGACATGGCGGCCTGCGCGCCCTGTTCCCCCGTGCCCAGCTTGTGCACCACCACGGGCTTGCCGTTGCGCCGGGCGATCGCGGCGGCCTCGATCAGCCGAACGGGATCGGCCATCCCCTCGAAGAGCAGGGCGATGGCGGAACAGGCGGGGTCCTCCCCCAGCGCGGCGACGAGATCGGCCACGTCGATATCGCCGGAATTGCCGCAGGTCAGCACGCGGCCGACCTGCGCGCCGGCCTCCACCGCCTGGGCCAGGGCGAAGCCGAGATTGCCGGACTGGCTGACGATGCCCAGGGCAGGGCGCGCGGGTGGCGCGGCCGGGCGAGGGATCGCCACGAAGCTGATCTCGGCCCTGCGTACATAGTCGGTCAGGCCGATGCAGTTCGGGCCCAGCAGCCGCACGCCGCCCTCGCGTGCCATGGCGACCAGGCGCTGCTGCAAGGCCACCCGCTCCGGCCGCCCGGTCTCGGCGAAGCCGGCCGCGTAGAGCACCAGCGCGCCGCTGCCGGCGGTCACGCAGTCCCGCACCACTGCCTCGCAGGCCTCCATGGGCGTTGCCGCCACCACGAGGTCCGGCACCTCCGACAGGGCGGCGATGGAAGCGTGGCAGGGCGTGTCGCCGATCCGTTCGTATCGCGGGTTCACCAGATGCAGGCGGCCGGCGAAGCCCGACAGGTTCCGCGCCGTGCGCTCGCCGAAGGAGCCCGCGCGGGCGGAGGCACCGACGATCGCGATGCTCTCCGGCTCCAGCAGCCTCAGCAGGTCCGCCCGGCGGTAAAGGGGGCGGCGCGCCTGGCCCGCCGGGCCGGACGGTGCTGAAGCGCGAGGGTCCACAGCCCCGCCCGCCATCACCCCGCCTCAGCCGCGCGCAAGACGGGCGACCAGGTCGCGCCAGCGATCGGCATCGCGGCGGAGATAGGCGGCGTAGTCCTCCGGACCGCCCCCCGCCACGTATTGCCCCTCGCTGAGCAGGCGCTGCCGCAGCTCCGGCGCCTCCATCGCGCGCAGGGCGGCCCTGTTGAGCCGGGCGATGGCCGCGGCGGGCGTGCGGACCGGCGCCAGGATTCCGAAATGCGTCTGGCACACCATGTTCGGCCCGACCTCCGAGAAGTTCGGAACGTCCGGCGTCACCGCCAGCCGCTCCTTCTCCCCGGTCCAGCCGATGATGGTGCCCCGGCCGGAGCGCATGGCAGCAAGGGCCGAGCTGCCGCCGACCACGATCACGTCCAGCGTGCCGCTCATCAGGTCCGTCAGCTGCTGGGCGTCGCCGCGATAGCCCACCTCCTGCATGCGGATGCCCAGCCCTTCCATCACCGCGGCGGCGGCGATGTTGTTGAAGCTGGTGGGGCCGTTGGAGCCGTAGTTCAGCTGACCGCCGCGCGACTTCGCAAGGGCGACGAAGCCGTCGATGTTCTCGGCCAGCCCCTTGCGGACCACCACGCCGAAGGGAAGCGTGGTGACGAGCACCACCGGCGCGAAGTCCTCGGCCTTGTAGGGCAGGCGTTCCGGCAGGAGCGGATTGAGCGTCATGGTCGTGCCGGAGGCCATCAGCACGGTGTGGCCGTCGGCCGCGGCACGCGCCACCGCATCGGCGCCGATCGCCGTCTGCGCGCCGGGCTTGTTGTCGATCACCACGGGCTGCCCGAGGATCGGCGCCATGCGCTCGCCGAGCGTGCGGGCCGCCACATCGGTGGCGCCGCCAGGAGGGAAGGGCACCACCATGGTGACCGCGCGCGTGGGGAAGGCTTCCGAGGCGCGGCTGATGGACGGCATGCCGAGTGCGCCCGGAAGCGTGGCGCCCGAGGCCGCGTGCAGGATGGTTCTTCTCCGCATAGCCCTTTCCTCCCTTTGTTGCGCCGGCCTTTGCGGCCGGTCCGTTGTCACTCCAGCAAGGCGTCGCGTAGCTCCGCCAGGCGTGCGGGCGAGAAGCCCATGGCGCCGGCAAAAAAGGATTCGATGTCCGGGTAGCCGGCCAGCGCCCTCTCCAGCGCGGCTTCCAGCAGGTGCTGGTGCGCGCGGTTCAGGGCCTCGGCCACCTCGGGGGGCGTGTTCTCGGGCAGGGCGTGCTCGCGCTTCCAGAAGCGGTTGGTGGCCAGGTAATCCGCCAGGATCGCCTCCCGCTCCACGCCGAGCGCGAGCAGGAGGAGCGCGGTCGCGAAGCCCGTCCGGTCCTTGCCCGCGGAGCAGTGGAAGAGAATCGGCCGCCGCGCAGGCTCGGCCACGAGTTCCAGCAGGGCGCGGAAGCGCGGCAACTTCTCCGTGGCATAGGCGAGATAGGCGCGGCCGAGCACGGACAGCACATCCTCACCCGTCGCGCGGCCCGTGGCCAGGATGTCGCGCAGCGAGGCGCCGACGGTGGGCTCGACCGGCAGGTGGACGATGGCAGGCCCCGGCTGCGGCAGGCGGGAAGGAGCGCGCCCGCTCTCCTCGACACCCCGGAGGTCCGCCACGGTCCGCAGGCCCAGCGACCCCAGCAGGGGAAGATCCGCATCCGTGAGCGAACCCAGCGCCGCCGCGCGATAGACCTGCCCGAAGCGCACCCGCCGCCCGCCATGGCCGCCATAGCCGCCGATGTCCCGCAGGTTGGTGCAGCCCGCCAGCTCCACCCGGCGGGGCAGCGTCTCGGCCGTGCCGGCGGCGTCGTGCATCTCAGCGGCCCTCGAAGAGCGGCTTGCGCTTGTCGAACCAGGCGTTCACCGCCTCCTCATGGTCCCGCGTCGTATGCGCCAGGGCCTGGAAGGCGGCCGACATCTCCAGCAGCGAGGAGAGGCGCATGTGCTGCCCTTCCCGCAGCAGCCGCTTCGTCATCCGCAGGACCTGGGGCGGGTTGCGGGCGATGCGCCCCGCCAGCTCCCGCGCCGCATCCATCAGCCCGGCATCCGGCACGACGCGGGAGATCAGCCCGCATTCCAGCGCGGCCCGCGCGTCCAGCCGGTCTCCGGTGAACGCCATCTCCGCCGCCTTGGACTGGCCCACCGCGCGCGGCAGCAACCAGGCGCCGCCGTCGCCGGGCACGATGCCCACGCTGACGAAGCTCTCGGCATAAAGTGAACTCTCGGCGCCGATGCGGATGTCGCACATGCAGGCCAGGTCCAGCCCCGCCCCGATGGCCGGGCCGTTCACCGCCGCGATGGTCGGAACGTCGAGCTCGTAGAGGGCCAGCGGGATGCGCTGGATGCCGCGCCGGTAGCTCTCGCGGATGTCGGCCGGCTTCATGCCGAAGCGCTCGCGCATGGATTTCAGGTCGCCGCCGGCCGAGAAGGCGGTGCCCGCGCCCGTCAGGATCACCGCGCGCACATCCGCCTCCGCCGCGATACGGCGGCAGGCCTCGGTGAAGGCCTCTGTCGTCTCCCCCTCGATGCCCAGGGCGTTGCGCCGCTCGGGCGCGTTCATCGTCAGCGTGACGACGGGCCCCTCGCGTTCGAAGAGAAGGAAATCGCTCATGCCGTCGTCTCCGGCTCCATGGGGCCTAGATGGGCGCGTACGAATGCCAGTGGGTCCATGGCATCGCCTGCCCGCAGGAAATGGCGGCCGAGCCTCGCTCCCCAATGCGCCTCGCCGCCGAAGCGCATGCGGCCGGCCTGGAGCCGCCCGGTCAGGAGATGCAGGTCCATCTCCTCCGTGATGCCCATTGCGCCGTGCACCGCATGGGCGATGGCGGAGACGCGCATCGCCGCTTCTCCCACGCGCAGCTTGGCGGCGGCGATCCGGAGGGGGTTCAACCCGGCAATCCCGGGCCCATCCGGCACGGAGGCGAGCTGCGCCGCCATGCGCGCGGCGAAGACATCCTCGGTCATGACGCTGATCTGCTGCTGCACCGCCTGGAAGGCAGCGACGGGGCGGCCGAACTGCACCCGCTCCTGCGCGTGGCGCACCGTGCTTTCCAGGATGCGCTCCATGGCCCCAGCCATGGCGGCCAGCTCGGCCCATGCTCCGGCGGCGTGGAGCTCCTCCGGCCCGCCATCGCCGCCCGCATCGCCGGGCCAGCGCAGGAGGTCGCCGAAGGGCGAAGCCATACGATCGTCGCGTTGCGCCTCCTCGGCGCGGCGAAGCAGCGGCGCAGCATTCCGGGAGAGCAGGACCCATTCGGCTGCACTGCTGGCGGGCACCCGCGCCCCGCCGTCGAACGGCTCGCCGAGAAGGATGGTCCCTTCCGGCCGCTCCTGCCCGGCCTCCGCCAGGACCGCCCGCGCGAGCATCGTCTCACCGACCGGCAGGGGAACGGCGAAGCGCCCGGCCGCCATCAGCACCGGGAGCGCCTCGGCGAGGCCGAGCCCGGTTCCGCCCGCGGTTTCCGGCACCAGCGCGTCGAGGAAGCCCGAGGCCTGCAGCTCGCGCCACAGGGCGCCAGGCGATCCGCCCGCGCGGATGGCGCGCACGGCATCGGAAGAGGCGTGGCGGGAGAAGAGCTCCTCGGCGGAGCGGAGCAGGAGGCTGTCCATCAACGCAGCCCCATGCCGCGCGCGATCATGCCGCGCAGGATCTCCCGTGTGCCGCCGCGAAGGGAGAAGGAAGGCGCCATGGCCGCCGTATAGGCCAGGCTACGCATCAGCGGCCCCGACGCCACGAGGCCCGGCCGGGCCAGGATGTCAGCCACCACGGCCGGGATCATCTGCTCGAACTCGGTGCCCAGGTCCTTCACCAGCGCCGCCTCCACCACCGGGCTCTCGCCCGCCATCAGGCGCCCGGTCACGCCGATGGACATGGCACGCAGCACCGCCAGATGCGCGAGCAGCCGCCCGAGCAGCGCCTCGGCGGCCTCGGTCGCGCCCGCCTCGCGCAGCCAGCGTGACCATTCGTCCAGCAGCACGGCGGAGGACAGCACGCGCTCCGGCCCGCTGCGCTCGAAGGCCAGCTCGGCATTCACCTGCATCCAGCCGGAGCCCTCCTCGCCGATCAGCGCATCGGGCGGCAGCAGCACGTCATCGAACACCACGGCGGAGAAATGCGCGTCGCCGGCCAGGTCGCGGATCGGGCTGATCCGCACGCCCGGCGCGTGCAGGTCCACGACGACCTGCGAAAGGCCCTTCTGCCGGTCGGCGGGCGTGCCGCTCGTGCGCACCAGGGCGATCATGTAGTGGGAATGCTGCGCGTTGGTCGTCCAGACCTTCTCGCCGTTCAGGCGCCAGCCCCCTTCCTCCCGCGCGGCGCGGGTGGTCACGCTCGCTAGGTCCGACCCCGTGTTCGGCTCGCTCATGCCGATGCAGAAGAAGGCCTCCGCCCGGCAGATCCGCGGCAGGAAGAAGCGGCGCTGCGCCTCCGTCCCGAAGCGCTGGATCAGCGGGCCGCTCTGGCGGTCCGCGATCCAGTGCGCGGAAACGGGCGCCCCGGCGGCGAGAAGCTCCTCCACCAGGACGTAGCGCGCGAGGGCTCCCCGCCCGGCGCCGCCGTATTCCTTCGGAAAGGTCAGGCCCAGCCAGCCGCGCTCGGCCAGCTTCCGGCTGAAGGCGGCATCGAACCCCATCCAGGACCGCGCGCGGCGCTCGGCCGGGATATGGCCCACCTCGTCCCGCAGGAAGGCGCGGATCTCCGGGCGTAGCGCCTCGTCCTCGGGCGGGATGGCGGAGAGGGGAAGGGCTCCGATCATGGCGCTATTCCAGCCTCACGCCGCTCTCGGCGATCACGCGGCCCCAGCGCGCCGTCTCCTCCCGCAGCATGCGGCCGTATTCCTCGGGGGTGGAGCCCAGCGGCTCCGTCCCCTGCTCGGCCAGCCTGGCCCGCACCTCCGGGTCGCCCAATGCCTGCAAGGCCGCCGCATTCAGCCGGGCGATCACCGCCGGCGGCGTACGCGCGGGCACCATCATCCCCTGCCAGGCGCCGACCTCGAAGCCGGGGATCAGCGTCTCGGCGATGGTCGGCACGTCCGGCAGCAATGCCAGGCGCGCCGGGCTCGTCACCGCCAGGGCGCGCAGCCGCCCCTCGCGGATGAGCGGCAGTGCGGAGTTCACCGTATCGGTCAGGAACTGCACCTGCCCCGCGGCGGCATCCACGAGTGCCGGGGCGCTGCCGCGATACCCGACATGCACGGCCTCCAGCCCCTGGGAACGCAGCAGCAGGAAGGCGCCGAGATGGGTGACGTTGCCGTTGCCCGCAGAGCCATAGGAAAGGCCGCCGGGCCGCGCCCGGACATGCTCCACGAAACCGCGCACGTCGTGCACCGGGAGCGAGGGATTCACCGCCAGCACGAGCGGGATGGTCGCGGTCTGCACGACAGGCGCCAGGTCGCGCATCGTGTCATAGGGCAGGCGCGTGTAGAGCGCGGGGCTCAGCGCGATGGAGGAGGTGTTGTAGAGCACCGTATGACCGTCGGGCTCCGCTTTCGCGACAGCCTCGTTGCCGATATTGCCGTTGGCGCCGGGCCGGTTCTCCACGGGAATGGGCTGGCCCAGGCTGCGCGCCATGCGCTCCGCCAGCACGCGCGCGACGATGTCGGTCGGCCCGCCCGGCGGGAAGGGCACGATCAGGCGGATCGGCCGCGCGGGCCAGGCCGCGGGCTGCGCCTGCGCCGCGGAGGAGGCGGCAGCCGCGCCGAGGGCCACCAGAAGGGAGCGGCGGTCCGGATGGGTCATGCTGTTCTCTCCGCTTCCCGGCGCTGCGGGCACGGCTCGGCGGTGGCGATGACGCCAGCCGCGCGGAGCGCCTCGATCTCTGCCTCTTCCATCCCGAGGGCCGCGGACAGCACGGCATGCGTGTCCTGTCCCAGTCTCGGCGGGGCAAGGCGGTAGGAGGCCGGGCTGCGGGAGAGGCGGCCGGGATAGCCGATCACCGTCACCTCCGTTCCATCGTCGCGGCGCATGGCGCGCAGCATCTCCCGCGCGGCCACCTGCGGATCGGCCAGCACCTGGTCGATGGAGTTGATCGGCCCGCCCGGCACGCCGGCCTTGGCCATGGCGGCCAGCAGGTCGGCCGCGCGCCATGGCGCGATGGCGCGTGCCAGTTCGACCTCCAGCACGCGCCGGTCGCGAAGCCGCCCGGCGTTGGTGGCGAAACGGGGATCGGCGGCTAGGTCGTCCCGGCCCAGCAGGGCACACAGGGCGCGGAACTGCCCGTCGCTGCCGCAGGTGACGAGGACGTAGTCGTCGCTCGCGGCGAAGTCGCGATAGGGGACGACGTTCGGGTGAGCGTTGCCCAGCCGCTTCGGCACCTCGCCGCCGACCAGGAAGTTCATCGCCTGGTTCACCAGCAGCGCCACCTGGCTGTCCAGCAGCGCGCAATCGATATGCTGGCCTTCCCCCGTGGCGTGGCGGTGGTTCAGCGCCGCCAGGATGGCGGTGGTGGCGTAAAGGCCGGTGAAGAGGTCGCTGACCGGCAGGCCAACCTTGACCGGCCCTTCGCCCGCATCCCCTTCCGGCCGGCCGGTGACGCTCATCAGCCCGCTCATGCCCTGGATCAGGAAGTCGTAGCCGCCGCGCTCCGCGTAGGGGCCGGTCTGCCCGAAGCCGGTGATGGAGCAGTAGATCAGCCGCGGGTTGAGCGGCAGGAGCGAGGCCGCGTCGAGGCCGTATTTCGCCAGCCCGCCCGTGCGGAAGTTCTCGACGAGGATATCCGCATCCTCCGCCAGACGCCGCACCAGCGCCGCGCCCTGGGGGCGGGAGAAGTCGATGGCCAGGGAGCGCTTGTTGCGATTGGCGCAGAGGTAATAGGCGGCATCGGGCCGCGCCGATCCGTCCTCGAGAAAAGGGGGGCCCCAGCCCCGCGTGTCGTCGCCCTTGCCGGGCTGCTCGACCTTCAACACCTCGGCGCCCAGGTCGCCGAGGATCTGCGTCGCCCAGGGCGCGGCGAGAACGCGAGAGAGGTCGAGCACCTTCAGCCCGGCGAGGGGAGACGGCGGAACCTCCGCGTCGGGACATTCTCCCAAGGCGTCACTGGCCGAATGGCCCATCCGGGCGCTTCCTCTCCGCGGCTCGTTCGGGCGTCCGCGCTTGTTGTTGAAGCAATTTCACTTGTTGAAATTGAATTTCATGGGTAGCCTAGCAGCACGATCCCGCGCCAGGGAACAGGGATTCGCAGCCTGCCCCGGAAATCCGCCATGCCCTCATATGAACCCGTCACGGCCCTGCTACGCGGCCTGGACGTCCTCCGCGCGGTGAACCGGCTCGACGGCGCATCGGTGAAGGACATCCATCGCCTCACCGGGCTCAACCAGCCCGCCGTAGTGCGCATGCTCGAGACCCTCATCCATGCCGGCCTGGTGGTTCGGCAGCGCGACCAGGCGGTCTATGTGCCCACCGGGCGTACGCTGGAATTGAGCGCGGGCTATGCCGCGCACCGGGAGGTGGGCATCGCCGCCACCCCGGTGATGGAGGCGCTGCGGCGGAGCATCGGCTGGCCCTCGGATGTTGGTGTCTTCGATGGCGATGCGATGGTGGTTGCCCATACGAGCCGCGTCGAGGGCCGGCTGCTGTTCGGCCGACGCCCCGGTTACCGAGCGCCAATCCTGGCGACCTCGCTCGGCCGCGCTTTCCTCGCCTTCTGCGAGCCGGCGGAGCGGGAGCGCTCCCTGCAACTCGCCGCGCGATCGCCGGAGCCCTGGAACGAACTAGCGCGCGATCCGCAGCGCGCGGATGCTGCGCTCCGCGCCGTGCGAGAGGCCGGTTTTGCCGTGATGGACGACGCCTATGCCGCGCGGGAGTATGGCGGACTGGCCAGCGCGATCGGCGTGCCCGTGCTGCTCGGTGGCCACGCCATCGCCGCCCTCAACCTGATGTACCTCAACGAGGCCGCGCAGCGTGACGAGGTCGTGCGCCGTTTCCTGCCGGTTCTCCAGGAAGCGGCCAGGGAGGTTTCAGAGGCCCTGGGGAAGTCGCGCCGTGGCGGAGCGGCGGCTTAGCCGCGCGAGATTCCGGTTCTGGGGCCTTGTCGGCATGAACGGCCAAGCACGTACCGACGTGCCGAGGGTCGAGCAGGTGGTGGCTCGGAAGGGAATGGTGCCCAGGAGTGGAATCGAACCACCGACACTGCGATTTTCAGTCGCATGCTCTACCAACTGAGCTACCTGGGCCCAAGCGAGCGGCGCATGCCGCCGGTAGAGGAGCCGGGGGATAGACGATGCCCTGGCGGCTGTCCAGGGCAGGGATTCAACTTTCCGCCTCCTCATCGTCATCCCGCGCCGGAGAGCCCGGGATGGCATAGGTCCCCCCCAGCCACCGGCCGAGATCGACCGAGCGGCAGCGGGGCGAGCAGAAGGGGCGGCTGCCCGGCTCGGCGGGCCGGCCGCAGACGGGGCAGGCGGTTTTCGGGTCAGCGGGCATGGCTCTATGCCTCCTCGATCACCTCGGCGCCCAGCGGCAAGGCCGGGTCCGGGCGGGGGGAGATAGGGTGCGCGGCCCCCGCCGCGTAGTCCTCCAGCGCGCCGGGAAGCTCCCGCAGCGCCGCCAGCACGGACGGATGCGCCCGCAGCGCCAGGGCCGCGGCAGGGCGGGCCGCCGCCTCCCGCGCCGCACGCCGCAGCGCCGCCAGGCCCCGGGTCAGCGCCGAGGGAGGATGACCGATCACCTCATGCAGGGGCGGGTGGATACGGGTGCGCACCATCTCCATCAGCCCCAGCCCCGTCAGCCCCACCACCCGCAGCAGCGGGTCGGGCCCGGCGGCGGTGCGGAGCGCAGGCAGCAGCGCGGCGCGGGAGGCGGCGCTGCCTCCCGCCAGGTCGAGCAGGATCGGTCCGGCGAGATGGCGCAGCCGGATCTGGCGCGCCGCCTCCGCCAGGGCGGCCGCGTTCACCGAGCGATGCGCGCCGGCGGAGCGCCCGGCGGCCGAGCCCGTATCCACGTCCAGCGCCGTCAGCGCGGGGGTGGGATGGATCAGCAGCCGCCCGCCCCCATCCAATGCCACCTCGGGTGAGGCCAGCTCCTCGAAAGCGGCTTCCACCACATCGTCGAAGGCCGGGTGGGACAGGAGCCGCACGCGCTCCGCGCCCAGCGTGGCGCGAAGGCGGGCCGCCTCGGCCGCGCTGTCGGTGAAGACGGGAAGGGCAGGATTCGCGGCCGCCAGGCGCAGCGCCGCATCCGGGCCGCGCCGCAGCAGCCGGGGCGGGCCTTCGGCTGCCCGGGGCAGGTCCTTTGGCAGGCCGGTGCCGGCCAGGCGCGGCCCCTTTCCGCCTTGGGGCGCACGGGTCACGCGCAGAGGGAGATAGGTCCCCTCGCTCAGCCCCTCGCCACCCTGGGCATCGGGCAGGAAGCCGCTCAACCCGCCTTCCAGCGCGACGAAGGCGCCGGAGAGGGCCGGCATGCGGGTGGTGATGCGGCCGAGATGGATGTCGCCCACCCCGTCGGGCCGGGCCGGGCGCTCGACGAAGGCGGCATCGAGCCGCCCATCCCGCCAGAGCGCCACGCGGCGCTCCCCCGGGGAGGCGGAGAGGAGGATGGCGGCGTCAGCCATCGCGGAGGCGCCTCAGGGCCGCAGCCAGCCGATGCCGCGCAGCATCTGCGCCGTCTCGAAAAGGGGCAGGCCCACCACGTTGGAATGGCTGCCCGAGAGGAAGCGGACGAAGACCTCCGCCCGCTGATGGATGGCGTAGCCGCCCGCCTTGCCCTCCCACTCGCCCGAGGCGACGTAGTCGTCCATCTGGGCGTCGGTCAGGCGCTGGAAGGCGAGGGTGGTCTCCACCAGCCGGGTCCGCAGCGTGCCATCCGGGGAGATCAGCGCCACGCCGGTGGTCACGCGGTGGCGGCGGCCGGAGAGGAACTCCAGGAAGCGCCGGGCCTCGGCCGCGTCCTCGGGCTTGCCCAGGATGCGCCGGCCCAACCCCACCACCGTGTCGGCGGCCAGCACCAGGGCTTCGGGAGAGCGGGCGGCAACGGCCTGCGCCTTCGCCTTGGCCAGCCGCGCCGCCAGCTGGCGCGGCAGCTCAGCCTTGCGCGGCGTCTCGTCCACATCGGCCGGGTCCACGCGATCCGGCACGATGCCTAGCCGGGCCAGCAGGTCCAGGCGGCGCGGGCTGGCGCTGGCCAGCACCAGGGGCAGGCGGGCGGCTGGGGCCGCTTCGGCGGCCTCGTCCAACGCGGTGTTCACGGAAGGGCTCCGCCCCGGGGCGGCGTCGCTGGAAGCGGCCCGGCGCCGCAAATCGGCGTCACTTGAAGCGGAACGTGATCCGGCCCTTGGTCAGGTCATAGGGCGTCATCTCGACATTCACGCGGTCGCCGGCCAGCACGCGGATGCGGTTCTTGCGCATCTTCCCGCTGGTATGGGCCAGAACCATGTGCTCGTTGTCCAGCTTCACGCGGAACATGGCGTTGGGCAGCAGCTCCACCACCTGGCCGCTGAACTCGATCATGTCTTCCTTCGACATGCGTATCCTTCATCATCGCGGGGGCGCCGCGACCCCGCGATGATGAAGGGGCGGCGCGAAAAGCGGGCAGCGCGGATGCGCGTCCGGCCCGGCACGCAAGCGGGCGCGACCCCGGATGGGGGCCGCGCATCGTGTGTCAGAGCATCGGGAACATGATGCCCCGGGCCGTATGGGTCAAGGAATGGGCTCATTCCCCCACCGGAATGCGGCCCCGCGATGCGCGAAGGCATCACTTCCGTGCCGGTAGCCGGGGCGTCTCAGGCAGGGCTCCGCCCTGACCCGCCAAGGGCCTGAGGCCCTTGGAACCCCGTCTGACTGCCGTGGATACCCCGGATCGAAGGGGTCTCGGGTGGGCGGGCTCTATTTCCTGCCTTTGCAGTCGCCTCGGGTCCATGACCCGAGGCGCACCGTCAGCCGAGTAATTCCAAACTTCTTGAAAAAGATGATGGTGAGGGGTCCGAGGAGAGGAAGAATTCCTTCTTCCTCTCCCCGGGACAGACCGACAGTTCAGTCCACCCCGATCCGCCCGGCGATGCTGCGCGCATGGGCTTCCAGCCCCTCCGCGCGGGCCAGCGCCACGGCGGCCGGGCCGGTCGCGCGCAGCCCCGCTTCCTCCGCCGCGATCCAGGTCGTGCGCTTGAGGAAGTCGAAGACCGAAAGTCCCGAGGCGAAGCGCGCGGTGCGGCCGGTGGGCAGCACATGGTTCGGCCCGGCCACGTAGTCGCCCAGTGCCTCCGGGCACCACGGCCCCAGGAAGGCCGCGCCGGCATGGCGGATCCGGGCGAAGAGGCCCTGGGGGTCGGCCACCATGACCTGCAGGTGTTCCGGCGCCAGCCGGTCGGTCAGGGCCGCGCCCTCGGCCCAGTCCCGCACGAGGATCACGGCCCCGTGGCGGCGCCAGGATTCGCCGGCGATGGCGGAGCGGGGGAGGGTGGCGAGCGCCGCCTCCACCGCGCCCGGCACGGCATCGGCCAGGGCGGGGCTGTCGGTGATGAGGATGGACTGGGCCGCTTCGTCATGCTCGGCCTGGGCCATCAGGTCCATCGCCACCCGGGCGGGGTCCTGCGCGCCATCGGCCAGCACCACCACCTCGGACGGGCCGGCGATGGAATCGATGCCCACCCGGCCGAAGACCTGGCGCTTGGCCTCGGCCACATAGGCGTTGCCGGGGCCGGTGACCTTGTCCACGGGGGCGATCGTGGCCGTGCCCCAGGCCAGCGCCGCGATGGCCTGGGCCCCGCCGATGCGCCACACCTCCGTCACCCCCGCGCGGCCACAGGCGGCCAGCACCAGCGGGTTGATCTCGCCGTTCGGGGTGGGGACCGCCACCGCCACGCGCCCCACGCCGGCGACGCGGGCGGGGATGGCGTTCATCAGCACGGAGGAGGGGTAGGCCGCCTTGCCGCCGGGCACGTAGAGGCCGGCGGCGTCCACGGCGTTCCAGCGCATCCCGAGCGTCAGCCCGGCCGGGTCCGGCACGGTGATGTCGGCGGGCATCTGGGCGCGGTGGAAGGTCTCGATCCGCGTCGCGGCCGTGTCCAGCGCCTCCATCAGCGCCGGGTTGATGGAGGCGGTGGCCTCGGCGATCTCCTCTGCCGTCACGCGCAGCGCGGTGGCGTCGCGGGGCTGCCAGCGGTCGAAGCGGGCGGTCAGCTCCAGCAGGGCGGCATCGCCCTCGGCCCGCACGCGGGAGATGATCTCGGCCACCGCCCCGTCCACCCGGGCGGTGGTGTCCCGCGCCGTGTCCAGCAAGGCGTCGAACGCGGCCTCGAAGCCGGCCTCGCGCGTATCCAGTCTCTTCATGCCGCCCGCCTCATGCCGAAAGGGCTTCCCGGAAGCGCGCCAGCCAGGCGCCGATCAGCTCCGGCTCGGTCTTCAGGGCCGTGCGGTTCACGATGAGGCGGGAGGTGACCTGGGCGATCACCTCGCGCTCCACCAGCCCGTTCGCCTTCAGGGTGGAGCCGGTCTGGACCAGGTCCACGATCAGCCGCGAGAGGCCGAGGGAGGGGGCCAGCTCCATGGCGCCGTTCAGGTGCACGATCTCGGCCTGCACCCCGCGCGCCGCGAAATGGCGCCGGGCGATGCCGGGATACTTCGTCGCCACCGTCACGCGGGACCAGCGCGAGACCTCCTCGGCGATCGGGTCATCGATCGGGCCGGCCACGCTCACCCGGCAGCGGCCGACGCCGAGGTCCAGCGGGGCGTAGATCTCGGGATAGTCGAATTCCATCAGCACGTCGGCGCCGCAGATGCCGATCTGCGCCCCGCCATGGGCGACGAAGGTGGCCACGTCGAAGGGGCGGACCCGCACCACGTCCAGCCCCGCATGGTTGGTGGGGAAGCGGAGGTGGCGGCTGTCCTCGTCATGGAAGTCGCCGCCCGGAACCAGGCCGGCCGCGGCGAGAAGGGGCTGCACCTCCTTGAGGATGCGGCCCTTGGGAAGCGCCAGGATGAGGTTGGATGCCCCGGCCGCACCGGGGAGGAGGGGAGAGGTGATCGGGTGGTCCATGGGGGAGTTTAGCACCCTCCGGATGACGTTTCGACGGGTGCGTCGATGAAGGATCGTTGAGCTAGACCGGATCGCCGGCCAGCGGAACCGCGGGAGGAGCGGCTCCGCCCTGCGCCCGGCGCCGGTATGGGGCGCTCAGCCCGGCAGGCGCTCGATATCCGCGCCCACCGCCGCCAGCTTCTCCTCCAACCGCTCATAGCCGCGGTCCAGGTGGTAGACGCGGTTGACGATCGTCTCGCCCCCCGCCGCCAGCCCGGCGAGGATGAGGGAGATGGAGGCGCGGAGGTCGGTCGCCATCACCGGCGCGCCGGAGAGGCGGGAGACGCCGCGCACGATGGCCGAGCGGCCCTGGACATTGATGCGCGCGCCCATGCGGTTCATCTCGGGCACGTGCATGAAGCGGTTCTCGAAGATGGTCTCCGTGATCATGGAGGCCCCTTCGGCCACCGCCATCAGCGCCATGAACTGGGCCTGCATGTCGGTGGCGAAGCCCGGGAAGGGCTCGGTCATCACGTCCACCCCGCGCAGGCCGGAGCTGCGGCGCACCAGCACGCCGCCGGCGGAGCCGTTGGGCGGCACCTCCTCCAGCTCCACCCCGGCCTCCCGCAGCACGCGGGCCACGGTGCCGAGATGCTCCATCCGGGCCCCCTGGAGCAGCACCTCGCCCCCGGTGACGCCGACCGCGCAGGCGAAGGAACCCGCCTCGATCCGGTCGGGCACGATGGAATGGGTGGCGGCGTGGAGGGTCTTCACCCCCTCGATCCGCAGCCGGTCGGTGCCGATGCCCTCGATCCTCGCGCCCATGGCGACGAGGCACTGGGCGAGGTCGTCGATCTCCGGCTCCCGCGCTGCGTTCACCAGCTCGGTCAGGCCATCGGCGAGGGTGGCGGCCATCAGCAGGTTCTCGGTGGCGCCCACCGAAACCTGGGAGAAGTAGATCTTCGCGCCCTTCAGCCCCTCGGGGGCCGTGGCGTTCATGTAGCCGGAATCGAGGTCGATCTTCGCGCCCATCTGCTCCAGCCCCTTGAGGTGGAGGTCCACGGGGCGGGTGCCGATCGCGCAGCCTCCGGGCAGGGAGACCTTCGCCTGGCCATAGCGGGCCAGCAGCGGGCCGAGGACGAGGACGGAGGCCCGCATCTTCCGCACGAGGTCATAGGGAGCGACGAGGTTGGTCGCCGTCCCGCCCAGGGTCATGATGCGCGCCTGGGTGTCATGCGCCACCGAAAGCCCATGCTGCTCCAGCAGCCGGGCCATGGTCCGGGTGTCGTCCAGCGCCGGGGCGTTGGTGAGGGTGAGCGGCCCCTCGCTCAGCAGCGCGGCGGCCATGAGGGGGAGGGCGGCGTTCTTGGCGCCGCCGATGGGGATGGTGCCCTTGAGGGGGCGGCCACCGCGGAGACGGATGCGGTCCATAGCTTCGAGGCCCCCTTACAGCCGCGGCAGCGCGACGCCGCGCTGGCGCATGTATTTCCCGGCCCGGTCCGCATAGGACACGTCCGGCGCGCTGTCCCCCTTCAGGAAGAGGAACTGGCAGATGCCTTCATTCGCATAGATGCGGGCGGGGAGGGGGGTGGTGTTGCTGATCTCGATCGTCACCTGCCCCTCCCATTCCGGCTCCAGCGGGGTGACGTTCACGATCAGCCCGCAGCGGGCATAGGTGGACTTGCCGAGGCAGATCACCAGCACGTCACGCGGGATGCGGAAATACTCGACCGTGTGGGTGAGCACGAAGGAGTTGGGGGGCACGATGCAGGTGTCGCCCTTCCGGGTCACGAAGCCCTCCTCCGAGAAGGCCTTCGGGTCCACCACGGCATTGTCCACATTGGTGAAGATCTTGAACTCGCCGGCCGCCCGGGCGTCGTAGCCATAGGAGGAGAGGCCGTAGGAGATGACCCCTTCCCGCCGCTGGGCCTCCACGAAGGGCTCGATCATGCCGTGCTCCGTCGCCATGCGGCGGATCCAGTGGTCGGGCATGATCGGCATGGCGGGGTCCCCCTTGAGCGCCCGAACGGGAGCGGGGGGCGGGATAGACCCTGGGCCGCGGGGCGGCAACCGGGATGGGGGGCGGGGCTGTCTAGGGGCCGCTCTCCTCGCCTTCGGGCGGGGCCGGGGCTGGGGTCGGGGGCGCGGGCTGGGCGCGTTCCCGCGACTGGGCCTTCCGGCGCCTCAGGTTCTCCCGCAGGGCGGCCGCGAGGCGGCGCTCGCGTTCCGAGGCTTCGGGGCGGGGGGATGGGGCGGGGGCGCCGGGCGTTTCGTCGGTCATGGTGGAAGGGGCATTCGGCGATGAGGAGGCGAGGTCAAGAGCGAGGGTTGCGCGGGGCGGACAAGGCGGCTAGTTAGCGCCTCGCCCGCGGGCCCAATGCTGCCGTAGCTCAGTGGTAGAGCACTCCCTTGGTAAGGGAGAGGTCGAGAGTTCAATCCTCTCTGGCAGCACCATTTTTTCAAGCACCTCCGGATACTCGTCCGCAGAGCGGGGCGGAACAGAGCCGCACCGCCAGGCCCCATCCGGACCTCCGCGGCACAATCCTGACACAGCCTCCGCTGTCCGGGCCGGTCGTATGGGACTGGCCGTTCTCGCGGAGCGTGGCGTTCGAAAGGTTCAGGGTGGTGCCGGCGAAGCTCACCGCCGCCCAGGAGCGTGTTGCCGCGCATGGCGGCGGCTGACGCAAAACGGTAACTCGCCCGGTTCGATGTTTCCATTAAACTGGAAACATGGATGAACGCTCTGCAGCACAGGCCCTGTCGGCACTTTCCCAGGACACCCGCCTCTCGGTGTTGCGTCTGCTGCTGTCCGCCGGGCCGAACGGGCTGCCCGCGGGTGAAATCGCAGAGCGGATAGGGCTTCCTGCCTCAACGGCGTCCTTCCACCTCAGCGCACTCGAACGCGCGGGCCTGACGCAGGCCACTCGCCAGAGCCGGCAGGTCATCCACGCTGTCCGGATGGTGGCTCTTCGCGACCTTATCGCATTCCTCACCGAGACCTGCTGCTCCGGCCACCCGGAGCTGTGCGGCGACCTCGCGTGCTCGATGCCCGTCCATCCGAGGGAGAGCGGTCAGATGACCCCAGCCTACAATGTCCTGTTCATCTGCACGCGAAACTCCGCGCGCTCGCTCATGGCCGAGGCCATCCTGGACAAGCTGGGAGGTGATCGGTTCAGGGCCTACTCGGCCGGATCAGACCCCGCTCCGCATCCCATGCCCGAGGTCATCGAGAAGCTGCAGGCGCTTGGGCACGACGTTTCGGGCCTGCGCTGCAAGTCCTGGAATGAGTTCACGCATGACGACGCGCCCCGCATGGATTTCGTCATCACCCTCTGCGACTCCCTGAGCGGGCAGCGCTGCCCCGAGTTTGGGGACCAGGCGGTCACGGCGTCCTGGCCGCTCCCCGGTCCTGCCCAGTTCGCGGGCGGGACCACCGAGCGGGCGCTGCTGCTCAACGAACTCTATGCCGGTCTGCACCGCCGCATCGGCATCTTCACCAGCCTGCCCATCGCTTCGCTGGACCGCATGTCCCTCCGGCACCGGCTGGACGATCTCGGGGAAGCCCCCGTCTCCCTGCAGCTGGGGAGCCGCTGAGATGCGGGTTGGCATCAACGGCATGGGCCGCATCGGGCGTCTCGCGCTTCGCGCGGCCCTGGGCGGCGTGTTCCGGGAGAAGGATGATCCGCGCGCGGGCAACCGGCTCAATATTGTCCACCTGAACGAACTGAAGGGCGGTGCCGAGGCGACCGCGCACCTCCTTGAGTTCGACAGCATCCACGGCCGCTGGCGCGAGCGGATCCAGGCGGAGGACGGGCGGGCCATCACCATAGGCAGCCAGCGCATTGGTTTCTCCGCGGAGGCCGCTCCGGCGGATGTGCCCTGGGGTGATATCGGCTGCGACATCGTCCTGGAATGCACGGGCAAGTTCCTCAAGCGGGAGCAGCTCGAGAGCTACTTCGACCGTGGCGTGAAGCGGGTCATCGTCGCGGCGCCCGTGAAGGACGGCTCGGCCCTCAACGTGGTGGTCGGGGTCAACCACGACAGCTACGACCCGGCGCAGCACCGCCTGCTGACGGCCGCGTCCTGCACCACGAACTGCCTGGCGCCGGTGGTGAAGGTCGTTCACGAGGCCCTCGGAATCCGGCACGGCCAGATCACCACCATCCATGACCCGACGAACACCAATGTCGTGGTGGACGCCCCGCACAGGGATTTGCGGCGGGCCCGCTCGGCAATGCTCTCCCTCCAGCCCACCACGACGGGCAGCGCGACCGCCATCTCGCTCATCTACCCGGAGTTGAAGGGGCGCCTGAACGGCCACGCCGTCCGCGCGCCGGTCCTGAATGCTTCCTTGACGGACGCGGTCTTCGAACTCCAGCGCCCGACCACGGAGGCCGAGGTCAATGAGCTGTTCCGCTCGGCCGCTGCCGGGCCACTGGCGGGCATTCTCGGCTTTGAGGCACGGCCTCTGGTGTCGGCCGACTTCGCCAATGACACCCGAAGCGCGATCGTCGACGGGCCGAGCACCATGGTGACGGATGAGACGCTGCTGAAAGTCTATGCTTGGTACGACAACGAGATGGGCTATGCCTGCCGGATGGTCGACCTGGCCAATATCGTGCTCGAGCAGGGCGCCTGATGTCCGCTGCCCGCAACTACCTGGTCGTGACCGGCGCCTATTGGGGCTTTACGCTCACCGACGGCGCGTTGCGGATGCTGGTGCTGCTGCACTTCTACAGGCTCGGCTACACGCCCTTCATGCTCGCCTTCCTGTTCCTCCTCTACGAGGCGGCGGGCATCTTCGCGAACTTCGGCGGCGGCTGGCTCGCCACGCGCTTCGGCATTCCGCGCATGCTCTCCATCGGTCTCACCCTTCAGATCTGCGGCTTGCTGATGCTCTCCGCCCTCGATCCGGGCTGGGGCACCACGGCCTCGGTGGCCTGGGTCGTGGCGGCTCAGGGCATCTCCGGTGTGGCCAAGGACCTGACCAAGACAGCGTCCAAATCGGCCATCAAGGCCACCTCGCAGCAAGGCGCCGGGCAGCTCTTCCGCTGGGTGGCCTGGTTCACCGGTTCCAAGAATGCCATGAAGGGCTTCGGCTTCTTTCTCGGTGGCTTCCTGCTGCAGGTGGCAGGGTTCCAACCCGCGCTCTGGCTGCTGGCTGGCCTGCTGACCGTTGTCCTGGCAGGCGTCACGCTTGGCCTGCCGCGGTCGCTGGGCAAGGCCAAGGCATCGAAGAGCTTCAAGGAGCTCATGGCCAAGAGCCGGGGCGTGAACCTGCTGGCGGGTGCCCGCATTTTCATGTTCGGCTCGCGCGATGTCTGGTTCGTCGTTGGCCTTCCGGTCTTCCTCTACAGCCAGGGCTGGCACTTCGTGGGCGTGGCGACCTTCCTGGCCGCCTGGACCATCGGTTACGGCGGCGTGCAGGCACTGGCACCGTCAATGGTCCGCCGCAGCCAGGATGGGCTATCCCGAGAAGTTCCGGAGGCACGGCTCTGGGCCGCGGCGATGGCGACCATCCCCATGGCTCTCGGCCTCCTGCTGGCGGTCCCCGATATCGGGCGCCCTGATCTTGTCGTGGTCGTGGGGCTGGCGGTGTTCGGCTTCGCCTTTGCGGTGAACTCCTCCCTGCATTCCTACCTGATCCTGGCCTACGCAGGTTCCGAGAAGGCAGCCGAGGACGTCGGGTTCTATTACGCGGCCAATGCCGCAGGGCGGCTGCTTGGCATTCTACTGTCAGGCATCCTGGCCCAACATGGTGGGCTGGAGGCCTGTCTCCGGGGCTCCGCCACGATGCTGGTGACCTGCATGGCGCTGACCTTCCTGCTACCTCCCGAGGCTGAGGCGGAGCGGTCGGTAGCGTGATCGCATTTCATAGGGAGTGCTCCCCCCGCAATCCTCGCCACAAAGTGGGAAAACTCCGGAACGCAGTGGCAACATGCGCGGGATTTCTCTCGCTCGCCTTTAGATAGATCAACAAGTTGGATGGGGTTCACTCCCTTGGTAAGGGAGAGGTCGAGAGTTCAATCCTCTCTGGCAGCACCATTTCTCTTCAAAGTCCTTTGCCGCTCGGAACTGCTCCCTTCGTTGGGAAGGTGCGGCTTAGAGGGCCCGCTCGCCAACCATTCCGGTCGTCCCGGGCCGGCTTTCCTGCTCACGATTCCGGTCGAAATACGCCTCGAACACCTGAGCCCAAGCGGCGTCGTCGCCTTCCCAGTCGGACAGGTCGGGTTCGAGGAGATAGGGTTCCGCAGGCCAGTCAGCCGGATTGTCGGTGATACGGGAGCGGTAAGCGACGGTGATCAGCTCGTTGCGCCCATCCGGAAAGATGGCATCCAGCCTTGCGGCAATGCGGGCGATGCGCGCAGCGCTGAACGAGAAATCGCAAGCGGGTGCGCGGGCGCGCACGTCGTCCAGATTGTTCTGGGTGTTTGCCAGGACGAAGATCCGCCGGCTCCAGGCACCGAGGCGCGCGAACTTCTCGAAGGCGTGCCGGTACTTCTCCTGATTTTCGGCGAAAGCGGCCGGGATATCGACGCGACCGTCGACAAGGAAGTCATGCCAGAAATAAACGTGCCGGCTCTTCCAGAACACGGCCTTCTTGAAGACGGCCGGGTGGAACTCGACGTCGTCCGGGCCGGGCGCGGAAGGTCGGTTGAGCACCTGCTCGATGCCGTTCAGAGGCGAGATGAGCCAATCGAAGGGGAAGCGGGAACGCTTGAGGCTGTCGCCCGTCAACTCCGATAGACGTGGCTCGTACAGCTTGATCTGGCGCGCAACTTGGCAGCTGCAGCCAAGGCTGATGATTGCGGTCCGGCGGCCCAGAATTGACATATGTTAAGCTAGGTTTGGCTCGTCTGAGGTGTCAAATGTGACACTTTTTGGACGATAATGGAGTGGCCTGCCTACCGCCTACAGAGGCGGAAGATCATGGTCCCGGCCAGGCTGCGGCCGGCGGGTTGGGCCGGCATGAAGAATGGCCAGAAGTTCCGTCAGCAACTCATCCGCCCGGTGCAAGCCGAAGGCGCGGACGTAATCGGCCAAGTCGCCGATGGCGCTGACCGTAGCGCTCGACGTCTCCCCCCCCGGTGGGGCAGGCGGGCGGGATGGCAGGAAAGAACCCTTCTTGTTCATGCTCGCATCCACGGCTCAGCCATATGCAGCGTAACGCGGGCGGCACGGCAACCCGGGTCCGCGGGACGATGAAGTGAAACGTGCCGTTGGATGGAAGGAAAATGCAAGGCAGGGTCACCCGATGACGCAGGATGGGCGTTGCCGTTCATGGCTTTGCCACCACAACCTCACCATGTTGTGGAGAAGCCCCGGCTCGGTCCCGCTACGTTGCTGCGGCCCAATGGGCTACATGCCACCCACCGTCGAGGAGAGTGCGCTTTGGAACCCATGCAAGCCATGCAATCCGCGGAAGCCGAGGATGCGCTGGAGCATGCCGTCACAGAAGCACTGGACCGGATCCTGTCCCGTATGCCGGCGGAGTTGAGGGTGGATGCCCTCCGCTCCCTGCGGGCGGAGCTGGAGCGTTGCCTGGCCGAGGCCCCGATCAGCGGTGCCCCCATGGACGCCATCCGCATGCGTGCCCGGTTCTCGGCGGTCGTTGCGGCTTTCGGCCCCAAGGAGGCCCGGGCGGTCGATCGCTGAGGCCGGGCAGCCCGCTGGCTGGAGAACAGCTCAGGACTTCGCCATAAGGCCAAGGCAAGGCTTGCCAGCACGGGCGCTGACGAGAACATTTAGTGAACAATGTTCCCCGATTCGGCGTCCTTTCTATACATCCCGGACCGGCTCTCCCTTCCGGAAGGGCGGGCATGAGGCGCCGCGCCTGCCAGCCGCCTCGGATCCGACTGGGTCCTCCCACCCTCCAGCCCGTCTTGAGCCCGGAGGCGGGTGAGGCGCCGGGGGCGGGGCCACGCATCCTCGCCCTGCACCTGCCCTGCCTGGCCACCGACATCCTGCGCGTCCCCGGGCCCGTCCTCACCTGGCACATGCATGGCAACCGGCGCCTCGTGGCCGCGGTGGACGGGGCCGCCATGGAGCTGGGCCTGCGCCCCGGCCAGACCCTGGGCGACGCGCAGGCGCTGGCGCCGGGGGTGCCGGCCTATCCCGATGCGCCGGAGAAGGCGGCGGCGCGGCTTTCGGAACTGGCCCACTGGGCCCTGCGGATCGCGCCTCTCGTGGCCCCCGACCCGCCGGACGGGTTGCTCGTGAACATCGCCGGGGCCGCGGAGCTCCATGGCGGCGAGGAGGTGGTGAGGCGGCGCGCCCTGGCGGGGCTGGCGCGGCTGGGCCATGCGGCCTTCGCCGCCGTGGCGGGTAGCGCGGCGGCCGCCATGGCCCTGGCCCGATGCGGGCATCCCGCCGTGGTTCCGCCGGGGCGGGAGGCGGAGGCCATCGCCCGCCTGCCGCTCCACGCCCTTCGGCTGGAGGGAGAGGTCACGGCCGGGCTGCGGCGCCTCGGCCTGCATGGCATCGGCGATGTGCTGGCCCAGCCCCGCGCGCCGCTCGCCCGCCGCTTCGGGGCGGGGCTGATCCTGGCGCTGGACCGCGCGACCGGCGCGGTTTCCGAGCCCTTCCGCAGCATCCGCCCGGCTCCGGACTGGCATGTGGCGCTGGATGTCGAGGAGCCGCTGATCACCCGCACCGCCATCGAGATCGCGGCGGAGCGGCTGCTCGCGCAGCTTTGCAAGCGGCTGGCGGAGGAGGGGAGGGGGCTGCGGCGCCTCCTGCTGCGCGCGCATCGCGCGGATGGCGGGATGCAGGAACTGGCGGTTGGCCTGGGCCTGGCCAGCCGCGATCCGCGCCACCTGGCCCGCCTTCTCTCCCCGAGGCTGGAGGAACTGGCCCCCGGCTTCGGCTTCGACCGCATCGCGCTCATGGCCGAGCGCACCGAGCCTCTTTCCCCCGGCCAATCCGGCCTGGCCGGGGAGGAGGAGGGGGTCGCCCTGGCCGCGCTGCTGGATCGTGTGGCCCAGCGCCTGCCCGCCTGGCGCCTGCGCCCGCGTGAAAGCCATTGGCCCGAACGCGCGGTGGAACGCGCCGATCCCCTCTCGCCCGTTCCGCATCCAGCGGGCTGGGCCGTGCGCGCGCGCCCCCTGCGCCTGCTGCGCCGGCCGGAGCGGCTGGAGGCGATGGCCGTCCTGCCGGACGACCCGCCCTTCCGCATCCGCTGGCGCGGCGCCTGGGTGCAGGTGCGCGCGGCGGAGGGGCCGGAGCGACTGGAGCCGGAATGGTGGCGCGACCGGCCGGACCGCCCGATGCGCGACTATTACCGGCTGGAGATGCCGGATGGCCGTCGCCTCTGGGTCTGCCGCGCCGGCGGGCCGGGCGAGGGCGGCTGGTTCCTGCACGGCATCCTGCCATGAGCGGCTTCGCCGAGCTGGGGGCAATGTCGAACTTCACCTTCCTGGAAGGGGCGTCGCATCCCTGGGAGCTGGTGCGCGCGGCGCGGCGCCTGGGCCATGCGGCGATCGGCATCGCCGACCGCAACTCCTTCGCCGGGCTGGTGCGCGGCATGGCGGCGGCCGAGGATCCGGAGATCGGGGCGGGCCTCCGCTTCGTCCATGGCTGCCGCGTGGCGCTGGAGGATGGGCAGGAGGTCCTCGTCTGGCCCACGGATCGCGCGGCCTATGCGCATCTCTCCCGCATGCTCTCCGCGGCACGCATGGGCGAGAAGGACGAGTGCCGCCTCTCCCGCGATGCGCTGATCGCCGCGGCGGAAGGGCAGGTGATGGCGGTCGTGCCGCCCGATGCGCCCGGCGAGGATTTCGCCCGCCGGCTGCGCCGTGACGCGGAGGCGATGCGCCGTGCCCTGGCCCTGCCGCTCTTCGTCGCCGCGCATCACCGTTTCGCCGGGGATGACCGGCGCCGGCTGAGGCTTCTCTCGGCCATGGCGGGCGCCGCGCGGGCCTCGCTGCTGGCCGCGGGCGGGGTGCGGATGCACGCGGCCTCGCGGCGCCGGCTGGCGGATGTGGTGGCGGCGATTCGCCTGGGGGTGACGGTGGATGCGCTGGGCTTCCAGGCCAGCATCAATGCCGAGGCGCATCTGAAGCCGGAGGCGGAGATGCGGCGCCTCTTCGCCGGGCATGAGGAGGCGGTGGACGCCACGCTGCGCGTGGTGGAGGCCTGCCGCTTCAGCCTGCGCGACCTGTCCTACGAATATCCCGAGGAAATCCTCGAGCCCGGGCTGACCGCGCAGCAGACGCTGGAGCGGCGCGTTGCGGAAGCGGTGCGGGGGAGATGGCCCGAGGGCACGCCGCCCGGGGTGGCGGCGCAGATCGCGGAGGAAATGGCGCTGATCGCGCGGCGCGACTACGCCGCCTATTTCCTCACGGTGCACGAGATCGTGCGCTTCGCGCGCTCGAGGGAAATCCTCTGTCAGGGGCGCGGATCGGCGGCGAATTCGGCGGTGTGCTACGTGCTGGGCATCACCTCCGTCGATCCCTCGAAGCATCGCCTGCTCTTCGCGCGCTTC
The DNA here is from genome assembly GCF_900141905.1 of Muricoccus roseus. GTDB lineage: Bacteria > Pseudomonadota > Alphaproteobacteria > Acetobacterales > Acetobacteraceae > Roseomonas > Roseomonas rosea. Next base: position 67,216 of record NZ_FQZF01000016.1, on the reverse strand, counting down.
CTGAGCGATGCGCGCGGCGAGCCGCCCGATATCGACATCGACTTCGAGCATGACCGGCGCGAGGAGGTGATCCAGCACATCTACGAACGCTACGGCCGCGACCGCGCGGCGCTGACGGCGACGCTGATCCGCTACCGCACCCGCAGCGCCGTGCGGGAGGTAGGCAAGGCCATGGGACTGTCCGAGGACATCACCGCCCGCCTCGCCAAATCCTCCTGGCATGACGGGATGGAGGGGCTGCGCGACGTGGCGCGCAGCGAGGGGCTGGACCCCGAGGCCGATCCTCGCCTCGGCATGGCCATGGACCTAGCGGAGGAGCTGCACGGCTTCCCGCGCCACCTCGCCACCCATGTCGGCGGCTTCGTCATCACGCGCGGGAAGCTGACGGAACTGGCCGTGGTGCGGAAGGCGGCGATGGAGAACCGCCATACCGTCGAATGGGACAAGGACGATATCGGCGAGCTGCAGATGCTGAAGGTGGATGTGCTGGGGCTGGGGATGCTCTCCTGCCTCAGGCGCGCCTTCGATCTGCTGGAGCAGACCACGGGCAAGCGTCCCACGCTCGCGACGGTGCCGCAGGACGACCAGGCGACCTACGCTATGCTGGCGCGCAGCGATTCCCTTGGCGTCTTCCAGGTGGAGAGCCGCGCGCAGATGAACATGCTGCCGCGCATGCGGCCCACGAAGTACTACGACCTGGTGATCCAGGTGGCGATCGTGCGGCCCGGCCCGATCCAGGGCGACATGGTGAATCCCTACCTGAAGCGCCGGCAAGACCCGCGCCTTGTCGAGTACGCCAAGCCGGAGCTGAAAGACGTGCTGGAGAAGACCCTCGGCGTTCCGCTCTTCCAAGAACAGGCGATGGAGATGGCCATCGTCGCGGCGGGCTTCACGCCGTCCCGCGCGGATGAACTGCGCCGCTCCATGGCCTCCTTCAAGCATGACGGGAAGCTTCATCTCTTCGAGAAGGAGTTCGTCGGCGGCATGATCGCGCGTGGCTACGAGCCGGATTTCGCCGAGCGCTGCTTCTCTCAGATCAGAGGCTTCGGCGGCTATGGCTTTCCCGAAAGCCACGCCGCCTCCTTCGCGCAACTCGTCTATGTCTCCGCCTGGATCAAGCGCCACCATCCCGCGGTCTTCGCTGCGGCGCTGCTGAACAGCCAGCCCATGGGCTTCTACGCGCCGGCGCAGATCGTGCGCGATGCGCGCGAGCATGGCGTGACGGTGCGCCCCGCCGACGTGACCGCCAGCGACTGGAGCAGCACGTTGGAGCCGGAGGGAGAGGGATGGGCACTGCGCCTCGGCCTGCGCCTCGTCTCGGGCCTGCCGGAGGAGGAAGGGAGGCTGATCCTCGGCCTGCGCCCGGCCGGGGTTTCACCGGGCGCGCTGGCGAAGGCGGGGGTGAGCCGGCGCTCGCTGGAGGCCCTGGCGCGGGCGGATGCGTTCCGCGGCCTCGGCCTGGACCGCCGCCGGGCGCTGTGGGAGGCGGCGGCGGTGGAACGCGCCGCGCCGCCACCCCTCCCGCTCTTTGCCGCGGCCGAAGCAGCGCCACGCCTGCCCGCCGAAACCAAGGGCGAGGAGACGGTGCTGGATTACGGCGCCACAGGCCTGACCCTGCGCGCCCATCCGCTCGCCCTGTTGCGGCAGGAGCTGATCCGGCTCGGCGCGCAGGACAGCCGCGCCCTCTCCGCGGCCCGCCAGGGGCAGCGCCTGCGCGTGGCGGGGCTGGTGCTGGTGCGCCAGCGCCCCGGCAGCGCCAAGGGGGTGGTCTTCTTCACCCTGGAGGACGAGTTCGGCACGATGAACCTCGTGCTGCACGCGGGTACCATCACCGAGAACCGCGCGCCCGTGGTGGCCGCGCGGCTGCTGGTGGCGGAGGGAAAGGTGGAGCGCTTCGACGAAGGAGCCGTTCCCATCGTCCACCTCGTCGGGCGACGGCTGGAAGACCGTTCCGCGCTGCTGGACGGCCTGCACCTGCTGGGCGGGGCCCAGTTCCCGCTCGCCCGGGCCGATGAGGTGACGCGGGGCGTCGACCACCGGCCCGACCCCCGGGGCGGCGGCGCCTTTCCCTCGAGCCGGGATTGGCATTAGGCGCTTTTGCTTGGGGGCTGCCGGTTTGTCCCGGGGAGAGGAAGAAGGAATTCTTCCTCTCCCCGGACCCCTCACCATCATCTTCTTTTAGACGTTTAGAATCACCCGGCTGACGGAGCGCCTCGGGTCATCGACCCGAGGCGACTGCAAGGGCAGGACGAAGCACCCTCAACCAGAGACTCCACCCATCCGGGGCATCCAGGGCAGTCAAATGGGGTTCCAAGGGCCTCAGGCTCTTGGCGGGTGGAGGGCGGAGCCCTCCCGAGCAGCTCGAACCTCCGCGGAAGGCGATCAGGGCAGGGCGGCCTGGGGGGAATTCGCATCCGCCGCCCCGGCGTGGGCGACTCCCGCCGCAGTCGTGCCGCGCGCCGCGTTCAGCGCGCCCCAGGTGGAGGGCAGCAGCAGCGCGCCGCGCCGCACCAACCAGACCGCGCGCTCGAAGAGCGAGGTGACGCGGAAGAGTAGGCCGAGCGCGTCCTGGGGCAGGTCCAGCCCGGCGCGCGCCACCCGGCGGCGCAGCGCGTCCATCATGGCCGAGCGGTCGGCTGCCAGTTCCGAAAGCGTCTCCACATCCATCGGGTCGGCCGAGCGCGCGGCATCGTGCAGCTCCGCCAGGAGGAGGTGCAGTGCCTCCAGCAACGGCGTGGCGAGGGCGTGGATCGGGTCCCCGGCCCCGCGTGCCGCCACCGCCTCCAGCGCGGCGGCGAGGTCGGCGGTTGTCTCCCGGAGATTGGCGAGCAGCGCGTTCAGGCTTTCCAGCGCCACGGCCCGCTCCAGCTCCTCCCGCGGGCAGCCGCGGCCCAGAACCTCCTGCAGGAAGCCCGCAATCGCCCGCTCCACCTCCGCGCTGGCGCTGGCCAGGGTGGCTCGCGGCGTGCCCTGCGGCGGCGCGTCCTCGCGCAGCCCGTCCAGGAGCTGGGGCAGCCGCGCGAGCAGCCGCGCCTGTTCCCGCCCGACGAGGTCGAGCGCCGTCGGCACATCCTCCAGCGCCTGGTCGTAAAGGTATTTGGGGCGGGAGAGGGCTTCCTCCGGCCGGGCGGGCGAAAGCCGGTCCAGCAGCCCGGGAAGCCAGGAATAGAAGGGGAGGAGGATAAGCGCCGGCACGAGCTGGAGCGCCACGAAGAGCAGGCCCAGCCCATGCGGCAGGTCCATTCCTTCCCAGGGGTCGGGCAGGGAGGGAACGAGGCGCCAGAGAAGGAAGGGGAGCCCAAGGAGCACGGCGCCGAGCGCCTTGAACAGGGCCTGGAAGATCGCCAGCCGCCGCGCCGCGCCATGCAGCCCGCCCGCGAGCAGGAGCACCGAAAGCCCCGAGCCCAGCGAGGCGCCGCAGACCGCGAGTCCGGCCTGCCCGCCATCGAGCAGTTCCACCTCGGCCAGCGCGATGGCGAGGATGGTCACGGTGGAGGAGGATTGCGCGACGAGCGTCACGCCGACCCCCAGCAGGAAGGCCGGCAGCAGCGCGTGGTCGGCCAGTTCCATCGCGAAGCGGACGGTCTCCGAATCGCGCAGTGGCCCGGCACCGGATTTCAGCACGGCGAGGCCGAGGAAGAGCAGGCCGAGCTGGAAGGCGGCCCCCAGCGCGCCTTTCCAGCGCGCTCCCCCATCGGGCCCGAGAGCGAGGCCGCAGCCGGCCAGGCCGAGAAGCCACAGCGCGGCCACCCGAAGGTCCAGCGCCGCGGCCAGCACCAGCACGACCGTGCCCATGTTGCACCAGGCCACCACGGGCAGGGCCCGGGCCAGGGGCAGGATCCCGGCCTGCACCATCGAGGCCGCGACGAAGGTGACGGCGTTGGAGGACTGGGTGAGCGCCCCGAGGGTGACGCCGGTCAGCGCCGCGCCGGCGCCTCCGCGCGTGGCATGGGCCACCGCGACCCGGAGCCGCCGTCCCGCCATCTGCTGCAACTGCGTGCCCAGGCCACGCACCGCGACCAGGAAGAGGCCGAGTCCGCCGAGGAAAGAGGCGATGAGGTCCAAGTTCCGGTCTCTCACCCGGCGGCCGGCACGAAGGACCGGGGGGCGTTGATGTCGCGCGGCGCCATGATGATCGATGTCGCCGCGCGCCGCAGCCCATCGGCCGCGAATGTCATGGAACTGTCAACGGGATAGGGGGGCGGGGAGGGCGTCCCCGTCCCCCCCCGCTTCAGGCGGGGTTCAGGCCGGGTTCACCACCAGGCTGCCCGCCGCCACCGTCACCGTGCCCGCCCCGGTCATCGCGACCGGGGCATCGAGCGGCGAGACAAGAAGCGGGTTGCCGCCGGAGGCCGCGTCATAGAGGGCGACATGGCTCATCGTGCCGGACGCGGCCGAGAAGACGAACCGGATCGCCTCGGCGTTCCGCTGGGCGCCGGAGCCGGTGAAGGTCACGCGCTGGCGGGCATAACCCTGGCCCACGGGCTCCCCCGTCAGCCCGGCTGCCGCGCTGCCACCCGTGCCCAGTGCGGCATAGACGGTGGTGGGCAGCCCGGGTGCGCGGGCGCAGATGGCGCGGGCGAGCATGTTGCGCGCGTAGTCGGTCAGGTCGGACATGGGGGTCTCCCGTCTGGCTGGACAATCCGGGCCGGAAGGCCGGGATCAGAGGTTGGTGAGCGTCTGCAGGGTGGCGTCCGGCAGGCGGGTGGCATGAAGGTCGAGCCACCAGATCTCGCCGAAGAGCGCGCTCGCGAGGTCCAGGCGCCCCTGGCCGAGCAGCAGGCGAGTGACGGCCGGGTTGGCCCCGCTGATCGTCTGCACCGCCCCGCCATTCACGCAGGCGGCGATCCCGCTCGAATCCCAGGCCATGGCGGCCCGGAAGACGCTGCCGGCCGCGATGGTGCCAACCGTGGTGCCCACCGTCTCCGCCCCGCTCGCCACCCGCATGGGCAGGATCGCCAACCCTCCGGCGTTGTTGCGCAGGCCGAAGCAGTTGTTGAGCGTGCCGTCATCGAGCGCGAACAGCGTCTGGTGGGCGGCGGAAGAAGCCGCCTGGGGCAGCATGAAGCTGCCCACCAGCGCCCCGCGCTGCTGGTGCGCCGCCGGAAGCCCGAAGACCCCGAGATCCGCCGCGCGGGTGGCCGCGCCTTGCGCGCCGGTTGCGGGCAGGATCGGGCTCGACATGAAGGCCCCTGCCTCGCATTGCGGGAAGCGCAGGCGAAGCGTGATGTCCACGGGGGTCGAACCCACCACGAAGCGCAGCGCCGGCACGATGCTGCTCGTTCCCGCGCCCGCAGCGGAGGCGAAGGAATACCGGACCGGTGCGGCCCCGATGGCGGCCCGGATATCGGGCCCCTGCTGATCCGTGCTGCCGGGATAGCCAGCCTGGAGACGAATCTGCCCGGCCGGATAGGAGCCCGACAGGGCACGGATCTCGCAGGAGACCGTCCTCACCTCGCCCGCGGCCGCGGCGATGCCGCCGGCCGCGTCGAAGTTGAAGAACCAGGAACCCGCCCCGGCGATGCTCCCGACCACGCGCAGGTCGACATAGCCCGCGCCGTCCTCCGTCCCCAGGCCGACGACCCGCAGGCCTCCGCCGGGGGTCATCGACATGTTGGCCGGTGGCGTGCCCGGGTTGCCCGCCGTATTGTCTCCGGCCACGGCGCCGAGGAAATGAGGGTTGCGCACGCCGTTCGTGCGCTGGCCCTCCACCATCAGCCGGCGGGCCGCGCCGTTGAAGCGCGGCACGTCCGGGGCGTGACTCTGCCAGTTGCCACCCGCCGTCGTCGCCTGGCCGGTGGAGCCGCGGGAGAAGCCGACCGAGGACGCGAGGGCGCCCACCACGACCAGCCGTATCGGCCCGCTGCCGAGAGCATGCAGGACAGGCGTGCTTCCAATCATCAGGGCGCTCCTCCGCCCGTCAGCTGGCAAAGCTTGGTCGTACCCCCGTCCGGCGAGAAGACCAGCAGGCTGGCAACGCCGCCAGCCCGGATCCTTGTGAAGCCATCAGGGTTCACGATGCCCGCCGAGAAGCCGCTGAGCGAGACGGGCAGGTCCGCTCCCGTGCGGTTGACCACCATGCAGGCGAAGCCATTGCCCGCCGCCGCCCAGTCCAGCGACAGGGTGGTGCCCGGATTGGCCACCACCATCCGGGCATTGTGGGCGCCGAAGCTCAGCGCCGTGGCCGAAGACGTGACCGCCATGGGCATGGCGCGCTGGACATAGCTGTTGTCCACGTAATTGCGCGTCGCCGCCTGCATGGCGCCGGAGGGATCCGCCGGCAGGGTGAGCGGCCCGGTCAGGGTCACGGCGCCGCTGGAGGCGATGCGCAGCCGTTCGGCAACGGCGCCGCCGGAGCGCGTCTCGACGATCACCGCGCCGGACTCCGACCCAGCGGTGACCGTCTCGGCCACCGTCGCGATGCGGCCATAGGTCACCTCGGAGCCGCCGCTGTTGTAGCCCGTGCCCTCCAGCGAGAAGAGGCGGTCATTGGCCGCCGGGGTGGCGGAAAGGCGGCGCAGGCGCAGGGTCAGAGCCTGGGTCATGCCGGTGTTGCCGAAGCCGAAGACCGGGTTCGGGTTCGTCGAGGGATCGCCGGCCAGGTACACGTCGGTCCCGACCACGCTGACCGAGGCGGCCGCCGTGTCGCTGTTGCCGTGCAGCCGCAGCATCGCCCCGGCGCTCGCGCTGCGGCGGTGCAGCGCCACCACGCCGTCGCTGCGGGCCGAGAGGCGGGTCTCGATCGCGCCGCTGGAGGAGATGGCGGCCAGCTCCGCCTGGCCGCCGATGCTGCGGGCGATGCCGGGTGCGTTGATCATCCGGCTGCCGGAGATCTGCATCTTCTGCATTGCCGCCGGGCTCTGCCCGGTGAAGCTCGTGCCCTTCAGGTCGCAACCCACGATCTGCAGGCTGTCGGCATTGTCGTAGACATAGACCGTGCCATAGATGTCGCAGCCCATCAGCACGAGCCCGCCATCCAGCAGCTCCACCGAGCGGCCGGAGCCGGAGGGCAGCATGACGCCGGCGATGGTGTTCTGGTCGGCGGCCTGCACGTCCACCACCAGCGCGCGACCCTTGCTGGACCAGAAGCCGCCATACCACTTGTTGCGGTTGGCCAGCCCGTTCATCTGCACGCCGATGGTGCCGGGGTCGATCACGATGCCGTCCACCCCGCAGTTCACGATCTGGGCGGAATGGGTCAGGTCGTCGAGATGCCAGCCGATGTCGTGGCCGAACTCGAAGCAGTTGACGAAGTTCGGCATATCGGCGTCGAAGATGTGGAAGGCCTTGCCGCGCCGGTGGTTCAGCGCCGGATTGACCGAGCCGCCGCTGGTATAGGTGCCGGAGAAGGTGCTGCCCGCCAGGTCCAGCGTGGTGCTGCTGGGCGTCGCCGCGATCGTGAAGCGGCTGTTCGCGCCCGGCACGCCGCCGACGCCGCTGACCACCACCACATCGCCCGCCCGCAGCTCATGCGCCACGCTGGTGGTGAGCCGCACGAGGCCAGAGCCGTTATTGGCGCAGCCGTTGACGGAGTAGGTGGTGTTGGTGAAGTTGCGGCCCGTGGTGGCCAGCGGATGCCAGTTGATGCGTTCGTTATGGGCGATGTCGTAGGACTTGCCGAGATAGAGGCCGTTCGTGCAGTCGCCGATCACGTCGCGGATGCGCGTGCGGCTCGCGCCGTTGCTGTAGATGCCCCAGTTGAAGCCGATGATGAGAAGCGCGCGCACGGAGGCATCGGTGGCGTTGGTGCTGCTGCTGCCCGTCGTGCCGTCACCGATCGAGACGGCGGTGCCCGCGAAGGCATACACCGCGTCCAGCCCCTCGCGCAGCGTCGTGGGCGCGGTGAAGCCCTTCCGCAGGATGGCCACCTGCTCCAGCGCCGCGTTGCGGCGCAGCCGGATGGTGCGCGCCGGGTTCAGCAGCAGGCAGTATGGCAGCGCGCTGTAGTCGTTGTTCACGCGCCACCCGCCCGGATCGCTGCCGCCCTGCAAGGTGACATTGGCGGGGATGACGAGATCGGCGCTGTCGATCAGGTAGCGGCGCGGCCCGACGAGCACCACGCCGCCACCGGCGGCGGCGGCCGCGTTGAGCGCGGCCTGGAAGGCGGCGGTGTCATCGGTCGTTCCGTTGCCGGTCGCGCCATAGTCGCGGACATGCAGCGGCCGGTCCGCCATCAGCGTGCTGCGGAGCTGGCCGAAGGTGGCGCGCCGGGTCTCGGCCGCCGCGCCGATGCCCTGCACGAAGGGGGCGCAATCGGTGTCGGAGAAGGTGCTGGCGGGGGGAAGATCGCTGATCTTGGCATCGGCCATGGGGGAGCGGCTCCGGTAGGGGCGAGAGGGGGGCGGGGAGGGACGGAGAAGGGGGCGGCTACATCACGAGCCGGTTGCCGGATTCGGAGAGCAGGCTGAGCCCGCTCTCCATCAGCAGCGCGAAGGCGGAGAGCACCACGAAGGAGGGCGAGAGCTGCATGACCAGCGGGTCCGCCGCATCTTCCACCTTCAGCCGGTAGCCCGTGCCGGGTGACGGGGAGGGGAAGGTCGCGCTCGCCATGCCGGCGGTGACGGCCGCGCTGGTCGGCCCCAGCACCACGGCGCCGGTGGCGTCGAGGACGCTGAACTTCAGCATCGTGCTCGCGCCGGAGGCCGTGGCCTGCACGGTGAAGGTCTCGCCCTCGTTCACGCCGCTGGGCATCGCGGCCAGGCTGACGCAACGCGCCACCGCCGTCACGGAGAGATCGGCACCGAGATCGAGCGAGCCCGCGGCCGTCAGGCGCAGCGGGGAGGAGCTGGCGTCCACGACCAACCCGTTGCCCACCTCGGCATTGCCGCGCACCGGCAGGATGGCGGACGCATCCGCCGCCTGCAGCACGATCATGTGGCCGGGAAGGAGCCGGTTGGCGGCGGCGCCGAAATATCCGGACGAGAGCACCGCCGCCCGCGTGTCCGTCGTCTTGTAGAGCCAGAGGGTGAAGCTGTCCGCCGCGACGAGCGGGATCAGGTTGCTGGCGACGTAGGGCATGCGGGAATGGCTCCTGCGGGGCGGACGCGAAAAGCCCCGCGCCGGCAGGGCCGGGCGGGGCGTTCGGAACGGATGGGGAACTTTGCGGGCGCAGATGTCCCGTTGGCAGGAGGGGAGATACAGGACGTCCTACCTCATGTCAAGAAATACTTCCTAGGTTCCGCCAGAAAAGAAACCCAGCTTGCGCCCGGCCCGCTTCGCCATAACCTTGCGCCCCCCAGCCCCTCCGGGAGACAGCATGCCGACCCTCCGCCCGTTGCTGCGCGCCTTGCTGCTGCTCCCCCTGCTCGCAGGCGCCACCGTCGCCCAGGAGCCGGTCCTGAACGTCTACAACTGGACCGACTACATCGACCCCAAGGCGATCGAGGGCTTCCAGCGCGAGACGGGTATCCGCATCCGCTACGACGTGTTCGACAGCCTGGAGACGCTGGAGGGAAAGCTCTCGGCCGGGCGCTCGGGCTATGACGTGATCGTCCCGACCAACGAGCCGAGCTTCGCCCGCCTCGTCCGCGCCGGCGCCCTTCGCCCGCTGGACCGCGCGCGCATCCCCAACTGGGGCAACCAGGATTCCGCCCTCCTGGCCCAGGTCGCCAGCAGCGACCCTGGCAACCGCCACGGCGCTATCTATCTCTGGGGCACCATCGGCCTCGGCCTCCGGGCCGACCGTATCGCCGCCCTCGCGCCCGACGCGCCGCTGGACAGCCTCGACCTCATCCTGAAGCCCGAGAACGCGCGGCGCATCGCCCGCTGCGGCATCGCCATCATGGACAGCGGCATCGACGTCATTCCCTCCGTCCTGCGCTGGCTGGGCAAGGACCCGAACAGCGCGGATGCGGCGGATCTGCGCGCGGCGGAGACGGCGCTGCTGGCCATCCGCCCGCATGTGCGCGCCATCATCTCCTCCGCCGCCATCACCGATGCGCTGGCCCAGGGGGAGTACTGCGCCGTCCTCACCTATTCCGGCGACGTGGTGCAGGCCCAGGCCCGCGCGCCGGAGGGCGGCATCACCTACGCCCAGCCGCGCCAGGGCGCGCAGCTCTGGTTCGACATGCTGGCCATCCCCGCCGATGCCCCGAACCCCGAGGCCGCGCAGCGCTTCATCGACTACATGCTGCGGCCCGAGGTGATGGCGGGCGTAACCAATCAGGTGCGCTACCCCAACGCCGTTCCGGCCTCTCGCCCGCATCTGCGGCCCGAAGTGGCGGCGGACCCGAACATCTACCCTCCGGCCGAGGCCATCGCGCGCAGCTTCACCGTCGCCGCCCCAGGCCCCGCGGCCGAACGCGCCCGCGGCCGCTCCTGGTCCCGCTTCAAGGCCGGCCGTTGACGCGCGATGTCGCAGGGGCGGTGGCCCCGGCACGCCTCTCCCTGCGCGGCGTCACCCGCCGCTTCGGCAGCGTGGCGGCGCTCGACAGCGTCTCGCTCGACGTGGCCGCCGGCGAGTTCCTCGCCCTGCTCGGCGGCTCGGGCTCCGGCAAGTCCACGCTGCTGCGCGTGGTCGCCGGCTTCGAGGCACCCGATTCCGGCACGGTGACGCTGGACGGCTCGGACCTGCTGGGCGTTCCGCCCCACCGCCGCCCGGTGAACATGATGTTCCAGTCCTACGCGCTGTTCCCGCACATGACCGTCTCGGCCAACATCGCCTATGGGCTGAAGCGCGAGGGCCGGCCGCGCGCCGAGATCGCGGCCCGCGTGGAGCAGGCCGTCGCCATGCTGCGGCTCGAAGGGATGGAATCCCGCCGCCCCCATGCCCTCTCCGGCGGCCAGCGCCAGCGCGTGGCCCTGGCCCGCGCCCTGGTGAAGCGCCCCCGCCTCCTGCTGCTGGACGAACCCCTCGGCGCGCTCGATGCGAACCTGCGGGAGCGCACGGGCTTCGAGCTGCGGGCCATCCAGCGCGAGAGCGGTGCCGCCTTCGTCATGGTCACGCATGACCAGGCCGAGGCCCTCGCCCTGGCCGACCGCATCGCCGTGATGGATCGCGGCCGCCTCATCCAGGTGGCCCCGCCGCGTGAGATCTATGACCGCCCCGCCACGCGCTTCGTCGCGGAGTTCCTGGGCGCGGCCAATGTGCTCACCGGCACGCGCACCGGGGATGGCGCGCTCGAAAGCCCGGATGCCGGTTGCACCCTGCGCGCCGCGGCCGCCCTGCCGCCGGGCGTCATCGCCGTCGCCCTCCGGCCCGAGCGCATCCGCATCGGCCCCGCGCTCGGCGACAACACCGCGGCCGGCACGGTGGAGGAAGCCGCCTTCCGCGGGGAGAGCAGCCTCATCCTCGTCCGGCTTGCCGGCGGCGCCCTCCTCCGCGTCTCCCATGCCGAGGAGGACGGTGCCCCGCCGCCGCGCGGCAGCGCCGTGCGCGTGAGCTGGGACGCGGACTCGGTCGTGCCGTTGCGCAGGGATGAGGATCGCGCTCCGCCTCCTCCCCGGCCTCTGGCTCGCGCTGCTCGTCGCGGCGCCGCTGGTCCTGGTCGGCATCATGGCCCTGTCCTGGCAGGCCGAAGGCGTGCCCCCCTACGCGCCGCCCTGGGCGGGGGAGGGGATCAACCCCGAGAACCTGCGCCTCCTGACCGAGGACCCGCATTACCGGGACGCCCTGGCCCAGTCCCTGGTGACGGCCGGCGGCACGGCGCTTCTCTGCCTGCTGCTCGCCGCCCCCATGGGCATCGCCATCGCCCGCGCGGGCCGCTGGCGGGAGGCCCTGCTGGGCGCCGTCCTGCTGCCTTTCTGGACCGGCTTCCTCATCCGCATCGGCGCCTGGATCGGCCTGCTGCGCGACGAGGGCTGGATCAACACCCTCCTCCGCGGCCTGGGCCTGACCGACCATCCCCTCCCACTCCTCTACTCCGACGGCGCCATGCTCCTTGGCATGGTCCACGCCTATCTTCCCTTCGCGGTCCTGCCGGTCTTCGCGGCCGCCACCCGGCTGGACCCCGTGCTGGAGCAGGCCGCCGCCGATCTCGGCGCCACGCCGGGCCGGGCCTTCCTCACCGTCACCCTGCCACAGCTCCTGCCCTCCCTCGCGGCGGCCTTCCTCCTCGTCTTCATCCCGGCGGCCGGAGAATATGTCATCCCCGAGCTGCTCGGCCCGCCCGATGCCACGCTGGTCGGCCGCGTGCTCTTCCAGGAGTTCTTCCAGAACCGCGACTGGCCCGTGGCCGCGGCCCTGGCCGTGGCGCTGCTGGCCCTGCTGATCCTGCCCATCATCCTCTTCCAGCGCCTGGGGCAGGATCCGTGATGCCCCGCTGGGTCCGCGCCGCCCTCTGGGCCGGCCTCGCCTTCCTCTGGCTGCCCGTGGCGCTGCTCGTCGCCTATGCCTTCTCCGGCGATTCCGTGCCCTTCCGCTGGGGGGGATTCTCCCTGCGCTGGTTCCTGGCCCTGGCCGCCAACGACCGGCTGCTGGAAGCCGCCTGGCTCTCGCTCCGCGTCGCCGCCGGCGCGGCCAGCCTTGCCGTGCTGCTCGGCGGCGCCACGGGCTGGGTGCTGGCCCGGCATGGGCCCTTCGCCGGCCGCGCCGTGCTCGGCGCCCTGGCCGGCGCCCCCCTCGTCCTGCCGGAGGTGGTGACCGGCCTCTCCCTCCTCCTGTTCTTCGTCGCCCTCGAATCCGCCTTCGGCTGGCCCGCCGGGCGCGGCGCGCTGACGGTGCTGCTGGCCCATGCCACCCTCGGCAGCGCCTATGTGGCCGTGGTCGTCCAGTCCCGCCTGGCGTCCCGCGACCGGGATCTGGAGGAGGCCGCCCTCGATCTCGGGGCCACCCCGGCCACGGCCTTCCTCACCATCACCCTGCCCCTGATGGCGCCCTCCCTGGTCGCCGGCTGGCTCCTCGCCTTTACCCTGTCGCTGGACGACGTGGTCCTGGCTTCCTTCACCTCCGGCCCGGCGGGCACCACCCTGCCGGTGGCGCTCTTCTCCATGCTGCGCCTGGGCATGACGCCGGAGGTGAACGCCCTGGCCACCCTCATGCTCGGCGCCGCGGCCCTCACGCTGGCTGCGGTGGGCCTCTTGTTGCGCCGGCGGGCCTGAAATGCGCATTCCGGCGGTTCCGCCGCGCGCCGAGCGGGGCTAGGGTCCCGCCGCCTTTAACCACGAAGTCCTGGAACGATGTCCCTCACCGCCGAGCGCCTGAACAAGATCTCTCCCTCCCAGACCATCGCCATCTCCACCAAGGCGCGTGAGATGAAGGCGGCGGGGCGGGACATCATCAGCCTCTCCGCCGGCGAGCCGGACTTTCCCACCCCGCGCAACATCAAGGACGCCGCGATCAAGGCGATCCAGGAGGGGCAGACCCTCTACACCGACGTCGCCGGCACGCCCGCGCTGCGCAAGGCCGCCGCCGCCAAGTTCGCGCGCGACAACCACCTGGACTACAAGCCGGAGGAGATCATCGTCTCCACCGGCGGCAAGCAGGTGATCTTCAACGCGATGGTCGCCACCCTGGACAAGGGTGACGAGGTCATCATCCCCGCCCCCTGCTGGGTTTCCTACCCCGACATCGTCTCCCTGGCCGACGGCACGCCGGTGACCATCCCGGCCGGCCCGAACCAGGGCTTCAAGATCACGGCCGAACAGCTCGAGGCCGCCATCACGCCCAAGACCAAGTGGCTGATGCTCAACAACCCGTGCAACCCCACGGGCGCCGCCTATACGGCGGAGGAGCTGAAGGCGCTGACCGACGTGCTGCTGCGCCACCCGCATGTCTGGATCTTCACCGACGACATCTATGAGAAGCTCGTCTATGACGGCTTCAAGTTCGCCACCATCGTCGAGGTGGAGCCGAAGCTGCGCGACCGCACGGTCACGATGAACGGCTGCTCCAAGGCGTATGCCATGACCGGCTGGCGCATCGGCTTCGCCGGCGCCCCCGTGGCGCTGACCAAGGCGATGGACAAGCTGCAGAGCCAGTCCACCTCCAACACCTCCTCCATCTCCCAGGCCGCCGCCGTCGAGGCGCTGAACGGTCCGCAGGACGACGTGGAGAGCATGCGCCAGGCCTTCGAGCGCCGGCGCGACCTCGTTGTCTCCATGCTGAACCAGGCGCCGGGCATCCACTGCAACACGCCGGAAGGCGCCTTCTACGTCTTCCCCTCCGTCACGGGCTGCCTCGGCAAGACCACCAAGGGTGGCAAGCTGCTGAACACGGACGAGGATTTCGTCCTCGCCCTACTGGAGGAAGAGGGCGTGGCCACCGTGCACGGCTCCGCCTTTCTCTTCCCGGGCTACATGCGCATCTCCTACGCGGCGTCCGATGAGTCGCTGAAGGAGGCCTGCACGCGTATCCAGCGCTTCTGCCAGGGCCTGCACTGACCTTCGCCTTCCGTCCCGCGGCGGAAGGGGATTTCGAGACCCTGCTCGACCTCTCGATGCGCGTCATGCGCGCGCATCTGGAGCGGCTGGGGCGCTTCGACCCCGCGCGGCGCCGTGCCCGGATGCGGGCGGGGTTCGATCCGGCCGCCTTCCGCCTGATCGAGACAGAGGGCCGCATGGCCGGCTGCGTGGCCGTGCTGGACCGTCCGGGCCACCGGGAGATCCACTCCTTCTATCTCGAACCCCGGGCCCAGGGACGCGGCCTTGGCCGCATGGTGCTCGACGCCATCCTGGCCGAGCGCCCGCAGCTTCCCACCCGGATCGAGGTGCTGAGGCAGAGCCCCGCCACCCGCTTCTATGAACGCGCGGGCTTCCGCCTGACCGGCGAGTCCGAGTTCGACCTGCATTTCGAGCATGCGGGAACGAGCGTTGCGCAAGGCGCCGGGGTTGGCGAGGTGGCGCCAGGGGCCTAGTTTCCGCCCTCCTTTCTTTCCTCACCACTGGAATCCGCCGAATGCCCGCCCTGGCCCAGAGGCTGCAGGAGATCGTCATCTCCGGCTCCACCCGCATGTCCATCCGCGCGCGGGAACTGCGGGAGGCCGGCCACAAGGTCATCAGCCTGACCGTCGGCGAGCCCGATTTCGCTACCCCGCCCCATGCGATCGAGGCCGCCCACCAGGCTGCCCTCGCCGGCAAGACCAAGTATCCCCCCAATGACGGCTGGCCCGAGCTGAAGGCCGCCGTGCAGCGCAAGTTCCGGCGCGAGAACGGGCTCGACTACGCGCTGGACGAGATCATCGTCGCCAATGGCGGCAAGCAGATCATCCTCGACGGCATCCTGGCCACCGTGGATCCGGGCGACGAGATCGTCATTCCCACGCCCTTCTGGTCGGCCTATGCCGATATCGGCAAGCTAGCCGGCGGCGTGCCCGTGCTCGTGCCCTGCCCGCAGAACAACGGCTTCAAGCTGCGCCCCGAGGACCTGGACGCGGCCATCACCCCCCGGACGAAGTGGGTGACGCTGAACTTCCCCAACAACCCCTCCGGCGCCGCGCTCACGCGCGACGAGGTGGCGGCGCTCGCCGCGGTGCTGATGCGCCACCCCCATGTCTGGGTGCTCTCGGACGAGATGTACGAGCATATCAGCTATGTGGACACGGGCTTCCACAGCATCGCGGCGGTGGAGCCCGGGCTGCGCGACCGCACCCTCACCGTCTCGGGCGCCTCCAAGACCTATGCGATGACGGGCTGGCGCGTCGGCTTCGGCGGCGGCCCCCGCGCCCTGGTCAAGGCGATGACCAACATGCAGAGCCAGACGACCAATGGCATCGCCACTGTCGCCCAGGCCGCCACCATCGCCGCCCTTGATGGCCCGCAGGAGCTGGTGGAGGAGCGCCGGCGCATCTACCGCGAACGCCGGGACATCGTGGTGGAGATGCTGAACCAGGCCCCCGGCCTGCAGTGCCACAAGCCCGAGGGCGCCTTCTACGTCTATCCCAGCGTCGCCGGCTGCCTCGGCAAGACGACCGCGGGCGGCCGCCGGCTGGAAACGGACGAAGACGTGGCCATGGCGCTGCTGGAGGAGAACCACGTCGCCACCGTCTCCGGCGCCGCCTATTCCATGAGCCCCTATATCCGCCTGTCCTACGCGACGGATACCGAGACCCTGCGCGAGGCCTGCGCCCGCATCCAGGACTTCTGCCGGGGTCTGAAATGAGCATCGCCATCCGCCCCGGCCGCGACGCCGATGCGGAAGGCTTCATCCGGCTGATCGGCGACGCCTGGGCCGAGTATCCCAATTGCGTTCTCGACGTGGATGCGGAGGTGCCGGAGCTGCGCGCCCTGGCCACGCATTTCGAGAAGGTCGGCGGCGCCCTCTGGGCGGCCGAGCAGGGCGGCGAGATCGTCGGCATGGTCGCCACGCGCCCGCTGCGCGACGATGACGAGGCCTGGGAAATCGGCCGCATGTACGTCGCGAAGGCTGCCCGTGGCACCGGCCTGGCCCATGCCCTGCTCGACGGAGCCGAGCGCCATGCGGTGGAGCATGGCGCCCAGCGCATGATCCTCTGGACCGACACGCGGTTCGAGGCCGCTCACCGCTTCTACGAGAAGCGCGGCTATGTGCGCGCCGGCTCCATCCGCATCCTCGACGACATCTCGAAGTCACTCGAATTCCGCTACGCCAAGCCCGCCACGGGCGTGGTGGTGGAGGCGCTGGACGCCGCGGCGGCCGCCAGCGCCGAGCGGCGCCTCGCCGAGATCATGGTCGCGTGCGTGAATGTCGGCGCCTCGGTCTCCTACCTGCCGCCACTCTCGCCCGAGGTGGCGCGCGCCTACTGGCGCGGCGTTTCCGCCGACGTGGCGACCGGGAGAATGGTGCTGCTGGCCGCTTGGTGCGACGGCCAGCTCGCCGGCACGGTCCATCTCGCCCTCGCCGCCCAGCCCAATGCCGCCCACCGGGCGGAGGTCTCGAAACTGCTGGTGGACCCAGCCTTCCGCCGCCGCGGCATCGGCCGCGCCCTCATGCTCCGCGCCGAACAGGCCGCCCGCGGCATCGGCCGCAGCCTCCTCGTGCTCGACACGCGGGCGGGGGACGATGGCGAGCGCCTCTACCGCCGGCTCGGCTGGAACGAGGCCGGCACGATCCCCGGCTACGCGATGGAAGCCGGGGGCAAGCTGGCGGATACCGTCTTCTTCTGGAAGCGGCCCTAGGCCGCGCTACGCTCCAGCAACTCCACCCGCACATTCTCCGGGCCTTCGATGAAGGCGATGCGCGTGGTGGGATTGGGGTTGTTCGGCTCCATCACGATCCGAACGTCCTTGCCGCGCAGCTCCTCGACCAGGGCGTCGATGCCCTTCACCGCCAGGGCCAGGTGCTCGATGCCGAGGAAGGGCGCGGGCGGCACGGAAGGGGTGCCCGCCGGCACGCGGTCGATGAACAGGTTCAGCCCGCCGAGATCGAGGATGACGCGAAGGCTGTTCGGGCCCTCCACCCGGCGGACCCGCTTCGCCTCCAGATGATCCTCGAACCACTGCCCCGTCACATCCGGATCGGGGCTACGGAGATGGACATGGTCGAAGGCAAAACGGGTCACGGATGCTTCCTCTGCGTCGCGGCCATCCCCGGCCGAGGGGCCGGGGATGGGATTCGCGCGCGCAGCCTAGCGCAGGACGTTCACCCCGCCACCTGCCCCGACATAGGGGCCCCGGGCCCCGTCACGCTGCTCGCAGGCCGCGAGGCCGAGCAGCGCGAGCACCACCAGCGCGGCCCGCATCACACGGGCATCCCGCCATGGTTCGGCAGGTCGTTCAGGTGGCAGCGGCTCTTATGCCCCGGCGCCACCTCCTTCAGCGCCGGCACCTCGGCGCGGCAACGGTCGAAGGCGTGCGGGCAGCGCGGATGGAAGTGGCAACCCGAGGGCGGGTTGAGCGGGGAGGGGATCTCCCCCTTCACCGTCGCGAAGGCCTTCTTCCGCGCCTCGATCCGCGGCACCGCCGCGAGGAGAGACTGGGTGTAGGGGTGGTTCGCGCGTGAGAAGACCACCTCCGTCGGCGCCTCCTCCACCACCCGGCCGAGATACATGATCACGACCCGGTCGCTGAGATGCTCCACCACGCCCAGGTCATGGGAGATGAAGAGGTAGGTGAGATCCAGCTCCTGCCGGAGCTTCATGAAGAGGTTCAGGATCTGTGCCTGGATCGAGACGTCCAGCGCCGCCACGGATTCGTCGCAGACCAGGAATTCCGGCTGCACCGCCAGCGCGCGGGCAATGCCGATGCGCTGCCGCTGCCCGCCCGAGAACTGGTGCGGGTAGCGCGCCTTGAACACCGGATCGAGCCCGGCGCGGCGCATCTGCTCATCCACATAGCGCCCGAATTCGGAGCGCGTGGTCAGCCCATGCACCAGCGGCGCCTCGCCGATGATCTCCGCCACCTTCAGCCGCGGATTCAACGAGGACATGGGGTCCTGGAAGATCATCTGCGCCTGCAGCATCGCCGCCCGCGCATCCTTGCCGCCCAGCCCCGTGCGGTCCTTGCCCTTCCACAGGATGGTGCCATCGGAAGGCGGCAGGATCCCCGCCACCATGCGGCCCAGCGTGGACTTGCCGCAGCCGGATTCGCCCACCAACCCGACCACCTCGCCCTTGCGGATGGTCAGATCCACCTTGTCCACGGCATGCACCACCTCCTCGCGGATGGGGGCCCCGAGCTTGGCGAGGATCTTGCCGGCGAAGTCCAGCCGCTTGGCGAAGCGGCGGGACACCCCCACCACCTCGATCATCTTCTCGCCCTCGGCCCGCACCGGGGCCGGGGCAGCCTGCATCGTCTCGCTCATGCGGCCACTCCCGCTTCCTCGAGATGGGGCCGGAAGCAGCGCGCCTCATGGGCGGGCAGGATCTCGGCCATGGGCGGGTCCTGGCGGCATACATCCGCCGCCCGGGGGCAACGGTTCTGGAACGGGCAGCCCGGAGGCAGGCTGAGCAGGGAGGGCGTCATGCCCGGAATCTGCCGCAGCGGCTCGCCCCGCTTGTTGCGGCTGGGCACCGAGCCCAGCAGCCCATTGGTATAGGGATGAAGCGGATGATCCAGCACATCCGCAACCGACCCGTATTCGGCGATGCGGCCCGCATACATGACCGCGATGTCGTCCGCGAGGCCCGCGACGACCGAGAGGTCATGCGTGATCCAGATGATCGAGGTGCCGGTGGTCGCCGCCAGCTTCTGCACCTCGGCCAGGATCTGGCCCTGGATGGTCACGTCCAGCGCGGTGGTCGGCTCGTCCGCCACGATCAGGTCCGGCTCGTGCAGCAGCGCGATGGCGATCGCCACGCGCTGCCGCATGCCGCCGGAGAACTGGTGCGGATAGGCCTTCAGCCGCTCGTCGGGGGAGGGGATGCCCACCATGCCCAGCGTGTCGCGGGCGCGCTGGCGGGCCGCCTCATGGCTGATCTTACGATGCGCCTGCATCGTCTCGATCATCTGCGTGTCGATGCGCAGGACCGGGTTCAGCGTCATCATCGGGTCCTGGAAGATCATGGCGACCCGGTTGCCCCGGATCTGCCGCATCTCTTCCTCGGACGCCTTCACCAGGTCCTGGCCGCCGAACAGGATCTGCCCGCCGGTGATCCGGCCGGGCTCGTCCACCAGGCGCATGATGGAGAAGCCGGTCACGGTCTTGCCGGAACCGGACTCTCCCACCAGCCCCAGCACCTTGCCGCGGCCGACATTGAAGGAGACGTCGTTGACGGCCTTCACCTCGCCGGCGCGGGTGAAGAAGCTCGTCTGCAGGTTGCGCACCTGCAGGGTCGGGGGCGCCGCCGAAGCGGGGATGCTCGGTTCCACGTTACTTCTTCAGTCGCGGGTTGAGGACGTCGCGCAGATGGTCGCCCACCAGGTTGATCGAGACGATCGTGATCAGCAGCGCGATGCCGGGATAGAAGGAAATCCAGTACTTGCCCGAGAGCATGTACTCGTAGCCATTGGCGATCAGCAGGCCGAGGGACGGCTCCGTGATCGGCACGCCGAGGCCGAGAAAGGACAGGGTCGCCTCCAGCGCGATGGCGCGGGCGATCTGGATGGTCGCCACCACGATCAGTGGCGGCATGCAGTTCGGCAGCAGGTGGCGGAAGATGATCCGACGCGTCGGCAGCGCCAGGCACTGCGCCGCCTCGATATACTCTCGCCGCCGTTCCACCAGCGCCGTGCCGCGGACGGTGCGGGCGTAATAGGCCCATTCCACCACGATCAGCGCGATGACGACGTTGGTGATGCCCTTGCCCAGGAAGGCAAGGATCATCAGGGCCGAGAGGATGGTCGGGAAGGAGAGCTGGAGATCGACCAGCCGCATGATGATCGTATCGGTCCGCCCGCCGGCATAGGCCGCGAGCATGCCGAGGGAAGCGCCGACGATCGCCGCGACAATCGCCGAGCCGGCACCCACCACGAGGCTGATCCGCAGCCCGTACATGATGCCCGAGAGCATGTCGCGCCCCTGGTCATCCGTGCCGAGCCAATAGGTGAAGCCGGCACCGCCCACGGTGCCCGGCTCCATCCGCCCGTCCATAATGTCCAGCTGGGCGAGGTCATAGGGGTTCTGCGGCGCGATCCAGGGCGCGAAGACCGCGATCAGCACGATGCAGAGGAAGACGATCAGCGCGCCCAGCGCGATGTTGCTCTCCGCGAATTCAGAGATGAAGCGCTGCAGCGGCGTCTCGACGCGCGGCGCCTTCGCGGGGATGGGGGCGGGGGCCGCCGTGGTGGCGCTCATCACTTGCTCTCCAGCCGCACGCGGGGATCGAGCACAGAATAGAGCAGATCCACGACCAGGTTGATGATGATGAACATCAGGACGATGCTCATCAGATACGCAACGATCACGGGCCGGTCGAGCACGTTGATGCTGTCGATGATCAGCTTGCCCATGCCCGGCCAGGCGAACACGCTCTCCGTCACCACGGAGAAGGCGATGGTCGAGCCCAGCTCCAGCCCCGTCACGGTCACAACGGGGATCAGGATGTTCTTGAACACATGCACCCCGATCACCCGGCGGGGCGAAAGCCCCTTGGCCCGGGCGAACTTCACGAAGTCCATCAGCATGGTCTCGCGCACGCCCGCACGGGTCAGGCGGATGACGAGGCTGATCTTGAACAGCGCCAGGTTCAGCGCCGGCATGGCCATATGCGCCAGCCCGTCCATGGTCAGGAACGACCAGCGAAGGCCGAGGATCTCGACCGTTTCACCGCGCCCCGTGGAGGGGAGCCAGCCCAGCTGCACGGCGAACACCATGATGAGCATCAGCCCGACCCAGAAGGTGGGCAGGGAGAAGCCGAGGATGGAGCCCGCCATGATGGCCTTGGCGCCCACCCCGTCCGGCCGCAGCCCGGCATAGAGGCCGAGCGGCAGGCCGACGAGGATCGCCAGGAACATGGCCGCGAAGGCCAGTTCCAGCGTCGCCGGCGCCCGCTGGCCGATCAGCTTCAGCGCCGGCTCGTTGAAGACGAAGGACCGACCGAGATCCCCCCGCAGCGCGTTGCCGAGGAAGGAGAGATACTGCTGCCACAGAGGCTTATCGAGCCCCAGCGCCGCGATCGCGCGCGCGCGTTCCATCTGGTCCGCATCCGGCGAGATCAGGATCTCGACCGGGTCGCCGATGGCATAGACGCCGATGAAGACGATGACCGACATGGCCAACATCACCAGCGCCGCCTGGATCAGGCGGCGCAGAAGATAAACGCTCATCTCTCAAACCCCTGGGGCATGGCAGCGGCCATCCCCGTCATGGCTGGGCCGGGCGCACATCCTGCGCCCGGGTCGCTTCATCGATACGCGCGTCATGCGCCAGGCCGCGCCGCATCGCCCAGATATTCGTCTGGATGTGGATCGGGATGACCGCCACATCCTCCAGCGCCGTCCGCAGCGCATCGCCTACCAGGCCCTGGCGCTTCGGCTCGTCCAGCTCCGTCAGGGAGGCCAGCAGCAGCCGGTCCACCTCCGGGTTGGAATAGCGGCCGCGGTTGGAGGCGCCCCAGCCCCGCTCGGCATTCACCGTCGCCAGGATGTTGCGGAGCGGGTGGGAACCGTCCGGATTGGAGCCCCACCCGATCAGATGAGAGGAGAACTCCGCCTTGCCCGCCCGGCCGACGAAGACCGCCCAGGTCTGCCCCTCCACGGCCGTGCGCACCCCGATACGGGTCCACATCTGCCCCACGGCCTGGATGATCCGCCCATCATTGATGTAGCGGTCATTCGGCCCGTTCAGCTGGATCCGGAAGCCGTTGGGGTAGCCCGCCTCGGCCAGCAGCCGCTTCGCGCCCTCGGGATCATAGGCAGGGGCCTCGATGCCCTGGACATGGCCGGTCACCCCCGGCGGCAGGAACTGGCCGGCGGGCGTCGCCGCCCCTTCCATCAGCCGCTCGGTCACCGTCCCGCGGTCGATCGCCATGGAGAGCGCCCGACGCACCCGCACATCCTTCAGCGGGTTCCGCCCCAGCGGCCGCCCGTCATTGTCGGTGACGAAAGGCGAGTTCTCGTTCGCGGCCCGGAGATGGTCCAGGCCCAGGAAGATCAGCCGCGTCCCCACCACCTCGCTCAGCGCGATCCGGGAGTCCCGCCGCAGATTCGCCAGGTCGGTCGTCGGCACCTGGTCGATGAAGTCCACATCGCCCGCCAGCAGCGCCGCCGTGCGGGAGGCGTCATTGGTGATCATGCGGTAGTTCACGCGCTGGAAGGCCGGCTTGGGGCCCCAATAGGCGTCGTTCCGCGCGAACTCGATCCGGTCGCCATTCCGGTGCGACACCACGCGGAAGGGACCCGTTCCCACCGCGGCCCGGACGGCGTTGAAATCCTCGGTGGTCGCGTTCTCATGCGTCTCCTTGTCCAGGATGCGCACATTGGTCATGTCGAGCGGCAGCAACGGATAGGGCTGGTGCGTGTGGAACCGGATGGTCAGCGGGTCCACGATCTCCACCCGCGCGATCGGCCGCGAATAGATGCCGAAGGAGGTCGGGCTGTTCGGCACGTTCGGCAGGCGGGCGATGGTGAAGGCCACATCCTCGGCCGTGAAGGCATTGCCGTTGTGGAAGCGCACATCCGGCCGCAGCTTGAACTCCCAGGTGGTCGGGGCAATGGCCCGCCACTCCGTCGCCAGCCCCGGAATCTGCTGAGACTTGCCGTCCGTGTTGACCAGCCGGTCGAAGGTCATGTCGGCGACGGCGTTGTTGGGCGAGAGCTGGTGGTAATGCGGGTCCAGCGAGGTGATGGGCGCGCCCACCGCCATCGTCAGGCTCTGCGCCTGAACCTGACCGGCGACAATCGCAGCAACGGCCGCCGTGGCAGCCAGCACCAGCTTCCTCATCAGCCCACTCCCGCCTCGTTTCGAATGATCTCGTCCCGAAAGACGGGGCCCGGCTTCCCGGGCCCCGGATGCGAAAGACCCGCGGCCGCCACTACGGCGCCGGCCGGATGTCCTGCGCCCGCGTCAGCTCGTCGGCGCGCGCCTCATGCTGCAGCCCGCGGCGCATCGCCCAGATATTCTTCTGGATGTGGATGGGAATGATCCCGACATCATCCATGGCGAGGGTCGTCGCCTCCCGCAGCAGCGCCTCGCGCCGGGCGTCGTCCAGCGTGCGCAGCGCCTCATCCAGCTTCGCGTCCATCGCCGGATTGCTATAGCGCCCACGGTTGGAGCCGCCCCAGCCACGCTGCGTGTTGTAGGTCGCCAGCAGCGACCGCAGCGGGCTGGTCGGCTCGCCGGAGGAGGTGCCCCAGCCCACCAGCATGGCGGAGAGCTCCTGCCGGCCCGCGCGCGCCACGAAGGTCGCCCAGGGCTGCCCCTCCACGGCCGTGCGCACCCCGATGCGCGTCCACATCTGCCCGATCGCCTGGATGATCCGGGCATCGTTCATGTAGCGGTCGTTCGGCCCGTGCAGCGTGATGCGGAAGCCCTGCGGATACCCCGCCTCGGCCAGAAGCCGCTTGGCCGCATCCGCATCCGCCCGCCCCACGCGACGGTCCGGCAGGGCACCGAAGGCGGTCGGCGGCAGCAGCTGGGTGGAGGGGAGGGAGGCCCCCTCCATCACCCGGTCCGTGATCGCCTGCCGGTCGATCGCCATGGACAGGGCGCGCCGCACGCGCACGTCGCGTAGCGGGTTGCGCTCCAGCGGCTTGCCGTCATTGTCGGTGGTGAAGGGCGAGGAGGTCTCGCGCGAATGGTCCAGCGCCAGGAAGATGAGCCGCAGCCCGTCCGCCTCGCTCAGCTGCACCCGCTGGTCGCCGCGCAGCTTCGCGATGTCGCTGGTCGGCACCTGGTCGATGAAATCCACATCGCCCGAGAGCAGCGCCGCCGTGCGCGCCGCGTCATTGGTGATCATGCGGTAGTTCACGCGCTGCCAGTGCGGCCGGTCGCCGAAATAGGCGTCGTTGCGCGCATACTCGATCCGCTCGCCCTGGCGGTGGCTCGTCACCCGGAAGGGACCCGTGCCGATCGCCAGCTTGCCGGAGTTGAACTCCTCGGTCAGCGGGTTGGCATGGGTCTCGCTGTCCAGCATCTGGATCTGCGCGAGGTCCACCGGCAGGAGCGGGTAGGCGCCATTGGTGTGGAAGCGGACCGTCAGCGGGTCCACCACCTCAACCCGCTGGATCGCGCGGGTGTAGATGCCATAGGAGGAGGGGCTGTTCGGGACCGTCGGCACGCGGGCGATGGTGAAGGCCACGTCCTCGGCCGTGAAGTCGTTCCCGTTATGGAACTTGATCCCGGGGCGGAGCTTGAACTCCCAGACGTTCTCGGCCACCGGCTGCCAGCTCAGGGCCAGACGGGACTGGACCCGCGCCTGGGAGTCGAAGGCGGTCAGGCTGTCGAACAGCATGTCCGCCACGGCGTAGTTGGGCGAAAGCGCGTGGTAATGCGGGTCGAGCGAGGTGACCGGCGCCCCCACGGCGAGATTCAGGGTCTGCGCCCCGACGGCGCCCGGCGCCAGCAATGCCGAAAAGGCGGCCGCAACGGCCGCCGACTTCATCTTCTTCATTCAGTCCCCCGGATGTTCCGATGGCGCCGTCCCAACCGCCTTCTAGCAGTCCGAACCTCCTCCCGCTAGGTTGCGCGAAGTTGAGATTACAAAAGGGAGAGCTTCAAGTGACAGCGTCCATCACCCGCCGCCTCTTCGTGTCGGCCCCGGCCGCCATGGCGGCGATCACCGGCGGCCTCGCCCCTGCCGTCGCCGAGGCCCAGACCACCCCCGCGCCGGCCGGGCGCCCGCTGACCATCGGAATCGGCGGCTCCGTCACCTCGCTCGATCCGCACTTCTACAACGCGTCTCCGAACAACAGCCTGTCGATGCACATCTTCGACCGGCTGGTGGAGCGCGACGCCCAGACCCGCCTTATCCCCGGCCTCGCCCTGAGCTGGACGCCGGTCGCCGAAACGGTGTGGGAGTTCAAGCTTCGCCCGGGCGTGAAGTGGCATGACGGCCGCGACTTCACCGCCGAGGACGTCGCCTTCACCATCGAGCGCGCGCCCAATGTCCCGAACTCGCCGGGCGGCTTCGGCGGCTTCGTCCGCACCATCCGCCGCACCGAGGTGGTGGACCCCCTGACGGTCCGCTTCCACACCGCCGCCGCCTCTCCCCTGCTGCCGACCGACCTCGCCTCGGTCGCCGTGGTCTCCAAGCATGCCGGCCAGGGCGCCAGCACCGAGGACTACAACTCGGGCAAGGCCGCCATCGGCACCGGCCCCTACAAGCTCGCCTCCTACGCCCCCGGCGACCGGACCGAGCTGGTCCGCAACGACGCCTGGTTCGGCCCCAAGCAGCCCTGGTCCCGCGTCTCCTACCGCTTCATCGGCAATGACAGCGCCCGCACCGCCGCCCTGCTGGCCGGCGACGTGGACCTAATCGACCAAGTTCCCACCAGCGACCTCGCCCGCCTGCGCCGCGACAACCGCGTGACGCTGGCCGAGATCCAGGGCGTGCGCGTGATCTACCTGGTCCCCGACCGCTCGCGCGAAGGCAACGTCCCGTTCGTGACCGACAATGCCGGCCAGCCCCTGCCGAAGAACCCCTTCAACGACCTGCGCGTCCGCCGTGCCCTCTCGCTGGCCATCAACCGCGAGGCGCTGTGCCGCCAGGTGATGGAGGGCACGGCCGCGCCGACCGGCCAGTGGCTGCCCCCGGGCACCTACTCCTACAACCCCGAGGTGAAGCCCGATCCCTTCAATCCGGATCAGGCGAAGGCCCTTCTGGCCGAGGCCGGCTATCCTCAGGGCTTCAAGCTCACGCTGCATGGCCCGAACGACCGCTACCCCAACGACGCCCGCACCATTCAGGCCGTCGCCCAGATGTGGCAGCGCATCGGCGTGCAGACCCAGGTGGATGCCCTGCCCTGGACCACCTTCTCGGTCCGCAACAACCGGCAGGAATTCGCCATCCGCCTGGTCGGTTGGGGCAGCGTGACGGGCGAGGCCTCCTACACCCTCGTCAACATCACCGCGACTTATGACCCGGCGAAGCGCCTCGGGGCCAACAACAACGGCCGCTACTCCAACCCGGAGCTGGACGCGCTGACCGAGCGCGCCACCTCCACCCTCGACAATGCCGAGCGGGAGAGGCTGCTGCAGCAGGGCGTGAAGATGGCCATGGACGACCTGGCCTTCATCCCGCTCTTCCAGTTGGTGAACATCTGGGCGCTGAAGCGCGGGCTCGCCTACGACGCGCGCGCCGACGAGCGCACGGTCGCCCAGGGCGCCACGCCGGCGGCCTGACCGGGCCGGCGCCCCGGAAAACCGGGGCGCCGCCTGCCTCCGTAGGCCGACAGTAGGGCGGGGCGGCTCCGGCCGCCCCGCCCTTTCTATTCCTCGTCGGCCTCTGCCACGGGAAGGATCATCGTTTCCTTCGCCGAGGAAAGGGCCACCACAACCTCCGTCCGCTCCACGCCGGATTGCCCGCGGATCTCGTCCGCCACAAAGCGTTCCAGCGCAGCCAGGTCCGGCAGGCGCAGCTTGAGCATGTAGTCCCAGGGGCCGCTCACGGCGTGGCATTCCAGCACCGCCCCCGCCCGGCGCATTGCCTTGCGGAAGGCGCCGTCATCGCGCCCGGGGCGAAGCCCGACCATGACGAAGGCCAGCAGGGCGCATCCCACCGCTGCCGGGTCCAGGGCCGCGTGCCAGCCCCGGATGGTGCCACGCTCCTCCAGCCGCTTCACGCGTTCCGCCGTGGCGGAGACGGAGAGGCCAGCGACCTTGGACAGCTCCGAGAGTCCCGCGGCGCCGTCCTGCTGCACGGCGATCAGGATGTTACGGTCGATCTCGTCCATGGCCGCAGCCTAGAGCGGATTGACGAAGGCTGGAATCGGCCAGGAGCACGAATCCGTTCGGTCCGTCAGCTTAGTGGCCGGAAAGATCGGCGGAGTTGGATATCCCGGAGGGAGCCGGGGAGGGGAGGCGCCGCCCAAGGGCGGCGCCGATCCCAGCGGGCGCTGCAGCCCGCGGGGCCCGGACAGGCTAGAGAACCGGCACCGTCCGGGCCTGACGACGGCGACGATAGAAGCGGCGGAAGAGAAGGACCGCCAGGACCAGCAGCGCCCCGCCCGCAATGGCATGGAAAAGCCGCTCCGGCCCGATCAGCGCGCCCAGATACCAGCCGGCGGCGACGAAGCTGCCGGCCCAGACCCCGGCCGCGATGAAGTTCAGGGCCGCGAAGCGCAGCCGCCCCATGCCCGCCAGCCCGCAGGCCGCGGCCGCCACGTTGCGGATGCCATAGAGGAACCGGAAGGTGAGGACGAAAAGCGTGCCGTATTGCAGCAGCATGGCGGTCGCGCTCGCCATCTTCGCCTCGGCCTTCGGGTAGCGCTTCATGATGCGCGGCCCATAGCGCCGCCCCAGCGTGAACCAGGTCTGGTCCCCAAGGAAGGAGCCGATCCAGACCGAGCCCATGAGGATCCAGGGATCGACCGCCCCCGTCATCGCGCCGATCGCCGAGGCGGCCAGCACGAAGGTCTCGCCTTCGAAGAAGGCCCAGAGCGCGGCCAGCAGATAGGCTGCCGCCCCCCAATCAGCCCAGAACTCCGCCACGCCAGCCCCCGGTCTTTTGTCGCATTATTACCCACGCGTCATCAGTACGGAAGCAGAATCCATACTGAGTCGCGTTGGGAAGACCGATTCTATCGGGCGTGGGATGAAGGCGCCGATAAGAGAAAGGGGCGCCTTGCGGCGCCCCTTTTGAGTCAGATGTAGTGCTCGGCCAGCGGCTTGAAGCCGTTGAAGGCCTGGCTGGCATAGGTGGTCACATAGGCCCCCGTCGCCAGGATCTCGATCCGGTCGCCGGACTGGAGCTTGGCTGGCAGCCGGTAGTTCGACTTCTCATAAAGGGTGTCGGTGCTGTCGCAGGTCGGCCCCGCGATCGTCACTGGCCCCTCCTCCGTGCCGTCGTGAGGGGTGCGGAAGGCATACTTAATCGCCTCCCCCTCCGTCTCCGCCAGCCCGCCGAAGCGCCCGATGTCCAGGTATACCCAGCGCACCGGATCGTCCTTCGCCTTGCGCGAGACGAGCACCACCTCGGCCGAGACCACCGCCGCATCGCCCGCGATGAAGCGCCCGGGCTCCACTACGATGTCCGGCAGGGCATTGCCGAAGTGCTTCGCCAT
This sequence comes from Muricoccus roseus, assembly GCF_900141905.1. GTDB lineage: Bacteria > Pseudomonadota > Alphaproteobacteria > Acetobacterales > Acetobacteraceae > Roseomonas > Roseomonas rosea. The sequence continues at coordinate 38,764 of NZ_FQZF01000016.1, read as the reverse complement.
GGCGCCCATGATGGCATCGCCGAAGGCGTCGATCTCCGGCACCTCCGAGCGGTAGCGCACGGGATAGCCGCCGCCCAGGTTCACCATGCGCACCTTCACCCCCGCCTCCTTGAGGTCGGTGAAGAGCATGGCGACCTTCGCGATCGCCGCCTCATAGGCCGCCGTGTTGGTCTGCTGGCTGCCGACATGGAAGGAGAGGCCGAAGGGGTCCAGCCCCATCTCGCCCGCCTTCACCATCAGCTCGCGCGCCATCTCGACCTCGCAGCCGAACTTGCGCGACAGCGGCCACTCGGCGCCGTCATTGCCCACGAGGATGCGGCAATAGACGCGGCTGCCCGGCGCGGAGCGCGCCAGCTTCTCCAGCTCACCCTCGGAGTCGAAGGCGAACATCCGCACGCCGCGCTCATAGGCGGCACGGATGGCGCTCTCCTTCTTCACGGTGTTGCCGTAGGAAATACGCTCCGCCGCCGCGCCGGCATCCAGCGCCGCCGACACCTCCTCCCAGGAGGCCGCGTCGAAGCTGGAGCCGAGGCCCACCAGCCGCTCCAGGATCTGGGGCGCCGGATTCGCCTTCACGGCGTAGTAGATACGGGCCAGCGGCAGGGCGGATTGCAGGCGCCTGTAGTTCTGCTCGACGCGATCAACGTCAAGCACAAGGCACGGCGTCGCCGGCTGCACATCGGCCAGGAACTGCGCGATCTTCGGGGTCATCGCACCACCCTCCCCATACGAGGCGGCAAGGCGTCCGCTTCAGGCGGAGCGACCCTGCTCAGGTTGACGAACGGTCGAACGAACCAGCGACCAAAGTGAGAGCCCGGCGGATTGCGCCCCCGGGGGTTGCCAGAACGCTTGACGTCGTTGCGTAACCTTGCGGGCCAGAGGCACGTGCGTACTGCGTCTGGGGGGGCAGATAGCCCCCTCGCCCCCGGGGTGCAAGACCCATCTGGACCCAGGGGCCCGATTTTTTTCGTGAGTTCAGGAAAGGGCCGGAAAGCTCCCGGAGGAACGCAAGGCAGACCCGCCGAAACAGGGGCCGAACAGCCCGCCTACCGGCCGGTTTCCGGCGCGGAAAGCGTCGCCGGCGCCCCGTAGGCGCGCAGGAACACCTCCACCGCCTGGTCCACCACGGCATCGATCGCCGCGTTCTCCGGCGGGGGGCCACCCAGCACCGTCCGCAGGTACAACTCGCCCCGCAGCAGCCCCAGCAGATGGTCGGCCGCCACAGCCGGATCGGCATCGGCCCGCAACCGCCCCTGGCGCTGCTCCTCCATCATTCGGCGTATCAGCCAGGCGCGCCCACGCGCCGGCCCGGCTTCGTAGAAGGCCCGTGCCAAGTCGGGGAAGCGGGTGCATTCAGCAATTACCGTCCTGTGGATCGCCATGCTGTCCGGGTGCAGCAGGAACCGCATCCAGAGTCGCCCCAACTCCCGCAGCGCGCCGTGGGCGGAAGGCGCATGGGAGGCGAGCTCCTCCGCCTGGGCCGCGATGGCGGCGCAGCGATCCCCGACGATGGCCGCGAACAGGGCGTCCTTGCCGGAGAAATGCGCATAGACCGTCGCCTTGGAGACGCCCGCCTCGCGGGCCACCGCATCCATGGAGACGCTGGCATAGCCCACCCCCATGAACAGGCGCGCACCCGCGGAAAGGATGGCGGCGCGCTTGGGCGAGAGGTCTGCGGCAGGGGCGAGGGCAAGGGACAAGATCGTGCGAAACTCCGGAGAGAGAGGGGGGAGGGGTGCCAGCACATTTGATACTGAACCGTCCAGTTTTCCATCGACAACTCGCGGTACCTTGCCCATCTAGCGACTGAACTGAACGGTTCAGTCGAATCATGAACGCCCGGACCTCCGCCATTCCCGAATCCGAGACGCGCACCAGCGCAGCCCCCGCCCAGCCCCGCCGCTCCCGCTTCCGCCGGGTCCTGCCCCTCATCGCCCTCCTGGTCCTGGCCGGCGGCGCCGCGGGGGGCACCTGGTACTGGCAGGTCGGCCGCTTCATGGAATCCACCGACAACGCCCATGTCGGCGGCGACATCGCCGTCCTCTCCTCCCGGATCGAGGGCGACGTCGTCCGCATCCTCGTGGCCGACAACCAGCCGGTGGAGGCGGGGCAGCCGCTGATCGAGCTGGACCGCCAGGATTGGCAGGCCCGCCGCGACCAGGCGGCCGCGGCACTGGCCGAGGCCGAGGCGAATATCGGCACCCTTGCGGCCCAGATCGGCCAGGCCCGCGCCCAGGTCGCCTCCGCCGAGGCCCAGATCGCGGAAGCCGAGGCCGAGCGCGTGCGCGCGGTGGCGGATGCTGGCCGCGCCGGCACCCTGGCCCAGGGCGGCTACGGCACGCGTGAGGCGGTGGATCGCACCGTGGCGAACCGCCGCAAGGCCGAAGCCGCCCTCACCGCGGCCCAGGCCGGGCTCGAATCGGCCCGCGGCGCCATCCCGGTCCTGGAAGCCCAGTCCCGCTCCGCCTCCGCGCGCCGCGACGCCGCCCGGGCCGCGCTGGCGCTGGCCGAATCCGACCTGGACCACACGGTGATCCGCGCCCCCTATGCCGGCATCGCCGGCAACCGCGCGGCCCAGCTCGGCCAGCACGTGCGCGCCGGCCAGAACCTCATCGCTGTCTCCCCCACGGCGGACCGGCTCTATGTCACCGCGAACTTCAAGGAGACGCAGCTCCGCCGCATCCGCGAGGGCCAGCCGGTGGAGCTGTCGGTCGATGCCGGCGGCACCCTGCACGGCGTGGTCCAGAGCCTCGCCCCCGCCACCGGCGCCCAGTTCTCCCTGCTGCCGCCGGAGAACGCGACCGGCAACTTCACCAAGATCGTCCAGCGCGTGCCGGTCCGCATCGCCGTCGATCCCGGCCAGGCCGTCGCCCATCTCCGCCCCGGCCTGTCAGTCGAGGCCGAGGTGGATACGCGCGACGATCCCCACGGCCCCCGCAGCCTGTTCGGCGCCGCCGCCGCGATGATCCGCGGCCGCTGAGGCCCGCCCCAGGTCCACCTAAGGCCCCACCCAAGGTCCGGTCCCCGATGTCCGCCACTACCGCCGGCCCCGCCGCGCCCGCCGCCCCCCAGGCCGGGATCGGCGGCGTCTCGACGAAGCACTTCCTCGGCTTCATTACGATGGTGCTCGGCATGTTCATGGCGATCCTGGACATCCAGATCGTCTCGGCCAGCATCAGCGACATCCAGGCCGGCCTCGCCGCCAGCCCGGACGAGGCCTCCTGGGTGCAGACCTCCTACCTGATCGCGGAGATCGTCATGATCCCGCTCTCGGGCTTCCTCTCGCGCCTGCTCTCCACCCGCGTTCTCTTCACCATCTCCGCGGCCGGCTTCACCGTCTTCTCGCTGCTCTGCGCCACCGCCAGCTCGCTGCCGGTGATGATCCTGGCGCGCGCCATGCAGGGCTTCCTCGGTGGCGCGATGATCCCGACCGTCTTCGCCACGGCCTACATCCTCTTCAAGGGGCCGCGCAGCGCGGGCGTGTCCGTCCTCATCGGCCTTACTGCCACCCTCGCTCCCACCATCGGCCCGACGCTCGGCGGCTACCTCACGGAAAGCCTCTCCTGGCACTGGCTCTTCCTCATCAACGTCCCCATCGGAATCTTCATCGCGATCGTCGTCTGGAGCACGATGGACATCGATCAGGGCGACCCGCGCCTCTTCCGCCGCTTCGACTGGTGGGGCCTCATCGCCATGGCCGTCTTCCTCGGCAGCCTGGAATACGTGATGGAGGAAGGCCCGAACTGGGACTGGCTCGACGACCCCACCATCGCGACCTTCGCCGTGATCTGCGCGCTCGGCGCCGTCGCCTTCTTCTGGCGCGCCTTCACACGGCAGGAGCCGATTGTGGAGCTGCGCGCCTTCGGCAACGCCAACTTCGCCTTCGGCAGCGTCTTCGCCTTCCTCATCGGCATCGGCCTCTACGGCGCGGTCTATCTCGTGCCGCTCTTCCTCGGGCGCATCCGCGGCTACAACTCGCTCCAGATCGGCGAGACCATGTTCGTCACCGGCCTCGCCATGTTCCTCGCCGCACCCGTGGTCGGCCGGCTCACGCGCGTGCTCGATCTCCGCATCCTGCTCGCCTTCGGCCTCGCCACCACCGCTTTGGCCATGTGGATGACCTCGCGCCTGACCGCGCAATCCTCCTTCGCCGAGCTCTGGCTCCCGCTCTCCCTGCGCGGCATCGGCACCATGTTCGCCATGGTGCCGGTGAACCAGGTCGCGCTCGGCACATTGCCCGCCTCCAAGATCAAGAACGCCGCCGGCCTGTTCAACCTCATGCGCAATCTCGGCGGCGCCGTCGGTCTCGCCATGATCAACACCCTGGTGGTCGACCGCTCGGCCGCCCACCGCCTGCACCTGGCGGAGGCGACCAACTGGGCGCGCCCCGGTGTCAGCCAGACGATCGACAGCATGGCCTCCGCACTCTCCGGCCGCCTCGGCGAGGCCGCCGACCACGCCGCCCTGGCCCGTGTCTCCGCCATGATCACGCGGGAAGCGCTGATCCTCGCCTATAACGACGTGCTGGTGGTCATCGGCGCCCTCTTCGCCCTCGCGGTGCCGCTGGTGATCTTCGTGCGGGCACCCCGGCCGGGGGGAGGGGGCGGGGCGGCGCATTGACCCCGCGGGGCTTGCGCGCCGCGCCCCCCGCCTCCTATCCGCCGCCCATGACCCGCCCCGGCCCCCAGGCGTGACCGCCGCCATCCTCCAGGCCCTGCGCCGTGGGGAGCTGACGGGCGCCCGCGCCCTGGACCTCTCCGGCCTGGGCCTCAAGGAACTTCCGCCTGAAATCCTTGGCCTGGCCGATACGCTGGAGGTGCTGGATCTCGGCCGCAACGCCCTGGCCACGCTGCCTCCCGGCTTCGCCCGGCTGCGCCGCCTCCGCATCCTTTTCTGCTCCGGCACCCCCTTCGAGCATCTGCCGCCCGTGCTGGGCGACCTGCCCGCCCTGGCCCAGATCGGCTTCCGCGGTTGTGGCCTCCGCGAAATCCCGCCCGAATCCCTGCCGCCCGCCCTCCGCTGGCTCACCCTGACCGACAACCGGATCGGGGAACTGCCCCCGACCCTCGGCCAGCGCCCCGCCCTGCAGAAGCTCATGCTGGCCGGAAACCGGCTGCGAAGCCTGCCGGCGAGCCTGGAAGAGGCCCCGGCGCTCGAACTCCTCCGCCTCTCGGCGAACCGGTTCGAGGAGCTGCCCCCCTGGCTGCCGGACCTCCCGCGCCTCGCCTGGCTTGCCTGGGCCGGCAATCCGCTGGACCGGGCCCCGGCGCCCCCGGCCCCTGCAATTCCCTGGGCCTGCCTCGAATCCGGCGTGATGCTGGGGGAGGGGGCCTCGGGCCGTGTCCACCGGGCGCTGTGGAAGGGCCGCCCCGTGGCCCTCAAGCTCTTCAAGGGCGCCATGACGAGCGACGGCCTGCCCGAGCGCGAGATGGCCGCCTGCCTCGCCGCCGGGGAGCATCCCAACCTGACCGGCGCACTGGGCCGCCTGACCGGCCATCCCGAGGGGCTGGAAGGGCTGGCCATGCCCCTGCTGCCGGAGGGCTGGCGAGTGCTCGCCGCCCCGCCCGGCCCGGAGAGCTGCACCCGCGACGTCTACGATCCCGCGCTGCGCCTGGAGCCCGGAACCGTCCTGCGCCTGGCCCATGGAATCGCCGCGGCCGCGGCGCATCTCCACGGCCGCGGCCTGCTCCATGGCGATCTCTACGCCCACAACACCCTGTGGGACGGGGAGCGGGGCCATGCCGTCCTGAGCGACTTCGGCGCCGCCTCCTTCCTGCCGGAAGGCACGGCCGGCCGCGCGCTTCAGCGCGTCGAGACCCGTGCCTGGGGCATCCTCCTCGACGAGCTGCTCGAGCATTGCCGCGAGCCGCCCGCCGACCTGCAGGCCCTGCACGATGCCTGCACGGCGCCGGACCCCGCCTCCCGCCCCCTCATGGCCGAGGTGGCGGCGGCGCTTCGCCCACACGCCGCCTGAGCCGCCCGGGCGATTTCCTGCACAGCCATTCGCCGCGCCCTGCGTTTCGACAGGACCGCAAGGCTCTGCAGGAAGGCTCGCCCCATGCATGTCATACGCCTGGCCCGATTTCTCGGCTGGTTCAGCATCGGCCTCGGGCTGATGGAGATCTTCGGAGGCCGCACCCTCGCGCGGAAGCTGGGCATGTCCGGCCGCGCGAAGCTCATCCGCGGCTATGGCGTGCGGGAGGTGGCGAATGGCGTCGCCATCCTGGCCAGCCCGACCTCCGCACCCCTCCTCTGGGCCCGCGTCGGAGGCGACGCGCTCGACATCGCCACCCTCCTCGGCACCCCGTCCTTCGGCCGGCGCGAAAGGGCCAACGTGAAGCTCGCCCTCGCCGCGGTCGCCGGCGTCACGCTCCTGGACATCCTCTGCGCCACCCGCCTCAGCACGGACAGCGACGAGGAGCTGGAATACGTGCCGCCCTATTGGCAGGACTGAGGAATTGTAACTCGCGCGGCGGGAGGGCTTTCCGTTGAGGGCTCCGCCCTCAACCCGCCAAGGGCCTGAGACCCTTGGAACCCCGTTTGACTGCCGTGGATACCCCGGATCAAAGGGGTCTCTGGCTGAAGGTGCTGTCCCTGCCGTTGCAGTCGCCTCGGGGCATCGACCCGAGGCGCACCGTCAGCCCCGTGATTCCAAACTTCTAGAAAAAGATGATGGTGAGGGGTCCGGGGAGAGGAAGAATTCCTTCTTCCTCTCCCCGGGACGAACCAACACCCCAAAACGAGATCCCCACCCCCGCAGGCGGAGCTGACCCGTTCGCTACCGGATCAGCCCCGCCATCGGGCTGGAAGCATCGGCGGCATAGTTCCGCGGCATCCGCCCGGCGAGATGGGCGTGCCGCCCGGCCTCGACCCCTGCCTTCATGGCGCGCGCCATCCGCACGGGGTCCTTGGCATGGGCGATGGCGGAGTTCAGCAGCACCGCGTCGCAGCCCAGTTCCATCGCCTGGGCCGCCTCGCTCGCGGTGCCGATCCCGGCATCCACCAGCACCGGAACCCCCGCGTTCTCGATGATGGAGCGGAGCATGAAGGGGTTAGAGAGGCCGAGGCCTGAGCCGATCGGCGCGCCCAGCGGCATCACCGCCACGCAGCCCATCTCCTCCAGCCGCTTCGCCGCCAGCGGGTCGTCGGCGCAGTAGACCATCACCTGGAAGCCGTCCTTGATGAGGGCTTCCGCCGCCTCGAAGGTCGCGGGCATGTCCGGGTAGAGGAACGGGGGCGGGCCCAGCACCTCCAGCTTCACCAGGTTCCAGCCCCCGGCCTCGCGGGCCAGGCGCAGCGTGCGCACGGCGTCCTTGGCCGTGTGGCACCCCGCCGTGTTGGGGAGATAGGTGTAGCGGTCCGGCGGCACGAAATCCTGCAGCATCGGTGCTGCCGGGTCCGAAAGGTTCACCCGCCGCACCGCCACCGTCACCATCTCGGCGCCCGAGGCCTCGATCGCGGCGGCCGTCTCCTCCAGGCTCTTGTACCGCCCGGTCCCGACCACGAGGCGGGAGCGGAAGCTGCGTCCCGCCACCTCCCAGGAGTCGTCGCCCATTGTCGTCACGCCGTCCATGGCCTCAGCCTCCCCCGATGAAATGCACGATCTCCAGCTGGTCACCCGGCTGGAGCAGCGTCGTGGCGTAGGCGGAGCGCGGGACGATCTCCTCGTTCCGCTCCACCGCCACTTTGCGCGTGTCGAGACCCGCCCCGGCCAGGAAATCCGAGAGGGGGAGGGGGGCGGGAAGGCTCCTGGCCTCGCCGTTCACGGTGATGTCGATGGGTCCGGGCATGGCCTGCCGGATGTGGCACGCCCGAACCCCGGCTTGAAGGGGCGCCTCGGTGAACCCTGCCATGACGGCCCGGCCGCCCGGCGAGGCCTGGCGTTTGCCTGCGGGCTTGCATGCATGCTAGCCCGCCCCGCCAGAACCCCGGACTCTCGGGGAGGACCGGAACCAGAGCCTTGGAACCCCCGCTGATCGTCGTCCTGAACGGCCCCAACCTCAACATGCTGGGCACGCGCGAGCCGGAGAAATACGGCACCGCGACGCTCGACGACGTCGAGGCCCTCTGCGCCGAGGCGGCGGAGGAGCTGGGACTGGCCATCGACTTCCGCCAGACCAACCTGGAAGGCGAGCTGATCTCCTGGATCCAGGAGGCCCGCGGCAACGCGGCTGGCATCATCATCAACCCCGCAGGCTACTCCCACACCTCCATCGCCCTAATGGATGCGCTGCTGGCGGTGGACCTGCCGGTGGTCGAGGTCCATATCACCAACATCCACCGGCGGGAGGCCTTCCGGCATCTCTCCTACGTCTCCCGCGCGGCGGTGGGCGTGATCTGCGGGCTGGGCGTCGGGGGCTATGCCCTGGCGCTGCGCGCGATCGCCGGCATCATCGGTCAGGACGACACGGCATGAGCGGCCTTTCCTTCGACCCGGACGCGATCCGCGCCCTGGCCAAGATCCTTCGCGAAACCGATCTCACCGAGATCGAGCTGGTTGAGAACGAGAGCCGCATCCGCGTGGCCCGCACCGCGCCGGTCCAGCAGGTGGTGCATGCGGCGGCGCCCGCACCCATGGCCGCGGCGCCCGCCGCCGCCCCGGCCGCCGCCGCGCCCGCGGCCGCGCCGATGAGCGACGAGGTCACCGCCGCCACCCCGGGCGTCGTCGCCTCGCCCATGGTCGGCGTCGCCTACCTTTCGCCGGAACCCGGCGCCGCGCCCTTCGTGAATCTCGGCTCCAAGGTCGCCCAGGGCCAGACGGTCCTGCTGATCGAGGCGATGAAGACCTTCAACCAGATCAAGGCCCCCAAGGCCGGCACCGTCACCCGCATCCTGGTCGAGAGCGGCATGCCGGTCGAGTTCGGCGAGCCCCTGCTGGTCATCGAGTAGTCCGCGCGTGCCCGCCTTCAACAAGATCCTGATCGCCAACCGGGGCGAGATCGCGCTCCGCATCCACCGCGCCTGCCAGGAAATGGGCATCCGCACGGTGGCGGTGCATTCCACGGCCGACGACACGGCGATGCATGTGCGCCTCGCCGACGAATCCGTCTGCATCGGCCCGCCGCTCGCGCGCGATTCCTACCTGAACGTCGCGGCCATCCTCTCCGCCGCCACCATCACCGGCGCGGAAGCCATCCATCCCGGCTACGGCTTCCTCTCCGAGAACGCCCGCTTCGCCGAGATGGTGGAGGCCCATGGCCTGGCCTTCATCGGCCCGACGGCCGAGCACATCCGCATCATGGGCGACAAGATCGCCGCCAAGGACGCGATGCGCCGCCTCGGCGTGCCGCTTGTCCCCGGCTCGCCCGGCGCGTTGGCCACGCTGGATGAGGCGCGCGAGATCGCAGCGGGGATCAAGTACCCCGTCCTCATCAAGGCCGCCGCCGGCGGCGGCGGGCGCGGCATGAAGGTCGCGCATAACGAGGATGAGCTGGAGGAGGCCTGGCGCGTCGCCCGCACGGAGGCGAAAGCCGCCTTCGGTGACGACAGCGTCTACATGGAGAAGTATCTCGATCGCCCCCGGCATATCGAGATGCAGGTCATGGCCGACACCCACGGGAACGTGGTGCATTTCGGCGAGCGCGACTGCTCCCTCCAGCGCCGCCACCAGAAGCTGGTGGAGGAGGCGGGAAGCCCCGTCCTCACCGCCGCCGCGCGCGACGCGCTGGGCGAGACGGTGACCCAGGCGCTGAAGCAGCTGGGCTACCGCGGCGCCGGCACGCTCGAATTCCTCTACCAGGACGAGCAGTTCGCCTTCATCGAGATGAACACCCGCCTGCAGGTAGAGCACCCGGTGACGGAACTCGTCTGCAACGTGGATCTGGTGAAGGAACAGATCCGCGTCGCCGCGGGCGAGCCGCTCGGCTATGAGCAGAAGGACATCCGCTTCAGCGGCCATGCGATTGAATGCCGCATCACGGCCGAGGATCCCGTGACCTTCGCCCCCAGCCCGGGCCGCGTCACCGCCTACCACGCCCCCGGCGGCCTGGGCGTGCGCGTGGATAGCGCGCTCTATGCCGGCTATGCCGTGCCGCCGCATTACGACAGCCTCGTCGCCAAGCTCATCGTGCACGGCCACACCCGGGCTGAAGCGATCGCCCGCTGCCGCCGCGCGCTGACGGAAATGGTGGTGGACGGCATCCGCACGACCATCCCGCTGCACCAGATCATCATGGACGATCCGGAGTTCCAGGACGGCGACTACACCATCCACTGGCTCGAGCGCTTCGTCGCGCGCCACACGCCGGGCGGCTGATACCGCCTCGCCCAGTTCTGATCTGACGGTCTGTCCCGGGGAGAGGAAGAAGGAATTCTTCATCTCCCCGGACCCCTCACCATCATCTTCTTTTAGAAGTTTGGAGTCGCCGGACTGGCGGTGCGCCTCGGGTCATGGACCCGAGGCGACTGCGGCGGCAGGAAAACCGCCCGCATCCAGAAACCCCACCGGTCCGGGGCATCCACGGCAGTCAGATGGGGTTCCAAGGGCCTCAGGCCCTTGGCGGGTGAAGGGCGGAGCCCTTCTCCAAGGCAGGCTGCCTCATGGCGCCCCGCCGGGAATGCACCTATCCTCGGGCCATGCGGCACCGCCCGGACCAGCCTCCGTTTGCGCCCCGGCTCACCCGATGAGCCGCCGCGCTCTGGCGATCACCCCCGATCTCGTCCTCCGGGCCTATCGCGCCGGCCTGTTCCCGATGGCCGAGGGCCGGGGCTCCGGGCGGCTTTACTGGCTGGACCCGAAGATGCGCGGGATCATCCCACTCGACGGCTTCCACCTTCCGCGCCGCCTCCGCCGAACGGTGCTGTCCGGCCGTTTTGACGTGACGGGGGATACGGATTTCCCCGGCGTCCTCGCCGGATGCGCCGCGCCGGCACCGGGGCGTGAGGACAGCTGGATCAACGGCGAGATCGAGGAGCTGTTCAACGCGCTGCACCGCATGGGCCACGCCCATTCCATCGAGGTGCGGGAGGGGGGCGCGCTGGTCGGTGGCCTCTACGGCATCCGCATCGGCGCGGCCTTCTTCGGGGAGAGCATGTTCGCCCGCGCGGACGACGCCTCGAAGGTGGCGCTCGTCCATCTCGTCGCCCGGCTCCGGCGCGGCGGCTTCACCCTGCTGGACACGCAGTTCCTGAACGATCACCTCGCCCGCTTCGGGGCGCAGGAGATCCCCCAGGCCGACTACCGCGCGCGCCTGGTCCAGGCGATCGGCAGCGAGGCCACCTGGCTCCCCTCCCTCTCACCCGAAGCCCTGTCGGAAGAGGTGGAGGCGCTGCGCGAGATCACCCGCGGCTGAAACACCGAGAGGGCGGCGGCGCGCGAGGGTGCCGCCTCGGCGCCGTCCTTCCCCTCCAGCACGGCGAGAAAGCTCTTCGCCCAGCTCTCCACGCTGTTCTCGCGCAGGCGCCGGAAGATCGCCGCATGGCGGTCCCGCCGCTCGTCCAGCGGCATGGTCAGCGCGGTGTTCATCGCTTCCGCCATGCCCACCGCATCAAGCGGATTCACCAGCAGGGCCTCGGGCATGCTCTCCGCAGCGCCGGCGAAGCGCGAGAGCACCAGCACGCCCGGATTCTCCGGGTCCTGCGCCGCGACATATTCCTTCGCCACAAGGTTCATCCCGTCCCGCAGCGGCGTCACCAGCCCCACCTGCGCCATGCGGTAGTAGCCGGCCAGCGTGCCGCGCGGCAGCGCGCGCCCGACGTAACGCACCGGCGTCCAGTCCGCATCCGAGTAGTCGCCGTTGATGCGGCCCGCGAGCGTCTCGATCTCGCGCTTGAGGTCCTTGTAGCTCTCGACATCCTCGCGGGAGCGCGCGGCCACCTGCAAGTAGGTCACGCGGCCCCGATGCTCGGGGAAGCGCTCCAGCAGCGCGCCGAAGGCCCGCAGCCGCTCGGGCAGGCCCTTGGTATAGTCCAGCCGCTCGGCACCGATCACCAGAGACCGCCCGACGAGGCTCGTGGCGAAGCGCTGCGACTCCGCCGACTTGACGCTCTCGGCCGCCAGATCGGCGAATTCCTGCGTGGCGATGGCGATGGGAAAGCTGCGCAGCAGCGTGCGGCGCCCGCGGAAGCGCACCTCTCCGCCCGCGCGCAGCTTCATGCCCGTCCCCTGGGCCATGCAATCCATCAGCCCCGTCAGGTCCCGATGCGTCTGCACGCCGACGAGGTCATAGGCCAGCAGGTCGCGGATCAGCTCCTCCGAGCCCGGCATGGCCGAGAACACGGCCCAGGGCGGGAAGGGGATGTGATGGAAATAGCCAATCCGGTGCTTCGAGCCGCGCGCGCGCAACTCGGCCCCCAGCGGGATCATTTGGTAGTCATGCACCCAGATCGTATCGTCTGGGCGCAGCAGCGGCATCAGCTTGTCGGCATAGCGCCGGTTGACGATGCGGTAGCACTCCGCCTGGTCCCGGTCATAGCTGAGCAGGCCGAGGCGGAAGTGGAACATCGGCCAGAGGGCCGAATTGGCGTAGCCGGCATAGAAGCCGTCATAGGCTTGCTGGGAGAGGTCGATCACCGCGTAGTCCACGCCGGCGCGGCGCGCATGGCGCACCACATCCGCCGGCTCCTCCGCCGCCGTCCCGCTCCAGCCGAACCACAGCCCGCCGCGGCCGCTGAAGGCATCCTTCAGCGCGACCGCGAGCCCTCCGGCCGCGGGGGGCTCCCCACGCTTCGGAACAGGCACCCGGTTAGAGACGATGACAAGGCGACCCACGCTCTCTCCTCCCCCACGGCCATCGAGGCGCTGCGAAGCGCCGGCCGGCCGATCAAACATGGAGGCGAGTGCGACGCACTAACCTCCGATAGCGGGCGAGGTGACGAACGAACCCGGGGCGCAGTCCCCGCGCGAGGGAATCACCGCCGGTTTCCTGGCACCTCCTCAATTCCGCCACAATTAGGGAACCGCCGGGGGAGGGGCAAGGTTTCGCTCCTCCTCCCTCGGCCCGCTCAGCCCGGCCCGTTCCCCGAAACGGCGGTCGCCACGCGCCCCAGCCAGGCGCGCACCAGGGCCGGCCGGCCCGCGAAGTCGTCCGGGACCCGCAGCCCGTAGCCACCATACTCGGCGCAAGCCGCCATCCCGTCCTCATCCGTGATGTCGTCGCCGATGAAGATGGGGCGGCGGCCGGTGAAGGGCGGAATCGCCATCAGCCGCCGCACCGCGCCCCCCTTGTCCGCCCCCACCGGGCGCAACTCCGCCGCGGCATGGGCGGGCACCACGCGGAAGCCCCGGTCGCCCTCGCGCATCAACTCGGCCAGCAGCGCAAGCGCCTCTGGCTCCGCCTCCGGACGCTGGCGGAAATGCAGCACGAGGCCATGCGTCTTGTGCTCGGCCAGTGTCCCCGGCCGTGCCGCGGCCCATTCATCGGCCGCGCGGCGCCACTCCGGCGGCGGGACGGGCAGCGGGATGGCCCCGGGCAGGGCCGGATCGAGCACCGCCCCGTGCTCCGCGCCGATCGGCAGGTCGGGCACCCCCGCATAGCCGCGCGCCACGGCCAGGCCGCGCCCGGTCACCACGGCCACGGCCCCGCCCAGCGCTCCCCGAAGGCGGGAGAGGAGGTCCGGCAGCTCCTTCGGCACCACCACCGCATCCGGCCGGGCGGCGATCTCCAGCAGCGTGCCGTCGAGGTCGAGGAAAAAGGCGGCATCCGGGCCGGGAAGGGCAGGCCCGGAAACGGCGACTCCGGATTCCGTGGTTTCGGTCATCGCGCCTCCAGCCCCCTGGGCCCGTCTTCCATCGCCCCAGGCCGCGCCGTCACGCCTAGCGGCAGTCGAGAATCCGGAGATCGTACACCGGATGTTCGAGCATATGGGCAGCGGGCGCATTGGCCAGCATCCAGCCGCGAAAGGCAGGCGGCGCGCTCGGCTCCGCCAAGCTGTCCCGCACCTCGATGAAGGCGGCCGCATCCGGCACCTCGTCGGGCGGCCGGGCATTGCAGGCGCGCACCGTGATGGTCAGCGTCCCGAAGCGCACCGGCTGGTCCACGGTCGCATCCAGCACGGTGATCCGCGCCGTCACCTTGTCCAGCGCCTGGAGCTGGGCAGAGCGCTTGCGCACCCAGGCGGCCTCGGCCGGTGGCCCCTGGTCCGAGCCCTGGCTCGTCCCCGGGTTCGTCACCTGACCCAGGGCCGGCCCCGCGAGGGCCAGCAGCATCAGGAAGGCCACGCGCCTCATGCGGCGCGCTTCGGGCTGGGAAGGGCGGCGACGAGGTCGGTCAGCACGCGCCGCATGGCGGCCTCGTCCACTCCCATCAGCACCGCATCCTCGAAGGCGTCGCGCAGCACCTGCGCGACCTCGGCATGGTTCTCGGCCAGCATCTTCAGCTTCTCCCGGCAGGAGACCGGCTGCCCGTCCGCGCCGAGCCAGTGCTCCGGCGCGACCAGGGCGTCACCGCTCACCGCGCCCTGCCGGGCGACGCCGCGCCCGGTCCGTTGCCGCCGTTCCCGCCGGCGCCCTCGCCCTGCCTGTTCCCCGCCAGTTCGGTGACGGAGAAAATGAAGCGGCCCAGCAGGCCCTCCAGGCTCACGGCGGACTGGGTAATCTTCACCTCGCCGCCATTCGTCAGGTTCCGCTCGCTGCCGCCCGGCACCAGCGCGACATACTTCCCGCCCAGCAGCCCCTCCGAGGTGATCTCGGCCGAGCTGTCATCGGGCAGGCGAAGCCCGGAATCCACGTTCAGCGTCAGCACGGCCAGGAAGGTCTGGGGGTCGATCCGCTGGGCCGTCACGCTGCCCACCTTCACCCCCGCGATCCGGACATCCGCCCCGGCCGCCAGCCCGTCGATCCGGTCGAAGCGAGCGGTCAGCACCAGTCCACTCCCACCGCCGCTGCGGCCGGAGTTCGTGACGGCATAGGCCAGGAAGATGACGGCTGCGAGCAGCACCACCGCCCCGGCCGCGATCTCGGCGATCCCGCGTCCCTTCACGCGCCAGCTCCCGGGAGTGGGATGCGCATCAGGAGCCCGGCGTCCAGGCCTCGTAGTCGCCCGCCGTCGGCATGCGCTGCCCGCCGGCATAGTCATGCCCCTTAGGGCGATAGGCGCGGGGCGTGCCGGTCAGGTTGCGCTGGTGCTCCTTCATCCAGGGCAGGCGCTTCGAGTCCAGCGGGGCCGCCGTGCTGTGGTGCAGCCAGCCATGCCATTCCGGTGGCACGCTGCTCGCCTCGGGCTCACCGGCATAGATCACCCAGCGGCGCTTGCGGCCGTAGTTCAGGTAGTCGCCCCGGCTCTCATAATAGACGTTGCCGGAGGAATCGGTGCCGATTCTGCGGCCGGTGAGGCCGGAGAGCCAGCGCTGCATGGCGGACATGGAGGGGCTCCTGCCAATGCGGGCGGAAAGGGGAGGCGGAGCATATGGCACGCCGCGCGCCGCCGCGAAAGCCGCCCCTCCCACCTCAGGGCTGCCCACCAGCCCCTATTCGCCCCAGACACCCGATATTGTGTCCGCGACTCGGCCGACCCACGACATGGCGCCTTCACCCCCGCCGCAGGCCGGCTTATGGTCGGCCCATGACGCGCAGCGACGGCCCGATCCGGAACACCGTGTGGGAGAGAGTGGCCCTTCGCCGTGCCCGCGCGGCCGCCGATCCGGATGCCGATCCGCGCCTCGTCGCCCTCCCGGCCTCCTGGGAGGACGAGGCGGCCGAGGCGCTCGCGGCACTCGCCCCGGGCGAGGGGCCTGTCGCCCTGCCGCGCCTGGCCGAGGCGTGGATCCGCCGCACCGCCGCGCGCGGCCGCAAGCTCGGCATCCTCTCCACCCCCGAATCGGCCGAGGGCTTCGCCGCCGGGCTGCGCGCCCTGCTGCTGGCCCGCCGCGGCGCCCCGGGGGCTGGCACCTGGGCCAATGACCAGAAGTCCGAGCCGCGCTTCGTCCTGAACCTGCCTGCCTTCCTGGACGAGGAGGGCTTCGACAGCACGGGCTACGCCGCTGCGGTCCGCCTGGGTGTGACGACGCTCGAGATCCTGGGCAATGCCAAGGCCAACCGCTTGCGTCTGGGCTTCGCCGATCTCGCCGGCCTCCTCGCCGGGCTCGGCCTGGATTACGAATCCACCGAGGCCCATGCCGTCGCCGCGGCCATCGCCGCCCTGACCCGCGGCACCGCGGAGGCCGCCTCGGGCGACCTCGCCGAGGATCTCGGCGCGCGAGAGCCCGTTTCCCTCCTCTGGCCGCAACCGCCGGCCTCCACCCCCGTGCCCGGCCTGGCCGAGGCCGCGCGTGCCGCGCTCGATGCCGCCGCCGGCGCCCCCGGCCTGCGCCACGCCGCCATCCTCGTCCTCTCGCCCCCCGATGCGGTGGAGGGCCTGCTCGGCGCCGAGACCGGCGGCCTGGCCCCCGCCGCCGCCCCGACCCGCCTCATGGCGACGCAGGACGGTGGCGTTGCGGAGGTGCCAACCCGCGCGGCTCTCCGCGCCGGGGAAGAGGCCGCACGCCTCCTCGCCCCGCGCGGCCCGGAGGCCCGGGGGGCGATGGAAGCCGTGCTCCGCCCTTGGCTCCACGCCGCGCCGGCCGCCCTCGGGGCCACGGCCCAGGCCCCGCGCCCGGCGCCCAAGCCCCGCCCCGCCCAGGGGCATGCCGCGCATGGCCGCGGGGCCGTGTGGAAGGTGACCATCGGCGGCCACCGCGTGACGCTGCGCACCATGGAGGGCGCCGCCGGGCTGGAGGAGATCTCCCTCACCCTCGCGAAGGACGGCGCCGCCTTCCGGGCCATGGTGGACGCACTCTGCCATTCGGTCACGGTCGGCCTCGCGGCCGGGGTGGCGCTGGACGAATACGTGCAGTCCTTCGCCTATACCCGCTTCGGCCCCGCCGGGACGGTGGAAGGGGACCCTGCCATCCACCGCGCCTCCTCCGTGCTCGACTGGGCCTTCCGCCGCTTGGCGCTGGACCATCTCGGCGGCCGCATCCTGCCGGACCCGACCGAGGAGGAGTGCGGCGCCGACCACCTCGGCACCGCCGCGCAGCAGCTGCCGCTCCTGCCCGACCTCCCCTCCACCCCCGCACCCGCCACCCGGCGCCGCGCCCTCCGGCTGGTGGGCTAGGCCATGGCCCAGGCACAGCAGGGGCGCATCGCCGCTCGCCTGAAGGAGCTCGGCGTGGAGCTGCCCGAGGCGGCGAAGCCCATCGCCAACTACGTCCCGGCCGTCATCACCGGGGACCTCCTCTTCGTCTCCGGCCAGGTTCCGATGCGAGGCGGCAAGATCGCCTATACCGGCAAGCTTGGCGCCGGGGTGCAGGTGGAGATCGGCCAGCAGGCCGCGCAGCTCTGCTTCATCAACGTCCTCGCCCAGGCCCAGGCCATGCTCGGCAGCCTGGACCGGGTGGCGCGCGTCGTGCGGCTCGGCGGCTTCATCGCCGCCGTGCCGGAATTCACCCAACACGCTCAGGTGATGAACGGCGCCTCCGACATGGCGGTGGCCGTGTTCGACGATGCCGGACGCCACGCGCGCACGACCATCGGGGTCCCCTCCCTGCCCGGCGATGCCGCGGTGGAGGTCGAGGCCGTGTTCGAGATCGCGTGACCGCGGAAGAGGCCCTGATCCGCCGCTGGATGGAAGGCGGCGACCACTCCCTCCTCGCGGAGGACGTCTCCTGGCGCGTCTCCCCCGGCTATCCCGTGCCGCGCACGGAATGGCGCGGCCGGGCGGAGGTGGAGGCGCGCTTCTTCCCGCATCTGCGGCGCCATTTCCCGCATTGGCGGATCATGGTCGAAGCCTTCGTGCCGCTCGCCGACGGCCGCCTGCTCGCCTCCGGCGCCTATGAGGCGCGCGATGCCGCGGGCCGCGAGGGCCGCGTGCCCTTCCTGCATGTCTGGACAGTGCGGGGCGGCCTGATCGCGGGCGTGGAAGCCGTCGCCGATTTCGGCGCCTTCACGCGCATGGTGCAGGGCTGACCAACAACGCTTGCACCGCGCGCCATCCGGCGCACATGGGCCAGCATGCCCTCTGAGCTCACCCTCTCGCTGCATCCCGGCATCGCCGACATCCCGGCCGAGGAATGGGATGCCTGCGACGAGACCGCGAACCCCTTCACCTCCCATGCCTTCCTCCTCTCCCTGGAGGAATCCGGCTGTACCGGCCCGCGCACGGGCTGGCTGCCGCAGCACCTCGCCCTGCGCGATTCTTCCGGCGCGCTGGTCGCGGTCGCGCCTGCCTATGTGAAGGGCCATTCCTACGGCGAATACGTGTTCGACCACGCCTGGGCCCGGGCCTTCGAGAATGCGGGCGGAGAGTACTACCCGAAGTTCCAGGTGGCCGTGCCCTTCTCCCCCGTTCCCGGCCCAAGGCTGATGCTGCGCCCCGGCACGGGCGTGCCGCATGCCGCGCTCGGCCAGGCCCTGGCCCAGGCGACCGAGGCGCTGAAGCTCTCCTCCTGCCACGTCACCTTCTGCACGCGCGAGGAATGGGAGGCGCTGGGCGATTCCGGCTGGCTGCAGCGCACCGGCATGCAGTTCCACTGGACCAATGAGGGCTATGCGAGCTTCGACGACTTCCTCGCCGCGCTCTCCTCCCGCAAGCGCAAGGCGATCCGCCGCGAACGCCGCGACGCGCAGTCGGCGGGCCTCACCATCCGCACCCTGCGGGGCGGCGAGATCACGCCCGAGATCTGGCGCCGCTTCCACAAGTTCTATCGCAGCACCACCGACCGCAAATGGGGCAGCGCCTACCTCACCGCCCGCTTCTGGCCGCTGATGGGCGAGCGCATGGGCGACCGGGTTGTGCTGATGATCGCGGAGCGCGACGGCGTGCCCGTGGCCGGCGCGCTGAACCTCATGGGCGCCGACGCCCTTTACGGCCGCAACTGGGGCAGCCTGGTGGAGGCGCCCTTCCTGCACTTCGAGCTCTGCTACTACCAGGCACTCGACTTCGCCATCGCCCATGGCCTGCGTCGCGTGGAAGCCGGCGCGCAGGGCGAGCACAAGATCCAGCGCGGATACCGCCCCGTGCCCACCTATTCCGCGCATCTCATCGCCCATCCCGGCCTGCGGCGCGCGGTCGCGGACTCGCTGCGTCACGAGCGTGCGGCCATCGAGGCGGAAATGGCCGAGCTCGGCTCCCTCTCTCCCTATCGCCGCGACGGGGCCGCCGAATGCTGAACAGGGCGTGCTGACCGCCTATGCCCAGCTCGCCGGCTCGATGATCCTGACCGGCGCGAATGTCGCCGTCGCCAAGACGCTGGCCGGGGCGCTGCCCATTCCCCTCATCCTCGGCCTGCGCTGCCTCATCGCCTGCGCCGTGCTGCTGCCCCTTGCCCTCTGGCGCGATGGCATGGTGCGGCCGCGCCGCGGGGTGCTCGGCAACCTGCTCCTCCAGGCGGTCGCGGGCACGCTGCTCTATAATGCCGCCCTGCTCGCGGGCCTGCGCTTCACCACGGCGCTGGAAGGCGGGCTCGTCCTCGCCACCATGCCCGCCGTCGTGGCCCTGGGCAGCGCCTGGTGGCTGCGGGAACGCGTGACGCCGCGGGGCTGGGCGGCGGTGGCGCTGGCCGGCATCGGCATGGGCGCCATCGTCCTCGCCCGCGGCGGCGAAGGGGAGGGGGGCAGCCCGCTCGGGAACGCCCTCATCTTCCTCGGCGTCTGCGGGGAAGCCGCCTATGTCCTTCTCGCCAAGCGGGCGGCCGGGGCGCTGCCCCTGCTCACCGCCAGCCTCTGGATGCAGGGCTTCTCCGCCGCGCTCCTCCTCCCGGCCTGGCTGCCGGAGGCCGGCGCCGCCGCGCGGCTGGCCGACCCCACCCTCCTGGCGCTGCTGGTCTTCCACGGGCTGACGGCCAGCCTGCTCTCTCTGCTGCTCTGGTATGGCGGGCTGCGCCGCGCCCCGGCCAGAATCGCGGGCGTCTTCACCGTCTTCCTTCCGGCGACCGCCGCGCTGGCAGCCATCCTCTTCCTGGGCGAGGCCCCGACCGCGACCCACGCCCTGGGCTTCGTCCTGCTCTTGGCCAGCATGCTGCTGGCCACCTGGCCCGAGAGGAGGGTGCGCTGAGACCCTGGCTGACGCTGACTGTGCCGGAGCTCCTCGCCCTCTCACCCGAGGACGTCTCGGCCCGGCTGGCCTACGCCCAGGCTGCCCGCCATGCCACGCTGGAACTCACGCAGCGCGCGGCCTGGGTCTCCACCGCCCGCCTCCTCCAGTCCGCCCTCGCGGACCCCCGGGCCGTGGGTTGGACGGTGATGCTGGAATACGACCTCCTCCGGCTGGAGAAGCGCGCCGACTGCGTGATCCTGACCGACCGCGCCGTCCTGGTGCTGGAGGTGAAGGATGGCGCCACCGCCTACAGCCTGGCCGACCGCCGGCAGGCGGAGGACTATGCGCTGGACCTGCGCGACTTCCATGAGGGCTGCCGGACCCTGCCCATCGTGCCCGTGCTGGTGGCGACCCACGCGCCGCCCACGGGTTTCGAGCCGCCGCTGCTCTGGCATGGCGTGCCGCCCCATCCGTTCCTGGCGAACAACCGGACGCTGGGCGATGTCCTCCTGTCCATCGAGGCCTCCATCGGCCCGCCCGCGGCGCCGCTGGACCATGCCGTCTGGCTCGCCGCGCCCTATCGCCCTGTTCCCAATGTCCTCGAAGCCGCCGCGATGCTGTTCGACCGGCATCGCAGCGCCGAGATGGTCTCCGCCCGCGCCGACGCCGCCAACCTGACCCGCACCACCGAGGCGGTGCGCCAGGCGATCGAGGCGGCGCGAACGGCGGGCGAGCATCGGGTTATCTTCGTCACCGGCATTCCGGGCGCGGGAAAGACGCTGTGCGGCCTGCACATCGTCTTCGGGGCGCTTCGGGATGACGGAGCCGCCTTCCTCACGGGCAATACGCCGCTGGTGGAGGTGCTGCGCGAAAGCCTCGTGCGCCAGGCCGCGCCCGAGGGCGGCCGACGCCGTACCCAGTCACGCGGGCAGGCCGTGACCGCGCTGCAGAATGTCCACCGCTTCCTGGAACACTATGTGGAGCGCCCGGCGGAACGGCCCGAGGCGCGCGTCATCGTTTTCGACGAGGCCCAGCGGGCCTGGGACCGCGCCCAGGCCACCAAACCCTCCCAGAGGCGCGGCGCGAGCCGGCTGCGGGACAGTGAGCCCGCCCATACGCTGGAGATCATGGGGCGCCACGCCGACTGGTCCGTGATCGTCGCCCTGATCGGCAACGGTCAGGAGATCAACACGGGCGAGGGCGGGCTGGCCGAGTGGGGACGCGTCATTGCCGCCACTCCGGGTTGGCGAGCCGTGGCGCCGCACCGAACCCTGTCTGCGCCACTGGCACCGCAGCGCCTCGCGGACGGGCCGCAACCCTGGTTGACGCTGGATGATGCGCTGGACCTCACCGTCCCGATGCGGTCTGTGCGGGATCCGCAGGGGGCGCCCTGGGTCGATGCGGTTCTCTCGGGCGACGTGGCGGGCGCGGCGCGCCTCGCGCGGGAGAGCGGCGGCGTGCCCTACTTCCTCACGCGGGACCTTGCGGCAATGCGCGCCGGCCTGCGCCAACTCTCGCGCGGCCTGCGCCGCTCGGGTCTCGTCGCCTCCTCGGGCGCGCGGCGACTGCGGGCGGAGGGGCTGGGCGTGCAGGCCGCCGATATGCCGCACTGGTTCCTCGACCGCTGGCCCGATATCCGCGCCTCGGACGCGCTGGAAACCTACGCCACCGAATATGACTGCCAGGGGCTGGAGCTGGACCAGGTGGGGCTGGCCTGGGGCGGCGACATGCTCCGGAGCCCCTCGGCCTGGCAGATGCGAAGCCTCTCCGGCGCGCGTTGGCAGGCCGTGCGGAACGAAACGGAGCACGCCTTCATCCTCAATACCTACCGCGTGCTGCTGACCCGTGCGCGATACGAAACGGTGATTTGGGTGCCCGCCGGCAGCCCCGCCTCGGACGGCCCTTGGCACGACCCGACGCGCCACGCAGCGGAGATGGATGGGGTCGCGGACTATCTTCTCGCCTGCGGGGCGCGGCTGCTGGAGCTAGCCCCATCCGACGAACCGCAGCCGACCCTGGTCTAACCGCCGATTGCGAGTGACCGCCCGGCCAGGCCCTGCGCAGGATGCGGGCATGATCCGCCTGATGCGCCTCTCCCTCCTGGCCCTTCCCCTCCTCCTCGGCGCTTGCACCGCCTGTTCCCTGAACGGAGGGTGGGAGCGCAGCATGAATCCCTTCTGCGTCGAGGATTGAGCGCGGGCCTCGCCAGGGGCACATCCCCACCATGCTGCGCCTCCTCCTCGCCCTTCTCCTTCTCGCATCCCCGACCGGCGCGGCGGAGCTGAAGCTCGCCACATGGAACATCGCCTGGCTCACCACCCGGAGCGCCGGAGATTCCGACCTGCCGCGGGATGTCACCATCCGCGAGCGCGACGACCTCGCGCGCCTGCGCGGCTATGCCAGCCGCCTCGCGGCCGATGTCATCGCCCTGCAGGAGGTGGATGGGCCCGAAGCCGCGGCCCTGGTGCTGGATCCGGCCCAGTGGCGCTTCTTCTTCCCGGATGAGAGGGATGTGCAGCGCGCCGGCATCGCCGTCCGCCGCACCCTCCCGGCCCGGCAGAACCCCGACCTGGCCGCGCTCGACCTCCGCGCCGGCGCCCGCTTCTCTCTCCGCCGCGGCGTGGCCGTGACGGTCGGGGAGGGGCCCTCGGCGCTTCGGGTCCTCTCCCTGCACCTGAATGCCGGCTGTCGGGAACCGGATGACCGCGGCCGCGAATGCGACAGCCTCACCCGCCAGGCCGCGATCCTGGCGGACTGGATCGGGGAGCGGCAGGCCGCCGGGGAGGCCTTCGCCATCGCCGGAGACTTCAACCGCCGCTTCGACCGCGACCCGGCCATCCTGCCCCTGCTCGAAGCCACGGCGCCACTCACCCGCGCGACCGCCGGCCGCTCCAACCCGTGCTGGGGCGGCCGTCCCTTCATCGACCACATCCTGCTCGGCGGCCCCGCGCGGGGATGGATGCGGCCGGGCAGCCTGCGGGTGATGGTCTATGCGGAGCGCGAACCCGAATGGCGCCGCCGCCTCTCCGACCATTGCCCCGTGAGCGTGACGCTCGATATCCCTTGACCGCGCCGCGCGTTGCTGCCGGACCAGCACCTGTACGGAAGCCTCCATGCCCATCCAGCCCGACCTCCGCGGCGCCGCCACTGCCTGCCGCGTGACCGATGGCGCGCTCTTTTCCCTGGCCGACCGCCGCAGCGATGAGGCTGGCGGCCTCGGCCTCTCCAAGAAGGAGGGCGAGGAGGCGCTGGCGGGGGTCGTCGCCCGCATCTCGGCCCAGCAGGAGCGGCTCTATGCGGATGCGCGCTGGTCCGTGCTCTGCATCCTCCAGGGCATGGATGCCAGCGGGAAGGATGGCGCGATCAAGCATGTCTTCTCCGGCGTGAACCCGCAGGGCGTGCATGTGGAATCCTTCTCGGCGCCGAGCACGCTCGAGCGCTCGCACGGCTATCTCTGGCGTCACGACGTGGCGCTGCCGCGCCGTGGCCGGGTCGGCGTGCACAACCGCTCCTGGTACGAGGAGGTGCTGGTGCCCCGCGTGCAGCCCTCCGTGCTCCAGGCCGCGCCGCTGCCCGCCAACCTCACCGGGCCGCAGATCTGGGCGGAACGGCTGGAGGATATCGCGGCGCACGAGCGCTATCTCTCGCGGCAGGGCATGCTGATCCTGAAATTCTACCTCCATCTCGGGGAGGAGGAGCAGCGCGAGCGGCTGCTCGCCCGCATCGACGACCCCGCGAAGAACTGGAAGTTCCAGGCCGGCGACCTCGCCGATCGCGCACGCCGCGGCGACTACGTGCTCGCCTATGACGAGGCGATCCGCGCGACCGCCGCGCCGCATGCGCCCTGGTTCATTATCCCCGCCGACCGCAAATGGCTCGCGCGCCTTCTCATCGCCGAAGCCGTGGCGGGCGCCATGGAGTCGCTCGACCTGCAATTCCCCAGCCTCGATAGCAGCGGAAAGGCCAGGCTCCTGCATGCGCGCGACGCGCTGAGCTGAGCAGCACGCATTCGTGAATCGGCCGGAAGCGCTTGGCGTGCCTCGCGTTTCCCGGCCGCGTGATACCCCCATGGCGCGGAATTAACACATCGCAATGCGGAGGCCCTTTCGCGCGCCGCAACCTTGTCGCACGTCACGGCTTGCAGCCGTGAAAGCGGATGAATGTCCGCAGCGAGGGGTTCCAGATGTCCGACGCGCGTCTCTCCCGACGAACCCTCCTCACCGCCACCACCGCCCTGATGGGCCTCGTCGCCGCGGCCGCTTCCGCCCGCACCATCCAGGGCCTCCCCTGGACAGGCAACGAGGTCTATCCGCCCCCCGAGGTGCGCCCTGGGCCGTGGCTCTTCTTCACGCCGGATGAAGCCTCCGCAATCGAGGCCATTGTCGATCGTCTGATCCCGCAGGACGAGCTGGGGCCGGGCGGGAAGGAAGCCGGCTGCGCCGTCTTCATCGACCGGCAGCTTGCCGGCCCCTATGGCCGCGCCGAGGGAGTCTACATGCAGGGGCCCTTCCCCGAGAGGCCGCTCCCCACCCAGGGATTCCAATCGCCACTCACCCCGGCCCAGGCCTATCGCAAAGGTCTCGCGGGGCTGGCTGCGCATGTCTCGCGCAACTTCGGCGGCCGCGGCATCCCCCAGCTTTCCGGCGAGGAGCTGGACCGCCTTCTCACCTCCCTCGAGAAGCGCGAGGTCAACACGCCCGAGTTCAACGGCAGCGAGATCTTCGACCTGATCTTTAACAACACGATGGAGGGTTTCTTCGCGGACCCGATCTATGGCGGGAACCGCGACATGGCTGGTTGGAAGCTCATCGGCTTCCCCGGCACGCGCTACGACTTCCGCGATGTGCTGGAGCGGCCGAACACCCGCTACACCCTGCCGCCCGTCAGCCTCATCGGAAGACCCGACTGGAACCGCGCGGGAGGGCGCGGGTGATGCGCCGCCTTCCTCGCAAGGACGCCGTCATCGTCGGGCTCGGCTGGACCGGCGCGATCATGGGCCACGAACTCTGCCAGGCCGGGCTCCAGGTGGTCGCGCTGGAGCGCGGGCCGTGGCGCGACACGGCGTCCGACTTCAACATCGGCACCGCGCCCGACGAGCTGCGCTACGGCATCCGCCACGACCTCTTCGTGCGCACCGCGCAGGACACTGTCACCGCGCGCAACCGCATGGACCAGGAGGCACTGCCCATCCGGCGCTGGGGTAGCTTCCTGCCCGGCAACGGCGTCGGCGGCGCGGGCGTGCACTGGAACGGCCACACCTGGCGCTTCCTGCCCAGCGACTTCAACATCCGCAGCCACTACCTCGAGCGCTATGGCGAGGGGATCTTCCCCGAGAACCACAGCATCCAGGACTGGGGCATCACCTACGACGAGCTCGAGCCCTATTATGACCGGTTCGAGTATCTCGCCGGCATTTCCGGCGAGGCCGGCAATGTCAAGGGCCAGATCCTGCCCGGCGGGAACCCCTTCGAGGGCTGGCGCAGTCGCCCCTATCCGACGCCGCCGCTGAAGATGCAGCACGCGCAGAACCTGTTCCAGCGCGCGACGACCGAGCTGGGCTTCAAGCCCTTCCCGCTGCCCTCGGCCAATATGTCGCAGGCCTACACCAACCCGCTTGGCGTCACCCTCGCGCCCTGCACCTATTGCGGGTTCTGCGAACGCTTCGGCTGCGCGAACTACTCGAAGTCCTCGCCGCAAACCACCGTCCTGCCCGTGCTGATGCGCCATCCCGGCTTCGAGGCGCGCACGGAATGCGAGGTGGTCCGCGTGCTCAAGAGCCCGGATGGCCGCACCGCCACGGGCGTGGTCTATGTGGACGCCCAGGGCGAGGAATGGGAGCAGCCGGCGGACCTCGTGATCCTCGCCGCCTACCAGCTCTGGAACGTCCGGCTGATGCTCTATTCCGGCATCGGGCGCCCCTATGACCCGAACACGAATGAGGGCGTGATCGGCAAGAACTACGCCTATCAGGCCAATTCTTCGGTGAACGGCTACTTCGACAACCAGCTGTTCAATTCCTGGGCCGGCGCGGGCTCGCTGGGCATGACCTGCGACGAGTACAACGGCGACAATTTCGACCATACCGGCCTGAACTTCGTGGGCGGTGCCAACATCAATTGCAGCACCTTCCACGCGCGCCCGATCTCCGCGCGCCCCGTGCCCCCGGGCACGCCGCGCTGGGGCAGCGCCTGGAAGAAGGCCACGCGGGACAACTACCTGACCACGACGAATGTCGGCAGCCAGGGCAGCAACATGTCCTATCGCGACTGCTACCTGGACCTCGACCCCACCTATAAGGACCGGCTGGGCCGCCCACTTCTGCGCATGACCTTCGACTTCAAGGCGAATGAGGAGCGCATGTCGGCCTATGTGACGGACAAGATGGTGCCGATCATGCGCGCGATGGGCGCGAAGCAGATCGTCGCCACGCCCAAGCGGGGCCCTTGGAACGTCGTGCCCTACCAGACCACGCACAACACGGGCGGCGCGATCATGGGCGACAATCCCCGGACCTCCGCGGTGAACAAGTTCCAGCAGGTATGGGACATGCCGAACGTCTTCGTGCTTGGCGCATCCGCCTTCCCGCAGAATGCCGGATACAACCCCACGGGCACGGTCGGGGCACTGGCCTATTATGCGGCGGACGCCATCACCCAGCAGTACCTGAAGAACCCCGGACAGCCGCTGGTGCAAGCCTGATGCGCGCGCGTCTCCTCGCCGCCGCCACGGGCCTCGCGGCCCTGATCGGCATCACCCCGCTGAACGCGGCGCCCGACAACTTCGCGGCCGTCGAGCGCGGCCGCTACCTCGTCGTGCTCGGCGACTGCGTGGCCTGCCACATGAACCCGAATGGCGAGAAGAGGGGCGCCCAGGGCTTCGTCGGAGGTCGCCCGATCGAGACCCCCTTCGGCCTGATCACCACGCCCAACATCACGCCGGACCGCGAGACCGGCATCGGCACCTGGTCCGCCGACGAGTTCTACCGCACGATGCACGAGGGCATCCGCCCCAACGGTGCCCGCCTCTATCCTGCCTTCCCCTACACCTACTTCACGCGCATGAGCCGCGACGACACCGACGCCATCTTCGCCTATCTCAACACGCTCGAGCCGGTGCGGAACGCGGTGGACCGCAACACGCTGCCCTTCCCCTTCAACATCCGCGCCTCGATGCTCGCCTGGAACGCACTGTTCTTCCGGCCCGAGGAGTTCCGCGCCGATCCCAACCGCTCCGCCGAATGGAACCGGGGCGCCTATATCGTGGAAGGGCCGGGTCATTGCGGCGCCTGCCACACGCCGAAGAACATGCTGGGCGGCGACCGCTCGGGCGATCGCTTTGCCGGCGGCCCCCTTCAGGGCTGGTTCGCCACCAACCTGACGGGCGACCAGCGCACCGGATTGGGCAACTGGAGCGTCGAGGAGATCGTCGAGTATCTCAGGACCGGCCGCAACGCCCGTAGCGCCGCCTCCGGCCCGATGGCGGAGGTGGTGGAATACTCCACCGGACTCATGACCGACCCCGACCTGCGCGCCATCGCCGTCTATCTGAAGGAGCCGCCGGCCCAGGCCCCGGCGCCGCCCGCCCGCACCCCGATCGCCGCTGAGGATGACCGGATGAAGATCGGCGAGGCGCTGTATGTCGACCGCTGCATGGCCTGCCACACCCGGACCGGCCAGGGCGTACCGAACATGTTCCCCCGTCTGGCCGGCAGCCAGGTGGTGCAGCAGGAGGGCAGCGAGACGGTGCTTCGCGTAGTGCTCCAGGGCGTGCGCGCCGCCTACACGCCGCATGCGCCTACCTCACCGGCCATGCCGGCCTTCGGCTGGCGCCTGAACGACGAGCAGGCCGCGGCCGTCACCACCTATGTCCGCAACGCCTGGGGCAATGCCGCCCCCGCCGTCACGCCCGCGGATGCCCGCCGCATGCGGGAGCTGCTGCGCGACCGGCCCTGAACGGGACGGGGGGCAACAGCGGGGGCAACAAGCCGCCCAGGCCCGGCGTTGTCCCCCGGATGATCCCGCGCCGCCTTCTGCTCTCCCTGCCGCTGGTGGCCACCGCCTGCTCTCCATTTGACCTTGCGAACGGGCTGACACCCGCCGGCGGCACTCGCGTATCCGCCGGGCTGCCCTACGGGGCCGGGGACCGGGCGCGCTACGACCTCTACACCCCCGAAGGCGCCGCACCGGACGCGCCGCTTCTCATCTTCTTCTATGGCGGCGGCTGGCGCGCCGGCGAACGGGCCGACTATGCCTTCGCCGCGCGCTCGCTCGCCTCGCTCGGCGTGCTGGTCGCGGTGCCGGACTATCGCCTGTTCCCGGAGGTGCGCTGGCCGGCCTTCGTCGAGGATGGCGCCGCCGCCGTGAGGGCCATTCGCGCCGGAGAGGGAAAGGGGCGCTTCGTCTTCCTCATCGGCCATTCGGCCGGAGCCTTCATCGCCCTTGCCCTCGCGACCGATCCTCGGTGGCTGGGCGATGGGCGGGCTACCCTGGCCGGCGCCATCGGCCTGGCCGGGCCCTACGCGTTCGGGCCTGAGGACGACCCGCGCGGCATCTTCACGTCAGCCCCGGAGGGTCATGCCCGCGTGGCGCCGGCTGACCCGCTGGCGATCCGGGGAGCGCCACCTCTCCTGCTGCTACAGGGGGAGGCCGACCACACCGTCCGGCCCGCCCAGGCCACGCGCTTCGCGAGCCTTGCCAGCGCGCAGGGCGTGTCCGTCACTACCCGGCTCTATCCCGGGCTCGGCCATGTGGGGATCGGCGCGGCCCTGGCGCCGCCTCTGCGCGCCCTGGGCTTGGAAGGCGCGCCGGTGCTCGACGACATCCGGCGCTGGCTGGAGACGCGGCGCGCCGCGCACTCAACCGGTCTCGATCCGGAGGGCCTTCTTGTCCGTCCAGCCGATCTCGGGCCGGGCAGTCAAACGGCCCTTCGCACCCTTTCCGGTCACGACCTCGAAGGGGTCCTCGCCCGGATTCGCGCGCATCCAGGCATCGATCGCCTCCAGCGCCGCGAAGGTGGTTTCGCCATTCACTCCATAAACCGTGCCGTTGCGCTCGAACCAGGCGACTGGCTTCCCGGGCACGCCCATCGCGCCATCCAGCCGCTCCCAATACGGATTGGCCTCGCGGCGTGGGAAGGCGAAACGGTCGAGGAAGGTCCGGAAATCCGGGAGGACGATGGGGCGGCCATCCCTGGCTTCCCCGCCATCCCCGTCCGCATCAATCCCCATCGGATCGATGCTGCCGCCGCGTCCGCCGAGACGACGGCGCGCAAGAGTAAGGACGGCGGCCAGGACCAGCATGCCGATAATAATCAGACCAAGGGGCCCCAGTAAGGCTCCGAGACGTCCCCCCATTCGCCGACCTCTACGCCAAGTTCATGAACGCGTTGCTATAGAGCCCCGGAGGGGCGGCGGGTCAACCCGCCGCCTCCGGCTCGCGCTCGGCCTCGCCGTCGCCATCGGAACCACCCTCGCTGCCACCCTGGCCCTCCTCGGGCTTGGGCAGCGCCGGTGGCGGCGCCTCGGCGATGTCGAAGGTCAGGGCGTCGTCCTTCAGCCCCACCTTCACCGCGCCACCCTTCACCAGCTTGCCGAAGAGCAGCTCCTCGGCCAGCGGCTTCTTGATGTACTCCTGGATCACGCGGGCCAGCGGCCGCGCGCCATAGAGGCGGTCATAGCCCTTCTCCGCCAGCCACTCCTTGGCGGCCGAGGACAGCTCGATCGTCACGTTCCGGTCCGCGAGCTGGGCCTCCAGCTGCATCACGAACTTCTCGACGACGTTGCCCACGATCTCCGGGGACAGATTGGCGAAGGGCACCACCGCATCCAGGCGGTTGCGGAACTCGGGCGTGAACATCCGGTTGATCGCCTCGGTGTCCTCACCCACCCGCTGCACGGCACCGAAGCCGATGGCGGGCTTGGCCATGTCCGCCGCGCCGGCATTGGTGGTCATGATGAGGATGACGTTGCGGAAGTCGACCGTCTTGCCGTTGTGGTCCGTCAGCTTCCCGTGGTCCATCACCTGCAGCAGGATGTTGTAGAGATCCTGGTGCGCCTTCTCGATCTCATCGAGCAGGAGCACGGCATGCGGGTGCTGGTCGATGCTGTCGGTCAGCAGGCCACCCTGGTCGAAGCCCACATAGCCCGGGGGCGCGCCGATCAGCCGGCTGATGCTGTGCCGCTCCATGTACTCGGACATGTCGAAGCGGATCAGCTCGATGCCGAGCGTCTTGGCGAGCTGCTTGGCCACCTCCGTCTTGCCGACGCCCGTGGGGCCGGAGAAGAGATAGTTGCCGATCGGCTTCTCCGGGTCGCGCAGCCCGGCCCGGGCCAGCTTGATCGCGGCCGAAAGGGCCTCGATCGCCTTGTCCTGGCCGAACACCATCGACTTCAGGTCGCGCTCCAGGCTCTTGAGCGTCTCCTTGTCGTCGGTGGACACGGACTTGGGTGGGATCCGCGCGATCTTGGCGACGATGTTTTCCACGTCCTGGAGGGTCACGGTCTTGCGCCGCTTGCCCTCCGGCAGAAGCATGCGGGAGGCGCCGACCTCGTCGATCACGTCGATCGCCTTGTCCGGCAGCTTCCGGTCATGGATGTACTTGGCCGAGAGCTCCACCGCGGCGCGGATCGCCTCCGGCGTGTACTTGACCTTGTGGTGCTTCTCGTAATTCGTCTTCAGCCCGGTGAGGATCTTCACCGCATCCTCGACGCTCGGCTCGTTGACGTCGATCTTCTGGAAGCGCCGGACGAGCGCCCGGTCCTTCTCGAAGTGCTGCCGGTACTCCTTGTAGGTGGTGGAGCCGATGCAGCGCAGCGTGCCCTGGGCAAGCGCCGGCTTCAGCAGGTTCGACGCATCCATCGCACCGCCCGAGGTCGCACCGGCGCCAATCACCGTGTGGATCTCGTCGATGAAGAGGATGGCGCCGGGCTGCTGCTCCAGCTCGTTCACCACGGCCTTCAGCCGCTCCTCGAAGTCACCGCGATAGCGCGTGCCGGCCAGCAGGCTGCCCATGTCCAGCGCGTAGATCGTGGACTTGAGCAGGACCTCGGGCACGTCCTCCTCGATGATCCGCTTGGCCAGGCCCTCGGCGATGGCAGTCTTGCCCACGCCCGGGTCGCCCACATAGAGCGGGTTGTTCTTGGTGCGGCGGCAGAGGATCTGGATTGTGCGCTCGATCTCCTCGGCGCGCCCGATCAGCGGGTCGATCTTGCCCTGGCCAGCCTTCTTGTTGAGGTTGACGCAGTAGTTCGACAGCGCGTCGCCGCCGCGCTTGGCGCCGCCCTCGCGGCGCTCCTCATTGCCGCGGCCCTCATCCTGGCCCTCGCCATCCTTGCCCGCATTGCCCTGCACGGGGCGGGTCTGGCTGCGGCCCGGGGCCTTGGCGATGCCGTGGGAGATGAAATTCACCGCGTCCAGCCGGGTCATGTCCTGCAGCTGCAGGAAGTAGACCGCATGGCTCTCGCGCTCGCTGAACAGGGCCACCAGCACATTGGCGCCGGTCACCTCATCGCGCCCGGACGACTGGACGTGGATCGCCGCGCGCTGGACCACCCGCTGGAAGCCGGCGGTCGGCTTCGGGTCGCCCCCGCGGTCGGTCACCAGCCCGGCCAGGTCCTTGTCCAGGAACTCGGCCAGGTCACGCTTCAGCTTGTCCACATCCACGCCGCAGGCGCGGAGAACGGTCGTCGCATCCGTGTCTTCGGCCAGGCTGAGCAGCAGGTGCTCGAGCGTGGCGTATTCGTGCCGGCGCTCGCTGGCCAGGCCAAGGGCGCGGTGGAGCGTCTGTTCAAGGTTACGGGACAGCATAATCGACGCTCCCCTATCTCATCGGCCGCCGGGATCTCCCGGCAGGGCGTCCCCCTGGACGCCAAGCTTGGGGCGGCCGCAACTCGGTAGTCTGAAGTCTATATTGTGACCCATTCCCCGAACGCCGAGGGGATAGGTCGGTTACGCGGTGTTTCAGCCTAAGGTCCGGAAGCTCGCCGGCCTCTTGCCGAATCAGTCCTTCTCGATCGTGCACTGCAGAGGGTGCTGGTTCTGGCGCGCCAGGTCCATGACCTGGGTTACCTTGGTCTCCGCAACCTCATAGGTGAAGACCCCGCAGACGCCGACGCCGCGGCGGTGGACATGCAGCATGATGCGGGTCGCCTCGTCCCGGTTCTTCTGGAAGAAGCGCTCCAGCACATGCACGACGAACTCCATCGGCGTGTAGTCGTCGTTCAGCATCAGGACCTTGTACATGGTCGGCTTGCGCGTCCGAGGACGCGCCTTGACCACGACGCCCGTCGCCGGGCCGCCCCCATCGGTTCCGTTGCCGCCGTCTCCCGGCGGCCCCGCCGGGCGGGAGGGCCCCTTATCCTTGTCGGGATCCTCGGGGGTGTTGCCCGTCATGCCGCCCGGGCGCCTGTCCTGCTCTGTCATCGCCCCGCCATGGTCTCACGGATGGCCGGCTTGCCAAGGGCTGGCCGTCTCCGCCGCGCTTCAATTGTGGTGGAAGGATATCGGATCGCATCGCACGAGGTGAAGTCTCTCGCCACGCGCGGATATGGGGCGCCCGAGCACGCCTTGCCAGAGGGCAGGGGCGGGCGAAGCGGATGCCGGAACGCCAAGGGCCCCGCCCACCGGCCCGGAAGGGCAGGCGGGCAGGGCCCAGGGAGTGGTCCGGAGAGCAATCCGGGAAGCGGTCCGGCCGCCAGGGTCATCCCCCGGAGGCCGTTTCCGGCATTAGGCCGCGATCGGCTTGGTCGCGCGCTCGATCGCCAGGGACACGCGCTGGGTCACGGGGGTGGCGACCTGCTCGGCCAGCTTCAGCGAGGCCTCCTGCAGCTTCGCCGTCTCGGACATCATGCGGTCAACCGTGCCGCGCGCATAGCTGGCCTGGATCTCGGCCACTTCCTTGAGGCTCTTCACGCCAGCCATGGCGCGGGCGCCCTCGAGCGCGTGGTCGGTCAGGGACTGGGCGAAGGCGAAGGCCTGGCGGCCCAGGTCCTGCGTGCCCATCATCCAGGTCTGCGCCACCTGGGCCAGGGTCTCGGCGTTCCCGCGGGAGAACTCGGCGAAGTCCTGCGCAGCCTTGAAGCTGCCCTCGGCAGCCTTGGTCGCCTGCTCCATGCCGCGCTCCATGGCGGTGCGGAGCTGGGCGGTGCCGGCATCGGCGAAGCCGGTGGTCTTGGCGGCGACGGTCTCGGCGGTGGTGGCCGCGGTGCTCACGGTCTCGGCCGCGAGGCGGGCAACCTTGGGGGATTCATTGGCCATGGGGGGCATCTCCTGGAAGTCCGATGAGGCAGGCCATGATTGTCACCATGGCATTGCTGCGCTGCAACATGGAGGTTGTAGCGATCGCAACGAAGCCCGGTCCACAAGTTTTTTGCAGCGCAGCATGAAAAATCTTCCATCCGCGCGAAACTTTCGGCCCCACCCCCAAAAATGCTGCAATAACTGAATCGTAGGGAAATTCCCTGCAACTTGCGATGGACAGGCGCAGCCAAGG
Organism: Muricoccus roseus; assembly: GCF_900141905.1. Classification (GTDB taxonomy): domain Bacteria; phylum Pseudomonadota; class Alphaproteobacteria; order Acetobacterales; family Acetobacteraceae; genus Roseomonas; species Roseomonas rosea. Next base: position 5,327 of record NZ_FQZF01000016.1, on the reverse strand, counting down.
CCCCTTATCGTCGGCCTGCATGGCTGGGGGGCTGTGCGCAACGGCATTTCCGCGGGGGCGGAGCCGGCTAGAGGGGGATGCTACATGGCGAATGCTTTGGCGGCCTGGTGCGGCCGGCGGCGCGAGGGCGTGCGGGCGCTGGCCAAGCGGGCTGGCTGGGCGGCCGCCCTGGTGCCCGCCCTGCTGGCAGCCCATCCCGCCGCTGCCCAGATCGGCAGCGACCGCTACGCCTCCTTCGTCATGGATGGCCGGACCGGCCAGTCGCTGGGCGGCGCCAATGCCGATGCCCCGCGCTACCCGGCCTCGCTGACCAAGATGATGACCCTCTACATGCTGTTTGAGGCGATGCGCGAAGGCCGCGTCACCATGAACAGCCGCATCTACATCAGCGAGGAGGCGAACAGCCGCCAGCCCTCCAAGCTCGGCGTTCCGCCCGGCATGACCATCCCGGTCGAGGTCGCGATCTACGCGCTGACGATGAAGTCGGCCAATGACGTGGCGGTCGCGGTCGGCGAGGCCCTGGCCGGCAGCGAGGAGCGCTTCGCCCAGGTGATGACGCAGAAGGCGCGTCAGCTCGGCATGACCAACACCACCTTCCGCAACGCCTCCGGCCTGCCCGACTGGGACCAGACGACGACGGCGCGCGACATGGCGACGCTCGGCCGCCGCCTCTTCCTCGATTTCCCGGAGCGCTGGCACTACTTCGGCAACTCCACCATCCGCGCCGGCAACTACGCCTTCCGCAGCCACAACCGCATGATCGGCGAGTATGAAGGCGTGGACGGGGTGAAGACCGGCTTCATCAACGCCTCTGGCTTCAACAACGTCGTCTCCGCCCAGCGCCAGGGCCAGCGCGTCTTCGTCTCCGTCTTCGGAGGCTCCTCTTGGGTGGAGCGGGACCGCCATGCGGCCCTGCTGCTCGATGACGGCTTCGCCCGGTTGGGCGTGCAGCCCCCGGCCCGCGTGCCGGATGCGGCGATGGCCATGGCGCGGGCGCCCTCTGTGCTCGGCCGCGCCCGTGCCGCGACGATCGAGGCGGCGGCGCCGGCCCGCTCCAACATCCGCCAGGTCTCGCTGCGCGTGGCCCGGCCGGCGGCGGCGCGTCCCCAGGCGGCCGCGGCGCGCGGCCGTGCCGCGGCGGCCCCTGTGGCGCGCGTCGGCACCCGGGCCGGCGCGGCCCGCGCCGCCAGCACGCGCCGCGTGATGGAGCAGGGCGATGGCGGGCGGATGGTCCGCGTCTCGGCCCCCCGCGGCACGACATCCCGCGTGGCGGCGCCGCGCCGCGCGCCCGTTGCCGCCACCGCGCCGCGCGGGAAGCAGGCCCGGCGCTAGGCCGCGCCTCCATCGGATCACTCTGGAAAGGGACCGGCTCGCCGGTCCCTTTTTTCGTTCAGGCCATCCCGCCGCGGGCGGAAACAGGCCAGAGGCATTCCACCCGGCCCTTCCGGACGCCGACATACCAGTCGTAGCGGTCCACCGTCGGGTCGCAATGGCCCGGCACCAGTCGCAGCCTCTCCCCCAGCTTCGGCTGCGCGCCGCCCTCCACCACGAGCGAGCCGTGCTCGTCCGAGGCGCCGACATAGCGGATGCCCGGCCGGTCCCAGACCAGCGGAAGGCCGGAATCCACCGCCACGGCCTTGTGCCCGGCATCCAGCACCGCCATCCCGTCGCGCGGGGCCGACATCACCTGCGACAGAACGAACAGGCTCTGCCGGAAGGCGGGCGGCTGCCCGTTGGCCGCGTAGTCGGCATCCATGAAGGCGTAGGAGCCGGCTTGGATCTCGGTCCAGAGCCCCGCCTCCAGCTCCAGCTCATAGGTGCCGGTCCCTGCGCCGCCGACGATGGGGCAGGGCAACCCGCGCTGGGTCAGCTGCTCGATCGTTCGCCGCACCCCCTCCGCGGCGAAGGAAATGGCAGCGCGCCGCTCCTCGATGCTGCGCTTGTGCTGCGCGCTGCCGTGATAGGCCTGGAGCCCGCCGAAGGTTAGATGCGGCGAGGCGGCGATCCGCTCGGCCAGCGCCACCGCCTCCGGCCCGGGCGGGACGCCGCAGCGGCCCGCGCCGACATCGATCTCGACCAGCACCTCCATCCGCGTCCCGGCCGCCTCGGCCACCGCGGAGATCGTGTCTATCCCCGCCGCGTCGTCGGCGCAGACCGCGACCTTGGCGATGCCGGAAAGGGCCGCCAGCCGCCGCAGCTTCCGCGCATCCACCACCTGGTTGGAGACGAGGATGTCGGGCACCCCGCCCCAGGCCAGCGCCTCCGCCTCGGCCACCTTCTGCACGCATTGCCCGACCGCGCCGCGCCGGATCTGCTGAAGGGCGATCACCGCGGACTTATGCGTCTTCGCATGGGCGCGCAGCCTGGCGCCGGTGCCGGCCAGCCGCGCCGCCATGGCGTCCAGATTGGCCTCGAAGGCATCGAGGTCGAGCAGGAGGGCCGGGGTATCGACCTCTTCCTCGCGCATGCCGGGCTCGGCGGGGGGCGGTTGCAGCATCGGCTCACTCCGTGGTCGCGGGGAGTCTACCGGGCCTGGCCCTGGCCGTCAGGGGGCGCCCGTCACCGCGCCGCCTCGATCAGCGCCTCCGCCCGGACGATGCCGAGGAAGCGCCATCGCCCGTCCTCCGGCCGGAACAGGGCGAGGCTGCCCTCCGGGAACTCCGCCTGGGCCAGGGAGCGCCCAAGGATCATCCCCAGGGGGACGATATGCCCGACCAGCACCCGGTTGCCGCCGCGCGCCGGCTGGGCCAGCAGTCGCGAAACCTCCGCCGCGTCCTGCCGCGCATCCCCCCGCGTGTAGTCGTCCGCGATCAGCGCCGGGTGAATCCCGGCCTCCCCGAAGGCCAGCCGGGCGGTGTCCTGCGCCCGGAAGACCTCGCTGGTGAGCACCTCCCGCACGGGAATCCCGAGACGCCGGAAGGCCGCGCCCAGCGCGCGCGCCATCGCCTCACCGGCCCGGCTGAGGTTGCGCTGCCCCGCCCGGTCCTCCAGCCGGCCCGTATCGGCCTGGCTCCGGTCGGTCGTCGCATGGCGCATGTAGAGGTTCAGCCCGCCGGCCCGCAGGAGCGGCAGGGCTTCGTCAGGCCGCAGCAGGGCAGGGGCCTGGGCGGCAGCCGGGGTGGCGGCCATTAGCAGGAGAAGGGAACGGCGGCGCATGGCGCCATCCTGGGGCAGCCCCGCGGCACCGCAAGCGGGGTGGCCGATTCAGGGCCGCGCCATGAACCGCGGCACGATCCAGGCCCGGGCCCGCACGGCGCCGCGCGCCCCGTGCACGCGCACCGGCACCAACCGGTAGCAGGCGCCCTCATAGCGCTTCAGCGCCGCCATGGCGTCCGGCGAAGGGCGGATCAGCATCCCGTCCAGCTCGGCGCCGGGGCAGGGAAGCAGCGTGGGGTAGGGGGTGCCGCGCAGCATCCCCCGCGTGAAGCCCGGCAGACGGGCCGGGCGCATGGCCCTGGGCAGCCGGGGGTCGCCGGACCGGCGCGCGAGGATGCGCCGGTCCAGCAGGGTTCCGTAGAGGAAGACCGGGATCAGTGCCCCGCATTCTCCCCGGAGAAGTCCGGCGCCGCGAGGCCGCTGGCTTCCAGCTGGCGCGCAATGCCCGCCTTCAGACGCTCCAGCCCCTCGGCGCTCTTCGCCTCGGCCCGGGCCACCAGCACCGCCTGGGTGTTGGAGGCACGCAGCAGCCACCAGCCGTCCTCGGTCAGCACGCGCACGCCATCCACGTCCTGCACCTTCGCGCCCTCGGCGGCCAGGCGGTCCTTCACCTCCTGGACGACGACGAACTTGCGCTCCTCGGCGCAGTTGAAGCGCAGCTCCGGGGTGTTGATCACCTTCGGCATCGCGTCCCGCACCTGGGACAGCGTCTCGCTCATGCGCGCGACGATGCCGAGCAGGCGAACGGCGGAGTAAGGGGCATCGTCGAAGCCGTACCACTTGTCCGCGAAGAAGATGTGGCCGGACATCTCACCCGCCAGCGGCGCGCCCGTCTCCGCCATCTTGGACTTGATGAGCGAGTGGCCGGTCTTCCACATCAGCGGCACGCCGCCGGCCTTGGCCACCTCGTCGAACAGCACCTGGCTCGCCTTCACATCGGCGATAATCGTGCCGCCCGGCTTGCTCTTCAGCACGTCGCGCGCAAGCACGACGAGGAGCTGGTCGCCGAAGAGGATGTTGCCCTCATTGTCCACCACGCCGATGCGGTCCGCATCGCCGTCGAAGGCGATGCCGAGATCGGCACCCTGGCGCGCCACCTCGGCGATGATCTGCTCGAGGTTCTTCGCCACCGTCGGGTCGGGATGGTGGGCCGGGAAGTTGCCGTCGATCTCGCCGTTGATGACGACGTGCCTGCCGGGCAGGCGGCCGGCCAGCATCTTCGTGATCTCGGCGCCCGAGCCGTTGCCCGGGTCCCATACCACCGTCAGCTGGCGGTCGCCGCCGTCATAATCCTGCAGCAGGCGGGCGACATAGTCCTCGGCGATGTCGACGGTGCGGGAGGAGCCCTGCTTCTCCTCCACCACGTCGCCCCCGGCCGCCATCTGGCCCAGGGTCTGGATGTCGGCGCCGAAGAAGGGCTTCTTGCCGATCATGGACTTGAAGCCGTTGTAGTCCGGCGGGTTGTGGCTGCCCGTCACCATCACGGCGCCATCCGTGCCGAAGTGATAGGCGGCGAAATAGAGCATCGGCGTCGGCCCGCAGCCGATGCGGATCACCTCCATGCCCGAGGCCATGAGGCCGGCGACCAGCCGCTCCTCCAGCATGGGGGAGGAGAGGCGGCCGTCATAGCCGACGGCTACCTTCGTCCCGCCCTTGCGGGAGACGATGGAGCCGAAGACCCGGCCGATGGCGAAGGCATCCTCGCCCGAGAGGGTTTTCCCGACGACGCCGCGAATGTCGTATTCGCGAAGGCTGGTCGGGTCGAAGCGGTGGCTGAAGCTCGGCATGGGGGGCGTCTCTTGGCGTGGGTGGCGCAGGGCCGCTCAGGGGCGGCCGATGGATTGGTACTGGAATCCGGCCTCACGGAAGGCCTGTGGGTCCCAGGCGTTGCGGAGGTCGAGGACGGTGTTGCCGGCCATGGTGGCTTTGAGCCGCTCGGGCGAGAGGGCACGGAACTCGTTCCACTCGGTCAGCAGCACGAGGGCATCGGCGCCGTCCGCGGCATCGAGCGCGCTTTCGGCGAAATGCGTGGCGGCCGGCATGAGCTGGCGCGCATGGGAGGGCTGGGGGTCGTAGGCGCGGATGATAGCCCCGGCCTGGGCCAGCTTGGGCACGACGACGAGGGAGGGCGCGTCGCGCATGTCGTCCGTCTCGGGCTTGAAGGTCAGGCC
>NZ_FQZF01000033.1 GCF_900141905.1 Muricoccus roseus | reverse complement strand
CCTTCGGCCAGCGCCTGCACCGTCGCATCCGTCTGCCGCGCATCCTGCACCGCACGCCCGGCCACCGTCGTCGCCTGGCTCACCTGCCGGCTGATCTCCCCGATGGACGCCGTCAGCTCCTCCGCCGCCGCGGCCACCGTCTGCACCCCCGTGCTCGCCTGCTCGGCGGCCGAGACCACGCGCCCGGCCTGGGTGCTCGTCCCCTCCGCCGTGCTGCTCATCCCGCGCGCCGTCGCCTCCAGCTCCGTCGAGGCCGAGGACAGCGTCCGCACCATCTCCCCCGCGCGCTCCTGGAAGCCGCGCACCAGGCCCTCCATCTGCGCCGCCCGCGCCTCGCGCGAGGCACGGGACGCCTCCGCCTCGGCCGAAAGCCGGTCCGCCTCGATCATGCTGTCGCGGAACACCGCCACCGCCGAGGCCATCTGCCCGATCTCGTCGCCACGCCCCGTCCCGGGGATCGACACCGCCATGTCCCGCTCCGCCAGGCGCCGCATCGCCGCCGTCATCCCCATGATCGGGCCGGAGATGGCACGGACCAGGGCGAAGCCGACTGCGATGCTGAAGGCCAGGGTCAGGCCGAGCGTGGCGATGATCCAGGCATAGGCCGAGGAACCCAGTGCCTTGCCCTTGTCGGCGGCGATGCGGCCGTTATCCAGCTGGAAGCGGCGGCTGGCACCGATGGACTCCCGCAGGGAGGACAGGGCCTGGGTGGTGCCGCGAAAGAGGATTTCGGAAGCGCGAGCGTTATCCCCGGCTCGCGCGGCCGCCAGCATCTGCTCGCTCAGCGGCTTGTAGCTGGCCCAGGCCGCGTCGATCCGCTGGGCCAAGCCCTGTTCCTCGCCCGCGCTCACAAGCGGGCGGTAGCGGGCCAGCGCATCCTCGAACAGCTTATGGCTTTCGACGGTCAGGCCGATGGAATGCGCGCGGCGGTCATCCGTGCGGAGGATCATCTGCGTCTCGCGCGCGCGGAGCTTCTCGAACTCGATGGAGAGATCGCCCGCGACATGCGCGCTGGGCAGCCAGTTGTCCGAGAGATCCGTGATCACCGTATCCAGCGCGTGGATGCGAAGGATGGCGAAACCACCGAGGCCGGTGATGGCGAAGAGGAGGAGGCCGAGCGCCGCGAGGATCTTCCCGCGGATGCGCAGTCGGTTCAGCGGACCTGTCATGGGATCTCCGGCACGGGCCGCCGGCATCATCGCCGCGGCGCCGGCAGTGGCTAACCGGACTTCCTCAAATGAATCTGAACATCCATCGGCGCTCACTGAAGCGTGAGTGGGCGGCGGAGGCCGTCTTGCTCCAGCGCATGAGCCTGCCTTTCCGTGCCACTTCGCCAGGCCGCCCTCAGGCCGAGCACGGTGGCGTTCCGTATGGCGGCGCCTCCCGGATCGCGCGGGTTCGCCACATGCCCGCCTGGCCGGAGGATGTACTGCAGGAAGGGCTGGACCGTGAGGCCGGGCACGACCTCCCCCTGATAGGAGACCTCCGCCACGGCCTCGCTCGACCGCACGGGTTGCGGCGTGGGGCCGAAGAGAAGTTGGTCGCGGTCCAACCCGCGTGCGGCGGACGAGACATGCGCACAGGCGAGGCCGAGGCCCAGCGTGTCGTTTACGCGGCCCGGGAGCAGCCCTTTGTAGGTGAAGCCGCCATCCGCGTAGAAATCGATCTGGCTCGTCGCCGAGGGGGAGCCCGCGACGCGCAGGAACACGCCAAGCCCCTGGTCCCTGGTGCCGGGCTCGCGATAGGCGAGCTGGTCGATGCTCGCATAGATGCCGCTGTTGCCCCGGAGGCGGCGTGGCACGCCGGAGCCGGCCGGGTCGCGCAGAGAGAGGCCGTTGGCATCGCGGCGCAGGTCGTCGAAGCCGCCGAAGTGGTGATACCCGCCCAGCTTCACCATGCCCGGCAGGCCGGCCGCGCCGCTGCCCAGGGTGAAGCCGAGGTTCAGTTCGGCTATGGCCAGACCGGCGTCGCGCGTGCGGAAGCGGGTGCCGCTCCGGTTGCTGCGCTGTGGGTCCTCACCGGGTCCCGCCGGGTCGCCGTCGAACAGCGCGGCCAGGAAGGTGACGTTTTCGACGGGCGCGAGCTTGAGCCGCAGCCCGGGCGCGGCCAGCGGGTAGGCCGGTCCGCCGGCGGGCAGGTTGGCGCCCATGACCGCGGGCCAGCCGAAGGTGGCATTCACGAACAGCCCCGCATACTGGCTGGTGAAGAACTCGGTATCGACCCCGAGCTGCCCCAGGCGGAGAGCGACCCTGTCGTCCCACAGCGCCTGTTCGAGCCAGAGCTCGTACAGGCGTGAGGAGCCCTGGGCCTCGATCCCGCTCACGGTGGCCAGGTTGCCGAGGCAGCATTCCGACAGGCCCCGGCCATTGATCTGGAAGGCATTGGCATGGAAGCTGAGGCCGGGCAGGCCGGCGAGCTTTTCCAGGTCGATGCTCAGCTCCATGTCGAGCCGCCCCTGATAGACGGAGCCGCGCCTCATGCCGCCCGAGACGTTGCCCAGGGTCTCGGCGATATAGGTGAGGCCATAGGTGACGCCGCGTTCCTCGAACCAGGCGCGCAAACCGCCGGGGTCGGGGTTCGGGAAGGCCTGGGCGATGGAGGCCGCGCCGGGTGCCTCGCCCGGGTCGTCGGTGGCCTCCGGCGCGGCCGGTGCCTGCTGGCCCACGGCCGCGGGCTGCGCGGCGAGTGGCGCAGGAAGGCTCGCGGCCCCCAGCAGCAGCGCGCCCGAGAGGAGCGCGGCGGAGAGGCGGGGGAAAGGCGGCGTGTTCGAGGGCCGGGTCATGTCATAGGTCCCCCATCCAGCGCGGAAGGGCCAGGGCGATTTCGGGCATGAAGGTCACGGCCAGCATCACCGCTGTCATCGCCAGCAGGAACCACCACACCCAAACCATCGTGCTCTCCATGCTGCAGCCTGCGATGCGGCAGGTGACCATCAGGTTGACGGCGGTGGGCGGGGTGAAGGCGCCGATGGCGACGTTCATGGTGATGATCACGCCGAACCAGGTCAGGTCCCAATGGAACAGGGTGGCTATGGGCAGGAGGATGGGCAGGAAGATGAGGTAGGTGGAGATAGCGTCCAGCGCCGTGCCGGCGATCATCAGCATCAGGGTGATCGCGAGCAGCATCACCACCTCATTGTCCGTAAGGCCGATCAGCATCTGTGCCAGCGCATCGAAGATGCCGGCGGCGCTGCCGGCATGGGCGTAGATGGCGGCGAGCGCGATGATGAGCAGGACGACGGCGGAGATCTCCGCGCTGTCGCGCAGCACGTCATAGAGGTCTCGCCAGCCGAAGCTGCGATAGACCACCGCGCCGACGAAAAGCCCGTAGAAGACCGCGACCACCGCCGCCTCTGTGGGGGTGAAGGCGCCGGAGCGGAGGCCGCCGAGGATGACCACGGGCGCGGCCAGGCCCCAGATGGCGTCGAGGAAGGCGCGCCAGAGCCGCCCGGCGGTGAGGGGCGGGCGGGCCGAGCGGGGTTCGGGCAGGCCAAAGCCGCCGCGCCGGGCGAGCCAGACGGCCGGGACGATCAGGGCGAGGCCGGAGAGGATTCCGGGTACGACGCCGGCCAGGAACAGCGCCGGCACCGAGACGCCCGGCACGAGCACCGCATAGACGATGAAGGGGATGGAGGGCGGGATGAGCACATCCGTCGCGCCGCCAGCCGCGGTGAGGGAGGCGACATAGGGCGCGGGGTAGCCCTGCTTGAGCATGGGCGGGACCATGACCGCCGCCACCGCAGCCGCATCGGCCGCGCCGGAGCCGCTGACGCCGCCGAGGACCATGCAGAGCAGCACGGCGACGATGGCGAGCGCGCCGGTGCGGTTACCGACGAGGAGCTGGGCGAAGCCGACCAGCCGTGCGGCGACGCCGGCCCGTTCGAACACCATGCCCGCCAGGACGAACATAGGGAGCGCGAGCAGCGGGTATTTGGCGATGCCGGTCCAGATATTGGTGGGCAGGGCCATGACGCCCATGCCCTCCATGGCGATGACGAGGAAGCCGGTGAGGCCCATGGCGACGCCGATGGGAACCCCCGCCAGCATGAGCAGGATGAAAAGGACGACGAGGAGCAGGAGGGCGAGCGTCATGCGCGGATCACCCGGACCATGCGGCCGGCCAGCCGGGCGCAGATCACCACAGCCATCAGCGGCATCCAGCCGGTATAGAGCCATTGCGGCACGCCGAGGCCGGGGGAGAGCACTTCGAAGCGGTATTCGTCCCAGGTGTAGAAGGCGCCGAACCAGGCCAGCGGGACGAACACGGCGAGGCCGCAGAGCAGGACGAAGATCTCCACGCGGCGCGCGGCGCGGAGGGACAGCTTCTCGGTGAAATAGGTGACGCGGATGTGGCGGTCCGCGCCGAAGGCGGCGGCGCTGCCGAGGAAGGTCATCACCACCATGATCGCGACCGAATACTCCTCGGTGAAGGCGAGGGAGACATCGGTAAAGTAGCGGGTCAGTACATTCGCCATGGTGATCACGGCCAGCAGCGCCATGGCGGCCGCGGCCAGCGCGCCTTCCAGGGTGATGGGGATGCGCGGCGGGGCCTCCCCGAGCTGCAGGCCCGGGGTCTGGATGTCGGCGTGGTCGGTCATGGCGGCTTTCGGCAGGGGCGGGGCGGCGCGGGGCCGCCCCGGGGCAGATCAGCTCACGCGGGCGATGGCGGCCTCGGCCTGACGGACGAGGTCGGTGCCGACGGTTCCGGCCCATTTGTCATAGACGGAGCGGGTGGCGCGGGCGAAGGCCTGTTTCTCGGCGGCGGTGAGGTCGATCACCTCCACCCCGCGTCGGGCGCATTCCTCCAGGGAGGAGCGGTCGCCATTCGCGCCCAGCCCCTTGCGGGCGGCGTTATTACCGGCCTGCCCGGCCTCGCGCGCCGCTTCCACGACGATCTCCCTGTCGCGCGGCTCGAACGCGGCGAGCGCCTGCTTGCTGATCGCGACGATCCCGGCATCCGCGCAGTAGTTCCAGAGCGTGAGGTGCTTCTGGGCCAGCGTGTCCATGCGGAAGCCGAGGAAGAGGTTCACCGGGTTCTCCTGCCCGTCCACCGCGCCGGTGGAGAGGGCCGGCTGGAGATCGGCGAAGGACATCTGCACCGGGTTGGCGCCGAGCGACGTGTAGATCTCGGAGAAGATGGCACCGGCGGCGAAGCGGATCTTCAGCCCGCGCAGGTCCCCGGGTGCGCGGATGGCGCGCTTGGAGTTGCTGATCTCGCGGAAGCCGTTCTCACCCCAGGCCAGCGGCTCGATGTCGCGCTGGGCGAGGGTGCGGAAGAGCGCGGCGCCGACCTCGCTGGCCACCAGCGCGTCGAAGGCCGCGGTGTTGGGCATGAGGAAGGGGAGGGAGAAGATGTTCATCTCCCGGACCTGGGGGGAGATGTTGATGGTCGAGAAGACCGCGCCGTCGATCACGCCCTGGCGGATCGCCACCAGCTCCCGCGTCTGATCGCCGCCGACGAGGGAGGAGCCGGGATAGACCTTGAAGTTCAGCCGCCCTTCCGAGCGCTGGTTCACCAGGTCCGCCCAGACGAAGGCCGATTCCGAGAGGGCGATGGGGCGGTTGCCCACCACCGTGATCTTGTATTCCGGCTTGTAGCGGCCCTGGGCGCGGCCGATGGTCGGCATGGCAAGGGCCGGCAGGGCGGTGCCCATGGCCAGCAGGGATCGGCGGCTCACGCGCTGGGTCATCGTCTCTTCCTCCCCCGGATCGTTGCGGGCACTCTGCGAGAGCGGAACGAGTGCGGCAAGGGGTGGCCTGCCGGCGCCGGCGGGCCCAATCTGGCGGCATGACCGAAGGCGAGAAGATGCTGGCCGGCCTGCCCTATGACGGCATGGATCCGGACCTGTTGGCGGCGCGCTACCGGGCGCGGTCGCTGATCCTCAGCATCGATGCCCTGCCGCCCGAGGATGAGGCGGCCCGGCGCGCCGGGCTGGAGGAGCTGCTGGGCGGGATCGGTGAGAAGACCATGGTGATGCCGGGCTTCCGCTGCGACTACGGCAGCAACATCCGCATCGGCGCGGCCAGCTACGTGAACTTCAACTGCGTCTTCCTGGACTGCGCGCCGATCACCCTGGGGGACCACTGCCAGGTGGCGCCCTCCGTGCAGATCTACACGGCCACGCATCCGCTGGAAGCCGGGCCGCGCGCGGCGGGGATCGAGAGCGCGCATCCCGTGACCATCGGGCGCAACGTCTGGCTGGGTGGCGGCTGCATCGTGCTGCCGGGGGTGACGATCGGGGATGACACGGTGGTGGGCGCCGGGGCGGTGGTGAACCGCGACCTGCCTTCGGGCGTACTGGCGGTGGGGAACCCGGCGCGGGTGGTGCGGAAGCTGGGCTGAGCCCTTAGCGACCGTTTGAGAATGGGACGGGTCGGTCTGCCGGGGCTTTTCGCGCCGGATCGGCGCGTCCCGTCTCGCCGATAGCCCCGCTATCGGCTTCACCGGTCCACTCCGCCCGAGCCGAAAATCCCTCGACAGCCCTCTGCCGCCGCATTCTCAAACGGTCACTTAGCCGATATCCCGCCGGGGCGGGCGCGGCATCGGCTGCCCCGGCCCGCGCCGCCCCTGGCGCATAGCGGCCTGCACGGCACGGAAAAGGTGCAGCTTCCAGCCGCCCAGGCCGATGGAGCCGAGCGCGCGGTTCTGCTGCCGTCGGATAGCGGCCCCGATCAACGCCTTCGCGATCCGACCGACCAGCATCCTGTCTTCCCCAGTTCTGTCGGGCGAGAAGCGCGGGGCGGCGGGGGTGGTTGCGTCGGCCGCGCCCTCAGGCGCTCTCCAGCGTGTGGGAGAGGCGGATCAGGTCCTGGGTATGGGGATGCACGGCCTTCCCGGCTCGCAGGGCGGCCTCGTCCAGCACCTCCACGATCCGCCCGCCCTGCATCACCGCCAGCCTGCCGCAGAGATGCGCGACCACCGCCAGGTTGTGCGAGACGAGGATGCAGGTGAGGCCGCGCGCGGCGCGCAGGTCCGCCAGCAGGTTGAGCACCTCGGCCTGCACGGAGACGTCGAGCGCGCTGGTCGGCTCGTCCAGCAGCAGGATGCGGGGGTCGGCCACCAGGGCACGGGCGATGGCCACGCGCTGGCGCTGGCCGCCGGAGAGTTGGTGCGGGTAGCGGAAGCGCGCGGCGCGGGGGAGGGCAACCTCCTCCAAAGCGCGGAGGATGCGGGCATCGGCGTCCTTCACCCCGTGCACGGCCAGCGGCTCAGAAAGGATGCGGTCCACCGTCTGGCGCGGGTGCAGCGAGCCATAGGGGTCCTGGAACACCATCTGCACCGTGCGGAAGAAAGCGCGGTCGCGCCGGCGGCCGAGCGCCTTTCCGTCCACCGCGATGCCGCCGGTCCATTCCGTGATCAGCCCGGCGATGGCGCGCAGCACGGTGGACTTGCCGCTGCCGCTCTCGCCTACCAGGCCGAAGGTCTCGCCGGCACCCACGTGGAAGGAGATGCCGCGCACCGCGTGGTTGGCGCCGAAGCGGATGTCGAGGTTCTGGATGTCGATCATGCGTGCGGCGCCAGCCATGCGGGGTCGCGCCTCAGGGTCGGCAGCCGGTCCCGCTTCTCCGTGAGGCTGGGGAGGCATTCCAGCAGCCCGCGCGTGTAGCCATGCGTCGCCTTGTGCAGGTCGGCGGCGGGCAGCTCCTCCATCACCTGGCCGGCATACATCACCGCCACCCGGTCGCAGAAGCGGGAGACGAGGGGGAGATCGTGGCTGATGAGCATCAGCGCCATGCCGCGCTGGTCCACCTGCTCCTCGATCAGGCTCAGGATCTCGGACTGCACGCTGGCATCCAGGGCGGAGGTGGGCTCGTCGGCGATCAGCAGCTCGGGGTTCGGGGCCAGCATCATCGCGATCATCACGCGCTGGCCCATGCCGCCCGAGAGCTCGTGCGGATAGGCGTCGTGGACGCGGCGGGGATCGCGGATCTTCACGCTCTCCAGCAGGTTCAGCGCGGCGTCCCGGGCCTCCCGCTTACCCATCCTCGCATGCGCGCGCAGGGCCTCGGCGATCTGGCTGCCCGCCGTCATCACGGGGTTCAGGCTGTATTTCGGGTCCTGCAACACCAGCCCGATCCGGCCGCCGCGCAGGCTGCGCATCTCGCGTTCCGAGGCGGCGAGGATGTCCGTGGTGCCGAAGCGCAGCGCATCGGCGCGCACCTGGGCGGAGGCGGGCAGGAGGCGCATCAGGGCGCGGCCGGTGACGGACTTGCCCGACCCGCTCTCCCCCACGATGCCCAGCTTCTCCCGCCCGATGGAGAAGGAGACGCCGCGCACCGCCTGGGTGACGCCGGTGGCGGAGGGGAAGGCGACATGCAGGTTGCGCACGGCGACCAGGGGTTCCCCCCGGAGGGATGGATCGCTCATCGCTGCTTCGGATCCAGCACGTCGCGGAGGCCATCCCCCAGCAGGTTGAAGGCGAGGGAGGCGGCGAAGATGGCGATGCCGGGCATCAGCGCGACCCACCACTGCTCCAGGATGAAGCGGCGGGCGGTCGCGATCATCGTGCCCCATTCGGGCAGGGGCGGCTGCGCGCCGAGGCCGAGGAAGCCGAGGCCCGCGGCGGTGAGGATGATGGAGGACATGTCTAGCGTGACGCGCACGACGAGGGAGGGCATGCACATGGGCATGACATGCCGCAGCACGATGCGGGCGTGGGAGGCGCCGGTCATCCGGGCCGCGGCCACGTAATCCGTGCGGCGGATGGTCAGCGTCTCCGCCCGGGCAAGGCGGGCATAGGGCGGCCAGGCCGTGAGGGCGATGGCGATGACCGCGCTCTCCACCCCCGGGCGCATGGCGGCGACGAAGGCGAGGGCGAGGATCAGCCGGGGGAAGGCGAGGAACACATCCGTCACGCGCATCAGCAGCCGGTCCCAGATGCCGCCGGCATAGCCGGCCACGCAGCCCACCAGCAGGCCGAGCGGCGCGACGAGCAGCACCACCGCCACGACCATGCCCAGCGTGATGCGGCCGCCATAGAGCAGGCGCGACCAGACATCGCGCCCCAGCTCATCCGTGCCCAGCCAGTGCTGGGCGGAAGGGGCGGCGAGGCGGTTGCCGAGTTCCTGGATGCCCGGGTCATGTGTGGCCAGCACGGGGGCCAGCAGGATGAGCAGCAGCATCACGAGGATGACCGCCAGCCCCACCGTGGCCAGCGGGTTCCGCCGGAAGGCGAGCCAAGCCTGGTAGCGCCGGCCCCATGCGGCCTGGGAGCGCGAGGCGGGCGCGTCGGTCAGCAGCCACTCACGCCGGCGCGGCACGCCGCCCGGCCCGCGGGGAGAGGGCGCGCCGGCCGCTTCCGGCACGGCATCGGGCGGGATGGGCTCCACCGCCGCGGTGGCGGTGGCCGCATCGGCCATGGGGCTGCCGGGGGTGGGACCGGCGCTCATCGGGTGCGCGGGTCCATCAGGCGGTAGAGAAGATCGGCGAGCAGGTTCAGCACCACATAGATCAGGCCGACGACGAGGGTGGCGCCCAGCACGGCGTTCATGTCGGCATTGAGGAGGGAGACGGTGAGGTACTGGCCAAGGCCGGGCCAGGCGAAGATCGTCTCGGTCAGCACCGCGCCCTCCAGCAGCCCGGCATAGGTGAGGAAGATGACCGTCACCAGCGGGACCAGGGTGTTGCGGAAGGCGTGGCGCCAGACGATGCGCGTGCTGGAGAGGCCCTTGGCGCGGGCCGTGGTCACGTATTCGCTGCGCAGCTCCGCCAGCATGAAGGCGCGCGTCATGCGGGCGATGTAGGCGAGGGAGAAGAAGGCGAGGATGCCGGCGGGCTGGATGAGGTGCAGCACCGCATCCCAGAAGGCGGGCCAGTCATTCGCCAGCGCGGCGTCCAGCGTCAACAGGCCGGTGATCGGCTCCACCATGTCCTGGTAGACGATGCCCTGGCGCCCGGGGCCGGGAAGCCAGCCGAGCCAGGCATAGAAGACCAGCAGGGAGATGAGGCCGAGCACGAAGACCGGCAGGGAGTGGCCGGCAAGGCAGAAGACGCGCACCGCCTGGTCCGCCCAGCTTCCCTGCCGCGTGGCAGCAAGCACGCCCAGCCCGATGCCGAGGATGGCGGCGACGAGGATGGCGAAGGTCGCCAGCTCGAAGGTGGCGGGGAAGAAGCGGGCGATATCCTCCCACACCGTGTTGGATGTCATCACCGAGCGCCCGAGATTGCCGGTGAGGATGTCGGTCAGGTAGCGCCAGAACTGCACGAGGAGCGGCTGGTCGAGCCCGAGCTCGATCCGCGCGCGCTCCACCACATCGGCGGGCGCGCGGTCCCCCACCACGGCCAGGACGGGGTCGATCGGCACGACGCGGCCGATGAAGAAGGTGACGACCGCGAGGCCGAGGAGGGTGATGGGGATGCTGGCGGCCGTGGCCGCCAGCGCCCCGAGGCGCGCCTTCAACCGATCAGCCCTTGGCGACGGTGGCGTAGCTGGTGCGGTCGCTCAGCACGCCGATCTGCATGCCGCGCAGGCTGTTCCGCATCACCGCCGTCTCCAGCTCCTGCAGCATGACGGCGAAGGGGCTGGTCTGCTGGTGCTCGCGCTGGAGCGCCTCGTACATGGCCACGCGCTTGGCCGTGTCGGTTTCCTTCACCGCCGCCAGGGTGCGGGCGGTCAGCTCGGGGATGTTCCAGCTGGAGCGCCAGGCGAGGGTCTTGTTGCGCGCATCCTCTCCATTGTCCGGGTTCATGCTGAAGGCCTCGGCATTGCTGTGCGGGTCGAAATAGTCCGAGCCCCAGCGCAGGAGGGCGAGGTCGTGCTGGCGCGCGCGGGTCTTAGTGATGACCGCGCGCATCTCGCCGGGCAGCATGCGCGGGCGGATGCCGATGGCGGCCAGGTTCGCCTGCAGCGCCTGGGCGATGTCGCCCACCGGGGCGCCGGAGAAGAAGTCGAAGCTGCATTCGAAGCCGTCCGGGTGCCCGGCCTCGGCGAGCAGGCGCTTCGCGGCGGCGACGTCCAGCTTGAACGGCTTCTCGGTCAGCGCACCGGGCAGGCCCTCGGGCAGGAAGGCCTGGTGCACGGCGTAGTTGTTCGGGACGATGTTGCGCTGGATGCCCTCGTAGTCGATCGCCATCTTGATCGCCTGGCGGACCTGCAGCTTGGCCAGGATCGGGTTCTTCTGGTTCATGGCGACGTAGAGCAGGCTCGCCTTGCGCTGGGAGACCACGGTGTAGCTGCGGTCGCCGCTCAGCGTCTTGATCTGGTCGGAGGCGAGGTTGCGCGCGAGGTCGTAGTCGCCGCGCTGCAGGCCGAGCAACTGGGCGGAGGGATCGGCCACGTGGCGCATGATGATGCGGCGCGTGGCGGGCGGGGTGGCGGAGTTGGCATTGGCCTGCAGCGTCACCGCCTCGCTCGCCCGCCAGGAGACGATGCTGTAGGGGCCGGAGCCGGCGGAATTGCCCTTCAGCCAGGCATTGCCCCAATCCTCGCCCTGGGCACGGCCGGAGACGGTGGCCTTCTCCACGATGGAGCCCACCCCGGCGGAGAGGCAGTAGAGCAGGAATGAGGTGGCGGTCGGCTCGGCGGTGGTCAGCACCACGGTGCGCGGATCGGTGGCGCGGATGGTCTGCGCCATGTTGTCCTTGGTGAAGCCGAATTGGTTGATGATGAAGGCCGGGCTCTTGTTCAGCGCCACGACCCGCTGGAGGGAATAGGCCACGTCCTCCGCCGTCACCTCGCGGCCGCTGGAGAACTTCTGGCCGGGCTTCAGGCGGAAGGTGAAGGTCTTCGCGTCTTCGCTTGCGGTCCAGCTCTCCGCCAGGTCGCCGGTCAGGCGGGACGGCTCGTCATTCGGGGTGGTGACCAGCTTCTGGTAAACGTTCCCGGCGATCTCCTGCGCCGTGTATTCAAAGCTCTCGGCCGGATCGAGCGTGATGATGTCGTCGATCTGCTTGGCCATGACGATGACGCCGGGCGGCGTCTGGGCATGGGCGGCCCGGATCAGCGAGTCCCAGGGCAGGAAGGCGGCGCCCGAGGCGGCGAGGAGGTTCCGGCGGGTGGTCATGCTTCGTCTCCGGGTAAGGGCGCGGCGGATGCCTGAGCTTTAGGCGTTCCGCAAGGCTGGACCACCAACATCGGCTATGCCAAGCGCGATGCCATGGAGTTCTGGCAGAGATTTGACCCGGCCCCGGATCGAGCGCCGCATCAGGGCAGTATGGCCGTTCCCATGCCGGACGGATCGGCCCTGCGGCTGCCACTGCGCGATTATGGCGGGGTGGCGGTCACGGGGCTGATCGTCAACCAGGCCTCCTTCGCGGTGCTGCGCCGGATCGCGGGCTGGATGGCCGAGGCCGCACGGCCCCTGGGGGCGGAGGTGGTCTGCGGCCTGCCCACCCTGGGCCATGCGCTCGCGCCCCTGGTGGCCGAGGCGCTGGGGCACCCGAACTGGGTGGCCGCCGGCTATTCCCGCAAGCGCTGGTACGAGGAGGGGCTCTCCGTCCCCGTCTCCTCCTCCACCACCCCCGGGGAGCGGCGGATGTGGCTGGCCCCCCGCATCCTCTCGCGGCTGGAGGGGCGGCGAGTGCTGCTGGTGGATGACGTGATCAGCACGGGAAGCTCCGCGCTGGCCGGGCTGGCGCTGCTGCGGCGGGTGGGGGTGCGCCCGGTGGGGCTCTGCGTGGCCATGGCGCAGGGGGATCGCTGGGTTCCCTCCTGGCCGGCCGATGTGCCGGTCTGCGCCGCCTTCGCCACGCCTCTGCTGCGCCCGGGGGAGGGCGGCTGGGTGCCGGATGCCGCGACCGTTCCGGGGGTGCTGCTGCCCGGCTGACAAAGCCGTGCATTGCGACAAAATCGTTGCGGCTGCCCACGCCCGCTGTTCTGATGAAGAGAGCACTGGCGCGAGGACATGGTTCCATGCGGCGACGCTCCCTTCTCGCGGCCAGCGGCGCCGCGATGCTTCCCGCGGCACCGGCGCGCGCGGAAGGGGCGGTGGACCTGCTGCTCGTGCTGGCCGTGGATGTGTCCCGCTCCATCGATGACGACGAGGCGCGGCTCCAGCGCGAGGGCTATCGCAGCGCCATCACCGATCCGCGGGTGCTGGAGGCGATCCGCTCCGGGATGATGGGCGCCATCGCGGTGGCCTATGTCGAATGGGCCGGGTCGGACTACCAGCGGCTCGTCATTCCCTGGACCCATATCGGAAATCAGGCTGAGGCCCAGGAATGGGCCGCGATGCTGGAACGCGCGCCGCGCGTCGCACTGTCCTGGACCTCGATCTCGGGCGGGCTCGACTTTTCCATGCGCACCCTTTCGGAATCGCCCTTCGAGGGCACGCGCCGGGTGATCGACGTCTCGGGCGACGGGGTGAACAACAGCGGCCTTCCCGTGGAGCAGGTGCGGGACCGGGTGGTGGCGGAAGGCGTGACGATCAACGGCCTTCCGATCATGAACGACCGCCCGACCTTCGGGCGGCCTTCCCCCGTGCCGCTGGACCACTACTACCGGGACTCCGTCATCGGCGGCGACGGCGCCTTCCTCATCGCGGCCGAGGATTTCGAATCCTTCGGCAATGCCGTGCGCCGCAAGCTGGTGCGCGAGATCGCGGGGCTGGCCGGGCCAATCTTTGGCTGAAGCAGGGCTTCGGCTGAAACGCTTCTTCGGCCGAAGCCCTGGCGCGCCTCTCAGCGCTCGATCTCCTCCACCACGATGCCGAAGGCGGCCAGGCCCTCGGCGAGGAGGTCGCCGAGCAGGTCCATTCCCATGAGATAGCCCGCCGGATCCGCCTCGTTGCGCTCACGGGCGAGGTTGAGCGCCTCCTCCCACTCATCCGGCTCGTAATCCCCGCGCCCGACCCAGGCGAGGGCCATCAGCGCGGCCTGCTCGTCCTCGTTCAACTCGTCGATCAAGGATTCCAGGTTCTCGCCGGTCAGGTCGGGCTTGGCGGCGTCCTCCGCGTCGAGCTCGGCATCCTCGCCGGCAGCGTCCCCCTCCGTCGCGTCCGAGGCGCGGGCCGCATCGATGATGCTCGCGATCGTCTGAAGGCTGATTCCGAGATCGACCTCGTCATCGTCGTCCTGTGGCGAATTGCCAGGGATTCCAGAGGATTTGTCACTCATGGCGGGGGTCTCGACTGCACTTTTCGGGTTGGTGTTGCCCGCCCAACGCTTGACCCGTCTTTCGGCTTCGCGAAACCGCCGTCTCGACTCGGCGTTCATTCCGCAGAGAACGGCACAAGAAGCGGCGCCAAGTATCTGATTGGAATGGAAAGAGGGGGTCGTGACATGGTGAAGGTTGGTGCGATGGCCCTCTTCGGCGTCCTGGCTCTGGCGCCCTTCGCCCAGGCCACGGAAACGCCGGCTTTCGTGAATGCGACGATGTGCGACGTGGCGGCGCCGATCGCCTCGGGCGCCACGATCTTCTCCCGCCAGATCCGGGCCGAGCGCCCCGTCACGGCGCGCGGTGGCAAGCGGGCCGAGACCCAGGCCCAGACGCGGCGTCGCGCTCCCGCAGCCCAGCCCGCCCCCGCCGCGGAGGTGGAGGAGCCGAGCAACGAGGCCGAGGCGGTGCTGCGGCGGGCGGTGCATTACTGCGTGACGCCGGGCGGCGTGGCGAACCCCGTCCGCTATACCTGAAGCAAGGCCCGAGCGCGGCGGCTCAGGCGGACCAGTCCGGCGCGAAGCCGGGATTCACGAAGCGCTGGTCCTTCGGCAACGCATCGAGTTCCGCGATATCGGTTTCCGTCAGCTTCGCCGCGAGATCGAGGGCGGCGAGATTGGCGCGCTGGGTTTCCCGGCGCGCGGCCTTCGGAATCGCGGCGACGCCGTCCTGCCGCAGCAGCCAGGCCAACGCGACCTGCCCCGCCGTGGCGCCGAGCCGCGCGGCGATAGCGGCGATGCGCGCGTTCTCGATGAGGCGGCCCTGGCCCAGCGGCGAATAGGCGGTGAGCACGATGCCCTGCGGCCGCGTGATCTCCAGCAGCCGCTCCTGCGAGAGCAGCGCGTGATACTCAACCTGGTTCGCCGCGATCGGCACGCCGGTTTCGATGGCGCGCTTCAGCAGCCCGGGCGGGAAGTTCGCGACGCCGACGGCACGGACCAGGCCCTCCTCCCGAAGCCGCGCCATGTCATGCATCACGCGCGCGAGGTCGATGTTCGGCCTGGGCCAATGGACGAGATAGAGGTCGAGGTAATCCGTGCCGAGGCGTGAGAGGGAGGCTTCGCAGGCGGCGCGGATCTGATCCGGGCCGAGATGCTCCCACCAGACCTTGCTGGTGACGAAGACATCGCCGCGGGGAAGGCCGGAGGCCTTGAGGCCTGCGCCGACCTCCGCCTCGTTCTCGTAGCGCTCGGCGGTGTCGAGCGCGCGATAGCCCAGCGCGAGGGCGGATTCGACGGAGGCCTGACCCTCGGCACCGGAGAGCTTCCAGGTGCCGAGGCCAAGGCGGGGAATGGAAATGTGCGGAGTGGTGATGCGATCGCTCATGCGCCCCAGCTTGGGGATGCGTCAGCGCTTCGCCAAGTCCAACAGGGCGCCGAATCCTGTCTCCGTGCCGAAGGCGAGATGTGTGCCGGACGCGTTCCAGGCCAGGGCCGAGACGGCGCCGCGACCGGGGGCCGCGACCGGCACCACCTTGCCCGAGGCAATTTCCGCCATCAGCACGAGGCCATCGGCGAAGCCGGCCACCACCACCTCATGCTGCGGGTGGCAGGCGACACGGGTGCAGATTACCTGATCCCCGCCCGCGATCTCGGTGGGCGCCTTGCCCATGGGGCCACCGCCGAAGAAGGGCCAGAGCACGACGGAATCCGCGCCGGAGGAGGCGAGCCAACGTCCCTTGGCGGTGAAGGAGAGGGACTGGGTCTTCGCCGGATAGCCGGACATGCGCATGTGCTGGCTGTCGGTCAGGCGCCAACCATGCAGGGAGTTCTCTTGCATGGCCGTCACCACGTTCTGCCCATCGGGCGAGACGGCGATGGCGTGGTGGCTGCCCTTCCACTCCAGCACGCGCGGCTTGTCCTCCTTCGCCGCGACGAACCAGGCGGAGACGCCGTTGTAGTGCGAGGCGAAGATCCGCTTGCCCTTCGCGTCGATGGCGACGCCGCCGACGGTGGAGGGATGCGGGCCGAGCACCTTCAGCTTCGCGCCCTTGCCGTCGAAGAGATGAACGTTCTTGCCCACGGCCACGGCGCGCAGCCCGGAGGGATGGGTGGCGACGTGGCTCACCCATTTCATCATGCCGAAATCGGCGAGCGTCTCCGTCTCGCCCTCGGTCGTGACGCGGAGGAGCTTGCCGTCATCGCCGCCGGAGAGAAGGCCGTCCGTCGCATCCGGCACGAGCGTCAGCCCCGCGCCGTCATGCAGCGCCTGCCGCTGCCACTCCGCCGCATGGTCGGCAGGGGTGGCGAGGTGGAGGCTGCCATCGGAGAGGGCGAAGCCGATGGAACGGCCCTCCCGCCCGAAGGCGACATCCACCACCCAGGCGCCGAGCTCGCGCCCGGTGCCGCGTTGATCCAGCAGGAAATCCGCTTCCGCCACACCCGACATCGGTTCAGGCCGCCGCGGTGGATTCGAAGCCGCGGCGCAGCTTCGGCCGGTTCAGGTCCCGCCCGATGAAGACGATGCGCGACTTGCGCGGATCCCCCTCTTTCCACGGGCCGATATAGTCGCCATCGGCGATCATGTGCACGGCCTGGAAGGCGAAACGGCGGTCGTCGCCCTTGTAGTGCAGGATGCCCTTGGTGCGCAGGAGGTCCTGGCCCTTGGTCTGGAGCAGCTCGCCGATCCAGGCGTTGAACTTCTCCGGGTCCACCGGCTTGTCCATCTCGAAGGAGACGGACTGCACGTTGCTGTCGTGGCTGTGGTCGTCGTCGCCCGAGAGGAAGGCCGGCTCGCGGGCCAGGATGCGCTCCAGGTTGAAGGAGTCGCGGCCGATCACGGCATCGAGCGGCACGTCGGACTTGGTGGCGCGGCGGATCTCGACGGTCGGGTTGATGGCGCGGATGCGGCGCTCGACCTCGTCGGCCTCTTCCGCGCTCACCAGGTCCATTTTGTTCAGCACGATCACGTCCGCGAAGGCGACCTGCTCCTCGGCCTCCGGGCTGTCGCCCAGCCGGGTGAGGAGGTGCTTGGCGTCCACCACCGTCACGATTGCATCCAGCCGCGTCGCGCGCTTCACGTCCTCGTCCACGAAGAAGGTCTGGGCGACGGGGGCAGGGTTCGCGAGGCCGGTCGTCTCGACGATGATGCCGTCGAACTTGTCCTTGCGCTTCATCAGCCCGCCGAGGATGCGGATGAGGTCCCCGCGCACGGTGCAGCAGATACAGCCGTTGTTCATCTCGAACACCTCCTCGTCGGCGTCGATGACGAGGTCCTGGTCCACGCCCATCTCGCCAAACTCGTTGATCACCACGGCGAACTTGCGCCCGTGGTTCTCGGTGAGGATGCGGTTGAGGAGGGTGGTCTTGCCGGCGCCGAGATAGCCGGTGAGGACGGTGACGGGGGTGGTCGTGGTTTCGGACATGGGTACGCCTCGGGAGAGGGGAGGTCAGGTTCGGGACGTTATATGGTATCGCCCGGGGGGTGGACCATGGGGGTGGGCCCGGAACCCGAATCCCGGTTCCACGTTGTTCCGGCATCCATTCGAGAGGAGGCCGGTCCGATGCCCCGTGGCGACAGATCCGCCTATACCGACAAGCAGAAGCGTATGGCCGAGCATATCGAGGAAGGCTACGAGAAGCGCGGCGTCTCCGAGGAGGAGGCCGAGCGGCGAGCCTGGGCCACCGTCAACAAGGAGACGGGCGGGGGCAAGAAGAGCGGCTCCGGCCGCGGCAAGGCCATGAACACCCAGCCTTCCCGGACCGGGGGCCAGCGTGGCGGGGCGGCGAGCGCGGCCCGGCCGGCGAGCGCCCGCTCCGCCTCCGCCAAGAAGGCGGCCGCCCGCCGCACGCCGGAGGAGCGCTCGGCCTCCGCGAAGAAGGCCGCGGCCACCCGGAAGCGGAACGCGGCACGCAAGAGCGCCTGAAAGGCCGGCCAGGCCGGGAGCTCCGGGTGCCGATCGCATCCAGGCACTCTCGGCGCCGCTTCAGCCCGGCAGGGGCTTCCTCTCCATCACGGCCTGGGCGGCCACCGGCGTCTGCTCGCCGGAGGAAGCGACCTTCAGGCAGGCGGTGACGGCCGCGTGGAGGGAGGAGGTGTAGTGGTCCGCGCCCACGGCCCTGGCGAGGCTGGCATCGGTGAGCACCGCCTCCCCCTCCGGCCACAGCCCGACCAGCAGGGGCACGCCGGGCAGGCGCTGGCGCAGGCGGCGCAGCAGGTAGCGCAGATGCGCGGGGCTGCCGCTGATGTCGAGATAGGAGATGCAGACCATCGCCACGCCGGTGGGGTCGAGCTTGCCCACCTGCGCGCGTGAACTGGCCTCATGCGGAACCACCCGGGCTCCGAGCCCATGCTTCTCCAGGATCTGGGCGAGCATGGCGGAGGCGGCCTCGTCCAGCGGGCCACGGCCGGCGAGGCAGAGGACCGGCCGCTCCGAGGACCAGGCGCCGGCCCGCTCCGCCCGGGGCGGGACGGGGATGGCGGGGGCGGGGCGGGCGGGAAGCGCCTGCTCGGCCGCGCTGGGAGGGGTGGGCGGCTTGTCCTCAGGCTGGGGCGGGTCCCTGTCCGGCGTCTCGGCCAGGTCATTCACCAGGCCGGTGACCGCGTTCTTCACGCGCTCCAGCTTCTCCGGGCGCAGCACGCCGCGCTCGGCATCATTGGCCGCCAGGCGCAGGCCCTTCAGCGCCACCTCATCATAATAGGAGGAGAGGGAGCGCTCCTGCAGGAGCGTCTCGGCCTGGGCCAGCGCCTCGTCCGTGTCGCCGGCCAGCATGCGCTGGTAGAAGTTCTCGACCGGCGTCAGGGCCGGCCTGTCGCCCAGCATGACATCGAGGAATTCCAGCCGCTCCACATGGCGCCCGAGCACGACGAGGCAGAGGGTGAGGGGGGTGGCCAGGATCAGCCCGATCGGGCCCCAGAGCCAGGTCCAGAAGATGGCGGCGACGATGACGGAGACCGGCGAGAGGCCGGTGCTGTGGCCGTAGACCATCGGTTCGATCACCTGGCCCATGAGCGGCTCGGTGACGAGGAAGAGGGCGGCGGTCCAGATGACCATGGACCAGCCGGGCTCGGTACCCGCCGCCAGCATCAGCGGGAAGGCGGCCGCCAGGATGGAGCCGACATAGGGCACGAAGCGGAACAGCGCGGCCAGGATGCCCCAGACGATCGGGCTGGGCACGCCGATGAAGAAGAGCCCGATGGTGACGATCACGCCGAAGGAGCCGTTCAGCATGAGCTGGGCGAGGAAGTACTTGCTCAGACGCCGCCCGGCCTCGTCCAGCGCCTCGGTGGTGCGGTGCAGGTCGTTCGAGCCGAAGAGGCGGATCAGCCGATCCCGCAGGTCCTCCTGCTGGAGAAGCACGAAGACCGCGACGATGAAGACGATGAAGGTCGTCTCCAGCGGGCCAAGGACGGGGGAGACGATCTTGCGCGCGAGCTCAAAGGCCGAGGATTCGCCGGGGCGGATCTCGACGGGCACGGGGCGCCGGTCCTCCCCGGGGGCCAAGCCGGGCGTCGCGTTGCGGTCCGGGCTGGCCGGGGCGGGCGCCGCGGCAGGCGGCCCGTCCGGCGAGGTATGGGGCCGGGCCTCGTTGTTCAGCCGCCGGGAGAAGTCCTCGATATGGCCGAAGATGGAGCCCTGCGCGGCCTCCGCCTTCGCCTGGATGGCGCTCTGGTAGCGCGGCGCATCCCGCGCGAGGCTCGCGATCTGCACCCCGATGATGCTGCCGATGAGCAGGATGATGCCCAGCGCCAGCATGACCGACAGCAGCACCGCCGCCACCCGCGGCACCCGGAGGCGGCGCAGGCCCCCCACCACCGGCGCCAGGACGAAGGAGAGGAGGATGGCGAGGGTGATGGGGATCAGCACCTCCCGCGCCAGATAGAGGCCGGCGACTGTCACCACCCCGACGACGACCGTGAGCAGATGCGACAGGTCGGGGCTTGAGGGCGGCTGGATCTGGGCCGGCGGGCGCTGCTCCGGCAGAGAGGTGGTGCTCATGGGCAGCGGGGCGGCTCCGGGTGGTCGGAGCCTAGAACGCGCGGCGGCGCCTTCGGTGCATGCGGCGCCGGCCTCGGGCAGACACCAAAATAAGGCGGCCGGGGCGTGGGCCCCGGCCGCTGTGCTCATCAGGCGATGGCGTGGATCGCGTCGCTCAGCGTGCCCATGATCCGGTCCACATGGGGCTTCTCCACGATCAGCGGCGGGGAGAGGGCGATGATGTCGCCGGTGACGCGGATCAGCACGCCGTCATCGAAGCACTTGCGGAACACGTCCATGGCGCGGGCGCCGGGCTTGCCCTCGCGCGGGGCCAGCTCGATCCCGGCGATGAGGCCGAAGTCGCGGATGTCCACAACGCCCGGCGCGCTGCTGAGCGAATGCGCGGCCTCCTGCCAATAGGGCTCGATCGCGCGGGCCCGGCCGGGCAGGTCCTCCTCCCGGTGAAGGGCGAGGGTGGCGATGGCCGCGGCGGAGGCCAGCGGATGGCCGGAATAGGTGTAGCCGTGGAACAGCTCGATGCCGGCGGGGGAGCCGTTCACCACCGTGTCGAACACCTCGTTGGAGGTGGCGACGGCGCCCATGGGCACGGCGGCGTTGGTCAGGCCCTTCGCCATGGTCATGATATCCGGCGTCACGCCCAGGCGCTCGGCGCCGAAATCCGTGCCGAGGCGGCCGAAGCCGGTGATGACCTCGTCGAAGATCAGCAGGATGCCGTGCTTGTCGCAAAGCTCGCGCAGGCGCTGCAGGTAGCCCGTGGGCGGCACCAGCACGCCGGTGGAGCCCGCCACCGGCTCCACCATCACCGCCGCGATGGTGTCCCCATGCAGCGCGACGAGATCCTCCAGCCGGTCCGCCAGCTCGATGCCGTGCTCCGGCTGGCCCTTGGCGAAGGCGTTTCGCTTGGGGTCATGCGTGTGCGGCAGGTGGTCCACATAGGGGAGCATGGCGCCGAACTGCTTGCGGTTGCCGCCGATGCCGCCCACCGACATGCCGCCGAAGCCGACGCCGTGATAGCCGCGCTCCCGCCCGATCAGTCGCACGCGCTGGGACTGGCCGCGGGCCTTCTGGTAGGCGAGGGCGATCTTCAGCGCGGTATCCGCGCTCTCGCTGCCCGAATTGGTGAAGAACACCTTGTCGATGCCGGCGGGCGTCATCTCCGCCACGCGCGCCGCCGCTTCGAAGGCGATGGGATGGCCGAGCTGGAAGGTCGGCGCGAAATCCATCAGCGCGGCCTGCTTCTGGATGGCTTCGACGATCTCGCGGCGGCCATGGCCCGCATTGCAGCACCAGAGGCCGGCCGTGCCGTCCAGCACCTCACGGCCCTCCGGCGTGTAGTAGGACATGCCCTCGGCTCGGGCGAGCATGCGCGGGTTCTGCTTGAAGTACCGGTTGTCGGAGTAGGGCATCCAGAACGAGTCGAGGTTGTTCGGACGCGGGAGGGACATCTCGTTCATCGCAGCACACCTTCGGGCAGGGCGGCAGGATGCTCCCTTCCGGGGCGGGCGAACAAGGCGCTCCTGACGAAAAGGCTTGATTTCCTATCCGTTCGGGGTTTATGTTCCTGTTCTGTTCTTTGGCAGGAGTCCATCCGTGGCATTTCCCCTCATCGCGGTCGCAGCCGCCCTCGCGCCGGAGATCGTGCGACTGATCGCCGGCGACCGCGCCGGCACCATGGCCGGGACAGTGACCGAGGCGATCCGGCAGGTCACGGGCACCGAGGACCCCGCCGCCGCCCGTGCCGCCCTGGCCGCCGACCCCGAAAAGGCGAATGCGCTGCGCATCCGGCTCGCCGAGATCGCCTTGGAGGGGGAGCGCCTTTCGGCGGAGCGCGAGGCCGGGCAGCGGAATGCCGAGTTGGACAGGTTGCGCGCCACCCTCTCCGACACGCAATCGGCCCGGGCGAACATGGCGGAGATGCTGCGGGGCGGCAGCCGCCTGGCCTGGGGCCCCGCCACCGTCTCCAGCCTGGTGGTGCTGGGCTTCTTCGCGGTGCTGATCCTTCTCGTCACCCTCGATGCGGGGCCTGGAGGCGCGGCGCGCTTCGACCCGCAGGTGGCCTCCGTCATCAACATCACCGTGGGATCCCTGGGCGCGGCCTTCGCGGCCGTGGTGAACTTCTGGATCGGCTCCTCCCAGTCCTCGCGGGACAAGGACGCGATGGTCGGGCGGCTGCAGCAGGCCCAGATGCAGCAGGCGCAGGCGGCGATGGCCACGCTACGGGACGGCGCGCCGATGCGTGAGGCCGGAACGACCGCGCTGCGGCCGGTCTCCCTCGCCACCCCTTCCGGCACCGATTCCGGGGAGGAGCGCTTCGAAGCCTGCCTGAAGGTGGTGCTGCGGGCCGAGGGTGGCTTCGTGAACCACCCGTCCGACCCCGGTGGCGCCACCAACATGGGCATCGCTCTCCGAACCCTCTCGGAGTTCCGGGACGCGGAGGTGACGGAGGAGGATGTCCGGAGCCTGACCCGGGCGGAGGCGCGCGAAATCTACCGGGCCCGCTACTGGACCCCGATGCGCTGCGCCGATTTGCCAGCCGGGATCGACCTCATGGTCTTCGATTTCGGGGTGAATGCCGGGGCCGGCCGCAGCCTGCGCCTGCTTCAGCGCTCGGTCGGGGTTACCCCGGACGGATCGGTGGGGCCGATCACCCTGGCCGCGGTGCGGGCCTGCCGGAGCGCGGAGCTGATCGGCCGGCTGGCCGAGGGGCGGCTGGCCTACTATCGGGGCCTCAGCACCTTCCCGACCTTCGGGCGGGGCTGGACCCGCCGGGTGGATCATGCCCGGCAGGCGGCGCTGGCGATGGCGACGGAGCCCGCCTCGGTTCCGCTGGCGGCCTGAACAGGTTGCCGCCGGGGGGTTCCCCCCGGCGGCCGGAGCGGCTACAAGAGCGCCCGGCGAGGACCCGTAGCTCAGCTGGATAGAGCGTTGCCCTCCGAAGGCAAAGGTCGTACGTTCGAATCGTATCGGGTCCGCCACAGAGTTTGCATTTTCCAGTCCTTACAGTTGGTTAGTGTTTAGAGAGGCAACCCCGGCCAGGGGGTTGCCTCTCATCCTTTCATGCCTCTGCCGTTCTGTTGAGCCTGGACATGGCAGTTGCGGCCAGCCGCACCTGATCCGCAGCCCGCGTGTATCGCGTGATCTCCGACAGCGTGGCGTGGCCGGTGATCGCGCCGATCTCGTTCGCCGTGCATCCGGCCTCGGCCAGCCGCCGTGCAGCGGCCTTGCGAAGGCCGTGGGGGCTACAGCCGGCAGGCAGTCCGGCGTCACGGGCGCAGGCCGTGAACCAGTTGGAAAAGCCCTCCGGCGAGAAGGGCTTGCCCGCCCTGGCGGTCAAGAAGGTCAGATGTCCGGACTTGTGGGCGTCCTTGGCATCCGTCAGCGCCGGGTGGACCGGGATCGTCAGCCGGGCGCCCGTCTTATTTTGCACCACGTCCAGAACCGTCAGTGCCTTGCCGTCGCGCTCCACCGTCCGGAGATGCTGGCGGCCCATCCGGACCACATCTCCGCGCCGCTGGCCGGTGTAGAGGAGGAGGGCGAGGGCCAGCCGGGCGCGCGTCCCTAGGGGCCACTTCTCCTCGAAAGCGGCAATCTCCTCCTCGGTCCAGCTATGGAAGCCCTTCACCTTGGCGCGCACCTTCCGCACGCCCTGGGTCGGGTCATCCTTACGCCAGCCGCGCTCTACGGCGTAGCGCATGAGGTACTTGAAGATGCGGAGGAGGTTGTTCGCGGCAGCCGGTTTGTCGGCCTTCCCATCTAGCAGGCGGCGCAGCCTGGGCGCGTCGAGGTCGCCCACCAGCTTGTCACCGTGATCCGCGCGGATACGTTCCGCGATCCCGCGATAGGTGGCTTGGGTGGCCGGCGCGAGACGCTTGAAGTCGCTGGACGAGTACCACGCGAGGATCAGCGCTTCCATTGTCCCGGCCTCCGTCCGCTGGGCGCCGACGGGCACCGGCTGGCCGGCAAGGGCGGCCTGATACACGGCCATGAACTCTGGGGAGCCGGGCAGGCCGGGGATGGTCGCCCGCGCATAGCCTGGGCGGCGGAAGTAATACCGGGTCGTGCCGTGCCGATCCCGGAAGCGGTGGACATAGGGGAGCGCGATCTTCGCCACGGTCTCAGTCCCAGGTGTTGCTGCGCGCAGGTTGCCCCCGGCGAGGCATGGCACGGAAGGCGGCGCGTAGTTCCTCGGGGTCCCAGAGGACCCGGCCCCCGATCTCGAAGGGTGCGGGCATCCGCGCATCGGTCACAAGGGTATCAAAGAAGGAAGGGGAAATGCCCAGCAGGGCGGCGGCCTGGGTTCGGCTTACGGCGAAGGGTAGGACGCCGGGGGGCAGGGCGTCGAAGGCGCCCACCGCGCCCGCCGGGGAGGGTGTCGCGGCCTCCCCGGGCTGGGCGCGGCGGGACATCGGAAGTTACTTCCAGCCGGTCACAGAGCGCCGGACAGCCTGACGGCCACTTCGGCCGCCCCTGAGCCCGCCGGCTCGGTCGCGACGCCCAGCTTCGTGTTTCCGCTGGCCGTCTTCGTGACCAGCTTCGTGCCGCTGGCGTAGTAGGCGGCATCACCCACGGCGAAGGCGTCGGCCGCCACCTTGGGCAGGCTGAAGACTCCGGTTACATCCACGTCCACGGGCGCGCCCTGGGTGGCAGAGCCGTTCGCCACTCCGACGATGACGCCCACTTGCACGACTCCACCGGACAGCACGTCGGCCGGAGCGGGGATGGTCAGCGTGTCCCCACGCTGGATGAAGTTGCGCATGGTCAGAGTCCTTTCGAGGTTCGGAAGATGATGGTGTGAGGGGTGGCGCGGCCGGCTCGCAGGATGGCCGCCTCCACGGAAGCAATGGCGCGAGCCAGTTCGGCATCGCTGCCGAACCGCACCCGATCTCCACCTGCATCCGTGATCTCGCGGACCCCGCCCATCCGGAGGTTCAGCAGCTTCGCGCGCCAAGCGATCAGTTGGGCGAGGTCGTCCATCGTCCGGCCGCCTTAGATCGCGTCGCCCGGATTACGCTGGGCGCCCCGGAAGTCGGTCACGCCGCAGCCGAAATCGAGGACGACGCGGAAGCTGCGGCCCAGCACGTCCCATCCGTCACGCGAGGCAAGTTGCGGCCCCGGCGCGCTGGACAGGTAACCGCACTGGATGACGGGCGAAGTGGCCGGGTCCGCGAACAGCATCCAGGCGCCTGCCGGAAGCCGGGGCTCCACCAGCACGGTCAGCTTGCCGCCGAACGGATTGACGGCCTCCGTGGTGGTGGCGGTCAGCGCGCCGACCACCTGCTCGGCCTCGGTCTCCTGCTCAGGCGCGACCAGCAGGAACCGGGGCGTGACATTGGCCGGCGTGTTATTCGGATTGCGTTGCCGGCGCATCGCTGTCCGCGCGGCCGTCAGGGCCTCAACGGAGAGGCTATCACCTGTCAGCAGGTTGCCGTGATCGGCGTGGAAGAGGGTCTTCCCATCGCCCAGCTTGGCGCCCATGCCGGCATTCGCCGTCAGCAGGCCGACGATGGTAGCGGCCTCGGTCTCGGCCGCAGCCTTACCCATCTGCCGCTGCCAATCCGCGAAGGCGCCCAGGTCGTCGTTCACCAGCGCCTTGCGGCTCAAGTTGAAGAGGCCGGCGAAGGTCTCCAGCGCGAAGCCTTCCTTCGCCTCGGCCGCCGTAACAGCCTTGATCTCGCCGGACTCGGTCACGCGCTGAAGCGTGCCCGGCCCATCTAGGCGCAGCAGGGAGATGGCGCGGAAGTCGCGGGCGAGACGCTGGCGTGCCAGGGTCGTGCGGACGGGCGAGGCGGCGGCCGTGTAGGACGCCAAAAGGATGTGCTCGCCAGCGCCATCCAGAAGGGCGGGGAAATCGCTCACCGTATGTTGAGCCCGAATCAGGACGGCCTCATCGGACATGCTGCCAAGCCCGCGCTCCCCGTTGCGCGCCAGGGCATCGCGCGCCATCCCGGCCAGCGTCATCCCGGCATAGGGACGGGCGGCATCGGACAGCGGGCAGAGGTCGGGCGCATTGCGATGCGCCAGGGCTTCCACTTGCCGCGCGTGGATCAGTTCCGGGGCATCGTGCTGCACGCCCACATGCGTGCGGATCGGCTGCGCGCTGCGGGTCAGGTGCTCGAACGCGGCAGCCCGCGTCTGCTCCACCGTGGCCCCCGCGTCAATCTGGGCGTCCGCGAACTCGGCGCCCAGATTTGCTGCACGGGCAATGCTACGGATTTCCGCATTGATGGCGGCGCGGGTCTGCATCTCGCCCGGCTGGGCGGCGGGCGCTTCATGCTCCGTGGCAAGGGCTTCGATTTCTGGCGGCATGGTACGAGACTCCTGGGAGGGGGTGGAACGGATGCGCGCGCCGTCGTCGGCGGGCGCGATGACGAGACTGACTTCGCGAAGGGCGAGACGGCCGGCCGTGCGGACGCGCTGCCCGCCTTCGGTCGAATCCGCCCAGGTCATGACGACGTATCCGACACTCACGCCGGACAGGTGGCCGTCCTTGACCAGCCCCCAGGCGTGGTCGTCAGCAAGCCGGAGCCGCCCAACGATGGTGTGCCTTCCCTGGGCGTCGGTCTCGCGACGTATCTGGTCCACGGAACCGATCACATGCTGGACGCTGGCCCCGTTGTGGTTGTCCAGTAGGGGCAGGGATCGCGGCAGTTCCAGATTGGCCGGACCAAGGCTCAGGCGCTCGATATAGCCGCCGCGCTGCACGCTCGCGCCCGACGAGAGCACGGCCAAAACCGTGCGCTCGGCCTCGTTGATGCTGGCCGGACGGAGTGACGGTCCCGGTGCGCGGCGCGTCAGCATGCCGGGATCGGCGGCGCGGGTCAGGGTCTCGCTCATGGGCGGGCCTCGCGATTGATCTTCAGTGCGGCCCGGCGCTGGGCGCGGGAGGACTGCGGCGCGCCTTCATGCGGCAGTCGGAAGTTATTTCCGGCCGGCTGCATCGAAGGCTTTCCGCCCCGCAGCGCACGGCGTGCGGGCTTCGCGTCGCCCATGTATCGAATCCGCGAGATTTCGGGCATTTAGCGACTCTCCTCTTCCTTGCGGCGCAGGGCCGCAGCGGCGCGCCGGAGATGTCGGGATGGCGGCATGGCCGCTTCCATGCCTCGCCCATACCCTTCGCTCAGGTCCGGCCTCATGCCCGTGCCAGACAACTCCTTCGGCAGGGGCCGGAGACGGCCGAATCGGGTGGGGCGTGTGAAGGAACTGCGGCTCACGTCTCGGGCTCCTGATCGTCGGCGGGCGATTCGTCGGAAGTTATTTCCGGCGCTTCGGCGGCGGGCTGGCCGTTGGCCGGGATCGGGAAGGGGCCGATGCCAAGAGCCCGTTCGCGCTCGCGGTCGGCCGCGATCTCCGCGTCCAGGGCCTCGATGTTCCAGCCCTGCGAGGCTACGGCCTGACGGCGGGACATGATGCCGGCGGCCATGGCTTCCCGGATCGCGGCGATGTCGGCTTTCGGATCTATCCACGGTTGCGCGGGCGGCAGGAACTCGGCCGGAAGAAGGTCGTCCAGCGCCGGCGCGCCCAGGTCATCGAGGTCGCCCGCGAGGAAGGATAGCGTGACCCAGCGTTCCCAAATCGGACGCAGCAACTGCGGCACCAACATGGTGTAGAACAGGCGCTCAATCTCAGCGCGGAAGGCTTGCAGGCCGGCGCGCAGGGAGGAGAAGTTGGCCTCCGAAAGGTCGCCCGAGACGATGAAGGAGGGCACGCCCAGAGCCGTGGCGATAGCGCGAATCTCGGACGCGATGAAAGCGGCGGTCTGGGACACCTGCGCAGGGGCGTTCCACCGCACGTCAAGCCCGCCCGGAAGGCGAATCATGGTGCCCGGTTCAGCATGGGCGATTGGTCCATCGAAGGGATCGGAGGCCGCGCCGGCCGGGTCCACGATCACGCCCAGGTGCATGGCGCTCACCTTTACGCCTACCAGCGCGGCGTCCTGCAACTGATCCAGTTCCCCGGCCCGCACGAGCGCGGCTGCGAGCCGCGACAGCCCGCGCACCTGCCCAGCGCTCAGGATTTCACGGACGTGCAGTAGGTCGGTCGCGAGGATGCGGCGGGCGGGGCGGTAGGAGTCGAAGGAGGCGGAGGGATCGGGCTCGCGCACCCAATACGCGACGCGGGTGCCGTTGGCGTCGAACTCCACACCGGCCACGATCTGCCCACCGTTCGGCAGGGCACGGCTCTCCGCGAAGTCCACGGCCTCAGACGGCACGATCCTCAGCAACAGGCGGCGGCCGTCCTGCACCGGGATAAGGTGAACGAATACGTCGCCGTCCCGCAGCGCGTCGCGCAGGATGGCCGCGATGAGGCCGGCGAGGTCAGTCCCGCCATCGGCGTCGCAGCGCAGCCCCCAGGGACCGAAGTGCGCACTTAGGGCTGCCCGCACAGTGGCGTCCGGATGCTGCGGCGTCGTCATCGGGCCAGCGCCGCAGCAGGCCGTCACGATGGCGTCGAGAGCACGACGGATATACCCGTTATTGAAGTAGGCGTGCCGCGCCTTCCACATGGTGGCCTGCGCGCCCGCCAGCATCGCGGAGGGAGCGTGATGGATCGTCGCCCCGCCACGACGGCCGCCCGCCGCCTCGATTGAGGCGCCACCAACCGCACGCGGCCCGGCGTAGTTCCAGCCGTCATCCGCCCACTGGCGTGTGCCAGTGGCGCGGGCGACGCGCCTTGAGGGGGCGGGGCCGATGCGGGTGATGCGGACGGGCATGGGATCAGTGCTCGGTCGCAGTCGTGTCGGCCTCGGCCAGCGCCTTCAGTCGGCGGGCCAGCGGCGTCAGACGAACGGCGAGGACGGACTCCACCTCGAATCCGTCATCCGAGATGCCGTCGGGAAGGAAGGGTTCAAGCGCGCTCGACGCGCATGCGTCGACTCGTCGTGCCGCCGTCTGCGGATGAACGCGACGGTTAAGGTGAAGGACCCACTCCGTCCCGTCGTTGGCTGCGAAGATCGCATGGGTCACCGGATGGTGGGACTGCCGCGAGGCGGGGTGGTCCGGCCCCCAGGCGTAGAGGGCCCGGGAGGCGGCCTGGATCGCGTCGGCCTCGGCGCCCGCCGCGCGAGCGACGCGAAGGGCAGCGGCGGCCAGCACGTCGCTCCAGGCCAGCCAAATTCCTTTCGCGCCGCCGGGGCCGGAGCGAGTCTGGACCAGCCGTTCTGCGACGTGGCGGCGAAGCTGCGTCGTCGGGTCGGTGCTATCCGGCACCACGAGGCCAATAAGCTGGGCGGCATACGGCAGGGTTAGGCGCCCGCCGGGTTCCGGATGGGCGAACAGCGGAGCGGGAAGCTTGTCGTCGGACATCGGCCGATCCTCTCGGGGCGGGGTCGATGACCAACATGGTCTTAGTGATTTCCAGAATCAAGGATGTTTAGAGAGAAACAATTCAATTGACGGACTAAAGGAACGACCTTAAGTCGGGGTGGTCCTGGCTGTTGGAAGCGGCCCTGGGCCAACCCGGGAAGCGAACGCCGCCGGACAGCCTCACCGCTGCCCGGCGGCACCCCTCCCACAATCCGGACCAAAAGGCGGCATCATGCCCAGCATCAATCCGACGCGCCTGGAGCGCGCCACCCTCATCCGCGACAAGGTGCAAAGCCTGATACAGACACACGTGAGCCAATGGCCTGAAGGGCAGCCGGACCGCAGCACCATCCGTGCCGGCGAGTGGATCATCACCGTTTGGACCCGTGACAACGGGGCGCGTACACAGGTCATGGACGTGAACCGCGGTCGCAAGCTGATGAGCGTCGAGTGGGACAAAGACGGTACGCGGTTGATCGCCTTCGACCCTGGCTCTTGGGATGATGAACTCATCGCCGTCCTCGACTCATCCAGTCGCTTCGTATCGTCTCGAACGACTGAAGGGGCTTCGGCGCGGCTGCACTAGCCAATTCCTCCGCGCGCCGGGCTGGATCGGCCTGCACCAGCCCGCGCGCAGCTACCGCGTACACCACGCAATCCAGCGCCTCGGCCCTGCGGCCGGGGACGCGCTCGAAATAGCGGACGGGGCGCCCATGGGTATAGCGGGTGCGCCGCCGCTCGGCCGTGAATTGTTCGAACCACACGGATTCTAGGCTGGCGCTGAACCGGATGCTGCGCGCTGCAACGCGGGCGAGAAGCTGGGCTTTGATCGTATCTACCCCGACAATCATGAGCGACGTGCCGCGTGTCTTGCTCGCCTGGACGGGCGGCCTGTTTCCATCATCGCCTTTGCACGCGAAGACGCGCAGGTGCCGGCGGGCCTTACAGAACGCCGTCACGCGCTCGGTCGTGTTGCCGTCGCCAGAGTCGATCAGCGCGCAATCTACCCGCAGCGTCCCGCCGTTCGGATGCGGCCACGTCGTCTTTAGCGCGTCATCCAGTTCCGCCCAAGTCGTGTCGGCCTGCACGTCGCCGTAGATCACGGAGTGCGCCAGCACCAGCGGCACACCTTCGGCGGTCCAGCCCAGGAAGGTGCATTCGAGGCGGTCCGGCTGCACGTCAACGCCCAAGGTGATGAACAGCACCTCGGCCGGGATAGCGTCGAGGCCGAACGGCTCCACGCGCGCCGCGAGGTCGGTCTCGTCTATCTCCTCCGCGTCCTCTCTCCATCCCTGCGCGAGGATGGTGTTCACGAACGGTTGCAGCGTCTCCGGGCCGCCGCGCTT
Organism: Muricoccus roseus; assembly: GCF_900141905.1. Taxonomy (GTDB): domain Bacteria; phylum Pseudomonadota; class Alphaproteobacteria; order Acetobacterales; family Acetobacteraceae; genus Roseomonas; species Roseomonas rosea. Next base: position 26,158 of record NZ_FQZF01000033.1, on the reverse strand, counting down.
TGCGGCTAGAAATTCCCTCGCCAGGATGCCCCAGCGCGCGTTCGCCAGCGGCGAAATCAGCGCGTTGAGCCTGAAGCCGGCGTGTCCCTGCACCTCGGGCGCGGTCGCCCGCCAGCGAGCCGCCTCCACCATGTCGGCCTTGTGCCGCTCCTCCGTCGTGCGGTCGCAATGCGGGCAGACGAACGCGGCCTTCTCGGGCTGCGATTCCGGCCAACGGATGTGTTCCCAGAGGATTTCCGTGAAGCCGCCGCAATGAGGGCACGGCACCTCAAACACGCGGCGGTCGCTTTGACCGTACTGCCGCAGCACGACAGAGGTAGCCTCAAAGGTCGGCGTGCTGCCGATGATGATCTTCCGGTCAGGGAAGGAGAGGGTGCGCCGCTCGGCCAGCAGGACAGGATCACCCTCGGCCGTCACCTCGATCCCGTCCGCCTCATCCACCAGCAGGACGCGCACGTTGTGAGACCGCAGATTGCGGGGAGCGCGCCCAGGGACCACTTTCAGCGATCCGCCGGGGTAGCGCCTCGCCAGCAACGTGTTCCGCCCACCTCCCTCCGCAGCATCCGCCGACAGCAGCCCGGCCACCTTGGGCGACGCCGCGAACAGAGGCTCCAAATCGTCAACTACATACCTGCGGCAATCTGCCTCGGTCGGGAGGAGTGCGAGCACCTGGGCGGGATCGTTCGCCGCGTGGTGCGCGATAAGGCCGGACAGCAGGGTCGTGAAGCCTAGCCGGACGGACTTCACCAGCGTCACCCGCTCCAGCGTCGGATCGGTCAGGGCATCCGCGATCTCGCGCTGATAGGGGAACAGCCGGACGGGGCCGGGGATCGCGCTGACGGTATCCGGCAGCTTCAGCGTGGACTCCATCCACTCCGACAACCGCAACCGGGGCGGCGGGCGCAGCACGCCCAGAGCATCGGCGCGGAGGCGGGCCAGGGCGGGGCGCCAGAGCGCGTCAGATTCCATCATTGGCCTGCTCCTCCAGCGCATCCCGGATTACTCGATCCAGCTCCGCGATATCTCCGGGTGTCAGGCTGCCCCGGCGCGCGTGGAAGCGGCTGGGCACCGCCAGCATGGAGGCGCGCACCTGCCCCAGCATGTCCGCCCACTCGCGGGCTACTGTCACCCTGGGCACCAGTTCGCCGCGCTTGGCCGCGTTCGCCAGTTCCACCTTCTCGGCTTGGGCGGCCAGCAGCCGCGCCTTGTCGCCAGTGGGAGCGGCCTTCGGCGCCTGGGCATGGGCGAACGCGGCGCGCAGCGACTCCCGCAGCGGGAAGCGCCCACGCGCGGAGCGCCGGATGATCCCGGCATCCACCCACTTTCCCAGGGTTCGGGGCGAGACGCCCAGCAGGTCGGCCAGCACATCCACGGATACCTCGCCAGGGAGGCCGCTGGACGCCTCCACGGGCTCCGGAGGTGCCTTGGCGGGGGTAGCGGTCATACGCGCCTCCACGGGCCTGAAATCGGCCTGCATGGATTTTCGGTTGCATGGAGGGAGATCACGCGGCTCCGCGCCCCCCGCTCCCCGGCACCCCCTGGGGAGGACCCATCCGGGGGCGGGGTATGCCCGCCCACAAGCAAGGGCGCGGCGTGTTCCAGCCTGCCGTTCCGACCTTGTTGGAACGCGATACTCCCAACGTTAACAGGGTTTTGGCTGCCCTGTTCCATGTTCCAACCTCGGGTCGGAAAGGTCTCCGGCACGTCCGCGACCCTCCCGCGCCCATATCGCTCCCCCTTATTCTTGTGTGTGGGAGTCCTCTCTAGGAAGTAGGTTGGAACGGTTGGAACAGGTGCAGAAACGCCCCGCGCCACAAGGCTTTTGCGCGTTCCAACGTAGGTCGGAACTAGGTAGGAACAGCCGGCGAGGTCGGAACACAGCATGTCAGATGTCCGCCGCCGGATCGGGCCGGAAGTAGGTCCACAACGTCTTGTCGCCGTAGCGAACCTTCCGCTTCTCCCAGCCCAGCGCCTTCAGCATCTTCGCCACGGCCATCTGATCGGCGCGCGGGAAGTGACTTCCACGGCCGTCCAGGGCTTCCGTCCACACCTGGGCGGCCGTCACCCGGTCCCGCCGCTCGGCGTCCTCCCCGTACTGCGACCGCTCGCCGTCCAGCCACGCGCGCACCAGCGGGATACGGGCGTCCACCTCCTCCCGCGCGGCTTCCTGGGCGGGCGTCGCATATATCTCCTGCCATCGTCGCGTCGGGTGCCACGCCTCGCCCGCGCGGTAGGCGGTGGCCGCCTCTGCCCATAACTGATCGCGGTCCCGCCGCAGGGCGTCGAGGTCGGGTGTGCCCACCTCCAGCGGCCAGAAGCGCCGGTTACCCGTGTCGTCCTTCAGGAACTCCGACTCGTTTGTTGTGCCGATGAAGGCGAGGCCGCGCGGCTCCCTGACGGGCTGGCGCCCATATTTCGGCGTGAACTCCTCCACCGCGCGCGTCAGGAAGTCTTTCAGCGTGCGGAAGTCGGTTCGGCGAAACGCATCCAGTTCCGCCACCTCGATCAGCCATTTCCCGCGCAGCGCCATGGCCGTGCGAACGGAGTCCTCTCCTACCGGGGGGAGCGTGTCGCTGAACCACTCGCGGCGCGGCATCAGCGCCTTGCAGAACGAGGACTTTCCGGCCCCCTGGGCACCGATCAGCGCGGGCATATGATGCACCTCGCAGCCGGGTTCATAGGCGCGCGCGACCAGTGAGATGAGGAACATGCGGCCGATCCCCTGCGCATACGGGTCGGCCTTGGCGCCCGCGTACGCGTGCATGAGGTTTGCGAGGCGGGGCGTGCCGTCCCACCGTAGCCCGTCGAGGTAGTCCCGCACGGGGTGGAAGCGGTGATCCCGCGCGACGAACTCCACGGCCTCCCGCATATCCTCCCGGGAGACCATCAGACGGATGCGCTGAATCCACCGCCGCGCAGCCGTGGTATCCGCCTCCTCCCACGGCTCCGGCACGGCATACGGCGCGCGGTCCAGCCCGTCCCCGTCGTGCGTCGGTAGCGGGCGCAGCTTCACCACCGTCTGCGCCATGGCGTCGAACGCCAGCACGTCCGCCCAATCCGGGTGCAGGCGCAGCGTGACAACGGCATTCTCCAGGCACGGCACGGCTCGGCGCTTCTCCTCCTCGCCCACCGTCATCAGCGTGGCCAGCCATGCGCGCTCCGGCTCGACGCGGGCGGCGGCACGCGCCCAGGTCCGGGCCACCTCGCGTTCCGGCTTCTCGGCCGCCCAGGGGGCCACGTCGGGGTGATCCCGCCATTCCGCCTCGCCCTTCCCATCGCGGGCGAGGTCACAGGCGAGGCGGAACGCGACGCCGGAGCGGGACTCGTCCTTCGGCCGCCGGAGCGGCGCGACGTGCCCGCCGGCCTCGCCCCCCTTGGGCGGCTTGCTGCCCTTCCCGACGGCCCCGGCGTCGAGGTCATGGGCGAGGTCCAGCGCGCGACCTTCCACCAGTTCCACCCGGTGCGCCGGGTTCCCGGCAACGGAGCCGTAGAAGTAGGCTTGCGAGAGGGCGAAGGACTCCCCCGCGAGGATGCCGCCCAGGGCGCCGTTCAGCCGCTCAGCCATGTGCCTGCGCTTCTCCGGCGCCAGGGACTTGGAGAAGGGCGCCAGGACACGCCAGCGTGGGGCCTCGGGCGTGTGGCTGGGCGAGGTATAGACCAGGGCGGCCAGCCGGGCGGCCTTCAGCCGGGCAATGGCCTCCTCCACGCCCACCTCGCCACCGTCGTAATCCGCCTCCACGCCGTCCACGGCCAGCACGTTGGCGTCATGCCGCAGGCTGCCCTTCTCGGTCTTCCGATCTCCGAACCGGGCCAGCTTCAGCCAGGGCAGGGCGTCCTTCTTCGGGGCCGTCCGCTTCAGGATGGCCGGGGCGAGGTCCCGCAGGGTTATCGCTACCTCTTTCTTCGTGGAGGCGGCATGGCTCGTGAACCGGGTGACGGTCAGCACCCGTTCCAGGGCGTCGGGGGAGCCGGACTCGTCGTCCAAGTAGGCGTCCGCCCATGCCTCATCGTGGGCGTCGGTGCCGGCGATGCCGCCCCGAGTCGTTCCGGCGCTCATCGGGCACCCCCGCCATGGCCGGAGGTTTGCCGATCCCAGAAAAAAGCATTGGGAAACAGTGGGAGCCGTGCTAGCAGTTTGCCTGCGCAGCGCTTTGAAAAGGCTGTATTATGGGACCCGCATCGGGTCCGCCATCCTCCTCTCCTAAGCCAATGAGCGCGTCGGCCTTTTGGGCCAATTTGGCGCTGGGCAGAGTATCCACACCCAGGCTGGCGTCAGCTCACTCACGAGGGGCTAAGTCCAAGCTCACGCGCACTTCCGGGTGCTTACGCGCCGGTGCCGGTGCTTGCCGCTGGCAACCTGCCCGTGACCCCTCCCCAAGCGGTCGTGCACCTTCGTGTCCGCGCGAGGCCCGGGGGGGGCATAACCCGGGCGCGCGTTCCTACCCACCTATCCCGCGCACGACTTCCCTCCTCAAAAGTCACGGGGTTGGCCGGGGCGGATCCGGAGATGGGTAAGGTCGAATTTTTTCTCTGTCCCGGAAGTCTTAGGCCCCCCGCGCACACACCTGCGCCCCGCTTCCCGTGCTCCCCGCCCTTATAGGGGACGGGAGAGCGGCGGGAGCAGGGGAGCAGCCGTCAGGCCAGCTAGATGCCTAAGCGGTGGAAACCCGCACACTCACGCCGCGCGGTCCGGCCGCCAGCGCGATGCAATGAGCGGAAGGACACCGCCGCCGGCCAGATCCTCCGCCTCCTCCTCCGTCTCGATCCCGCAGAGGAGGTCCAGCTCGACGCGGCGCTCTCCCTGCTGGAAGCGCGCCCGCACCGTACTGCCTGGCCGCATCGCCTGTGGCAGGCCGAAGAGGTCCACCTCCTCCTCCCCTGTCAGTCCGAGCGTCTCGGCGCCCGTCCCTTCCGGAAAGGCCAGGGGCAGCACGCCCATGGCGACGAGGTTCGCGCGGTGGATGCGCTCGAAGCTCTCCGCGATCACGGCGTGGATACCGAGGATGCGCGTGCCCTTCGCCGCCCAGTCCCGCGCCGATCCCGCCCCGTAGTTGCGGCCGGCCACCACCACCGCCGGCACCCCCGCCGCGGCGTAGGCTGCCGCCGCCCCGTGGATGGAAAGGACCTCGCCACTGGGCAGAAGGCGAGTGAAGCCGCCCTCCCGCCCCGGTACGAGCCGGTTCCGCAGGCGCAGGTTGGCAAAGGTGCCGCGCGCCATGGCCTCATGGTTCACCCGGCGAACACTGTAGGACTGGAGGTCGCCTGCCGGCGCCCCCTGCGCGACGAGCCAGGTACCTGCCTCGGAGTCCTCGGGAATGCGGGAGATCGGGGAGATGTGGTCCGTCGTCACGTCGTCGCCGAGCAGGGCGAGGATACGCGCCCCCGTCACGTCGCCCCGGATCTGCGGGGCCGCGAGCGGGCCGGTGGCGAAGGGAGGCGGCCGCAGGAATCCGCTCCCCGGATCCCAGGGAAAGCGGGCTCCACCGGGCGCCACCATGGCCTGCCAGGCGGGGCTGCCGACGAAGGCATCCGCGGTCCGCGCCAGATAGAGCGCGGGACGGATGGAGGCCTCGGCAGCCGCCACGGCCTCGTCGTCTGGCCAGAGCTCGGACAGCATCACCGGGCGCCCTTCGGCGTCGTGGCCCAGCGGCTCGGCCGTCAGGTCCCGGCGAAGCGTGCCGGCTAGGGCATAGGCGACGACGAGCGGCGGCGAGGCGAGATAGCCCAGCCGCACGAGCGGATGGACCCGCCCCTCGAAATTGCGGTTGCCAGAGAGCACGGCGGCTACGTTCAGCCCACCGGCGCGGATGCCCGCCTCGACATCGGGGGGGAGGGGACCGGAATTGCCCATGCAAGTCATGCAGCCATGGCCCGTCAGCGCGAATCCCAGGGCCGACAGATCGTCCAGCAGGCCCATCTCGGCGAGGTAGCCGGTGACCACCCGTGAGCCCGGGGAGAGGGAGGCCTTCACCCAGGGCTTCGGCACCAGCCCGCGCCGGCGCGCCGCGCGCGCCAGGAGGCCGGCACGCAGCATGGAGGTAGCATTGGCGGTATTCGTGCAGCTCGTGATGGCGGCGATGACGACGTCGCCGTCCACAAGTCCGGTCCGCTCCTTCCCGGCCCGTAATGGCGGCAGGGTGGCCGGGACCTCCGAGAGGCGTCGCCGCTCCTGAGGCCGAGAGGGGCCGGCCAGCACGGGCTCCACGGATCCGAGGTCGAAACGCAGCACCTCGTCGAAATCGCGCCCGCCATCAGCGCGCCAGAGGCCCTGTGCCTTCGCATAGGCTTCGACCAGCCCAATCCTCGCCTCGTCCCGTCCGGTCAGGCGGAGGTAGCGCAGCGTCTCGGCATCCACGGGGAAGAAGCCCATGGTGGCCCCGTATTCCGGGGCCATGTTGGCCACCGTCGCGCGGTCCGCGAGGGAGAGGGCGTCCAGGCCCGGCCCATCGAACTCCACCACCTTGCCCACCACCCCGTGGTGGCGCATTGCCTCGGTGAGGGTCAGGGCGAGGTCCGTCGCCGTCACGCCCGCTGCCAGACGACCCGAAAGCTGAACGCCAAGGACGCGTGGCACGCGCAAGGCCACGGCCCGGCCGAGCATCGCCGCGAGGGCCTCGATCCCGCCCACGCCCCAGCCGAGAACACCGAGCGCATTCACCATCGTGCTGTGGCTGTCCGTGCCCAGCATCGTGTCGGGGAAGGCGAGGCCGTCGCGCAGCACCACTCCCTCGGCCAGGATCTCCAGGTTCACCTGATGGATGATGCCCATGCCCGGCGGCACCACGCGCAGGCGGTGGAAGGCACCCTGCGCCCAGCGCAGGAAGCGGTAGCGCTCGGCGTTGCGCCGGAACTCGATGGCAAGGCTGGCCTCGGCAGCCCCGGGCGTACCATGGACGTCCACTTCCACCGAGTGGTCCACCACGAGGTCCACGGGGATGGCTGGCTCCACCAGGGCCGGGTCCTCCGCCGTGTCGCGAAGGGCGGCGAGGTCGGCCAGCACCGGCAGGCCGGAGCTGTCCTGCATGAGGATGCGCGCGGGGCGCAGCCGGACAGTGGCCGAAGGATCGCGGGCGGCGATCGCGGCCAGCGCCTCCTCCTCTCCGTGGCGTAGCGCATCCTCCGCCAGGATGCGGAGGCTCGCTGGCAGGCCGGCGAAATGCGCCAGCCCGGCGGCCTCCGCCGCGGCGAGAGAGACGTGCTCGATGCCTGGCAGGAGAGGGCGGCGGAAAGCGCCCGCCAGGCCGCCGCCTTCCTTCATGCGAGTGCCGCCGCGGCGATGAGCCCGATCTTGCCCGGCACCCTCATGGCCCGATCCTCTCCGTCACCGCAGCGCGAACCCGGTCCAGCACCGGCCGTAAGAATTCGGCGAAATGCGCGTAATTCTCGGTCATCGGGAAATGGCCGAGGCGGGACATGATTGTGACCTCGCTGCCGGGGATATGGCGCGCGGTCTCCCGCGTCGCCTCCGGCGAGCAGGAGTAGTCGTACTCGCCCGTCAGCAGCCAGACCGGGCACTTCGCCGTGTCGATCATCGCCAGGCGGTCGCGCAGGTCGCCCTCAGCTTTGTAGAAGTGCAGGTCGCCGCGAAACACGCCAGGGCCACCCTGCATGTAGTGCCACAGCGTCTCCCACCGCTCGCCCTCCGGCGATTGCGGCGCCATCAGGCCTGAGACAATGCCGGCGCAGACCTCGCCGCCATGCACGTCCGGCCGGTGCGTCCACTCCGTGTCGTAATAGGGATCGACATGGGAGGAGGATTGCAGGCCGATCACGCCGCCCATGCGTGCGCCATGCGCCGCGGCCAGCTCCAGCACCACGCGCCCGCCGATCGAGCAGCCCATCACCACGGGCCGGTCCAGGCCCAGCGCGTCGGAGACGCCGAGGACCGCTTCGACATAGGCCGCGGTGGTGAGCTTGTACTCCTCCTTCCACCAGCCATTGGGCGGGGAGGACTTGCCGTGCCAGGGCAAGTCAAAGGTGATGCAGCGGAAGTTCCGCGTCACCCGCCCATCGTTCAGCAGCCCGCGCCACTGCCGCGTGTCGGAGCCCGCGGTGTGCAGGAGGAGCAGCGGAATGCCCTCTCCGGCCTCCTCGACATAGATGCGGTGCGGTTGGCCGCCGAGGGGGATGGTGGTGTAGCCGCCGCGGATCGGTTCCATCATGCCGCGCTCTCCGAATGCGCGCCGCGCAGTCTGGCGAGCGCGGCCTTGAACCACAGGAGGTGGCTCATGAAGGGATGCAGGTTGCCCTCCAGCCGCAACTCCCGGCCGCGCAGCAGCGCCATCAGGTCGTGCCGGCCGGGTGGGGGCTCCGGTGAGAGGAAGTCTCGCCACGCCGCCGGCTCGATGCGGATGGCGAGAGTCCAGGATGGCATGAGGAAGGGGCCGCGGCGCACGCCCTCCACGGCGCCGTTCCGCAGGCGCAGCAGCCACTCCTCGGCCCCGACCGCGAGCATCACGTCGGCGTCCAGGAAGCGGCCCCAGCGGCGCAGCACCGGGTCGTTGTTCACGAGCCCGGGCAGGTCCTCCGGCGTCACGACGGCACCAAGGCGCAGCCCGCACCCCGCATGGGGCGGAAGGCTTCGTCGGCGGGGATGGTGCGGGTGGTGCCGTAGTAATCCCAGGGGCCCTTGCTCTCCTCCGGCGTCTTGACGCGGAAGAGGTACATGTCGTGCACCTTGCGGCCGTCGGCGCGCACGGTTCCCCGGCCGAAGAGCAGATCCTCCGTGCCGTTCGCCTTCATCCAGCCGACCGCCGCGCGGCCGCTGGCATTGTCGCCAAGCGCTTCGCGGGCCTTGAGGTAGTGCAGCACGGCGGAGTAGCCGCCGGCATGGATCATCCCCGGCTTCTGCCCGCCCATCTGTGGGGCGAACCGGGAGGAGAAGGCGCGCGTGCCCTCGTTCATGTCCCAGTAGAAGGCCTCCGACAGCGCGAGCCCCTGCGCGGCCTGCAGCCCGAGCGAGTGAACGTCGGCGATCTGGAACAGCAGCCCCGCCAGCCGCGTGCCGCGCCGGGTGACGCCGAACTCGGCCGCCTGCTTCACGCAGTTCACCGTGTCGGTCCCGGCATTCGCCAGGCCGATCACCTTCGCCCGGCTCGCCTGCGCCTGCACGAGGAAGGAGGAGAAATCGGTCGTTCCGGGAAAGGGGGTACGGGCGGTGCCGAGGACGCGGCCTCCGGCCTCCTTCACGAAGCCTGCCGTATCGCCTTCCAGCGCATGGCCGAAAGCGTAGTCGGCGGTGATGAAGAACCAGGTGTCCGCTCCGTCCGCCACCAGGGCACGCCCGGTTCCGGCCGCGAGAGACCAGGTGTCGTAAGTCCAGTGCACGTGGTTCGGCCCGCAACTCGCGCCCGTCAGCGCCGCGGTGGCGGGGCCGGTGAAGAGCGCGACCTTGTCCTTCTCCGCCACCAGCCCGCCGATAGCGAGCGCGACGGAGGAGACGGGCACGTCGAGGATGGCGTCCACGCCCTGCCGGTCCAGCCAGTCCCGCGCCATCGAGAGGCCGACATCGGGCTTGTTCTGAAAATCTGCTTGGATCACCTCCACCCGCAGGCCCGGGCGGGCGCGCATGAAGTCCTCCGCCGCTAGCTTCGCGCCTATGACCGATCCCTGGCCGGTGTTGGCGGAGTAGGGACCGCTCATGTCGCTGAGCACGCCGATCCGCACGTTGCGCGTCGGCTGTGCCCGCAGGGCGGGTGCCGCCAGAGCGGAGGCCATCGCCCCGCCGCCGATCAGCAGGGATCGCCTGCCGGTCCAGAACGTCATCTTTCTTTCTCCTCCCGTTTCGCCGCGGCCGTTCAGGCCTGCAGCTCGCATTTCACCGATTGAAAGGCCTCCAGCCCCTCAATGCCGCCCTCCTGGCCCAGGCCGCTCTCCTTCCAGCCTCCGAAGGGAGATTCGGGCAGAGACGCGCGCCACGAGTTCACTGCGACGTTGCCTGCCTCGATCCCGTCAGCGAGGCGGTTCGCCACGGTTCCGTCCCGCGCCATGACGTAGCTGGCCAGCCCGAGCGGAAGCCGGTTGGCGAGCGCCAGCGCCTCCTCCACTGAGCCGACAGGGCGCAACAGGGCGAGCGGGCCGAAGGGCTCGGCATTTGCGGCAAGGCAGTCCTCCCGCGCGTCGTCCAGCACGGTGGGGTTCCAGAAGAAGCCCGGTGATTGCGGCGCCGAACTGCCGGCCGCGATGGTCACGCCACGCGAGCGCGCCTCCTCGGTCAATTCCATCATGGCGGTGACGCGCCGGGCATTCGCCAGCGGGCCCATCGCCGTCGCGGGGTCGAAACCGTCGCCGACGCGGATCGCCTTGGCGGCAGCCACAACGCCGTCGCGGAAGCGGTCGTAGACCCGCTCATGCACGTAGAAGCGGGTGGGCGAGGTGCAGACCTGGCCCACGTTGCGGAACTTGGCCGCGCTGGAAGCCTTCGCCACCGCGTCCACGTCCACGTCGTCCCAGATGATCACGGGCGCATGCCCGCCCAGTTCCAGCGTCGTGCGCTTCATCCCGGACAGGGCCAAGGCGGCGATCTTCTTGCCGACGCCCACCGAGCCGGTGAAGGTGACCCCGCGGATCACGGGATCCTCAATCAGGCGCTGAGAGATCCAGGCCGGGTCGCCGAAGACGACGCTGAGCAATTCTGGGGGGAGACCGGCATCCAGAAGGCACTGCGCCACGGCGAGTGCCGTGGCGGGGCTCTCCTCGGAGGCCTTGATAATCACGGGACATCCCGCCGCCAGCGCCCCCGAGATTTTCCGGGACGGCGTGATGGAAGGCGCGTTCCAGGACGAGAAGGCGGCGATCGGGCCCAGCGGCGACCGCAGCACGAGACGGCGCTCCCCCGGCGCGCCACCGGGGATCACCCGGCCGTAGGCGCGCTCGCCCTCGCCCGCATGCCACTCGAAGATGCCGGCTGCTGTCTCGATCTCTGCCAGTGCCTCCTGGTAGGGCTTTCCCATCTCCAGCGTGATGAGTGTGGCGATGGCCGTGCGGCGCTCGCGCAACAGGGTGGCAGCGGCGCGGATGATGCGGCCGCGAGCTGGCGGTGCTGTGTCCCGCCAGGCCGGGAAAGCCCGCGCCGCGGCGTCGAGCGCCTCTGCCAGATCGGCATCGGTCGCGTGCGGCACCTCGCCCAGGGTCTCGCCCGTTGCGGGATTAAGAACGGGCTCACTGTCGCGCGCCTGCTCCACGCACCGGCCGGCGATGATCAGGCGAGGGTGGGGATAGGTGAGATCGAGGAGAGGGGCGTTCATCGGCTTCCCCCCTCCAGGCGTATCACGGCGTCCACGGCGAGGACCCCGCGTCCTTCCTCGAGCACCATCAGCGGGTTGATCTCGCACTCCGCGACGTCCCCGCGCTCCACGAGGCGCGACAGGGCGACGATGGCGGCGACCAGCGCCTCCATGTCGCCGCGCGGCTTGCCGCGATAGCCCTCCAGCGCGCGGAGGGCGCGTACCTCGGCGATCATCTCCCGCGCCTCATCAGGGTCCACGGGCGCGAGGCGAACGCTGCGGTCGCGGTAGATCTCCGTCATGATGCCGCCGGCCGCGAGCAGGATGATCGGCCCGACCTGCGGGTCGCGCCGGTAGCCCACCAGCACCTCACCGAGCGGCTTCGTCATCGCCTGCACCAGCACGCGGCCAGCGCTCAGCGCCGGGCGGCGCTCGGCGACACTGGCCACGATCCGGCCGGCTGCCTCGGCCAGCGCCGTGTCCGAGCTGACCCCGAGCACGACGCCGCCGAGGTCGGTCTTGTGGAGGATGTCCCGGTGCAGGATCTTCACCGCGACCGGATAGGGAAAGGGCAGGCCTTCCTGACCGGCCCGGGCCGCGGGCAGTGCCATGCACGGTGCGTGCGGCACGCCAATGTCGGCGAGAAGCTCGTAGGCTTCCGCCTCGTCCAGCATGTACGCGCACCCCGCTGAGGCAGGCGGGACGGCGGCACGGGGCCGAGGGGCACGGCGGCTGAAGGCGGCAATGATGGCGTCGGCGCAGGCCTCCGGCGTCCGGAAGGCCGGCACGCCGGCCTCGGCCAGCATGGCGAGGGCCTGAGGTGCCTCCGGGACGCAGAAGGACGCGATGTGGGCGCCGTTCCGGGCTGCCTCGACCACCGGCTGCACGACCAGTTCCGGCTGGAAGCGCGAGGAGGACCCGGCAACGGCCACCACGACGTCGAACTCGGGCGCGGCAAGCAGCGCGCCCAGCGCGGCCCCCATCACCTCCGGCTTCACCCCGGCCAATGTCAGGTCGAGGATGCGGCCATGGCCAGGGTCGATGCCCGCCGCCGCGAGCTTCGCGCGCGTGGACTCGGAGGGCGGCTCAACGGCCACGCCGCGAACGCCGAGGTTGTCCACCACCATCGCCGCCCCGCCGCCCGTCGTCGTCACCACGCCGACGCGCGGCCTGCGCGCGCCGGCTGGTCGGATGGGCAGCCGGCGCAGCAGCGCCGGAGCCTCCAGCAGCCCTTCCAGCGTCTCCACGCGCGCGATGCCGCAGTCCCGCAAAAGGGCGTCGGCCACGTCGTCCTCGCCGGCCAGCGCGCCGGTGTGGGACTCGGCCAGCTCCGCCGCCTCCACGGAGCGCCCGAGCTTGTAGGCGATCACCGGCTTCCCGCGCTCGGCGGCCCCGCGCGCGAAGTCGCGCAGCGCATCGGCGCCGCGCAAGGTTTCGAGGAAGAGGAGGTAGGACGTGACTTGCGGGTCGTCGAGCGTGGAGGCGCAGATGGCACCAAGTTCCAGGTCCACCTCCGCGCCCACGGATACGAGGCCCGCGAAGCCCAGCCCTCTTCCTCGCCCGCGCGAGAGGATGGCGCCGATCATGCTGCCGCTCTGGGAGGCAACGAAGGCACCGCCCAAGGGCAGGTCCGGCTCCGCGAAGGCGGCGTTCGCGGTCAGCACCATGCGGTGGTGCAGGTTGACCAGCCCGATGCTGTTGGGCCCGAGCAGCCGCGTGCCGCTGCCGCGCAGCATGTCCCGCAGCGCCTCCTCGCGCTCCGCGCCCTCCGGCCCCGCCTCCGAGAAGCCACCGGCGAGCACGGTCACGGCCGGTATGCCCAGCCGCGCGCACTCGGCCACGGCCTCCATGGCGCCCTCGGTCGGTAGCAACACGAAGGCGTGGTCCGGGCGCTCGGGCAGGGCCGCGAGCGACGGGAAGGCCCGCTCACCCATGACCGTTCCGCGGCGGGCGATCGGGTAGACCGCACCACCGAAGCCGCCTCCCCGCAGGTAGCGCAGCGGGCGGGAGGCCGTCTTGGCGACGTCGTCGGAGGCGCCGATGATGGCGATGCTTGCCGGCGACAGAAGTTCGGCAGGTGCGGCCCGCATCGCGCCTACTCCGCCGCTCGCGCAGCGTCCGGGGCAGCCGTCGGCCTGGGCGGCCGCTGGGAGAAGCGGCGCCCGAACACCTCCTCCGCCAGCCGGTTTTTCATCATCTCGATCGAGCCGCCCGCGATCATCCAACCGCGGCAGCGGCGCATGCAGTACTCGACCAGTGACTCCTCGGAGAAGCCGGTACCGCCCATGATCTGCACGGCTTCGTTCGCCGCATCAAAGCCGGCCTGGTTGCAGGCCAGCTTGGCCAGCGTCGTCTCATAGGGCGAGGGCAGGCCGCGGTCCGCGTTCACCGCTGCGCGGTAGAGCAGGAGCTGCGCTGATTCGAGCTTCAGCGCCATCTCCGCGAACTTCCACTGGATCCCCTGGAATTCGGAGAGGGTGCGCCCGAACTGCCGGCGGGTCGCGGCGTGCTCCTTCGCGCGCTCGAAGGCGTAGCGGCCCACGGCGAGGGAGCGCGCGGTATTGCCCACCCGCTCGGCGTTGAAGGCGGCGATCTGCTTCTTGAATCCGCCGGGGCCGAGGAGGAGGTTCTCCTTCGGCACGCGGCAATCCTCGAAGTAGAGCGTGCTCCACTCCTCCCCGTTCAGGAAGCGCGACGGCTGCCCCACGGTGAAGCCAGGGGTGCCACGCTCGATGAGGACCGAACCGATCCCGTCGATGCCTGGCCCGAAGCGGAGATAGATCAGGTAGAGCGAGGCCTCGGCGCTGTGCGTGCCGAAGACCTTGGAGCCGTTGACGACATAGTGGTCACCGTCGAGGCGCGCCGTCGTCCTCAACTCGGTCGCGGCCGAGCCAGCTTCCGGCTCGCTCATGCCGAGGGAGATAGCGTTCTTTCCCGCCAGCAGGTCCGGCAGCCACCGCGCCTTCTGCTCCGGCGTGGCGTACTCGGCAAAGGTGCGGATCGGGCCGAAATTGCCAGCCTGGACCACGTCCGCGCTGCGGGGACAGACGAGCGCCACCTGCTCGATCGCCAGCACCGCGTCCATGAGCGTGCCGCCCTGGCCGCCATCCTTCTCAGGGATGGTGATGCCGAGCAGGCCCTGCTGCGCCATGAGCTGCGCCACGTCATAGGGAAAGCCCGGCCTATGCGCGCGCTCGAGGGCCCCAGCGGCCAGATGTTCCTCCGCGAAGCGGCGCACGCTGTCGGCGAAGATCCTCTGATCCTCGGTGAGGTTGAAATCCATGCGCGCGCCGTCTCCGCCCTAGGTCTTGCTGGTGTTGCCGCGATGCTGCGCCCGGGCAGCGGGACCGGGTAGCCAACCGTTCTTTATGCATCCATGATATTTGGTTATGTCTTGCGTGCGACGTACAGAAGCGTGGAGGAGTCGATGACCGCGCCAGTGCCCCCCTTCAACCCGCTGCATGTTTTCACGGTGGCTGCCCGCCTCGGCAGCTTCACGCGCGCGGCGGATCTCCTCGGCGTGTCCCAGGCGGCCGTCAGCCGGCAGGTCGCGGTCCTGGAAGGTTATCTTGGCGCACGGCTCTTCCAGCGCGAACGGCGTGGCGCGACGCTGACGCCGGAAGGACAGATGCTGCAGGAGGAACTGGGGCCGGCCTTCGAGCGGATCGCGGCGGCGACGGAGCGGGTGCGGCGGGAGGCGCGGACGGCGCCGGTGCGGGTGCGGGTCTACAACACCTTCGCGGCGAAGTGGCTCCTGCCGCGGCTGAACCGGTTCGAGGCTGCGCATCCCGGGATCGCAATCCGCCTGAGCCATAGCGTCACGCCCGTGAACTTCGACCGCGACCCGGTGGACCTCTCCATCCAACTTGGGGACGGCCATTGGCCGGCCCTGGGATCCCGGCCCTTGCTGCCGGATGTGTTGCAGCCCGTGTGCAGCCCCCGTCTCCTGGAAGCTGGCCCGCCGCTCCATAAACCTGACGACCTGCCAGGGCACCGGATGCTCGTCTCTCGCTACCGCCGCAACGATTGGCGCGACTGGCTCGCAGGGATCAGCCGCCTGGACCTCCTTCAGGAGGGGATGGAGTTCACGAGCTCCGTCCTGACCTACCAGGCGGCGGTGGAGGGGTTGGGCGTGGCGATCGGCCAGATGCCCTTGTTGAGCCAGGACATCAGGGCCGGCCTGCTCGTTCCCCTCTTCGACCTGCCGGTGCGGCGCGCCCTGGCTTACCACGCCGTCTGGCCCGCCGAGCGTCCGCCCGACCGGAAGGCTCAGGCCTTCCTCAACTGGCTCTACAAGGAGGTGGATGAGGGGGAGCCAGGCAGGATGACCTGACCCGAACCTCTTGCTCAGGCCGCCCAAGGCACCGTCAGAAGCGGCACCGGATCCGGACTGCGCCTAGGCGTTGCTGATCGATGCACCCCGGGCGCGCGGTAGGACTGCCGGAGCGGCTGCCAGGGTTGCTGGTCCGGAGCTGTCGACACGCTGCATCATGCCGGCTCCTCGGCTGGTCGCGGCATCGACGGCCGGCGACCTGATGCGCGAGGGCGCAGGAGGCCAATCCTCGGCGCGCTTGTGTTCAACACCGGCCTCGAAAATCGTCCGGAAACAATACGAGCCGTGCTCGGTTTTTGCCTGCTCCGCCCGTCACTCTGAAACTCACCTCACCCACGACTTGTCCTGGCCGGGATCGCGGGTTCAGGGCCCTCCCTCCGGCCAACATGGTGCTGACCCCGCCGCACGCTCTGCCGGCCGTGCCGGGAGCTCCTGCAGCCACCCCGAAAGCATCTCTTCCGGCCAGGGCGCCAGATAATGTGCCCAGTCCGTCGTGGCGGCGAAGACCGAATGGCGAGCGGCTTCAAGCAGGGGGCACTCCGCGCTGGCGGGCCAGGGACGCTTGAGCAGCAGGCTCGCTTCCATCGCCGCACCGCCCAGTGCAATGACCGCGAAGCCGACCAGCGCTTGCCGCGCGGCCTGCTGGGCCCGCCCGGGCTGCGGAGCCAGCAGCGCGGCTGCCACGGCCACGGCCAGCACGGCCAGGGGTGCCATGCCGCCGCGCGCCGTCATCTCGTTGCCCGGCCCGAAGACATAGGCGGGCAGCAGGCAGAGAAGAACAACCGAGGCCATGAACACCCGGCCGCGGATCAGCAGCGCCGCCGGAACCGCCCAGCACAGCACCTCGAGCAAGAGGAAGACGGCCCAGACCAGCGGCGTGCTCCAGCCCGGATGCACGCTCAGCAAGGGGCCATGCGGCACCGCCGCCGATCCCGCGACGAGATAGAGGCAGACGGGAATGGCGAAGAGAACGGCCAGGAGGTTGGCGGGGGACAGCGCCAGCCCGGCCGCCCGCCACCCGTGCTGGCGAAGCAGGACGGCCCCGGCCAGCAGCGCCGCCCCGGCGCTCGCCACCGGGCTCCAGAAAGCACCGGCGGCCAAGGGCAGGGCGAGGTGGCGGAGGAATTCGGGGCGGCGCCCATGCCGCAGCAGCAGCAGCGCGAGCAGCCAGGCCGGCATGGCATGGTTCGGTGCCCAGAGGATGGCCGTGACATGCCCGGAATACTGGAACAGCCGGGGCCACCATTCGCCACCCCGGCCCCAGCTCGCCAGCGGGCCGGTCCCGAACCGCCAGTCGAGCCACATGTTTGGCAGGAGATCGAGGCCGTGGAACAGGATGAAGACGATGGCGAGGAGGGCGAAGGCGCCCCGGCGCCCCGGCGCCACCGCCCGCGCCACGAGGGCGAGCAGCATCAGCACCAGACCGAAGCCCAGGCCGGTGGAGAGCCAGAGCGCGATCTGGGCCGCCCGGAAGCCCCCGATGCGGCCAAGGAGCCCCGCGGGAAGATAGAAGCCGAGCGGCGCCCGCAGCAGCCATTGCGCACCACCGGCCTCCTGGTAGCCCACCGGCCAGGGCCCGGCGGCGAGGTCCCGCAGCACGGCGTCGCGGATCTGCCAGTCGGCCGAGCTGTAGACGAGGTGATGCGCCCCGGTGGCGCCGGCCCAGAGCAGCCCGAGGGCCAGGCAGAGCGCGGTCATGCGCGCGGAGAGCGGCCAGGTGCCGCGCCAGCCCGGTGCCAGGGCGAATGCCGCGACCGCGGCCAGGCCAGCCGGCAGCGCCACCCAGAGGCTCACCCAGCCCAGGAGGAAGAGCAGCCCGGGGAAAAGAAGATAGGCCAGGATGGCCAGGGTGAGGCGATCCGGGGCGGAATCGCCCAGCAGGCGCTCGAGATCGAGGCGGCCAGTGGGCGTGCTTCCGGCCGGGGGAGGGCGGTGCAGTTCCCCATTCGGCGAAGGGGAACCCTTCGGGATCGAGATCAAGCCGTCTTGCCTTCTCAACGGGGTGCCGGGCGCCGCAGGCCCTCCGGCCCATGTCCTGTCAGGCAACCGGGGCCGAACAAGGGCGGGCCGGGAGTGCCCCGCAACGCACCCGTGCCTGCCTCAGGGGCGCCGATCCCGCGCCTGGGTGGTCACCGGCGCAGTTCCATCGCGATCGGCCCCTCGCGCTCCCCGCGCGCGAACTGGTCCACCAGCGCATTGCCGGTCTCGCCGAGCCGCGCGGCCGGGCCGGTCCAGACGATGCGCCCCTTGTGGATCATCGAAGCCTGGTCCCCGATCCGGCGGGCGCTGGCCATGTCATGGGTGATGGTGACGGCCGTGGCGCCCAGGCGGCGGACGCAGTCCACGATCAGCCCGTCGATCACCGCGCCCATGATGGGGTCGAGGCCGGTCGTCGGCTCGTCGAAGAAGATGATGTCGGGTTCGGAGGCGATGGCGCGGGCGAGGGCCACGCGCTTCTGCATGCCGCCCGACAGTTCGGAGGGGGAAAGGTCGCCGACGCTCGCATCCAGCCCGACATTGGCCAGCACCTCGGCGGCCTTGTCGCGGGCCCTGGTCCGGGTGATGCGCTTCTGCGCGAGCAGCTTGAAGCAGACATTCTCCCAGACCGGCAGGCTGTCGAAGAGGGCGCCGTTCTGGAAGAGCATGCCGGTCCGGTCCAGCACCGCCTCGCGCTCCCGCGCCGACATGGCCAGCACGTCGCGCCCGTCGATCTCGATCGTGCCCGCATCCGCCGGGATGAGGCCGAGGATGCATTTGATCGTGACCGACTTGCCCGAGCCGGACCCGCCGAGGATGACCATGGAATGGCCGGGCATGACATCCAGGTCGACGCCGTCCAGCACCTGCTTCGGGCCGAAGGCCTTGCGCAGCCCGCGCAGCCGGATCTTGGGAACATCGCTGCCGCTCATCGTGCGAAGAAGGCCTCGGTCAGCACGTAGTCGAGCGCAAGGATGAGGATGGAGGAGGCGACCACCGCCGTGGTGGTGGCCGCGCCCACGCCCTGCGCGCCGCCGCGGGAGTTGTAGCCGCACCAGGTGCCCATCAGCGCCACTACGAAGCCGAAGACGGCGGCCTTCACCAGGCCGCTCACCACATCCATCACCTGCAGGACGTCGAGCGTCGATTTGAGGTAGGTGGCGCTGCCGAAGCCGAGCTTCAGCGTGCCGATGAGATAGCCGCCCATGACGCCCAGCACATCCGCCACCAGCACCAGCAGCGGCATGGCCAGCAGGCCGGCCAGGAGGCGGGGGGTGACGAGATACTTCATCGGGTCGGTGGAGAGGGTGGTCAGCGCGTCGATCTGGTCGGTCACGCGCATGGTGCCGATCTCGGCCGCGAAGGCGGCGCCGATCCGGCCCGAGACCATCAGCGCGGCGAGGACGGGCCCGAGCTCCCGCGTGATGGAGAGGACGACGACGTTCGCCACCGCCCCTTCCGCCCCGAAGCGGGAGAAGCCGGAGAAGGATTGCAGCGCCAACACCATACCGGTGAAGACCGCCGTCAGCCCCACCACGGGCAGGGAGAAGTAGCCCACCTCCAGGAAGGCGCGGAGGAAGAGGCGGAAGTGGAAGGGCGGGCGCACCACATGGCTCAGCCCCTCCAGTGCGAAGAGGACGACGGCGCCGGCGGTGCGGCAGAGGGCCAGGGTGGCGCGGCCGAGGGCCGCCACCCAGGCCAGGGGCGGGAAGGCCGTTGGGGAAAGGGTCACGCCGACTGCGTATAGACGCGGCGGTAGCGGGCGCCCAGGGCGGTCAGCACCTCATAGCCGATCGTGCCGGCGCGGGCGGCGACCTCGTCGGCCGGATTGCCCGGGCCGATCAGCTCGATCATCGAGCCGGGGCCGATGCCGGGGTGGTCGGTCACGTCGAAGGTGCTGAGATCCATGGAGACACGGCCGACCAGGGGAATGTCCTGCCAATTGTGCCGGCCGATCGCCCGGCCCGAGAGGGACCTCAGATAGCCATCGGCATAGCCCGCCGCAACGGTGGCGATCCGCGAGGGGCGGGTGGAGACCCAGGTGGCCCCGTAGCCGACCGGGGTACCGGCCGGAATATCCCGGACCTGCAGCACCGGGACGGCGAGCCGGACGGCCGGGCGCATGGGATTGGCCCGCCCCGGGGTGGGGTTGAGTCCATAGAGCGCGCAGCCCGGCCGGGCCAGGTTCGAGGCGAAGTCCCGCCCGAGGAAGAGGCCGGACGAGTTCGCAAAGGAGAAGGGCGCGGCCGGCAGCCGGGCCCGCAGCGCCGCCAAGCGGCTGGCCTGGGCCGTGTTCATCGGGTGCGGCGGGTCGTCCGCGCAGGCCAGATGCGTCATCACGTAGCGGAGCCGCACGCCCTGGAGGGGGGAGGGATCCTCCGCGAGGGCCTCCAGCTCCGCAGCGGTGAGGCCAAGCCGTGCCATGCCGGTGTCGAGGTGGAGGAACACGTCGCGGCCGGTGCCGGACCAGGCGGCGATATCGCCCGGCGTGTTCAGGACCGGGACGAGCTCCGCCTCCTGGTCCGCGCCGGGCGGGAAGCCGTTGAGCACGACGATCATCGCCCCGGGGCCGAGCACGGGCCGAAGCGCCATCCCCTCGGAAAGCTGGGCGACGAAGAAATGGCGGCAGCCGGCGGCGGCCAGGGCGGGGGCCACGCGGGCCGCGCCCAGCCCATAGGCATCGGCCTTCACCGCCGCGCCCACCTCGCCGCCACCCATCTCGGCATGGCGCGCCCGCAGGGCGGTCCAGTTGGCGGCGATGGCGTCGAGATCGACCGTCAGGACGCCGGCGGTCTCAGCCATAATCTTCCTGGTCGTGGGTCTGCTCGAGATCGCCGAAGCGGGTGAACTCGCCCTCGAAGAAGAGGCGGATGGTGCCGGTGGGGCCGTGGCGCTGCTTGGCGACGATCAGCTCGGCCTTGTTATGGGCCTGCTCCATGTCCTTCTGCCACTTGTCCAGCGCCTCGGTGTACTTCTCGCCGTTGTCGAAGTTCAGCTCCTTCGGCATCTTCTGCGCGAGGTAGTACTCGTCGCGATAGACGAACATCACCACGTCGGCGTCCTGCTCGATGGAGCCGGATTCGCGAAGGTCGGCCAGCTGCGGGCGCTTGTCCTCGCGGCTTTCCACCTGCCGGGAGAGCTGGGACAGGGCGATGACCGGGACGGACAGTTCCTTGGCGATCGCCTTCAGGCCCTGGGTGATCTGGCTGATTTCCTGCACGCGGTTCTCCGGCCTGGTGCCCGCGGCCGGGCGCATCAGCTGGAGATAGTCCACGATGATGAGGTTCAGCCCCTTGGTCCGCATCAGGCGCCGGCAGCGGGTGCGCAGCGCCGAGATGGTGATGGCCGGGGTGTCGTCGATATAGAGCGGCATGGAGGCAAGCTCGCGGCTCACCTCCACGAACTTGTCGAAGTCGCGCTGGGCGATGTCGCCGCGGCGGATCCGGTCGCCCGAGACCCGCGACTGCTCCGAGAGGATACGGGTGGCGAGCTGGTCGGCGCTCATTTCGAGGGAGAAGATCGCGACGCCGCCCCGGACCACGGCGTTGGGGTCCTTCTCCAGCGCCTCGCGCTGCACCGCCCGGGCGGCGCCGAAGCCGATCTTCACGGCTAGCGCGGTCTTGCCCATGGCGGGGCGGCCGGCGAGGATCAGCAGGTCCGACGGGTGCAGGCCGCCCAGCTTGCTGTCCAGGTCCCGCAGGCCGGTCGAGAGGCCGGAAACGCCGCCCGGGGTGGTGAAGGCGCGCTCGGCCAGCTCCACCGCCGTGGTCAGCGCCTTCTCGAAGGAGACCATGCCGCCATCGGAGGAGCCGTCCGTGGCCAGGTTGAACAGCGCCTGTTCGGCGGCCTCCAGCTGGGCCTTGCCGTCCAGCTCCGGCTCCGCCCCGAAGGCGCGGTTCACCACCACCTCGCCCAGATCCACCAGCTGGCGGCGCAGGAAGCAGTCGAAGATGACGCGGCCGTATTCGCCGGCATTGATGATGCCGACCATGGCCGTGAGCAGCTGGGTCAGATAGGCGGGGCCGCCCACCTCATCCAGCAGGCCGGAATGCTCGAACTCGGCGCGGAGGGTGACCACGTCGGCCAGCTGCCCGGCCTCGATCCGGCGCTGGATGGCCTTGTAGATGCGGCCATGGATCGGGTCGGCGAAATGCTCGTCCGCCAGGAACTCCGAAACCCGTTCATAGGCCTTGTTGTTGGCCAGCAACGCGCCCAGCAGGGCCTGCTCCGCCTCGAGGTTGGAGGGGGGCAGGCGCTGGGACAAGCCGAGCATGCCGTTTCCGGCCGGCTCGCCGCCGGGCTGCAGCAGGGCGTCGAAGGCGTTCATGGGGCCAGTCTAGCCCTAGGCGGGCTCCGCGTCCTGCCTCACCTCCTGGGCGGCCGCTGTGGATGGCGGTGGATCATGTGGATAAGCCGCGGCGCGCTCGGCATCCACCATGTAGTCCCGGGTCAGCGGCAGGGCGTCCACCTTCCGGGTGAGCTGGACCTGCCAGTTCATATGGCCCCAGTGCCGGAAGGCGAGCTCCGAGCAGGAGAGATAGAACTCGAACATCCGGCAGAAGCGCTCATCGTAGAGCGACTTGATGGCATTCCGGTTGGCCGAGAAGCGGGCCCGCCAATGCGCGATCGTCATCGCATAGTGCAGGCGCAGGATCTCGATATCGGTGATCCAGAGCCCGGCCTTCTCCACCGCCGGCACCACCTCCGACAGAGCGGGGGAATAGCCGCCGGGGAAGATGTATTTTGTCAGCCAGGGATTGGTGGTGGTGGGTCCTTCCGACTGGCCGATCGCGTGGATCAGCGCCACCCCATCCTCCTTCAACGCGGCTTTCACGGTGCGGAAAAAGGCGGTGTAGTGATTGATGCCCACATGCTCGAACATGCCGACCGAGACGACGCGGTCCATCGGCTGCTTCCAGGCACGATAATCCATCAGCTCGAAGCGGACGCGGTCCGACAGGCCGGCCGATTGGGCGCGGGCCCGCGCCTCGGCGAGTTGCTCCTCTGAGAGGGTGAGGCCGGTGACGCGGGCCCCGAAGTCGCGGGCGAGGGTGATGGCCAGGCCGCCCCAGCCGGAGCCGATGTCCAGCACCTCCAGGTCTGGCCGGTCCAGCCGGAGCTTGGAGGCGAGGTGCCGCTTCTTGAGGGCCTGCGCCTCCTCCAGCGTTTCCGTCCCTGTGGGGAAATAGGCGCAGGAATACTGGCGGTCGGCATCCAGGAAGAGGGAGTAGAGAGTGCCGTTCAGGTCGTAGTGATGGGCGACGTTGCGGCGGCTGCGGTCGGCCGTGTTCAGGTCCATGAGCCGGCGCCCGGCCCAGCGGATGCCTTCCCCTAGCCGCATGACGGGATGGGTTCCGCCTCGGGCCAGGTTGAGGATCAGCAGGTTCATCACGTCATGGATGGTGGAGCCGTCGATGGGGTCGATGTCGCCGTCCATGTAGCCCTCGCCGAAGGCCAGGGACGGGTTCCAGACCAGGCGGCGGGCAATCTCGGGCGTCTTAATCGCCAGGGCCGCGCTCGGGCCCGGGCGCGTCCCGCCGAGGGTGCGTGTGGTGCCGTCCGGGCGGCGCACGGTGAGGGTTCCGTGATGGATCAGGCGGGCAAGGATGGAGTCGATCAGCAAGGCCGAGCCTCCTTTGTGACAGGAGGCTGTGACGGCACCGGTGCCTGATCAATTGCCGCAAGGTCGGGTCACGGAAGCGTGATCGCCAGATATGCGAATGGCCGCCCCGAACCGAGGCGGCCATTCCGTATTTGCGCTTGTGACGCGAGTCGATTACTCGCGGGCGGCACCCAGCTCGGAGAGCTCGGCGGCCAGCTCGGCCTCGAGGGAAGCCTCCTCGGCCTCCTGCTCGGCGCGCAGGTCCTCGCCACGCGCCTGCTTCTCGGCCTCTTCCGGGGAGCGGGCGACGTTCACGATCACCGGGATGGAGACCTCCGGGTGCAGCGCGACGCGGACGGTGGTGAGGCCCAGCGTTTTGATCGGCTGCTCCAGGATGACCTGGTCGCGGGTGATGGTGAGGCCGGCATCCTTCGTCGCGTCCGCGATGTCGCGGCCGGAGACGGAGCCGTAGAGCGCGCCGCTCTCGCCGGCGGAACGGATGAGGACGATCTGCAGGCCCTCCATCCGCTCGGCCACGCGCTCGGCCTCCTCACGCCGCTTGAGGTTCTGGGCCTCCAGCTGCGCGCGCTCGCTCTCGAAGCGCTTCAGGTTGGACTCGGTCGCGCGGATGGCGCGGCCGGAGGGGAGGAGGAAGTTGCGGGCGTAGCCGGGCTTCACCTTCACGGTGTCGCCCATCTGGCCGAGCTTCTCGACCCGCTGCATCAGGATGACGTCGATCATGGTCTATGCCCCCTGATCAGTCGTTGATCACGTAGGGGAGCAGCGCCAGGAAGCGGGCGCGCTTGATGGCATTCGCCAGCTCGCGCTGCTTCTTGGCGGAGACCGCCGTGATGCGGGAGGGCACGATCTTGCCGCGCTCGCTCAGGAAGCGGGAGAGCAGGCGCACGTCCTTGTAGTCGATCTTCGGCGCGTTCGGGCCGGAGAAGGGGCAGGACTTGCGGCGGCGGTAGAAGGGCCGGCGGGCGCCGACGGCCGGGCGGCGCGCGGCGGGGGTCAGGTCGGTCGTGTCGGACATTCTGGATTACTCCTCGCCGCCGTTGGGATCGAGCTCGTCGCGGGGACGGGCGCGGAATTCCTCGCGGTCGTCGCCGCGCTCACGGCCACGGCCGGAGCCGAAGCGGCCGGCCGGGCGGGGGCCGCGGAAGCCGCGGTCACGCTCACGGTCGTCGCCGCGCTTGGCGAGGATGGCGGAGGGGGCGTCGTCGATCGTCTCGATCCGCAGCGTCATGTGGCGCAGCACGTCCTCATGAAGGCCGAGCTGGCGCGCGACCTCCTTCTCGGCGGCGGCCTCGCAGTCCAGGCCCAGCAGCATGTAGTGGGCCTTGCGGTTCTTCTTGATCTTGTAGGCGAGGCCGCGGAGGCCCCAGTACTCGCGCTTGCGGATCTCGCCGCCGGCGCCGCCGACGATCTCGCCGACCTGGTCGGCGATGGCCTCGACCTGCGCCTGCGTCAGGTCGTTCCGCGCGATCAGCACGGTTTCATAAAGCGGCATCTCTGTCCCTTCGGATGTCTCAGCCCCGGGGCCGACGCGGGATGCGGCGGCCAGGAATAGGGCATAGCCGCGCGCGATGCCTCGCGCCCGGCAGGGTGGCGGGGGCGTATAGGGGAAGTGGTGGGTAGAGGCAAGCGGAATGCCGAAGGAAGGAGAGTTTCAGGGTGCATTTAGGCACTTCCGAGGTCGTCAGGGCCAGTAAGAGCGAGCCTTGAGCTAATTCAACGCAAGCGAAATAAAAACGTGATCGAACCGGATCGTGAAACGGGCGGAGTGTAGGCCGCCGAGCGCCGGTTCGAACTGATCTGTCAGTGGCAGACGCCGCAGCACGGGGCCTGCTCGGGGAGGACGGATGTCATGAGCAGCGACATGCAGCGCCGCCTGGCGGCAGAGCTCATTGGAACCTTCTGGCTGGTGTTCGGGGGGTGTGGGGCGGCGGTATTCGCTGCGGCCTTTCCCGAACTGGGGATTGGCTTCGTCGGAGTCTCCTTCGCCTTCGGCCTGGCGGTGCTCACCATGGCCTACGCGGTCGGGCATATCTCGGGTGGGCATTTCAACCCGGCCGTGACGATCGGCCTCTGGGCGGCGGGGCGCTGCGCCAACAAGCATGTGCTCCCCTATATCGTGGTCCAGGTGATCGGGGCGGTCCTGGCGGCCGGGATGCTCTGGCTGATCGCCTCGGGTAAGCCGGGCTGGACACCCGGAGGGTTCGCCTCGAACGGCTATGGCGCCCTCAGCCCAGGGCAATACTCGCTGGCCGCCTCCTTCGTAGCGGAGCTGGTGCTGACCTTCTTCTTCCTGTTCCTGGTGATCATTGTCGGAACCACGTCGAAGGGCGCTGCCATCGGCTTCGCGGGCATTCCGATCGGGCTGGCGCTCACCCTGATCCATCTCATCTCGATCCCGATCACCAACACCTCGGTGAATCCGGCCCGCAGCACCGCGCCGGCGATCTTTGCCGGGGGTGGTCACTTGACGCAGCTTTGGCTGTTCTGGCTGGCGCCGATCGCGGGGGCGGCGCTGGCGGGCATTCTCGCGCGGATCCTCTACGAACCCATCACCTCGGTGGAGACGACCGTCGTGGAGGATCGGCGTCCGGCCTGAGAAGCCGGGAAAGGCGAGCGACCGCCGTTTGTACGGCCGGCGGAGAGGCGGTCCTAGCAGGTCGCTGAATTACTCGGCGTTCTGGAGCGTTTTCCCGTCGGAGGGACCAGCGGCTTTGCGCGTCCGGCCCGTTCCTACGAGCGGCATGGACGCCGGATGCCGGTTTTCGGCTTCATGCTGCCAGCAGCCGGGGCAGTCGGGCCAGGTTGTTGGCGACCATCGTCAGGATGAAGCGGGATCGCACGCGTTCGATGCGACGATAGACGGTCTGGGCCATGCCGCCGACGGTCTTGGCCCAGCCGAAAGCCTCCTCGATGCGCTTGCGGTGTTTCTGGGACAGGGCATGGCTCTCGTGCCGGGTGGTGCGGCCGTCGATCGCTGAATGTCGCGATTTCTGCGCGACA
>NZ_FQZF01000008.1 GCF_900141905.1 Muricoccus roseus | reverse complement strand
GATGTCGTTGATCAGCCGCACCACATCCCCGATGCTGCGCGCCGCCTCGGAGAGGCCCTGCACCGCCCCATCGGTCGCCCGCGCATCCTCGGCCGCCCGCCGCGCCACCTCGGCCGAGCTGCCCACCTGGCGCGCCACCTCGGCAATGGAGGCGGCCAGCTCCTCGGCCGAGGCCGCGACCGTCTGCACATTCGCGCTCGCCTGCTCGGAGGCCGCCGCCACCGAGGTCGCGCGCGCCACCCCGTCCTGCGCCGTGCCCGCCATCTCGCCCGCCGTCGCGTTCAGCTCCACCGCCGCAGACGCCACGCCACGCAGAACCTCCGACGCCTCCGCCTCGAAGCCACGCAGCAGCCCGTCCACACGCTCCCCGCGCGCCACCTTCGACGCCGCCTCCGCCGCCTGCGCAGCCGCCAGCGCATCCGCCTCCCGCAGACCGTCCCGGCAGCTCGCCACCGCCCGCGCCATCTCCCCGATCTCGTCCCCGCGCTCCGCCTCCGGCAGCTCGAACCCGTAGTCCCGGCGCGACAGGCGCAGGAGCGAGGCCGCAAGGCCGCGGATGCCGCCGCCGACCTCGTGCCGGATCACCAGCGCCACGATGGCGGTGAGAAAGGTCGCCACGGCGGCAAGGCCGAGGATTTCCCAGAACGCCTCGCGATACGCGGCCTGCTCCTGGCCGACGACGACATCCGCCTGCTCCCCGTTGAGGCGGATCGCGGCGTCGAGCGGCTCCTGGGCGGCGTTGAAGGCCAGGCGGATCTCATCCCGGTAGAGCGCGATGGCCCCCGGGGCATCCTGCCGGGAGAGAGCGACCAGCCTGGCGTTCAGGGTGAGGTAGGCGGCCCAACGCTGCCGGGCCTCCTCGAAGAGGCGCCGCGGCTCGCCTGCCGTGACGAACGGCTCATAGACCCGCGCGCCGTCCTCCACCCGCCCCGCCAGGGCGGTGAGGCGGGCGACCGCCTCATCCTTCGCCGTGCCCTCATTCAGCAGGACGGTCGCCTGCACCTGGCGGAAGCGGGTCATGTCGGTCGCCAGATGGCCCAGGGCGCGCGTGGCGGGCAGGCGCCTGGTCGCGACATCCTCCGCCACCGCATTCAGCCTGTGCAGCTGAAACAGCCCGAGCGCCGAAACCGTGAGGACGACGATGACCCCCGCGCTGAAGGCCAGGGCGAGTTTCGTCCGGATCCGCAGGGAGCGGAGAGCCTGGATCATCGGGGCGGACCTTCCCAGTCGTACTGCCGACCAGAATGTCTCCGCCACGTTGACAGGGGCTTAAACGGCCCCGCGCATCAGGCCCGGCGGTTGCGCCGCGCGCTCGTAGGGCGATCCTGCCGCAGCGGCTCCGCCCCGGCAGGGCGCCCGGCATCGAAGCCCAGGAAGCCGATCTCCGGCCGCGGCGCGCCGCCATCCCCGGCGAAGAGCTGCGCGCGGGTCGGGGCGGCGGAGCTGGGGCCGACGGGCGCCGGGCGGCCGCCACGCGGCGGGTCGCTCAGCGGGCCGGTCGGACGCACGGGGATTTCCTCCTCGGGGGCGGCGGAGGGCGCAGGGCCCGGGG
Source organism: Muricoccus roseus (assembly GCF_900141905.1). Lineage (GTDB taxonomy): Bacteria > Pseudomonadota > Alphaproteobacteria > Acetobacterales > Acetobacteraceae > Roseomonas > Roseomonas rosea. The sequence continues at coordinate 193,433 of NZ_FQZF01000008.1, read as the reverse complement.
CGGCGGCCGCGTTGCGGCCCGGAGCCTCGCGCCCCGCCCGGCCGCGCCGCGCGGCGGCGGGGGGCGACGGCTCGGAAGGCGCCATGGTCGGGCCGCTGCCCGCGCTGCCGCGCGCGGAGAGGAGGAAGAAGACGATCTCGTGCCGGCCCTGGTCCACCGCCGCATCCACGGGGGTGAGGCCGAGCTGGTTGCGGGCGTTCAGGTCGGCGCCGCGTGCCATGGCATCCCGCGCTGCCGCCATGTCGCCGCGGTTCACCGCGTCGAACAGGGCATCATTGGGGGAGAGATTAATCGGCGGCGTCTCGGCCGGAATCGGCTCCGCCGCGCGGCGCCCGGCCAGGCCCGGCAGGGCGGGCGGCGGCGGCCGGCTGGCGGGGCCGGCACTGGGCGGCGGCGCGTTGCGCCCGACGCCCTGGGCCCCGGCGACGGGGATGAGAGCGGGGCAGGCCAACATCGGGCCGGCCAGGAGGAGGGCGAGGGGGATGCGGCGCATGGCGCCCTGGCTATAGCCTTCCCGCGCGGCCGGGGCCACTCCCCGGCCCAACGCGGCTCCGCAAGCTTCCGTCAGGCGCAACCCTGGCCGCGATAGATATAGCTGGCCACCCGCCCTTCCCGCAGGGCGAAGGTCACGTCGCACTGCACCGGCGCGTAGGCGGTGGTGGAGAAGCCGCCGTAATAGCCGCGCCCCCAGGGGCCGCCCCAGGGCCCGCCGACGAAGCCGCCGGGCACGGCCACCGTGCGGTTCTCCTCGTACTGGAGGAACTTCTGCCCGCCGGTCTCGTAGCTGCGCGTCGGCACGCCGAGGGTGGAGACCAGCTCCAGCTCGGTTCGCCCGACATAGGTGGTGAGGCGCTCGTCAAGGCTGGGCCCCACCGCGCAGGCCGCGAGAGGAAGCAGGGCGAGAAGGGGCAGGGCGCGTCGCATGCCCTGCATCTGGGAAGCGCGACGCCGCGCTGGAAGATGTCTCTTCATGTTTCGGCCCAACGGCGCAGCAGGGCCGCGCGGGATTTCGTGAGAAGGTCGAAGGCGCGCGACTTGCCCTCCCGCGCGAAGAGGTCGCGGCGGGCGGAATCGAGGTCGAAGAGGATTTCCCGCGCCGCCGGGTCGCGCACCAGGCTCTGCGCCCAGGTGACTCCCACCAGCCTTTCGCCGCGCGTGACCGGGGCGACGCGGTGCAGCGTGCCGGCCGGATAGGCCACCGCCTCCCCGGCGCCGAGGCGCACCGCCATCTCCCCCGCCGTGGTCTCGATCACCAGCTCGCCCCCTTCGTAGTCCGCGGGGTCGGAGAGGAAGAGGGTGACGGCGATGTCGCCCCGCAGCGGCGCCTCTCCCCGCGGGTCGGACGGCGCGCCGCCGCCCATCAGCGGGTCGTCCACATGCGCGCCATAGGCCTGGCCGGGGGCGTACCGGGCAAAGAGGAAGGGGCGCATCCGGCGGGGCAGGGCGGCGGCGCGGAACACCTCGTTCGCCTCCAGCGCCGCGGCCGCCATGGCGCCGGCCTCCCGCGCCAGCGGGTCCAGCGGATCGGCCTGCGCGTTGTCCTTCACGCCGCGCGCATGCCAGCCGGCGGTCGCGGCGCCGTTCCCGAAGCCGGCACGGGCCAGCAGCCCGCGCAGCTTGCCCAGCGCCTCCGGCGGCAGCAGATTGGGGATGCAAACGATCATCGCTCGCAGCCTGCCAGGAGGAGAAGCCGATGGGGAGTGGTCCGGTGCGATTCGGCCCGCTGCGCCTCTGGGTCGGGGTGGGGGCCTTCGCCCTTGCAGGCGCCGCCGTGCCGCCGGCCGGGGCCCAGGTGTCGGCCCCCACGGAGGCGCGGGAGGCCGCGCCCGCCATCCCGCCGGAGGCGATTCCCGCCCCCGAGCCGCCCCCGGCCGACCTGCCCGTCCTCTTCCCGGAGGCAAGCCCGCCCACGGCCGAGGCGCCGGCGGTCCCCGCCACAGAGCCGCCGCCCGGGGCGCCCGGCCAACCGGCAGCGGCTCCCGCCGAACCGGCCTCCGCCGCTCCCGCCTCCGGGGCCGCCTCCGCGCCCGCTGCCGCGCCCCCTTCCCATGCCGGCCATGGGGCCATGGCCGGGCATGGCGGCGAGGGTGGCGAAGGCGGGGAGGGTGGAGAGGGCGGCGCCCTGTTCAGCGCCTCGCCCGATGTCGCCTATGCCGGGCGGCTGATGCTCGTCCGCGGCCATCTCGCCATCGGCATGGAGCTCGCCCGGGCCGGTGCCTGGGACGAGGCGGTGGTGCATTTCCTTCACCCGAGGGAGGAGATCTATGCCGAGCTGAGCCCGGAGCTGCGCCGCCGCCGGGTTCCCGGCTTCCTCCAGCCGCTGGACCGGCTCGCCGCCCGGGTGCGGGCGAAGCGCGGCGGCCCGGGGCTGGAAGCGGCCTATCGCCAGGCCATCGCCGCGCTGGACCGGGCCTGGTCGGCCGGCCTGCCGCAACGCGTCCGGAACCAGCCCGCCTTCGTGGCCGAGGTCGCCGCCCGCGCCATGCGCTCCGCCGCCGCCGAATATGAGGCGGCCATCGAGGAGGGCCGCTTCGCCAATGTGGTGGAGTACCAGGACGGCCGCGGCTTCATGCTGGAGACGGATGCGCTGCTGAACCGCAACGGCGCCGCCCTGCGGGCCGCCCCCGGCGGGCCGGCCGCCTGGGCCGAGGCGCAGGCCGCCATGGCCGCGCTGCGCCCGGTCTGGCCCGCCGCCCGCCCGCCCGCCGCGCCCGTGCTGGACCCCGCCGGCGTGATCGCCGCCGTCGCGCGCTTCGAGCGGGCGGCCCTGGCCTGGCGCTGATGCGCCGCGCCGCCGATTCGCTGCTGGCCGGGACGCTCGCGCTCCTCCTCGCCCTCAGCATCGGCGCGGCGGTGCGGCCGGCGGGCTCGGCCGATCCCGGTTCGGCGGCGGAGGACGCGGCCCTGCGCGCCGCCTATCGCCGCCCCGCCGGGCCGCCGCCCATCCCGGCGGAAAACCCCTTCACGGCCGAGAAGGCCCAGCTCGGGCGCCGCCTCTTCTTCGACCCGTCGCTCTCCGCCTCCGGCACCATGTCCTGCGCCACCTGCCACGAGCCGGCGCGCGGCTTCACGGATGGCCGCAGCCTCGCGCGCGGGAATGACGGGCGGGAACTGCGGCGGAAGTCCCCCACGCTGTGGAACCTCGCCTGGGCACCCTTCCTCTTCTGGGATGGGCGGGCGGAGGGGCTGGAGGCCCAGGCCGAGGCGCCGATCGAGGCGCATGAGGAAATGGGCCAGCCCCTCGACGCCCTGGTGGCGCGCATGGCCGCCGATGCCGGGTGGCGCGCCGCCTTCGCCACCGCCTATCCCGGCCAGCCCCAGCCCGTGACGCGCGAGAACCTCGTGCGCGCCATCGCCAGCTGGGAGCGCACGCTGATCTCGCCCCGCACGCGGTTCGATGCCTGGGTGGAGGGCGAGGATGCCGCGCTGACGCCGCAGGAGCGGCGCGGGCTCTCGGTGTTCCACGGCCCCGCCGGCTGCGCGAACTGCCATGAGGGCTGGGCCTTCACCGACCATGCCTTCTACGACATCGGCCTGCCGGAAGGCCGCGCGCCGGACCTCGGCCGCGGCCCCGTGCTCGGGCTGGAGCGCGCCGACCGCGCCTTCAAGACACCGACGCTGCGCGAGGCGATGCGCCGCGCGCCCTATATGCATGATGGTTCCCTGCCGACGATCGAGGCGGTGCTGGACCATTACCAGGGCGGCGTGGTGGACCGCCCGGGCCTGCCGCCCGAACTGCCGCGCCGGCTCTCGCTGAGCGCGCCGCAGCGCGCGGACCTCGTCGCCTTCCTCACCACCCTCACCAGCCCGCCCGACGCGCCCCTGCCGGTGATGGCGACGCCGCCCGCAGCCACGCAAGTGGCGGCCCCGGCCCCCAACCCAGCCATGACGCCCGTGGCACGCGCGCGCGTCTCGCAGCGCGGCCGGCAATTCGCGCCGGGGCGCACGGCGGTCGCCATGGGCGGGGTTCTGGAGATCGCGAATGACGACAACACCGCGCACAACATCCGCATCGATTCGCCGGAGCTGACGCTGAACAGCGGAATCCAGGATCCCGGCCAGACCGTGACATGGCGGATGACGAAGCCGGGGCGCTACGTCGCCTTCTGCGGCATCCACCCGCGCATGCGGCTGGAAATCGAGGTGGCGGCGCCGCGCTGACTGGCGCCGGGCGGCATCGCGCGCCACCATCCGCCCCGCCCACCGAACAGGACATGCCGCCTTGCCCGATCCCGCCATCCTCGACCGCCTGCGCGCCGCCGTGGACAAGAACTTCGAGGCGCAGACCGCCTTCCTCGCCGATCTCGTCCGCTTCCCCAGCCTGCGCGGGCGCGAGGCGCCGCTGCAGGACTGGTTCGCGCGGCAGATGGCGGCGCGCGGCTACCAGGTGGACCGCTACACCCTGGCGGACGTGCCGCTCGAGAACCATGAGAAGTCCGCGCCCATGGTGGACGCGGACCCCGCCGCCTCCGTGCAGGTGGTGGCGACGAAGCGCGCCGGGAATCCGGACGGCCGCAGCCTGATCGTGCAGGGCCATATCGACGTGGTGCCCGAGGGGCCGGCGGAGATGTGGACCCATCCGCCCTATGGCGGCGTGGTGCGCGACGGCTGGCTGTATGGCCGCGGCGCGAACGACATGAAGGCCGGCGTCTCCGCCATGGTCTTCGCCATGGATGCGCTGCGCGATGCGGGGCTGACGCCCAAGGGCGACATCTACCTGCAAACCGTGACGGAGGAGGAGAGCACGGGCAACGGCGCCCTCTCCACCCTGCTGCGCGGCTACCGCGCCGATGCCTGCCTCATCCCCGAGCCGACGGCCGGCACCATCACCCGCGCGCATACGGGCACGCTGTGGTTCCGCATCCGCGTGCGCGGCGTGCCCGTGCATGTCGCGGTGGCTGATACGGGCACCAATGCCATCCTCTCCGTCATGCACATCATCCAGGCGTTGCAGCAGCACACCGTGGCGCTGAACGAGCGCGCGAAGGCGGATGCGAACTTCGCGGCGGTGAGGAACCCCATCAAGTTCAACCCCGGCATCATCCGCGGCGGCGACTGGGCCTCCTCCACCCCCGCCTGGTGCGAGGTGGACTGCCGCATCGGCCTCACCCCCTCCATGGAGGTGGCGGAGGTGATGCGCGGCGTGGAGAAGGCGGTGGAGGAGGCGCGGGCGGGCGATGCCTTCCTGGCCAACAACCCGCCCGAAATCACCTGGCACGGCTTCCAGGCCGATGGCTACGTGCTGGAACCCGGCAGCGAGGCGGAGCGCGTGCTGGCCGGGGCGCACCAGTCCGCCTTCGGGGCGCCGATGGAGGAGCGGCTTTCCACCGCCGTGAACGACACGCGCTACTACGGCCGCTACTACGCCATGCCCGCCCTCTGCTACGGCCCGGGTGGCGAGGGCAACCATGGCTTCGACGAGCGGACCAACCTGGCGCTGCTGAAGACGACCACGCTGTCCATGGCGGCCTTCATTGCGGATTGGTGCGGGGTGGAAGGCGCCTGATCATCAGGTTCGTGTTCTGATCTGGCGGTCTGTCCCCGGGGAGAGGAAGAAGGAATTCTTCCTCTCCCCGGGCCCCTCACCATCATCTTCTTTTCGAGTTTGGAATCACTCGGCTGACGGTGCGCCTGAGGTCCACGACCTCAGGCGACTGCAAAGGCAGGAAGAATGCCCGCATCCCGGGACCCCTTCGATCATCGTATCCACGGCAGTCAGACGGGGTTCCAAGGGCCTCAGGCCCTTGGCGGGTGAGGGCGGAGCCCTCTCCACGACCCCTGCAGGCCGATGTCACCCTGCCCCGATCATGGGCCGCAGCCGCGCCACATCCTCCAGCGCCGCCTCGTATTCCGCGCGCAGCCGCGCGATCAGCGTCGCCGCCGGCTCCACCCGCCGCACCGCGCCAATGCCCTGGCCCGAGCCCCAGACATCCTTCCAGGGCTTCACCCGGTTGGAGGAGAAGTTGATCTGGCTCGGATCGGGCCGCGGCAGGTTGTCAGGGTCCAGCCCGGCCTTGACGATGGAATGGCGCAGGTAGTTGCCGCGCACGCCGGTGAAGAGGTCGCTGTAGACGATGTCGGCCGCCGTGCCCTCGACGATCATGGCCTTGTAGGCCTCGGCAGCCCGCGCCTCCTCCGTCGCGATGAAGGCGCTGCCGATATAGGCGACATCCGCCCCCATCACCTGCGCTGCGAGGATGGCGCGGCCGGTCGCGATGGAGCCGGAGAGGGCGATCGGCCCGTCGAACCAGGCGCGCGTCTCCTGCACCAGGGCGAAGGGAGAGATGCTGCCCGCATGCCCGCCCGCGCCGGCGGCGACGAGGATGAGCCCGTCCGCCCCCTTCTCCACCGCCTTGCGCGCGAAGGTCTGGTTGATCACGTCATGCATGACGTAGCCGCCATAGGCATGCACCGCCTCGTTCACATCCGGCCTGGCGCCGAGCGAGGTGATGATGAGCGGCACGCGGTACTTCGCGCAGAGCGCGAGGTCATGGTCCAGCCGGTCGTTCGAGCGATGGACGATCAGGTTGATCGCGAAGGGCGCGGAGGGGCGGTCCGGGTGGCGCGCATCATGCGCGTCCAGCCGCTCGCGGATTTCCGCCAGCCAGTCCTCCAGCTGCTCCGCCGGGCGGGCGTTGAGGGAGGGCATGCTGCCGAGGATGCCGGCGGTGCATTGCGCGACGACCAGATCCGGCACCGAGATGATGAAGAGCGGCGAGCCGATCACCGGGAGCGAGAGCCGCTGCCGCAACAGGTCGCGCAAGCCCATGGGACGTTCCTCCGAATCGCGTTCCCCGGACCCTACCGCCCCTCCCGCCGCCAGGCGACCAGGGCCACCCCGAGAACCAGCAGCAGCGCCAGCCAGGGCGGCAGCAGCGGCAGCGCGGAGATGCCGGTGACGGTGTGGTCCTCCCGCCGCACCAGCCCAATCCAGCCCGGCCCGGCCGCGTCGCGCCCCACCGAGACGCGGCGGATGTCGGGCAGGCCCGAACCATCCCCGATCCAGCGCGCCGCGCCGCCCGAAGATTGCACCACCGGCTGAACCCGCCCGGGGTCCGCGCGCAGATCCGCGATCTCCGGCGGGTTCGCCGCCTCGGCGGCGGCGAAGGCGGTGCGGGTTCCGTCGGTGGCGGACCAGACGCCCGCGCGCGTCGCGGGCAGCTCCACCACCGCGCGCCCGCCCCCCTGCCGCTCCGGCGCGTGGCGGGAGGCGGTGCCATCCGGCGCCGTGACCGTGATCTCCGGCGGGGGGGTGTCGGCGATGCTGCGGCGGGTGACGGTCAGGCGCCCCTGGACGATGGTCGCCGTCAGGTCCTCCTCCTCCAGCTCCGGCTCGCGCATCAGCCAATGGGCGATGCGGCGCAGCAGCTCCGCCTGCGGCCCGCCGCCATCATGCCCGCGCGACCACAGCCAGATCTGGTCGGAGAGCAGCAGCGCCACCCGTCCCTCGCCCACGCGGTCCAGCAGCAGCAGGGGGTTGCCGTCCGGCCCGTTCATGACGTTCGCGCCGCCGCGTGCCTCGGCGCGCAGCATCCGGTACCAGCGGCCCCAGCTCGCCTGCGCGGCGGCATTCGCATTGGCCCCGGTCAGCCCCTCGGTCACGGGGTGGCGCAGGCCCGTCTCGCTCACCTGGGCGCGGAAGGCGGCCTCCAGCAGCGCCTGGTTGCCCAGCAGCGGCCGCGCGGGCAGCACCTGCCCCAGCGGCGTGTTGGCGAGGGAGGCGGGGCCCGTGAATTCCGGCCCCACCGACATCAGCAGCGCGCCACCCTGCCGCACATGCTCCGCGATGTTGCGCAGGTATTGCGGCGGCAGGATCCCGCGGTTGGAGAAGCGGTCGAAGACGATTAGGTCGAATTCCCGCAGCTTCTGCTGGAACAGCTCGCGCACGGGAAAGGCGATCAGCGCCAGCTCGTTCAGCGGCGTCAGGTCGTCCTTCTCGGGCGGGCGCAGGATGGTGAAGTGCACCAGATCGACATTCGGGTCCGCCTTCAGCAGCCGGCGCCAGGTGCGCTCGCCCGCATGGGGCTCGCCGCTCACCAGCAGCACGCGCAGCCGGTCGCGCACGCCGTTCACGGTCACGATGGCGCTGTTGTTGACCGTGCTCACCTCGCCCGGGCGCTCATCGGCCGTGATCTCCACCACGCTCGGCCCGCCGCGCTCGATGGGCAGGGCGATGCGGTGCTCGCGGCCGGGAACCACGCTTTCCGTGAGCGGCGCGCCGCCGTCGCGGCGGATGGAGAGGCGCACGGGCGCGTTGCTGTTCGCGACGCCCAGATCCTCGACCACCACGCGCAGCTCCACGCCGCGCCCGACGATGCCGAAGCCCGGGGCCTCGATGACGCGCAGCCGCCGGTCCACCTCCCCCGCGCGGCCGGGCAGCAGCAGGTGCAGCGGGGCATCGGCCGTGAAGTTCGGCGGCACGTCATGCACCTGCCCGTCGCTGAGGGCGATGATCGCCGCGAGCCGCGCGCGCGGGATATCGGCCAGCCCGCGCTCGATGGCGGTGAAGAGCCGCGTTCCCTGGCTGCCGCCCTCCTCCGCCGTCACGGTGCGCAGCTCCAGCTCCGGCAGCCGCCCCGTCCGCGCCTCGATCTGCGCCCGCGCGGCGGCGATGGCGGCCTCGCGCCCGGCCACGCCCGTGGAGGCGCTGTTGTCCACCGCCAGCAGCGCGATATCCGGCCGCATCTCCCGCGTCTGCTGCACCAGCCGCGGATTGGCGATGGCGCCGAGGATCAGCAGGAAGGCCAGCGCCCGCCACCAGGCCCCGCGCGCCCGCCGCCACAGCGCCGGGGCCAGCGCCAGCACGGCGATGACGGCCAGCGCCGCCACCAGCCAGGCCGGCAGGATGGGCGCGAGGTCGATGGAGGAGAGGGATCGGACCATCTAGTTCCCCAACCGCTCCAGGATGGCCGGCACATGCACCTGGTCACCCTTGTAGTTGCCGGTCAGCGCGTAGATCACGAGGTTGACGCCGAAGCGGTAGGCCAGCGTCCGCTGGCGGGTGCCGCCGGGCATGACGGCATAGGGGTTGTTCCCCCGTGCATCCACGGCCCAGGCCGAGGCCCAGTCATGCCCGCCGATGATCACGGGGGAGACGCTGTCATTCGCCCGGTCGGTGTCGCGCGCCACCCAGACGGGGCCGCCGGCATAGCGGCCAGGCAGGTCGGGCAGCAGGTAGAAGGCGCGCTTCAGCACATGGTCTTCCGGCAGGGGCGCGAGCGGCGGCACCTGCAGGTTGCGCGTCAGCCGCCGCAGCGCGGCATCGGCGCCGAGGGAAACACCCTCGCCCGAGCCCTCGTTGCGCGTGTCGAAGAGGATGATGCCGCCGTTGCGCATGAAGGTGTTCAGCGCCGCCACCGCCTCGGCGCCGGGCTCCGCCGCGTCGGGCAGCACCACCCAGAGGAGCAGCGGATAGAAGGAGAGGTCATCCTGCCCCGGCCGCAGCGCCACCGGCTCGGCCAGCCCGGCGGCGGTGCGCCGGTTCACGTATTCGGAAAGCCCGACCAGCCCTTGGCGCGAGACCTCGTCCGCCTGCCGGTCCCCGGTGACGACATAGGCCAGGCGCGTGGCCAGGGCCGGCGCGCCGTCCGGGCTGGGCGTGGAACCGGGCCCTTGGGCAGCGGCGAAGCCCGGCAGCAGCAGCGCCAGCGCCACGGCCGCCGCCCGCGCGCGCAGCCCCAGGCCGCGGCTCTGCAGCGAGAGCAGGAGATCTGCCGCCAGCAGCAGCAAGGCCGCGGCCAGCAGCCATGGCCCCAGGTCGCGTTCCGCCGGCACGCCGCCGATCCGCGTCTCCCGCGCGCCGGAAGGGGTGGAGGCCGCGGGACGCAATTCCGGCAGATGCGCCGAAAGGTTCAGCGCGCGGCGCTCCCCGCCTTCGCCCGCGGTGCCATACCAGCCCGGCGGGTTGCGCGGGGCCGGCACCGTGGCATCCAGCCGGGCGGCGGGGATCGGCCCGGCGGCCGGCGGCGGCGCGCCGAGGCGGCCGAAGCCGTCCAGCGTCTCGATCGGCGCCAGCGGCGCCTCTCCCTCATTCCCCACCACGCCGGAGGAGAGCGCGACGACCCGCCGCAGCATGTCGATATACAGGCCCGACAGCGGCAGGTCGGACCAGTCCGCATTGGCCGTGACATGGAACAGCACGATCCGCCCCTGGCCCCGGTTCTCGAAGGTGACCAGCGGCGTGCCATCGGCCAGCCGCGCCCAGCTCCGCTCCGCCAGCCGCGGAATGGGCTCGGCCAGCACCTGGGTCGAAACCGTCACCTCGGCGGGCGGGGTCAGCCCGGCGAAGGGGCTGCCCTCGGGGAAGGGGGCCAGGGTCTGCGGGCGCTCCCAGGACAAGGCGCTGCCCAGCGCCCGCTCCCCGGCGCGCAAGGGCACGGGCAGCAGGGAATCCCCGCGTTCGGCCAGGCGCGGCCCGGCGAAGCGCAGTAGCAGCCCGCCGCCCTCCACGAAGCGCGTCACCGCCTCGGTCTCCGCGCCCTCGGCCAGCGGCCGGTCCGCCAGCACCAGCACGGCCAGCCGGCGGGAGAGGAGCTGGTCCAGGGTCCCGCGCCGGATCTCGGCGGTGGGGGAAAGGGCGCGGTCCAGGTAGTAGAGCGCGCCCGTCAGCGGCGCGTCGGCCGCCTCCTCCTGCGCGGCCAGCAGGCCCACGGGGCGGCGGCGGAAGCGTTCGTCCAGCAGCACGGTCCCGGCCGCGCCCGGGAGGGGAGTCTGCGCATCGCCCTCCAGCACCATCTGCGTCACGCTGTTGCGGATCTCCACGGGCAGCTCCAGCGCGCCCTCCGCCTCGGTCGCGCCCGCGGCCAGGGGCAGCACGGCGCGGCCCAGGGTGCGGCCATCCGGCGTCATCGCCAGCACGCCCGCCTCTCCCGCCGGGCCGCCAGGGGCGCGGCGCAGCGCGAGCACGAGCCGGTCCGCCTCCGCGCGCGGCGGCGCCAGCACCCGCGCCGCGCCGGGCGCGCCACGCGCCACCTGCAGGGACCCCGCCTCGGCCAGGGCCGCCATCAGCGCCGAGCCGTCATCTCCGCCATGGGCCAGCCCATCCGTCACATAGAGGCTGGCGAAGGCGCCGTTCCTCCAGCTCCGCAGCGCCGCCAGTGCCGCCGCGCGATCGGGCGCCCAGGGGTGCGGGCGCAGCGCGGCCAGGCGGGCGCGGGCCTCCTCGGCGGGCATCCAGCCCGTGGGATGCGGCGCCTCGCCGGTCGCGGCGGGGGAGGTGGGGAGCAGTGCGACGCGCCGCCCGGCGCGGGAGGCCGCGTCCAGCGCCGCCCCGGCGGCGGCCATGCGGTCCGGCCAATCGCTCGCCGAGGCCCAGCCGTCATCCACCACCACCAGCAGCGGCGCCTCGCCCGCCTCGCCCTGCTGCGCGTTCCAGATGGGCCGCGCGAGGCCGAGGACGATCAGCGCCGCCGCCACCAGCCGCAGGAGCAGCAGCCACCAGGGCGTGCGCGCGGGCGTCTCCTCCACCGCCGGCAGGTCGCGCAGGAAGCGCGCCGGCGGGAAGGATTGCCGACGCGGCGTGGGCGGCGTGACGCGCAGCAGCCAGTAGAGGGCCGGCAGGGCGGCCAGGGCCACCAGCAGCCAGGGCGCGGCGAAGGAAAGGGCACCCATCATCGTGTTCCCGCAGGCGCCAGGGCCTGCCACAGGGCCATCAGAGCAACCTCTGGCGGATGGTCCGTGCCGTGGGAGAGCAGCCGGAAGCCGAGCGAGGCGGCCAGGGCGGCCAGCCCGGCGCGATGCGCCGCCATGCGCTCCTCATAGAGCGCGCGGATGCCCTCCACCCGCGGCACCAGCGCGGGCTCCGTGCCGTCCAGCGGCTCGAAGCGCACGCGGCCGCCATAGGGCAGCGTCTCCTCCGCCGGGTCGTGCAGCGCGACCAGCGTGCCGCGCGCGCCAGAGGCGGCGAGCGGCGCCAGCCTCTCCCGCAGCGCGGGCAAGGGGGCGAGGAAGTCGCCGAACAGCACCATGCGGGCATGGCGCGGCAGCGTCTCGTCGGCCGGCGGGCCGGACTGGGCCTCCAGCCGCAGCGCCAGTTCCGGCAAGGCGCCACGCCCGGACAGGCCACGCCCGCCGCCGAGCAGCCGCACCCGCTCCCCGCCGCGCAGCAGCAGGGCGGACAGGGCGAGCAACAGGAGGTCCGCGCGTTCCCGCTTGGTCGGGCGCGTCCGGTCGCCGGACCAGTCCATCCCCGCCGAGGAATCGCGCCAGAGCGCGACGGTCTGGGCGGATTCCCACTCCGTCTCGCGCAGGTAGAGGCGGTCGGACTTCGCGCTCTGCCGCCAGTCCACCCGCCCGGCATCATCCCCGGGCAGATAGGGGCGGAACTGCCAGAAGGCGTCCCCCTGGCCGGAGCGGCGGCGGCCATGGACGCCCTGCATCACCGTGGCGGCCACGCGCTCCGCGGCCACCACCAGGGGCGGCAGCCGCGCGGCCGCCAGCTCCGCGCGGAGGGAGAGCGGCGCGCCCGCCGCGACGCGCTCAGCCAAGATCGGCCTTCAAGGCACCGATCACCTCGGTGAGCCGGATGCCATCGGCCCGGGCGGCGAAGCCGAGCGCCATGCGGTGCCGCAGGATCGGCTCGGCCAGGGCGATCACATCCTCCACACTCGGGGAGAGGCGGCCATCCAGCACGGCCCGCGCGCGGGTCGCGAGCATCAGCGCCTGGGCGGCGCGGGGGCCGGGCCCCCAGGCCAGGTGCTGCTTCACGGCGGGAAGGCTGGCCGTCTCGGGGCGGGCGCCGCGGACCAGGCGCAGGATGGCGTCCAGCACCGCCTCGCCCACCGGCAGGCGGCGGATCAGGTTCTGCGCCGCGATCAGCTCATCGGCCCGCAGCGCGGCCTCCGGCCGGGCCTCCTGGGCGCCGGTGGTGGCCAGCAGCATGGCCCGCTCGGCCGCCTCGTCGGGGTAGCCGATCTCGATCTCCAGCAGGAAGCGGTCGAGCTGCGCCTCGGGCAGCGGATAGGTGCCCTCCTGCTCGATCGGGTTCTGCGTCGCCAGCACATGGAAGGGGGCGGGCAGGTCCAGCACCTCGCCGCCCACCGCCACGCGGCGCTCCTGCATGGCCTGGAGAAGGGCGGATTGCGTGCGAGGGGAGGCGCGGTTGATCTCGTCCGCCATCAGCAGCTGGCAGAAGACCGGGCCGCGCAGGAAGCGGAAGGCGCGCTTGCCGGAGGCATCCTCCTCCAGCACCTCGGAACCCAGGATGTCGCTGGGCATCAGGTCCGGCGTGAACTGAACCCGGCGGGCATCCAGCCCCATCACCGTGCCCAGCGTCTCCACCAGCTTTGTCTTGCCCAGGCCCGGCACGCCCACCAGCAGCATGTGCCCGCCGGCCAGGAGAGTGACGAGCGCCTGCTCCACCACATCCTCCTGCCCCAGGATCACCCGGCCCACCGCGGCCCGCACCCGGGCCAGGCGGGAAGAGAGCGCCTCGGCCTCGGATAGCAGCTTATCTGCATCACCTGCCGCTTCCGTGACGCTGGGCACTTCAACCATACGTGGCCCCTTTCCATATTGCCGGTGGGTAACACCCGGTTGGGCGACACCCGGCCCGGCGCCGCCAGACAGATGGAGGCGCTTGGCATGGATGGGGAGGGTAGGGCCCTTCGATGGCGCGGAGGAAGTCACATGGCGCTGGGGATGCATGACGTTACAGGCGACGGGAAGGCCGCTGCGCCCATGATGGCCGGGACCCTGGCGCGCCAGCCCCGCACGATCTGCGGCGACTTCAACATGCGGATCGCCCGCGACGGCACCTGGTACTACCAGGGCAGCCCGATCGGCCGGAAGGAGCTGGTCTGCCTCTTCGCCTCCGTCCTGAAGCGGGAGGCGGATGGCAGCTACTGGCTTGAAACGCCTGCCGAACGCGGTCGGATCGAGGTGGAGGACGCGCCTTTCGTGGCCGTCGAGCTCACCTGGGGCCATTGCTGCGGGGAAGGTGCCTGCGACACCGGCACCCGCAAGCGCCCGGCCCGGCAATGCCTGACCTTCCGCACCAATCTCGGCGAGATGGTCTCGGCGGATGAGGACCATCCCATCCGCGTGGAGATCGACCCCGTCACCCGCGAGCCCCGCCCCTATGTCACCGTCCGCCCCGGCCTCGAGGCGCGGATCAGCCGCCCCGTCTTCTATGAACTCGTCGCTCTGGCCCAGCCGGAAACCGTGGACGGGCGCGAGGTGATGGGCGTCTGGAGCCAGGGTGTCTTCTTCATCATCGACGACAGCCCGGCCGAGGATGACGATTCCGTCGAGGAATTCGACGACGAGCTGGCGTGACGGCCCTGGCGGCGGGCAGCCTTCCCGCGCTTCTTCCATCCTCGCTCAGCCCCGCCGAGGTAGAGGAGCGCCTTTCCGACCCCTCCCGCCTGGCCCGGGTCGCGGGGGATGTGCAGCCGCCCGAGGGCGTGCGCCGCTCCGCCGTGCTGGTGCCCATCCTGCTACATGACGCGCCGACCATCCTGCTGACTCTCCGGGCCGCCACCCTTTCCGCCCATGCCGGGCAGGTGGCCTTCCCCGGCGGCCGGATCGAGCCCGGCGAGACCCCGGAGGCCGCCGCCCTGCGTGAGGCCGCGGAGGAGGTGGGGCTGGACCCGCGCCTGCCGCGCCTTGCCGGGCGCCTTCCGGGCATGGTCACCGGCACCGGTTTCCATGTGGTCCCGGTCGTGGCCCTGCTCGACCCGCCGGTGACGCTCACGCCTCAGCCCGCCGAGGTGGCCGAGATGTTCGAATACCCGCTCTCCCGCCTGCTGGACCCGGCCGCGCCGGAGCGGCGCAGCGGCGTCTTCGGCGGGCGGAACCGCGAATATTGGCAGTGGCCGCATGAGACCCAGACCATCTGGGGGGCCACCGCCGCCATGCTGCGGAGCCTGGCCCTGGCCTTGCGGGACTGAACGGTCTACGGCCGCGCCCCTACCGGCGCGCCCGGGGCGGCGGCATATAGGCTGCACATGCCCTACCTCATCGAGGCCATCCTCTTCCTCGCGCCTTTCGCGCTGTATGCGCTTTGGCTGCGGCTGAACCCCGGCCAGGCGGTGGGGACGCATGTGATCGCCCTGGCAGTGCTAGGGCTCACCCTCTCGATCGGGGGGGCGATCTGGTACGGGCTTTCGCGCGGGATGGACCCGAACGCCGTCTATGTGCCGCCACGCGCGACCGAAAGCGGCATCGTGCCCGGCCATGTCGGGCCTGCCCCGCCGCCGGAACCGCGTCCGCGATGATCGACCCGCCCACCACCCGCATCCCGCCGCCCGCCTTTCTGGCGAGCCCCGCCCCGGCGGCGGTGCTGGCGGCGCTGCCGGGGGCGCGGGCGGTCGGCGGCGCGGTGCGTGATGCGCTGACGAACCGCCCCGTGGCCGATGTGGATGTCGCGGCGCCCTTCCCGCCGGCGGAGATCGCGGCCCGCCTCACCGCCGCCGGCCTGCGCGTGCATGAAACGGGGCTGGCCCATGGCACCGTCACCGCCGTGCTGCGCGGGGAACCCGTGGAGGTGACCAGCCTGCGGCGCGACGTGCTGACGGATGGCCGGCACGCCGTGGTGGAATGGACCACCGACTGGCGGGAGGACGCGGCGCGGCGCGACTTTACCATGAACGCGCTCTCCCTCTCCGCCACGGGCGAGCTCTGGGACTATTTCGGCGGCGTTCAGGATCTCGCCGCGGGGCGCGTCCGCTTCGTCGGCGATCCGGCGACGCGCCTGGCCGAGGACCACCTCCGCGCCCTCCGGTATTTCCGCTTCCAGGCCCGCTACGGAAACGGGGAGCCCGACCCGGCGGCGGTCGCGGCCATCCGGGCCTCGGTCGGCAGCCTCGCGCGGCTCTCGGTGGAGCGGGTCTGGATGGAGTTCAAGCGTCTCCTCGAGGCCTCCGATCCCGCCGGCGCCGTGGCGCTGATGGAGGAGACGGGCGTGCTGCCCGCCCTGCTTGGGCCGGATTCCCTCGGTGCCTCCCGCCATCTGCAGGCGCTGGCCGAGATCGGCGCGCCGGCGGACCCGATGCTGCGCTTCGACGCGCTGCTGACCCATGGCACCGCCGCGGCCGCGCGGCGCCTCAAGGCTTCGAACGAGGAGGTGCAGCGCCTCGTGGCACGCTACCGCGCGGGGCACGACATCCTGCCCCTCCAGCCCGGGATCGCGGTGGGCGGCCCGGATGACGACACGCTGCGGCGCCTGCTGGCGGAACAGCCGCCCGCGCGGTTGCTGGATGCCGCCTGGCTCCGGCAGGCGGTCAACCGTGCCTGGGGCTGGGAGGGGCCGGACGACGCGGCCTGGGCGCGCTTCCGCTCACGGATCGAGGCCATGCCGGTGCCGGCCTTTCCCCTCCAGGGGCGCGACGCCATCGCCCTGGGCGTGAAGCCCGGCCCGGAGATGGGCCGGCTGCTGGCGGAGACGCGGCGCTGGTGGTGGGAGGGCGGCTGCACGGCCGATGCGCAGGCGTGCCGTTCCCGATTGGCCGAAATGATGAAGGACATTCACGCGAAAGCGCTTCCAGAGGGCTAACCCTCCGGGTTACCGGTTCTTCATACCTGAATCGGAGGCTCCGCCTTGTCCAACCTCGCTGTCTGGGCGCCCCGTGTGCTCTCCGTGCTGCGCATCGTCGCGGCGCTCATCTTCCTCCTGCATGGCACGCAGAAGCTCTTCGGCTTCCCGGCCCCGCCGGCCTCCGGCCTGCCGCCGGCCATGTCCCTGTTCTGGATCGGCGCGATCCTGGAACTGGTGGGCGGCCTGCTGCTGCTGATCGGCGCCTTCACCCGCCCCGTGGCCTTCATCCTCTCGGGCGAGATGGCGGTCGCCTACTGGATGTTCCACGCCCCGCGGAACCTCTACCCGACGCTGAACGGCGGCGATGCCTCCATCCTCTACTGCTTCGTCTTCCTCTACCTCGTCTTCGCCGGCGCCGGTCCCTGGAGCGTGGACGCAGCCCGCAACAAGGCCTGACCCGGCAGCCGGGGAGGCCCCCTTCGCCTCCCCGGCTCCCTCTTCGCCCCTGGCCATGGACGGGCGGCCGGAGTAACGGCCCGCCCATGGCCCCTTCCCCCAAGTCACGGCCCCTCGACCCGGACAGGACGCGCGCCCTCATCGGCCGCCTCTGGCGCGAGGAGGTGCGGCACCATCCGCGCCGGATCGTCCTCGCGCTGGTCTGCACCGGCCTCGTCGCCGGCCTCACCGCGCTCTACCCCGTGGTGATCCAGCAGGCCTTTGACCTCTTCACCAAGGGTGATCAGCGGATCGTCTGGGCCATCCCGCCCGCCATTATCCTGCTGACGGCCGCCAAGGCCCTGGCGCAATACGGCCAGGCCGTCTCCATCCAGTCCACCGTCCTGCGGGTGATCGAGGGGCTGCAGAACCGCCTCTTCCGCGCTCTGACCCGGGCCGATTTCGCCATGGTGTCCCGCGAGGCGCCGGCCCGCCACGCCGCGCGCTTCACCGCCGATGCCGCCGCCATCCGCGAAGCCCTGACCAAGGCCATCAACGCCATCGCCGACGTGCTGACCGTGGTGGGCCTCGTCGGCTCCATGGTGTGGCTGGACTGGAAGATGTCGCTCGTGGCGGCGCTGCTCTATCCCGTGGCGGTGGTGCCCATCCTCAAGCTGGGCAAGCGCATCCGCCGTGCCTCGGGCGGGATGCAGGAACGGGTGGGCGAGGCCGCCGCCTCCCTGACCGAGAGCTTCGCCGCCGCGCGGGTGGTGCGGAGCTACCGGCTGGAGGAGGCGGAGGAAGGCCGCGCCGCGAAGCTCTTCGCCCATCTGCGCGAAAGCCTCCTCTCCATCGCCCGCACCCGCGCCAGCCTGGACCCGATGCTGGAGGCGATCGGCGGCGTGGCCGTCGCCGCCATCCTCGCGATCGTCGGATGGCGCGTCTCCCAGGGGGAGGGGACGGTGGGCGAGTTCACCGGCTTCGTCGCCGCCCTGCTGATCGCCGCCCGACCCGTGCGCGCCCTGGGCAGCCTCAACGCCGCCCTGCAGGAAGGGCTGGCCGGGCTGGCCCGCGTGAACGCCGTGATCGACGCGCCGCGCCACATCACCAGCCCCCCCGGTGCCCCCGCCCTGCCGCCGGGCAAGGGGCGCGTGGCCTTCGAGGACGTGCATTTCGCCTATGAGGACGACCGCACCGCCCTGCACGGGGTGAGCTTCGTCGCCGAACCCGGGCGGACGCTCGCCCTCGTCGGCCCCTCCGGCGCCGGCAAGTCCACCGCCCTGGCCCTCGTCCCGCGCCTCTATGACGCGACCTCCGGCCGGGTGACGCTGGATGGCGCCGACGTGCGGAGCGTCTCCCTGGAATCGCTCCGCGACGCGATCGCCTATGTCGGCCAGGACGCGACAGTGTTCGACGACACCGCCTTCGCCAACATCGCCTGCGGCCGCCCCGGCGCCACGCGGGAATCCGTGCAGGAAGCCGCGCGCGCCGCCGCCGCGCATGACTTCATCACGGCCTTGCCCCAGGGCTACGACACCGTGCTCGGCCCGGGCGGCGCGCGCCTCTCGGGCGGGCAGCGGCAACGCATCTCCCTCGCCCGCGCGCTGCTGCGGAACCCGCGCGTGCTGCTGCTGGATGAGGCGACGAGCGCGCTGGATACGGCGAGCGAAGCCGCGGTGCAGGCGGCCCTGGCAACCCTCCGGCACGGCCGCACCACGCTGGTGGTGGCACACCGCCTCTCCACCGTGCGCGATGCCGACCTGATCGTGGTGATGGAGGGCGGCCGGGTGGCCGAATCCGGCACGCATGACGCATTGCTGGCCGGCGGTGGCCTCTATGCCGGCCTGGTGCGGGCGCAGGCCTTCGTGGCGGCTTAGCGGCCGCTGGGGTTTTCGTTTTGGACTGCTGGTCTGTCCCGGGGAGAAGAAGAAGGAATTCTTCCTCTCCCCGGACCCCTCACCATCATCTTTTTCTTCGAGCTGGATTCACTCGGCTGACGGTGCGCCTGAGGTCCATGACCTCAGGCGACTGCAAGGGCAGGACTAAGCACCAGCAACCAGAGACCCCGCCGATCCGGGGCATCCACGGCAGTCAGACGGGGTTCCAGGGGCCTCGGGCCCTTGGCGGGTGGAGGGCGGAGCCCTCCGTCACCAAGCCCCCGCCAGGCCCAACCGTCGCAGCCCGCGTGCTTCCGGGTTATGCCCGGCCTTCCGCCATGAAGGAGCCCGGCATGGAACCGAACACCGCCCTTCTCCGGGCCGGCGACCTGCGGCCCCGGCCCTGGCCGAACGGCCTGGGCATCACGCGGGACCTGGCCTCCGGCCCGGGCTGGCTGGTCAGCATCGCCGATTTGGCGGGGGAGGCCGCCTTCTCGCATTTCCCGGGGATGGACCGCGTCTTCACCCTGATCGAGGGGCCGGGCGCGACGCTGGTGGTGGGCGATGCCGCGTTGCCCTGCCTGCCCTTCGTCCCCGCCCATTTCCCGGGCGACGTGCCCACGCATTACCGGCCCGGCGGCGGCCCCGCGCGGGCCTTCAACGTCTTCACGGAGTGGGGGCGGTTCGAGGCGCGGGTCGTCCTGCGCAGCATTGCCGCCTCGCACCGTTTCCGGCCCGGCCAGGGCTCCGTGGCCCTGCATTGCCTGGCCGGGACGCTTGGGGTGGGCGGCGAAGAGCTCGCGGCCGGGGACACGCTGCTCCATCCCGGCGCCGCGCCCTGCCTGGCCCTGGGGGGCGCGGCCCTGGCCGTCACGGTGGAGGTGCTGCCGGTGGCCGCCGGCGCCTAGCCTTCCCGTTCGATCTTCGCCGCCTCGATCACGCCCTTCCACAGCGCGATTTCGCCTTCGAGGAAGGGCTGGAACCGTGCGCGCGGCATCGGCGCGGCGGTGAAGCCGGAGGCTTCGTAGGCCTCCCTCACGCGCGGGAGGGCGAGCGCCCTGGCGGTCTCCGCCTCCAGCCGCGCGAGGATCGGCGCGGGCAGGTTCGGCGGCGCGACCAGCCCGTACCAGTTGCTCACGCGGAAATCGCCGAGGCGGCTATGCAGCGTCGGCGTCGCGGGGCTGCGCGGCCAGGCTTCCTCGGTGGAGACGGCGAGCAGGCGGAGCGTGCCCTGCTCCACCATCGGCCAGCCCGCCGCATCGCTGAAGCCGACATCGACATTGCCGGCGGCAAGGTCCGTCAGCAGCGGCGTGGTGCCCCGATAGGGCACGTGGAGCGTCGTCACCCCCATGCGGATGTTCAGCAGCTCCAGCGAGAGATGGGTGGAGGAGCCGATTCCGCCGGAGCCGAAGCGCACCTGTTCCGGCTTCGCCCGGGCCCAGGCGATGAAGGCGTCCAGATCCGCCGCCGGCAGGTCCTTCCGCGCCACCAGCATCAGCGGACTGGTGGTGAGGCGCGAGACATGGGTGAGCGCCAGCGCGTCATAGGGCGTGCGGCGCAGCAGCGGGCCGATGGTGACGTTGCCCGCGCTGGTGATGCCGAGGGTGTGGCCGTCCGGCGCCGCGCGGAACACCTGCTCGATTCCCAGTGCCCCTGCGGCGCCGGCCCGGTTCTCCACGACCACGGGCTGGCCGAGGCTGGGGGAGATGGACTCGGCCAGCACGCGTCCGACCAGATCGAGCCCTCCGCCGGGCGGGAAGGGCACGATGATCCGCACGGGGCGGTCGGGCGACCAGTTCGCGCCCTGGGCCGCCGCGCCGGTGGCATGCACGAGGGCGGGGGCGGCGAGCAGCCCGAGGGCCGCGCGACGGGTGAGGCTATGGGTCATCGTCGTCTCCGGGCGTGCGAGGGGCGTTCAGGCGGAGAGGGCGACGCGGCCGCGCGCCACATGGGGCGGGCGGGGAAGGCCGAGATGGTCGCGCAGCGTGGTGCCCTCGTATTCCGTGCGGAACAGGCCCCGGCGCTGCAATTCCGGGACCACCAGGGAGGTGAAGGCGGCGAAGCCCTCGGGGAAGGTGGGCGGCATGACGTTGAAGCCATCCGCGCCCCGGCCCTCGAACCACTCCTGCATCCGGTCCGCCACCTCGGTGGCGCTGCCGACCACCATGTGGTGCCCGCGCGAGACGGCGATGCGCTCGTAGAGCTGGCGGATGGTCAGGTTCTCGCGCCTCGCGAGGTCGGCGATCACCTTCAGCCGCGCCTTGCCCACATCGGTATCCGGCAGCTCGGGCAGCGGCCCGTCCACGTCATAGGGGGTGAAGTCGAAGCCGCCCGTGAGGAAGGAGAGGAGGGAGAGGCCGACATCGGGGTGCAGCAGCTTCTGCAGCTCCGCCATCCGGTCCTCGGCCTCGGCGCGCGTGCGGCCGACCACGGGGAAGAGGCCCGGCATGACCTTCACCGAATCCGCGTCCCGCCCATGGGCGGTGAGGCGGGCCTTGATGTCGGCGTAGAAGTCCTGCGCCTCGGGCAGGGTCTGGTTGACGGAGAAGATGACCTCCGCCGTGCGCGCCGCGAGGTCCCGCCCCGCATCCGAACCGCCGGCCTGGACGAGCACGGGATAGCCCTGCGGCGGGCGCGAGAGGTTGAGCGGGCCGCGGACGGAGAAGTGCTCTCCCTTGTGGTCGAGCACATGGAGCTTCGCGGCATCGAAATAGACGCCGCTCTCCTTGTCCTTGAGGAAGGCGTCGTCCGCGAAGCTGTCCCACAGCCCCTTCGTCACCTCCACGAACTCGGCGGCGCGCCTGTAGCGGTCGCCATGGGCCAGGTGGCTCTCGCGCCCGAAGTTCCAGGCCTCGTTGGCGTTGGAGGTGGTGACGATGTTCCAGCCCGCGCGGCCGCCGGAGACGTGGTCCAGCGTCCCGAAGGAACGGGCGGTGTGGTAGGGCTCGGAATAGGTGGTAGAGCCGGTGGCGACGAGGCCGATCCGCTCCGTCACCATTGCCAGGGCGGAGAGGAGCGAGATCGGCTCCAGGATGTGCTCCCGCGTCGTGCGGCGCACGGCGGGCCAGTCGGTCTGCGGGACGCAGTTGTTGTCCGCCAGGAAGAGCATGTCGAAGCGCGCCGCCTCGGCCTGCCGCGCCACCTCCGCATAGGCACGGACATCCATGGGCATGCCGGCCCAGGCGGCGGGATGGCGCCAGCCCGCGATGTGGTGGCCGGTGGAGAGGAGGAAGAGGCCGAGGCTGATCCGGCGCGGCGTGGGTGTCATGACAGGTCCTGGCAGGCCGTGCCCGGAAGGCACGGCGGCGGACATCTCACCCCCAATGGCCGGCCGGCGCCGACTCTTCATTTCACGCCCTATGATGGTTCCTTGTTCGTGAAATGCCAACCGGTTCGTGAAATCAGGCGGCCGGCCCTATTCCCGGCGCAGGACGCCGTCCACCAGCCGGTCCGCCCAGGGGCGGCTCTGGAAGGCGGCTCGCAGCGCTGCCTCATCATATTCGTCCCGCACCCAGTCCAGGAACGGCACCCGCCCCTCGGCTTCCCGGGCATAGAGGCGGAAGAAGGAATCGAGGATGCCGGTGCGGGAGGCGCTGACATGGCCGTGGCGCCAATGGAGCTGGGCCAGCGCATCGGCGCTGGTGCCGCCCTCGAGCAGCAGGAAGAGGCCGGCGGCCAGGCCGGTGCGGTCCGCGCCGGACTTGCAGTGGAGCAGGGCCGGCTCCTCCATCTCCTCGAGGATCCCGGCCAGGCGCAGGATGCGGTCCTTATGAGGGGCGCCGCGGCTCTCGAAGGGGGCGTCGATATGGGTGAGGCCCAGCCGCAGCGCCTCCGCGCGGGACAGGGCGTCGGAGCCGCAATCCAGGCGCTCGCCTCGAAGATTGATCACGGTCTTCAGACCGAAGCGGCGCGCGGCATCCCGCAGCTGCCAGGGCGAGGGGTGGTTGGAGCGGAAGAGCCGCCCGGGCGCCACCACGCCCCAGTTTCGCCAGCCCTGGCGAAGGATGGCGTGGTCCACGAACAGGCTGTTCACCAGGGCGGCGCGGCGCCCCGCGGAGGTCGTCAGGTCCTGGGCGGGGCGGGGCGGCATGGGGCGGGAGATAGGCGGGGCGGGGGACGAGGGCAACGGCGGCGGGTGACGGGGCGTTAGCCCTTCTCCACGGCTTAAGAAGGAGGCCCGCCATGTCGAAAGCCCATATGCCGCCGGTCCCGCCCGAGAACCAGGCGCCGCATCACGGCGGCAACACGCCGGGCCAGGGTGAGGTGAACCCGAAGGAGGCGAAGAACACCGCCGCCAACCGGGGCAAGTACGACCCGGGCCAGCAGGGGATCACCGGGGGCACCGGGATCAACACCCACCACCAGGGCTATCAGCAGGATCGTTGAACCATGGTCAAGGGAACCGAGGACAAGGACAATTCCGGCGGCGGCCCGGGGAGCAGCCATCAGGGCGGCAACCACGGCCACACGCACCGGGAGAAGGGCAAGACACAGCCCGGCCCGGCCACCAACAGCGCCAAGAGCCAGGTTTCGGGCGGGGGTGGCGAACGGGACAGCCACCACACGCATGACCCGGAGCTGAAGGGCGACCGCACGGGCTACTAGGCCCCGGCGGAGCCAGTGCGGGAGGGCCGGGGCGGCGAGCCGCCCCGGCCTTTTCCAGTTTCAGTCCGCCCGGGCGCCGGTGAGGCGCACCGCCTCCTGCCACATCGGGCGTTCCTTGCGGCCGCGCTCCGCCGCCCCCTCTGGCGTGGACCAGAGCAGCTTCGTCCCGGCCTGCAGCGAACGGCGCTGCTGGGCGGGATCCTCCGCTATGGACTTCAACGCGGCGTTCAGCCGGTTCACCACCGGGCGGGGTGTGCCGGCGGGGGCGACCATGGCGGCCCAGGAGGTGATGACGAAGTCGGGCATGCCGGCCTCGGCCATGGTCGGGATGTCCGGCAGGCTCGGCCAGCGCTCGGAATCCGTCACCGCGAAGGCCCGCATCCGCCCTTCCTGGATGATGGGGATGTAGGAGGCGAGGTTGTCGATGGCGCAGGTGAGATCCCCGGACAGCATGGCCGGGGTGATCTGGGCGGCGCCGCGGAAGGGCACGTGCTCCGCGTTCAGCTTCAGCCGGTGGGTGAAGAGGGCGCCGGAGAGATGCGCGGTGGTGCCCACGCCGGGGCTGCCATAGGAGATGCCCTGCGGCCTCTCGCGCGCCCAGGCGATGAATTCCTGCAGGGTGCGGGCCGGGCAGTGCTGGCTGCTGACGATGAAGACGTTCGGCAGCTCATAGGTGAGGGCGACGGCCACGAAGTCCCGGTCGATCTCCCAGGGCATGCGGGAATAGAGGAACTGGTTGATCGAGAACTGCCCGATCGTGGCCATGCCCAGGGTGTAGCCGTCGGCCGGGGACTTCGCGATGGCGTCCATGCCGATGTTGCCGCCCGCCCCCGGGCGGTTCTCGATGACGAAGTTCTGGCCGAGCCGGGCCTGGAGCTGCTCGGCATAGATGCGCGTCATCACGTCGGTGGAGCCGGCGGGCGGGAAGGGGACGATCACCCGCACCGCGCGGTTGGGCCATTCCGCGCCCGCCGGGCCGGTCTGGGCCGCGGCGGGGCGGAGAAAGGGCAGGGCCAGCCCTGCCCCGAGAAGGGGACGGCGCGCGATCATGAAGGCTTCCTCGGGACGTTTTCGTTGCGCCCAGCCTAGCCGCGGCCCCATCCCCGCCGCCAGGGGGCTCGGGCGGGGCCAGGAGGGGCGCGGGCTCAGGGCCAGCGCACCTCCGGCGGCATGGACATGAGAATCGCTTCCACATTTCCGCCCGTCCGAAGGCCGAAGAGCGTGCCGCGGTCATGGAGCAGGTTGAACTCCACGTAGCGGCCGCGGCGGATGAGCTGGTGCTCGCGCTCCGCCTCGGTCCAGGGCTCGTGCATCCGGCCGCGGATGATGGCGGGATAGGCTTCAAGGAAGGCCTCCCCGACATCCCGCGTAAAGGCGAAATGGTCAGGCAGGCGGGATTCGTCCGGCTCGTCGCGGCCGAGCCAGTCATAGAAGATGCCTCCCAGGCCGCGCGGCTCATTGCGGTGGGGCAGGAAGAAGTACTCGTCACACCATTTCTTGAAGCGGGGGTAATAATCCGCGTCGTGCCGCTCGCAGGCCGCGCGGAAGGCGGCGTGGAATCGGCCGGCGTCGGCCTGGGACTCGCCCGAATCGGGAAACATCGGCGTGAGGTCCCCGCCGCCGCCGAACCAGCTCCGCCGCGTGGTGATGAAGCGCGTGTTCATATGGGCCGCCGGTACGCGGGGCGAGCGCATATGGGCCACCAGCGAGACGCCGGTCGCCAGGAACCGCGGATCCTCCTCCGCCCCCGGGATCTGCTTGCGAAATTCCGGGCTGAATTCACCCCAGACCGTGGAGACGTTCACCCCCACCTTCTCGAAGACGCGGCCTTTCATCACCGACATGACGCCGCCGCCGCCCTCCGCCCGGTCCCATGGCGTGCGGACGAACCGACCAGGGGGCAGGGCGGCGTGGGGGCCGGTGGTGCCCTCATCCTCGATTGCCTCGAAGGCCGCGCAGAGGCGGTCGCGCAGCCCTTCGAACCAGGTCCGGGCCGGGGCTGCGAAGGAGTGATGGCCGGGATGGGAGGGATCCGCGGGCAGGCCTGGGGGTTGGCGGTGTGTCATTCGTGCCCATACAGGTGTTGCGGCGCGGGGGGCGCCGTTGCCACCCCACGTTCCGCACCGTTATATGGCGCCATCAACGGCCTGGCACCGCGCGTCTGCGCGCGCCCGGCCCACGCCCCGCCCGCCGGCCGCAAGCCGGTCCCGCGGGGGAGGATGCAACGGCTCCACCCGCCGCCCACCCCGGCGCCGGGAACGGGGACGGAGAACAGGACGAGCGATCGAATGGCCGATGTGCTGGCTAACCCGCCCAAGACGAGCCCTTCCGAACCGGGGTCGCGGCATGCCGACGCGGTCGGCGCCCATCCGCACGGGGGGCATGAGGAAGGGCCGGTCCGCCGCGACTTCCTGAAGCTGGCCGCGGGCTCCTTTACCGCCGTGGGCGTCGGCGTGATGGCCTGGCCGTTCATCCATTCGATGAATCCGAGCCAGGACGTGCTGGCCCTGGCGAGCACCGATGTGGAGCTGGGCCCGATCGCCGAGGGCCAAGCCGTGACGGTGATGTGGCGCGGCAAGCCCGTTTTCGTGCGCCGCCGCACGGCCCAGGAGATCCAGGAGGCCCGCGCCGTTCCGCTGGGCGAGCTGCGTGACCCGGCGACGGACCAGTCCCGCGTGAAGCCGGGCAAGGATCAGTGGCTGATCGTGCTGGGCGTCTGCACCCATCTGGGCTGCGTGCCGCTGGGCCAGAAGCCGACCGATGCGCGTGGCGACTACGGCGGGTGGTTCTGCCCCTGCCATGGCAGCCATTACGACACGGCCGGCCGCATCCGCCGGGGCCCCGCGCCGCTGAACCTCGCCATCCCCGATTATTCCTTTACCTCCGACACCCGCATCCGGGTCGGCTGAGGAGCGCACGACAATGGCCGCAGGCCCTCACGACCAGCATGAGCTGAGCGACCCGGACAGCGACGTCCGGCACATGCACGACTCGAAGGTGCAGAACCCGGTGCTGCGCTGGATCGACCAGCGCATGCCGGTGATCTCGATGATCCAGCTCGAGTACGGCAGCTTCCCGACGCCCCGGAACTTCAACTACTTCTGGAATTTCGGCGCGCTGGCGATGGTCACCCTGGTGATCATGATCGCGACCGGCGTGGTGCTGTCCATGCAGTACGCCGCCAACACGCATCTCGCCTTCGACAGCGTCGAGCGCATCATGCGCGACGTGAACTACGGCTGGCTGCTTCGCTACGCGCATGCGAACGGCGCCAGCATGTTCTTCATTGTCGTCTACATCCACATGTGGCGATCGCTCTACTACGGCTCCTACAAGTCGCCGCGAGAGCTGCTGTGGATGCTCGGCGTCGTGCTGTTCATCCTGATGATGGCCACGGCGTTCATGGGCTACGTGCTGCCCTGGGGCCAGATGTCCTTCTGGGGCGCGACCGTCATCACCAACCTGTTCTCGGCCCTGCCCGTGGTCGGCGAGCACATCGTCACCTGGCTGTGGGGCGGCTTCTCGGTGGACAACCCCACCCTCAACCGCTTCTTCTCGCTGCACTTCCTCCTGCCCTTCGTCATCGTGGGCGTGACCTTCCTGCACGTCGTCGCGCTGCACATCACGGGCAGCAACAACCCGCTGGGCATCGAGCCGAAGACGAAGAAGGACACCATCCCCTTCCATCCGTACTACACGATCAAGGACAGCTTCGGGATCGTGGTGTACCTGGTGGTCTTCGCGATCCTCGTCTTCTTCATGCCGAACTATCTCGGCCACCCCGACAACTACATCCCGGCGAACCCGCTGGTGACGCCCGCGCATATCGTGCCGGAATGGTACTTCCTGCCCTTCTACGCGATCCTCCGCGCGGTGCCGAACAAGCTGGGCGGCGTGGTGCTGATGGGCGGCGCGCTGCTCATCCTCTTCGTCCTGCCCTGGCTGGACAGCTCGCCGGTGCGCTCCATGCGCTTCCGCCCGATCGCCAAGTGGCTGTTCCTGGTCTGGACGGTGAATTTCGGCGTGCTGATGTGGGTGGGCGGCAAGCCGGCCGAGCAGCCCTACATCCTCATCGCCCAGATCTGCACCGCCTACTACTTCGCCTACTTCCTGGTGATCCTGCCCTTCCTGGCGAAGTTCGAGCGTCCCCTGCCGCTGCCTGAAAGCATCGCCCGTGCGGTGCTGACCCGGAAGGGCGGTGGTCCCCTGCCTGCCGGCGCAACTGCCAAGCCGATGGAGAAGGCGTGATGCGCCGCCCCCTGCTGATGCTGGTTCCCACCCTGAAGGCGGCCGCCCTCGCGGCCGTCCTCGCCCCCGTCCTCGCCCTGGCGCCGGCGGCCCTCGGTTCGGGCGCGCGCGCGGCCGAAGGGCATGACGTGATCCATATCCCGGACACGCGCTTCTCCTTCGACGGCATCTTCGGCACCTTCGACCGGGCCTCCGCGCAGCGCGGCTTCCAGGTCTATAAGGAGGTCTGCTCGGCCTGCCATTCGATGCGGCAGCTCTCCTACCGCCACCTGACCGGCATCGGGCTGAACCCGGCCCAGATCGCGGCCCTGGCCTCGCAGTTCCAGGTGCAGGACGGGCCGAACGACAATGGCGAGATGTTCGAGCGGCCGGCGCGCCCCTCCGACCATTTCCGCCGGCCCTTCGCCAATGACGCCGCGGCCCGCGCCGCGAACAACGGCGCGCTGCCGCCCGACCTGTCGGTGATGGTGAAGGCGCGCGAGGGCGGGGCGGACTACCTGCACGCCCTCCTCGTCGGCTACGAGGAGCCGCCGCCCGGCATCACCGTGATGGAAGGGATGCACTACAACAAGTACTTCCCGGGCCATCAGATCGCCATGGCGCCCCCGCTGAACACCGAGGGCCAGGTGACCTATGCCGATGGCACCAAGGCGACCGTGGACCAGATGGCGACCGACGTCGCCACCTTCCTCGCCTGGGCCGCGGAGCCGGAGCTGGAGCAGCGCCGCGCCATGGGCGTGCGGATGATCATCTTCCTGACCATCCTTGGCGGCCTGGCCTATGCGGTGAAGCGGAAGGTCTGGGCGGATCTGCACTGACCGCCCGCTGAGGCCCTGAGACAGGGAAAGGCCCCGCTCCGGTGACGGAGCGGGGCCTTTCCTTTTTTGCGCGGGGGAATGGCCGGGCTCAGGCCCGGAGCTCAGGCCCGGAGCTCAGGCCGGGGCGGGCGCGCCCTCTTTCGCCAGGGCGGCGCGGATGCGCTCCGGCACCATCGCCGCCACCTCTTCCAGCCGCTCCCAGGCGACGGGGCGGGAGACGAGGAAGCCCTGGGCCCGCTCCACGCCGAAGCGGGCCAGCACCGCGAGCTGGGCGGCGTTCTCCACCCCCTCCGCCACGACCGGAACCGAAAGGGCATGGGCCATGCCCGCCACTGCCTCCATCAGCGCGGTCCCCTGAGTGTCGCGAGCGCAATCGGTGACGAGGGAGCGGTCGATCTTGATCGCGTCGAAGGGGTAGCCGCGCAGCCGCGCCAGCGTGCCGTGCCCGCCGCCGAAGTCGTCGAGCACCACGCGCACGCCGATCTCCGCCAGCCCGTGCATGTTCTTCAGCGCCGCCTCCGGGTCCCCGGCCAGCGAGCCCTCGGTCATCTCGATCACCAGCCGGTCGCCCCCGATGCCGTGCTGCTGCAGGATGGCCTGCACCTGCCCGTCGAAGCCCGGCACCCCGAAGGTGCTGGCCGAGGCATTGACCGAGATGGTGTGGGGCGGGCGGCCGATGGCGATGAGCCGGCAGGCCTCGCCCACGACCCAGCGGTCGAGCGCGCTGGAATAGCCCATGCCCTCGATCACCGGCAGCACATCGGCGGGGCGGAGGGAGAGGCCAGTGTCGGTGCGCCAGCGCAGCAGGGCCTCCACCGAGCGCACCTCGCCCGTCGGCAGGTCCGCAATCGGCTGGAAGACGAGGTGGAAGGGCACCGTGCCGCCCGGCGAGAACGCCTCCCGCAGCCAAGCCTCGAGCGCGGTCCGGCCCACCGATTCGCCGCCGGGCGAGGTATCCGCCACGCGCGTCACGCCCCGCCCGGCCCGCTTGGCGGCATAGAGAGCCGCGTCCGCCCGCTCCATCAGCGTTCGCACGTCGCTGGCGTGCCACGGGCTGGCGGCGAAGCCGATCGAGGCGCGCAGCGGCACGGCGGCGCCGTTCAGCAGGAAGGTGTCGGCGAAGGCGGCGTGGATTCGGGCGGCGAGGCTCAGCCCCGCCTCGGGCCGCTCCACCTCCCGCACCAGCACGACGAACTCGTCCCCGCCCAGCCGCACCACCGTGTCCTTGGCGCGCACGGTCTCGCGAAGGCGGCGCGCCACCTCCACCAGCGCCTTGTCGCCGCCCGCATGGCCATAGGTGTCGTTGATCGGCTTGAAGCCATCCAGGTCGATCATCAGCAGCCCGAGATGCTGCGGATCGATGCTGGCGAAGATCTCCTCCATGCCCTTGCGGTTGCACACGCCCGTCAGCGCATCCGTGCGGGCCGCACGATGCACCTCATGGATCGCCTGCCGGAGGGAAAGCGCGGCGGAAACGCCGCGGGCCAGGTCCTGCAGCCGGTCGATCAGGGCTGGGGTGAGCTGCCGCGGCACATGGTCCATCACGCAGAGCGTGCCCACGGCGTGCCCACGGCCGCCCCGCAGCGGCGCCCCGGCGTAGAAGCGCAGGTTGGGGTAGCTGTTGACGAACTCGCTGGAGCGGAACCGGGGATCCTCCGCCAGGTCCGGCACCACCATCACCTCATCCGGGTTCAGGATGGCATGGGCGCAGAAGGCGTTGTCGCGCGGGGTGGCGCCGGCATGGAGGCCCTTGATGGCCTTGAAGAACTGCTCGTGCTCGCCGACCAGGGAGACACCGGAGATCGGCACGCCCAGGAGGTCGCTCGCGACCCGCACGAACGCGCCGAGGAGATCCTCCGTCACCTTGTCGAAGGAGGCGATGTCGGCCACATCGAGGAGCCGATCAGCCTCTTCGGCGGGCCTCGGGACGGGCGCCATGCCGGGTCTTCCTTTTCGCGATAATGATTAACGCGAGAGTGCAACTGACGGTTGCCCGGCGCAACTATCGGTTGCTCCTGTCATTTCGCGCCCTGGTGCGCCTCCGCACGCTCCGCTAGAGCGTTCGCCGCCTGCAGACCCTGGCTGAGAGCGAAGCACGATGTCCGACCAGATCACCCCCGTCATCGGCCTCATCGGCGGCTCCGGCCTCTATGACATCGAGGGGCTGGAGGACCGGCGCTGGGAGAGGGTGGAAAGCCCCTGGGGCGAGCCCTCGGACGAGCTGCTGTTCGGCACGCTGGCCGGCGTGCGCTGCGTGTTCCTGCCGCGCCACGGCCGTGGCCATCGCGTGCCGCCGAGCGAGCTGAACTACCGCGCCAACATCGATGCGATGAAGCGTGCCGGCTGCACCGAGATCCTCTCCCTCTCCGCGGTGGGCAGCCTCAATGGCGACCTGCCGCCCGGCACCTTCGTGATCGTCGACCAGTTCATCGACCGCACCTTCGCGCGTAAGAAGAGCTTCTTCGAGACGGGCTGCGTGGCCCATGTCTCCATGGCGCACCCGCTCTGCCCCCGGCTGGGCGACGCGCTGGAGGCGGCGGCGCGCGACGTCGGGCTGAAGTACAAGCGCGGCGGCACCTACCTCGTCATGGAAGGCCCGCAATTCAGCACGAAGGCGGAAAGCGAGCTGTACCGCGCCTGGGGCTGCGACGTGATCGGCATGACGAACATGCCAGAGGCGAAGCTCGCGCGCGAGGCGGAGCTTTGCTACGCGACCGTCGCCATGGTCACCGACTACGACTGCTGGCATCCGGACCATGACCACGTGACGGTCGATGCGGTGGTGAAGGTGCTGCTGGAGAATGCCGGCCGCGCGAAGGACTTGGTGCGGGCCGTGGTGCCCATGCTGGGCCAGCCGCGCGGCGCCTGCCCCGCGGGCTGCGACCGCGCGCTGGACGCGGCCATCGTCACCCCGCCGGAAAAGCGCGACCCGGCGCTGGTGGCGAAGCTGGATGCAGTGGCCGGGCGCGTGCTTCGCGCGGCTTAAGGGGAGGGCTCCGCCCTCCACCCGCCAAGGGCCTGAGGCCCTTGGAACCCCGTCTGACTGCCGTGGATACCGTTGACCGGCGGGTCTCGGGTTGCTGGGCGCTTTTCCTGGCCTTGCAGTCGCCTCGGGTCCCGGACCCGAGGCGCACCGTCAGCCCCGTGATTCCAAACTTCCAAAAAAAGATGATGGTGAGGGGTCCGGGAAGAGGAAGAATTCTTTCTTCCTCTTCCCGGGGACAAACCAACAGCCCAGAATCGGTCCCCGGCGAACCCGTCAGGCGCTGGAGCTGGTGCCCCAGCCGCGCGCCCGCCGCTTGCGCCCGGCCACGGCGGCCACCAGGGCCGCGACGGCGAGAAGGACGATCATCGCCACCGGCGGTTCGGAGAAGCCGTTCGGCCAGATGTAGGGAATGACCGCCAGCAGGGCGAGGAAGATGACGATTCCGACGATGGTCCGGAGCATGGTCCGCTCTCCTCAGCCAAGATGTGCCGAGAGGAAGGCGAGCGCCCGCTCCTCGGCCAGCGCGGTCGCGGCCGGATCATAGCTCGACCGGTCCTCGCAGGCGAAGCCATGGCCCGCGCCGGGATAGACATGGACCTCCACGCCGGGTTGCGCCTGGCGCACCAGCTCCACATCCGCCAGGGGAATGCCCTTGTCCAGCTCGCCGAAATGCAGCTGGACCGGGCAATGCGGCGTCTCGGTCCGCGTGGCGGCGATGCCGCCGCCGTAATAGCCGACCGCCGCGCCGAAGCTGGTGGAGCGGGTGGCGCCCCACCAGGCGATGGTGCCGCCCCAGCAATAGCCGATGATGCCGTGCGCCGCGCCGGCCGGCAGCGCCTGTGCCGCCGCCTCGATGTCCAGCATCACCGCCTCGTTCGAGACCTTGCTGCGCAGCGCCATGCCGCGCTCCCGGTCGGCGGCCTCATAGCCCAGCTCGGCATCGCGCTCGGCACGGTCGAACAGCGCGGGCGTGACCACGGCCCAGCCGAGGCTGCCCAGATGGTCGGAGAGGCGGCGCATATGCGCGTTCACCCCGAAGATCTCCTGCACCACCACCAGGGCGCGCCGGGCATCCGCGGGGCCGCTGCGCCAGGCGGAGAGGCGATGGCCGTCCGCGGCGGTCAACTCGATCTGCATGGCTGGCTCCGCTGAATGCCGGGCTCTATCCTGGGGCGATGGCCGAGATCGTCAACCTGAACCGGGCCCGCAAGGCACGCGCGCGGGCGGAAGCCGAGGCGCGCGCGGCGGCGAACCGCGCGGCGCATGGCCGCACCAGGGCGGAAAAGGCGAAGGACGCCGCGGCCCGGGAAAAGCGCGACGCCCTGCTGGACGGCGCGCTGCTCGACAGCGCGCCGCCGGACGAGCCGAAAGGCTGAGGCCGCGCCTCAGCCGTCCTTCTTGGCCACCAGGCCGCGCACCTCGTCCATCGCCTCCGAGAAGCGCTTGTTCAGCACCGTCAGTGCCTCGGCATTGGACTTCTGGATGAGGTCCGCCAGCTCCTTCATGTTGGTCACGGCCTTCTCATAGGTGGCCTTCACCAGATCGGCCTGCTTGGCGGCGCGGTCCTGCGGGTCGGCGCTGGTGGAGGCGCCGCGCACCGCATCGGTCATCTCCGACATGGATTGCTGCAGGATCTCCATGTGGCGGCGGGCCACGGCCTGCGCGCCTTCCAGCGCCACGCGGTTCGCGGCGGAGAGCGCCTCCAGGTTGCGGCGCTGTGCGGCGGCCAGGGCCTCTACATCCAGCATGGGCATTCGCATCTCGGACAGGAGGCGCATCGGGTCCATCTCCGGCGGGAGGGTGGGGCGGTCGGACATGGGCGTTCCTCCGTTATGACTTCGTCGGCATCCTGGCGCTTCCCGGCGGGGCGCCGCAAGCGCGGTCCTGTTTCAGGACGGCAGCATGTCTCCGGGGCCGCCGGGCTTGCGTGGCTCGGAGGGCGTGGGCGGCTCCTGCGCCGTGCTCCCTCCGGCCGAGGCGACCATGATTCCCGTATCGGCGAGCGGCGGGTCCACCACGTCGGGCGGCACGGAATCGGCGCCCTCCACCGGGCCGGGCGGGGGCGGAGCCTCCGCTTCGGCCAGGCGCAGGGTGCGGGCCACCTTCTCGGCCCGGTCCAGCGCGCGGTCGAGCGCGGCCATGGTGGGGCCGAGATCCATGCTGTCATCCGATTCCCACGCGCGGGCGGCGGAGAGCCAGACGCCGGTCAGTCCCTGCACGCGCAGCGCGCCCGCGACGCCCGCGGTGGAGACGCCCGCGCCTTCCAGCGTCCAGGCCATGGAGGCCATCAGCAAGGGGGAGAGCAGCAGGGCCGAGAGCGGGTCCCGCTTCAGGTCGCTCTGCAGGCGCAGCACGCCCTCCCGATGCGGGGCGAGGGCGTCGAAGCGGCGCATCAGCAGGTCGAACACCCGGTCCCGCGCCGTGCCGAAGCCGGCCTGGCCCGGCACCGTGCCCTCCAGCACCGCCTGGTCCACCGCGCGGTGATAGGCGCGCAGCAGGTCCACCGGCGCGGCATAGCGGCCCCGCAGGTCGGAGAGCGTCTCGCCGCTCTCCTCCGCGACGCGGGCGAAGGTGGTGCCGTGCCAGCCATGGCGGGCGACCACGCGCCAGAAGGCGTCGAGAAGGGCCGGGGAGGGGGCGTCACGCGTGTCCATCGCGTTGCAAGATGGCCCATCCGGCGGGCGGATCAACTGCGCCGCACCCGGCGGCGCCCGGCCAGCCCCGCGGCGATGGCCAGGAGCTGGATGGCGCCGGCCGTCAGGAAGAGCGCCGGGCCGCCCCCGGCCTCCCGCAACAGCCCGAACAGGGCCGGGGCGAAAGCGTAGCTGGCCTGGCTGGTAGCCGTGACCAGGGCCACCACACGCCCCGTGTCGCCGGGCCGGAACTCCGCCTGGGCGATCAGCGGGGGCAGGGAGGTGGCATTGCCGATTCCCAGGCCGAACAGCGCGATCCCGATCAGCATCGGCACCGCCTCCCCGCCCACGAGGAACAGGACGAGCGAGCCCGCGACCTGCACTCCGTAGCTTCCCGCCGCGGCCAAGCGGCGATCGACGCCGGGGGCGAGCAGCCAGCCCATCAGCGTGCGGCCGAGCACCGCGCAGGCCGTCGCCATGCCCATCGCCAGCCCCGCCCCCTCGGCCCCCAGCACCGGGACGAGCAGGGAGAAGAGGTGCGCGATGAGCCCGATCTGCGCGACGAGGCCGAGCGACATCAGCGCGGCGAGCGTCCCGAAGCGGAATTCCCGCCAGGGGCGGAGGAGCGGGGCCGCGTCGCGCGCCTCCGGGCGGCCCGCGGGGGCCGGCGCGGCATCCTCCGCGCCGCCATCGGGGTTTTGGCCCATGCTGGCCGGACTGCGGCCGATCACCCGCCCCGCCAGCAACCAGAGAGCGACCGCCATGGCCCCGCCGACCAGCGCCGCGGCACCCGGCAGGCCCAGCAGGGCAATCAGCGCCACCCAGAGCGGGGAGAGGATGACGCCGCCCATGCTCGCGCCATTATAGGCGGCCGACAGGGCGGCGGGCCGCCGCCGGACGAACCAGGGGGCCACGAAGGCGTTGATGGCCGCCGCGCCCGTGGTTGCCCAGCCCGCGCCGCTGACCAGCGTGGCGAGGAAGAGTTGCCAGGGCTCGGCCGCCAGGGTCCAGCCCAGCACGCCCAGGCCCGAGGCCAGCCCGCCCGCCCGCGTGACCGCCACCAGCCCGAAGCGGGCATGCAGCGCCGGCAACCGCGCCACCACCAGCGCACCCAGAAGGAAATGGCAGGTCACCGCCGCCGAGATGGTCGCCACGGGCCAGCCCCGGGCCTCGTGCAGCGCCTGCAGCAGCACGGGCGGGCCATAGAAACCCACGCCCCAACTGAACACCGCCACGGTGAAAGCGGCCCAGACCACGCGCCACCCGAAGAACCCCGCCCTGTGTCCCATTCACCCCACCCCTTCGTCGTCCCGGCACGCAGTCTGCCGGCCGATCTCGCGCCGGTGCTGCGATGCGGCCCGAAGCTTCGGGGTTGCGTTTAGGCCGGAAGGCGAGGGGGCGCCTTCGGCTTGTTGCCCTGGCTTCGTTCTGGGCTGACGGTCTGTCCCGGGGAGAGGAAGAAGGAATTCTTTCTTTCCCCGGACCCGTCGAAGGCAGTGCCTTAGACCCATCACCTTTTTCTTCGAGTTTGGGATCACGGGGCTGATCGTGCGCCTCGGGGCCATGACCCGAGGCGACTGCAAAGGCAGGATCAGCACCCCCAACGAGAGCCCCCTCGATCCGGGGTATCCACGGCAGTCAGACGGGGTTCCAAGGGCCTCAGGCCCTTGGCGGGTGAGGGCGGAGCCCTCTGAAGGAAGCCAAAGCCTGTTGCGAGGCAAGGCGAGGGCCTTAGCGGCCCGTCCTGGCCTCCCGCGCTCGGGCGCGGAAGAGGAGCATCAGCCCGCCAAGGGTGAGAACGCCGCCGGCGAGATCCGCCCAGCCCAGCACCTCCCCCAGCGCCGCCCAGCCGATGACGGCGGCCACGGGGGGCGCGAGGAGCTGCAGGGCGGCGGCGGTGGAGGGGGGGAAGCGCCTGAGCATGATGAAGAGCAGCGCATAGCCGCCGATGCCCACCACTGTGACGCTGTAAAGGAGCCCCAGCCAGACCTGGCCGCTGCCGCTGGTGGGGGGTGCGCCTTCCAGCACCAGGGCCAAGGCGAGAAGCAGCGCGGCGCTGACGAGGCTCTGCCCCGCGCTGGCCGACCAGAGGTCCACGCGCCCGCGCGCCGGGGCGAAGATGAGCAGCCCCGCCGCCTGGGAAACCGCGCCGAGAAGGGCGAGGCAGACGCCCAGCGCCTCGGTCATCCCCTCCGCCATGCCGACATGCCCGGCGAGCCGCGCCCCCCCGAGCACCGCCACCCCGGCCCAGCCGAGCGCCAGGCCGGCCCAGGCCATCGCCGAGGGGCGGCGGCCCAGGAACAACGTCTCGCCCAGGGCGACCACCAGCGGCGTCGCGGCGGTGATGAGCGCGACCAGCCCCGAGGGGATGATGGACATGGCCCACCAGGAGAAGGCGAGATAGCCGCCGGTGCCGAGCAGCCCCATCAGCACCACCCGCCCGGCATCCCCCCGGGCGGGCCAGCGGGAGCGCGTGGCCCAGGCGATGGCCAGCAGCAGCGGCGCGGTGAGCAGGAAGCGCAGGGCCAGCGCCCAGAAGGGCGGCCATTCCAGCACCACGAGCCGCGCGGCGTTGAAGGCCGAGCCCCAGATGAGGATGAAGGCGATGGCGAGGAGAAGGTCGGCGGGCTTCATTCCCCGCCCTTCCGTCCTTCGATGCGGGAGAGGAGGGCGGCCTGCGCCGTCTCCATGCGCCGGAGCATCAGGCCGATCCGCCCCATGGCGAGGAGGCTGAGGGCGGAGACGGCGCCTGCCCCGGCATAGAGGATGCGCGCCCGCGACCATTCCGGCCCGAGCAGCGGCGTGCCCTGCAAGGCCAGGACGGCGCAGCCGAGCAGCGCGGCGATGCCCACGCCCTGGAGGATGCGGAACAGCATCGGCTCA
Organism: Muricoccus roseus; assembly: GCF_900141905.1. Classification (GTDB taxonomy): domain Bacteria; phylum Pseudomonadota; class Alphaproteobacteria; order Acetobacterales; family Acetobacteraceae; genus Roseomonas; species Roseomonas rosea. The sequence continues at coordinate 156,474 of NZ_FQZF01000008.1, read as the reverse complement.
GGCCAGGCCCGGCCCGTGACCGTAGGACTGCTCCGGGGTCGCCTGCACCTCGGCCACGCCGCCATTCGGCTGCAGCTCGTCCTTGCCGCGGCGGGCCAGGGCGGCTTCCAGCGTGTTCTCCAGCAGGCAGGCGATCGTCATCGGGCCGACGCCGCCGGGCACGGGGGTGATCCATCCCGCGCGCTCCCGCGCCGCGCCGAACTCCACGTCGCCGGTCAGCTTGCCGTCCGGCAGGCGGTTGATGCCGACATCCACCACCACGGCGCCCGGGGCGACCCAGTCGCCCTTCACCATGCCGGCGCGGCCCACCGCGGCCACCAGAATCTCCGCCCGGCGGCACTCCTCCGCGATGTCGCGGGAGCGGGAGTGCAGCATGGTCACGGTCGCATCGGCGGCCAGCAGCAGCGCGGCCATGGGCCGCCCGACGATGGCGCTGCGCCCCAGCACCACGGCGCGGGCGCCGGAGAGCTTCACCCCGGCCTCGGCCAGCAGGTGCATCACGCCCTTGGGCGTGCAGGGCACCAGCCCGGGCAGGCCCGCTGCGAGGCGCCCGGCATTCACTGGGTGGAAGCCGTCCACATCCTTGGCGGGGTCCACCGCCTCCAGCACCTTCTGCGGGTCGATATGCTTCGGCAGGGGGAGCTGGACGAGGATGCCGTCCACCGCCGGATCGGCGTTCAGCCGCCGGACTACCGCCAGCAGCTCCGACTCGGCCACGGTCTCCGGCAGGAGGATGGTCTCGCTGTCATAGCCCGCCTCCTTCGCCGCCCTGTCCTTGGAGCGGACATAGACGACGCTGGCCGGGTCATCCCCCACCCGCACGACGCGCAGGCCCGGGCGGAAGGAGAGGGTGGCGATGCGTTCGGCGAGCCCCGCGCGCAACCGGGCGCCGATCGCCTTTCCGTCGAGGAGCCGGGCCATCATCCCAGGCCGCCCCTCAAGCCGCGAGCCGCCAGAGGGCGGGAAAGACGGTGACGTTGAGGAAGATCCGCAGCGCCTGGAGCAGCAGGATCAGCACCAGCGGGGAGAGGTCCACCCCGCCCAGGTCGGGCAGGAAGCGCCGGATCGGCCGCAGCATCGGCTCCGTGATCTTCCAGAGGAAGTCGCCGATGGACCAGACCAGCCGGTTCCGCGTGTCCAGCACGTTGAAGGCGGTGAGCAGGCTGAACACCGCCGCGATGATCAGCACCCAGACATAGAGGCCGATCACCTGATCGATCAGCCAGAAGATCGCCGTCATCGCTGCCCCCGCACCTGTCTCTCGCCCTGATGGCGTCCCATGGCTTCCCCATGGGCGCGGGCTGTGTATGGCCCGCGCCCGGGGTCCGTCCAGCACGTCCCGCCCGGCCCGATTGCATCGAGGTGCTTGACGCGGGACGGAGGGCGGGGAATAAGCCGCCCGCGCGCCGGTCCCCAAACCTGCGCGGACGATGGTTAAGGGGCTGTAGCTCAGTTGGGAGAGCGCGTCGTTCGCAATGACGAGGCCAGGGGTTCGATTCCCCTCAGCTCCACCATCCCCTCTCCAGATCTCCAAGCATCCAGGACGCGCTGCGAAGCGCGGCAGTCCTGACGCGCGCCCCTCCGGTCGGATTCAGCCCGGTGGCCGCTCGAGCTCCGGAAAGCCCATGCGGCGGACGGCACGCCGCAGCCGGTCCACCCGGGCCCGCATCATCCCCTCCGCGATCGCATCGGCATAGGAACGGGACACCGCCTCGTAGGAGGGGTCCTCCACCTCCTGGGCCACGGCAAGCGGGCTGCGCTCGGCGCAGCCGGCGAGGAGGGCCGCGGCAAGCAGCGCCGGGGCGGCGAAATGGCGCATCGGGCGGGCCCTTCCATTCTGGCTGGCGCTGGCGGGGAACACAGCATTCCCGGCGCCGGCCGGGAAGTCACCTTCCCGCCGCCTGGCCCCTGGCGCTCAGCGCCACACGGTCGGGGCGGCCGCTTCCTCGGATCGGGGAGGCGTCTCGGGCCGCTGGGTCGTGGCCGTAGCCTGGCCGCCGCCGCGCCGCCCCTCGGCGCTCCGCCGCGTGGGGGGACGCCGGTAGGCCCGCGAGGAACGTTCCCGGCTGGCGCAGCCGGTGAGGGCGATCAACCCGAATGCAAGAAAAGACCGGCGCATCGCCACCTCCGTCGCGCGCCGCAACGCCCGGTTTTCCCCGGGGGTTGCGTGGGCGGCGGCCGGCCCGGACGTTTGTTGCTTCCGGCGTGGCCCTATCGACACGCCTTCCCGCCGCGGCGCGGTTCCACCCGGCATCGGGCGGCTTTGTCGCAGTGCCCGGCCGATTTGCAACGGTATGAAACCCGCATGCCCGGCTTGACGCTCCGATGGGCACAACCAACTGGAGCGCCCCGTCCATGGGTATCATCGTGACCATCATCATCGGCCTGCTGGCCGGTGCCGTCGCCAAGCTGCTCATGCCGGGCCGTGACCCCGGCGGCTTCATCATCACCACCGTCCTCGGCATCATCGGCGCCCTCGTCGCCACCTATCTCGGCCAGGCGGTTGGCTGGTACCGGGCCGGCGAAGGCGCGGGCTTCATCGGCGCCGTGGTCGGCGCGATCATCGTGCTGGTGATCTACCGCATGGTCGTCGGCCGCCGGACGGTCTGATTCAGGGCCGGGCGGCGTCCCCTGATACGCCGCCGTCCGGTTCTCACGTTCGGTTCTCCGAAACTTTTGCGCTGCACAATCGTCTACTCTCAATCGGCGGTGGTGGACCCGGAGGCGGGTTCGGCAAGCCCGTCCCCATGGGGGTCACGCCCCTTACGACGCGGCCACCGTCCTTCCTCTCCGCCCTTCCAAGCCCCTGCCGGTCCGCGATAAGCGGGGTCTGGTAGACATACTCGCGGCCGCACTGCCGCGATGCAGGGCGGAGCAGGACATTGTCATCGGCTGGTGAGACCAAACCCGCGAAGCCGCCGGTTCCCGACACCGCGGAACTGCTGGCCGAAATCCGTAGCCTGCGCGCGTTGCTCCGGGTCCAATCGCACAAGACCCTCCTGATGCACCGGGCACTGGCCGCCCACGGCATCCTCGGCCCGACCGAAATGGATTCACCGACGGCCGAAGCCGCGGCGGAAGTGCTGCACCGGACCGGATCCTCCGATGCCATCCTCGCCTTCGGCTCGAAGGGCCAGGGCATCTTCTCGCCCCGGCCGGAAATGGCCGGGACGCTTGAGACGCTGGACGTGGACTGCCTTTTCTACCGCGACTTCCTGCAGGCCTGGTGGTGCCGGGGCCTGCTGGGGCTAAGCCACGACATTCCCTCCACGGCCGAGTACCTGCGCCGCCGGGTGGCGGCGCTGGGCTATCGCCGCATTACTACCACCGGCATTTCCATGTGCGCCTATGCCGCCATTCTGTTTGGAGTGTTGATCGGCGCCGGACGCATCGTCGCCTTCGGCCCGCAGACTCGCGTTGGGCGTTCCAGCTTCGACCGCTTCGACGGCACGGACCCGCAGGCCGTGAAGTTCGACTTCCGCTCGAAATACGCGGACCTCGCGCAGATTCTGGACGAGGTGCCCTATGAAGGCCGGATCGAGATCCATTTCAGCCGGCACAGCGGGTTCGACGAGGCGCATGCGAAGCACCTCGCCCGCTTCCCTCAGGTTTCCCTTCATCCCGTCGACAGCGAGGAGCACAATGCCGCGGCCGTGCTGAAGGAGCAGGGGCGGCTGGCCGGTTTGTTCCGTTTCGACTGAGCCGCAACCTTCCGCCCCCGCCGCCGCTCCACGGACACAACCGGAGGAGGTTCCCCGCCATGTCCGCTACCACCCTGCCGACCCATGCCGACGGGCGCTTCCGCGTGATCCGTGCCCTGGCAAGCGGCTGGTGGCTGCTGCTGCTGCGCGGGATCGTCTCCATTCTCTTTGGCATTTTCGCCTTCATGGCGCCCGGGCTGGGGCTCGCTGTCATCCTGGGCGTGCTGGCGGCCTGGCTGGCGCTGGATGGCGCCTTTACCCTCTGGCAGGCGGTCACGGGCCGCCCTGCCATGCTTGGCGCCGCCCGGCCCGGCACGGGCTGGCTCTGGTTGGACGGCCTGCTCTCGCTCCTGGCGGCGGTGCTGCTGCTGGTGATGCCGGTCGCCTCCGCGCTCGCCCTGGTCCTGCTGGTCGCGGCCTGGTCCGTGGCCACGGGCATCTTCCGTATCGTCCTCGCCTGGCGCAGCGGCAGCTGGCTGCTGGGGCTCTGGGGTGTGATCGGCGTGCTGGTCGGCCTTTGGCTGGCCATCGCCCCTGGCGCGGGGCTGCTGGCGCTGATCTGGGTGGTGGCCATCCAGGCGGTGGCGGGGGGCATCCTGCTGATCAGCCTCGCGCTCCGCCTGCGCCGCGTGCATCACGACCCGACGCCGGGCTGAGCCGCTCCCCGGTTGCGCGAGCCCTGGCGTGGCGCTTCGATGCGCGCCGCGCCGGCCCATGATTCGCCGGGCCAAAGGGGGACCGGGTGCTTTTCGCCATCGTCAGCTATGACAAGCCGGACGCGCTGGAGCGCCGTCTCTCTGCCCGGCCGAGGCATCTCGTCTGGCTCGATGCCGCCGGTCCCTCCCTCCGCTATGTCGGCCCGCTGCTGGATGAGGAAGGCAAGCAGCGCGGCAGCATCGTCGTGACCGAGCAGCCCGATCTCGAGACGGCCAGGGCCTTCGCCAAGGCCGATCCCTTCTGGGAGGCGGATGTCTTCGCGACCCAGACGGTCCACGCCTTCCGCGAGATCTTCCGCGACGGCGCCCGCGTCGCATGACCGCCTACTGGCTGGTGAAGAGCGAGCCGGACGCCTTCTCCTGGGACCAGCAGGTGAAGAACGGCGTCGAGCCCTGGACGGGGGTTCGCAACGCCCAGGCCGCGAAGAACCTGCGCGAGATGAAGAAGGGCGACCTGTCCTTCTTCTATCACTCGAATGAGGGCCGGGAGGTGGTCGGCATTGTCGAGGTGGTGCGCGAGGCCTATCCCGACCCTACCGACGGGACGGGGCGCTGGTGCTGCGTGGACATGCGCGCGGTGAAGCCCGTGCCCCGGCCCGTGACGCTCGCCGCGATGAAGGCGGAGCCGCGGCTGGAAGGCCTGGCGCTCATCCGCCAGTCCCGCCTGTCCGTCGTGCCGGTCTCGCCCGAGCATTGGGCGGTCATCTCCTCCATGGCGGGGCTTTGACGCCGGCCCGCCGCCTCTGCCGGCTGGACGACATCCCGGACGGAGAGGCGCGCGGCTTTCCGCCCGCGCCCGGCGGCTATGGGCTGGTCGCCGTGCGGCGCGGCGAGGCGGCCCATGTCTATGTGAATTCCTGCCCGCATATCGGCATCCCGCTGGAAAGCCTGCCCGACCGCTTCCTGGATGGGGTGCGTCGCCATCTCGTCTGCACGGCCCATGGTGCCCGCTTCCGGGTGGAGGACGGGTTCTGCGTCTCGGGCCCGTGTGCCGGGGATGCGCTGGAGGGGGTGGAGGCCTGGATCGAGGATGGGGCGGTGATGGTGCCGGGGGATGCGGGGCTCTAGCACCGGTGTCGCGGGAGGATGGGGTGGCCGGACCGGTCCGTGCCTCCTCACCGGCTTGTCACTCGCGGCAACGCGCCGCCACCGGCCTGCCGCATTCCGGTCGCGACCACGCCCCCATCCCGGCGTTCTATCGCTGTGTGAAAGGGCCCTCCCGGCCCACCGCGAAGAGAGAGGACGCCACCATGCGGGGATCCCTCGCCAAACTTGGTTCCTGGGGCCGGAAGGCCCTCATCCTCGGCGCGCTGGTCGGGGCGCCTGTCCTGGCCCTCGCGCCGGCGGCCGAGGCCCAGCCGGCCGTCACCATCACGGTGGGGCAGCCGGCGCAGCTGGTGCCCGTGCAGTGGGGGCCGCCCCCGCGGCCGCGCCCCTATTACGGGCCCCGCCATTACCACCGGCCGCCCCCGCCGCACTGGCGCCGCCACTACGCCTATCGGGGCTATCCGCCGCCGCCGCCGCGCTACTACCGCCGGCACCACCGGCCGCACTACTACTACCGCTGATGCGCCGGACGGGGGCGGGATCGCCCCCGTCCTTCGTGCCGCCCGGCCGCCATCTCAGCCCTGCGACAGGGAGGGGAGCAAAATTGTGGCCCGGCCGGGCCGATGCGCCTCCCCGGCCTTGACGCCTCCGGGCCAGCGGCGACGATGCGGCCAGAGAAGGGCCCAGCCCCGGAGGACGCCGCCGATGACCGACCACACCGTGATTGCCGTGAAGCCCGAGATCGCCGCCGGCAGCCATGCCGATGCCGAGCGGCGCGAGGCCATGGTGGCCGAGGCCAAGCGTGACCCGGATGGCTTCTGGAAGGGCGAGATGAACCGCCTCGCCTGGATGCGGGCGCCGACCAGGATCAAGAACACGAGCTTCGAGGGCGACGTCTCCATCAAGTGGTTCGAGGACGGCGTCCTCAACCTCACCGAATCCTGCCTGGACCGGCATGTGGAGGGCGGGCGCGGCGACCAGGTGGCGATCATCTGGGAAGGCGACGACCCCAAGAGCGATTCCCACGTCACCTATCGCCAGCTGCTGGAGCGCGTCTGCCGCCTGGCGAACGCTCTGAAGCATCTCGGCGTGCGCCGCGGCGACCGGGTGACGATCTACCTGCCGATGATCGTCGAATCCGCGGTCGCCATGCTGGCCTGCGCGCGCATCGGCGCGGTGCATTCCGTCGTGTTCGGCGGCTTCTCGCCGGACAGCCTGGCCAGCCGCATCCAGGACTGCGAGAGCACCCTCCTCATCACCGCCGATGAGGGCCGCCGCGGCGGCCGCACCGTGCCGCTGAAGGCGAATGCGGACGAGGCGCTGAAGTCCTGCCCGACGGTCAGGAACGTCATCGTCACCAGGAACACGGGCGGCAAGGTCGCGATGCAGGATGGGCGCGACCATGACTGGACGGCGCTCTGCGACGCGCAATCCGCCGAATGCCCGGCCGAGCCGATGGGCGCGGAGGATCCGCTCTTCATCCTCTACACCTCCGGCTCTACAGGGAAGCCGAAGGGCGTGCTGCACACCACGGGCGGCTACGGCGTCTGGTCCGCCTTCACGCATGAGCTGGTCTTCGACTACCGCCCGGGCGAGGTCTACTGGTGCACCGCCGATGTGGGCTGGGTGACGGGCCACACCTATATCGTCTACGGCCCGCTCGCGAACGGCGCGACGACGCTGATGTTCGAGGGCGTGCCGAACTGGCCGGATTCCAGCCGCTTCTGGCAGGTGATCGACAAGCACAAGGTCAACATCTTCTACACCGCGCCCACCGCCATCCGCGCGCTGATGCGCGAGGGCGAGGCGCCCGTGCGGAAGGCCTCCCGCCAGTCGCTGCGCATCCTCGGCTCGGTCGGAGAGCCGATCAACCCGGAAGCCTGGCTCTGGTACTACCGCGTGGTGGGGGAGGAGCGGTGCCCGATCGTGGACACCTGGTGGCAGACCGAGACGGGCGGCATCCTCATCTCTCCGCTGCCCGGCGCGGTGGCCCAGAAGCCCGGCTCCGCGACGCTGCCGCTGCCCGGCGTGTTCCCGGCGCTGGTGGACAATGACGGCAACACGCTGGAGGGCGCGACCGAGGGCAACCTCGTCATCACCGACAGCTGGCCCGGCCAGATGCGCACGGTCTTCCGTGACCACGAGCGCTTCATCCAGACCTACTTCTCCACCTTCCCCGGCAAGTACTTCACCGGCGACGGCGCGCGGCGGGACGAGGATGGCTACTGGTGGATCACGGGCCGCGTGGACGACGTGCTGAACGTCTCCGGCCATCGCATGGGCACGGCGGAGATCGAGAGCGCGCTGGTGGCCCACCCGAAGGTGGCCGAGGCCGCCGTCGTCGGCATGCCGCATGAGATCAAGGGCCAGGGCATCTACGCCTATGTCACCCTGAAGCTCGATGAGGAGCCGAGCGAGGAGCTGCGCAAGGAGCTGGTCGCCTGGGTGCGCAAGGAGATCGGCCCGATCGCCAGCCCCGATGCCATCCAGTGGGCGCCGGGCCTGCCCAAGACCCGCTCGGGCAAGATCATGCGCCGCATCCTGCGCAAGATCGCGGCGAACGAGACCGACAGCCTCGGCGACACCTCGACCCTCGCGGATCCGACGGTGGTGCAGGACCTGATCGGCAACCGGGTGGGTTGAGGGAAGAGCAAGGCGGGCGGCCACGGCATCCGCCTTGCATTCCATCGTGACATGACCGACCGCGCTCCGCAGACCCTTCCCCGCGTCCCCGGCGACCTGTTGCTCGCCGCCGATCCCGAGCCCTTTCCCCTGCTGCCCGCCCGCACCGCGCTGATCGTGGTGGACATGCAGAATGCCTATGCCTCGGAGAAGGGCTATCTCGACAAGGCGGGCTTCGATTTATCGGGCACGCAATCCGTCATCGCCAAGGTCACGCAGGCGGTGGCGGCCGCCCGGATGCTCGGCATCACCATCGTCTGGTTCCAGAACGGCTGGGATGCCGAGGGGATCGAGGCGGGCGGAGCGGGATCGCCCAATTACTGGAAGTCCAACGCGCTGCGGCTGATGCGCGAGCAGCCCGAGTTGGGGGGCACCCTGCTGTCCAAGGGCAGCTGGGACTATGCGCTGGTGCCCCAGATGCAGCGCGCCCCGGGCGATATCCTCATCCAGAAGCCACGCTATGGCGGCTTCAGCGGCACGCAGATGGAGATGATGCTGCGGGCCCGCGGCATCCGCGACATCCTGTTCTGCGGCGTCGCCACCAATGTCTGCGTGGAGAGCACGCTGCGGGAGGCCTTCCACCGGGAGTTCTGGCCCGTGCTGATCGAGGATGCGTGCTGGCAGGGCGGCCCTCGCTTCGTGCATGAGGCCACCGTGTTCAACGTCCGCACCTTCTTCGGCTGGGTGGCCAAGACGGAGGCGCTGACCGCCCTGGCCGGGGCCATGCCCTCAGGCCGAGGCAGCGCTGCTTAACGGCCGATTCACGAACCCTCTCTAGCCTCTTCCGATCCGGAAGCCCCGGTCGGATGAGGAGCCGCGTGTGAAGCCTCCGGTGCAAGCGATCGCGCCGCCACTGGATTCACGGCCCGGCTTCCGCCCTTCCGGTTTCTTGGGCCGGCTCTCCGGCGTGAGGCTGGACCTCGCCCTCGTCGGCCTGATCCTGCTGATGATCTGGTCCTTCGTCGGGCTGCGCCTGGTGGAGGAACGGGCCGACCTCGAACAGGGGGCCGTGCAGGCGGGCGCGAACATCGCCGGGGCGGCCGAGCAGGGAATCGCCCGGACCATCGAGGCGATGGACCAGCGCCTGCGCTTCGTTCGGGATGCCTATCGCCGGGACCCGGAAGGGTTCTCGCTGGACTTCCTCTCCCATGACAGCGGCTACAACGACAGCGTGGTCATGCAGGTCGCGCTGATCGGGGCCGATGGGCGGCTGACCCAAACCAATCTGGGGCCCACGGACGGCACGCTGGATCTCTCGGACCGGCCGCATTTCCGCATCCATCTCACCCGGTCGGATGACCTTCTCTACATCAGCGCGCCGGTGCTGGGCCGCGTCTCCGGGCGCTGGTCCGTGCAGTTCACGCGCAAGCTCTACGGGCCGGACGGCCATTTCGCCGGCGTCGTGGTCTGCTCCCTCGATCCCTACTGGCTGACCCAATTCCACGAGTTGCTGGATATCAGCGGCAACATGCTCCTGCTGGGGGAGGATGGCATCGTGCGCGCGGCGGCCCCGAACGTGGCCATGCTCGGGCGCGACCTGTCCGGCACCCCGCTGGGCCGGGCCATCGCCGAGGATGCCGGCAGCCTCAGGATGGCGGCGGCCGAGCAGACGCCCGAGCAGATCGTCAGCTTCCGCCGAATGCGGAACTACCCGCTCACCGTGGCGGTGGGGATGGACCTGGCGCCGATCCTGGCCGCCTATCACCAGTCCTTCCTCGTCACCGTCTCGGTCGGGGCATGGCTGACGCTTCTCGTCCTTCTCGCGGGGGCGCTGCTGATCCGGCACAAGCGGCGGCTGATCGCCTCGCGCGAATTGCTGTGGCACGCGATCGAGAATCTCGACCAGGGGCTCGTCATGGTCGATCCGGCCGGCCGCATCTCGCTGCGGAACAGCCGCTACCTCGCCCTGCTGGACCTGCCGCCGGGGCTGGCGGAGCCGGGCGCGGACTATGCGGCCCTCGTGGAGTGGCAGGCGGCGCGCGGCGAGTTCGGCCCGGTCGCCGCGCGGATGAGCGTGCCGGAGCTGCTCACGGCCTTCACCCGCACGGAAGTGCCTGGCCTCCGCTTCAAGGAGCGTATCCGCCCGGACGGGACGGCGCTGGAGATCCGCATGCGCCTCCTCGCCGATGGCGGGATGGTGTCCACCTTCACCGACATCACGGAGCGGCGCCGGGCGGAGGCGGAGATCCATCACCTCGCGCATCATGATGGCCTGACGGACCTCGCGAACCGGGTGCTGCTGGAGGAGCGCCTGGGCCAGGCGCTCGCCCTGGCGGAGCGGGGCGGCGGCGCGGTCGCGGTGCACTGCGTCGATCTCGACCGGTTCAAGCTGGTGAACGACGTGCTGGGCCATAGTGCCGGGGACCGGCTGCTGCAGGAAACCGCCCGGCGCCTGCGCGCCGTGGCCCGGGCCTCCGACATCGTGGCGCGGGTCGATGGCGACGAGTTCGTGCTGGTGCAGACCGCCGTGTCGCAACCCGCGGATGCGGAAGCCCTGGCGGAGCGGATCATGACGGAGCTGGCGCTTCCCCATGACCTGGACGGTCATGCCGTGAGCCTGGAGGCGAGCATCGGCATCGCCATCCATCCGCATGACGGCACCACGGCGGAATCCTTGCTGAAGAACGCCGACACGGCGCTGCACCGCGCCAAGGCTTCGGGCCGGGGCTTCATCTGCTTCTTCGAGTCGGAAATGGGGGCCCGCCTGCGGGAGCGGAGCCAGCTCGAGCGGGACCTGCGCCTGGCCCTGGCCGAGGGCGGAATCGCCCTGCATTTCCAGCCACTGCATGCCTGCGCCACGCGGGAGGTGACGGCCTATGAGGCCCTCCTGCGCTGGCATCACCCTGTGCGCGGTCCGGTCTCCCCCGCCGAATTCATCCCCGTTGCGGAGGAAACCGGCCTCATCCTTCCCCTGGCCCGCTGGGTGCTGGAGGAGGCCTGTGCGGCCGCCGCGGCCTGGGAACGCCCCTGCACCGTGGCGGTGAACCTCTCCCCCGTGCAGTTCCGGCGGGGGAACCTGCCTGCCCTGGTGGCCGAGGTTCTCGCCTCTACGGGCCTGCCCGCGCACCGGCTGGAGCTGGAGGTGACGGAGGGCCTGCTGATCGAGGATGCGGAGGGGGCTCTGGAGATCATGCGGGCGCTGAAGGCCCAGGGCGTGCGGCTGGCCCTGGACGATTTCGGCACCGGCTATTCAAGCCTGAGCTACCTGCGCCGCTTTCCTTTCGACAAGCTGAAGATCGACAAGTCCTTCACCCAGGCCATCGGCGCGGATCCGGGGGCTCAGGTGATCGTGGAGGCGATCCTGGCCATGGGGCAGAGCCTGAAACTCCGCGTGACCGCGGAGGGGGTGGAGACGGAGGAGCAGCTCGATTTCCTGCGGCGCCAGGGTTGCGACGAGGTGCAGGGCTTCCTCCTCGGGCGGCCCGTGCCCGCCGGGCAGATCCCGGGGCGGGCGGTGGTGACCGCCGGCATGCCGGCCGGCTGAGGCCTTCGCCGGGCGCCGCATTCCCGCCCCGCGCCGGCAGGGCTGGTTTCTCCCTGCCCGGCACCGCACGATGAAGCGGCATGTCCGCCCCATCTGACGAAACGGCCCGCACCCGCCGGCTCATCACCCTCTATGGCCTGACGGCCTTCACCACCTCGCTGGCCTCGCGCAGCCTCGACCCCATCCTGCCGGAAATCGCTCGGGACTTCGCGGTGGCGACGGACCAAGTGGCGCTGCTCGCCTCCGCCTTCGCGCTGCCCTACGCGCTGGTGCAGCCCTTCCTGGGGCCGGTGGGCGATGCGCTGGGCAAGCGGCGCATCATCGCGCTCGCCACCCTCCTCACCGGCCTGGCCCTGGTGGCCTGCGCCCTCACGCCCGGGCTGGGCCTGCTTTTCGCCTTCCGCGCCCTGGCCGGGGCGGCGGCCGGGGGCATCTACCCCCTGGTCATCGCCACCTTCGGGGACCGGGTGCCGCAATCCGGGCGGCAGGTGGCGCTCAGCCGGCTGCTCGCCTTTTCCACCGCCGGGCAGATCGCGGGCGGGGTGGTCTCAGGGCTGGTGCATGGCTTCGTGGACTGGCGCGGCATTATCGCCGGCGGGGCGGTGGCGGTGCTGGCCATGGGCCTTGTCCTCTGGCGCGACCTGCGGCGGGAGCCGGACCCGCCGCCCGGCCGGCTCGATGCCGGCTCGGCCGCGCGCCGGTATCGCGAGATCATCCGCCTGCCCGCCGCCCGCCGTCTCTATGCCTCGGTGGCGACGGAGGGGCTCTTCGTCTTCGGCATGTTTCCCTATCTGGCGGCCCTGATCGCGGGCTGGGGCCTGGGCGGGGCGGCGCAGGCGGGCTTCGCCATCGGGGCTTTCGGGGCCTCAGGCATCGCCTATACCTTCCTGGCCGGGCCCATGCTGTCCCGGCTGGGCCTGCCCGCCATGCAGCGCCTGGCCGGGGTGGTGGTGGCGCTGGGCTTCCTGGCCATCGCCTCGGCGGCCTGGGGGCTGCCGCTGGGCGTGCTGCCCGTGGTGGTGGGGATGTTCGCCATCGGCCTTGGCTATTTCACCATGCACAACTCCCTCCAGATGCGGGTGACCGAGATCGCGCCCCGGGCGCGGGGCTCGGCGGTGGCCCTGCACGCCTTCTCCTTCTTCGTGGGCCAATCCCTCGGGCCGCTCCTCTTCGGCACGCTGCTGGCGGGGCTGGGCGCGGTGCCGGCGCTGCTGGTCAGCGGGGCGGCGATGCTGGGGTTGGGGCTGGGGCTCTCCCGGGTGATGCGGGCCCGCTGAGGCGGGGCGCGTAACCATCCGACACGATCCTTGATTTCGACGGCTCGGCCGCTTTGCGCTAAGGGGCGCGCCATGCCGCAAGACACCGCTGCCCTCCCTCCCATCGGCCTCTTCGATGTCCGCGCCCAGCAGGCGCTGATCCGGCCCGAGATCGACCGACGCATCGCCGCCGTGCTCGATTCCGGCCGCTTCGTGCAGGGGCCCGAGGTGGAGGAGCTGGAGAAGGCCCTCGCCGATTTCGCGGGCGTCGGCCATTGCGTCGGCGTTTCCTCGGGCACGGATGCGCTGCAGATCGCGATGATGGCCGAGGGGATCGGGCGCGGGGATGCCGTCTTCCTGCCCGCCTTCACCTACACCGCCACCGCCGAGGTGCCGCTGGTGCTGGGCGCCACGCCCGTTTTCGTGGATGTCGACCCGACGACCTTCAACATCGACATCGCCGACCTGCGCCGCCGCATCGCCCTGGTGAAGGCCGAGGGCCGGCTGCGCCCCCGCGCCGTGGTGGGCGTGGACCTGTTCGGCCTGCCCGCCGATTGGCCCGCCATCGAGGCGATCTGCGCGGAGGAGGACATGTTCGCCCTCGACGATGCGGCCCAGGCCTTCGGCGGCGCGCTGCGCGGCCGGCGGCTGGGCGGGTGGGGCGCCGCCGCCGCGCTGTCCTTCTACCCCACCAAGACGCTGGGCTGTTACGGCGATGGCGGCGCGCTGCTGACGAACGATGCCGAGAAGGCGGATCTCTACCGCTCGCTCCGCACCCATGGCGAAGGCAAGACCCGCTACGAGGTGATGCGCACCGGCATGAACGGCCGGCTGGACACGATCCAGGCCGCCATCCTGCTCTGCAAGCTGCCCTTGATGGAGAACGAACTGGCCGCCCGAGCCCACGTGGCCGCGGGCTATGACGCCGCCCTGGCCGGGAAGGTGCAGATCCCCGCGAAGCCCGAGGGCGCGGAGAGCGCCTACGGCCTCTACTCCATCCTGCTGGCGGATGAGGGGCAGCGGACGCGCGTGCAGGAGGCCTGCAAGGCCCGCGGCGTGCCGACGGCGGTCTATTACCCGCTGCCCCTGCACCACCAGCCCGCCTATCGCGAGGCCCATGCCGCCGCCATCGGCCAGGCGCCGCCCCTGCCGGTGAGCGAGAGCCTGTGCAAGCGCATCCTGGCCCTGCCCATGCACCCCTATCTCGATGACGCGCAGGTGGCGCGGGTGACGGAAGCGGTGATCGCCGGCCTCTGATGCGGGCGCGGGACCTCGGCCTGGCCTGGGGCGAGCTGCCGCCGGGCGCGCGCAATGCCATCACCGACGTGCCCGGCATCCGCGTCGGGCACCGCACGCGGGTCGAGGGCGCGGCGATCCGCACCGGCGTCACCGCCATCCTGCCCCATGGCGGCAACATCTTCCGCGAGAAGCTGCCGGCGGCCATCCATGTGGTGAACGGCTTCGGCAAGAGCGCCGGGCTGATGCAGGTGGAGGAGCTGGGCGAGATCGAGACGCCCATCCTCCTCACCAACACCTTCGGCGTGCCTGCCTGCGCCGAGGCGATCATCCGCCACGCCATCGCCGGGGAGCCGCGCATCGGCCGCGAGACCTCCACGGTCAATCCCGTGGTGATGGAGTGCAATGACGGCCATCTGAACGACATCCAGGCCCTCGCGGTGACGCGGGAGGATGCGGAGGCCGCCATCGCCGCCGCCGGCGAGGCGATGGAATCCGGCGCGGTCGGCGCCGGCACGGGCATGAGCTGCTACGGGCTGAAGGGTGGCATCGGCACCGCCTCCCGCCGGCTCTCCATCGATGGCGAGACCTTCCATCTCGGCGCCCTCGTCCTCGCCAATTTCGGGCGCCCGGGCGATCTCCGCCTGCCCGATGGGCGGCGCATCGATCCGCGCGCCGATCGGGGCCTTGGGGCGCCGCCGGAACGCGGATCGGTGATCGTGGTGCTGGCCACGGATGTGCCGGTGGAGGGGCGCCAGCTTCGCCGCGTGGCTGCCCGGGCCGGCGCGGGCATCGCCTGGACTGGCTCTTTCTGGGGGCATGGCAGCGGCGACATCGCCCTGGCCTTCGGAACCGCCCATCGCCTGCCGCATGAGCCCGAGGCCGCCTTCCTCCCCCCGCGTCGCGCCCTGTCGGAAAGCCGCATCGACCTCCTGTTCCGCGCCGCCGCCGAGGCGACGGCCGAGGCGGTGATGGACGCGCTGGCCGCGGCCGGGCCGATGGAGGGCTTCGCCGGCCACCGCCGCGGCGCCTTGCGGGACCTGCTCTCCGCCCCGTAACGCCCTATACTGCCCCGGCAAAGACAGGGCCCCGGATGCTCGAGCTTGAAAACCTCACCCGCCGGTTCGGCGACGGCCAGGGCCGCGCCGCGGTGGATGGCGTCACCCTGTCGATCCCTCAGGGGCAGATGGTCGGCATCATCGGCCGTTCCGGCGCGGGCAAGTCCACCCTGCTGCGCATGGTCAACCGCCTGACCGAGCCGACATCGGGCCGCATCCTCCATGACGGCACCGATGTCACGGCCCTGCGCGGCAAGGCACTGCGGGCCTGGCGCACGCGCTGCGCCATGATCTTCCAGCAGTTCAACCTGATCCAGCGCCTGGACGTGCTGACCAATGTGCTGGTCGGGCGTCTGAACCACCGCCCCGGCCCGCTCGCCACGCTGAACTCCCTGTTCCTCCGCTTCTCTCCGGAGGAGCGCGCCATGGCGTTGGACGCGCTGGACCGCTTCGACCTCGCGGAGCAGGCGCTGCAGCGCGCGGACACCCTCTCCGGCGGGCAGCAGCAGCGCGTGGCGATCGCGCGCGCGATGCTGCAGGAACCCCGCCTGCTGCTGGCGGACGAGCCCATCGCCTCGCTCGACCCGCGCAACGCGCGGGTGGTCATGGAAGCGCTGCGCGACGTGAACCGGCGGGACGGGCTGACGGTGCTGGTGAACCTGCATCACCTCGACACGGCGCGACGCTATTGCGGCCGCATCGTCGCCATGCAGGCCGGGCGCGTGGTGTTCGACGGCCCACCCGAGGCCCTGACGGCCGATCGGGTGGAATCCATCTATGGCGTGCCGGAGGAAGCGCTGGAGGCTGAGGCGCCCCAGGCCCCGGCCGCTGCCTAAGGGGAACGCCCATGCCCAGCCGCCGCACCCTCATCGCCGTCCTGGCCGCCGGCGCGGCCCCGCTGCCTGCCTTCGCGCAGCCGCAGCCGCGCCGCAGCGTCGATCCGGGCGTGACCTTCCCCGAGCCTGGCCGGCGGGGCTGGGCCGATGCCATCCCCGTGCTCCGCATCGGCATCTCCGGCGGGGAGAACGAGACGGACCGCCTGGCCCGCAACGAGCCCTACCGGCGATTGCTGGAGGAGACCTTCGGGCTCCCCGTCCGCCTCTATCCCGCCGCCGACTTCGCGGGTGTCGGCCAGGCCTTCGCCGCCGGGCGGATCGAAATGGCGCAGATGGGCGCCGCGAATTACGCCGGCACCTGGATCGACACGAAAGGCGGCATCGAGGCGCTGGTCGCGGCCGAGGGCGATGACGGCTCACTCGGCTATGTGGCCGTGATGGTGGTGCGCGCGGATTCCGGCATCGCCGATCTCCAGGGCATGCGCGGCAAGTCACTCGCCTGGGCCGATCCCGCCTCCACCTCCGGCTATTTCGCCCCCCGCGCGGCGCTGCGGGCGGCAGGAATCGAGCCCTCCACCTATTTCTCCCGCACGGGTTTCGCGGGCGGGCATGAGCAGGCCGTCGTCGCCGTGCTGCACCGGCAATATGACGCCGGCTGCACCTGGGCCTCGGGGCAGGGGGATCCGGCGGCGGGCTTCTCGCGCGGGGCGCTGCGCGTGATGGTGGACAAGGGCATGCTCGACATGCGCGACCTGCGCGTGATCTGGAGGAGCGACCCCATTCCCGCCGGCCCGATCGCCTGCCGTGCCGATCTGCCGGAGGGCTTCAAGGAGGACATGCGCCGCTTCTTCCTGGCGCTGCCCAACACGCATCGCGCGATCTATGAAGGCATCGAGCGGGGCGGGGGCACCGGCTTCCGCACCGTCACCCATGCCGACTACGCCCTGGTGGTGCGGCTGCGCGAAGAGGAGGCGGCCGAGCGCCGCCGGAGGCGTTGACCATGCTGACCCGCCGGAATGCCCTCGCGCTGCCCCTGGCCTTCGCGGCCGGCCCGGCCCTGGCGCAGCGCCGCAGCGCCGATCCGGGCCTCGCCTTTCCCGCGCCGGGGCGCCGTACCTGGGCGGCGCAGGTGCCGCAGATCCGCATCGGCCTGATCGGCGGCGAGAACGAGGCCGACCGCCTCGGCCGCTACGAGGGGTACCGCAAGCTGTTGGAGGAGAGTTTCGGCGTGCCCGTGCGCCTCTTCCCCGCCAGCGACTATGCCGGGGTGGTGCAGGCCTTCGCCGCGGGGCAGCTCGACCTCGCCGCCGTCAGCCCCGCGGTCTATGCCGCCGCCTGGGTGGAGACAAATGGCGGGGTGGAGCCGCTTCTGGTGGCGGAGCAGGAGGATGGCTCCATCTCCTATGTCGGCGTGATGGTGGCGCGGGCGGATTCCGGCATTGCGGACCTTCAGGCCATGCGCGGCAAGTCGCTCGCCTGGCCCGATCCGAACTCCGCCTCGGGCTACCTCATCCCGCGCTTCGCCCTGCGGCGGGCGGGGATCGACCCCAACAGCTATTTCTCCCGCACGGGCTTCGCCGGCGGGCATGAGCAGGCGGTGGTGGCGGTGCTGCAACGGCAATACGACGCCGCCTTCACCTGGGCCTCCGGCCAGGGCGACCCGGCCGCCGGCTATTCCCGCGGCAATCTCCACACCATGGTGGAGAAGGGGATGGTCGCCATGCGCGACCTCCGGATCGTCTGGCAGACGGAGCCGGTGATCTATGGCCCTCTGATGGCCCGCCGCGCGCTGCCCGACGCCTTCAAGGAGGAGATCCGCCTTTTCCACCTCACGCTTCCCCGCGCGCACCCGGACATCTACCGCGCCATCGAGCGCGGCGGCGGCACGGGCTATCGGGAGGTGAGCCACGATGCCTTCCAGCTGCTGATCGACATGCGGCGCGAGGAGGCGGCGGAGCGCCGGAGGCGGAACTGAGCCTCGCCCTGTCCCCCGCCGCGGCGCGCGGCGAGGCGACTTTCCAGGAGGCCCGCCGCGCCAGGCGCGCGCGGCTGCTGCTCGGCCTCGCCCTCTTCCTCGCGGCCCTGCTCGCCAGCGCCTGGATGAGCGAGTTCCACCCCGCCACCCTGGCCGCCGGCCTGCCGCGCGCGGGGGATTACTTCCTGCGCCTCTTGCCCGATCTCCGCTGGGCCACGCTGTTCGGCGGATGGGAGACGGAGGGCAGCATCGCCTTCTGGTTCTACCGGTTGGACAAATGGGCGCTGCTGCTGCTCGAGACGGCGAACATGGCCGCGTTGGCGACGCTGGGCGGAGGCCTGGTGGCGCTGCTGCTCTCCTTCCTCGCGGCGCGCAACACCGCGCCCGGCGCCTGGTCCTACCGCCTTGCCCGGCGTGGGCTGGAGGCGATGCGGACGGTGCCGGAGATCGTCTACGCGCTCATCCTCGTCTGGGCCTTCGGCGTGGGGCCGCTGGCCGGCATCCTCGCCATCGCCCTGCACACCACGGGCGCGCTGGGCAAGCTCTTCGCCGAGGCGATCGAGAACGCCGATATGGGACCGTGGGATGGGGTGCGTGCGGCGGGCGGAAGCTGGGCCCAGGCCTGCCGCTTCGCCATGCTGCCGCAGGTGGCGCCCAACATGATCAGCTATCTGCTGCTGCGCTTCGAGATCAATGTGCGTGGCGCGAGCGTCATCGGCTTCGTGGGCGCGGGGGGGATCGGGCAGGAGCTCTACCTCGTCATCTCGCAGAACTACTACGAGGAGATCTCGGCCATCATCCTGCTGATCGTGCTGGTGGTGGCGATGATCGATCTTCTCTCGGAGGCGCTGCGCCGCCGGGTCAGCGGGGAGGGCCGCGCATGAGCGTGACGCATGCCGCTCCGCGCGCGGGCGCGGCGGATGTCGCCCGGTGGAAGGCGCGGCTGCCGCGCGCCTTCGGCCCATCGCCCCGCCAGCGTGGCTGGCGCCTCGCGGGCGCTGCCGTGTTCCTGGCCTGGCTGGCCTGGGCGCTCTGGCTCTTCGACATCACGCCCCAGCGGCTGTGGAACGGGCTGTCGGGCCTGTTCACCATCATCCGGCTGATGATCCCGCCCTCCCCGGGCGAGTTGTGGGGGGACATCCTGAAGGGCATCGCCGAAAGCGTGGCCATGGCCTTTCTCGGCACGGTGCTGGCGGCGGTCGTCGCCATTCCGCTCGGCTTCCTTGGCGCGCGCAACATCGTCACCTCCACCCTGCTACGCTTCTCGCTGCGCCGCGTCTTCGACGGGCTGCGCGGGGTGGACCAGCTCATCTGGGCGCTGGCCTTCGTGCGCGCCGTCGGGCTCGGGCCGCTGGCCGGGGTGCTCGCGCTCTTCGTCTCCGACCTCGCCACCCTCTCCAAGCTCTATGCGGAGGCCATCGAGAATGCGGAGCGCCGGCAGGCCGAGGGCGTGGTGGCGGCGGGCGGGTCGCGCCTGATGGCCGTGCGCTTCGGCATCCTGCCGCAGGTGCTGCCGGTGATGCTGGCCCAGGCCCTCTATTTTTTCGAGAGCAACACGCGCTCCGCTTCCATCCTCGGCGTGGTCGGCGCGGGCGGGATCGGGCTGCAGATCGCCGAGCGCATCAAGGTGCGCCACTGGGATGAAGTGGCCTTCATCATCATCCTGATGGTGATCACCGTTGCCCTGATCGATTGGATCGGGGGGAAGTTGCGGCGGCGCCTGATCGGCGGTCGGGAGATGCGCTGAATGCAGAGAGGACCCGAAGCCTCGTTCGAAATCGGGCCGGCCCGCGGCGCGGCGGATCTGGCGGCCGTGGCGCAGCTCTTCCGCGACTATGCCGCCTCGCTCGGCATCGATCTCGGCTTCCAGGGTTTCGAGGCGGAGCTGGCCGGGCTGCCTGGCCGCTACGCGCCGCCCGGCGGTGCCTTGCTGCTCGCGCGGGGAGAGGCGGGCGATCCGCTGGGTTGCGTGGCGCTCCGCCAGATCGGCGGGGAGGGGGCCTGCGAGATGAAGCGCCTCTATGTCGCGCCCACCGCGCGCGGCCTCGGCCTGGGGCGGGCGCTGGTGGAGGCCATCCTGGCGGAAGCCGCGCGCCTGGGCCATGCCGAGATGCGGCTGGACAGCCTGCCCTCCATGACCGGCGCGATCGCGCTGTACCGGAGCATGGGCTTCACGCCGATCGCGCCCTATTACGCGACGCCCATCGCCGGCACGATGTTCCTGGCGCGCCGCATCGCCGAGGATCCGGCGGGCTGAGCGTTTCCGACGGCGGAAACACGAAATCCGGATCTCGTTGACTCCCCGCCTCCGCCCCGACTATCACGCGCGCCCTGCACGGCGCCCTTCGCCCTGCAAGACGGAGATATCCATGTCGGAGACCGCGGTCTTCCTCTGACCGGCCCGCTTCGGGTGAGGCCGGTCCCCGCACCCGCCACCCGTGCGTCACTCTCCCGCATGCCGGCCTGTCACAAGGCCGCAGGATCATCACGACATGCCGTCCTCTCCCTTCGCCGGCCATAAGGCCGCGATCGCCTTCATTCTCGTCTCCGCGGTGCTCGACATCATCGCGATGGGGATCGTCATCCCCGTCCTGCCGAAGCTCATCGAGGAGTTCGCCGGCTCCAACGCCCGCGCGGGCGTGATCAACGGCATTTTCGTCGCGCTCTGGGCGGGGATGCAGTTCATCGCCTCGCCCATCATCGGCTCGCTCTCCGACCGGTTCGGGCGGCGCCCCGTCCTGCTGCTCTCGGCCATCGGGCTCGGGGCCGACTATGCGCTGATGGCGGTGGCGCCGAACCTGTGGTGGCTCGCCCTCGGGCGTATCCTCGCCGGCATCACCTCGGCCAGCTTCACCACGGTCTACGCGTATATGGCCGACATCACCGCACCGGAGCATCGCGCCAAGGCCTATGGGCTGATCGGCGCCGCCTTTTCCGGCGGCTTCGTCGCGGGGCCGCTGCTGGGCGGGCTGATGGGCGAGATCTCGCCCCGCGCGCCCTTCTGGCTCGCCGGCGCGCTGAGCGTGCTCGCCTTCCTCTATGGCTGGCTGGTGCTGCCGGAATCCCTGCCGAAGGACCGGCGCATGGCCTTCTCCTGGAAGCGCGCCAATCCTTTCGGGGCCTTCCGCCTGCTGGGGCGGGACCGGGAGCTGGCGACGCTGGCGGGCGTGAACTTCCTGCTGCACTTCGCGCACCACGTCTTCTCGGCCGTCTTCGTGCTCTATGCCGGGCAGCGCTACGGATGGTCGGCCTGGGAGGTGGGTGTGCAGCTCTCCTTCGTGGGCGCGCTGGATGCCGGGGTGCAGGGATGGCTCGTCAGCCGCGTGACCCGGCGCCTGGGCGACCGGCGCACCATGGTCATCGGCCTGCTCGGCGGCGCGGCGGGCATTGCGGCGATGGGCCTTGCTCCCACAGGCTGGTTCTTCGTCGCGGCGATGTTCCCCAACGCGCTCTGGGGCCTGGCGATGCCGACGCTGCAGGCGCTGATGACGCGCCGCGTGTCGGAGCGCGAGCAGGGGCAGCTTCAGGGCGCGACAATGAGCGTGTCCAGCATCGCCGGCGTCGCCTCGCCGGTCTTCTTCGGCGCGGTCTATGCGCTCTCGGTCGGGGAGGGGGCGGTGATCCCCTTCATCGGCACCGCCTTCCTCATCGCCGCGGTGGTGCTGGCGGCGGGCGCCGTCCTGGGCGCGGCACCGCTTGGCCGCCCGTCGGTGCTGCCGCCCGGCGAATAGGAACTGGGCGAATAGGAACTGGGCGAATAGGAACTGGGCGAATAGGAAAAGGCCGGAGCGCGACGCTCCCCCTGGGCGTCACGCTCCGGCCATTTGGCCAGATCCCTTGCCGAAGCCCTTGGGGCCCGGCTGGATCAGGCCGCGTCCTCGCGCCGGTCGCGCGCCTTCACATAGGCGATCGAGGCGTGCTCGAGGCAGTAGGGCTTCCCGGCGAAGGCCTCGGCCGAGCAGAAGCGGAATTCCGGCGTGCCGGGCTCGCCGATCGGCCAGCAGCAGCTGCGCGCGGAGCTGCGCTGGAACGGGCGCACCACCGCCGGCGGCGGCGCGGCGCGCATCGCCGGGGCGGGAGCCGCCGCGCGCGGCGCGGGTGCCACGACGGGCGGCGCCGCGGGGCGCACCATGGGCGTGGTCACCGCCGGAGCGGCGACGGCCGCGGCTGCGGCGGGACGCGGTGCGGCGGCTGCCGCCGCGGCGGCCTGTTCGCGCTGGATGGGGCTCGGGCGCGCGGGCAGGTGCAGGCGATGCGCCTTGCCCACCACGGCGTTCTTCGAGATGCCCATGCGCCGGCCGATCTCGGCGGTGGAGTGTCCCTCCGCCCAGAGCGCCCTCAACTGTTCGATCGCTTCCGCTGACCAGTCCATCGCGCCACCCCCGTCAACGTCGATACAAGATACGGTAGGTCAGACGGTTGCTCCCCCACAAGATGCGGCGCACGAAAACTTGTGGACGGATATGTGGGCGAGTCTGTGGACAGGATTCGCGCTACGCGTCGGATCAGCCGCTTGATGCCCCGACTTCACACGGCGTCAGAAGAGAAGTCCCTTTCTCAACATCCCGTGCACGCCCTTCTCCCCGTTCACCGTCTGCGTGACGCGGAAGTCCACCGCGAGGGAGCAGAACTGATAGGCGTCGGCGGGCGAGAGATTCGTGCGGGAGGCGATGAAGGCGATCATCTCGCGCAACGCCTGCTTCATGGCGAGGTCCAGGTCCTCGTTCATGCCCATGGTGATGAAATGCGTGGGCGTTTCGGCGCGCGGAAAGCGGAGGACCGGGTCGTGCCTGCCGCCGCCCTTTTCCACATGCAGGCCGAAGGTGCCGGTGAGGCAGGTTTCCAGCGCGTTGATGCAGACCTCGCCGTCGCCCTGCACGCCATGCCCGTCCCCGGCCGAGAAGCGCGCGCCCGCCACATGCACGGGCAGCCAGAGCGTGGTGCCCTCCACCAGCTCCTTGTTGTCGAGGTTGCCGCCATGGGCGCGCGGCTCCTTGGTGGAGATGCGGCCCCATTCCTCCGGCGGCGCCACGCCCATCACGCCGAAGAAGGGCGCGAGATCCAGCCGGATGCCGCCGCCCATCGGCAGCACGCAGGTCTTCGCCGCCCGATCCACGGGGATGTGCAGCATGCGGCGGAAGGGGAAGTCCTCCGGCAGCGTGCCCATCAGCGGGCGGAAGCCGCAGAAGCCCCAATCTGCGCCGAGCTCGATCCGCTCGATCTCCACGCGCAGCGCGTCGCCCGGCTCGGCGCCGCGCACCTCCACCGGGCCGGTGATGATATGGCCCGACGCGCCCGCCGTATTGGCGGCGGCTATGTCGCGCAGCGCCTGCGGCACCGTCATTCCGCTCTCCTCGCCCGGCACCGCGTCGCCCAGGCCGGAGACGCATTGCAGGGTCACGCGCTCGCCCGACTCGATGCTCGCCACGGGCGGGAAGCTGGCGTCGAACACGCCGATGCGCGTCGTCTGCGGGCTGGCGGCCACGAAATGCGGTGCGGTCATGAAGCGGTCTCCGGGGCAGCGCGCAATGTGGCGCGGCCGGGCCGCGCTGGCGAGACGCCGCGCGCCGATCATGACACCTTGGCAATATGCCTTTCCTGGCGTCTCCTGCCGTCAACCAATGATGAGGAAACGTCCCATGGCTGAGCGACACGGCTTCGGCCGGCGCGCCGCGCTGTCCCTGCTGGCCGCGCCTGCCCTGCCACGCGGCGCGGCCGCCCAATCCTGGCCCTCCGGGCCGATCCGCGTGGTCGTGCCCGTGCCGCCGGGGGGCTCCATCGACGCGGTGGCGCGGCTCGGCGCGCCCGCGCTCTCCGCCGAGCTGGGGGTTCCCATACTGGTGGAGAACCGCGGGGGCGGGGCGGGCAGCATCGGCACGGGCGCCGTGGCCAAGGCGGCGCCGGACGGCAACACCTGGCTCATCACCTTCGACTGGCACCCGATGATGAACGCGCTGGTCCCGAACCTCAGCTTCGAGGCGCGCACGGATTTCACCCCGGCCTTTCTCGTCGGCAGCGCGCCCTATGTGCTGGTGGCGCGGCCCGACTCACCCTTCCGCAACCTGGCCGAGGTGATCGCGGCGGCACGGGCCCGGCCCGATACGGTCACCTTCGCGTCCACCGGCAGCGGCACGCTCGGCCATCTGGTGATGGTGCTGCTGGCCGCCCGCGCCGGGGTGCGGATGGTGCATGTGGCCTATCGTGGCGGCGGCCCGGCGATGACCGACATTCTCGGCGGGCGCGTGGACCTCATGATCGGCAGCGCCGCCCTCATGGCCCCCGCCATCGCCGATGGCCGGCTGCGCGCCATCACCCAGACCGGGGCCGAGCGCATCCCTGCCCTGCCATCCCTGCCCACGGCGGCGGAGGATGGCTATCCCGACGTGGTCGCCAGCGCGTGGTGGGGCTATTTCGGCCCCGCCGGCGTGCCCGCGCCCATCGTCTCGCGCTTCGCCGCCGCGCTGCGCGCCGCCTATTCCACCGACCGTGCCCGCGCGACCATGACCGAGACGCAGCAGGCGCGGCTGATCCTCGGCGATGCCGCCGCCCTCACCCAGCTCGTCGAGCGCGAGGCCGATCTCTGGTCCCGCGTGATCCGCGAACATGACATCAAGGCCGACTGAGAAGATGGACAGCTTTCCCCGACTGGCGCCCGAACTCGTGGCCGCCTTTCGCAGCCTTCCCACCTCCGCCATATCCGATGCCCTGGACCGCCAGGGGATCGAGGGCGCGGTGGAGGGGCTGCGCCCGATGCTGGCCGGGCACCGCATGGCCGGCCAGGCCATCACCCTCGCCTATCTCCCGGTCGGCACCCGTCGCGGCACGATGGGGGATTTCCTTCACCTCGCCGGGCCGGGGGATGTGCTCGCCCTCGATATGCGCGGGCGCACGGACTGCACGGCCTGGGGCGCCATCCTCACCGAGGCGGCGCATCGCGCGGGGTTGTCCGGCACGGTGATCGATGGCGCCAACCGCGACATTGGCGAGAGCCGCGCAGTGGGCTACCCCATCTGGTCGCGCGCGCATTTCATGCGCACCGGCAAGGACCGCTGGCAGCTGGAGGCGGCGAATGTGCCGATCGCCCTGGGCGGCATCCGGGTGGAAGCGGGCGACCTGATCTGCGCCGATGATGCGGGCGTCGTCGTCGTCCCGCGCGAGGCCGCGATGCGCACGCTGGAGATCGTGCGCGAGATCGGCGCGAAGGAGACGCTGATCCAGGATGCCGTCCGCTCCGGGACGGAACTCGCCGAGGCCCGGGCGACCCATGGCTATTTCGGGCTGCAGGGGCGGGAGGGGCGCTGAGCGCCTCCTCGGCTAACCCGCGCCCCGGGCCCGCAGCCGCAGCAGGCTGACGACCGCACCGAGCGCGGCCATGCCGAAGCCGACCGTCAGGGCGAGCTTCGGCGCCATGATGGGCATGCCCGGCATCCAGCCCAGCACGAGCCCGACGAGCGCCGCGCCCGTGGTCTGCCCCAGCAGGCGCGCCGTGCTGAGCATGCCGCTCGCCCCGCCGGCACGGTCCGGCGGGGCGGCGCCGACCATGGTGCGGTTGTTCGGCGTCTGGAACAGGCCGAAGCCGAAGCCGCCCAGGGCCATGCGCCAGGCGATGTCCAGCACATCCGGGGTGGGCGGCAGGATGGCGAGCAGCCCCAGCCCCGCCGACATCATCACCAGCCCCACGCCCCCCAGCACGGCGGCGGGGATGCGCTCCATCAGCCGGCCCGAAAGGGGCGCCGCCGTCGCGGTGGCGAGGAACCAGGGCGTGGTGAGCAGCCCGGCCTGGAAGACCGAGAAGCCGTAGCCGCTCTGCAGCAGGAAGGGCAGGGAGGAGAAGGCGAGGCTCTGCGCCATGAAGGAGCAGAGCGAGGTGCAGACGGAGAGGGCGAAGATGGGGATCCGCAGCAGGTCCACCGGCAGCAGCGGCCGCGCCACCCCGGCCTGCCGGCGCACCAGCCAGGCCCCCGCCGCCAGCCCCGCCGCGATCTGCGGCAGCGCCGTCCAGGCCGCGCCCCCATGGGCGAGCGAGTCGAGGCCGAGGATGAGCATCCCGAAGGTGGTGGCCGAGAGCAGGGCGCTCACCACGTCGAAGCGGTGCCGGCCCCGCGGGCTCTCGGGCAGGCTCTTCCAGCCCATGGCAAAGGCCGCCACGCCGATCGGTACGTTCACCGCGAAGATCCAGGGCCAGTCCGCGACGCCGAGGATCAGCCCCGCCACGGTCGGCCCAGCCGCCGCGGCCGAGGAGACGACCATGGCATTCAGCCCCAGCCCGCGCGCCAGGCGGTTGCGCGGCTGGATGAAGCGGATCACGGCCGAGTTCACGCTCATCAGCCCCGCGGCGCCGAAGCCCTGGATGGCGCGGCCCAGTACGAGCCCGTCGAAGCTCGTCGCCATGGCGCAGCCGAGGGAGGCGATGGTGAAGAGCACGAGGCCGGAGAGATAGACGCGCCGGTAGCCGATGATCTCGCCCAGCGCGGCCAGCGGCAGCAGGGAGACGGTGACGGCGAGCTGATAGGCGTTGGTGGCCCAGATGGAGTTGGCCGGGGTGGTGTTCAGTGCCCGCGCGATGGTGGGCAGCGCCGCGCTGCCGATGGTGCTGTCGATCACCGCCATCATGATGCCCATGGCCACCGCCGCGGTGGCCCAGTGGCGGCGGGGGAGGGGGAGGCCATCCGCTTGCGGATCGGGTGGGTTGGACGAGGCGGACAGGGACGCGTGACTCCGGGAGGGCCGTTCTCGGGCGCCGGTCTTCCTGCGCCTGTTGTATCCGCTTGGCTACACCCTCCGTCGCCCCGGCGCGGGCTCGTGAAGCCTCAGCCGGGCGCCACCACGGCCCGCGTCCCGCCGCTCATCCGCAGCAGCGCCGCGGGGGTGGAGGCGAAGACATGGCGGGGGCTGCCGGCGGCGGCCCAGACGGTCTCATGCGCGAAGAGCGCCTCATCCACCAGCACCACGGGCGGGGTGGCATGGGCCAGGGGCGCGACGCCGCCGATGGCGAAGCCGGTCACCTGCCGCACCCAGGCGCCCTCCGCCCGGCCGATGGAAAGGCCGGTGAGCGCGGCCAGCCTGGCCGGGTCCACGGGGTGGGCGCCGCTGGCCACCACCAGGACCGGCCTCTCCGCCCCGTCGGGCCCGGTGCCCTTGAAGATCACGGATTTGGCGATCTGCGCCACGGAGCAGCCCACCGCCGCGGCCGCATCGGCCGCGCTGCGCGTGCCCTCCGGGAATTCGAGCACCTCGTCCGGATGCCCGGCTGCGCGCAGGGCCGCGCGCACGCGGGCCACCGAGCCGCCTTCCGCTTCGGCTTTTCCTTCGCCCCCTGCCATGACCATATCCCCCGCGTGACCGAGACCCTGAACCTGGCCCCGCCCGCCCGCCCGGCGGGCGCGCGGGCGGCGGAGCCGCTGGCCCTCTACATCCACTGGCCCTTCTGCGCCGCCAAGTGCCCCTATTGCGACTTCAACTCCCATGTCCGCCCGGGGGTGGACGCCGCGCGCCATGGCCGTGCCCTGCTGGCCGAGCTGGAGCATGAGGCGGCCCGCGCCATGGCTGGGGGGGCGGGCCGGCGGCGGCTGGCCTCCATCTTCTTCGGCGGCGGCACCCCCTCCCTCATGCCGCCCGAGGCCGTGGCCGCCCTCATCGCCCGCGCCCGGGCCCTGTTCGACGCCGAGCCGGAGCTGGAGATCACCCTGGAGGCCAACCCAACCAGCGTGGAGGCGGGGAAGCTGCGGGCATTCCGCGCGGCGGGGGTGAACCGCCTCTCCCTCGGCGTGCAGGCGCTGGATGCCGCTTCGCTGGGCTTCCTCGGCCGGAACCATTCGGCGGGCGAGGCGGTGGCGGCGCTGGAGCATGCCCGCGCCACCTTCCCCCGCCTGTCCTTCGACCTGATCTATGCCCGCCCCGGCCAGTCCGAGGCCGCCTGGCGGGAGGAGCTGCGCCGCGCCCTGTCGCTCGCCGCGGACCACCTCTCCCTCTACCAGCTGACGGTCGAGCCCGGCACGCGCTTCGCGACCGAGCACGCCCGCGGCGCCTTCCGCCTGCCCGAGGGCGAGGAGGCCGCCGCCCTCTATGCCGCGACGGCCGAGGAGGCGGCGCGCTTCGGCCTGCTGCCCTACGAGGTGAGCAACTACGCCAAGCCCGGCGCGGAGAGCCGCCACAACCTCGCCTACTGGCGCTATGCCGATTATCTCGGGATCGGCGCCGGGGCGCATCAACGCCTGACGGTGGATGGCCCGGGGGGGGAAGGGGTGCTGGCGGCGCGCCGCCACCGCGCACCCGAGATCTGGCTGGAACGCGTGGAGCGCGACGGCCATGCCCGGGTGGAGGAGGAGGCACTCACCCCCGTGGAGCGCGGGCGCGAGGCGATGCTGATGGGCTTGCGCCTCTCCGAAGGCATCGACCCCGCCCGCATCGCCCGGCGCAGCGGGCTGGACTTCGACGCGGTGGTCGATCGCGCGATGCTCGATGCGCTGATGGAGGAGGGCTATCTGCGCTGGCTGCCGGACGGGCGGCTGCAGGCGACCATGGAGGGCCGGCTTCGGCTGGATGCGATCCTGCCGGTGTTGCTGCGGTAGGACGGGCGCGCCTTCCGTCACAACTTTCCAGTGGGGGCCTCTGCCGAACGCTCTTTTAACCGGCATGTCGCAGTCTTGATGACCGACGCCTCGCCACGCCGCGCGTGACGGAGC
This sequence comes from Muricoccus roseus, assembly GCF_900141905.1. Taxonomy (GTDB): domain Bacteria; phylum Pseudomonadota; class Alphaproteobacteria; order Acetobacterales; family Acetobacteraceae; genus Roseomonas; species Roseomonas rosea. Next base: position 127,798 of record NZ_FQZF01000008.1, on the reverse strand, counting down.
GGGTGGCACTCAGGAGCGAGTCATGAAACGGTGGATCGAAGGACAGGGCATCGGCACGAAGGTCGCCATCGCGGGCCTGTTGATGATCGCGATCTCGGCGGGGATCATCGTCTACGCGCTGAACGCCATGAGCGACCTGACGGCGTTGAACAAGGACTTCACGCGGATCCGCACGCCACGCCTTACGAACGCCCTAGCCGTCAGCGCCTTCGTGAACCGCGCGGCCACGGAGGAGAAGAATGCCCTTCTTGAAACCACGCCGGAGGGGATCCAGCGCCGGATGCAGCTGTTCCGCGAGAGCATGTCGGAGAGCAGCAAGCGGATGGAGCAGGTCGTCAGCATCGCCACGCCGGGCCGCCGGCCGAGGATCGAGGAGGCGCAGCGCGAACTGGCGGCCTATGACGCCGCTGTCGCGCGGGTGATGTCCCTGGCCCAGGCTGGCCAGAGGGAGGAGGCGATCAGGGTCTCCATCACGGATGCGCGCCAGGCCCGTCTCAAGGTCATGGAGGGGATGGACTTCGTCGTCGAGGTCAATCAGCGGGATATTCGAACCCTGACGGAGGCCGCCGAGGAGAATGCCGCCCGTGCACAGACGCTGCTGATCGCCACCGCCGTCGGCGGGCTAGGCCTGGTCGCGCTCCTGCTGCTCTGGATCGTCCGCGCGCAGGTCAGCCGCCCGCTGCAGGGCATGACGGGCGCTATGGGGCGCCTGGCCGACGGCGACCTGGAGGTGGAAGTCATCGGCAAGGAGCGCGGCGACGAGATCGGCGCGCTCGCCCGCGCGCTGGACGTGTTCAAGAGCAACGCCATCGAGGCACGGCGGCTGGCGGAGGCCCAGGCTGAGGAGCAGGCGGCCAAGGCGCGGCGCGCCGAACGGCTGGGCGACCTGGTCCGGGGCTTCGAGGGCACCGTCCAGTCGCTGACCGGCCATCTCGCCTCCGCCTCCACGGAGCTGGAGGCGACGGCGCAATCCATGTCCCAGCTCGCCAGGCAGACCGATGCGCAGGCCGGCACCGTCTCCAACGCCGCCACCTCCACCAGCAGCGGCGTGCAGACCGTGGCCACCGCGACGGAGGAGCTCTCGGCCTCCATCGGCGAGATCAGCCGCCAGGTCGCCCAGGCGACCGAGGTGACGAACCGCGCCGTGCAGAACGCCCGCACCACCGACACCACGGTGCGTGGCCTGGCCTCCTCCGCCGCCAAGATCGGGGAGGTGGTGAACCTCATCACCAGCATCGCCGGCCAGACCAATCTGCTGGCGCTGAACGCGACGATCGAGGCTGCCCGCGCCGGCGATGCCGGCAAGGGCTTCGCCGTGGTCGCCAGCGAGGTGAAGAGCCTGGCCCAGGCAACCAGCAAGGCGACGGAGGAGATCAGCGCGCAGATCAGCGGCATCCAGTCCTCCACGGCCGAGACGGTGCAGGCGATCCAGGCGATCACCGCCATCATCGAGGATGTGAGCGCCATCACCGTCAGCATCGCCGCCGCGGTGGAGGAGCAGAGCGCAGCCACCGGCGAGATTGCCCGCGCGGTGCAATCCACCGCCCAGGCGACGGAGGAGGTGACGCGCAACATCAGCGATGTCCGCCGCAATGCGGGGGAGACCGGCGCGGCCTCCGCCCAGGTGCTGGCGGCGGCGGCGGAACTGTCCCAAAGTTCGGAGAAGCTATCGGCCGAAGTTGGCCAGTTTCTCTCCGAGGTGCGGGCCGCCTGAGGCGGCAAGGGGGCCGGCCCGGAAGGGCCGGCCCGCCGGGCGGATCAGCGCCCGGGCTTATGGACGCGCAGCGGCCCGAAGCTCTGCGCCACCGGCATCACCTGCAGTGTGTTGACGTTCACCCGGGCCGGCCGCGAGGCAACCCAGTGCACGGCATCCGCAATGTCCTCCGGCGTCAGGGCCTCGGCGCCGTCATAGACCGAGGCGGCTTTCGCATCGTCGCCGTGGAAGCGCACCTTGCTGAACTCCGTGCCGCCCACCAGGCCGGGCTCGATATCGGTCACCCGCACCGGCGTGCCGTAGAGGTCGGCGCGCAGGTTGAGGCTGAAATGGCGGACGAAGGCCTTGGTGGCGCCATAGACATTGCCGCCGGGATAGGGCCACTCGCCCGCGGTGGAGCCGATATTCACCACATGGCCGCGCCCGCGCGCGATCATCCCTGGCAGCACCGCGCGGGTCAGGTAGATCAACCCCTTCACATTGGTGTCCACCATCGCGTCCCAGTCATCGAGGCTCGCCTCCTGCGCGGGCGAGAGGCCGAGGGCGAGGCCGGCATTGTTCACCAGCACATCCACCCCGGCCCATTCCGCCGGCAGTCCCTCCACCGCGCGGGCCACGGCTTCGCGGTCGCGCACGTCCAGCACCACAGGCAGCACCTTGTCGGTGCCCAGTTCGGCCCGCAGTGCCTCGAGCCGCTCCGCGCGGCGCCCGGCTGCGATGATGCGCGCGCCGTCCTGCGCGAAGCGGCGCGCGATGGCCGCGCCGAAGCCCGCCGTCGCGCCGGTGACGAGGACGATCATGCCGAAACCCCTTCGTTCAGGATGGACCAGAGCCGCTGCGGGGTCGCGGGCATGTCCACATGCCGCACGCCGCGCTCGGCCAGCGCATCCACCACCGCGTTCATCACCGCCGGCAGCGCGCCCGCGCAGCCCGCCTCGCCACAGCCCTTGGCGCCGATCGCATTGGTGCGGGCTGGCACGGGGTGGCTGTTGAAGCCGAGGAAGGGCGCGTGCTCCGCGCGCGGCAGGCCGTAATCCATGTAGGAGCCGCTGAGGAGCTGCCCGTCCTCGCTATAGGCCGTCTGCTCCGTCAGCGCCTGGCCAATGCCCTGCACGATGCCGCCATGGGCCTGCCCGGCCACCAGCATCGGGTTCACCAGCACGCCGAAATCGTTCACCGTGACGTAGCGGACCACCTGCGCCTCGGCCGTCTCCTCGTCGATCTCCACCTCGGCGATGTGGCAGCCATTGGGGAAAGCGGAATCCTCGTACTGGTCGGTGGTGGAGACATCGAGGGAGCGGAGATCCTCGGGCAGGCCCGGCATGGCGCGCGCCTGCGCCGCCAGCTCCAGGATGCCGATGCCGCGATCCGTGCCCGCGATGACGAAGCGGCCATCCGAGAATTCGATATCCTCCGCGGCCGCCTCCAGCGCCTGGCCCGCGATCCTGCGCCCCTTCTCGATCACCATCGCGCTCGCCGTGGAGAGGGCGGTGCCGCTCGCCATCAGGGAGCGCGAGCCGCCCGTGCCGCCGCCCGCGATCAGCAGGTCGCTGTCGCCCTGCTGCAGGCGGATCCGCTCGAAGGGAATGCCGAGCCGGTCCACCAGAACCTGCGCGAAAGGCGAGGCATGGCCCTGCCCGTAGTCCAGCGTGCCCGTGAGGATGGTCACGCCGCCATCCTCGTCGAAGCGGATGCCGCCCATCTCCTTCGAGGGCGGCGCCGTCACCTCGAGGTAGTGGCCGATGCCGATGCCGCGCAGCTTGCCCTGCTTGCGGGCCTCGGCACGCCGGGCCGGGAAGCCGTCCCAATCCGCCGCCGCCAGCGCCTCCTCCAGGATCGCGGGGAAGTCGCCGCTGTCGTAATGCATGCCGGACGGCGCATCATAGGGGATCTGGTCCGGCCGGATGTGGTTGCGCCGGCGCAGCTCCACGCGGTCGATCCCCATCTCCCGCGCGGCCGTGTCCACCAGCCGCTCCATGTAGTAGTTGCCCTCGGGCCGCCCCGCGCCACGATACGCGCCCACGGGCGTCGTGTTGGTGAAGACGCAGCGCGTGGAGACCTCCAGCAGCGGCGTGCGGTACACGCCGATCACGTTCTTCACCGTGTTGCCGGTGGAGGGCAGCGTCGTGGCGTTGCTCATATAGGCGCCGAGATTGCCGAAGCCCGTGAGGCGCAGCGCGAGGAAATGCCCCTCCGCGTCCAGGGCCAGCTCCGCCTCGAAGTCATGGTCCCGCCCGTGGCTGTCCGAAAGGAAGCTCTCCGAGCGGGTATCCGTCCATTTCACCGGCCGGCCCAGCCGCTTCGCGGCCAGCAGCAGCGCCGGGTATTCGGGATAGACGCTGGACTTCATGCCGAAGGAGCCGCCGACATTGCCGGTCAGCACGCGCAGGTCCTTCGGCTCCACCCCCATCACCTTGGCGATGTTGCCGCGCATGCCGAACACGCCCTGGCTGCCCATGCGCAGCACGTAGCGGCCCTCCTCAAAGGTCGCGAGGGCGGAGCGCGGCTCCATCGGCGAGACGACGACGCGGCTGTTGCGGATGGCGAGCTTCGTGACATGCGCCGCGCCGGCGAAGGCCGCCGCGACCGCCTCCGCGTCGCCATAGTGGAAGTCCACCACCTCGTTGCCGGGGATGTCGTCGTAGAGGAGCGGCGCCCCGGGGGCGACGGCGTCCCGTGCCTCGGTCACGGCAGGCAGGGGGTCGATGTCGAGCGCGACCATCTCCGCCGCGTCGCGCGCCTGCTTGGCGGTCTCGGCCACCACCATGGCCACGGGGTCGCCGACGAAGCGCACCTTGTCCGTGGTCAGGACGGGCTGGATCGGGGTGCGGGCCGGGCTGCCGTCGCGGTTCTTCTGCCCCACCGTCACCGGCATGGGGCCGATCCCGGCCGCGGTCAGCTCATGCCCGGTGAGGATGACCAGCACGCCCGGCATGGCGGCCGCCTCGGCCGTCTCGATCCCGCGGATGATCCCATGCGCGTAGGGGCTGCGGACCATCACCGCATGGGCCTGGCCGGGCAGGGAGAGGTCGTCGCTGTATCGCCCTTCGCCCCGCAGCAGCACCGGGTCCTCCTTGCGGGAGACCGGCTGGCCAATGCCGAATTTCAGCCGCGAGGGATCGGTCGGAGCGTTCATGCGGGCACCTGTTCAGCCTGTCAGCCTGGTTGTCCAGCCTGACGCGCAAGTTGGGCGGAGATGCTGCGCCGCGGAAGCCCCCCGCTTGGCGCCCCGCCGTGCCGGTGCTTCGATTGGCCCTGGAATCGCGCCCATGGGCCATGCGACGGGGATCACGATGAAGCGCGCAGCGACCAGGGCCCTCGCGGCCGGCCTCACCCTGGCGGCCATCGCCCTCGGCGCGGCCGGGCAGGCCTCGTCGGCGACGCTCGACACGGTCCGGGCCCGTGGCCGCATCCTCTGCGGCGTGGGGGAGAGCTTTCCCGGCTTCTTCGCCGCCGACAGCAATGGCCGCTGGCAGGGGCTGGACGTGGACTTCTGCCGCGCCCTGGCCGCCGCCGTCCTGGGCGATGCGGAAAAGGTGACCTTCGCCCCCGCCACCCCCGTCGCCCGCTTCCCCCAGCTCCAGTCGGGGGAGGTGGACCTGCTCTCCCGCTCCGTCACCTGGACGCTCTCGCGCGATGCGGCGCTGGGCCTGCATTTCGTGGGCGTCACCTTCCATGACGGCCAGGGCTTCATGGTGAGGAAGGCCCTCGGCGTCGCCCATGTCTCCGAGCTGCGGGATGCGACGATCTGCACCCAGTCCGGCACCACCACGGAGCGCAACCTGGCGGACTGGTTCCGCGCCCGCGGCATCGGCTTCAGCCCCGTGGTGTTCGAGACGGCGCCCCAGGCCGTGGCTGCCTATGAGTCCGGCCGCTGCGACGCCTACACCACCGACCGCTCCACCCTGCAGGCCCGGTTGGGCGCCATGCAGGACCCCGCGGCGCATGTGATCCTCCCCGAGACCATCACCAGCGCCCTGAACGGCCCGGTGGTGCGGCAGGGCGACGGCCAATGGGCCAATATCGTGCGCTGGACTCTGAACGCGCTCATCGGGGCCGAGGCGCGCGGCATCACCTCGGCGAATGCCGAGCAGCTCCGTGCCACTTCCACCCATCCCGAGACGCGCCGGATGCTCGGCGCGGAAGGCGGGCTGGGGCGTATGCTCGGCCTGTCCGATTCCTGGGCCTATGAGGCCATTCGCCAGGTGGGGAACTACGCCGAGATCTACGAGCGCAACCTCGGCCCCGGCGCCCGCGTGCAGATCCCGCGCGCGGGCGGGCCGAACCGCCTTGCGGTGGATGGCGGGCTGCTCGTCGCGCCCGCCTTCGAGTAGCGCGGCTCAGCCGTTCCGCGGCAGCGGGTTGCGGCCGCGGAACTCCCGGCTCGTCAGCAGGATCTCCCGCACCTGCCGCACGGAATGGCGTCCGGCGAGGGACTCCACGGCCTCGTCCTCGGGCACCCGGTCCAGCAGGTAGCGGTAGAGGGCGACCACGTCCTCCCGCGTCGCCGGCCGGTCGCGTTCCAGCCGGGTGCGGAACTGGTCCTCCAGCAGCTTGGCCAGCCGCACCTCGCGGTACTTCTCGTGGCGCTTGCGCGGGTCGGCGATGATGCCGTTGACCTGGGTGTCCACGCCGGCGGCCAGGTGGTGCTGCGGCCCCTCCACCCAGTTCATCCGGTCATAGCCCATCTCCCGGAACTTATCGTCGCGGAAGGAGGCGCCCTGGGCCCCGATGTAGCGGGCGAAGCAGACATCGGTCATCACGCGGGCGATGCCCAGCGCGTTGCAGCCCAGCGTCTTCGCCGCATCCTGGGAGGAGAAGCCACCCGCCACCTCCAGGCCCTCCATCCAGCGGAAGATCGCGAGATGGTCGCGGTAGGCGTAGTCCGATCCCTCCAGGATCCGGTCATAGGGCGCCAGCCACTCCTTCAGCCGCCGCCAGGGTTCGCGCCGCAGGCCGAAGGCCCAATGATGCTGCAGCATGGTCAGCCAGGCCTCCGGGCCCGGCGGCTGCGCCTGGTGGTCCCCATAGGCGGCGAAGTAGCCCACGCGCGGGTCGCGGTCGGAAAGGGCGCGCAGCTCTCCCATGATGCGCAGGTATTCGGGGCCGAGCTCCAGGTCGTCCTCGAAGAAATAGGCGCAGTCGGCATCCAGTGCCTCGAAGGCCAGCACCTCGCCGCGGCGAATATTGGCCGCGATGCCGATATTGCTACGCGCCGCGGCCACCTGCCCGCGCGGGAAGTGCTTTCGGAAGGCGGCTATGGAGGCTTCCACCTCCGCATCCTCGGCATAGCGCAGCCCGCTGCGGGCGGAGACGGCGCCATCCTGCAACAGGAAGACCCGCCGCGGATCGAGGCTGACGCCGCGCTGGTTCAGCAGGGAGGCGCAGACGCGCTCGAGGTAGTCGGGCCGGTTGAAGGCGAAGAGGATGACGGGAATGTCCAGCACGGCGGGCGCCGGCTCGGTGTGCAGCGCCGGGGATGCCAACTCGTCGCTCAATGCGGCCTCTCTCGAAATCCGCCGCCCTGGCTAGGGCGTGGCGGGGGGGAAGGCAACAGAGGGCGGTCCCTTCACCCCTCCTCGCGCCCCATTTCCAGCGCCCGCGCATAAACCTGCCGGCGCGGCAGGCCGGTGGAGGCGGCGACCATGGCGGCGGCATCGCGCAGGGACTGACCGGCGGCCAGGGCGTCCCGCAGGCGGCGGTCCACTTCCTCGGCCCCGCTGGGCGCATCGGCCTCGGCGGGCCCCACCACCACCACGATCTCCCCGCGCGCGGCATGGCTGGCGTAATGCGCGGCCAGCGCCGGCAGCGAATCGCGCCGCACCTCTTCGAAGCGCTTCGTCAGTTCCCGCGCCACGGCGGCGGGGCGCCCTCCGAAGCCCTCGGCCAGGGCCGCAAGGCATTCGGCGAGCCTGTGCGGCGCCTCGAAGAAGACCAGCGTGGCCGAAAGCCCGGCCCCCTCCGCCGCCCGCAGCCGCGCGATGGCCTCGCGCCGCGCCCCCTCCTTCGGAGGCAGGAAGCCCATGAAGAGGAAGGGCAGGGGCGGCAGGCCGGAGAGGGTGAGGGCCATCACCGCCGCATTCGGCCCGGGCACGGCGGAAACGAACAGTCCCGCCTCCATCGCTGCCCGGGCCAAGCGGAACCCGGGGTCGCTGACCAGCGGCGTGCCAGCGTCGGAAACCAGGGCGAGCCTTGCCCCGCCGCGCAGCCGCTCCAGCAGGCGCGGCACCTCGCCGGCCTCGTTGTGGTCGTGCAGGGCGTGCAGCGGGGCGGCGATTCCGTGGCGCGCCAGCAGCGGCGCCGTCACCCGCGTGTCTTCGCAAAGGATGAGGTCCGCGCCCCGCAAGGTCACGACCGCGCGGGGTGAGAGGTCCCCCAGGTTGCCGATGGGGGTGGCGACCAGCCATAAACCCGGGGCCATTCCGGCGGATGATCCGCCGCTACCAGAAGGGGCCTCGCGTGGATCCTCGTCCTGTCCGGGCCCCGGCCCCAACCGCTCCTCGCCCTGCACGGCACGCCTCCCGCTTCGGCGCCGCCCTGGCGCTGGCGGCGCTTGTGGGCCTCGCGGCCTGCGCGCCGCAAGCCCCGCAGGGGGGCTATGGCCGCCCTGCCGCGCCCCTTTTCGGCGGCGCCGGAGGCCTGGGGGCGCCGCAGCCGCCCGCCGGCCCCACCAACACCAAGGTGGCCATTCTCCTGCCGATGAGCGGCCCGCAGGGCGCACTCGGCCCGGCCATGCTGAACGCCGCCACCCTCGCCCTGTTCGATTCCGGCGCGCGCGGGGTGGAGCTGGTGCCGCGCGACACGACCGGCTCGCCCGGCGGTGCCTCGGAGGCGGTGCGCTCCGCGCTGTCGGACGGCGCCCGGGTGGTGGTCGGCCCGCTCACCGGGCCGGAGACCGCCGCCGCGGCGGGCCAGGCCCGCGCCGCCGGCGTGCCGGTGCTCGCCTTCACCAATGACGTGGACCAGGGCGGCAGCGGCGTCTGGGTGACCGGCGTCACCCCCTCGCAGCAGGTGCGGCGCCTGGTTGCCGCGGCGCAATCGGCCGGCATCCGCCGCATCGGGCTCGCCGGGCCGGACGGCGCCTTCACCAGCCGCCTCGCCTCCGCGCTGCGGAATGCCTCCCGCGAGGCCGGGCTCTCCGCGCCCGCGATCGTTACCTATCCCTCCGGCGCCTCCCGGCCCCAGGCGGCCGGGCAGATCGCCGCCCAGGCCGGTTCCGAGCCGATCGGCCTCCTCATCCTCGCCGAGGGCGGCCCGCAGGCGCGGGAGATGGCCTCGGCGCTGGCCGGCGCCGGCCTGGCCAGCCCGCCCCTGCGCGTGGCCGGGACGGTGCTCTGGGCCGGGGACGCCTCGCTGGCGAACGAACCCGCCCTGGCCGGCGCCTGGGTGCCCGGCCCCGACCCCGCGGCCCGGAACGGCTTCGAGACGCGCTACGCGGCTGCCTTCGGGGAGCGTCCGCCGCGCCTCGCCGCCACCGCCTATGACGCCACCTCGGCCGCGGTGCGCAGCGTGCGCGGCGGCGACCCGATGGCCCCGGCCGCCCTGCCGCTGGGCGAGCCGCTGCAAGGCGCGGACGGCGCCTTCCGCCTGCTGCCCAACGGGCAGGTGCAGCGCGCCCTGGCCGTCTATGCCCTGACTCCGGGCGCCGAGCCGCAGGTGGTGGAGCCAGCCCTGCTGCCGGGCGCCGCCGGTTCCTGACCCGGCGGCCAAGTTGAGCCCCACCTGGCCGGCCCTGCTGCGCGTCGCGGGGCTGATCGGCGGCGTTCCCGCCGCCGCCCTGCTGCTGCTTCTCGCCGCCGGCGCCGACCCGGCGGCGGTGGGCGTGGGCCTGCTCGCCACGGCTCTTGCCGCGCTGATCCTCGCCCGTGCCTGGCTGGGCACCCTGGCGGGGCTGGAGGCCGATCTCCGCGCCGCTGCGGAGGGGCGGGTCGTCCCGCCGCATGAGCCCCTGCTGCCGGCGGCGGCCCGGGTGGCCGAATCGGCAGCCCGCCTGACCCGCAGCCTGGCAGCGCGCGAGGCGGAGCTGAGCCGGTTGCGGCGCGCGGATGCCGCCATCGTCGAGGCGCTGCCCGACCCCCTCCTCGTCCTGGCGGAGGATGGCCGGGTGCTGCGCGCCAATGCCGCCGCCCGCCGCTTCTTCGGCACCAGCCCGGGCGAGGGGCCGGAGGGGCGCACGGCCGATACCGCCGCCTTCCTGCGCCACCCCCGGATCGCCGGCGCGGTGGACCGCGCCCTGGCGCAGGGCACGCCGCAATCGGCCGAGGCGGTGCTGCCCGTGCCGGTGGCGCGCGACCTTTCCACCCAGGTCATCCCGCTCGACCCTCCGCTGGCCGATGGCGGCCGCCTGCTGGTGGTGCTGGCCGACCGCACCCAGGCCCGCGCGGCGGAACGGATGCGGGCCGACTTCGTGGCCAATGCCAGCCATGAGCTGCGCACCCCGCTGGCCTCCATCATCGGCTTCGTGGAGACGCTGCGCGGCCCGGCCGCCGGGGATGTGGAGGCGAGCACCCGCTTCCTCGCCATCATCGCCGACCAGGCGGACCGGATGCGAAGGCTGATCGAGGACCTGCTCGGCCTCTCCCGGATCGAGATGACGGAGCACCAGGCACCGCAGGGCGAGGCGCGGCTGGACGCGCTGGCGCGGGACGAGGCCGCCGCCATGGCGCCCATCCTGGCCACCCGGAACGTGACCCTGCAGATGGACCTGGCCCCCGCGACGGCGGTGCCCGCTGACCCCGGCCAGCTCGCCCAGGTGCTGCGGAACCTGCTGGAGAATGCGGTGCGCCACGGGCGGGAGGGCGGCACGGTGCAGCTCTCGGTCCGCACCCTGGCAGCGCCGGAGGGCGGGCTCGCCCCCGGCGTGCTGCTGCGCGTGGCCGATGATGGGCCGGGCATCGCCCGCGAGCACATCCCGCGCCTGACCGAGCGCTTCTACCGGGTGGATGCGGGCCGGGCGCGGAATGCCGGCGGCACGGGGCTGGGCCTGGCCATCGTGAAGCACATTGTCGGCCACCATCGCGGGCAGCTGCTGATCGACAGCACGGTCGGGCAGGGCACCGTCATGCGCGTCTGGCTGCCCGGGCGGTAGCACGGGCCCGGCACGCCGGCCGCAACCCGGGGCCGAGCGCCCCCGTTCTCACGCCGATCGACAGGAGCCCCCCACCATGGTCCGACCCATCCTCATCCCCGCCCTCCGCGCCAGCGGCGCCCTGCCCATGGCTCCGGCCAAGCCGGCCACATCGCGCTGAGCCGGGGCCCTCAGCCGGGGCGCTGAACTGGGCTGCAGAGACGAAGAAGGCCGGGGAGAGGTTCTCCCCGGCCTTCTTTCTTGATCCTGCGGATCGGTCTCAGGCGGCCGCGCGGCCGGCCTGCGGGTCGAGTCGGTAGCCACCGCCCTCCGTCAGCAACAGGGAGGCGGTCGCCGGATCCGGCTCAATCTTCTGGCGCAGCCGATAGATATGCGTCTCCAGCGTGTGCGTGGTGACGGCGGCGTTGTAGCCCCACACCTCGTTCAGCAGGATCTGCCGCCCCACCGGCCGGCCGCCGGCGCGGTAGAGGAACTTCAGGATCGCGCATTCCTTCTCGGTCAGCCGGATCCGGCGGTTGCGCGCCGGGTCCTGGAGCATCTTGGCCGAGGGCCGGAAGGTGTAGGGCCCGATCACGAAGACCGCGTCCTCGGAATTGTCGAAGCCGCGAAGCTGTGCGCGAAGCCGCGCAAGCAGTTCCATGATGCGGAACGGCTTGGCGATGTAGTCGTTCGCGCCGGAGTCGAGGCCGCGCACCACGTCCTGCTCGGCATCCGCGCCGGTCAGCATGATGATCGGCACCTTGACGCCCTGCCGCCGCAACTCGGCGCAGAGGTCACGGCCATCGCCATCCGGCAGGCCGATATCGAGCAGCACGGCGTCGAAACGCGCGCTGTCCTCCATCAGGATCTTGCCCGCCTCGGCCATCGTGCCAGCCTCGCGCGGGGCAAACTCCCCCTCTACGGCGAGCTGCTCCGACAGGGTGGCGCGCAGCGCCGGGTCGTCGTCCACGATCAGGATCGGACGGGGGTCCGACATGCACCCTCCCGTTTGAAGGCCTGTCACGGGATCGCCCGCCGAAGCGGGAATCCCGGAGCTGTGAGTTTGCGGATATGGGGCAAATCAGGCCGTAGCGGCAAGGCTTCGGCTCTCCTTTTCGTGCGGAACCCCTGATCGGAGCCGCAACTGCCCCCTTTCCGCCACGGCAGGCATCCCATATTGGCCGCGCATCCAATCGCCGCTCTGGTCCGTAGAGGGGTAGGCTCGGGTGCCGGACCGGCCACAGACCCGGGCCGAACGCCGCGACGGGGGGAAGAGTGGACGGTATGGCCGAAGCTTCGATCAGCACCCAGCCGGCGGGCCCCACAGGGCTTGCCCGACTCGGCCGGGCGGTGGATCCGCGCATCGCCGGGATGCGGGCGGTGCACCGGGCTGTTTCCGAGCTGCGCCGGGGGACGCCGGTGCTGCTGGAGGGCGGCGGCGAGTCGCTGATCCTGGCCGCTGCCGAAACGGTCGGCGCCCGCGGCCTGGCCGAGCTGGCCGAGGCCGCTTTGGCCGCCCCGGTGCTGCTGCTTTCCGCCCCGCGCGCCGCCGCCGTGCTCTCCCGCCCGGTTTCCGCCCCGCCAGCGCCGGAGGAGGTGCCGGTGGCGCTGCGCCTCTCCCCCGCCCTGCTCGCCCCGGAGCAGCTTCGCCGCCTGGCCGACCCCGTGGCGGAGCAGTTGCTGCCCGAGGCACCGCAGATCGTGCCCGCGCCGGGCTTCGCCCAGGCCCTGCCGCCTGCCGCCATCACCCTGGCCAAGATCGGGCGGCTGCTGCCGGCTCTCGTCGCCGCCCCGGCTTCTGCCGCCACCACCGCCCGGCTGGGCCTGCTCCCGGTCACGGTCGCGGATGTGCTGGCCTACCCCGTATCCGCCGCGGCCAGCCTCGTGCGCGTGGCCGAGGCCCGCGTGCCGCTGGAGGACGCGCCGGAGGCCCGGATCGCCGCCTTCCGCGCCGCCGATGGCGGGATCGAGCACCTCGCCATCCTGGTCGGCCAGCCGGAGACGGCCGAGGCGCCGCTCTGCCGCATCCATTCCGAATGCTTTACCGGCGACCTGCTGGGCAGCCTGCGCTGCGACTGCGGCCCCCAGCTGCGCGGCGCCATCGCCCGCATGGCGGCCGAGCCGGGCGGCGGCGTCCTGCTCTACCTGGCCCAGGAAGGGCGGGGGATCGGCCTCGTGAACAAGCTGCGCGCCTATACGCTGCAGGATTCCGGGCTCGACACGCTCGATGCTAACCGCGCTCTCGGCTACGGCGCCGACGAGCGCGACTTCCGGGTCGCGGCCACGATGCTGGAGGCGCTTGGAATCCACGGGGTGCGGCTGCTGACCAACAACCCAGACAAGCTGGCCGGCCTGGCCGCCTGCGGAATCCGTGTCGAAGGCCGTGTCTCGCACCTCTTCGCCGCCAATGGAGTGAACGACGCCTATCTGGAGACGAAGAAGTCGCGATTCGGCCATCTCATGGGTTAAGCGGCACGCCGCTTGCGCCAGGCCAGCCGTACAGACGGCTGGAGTGGCACCCGTGAACCCCATCGTCCCGAACACCGCCTCCCCCGAGGGCTGGGGCATGTTCGCCGGCCGCGTCTACGGCGGCACGCGCCCCGCGCCCGATGGCGGCCCGCCGCTCTCCAGCGACGAGGCGGTGCCGATGCCGGTCGAGACCACCTTCGACGAGCTTCTGGAATCGCTGAACCCGCTGCAGCACATGCCGGGGGTCGGCACGATCTACCGGGAGGCGACCGGCCGTGCCGCCCCCATCGCCGCCCGCATCCTGGTCAGCACCGCCATCAGCGGCCCCGTCGGCTTCCTCGGCAGCGTCGCCTCGGCCATGCTGGAGGTGACGGGCTTCGTCGGCACGCTCCAGGCCATTGCCAACGGCCGGGACCAGCCCACCGCCTTCCTCGCCTGGGGACAAACAGCAGACCCCGCCACCATCGCCCGCGCCCGCACCGCCTATCAGGAACAGATGCAGGCGAATTGCGCCTGAAGGGGATTGTCTTGCCTCGAGACGAGGGCTCTGCCCTCGACCCGCCAAGGGCCTGAGGCCCTTGGAACCCCGTCTGACTGCCGTGGATACCCCGGATCGAAGGGGTCTCTGGTTGCAGGGTGTCCATTCTGCGTTTGCACTCGCCTGAGGTCATCGGCCTCAGGCGCACCGCCAGACCCGTGATTCCAAACTCGAAGAAAAAGATGATGGGTCGAAGGCACTGCCTTCGACGGGACCGGGGAGAGGAAGAATTCCTTCTTCCTCTCCCCGGGACAGACCATCAGCCCAGGAACCAGCCCCGCCTTCATCGCAGGGCTTGCCCGCGGCACCTTCCCGGGCTCAGGAAGGCGGCCATGACCATTGCCCGCCTCGAAGGCCAGCATCTCGTCCTGCTGTGCGACCGCTTCCGCTGCGCGATCGGCCGTGGCGGCATTCGCGGGGAGAAGCAGGAGGGTGATGGCGCCACCCCACGCGCGCTGATGCCGTTGCGCCGCGTGCTCTATCGCGCGGATCGGGGCCGGGCGCCGGTTTGCGCCGTGCCGGTGGAGCCGATCGGCCCTTCGGACGGCTGGTGCGACGATCCGGCTGACCCCGCCTATAACCGCCCGGTCACGCTTCCCTATGCCGGCCGGCACGAGGTGATGTGGCGGGAGGACGGCCTCTACGACATCGTCGGGGTGCTGGGCTGGAACGACGGCCCGGTGGTGCGGGGCCGCGGCAGCGCCATTTTCCTGCATGTGGCGCGGCCCGATTACGCGCCGACCGAGGGCTGCATCGCCCTGTCTCCGCCGGACCTGCGGGCCGCCCTGGCGGCGGGGTTGAGCGCGATCGAGGTGCTCTGAGGCGCAGCCTGAGCGTTTTGCTGGATGGCATCACGATTCAGTGATGCGTTCGGGCCTGCCTGCCCCTATCCTCATCCGCGATGCGCCGCCTGCCCCTCCTGCTCCTTCTCCTCCCCGCCGCCTGCGGGATGCCGGACATGGCCGAGCTGGGCCGTTCGGCCGAGAACGCGCTCCGGGCCAGCGTCTTTCTGCCGCCCATCCAGGACGGCCTGCCGCCGCGCCGCTACGACCCGCCCGCAGGCGTGCTGGAGGAGGTGGAGGTCGGCGTCACGAGTGGCCCGACCCTGCTCGTCACCTATGGCACCCAGCGGAAGGTGATGACGATGATCCAGGGCAATGGCGAGCAGCGCATGTGGCGCTCCGATGATGGCACGGTGCTGGCGACCGATGGCGCGCGGGTGGTGGCGACAGCCGGCACGGCCACCAACCTGGCCGCCACGCGCTTCGACAGCCCGGACCCGCTGGACGACGTGACCGCCCTGGCCGAGCGGCCGGCGATGGCCCGCCGGGTGGTGGACCTCTCCCCGTCGAGCAGGGACCCCGGCCGGATGCGCTTCGGCGTGGCGCTGGAATGCCGGATGAAGGCCGCCCGTGTGCCGGAGGGGCTGTTCGTGGAGGAGCGTTGCGGCGGCGGCGCCCGCTTCGTGAACCGCTACTGGGCCGATGCGGAAACCGGGGCCGTCTGGCGCTCCGAGCAATGGGTGGGGATGGAGGACCGCCCCATGACCATCGAGGTGGTCAGCCCGCCCGCCAACTGAGCCCGGCCCGCCGCACGCGGCGCGCGACATAGGCCAGCCAGAGAAGCTGGATGGCGAGCGGCGGCAGCACGATCAGCGGCTTCACCGCGGGTGCCAGATGCGGGAAGGCGAGGGCGAGCGCCGCCTGGAACAGCACGAAGGCGCCGTGGATGGCGGCCACCCGGTGCACCGAAAGGCCGGAGCGCTGGGCCATCTGGTAGAGATGCGTCCGGTGCGGCGTGCTCGGCCGCTCCCCCATGGCGATCCGGCGGGCGAGGGTGAAGCCCGTGTCGAAGAGATGCGCGAAGAGCAGCAGCGGCACGATCAGGAAGGAGAGCTGCGCCGTGTCGAAGCGCGCGCAGGCCACCGCCAGCACGGCCATGACGAAGCCGAGGAACTGGCTTCCCACATCGCCCATGAAGATGCGCGCGGGATGGATGTTGAAGGGCAGGTAGCCGACCAGCCCGGCCGTGAGGAACAGCGCCGCCGCATAGACGAACCAGGCCTCCTGCCCCGCCGCGATGATGCAGAGCGAGGCGCAGGCGACCAGCAGCGACCCGCCGACCAGCCCGTCCATCCCATCCATGAAGTTCACGGCATTGGTGCAGGCCACGATCCAGAACAGCGTCAGCAGCGGACCCGCGATGCCGAGATCCACCACCCCGATCCAGGGCAGAGCGAGGCGCGTCACCACCAGCCCGCTGGCCATGGCGACCAGCGCGGCGCCAGCCTGGGCGGCCAGCTTCACCACGAAGCGGAAGTCGCGAAGGTCGTCCGCCAGCGCCACGCCCGCGATGGCGAGGGCCGCGAGGATGGTGCCGACGAATTCCGGATCGGCGATGCGCGCGAAGCGCGCCGTGCCGTAGAGCACCACCATCCCCGCCACGAAGGCGGCGACGATGCCCAGCCCCCCGCCCTTGGGCGTGGGCACCTTATGCGCGGTGGCCGCGCGCCGGGCCGGGTCGTCCAGCATGGGATAGGCGATCATCAGCCGGACCACGGCGGCGGAGAGCAGGGCCAGCAGCGCGGCGAAGCCGAGATGCGGGACGAAGGCCTCGAAGCGCATCAGGGCATGACCCGCGCCGGGTCGAGGCTGGCATAGACATCCCCGCTGTTCGCGGCGTGGGGCAGGCTCTCGATCCAGTCCCGCATCGCCTCGGCCTCCACCGGGGCTGGCAGGGCGAAGGACAGCGTCTCGCCGAGCGAGGCGTTGAAGCGGTAGGGGCCCAGGGCCGCGAGCCGGGCTAGGCATTCGGCCGCGACGCCGCGCTGGATGGTGGTGAACTCGAAGGAGAGGGCGCGCGGCGCGAAGGAGAGGCCGGCCAGGGCCTCGGCCTCGTAGCCCTCCACGTCCAGCTTGATGAAATGCGGGGTGCCGTGGGTCAGCGCCAGCGCGTCCAGGGTGGTGACGGGGCAGGCGATCTCCCGGTCCCAGCGTTGGCCCTCCCAGCCCGGCGCGCCATCGGCGGCGGCCACGAAGGCGTCCGAGGCCGTGGCGACGGTGGGGTTGCCCGTGTTCAGCCGCAGCACGGCCTCGCCCGGTGCCGCGCCGACCAGGGCGGAGACGATCGCCACCGCCTCGTCCTGGCGGAACAGCCAGCGCAGCAGCCGGAGCAGGCGGGGCTGGGGCTCGACCGCGAGGGCGGTGGCGCCCAGGCGGCGGAAGCTCGCCGTGCGGTCGCCGACATGGGCGCCGATATCGAAGCCCAGCTCCCCGGGCCCGAGGAACCGCGTGAGGAAGCGGTCCAGCGCCTCGTCCCGGCCTGGGGCGTAATAGGTCTCGATGGAGCGCCGCAGGGCGCTGGGTCGCCTCATGCCGAGAAGACCACCGCGCAGCCTGCCGCCTCTTCGGGTGGGACCATCACGCCGGCCGGAACCTCCACGCGCATCACGCCCGACAGGGCGGCCCGCGTCGCCGCGGGGTCGGCGACGCCGACCACCATGCCCATCACCGCGGGCAGGACGGGGGGGCGGACCCCCGGGAGGATTTCGGCGGCCACTGCGGGCGAGAGCATCCGCACCACGGCGCCATCCGGCAGCGGCAGGGCGAAGCCGCCGGCCGGGTCGGGCTCCAGCGGCAGGCCGGCGAGGCGGGAGAGCCGCGCGGCGCTTTCGGCCGGGCTGTCCGAAACGATGATGGCGGCGCGCAATTCCGTGGCGCCGTTCGGGTGCTGCATCCAACGCTCCTGCCAGATCGCCTCGGGCGTCAGGTGACGCACGAGCTGCACCCGCCCTTCCGGGGCCTCGGGCAACGGCAGGCGCTCGAAGCGCGCGACCGGGCCGCCGGGCTCCACGGGGCGGGACAGGGGGGCGATGCCCGGAATCTCCAGGCCCGCCCGCCGCAACCGTTCCAGGTTCCCCTGCGAATCGGTCATTCCCAGGGCAAGGATGCGCGTGCCCTCGAAGCGGTCGAGCATCGCGCCCAGCCCATTATCCGGCAGGGCCGGGTCGAGGATGGCCAGGAGCTCGATATAGCCGCGCCGGAGCATGGCACAGCGATTGGCGGTGCCGAGCGGCTCATCGCCGCGCGACTGCCGGGCGATGGGCGTCAGCGCGAAGCCGAGCCGCTCATAGGTGTCCCACAACGCCGCCGCATCGCGCGAGCAGACGCCGAGATGGTCGAGGCCGGAGGCCGTGCGCATCGGCCGGTCGCTCAGGCGGCGGGCCCGGCCTCGTAATGCGGCAGCAGCCACTCCTCAGGCTCCCGCGCCGCCTCGTCATACCAGCGGGCCACCAGCGGATGCGCGCGCACCGCCTGCACATAGGCCTTGCTGCGCGGCGAGATGGCGGGGCCATAGGTGATCAGCCGGGCGACGACCGGCGCATACATCGTATCCGCCACGCCCATGGCGGCGCCGTGCAGGAAGGGCCCGCCGGTGGCGTCCAGGCATTGCGCCCAGACCGTCTCGATGCGGGCGATATCGGCCAGCGCGTCGGGCGTCGCGCCGCGGCCGGTGAAGTCCCGGCCCAGATTCATCGGCATCGCCATGCGCAGGCCCCGGAAGCCCGCATGCATCTCCGCGGCCGCACTGCGCAGCAGGGCGCGCGGAATGCGGTCCTCCGGCCAGAGGGCGGGCGCGAATTCCGCGCAGTACTCGGCGATGGCCAGGCTCTCCCAGATCCGGGCACCCTTGTGCTCGAGATAGGGAACGAGTCCGGCGGGGGTGGCCGCCTTGATGGCCTTGGTCCCGCCGCCCCCGGCAAGCGGGATCAGCACCTCCTCCACATCCAGCCCGGCAAGATGCACCGCCAGCCAGCCGCGCAGCGACCAGGACGAGTAGCGCTTCGTCCCGATGACGAGCCTGCCGTCCACCCCTTGCTCAGCCCCTTGCTCAGCCATGCGCCGGAACCCCCTTGGAGGTGGAATACTCGAAATGCAGCGCCTCGCCCGGATGGACGCGGGGATGGATGGCATGCGCCGCCATCGCGGCCTCGGAGAAGCCCTGCAGGATCAGCTTGAGCTTGCCGGGGTAGGTCGCGACATCACCTATGGCAAAGATGCCGGGGCGCGAGGTCTCGCAGGTGGCGGGCGCCACGGTCACGTGGCTGCGCTCCATGCCGAGGCCCCATTCGGCGATCGGCCCCAGCTCCATGGAAAGGCCGAAGAAGGCGAGGAGGTGGTCCGCCTCCACGTCGCGCTCCTCTCCCTTCAGCGTGGCCAGGGTGACATGGGTGAGCGTGCTGCCGTCGCCCTTCAGCCCGTGCAGCTGGTAGGGGATGGCCAGCTCCAGCTCGCCCTTGGCGGCGGCGGCATCCATCTGGGCGGCGCTTTCCGGCGCGGCGCGGAACTTGGGGCGGCGGTGCACCACCGTCACCTTCGCCGCGATCTCCTTGAGCGAGAGCGCCCAGTCCACCGCCGAATCGCCACCGCCCGCGATGACCACCCGCTTGCCGCGGAAGTCCTCCCGGCGGGAGACCATGTAGCGAACGGCCCCCGAGGCCTCGTAGCGCTCCAGCTCCTCCAGCGGCGGGCGGTTCGGGCCGAAGGCGCCGGCCCCGGCGGCGAGGATCACGGCCTTGGCGCGCACGCTGTCACCCTGGCTGGTACCGAGGATGAAATCGCCATCCTCCTCCAGCAGCCGCTCCACCCGGCGGCCCAGGAGGTAGATGGGGGAGAAGGGCTGGGCCTGCTTCTCCAGCTGGTCGATCAGGTCGGCGCCGGCGATGCGGGGATGGGCCGGGATGTCGAAGATCGGCTTCTCCGGATAGAGGGCCGAGCACTGGCCGCCGATGGCCTCCAGCGCGTCGATCACCACGCATTTCATCCGGAGCATGCCGCATTCGAACACGGCGAAGAGCCCGGCGGGGCCTGCGCCGATGATGGCGACATCGGTCTCGATATGCGCGGTCATGGGTGCGGCGCGTCCCCGTCAGCGGTCAGGGGAGGCGTGATACAGCGCGTTTCCAGGGGGGGGAAGGCGGGGGAGGCCGCGGGGGGACGCGGCGCTTCCCCCGGAACCCCCCCTTTCGGTTGGGGGAGGCGGGCCTCCCCCGGCACCGTCAGTTCGGCCGCACCCGGTCCACCGCCCGGTCCACGGCCCGCCCGGTCGCCTCGACCGGCCCGCTCGGCGGGTCCACCGTGTCGCGCACGCGCTCGCCGAAGCTACGGTCGTTGCCCGTGCAGGCGGCCAGGGTGGCAAGGAGCAGCATCGGCATCAGGGCCGCGCGGACGAGACGCATGGTGGGGGATCCCTCTCTGTGGCGGCGGCGCTCCGGCCGCCCATGCCGTGCTAACCAGAGGGGGGCGGCGGGGTTTCGCCCGCTTGCCCCCGGCCCGCTTGCCCCGCCCGGGGGCGGGAGGGCAGATTGGGGCGCCCATGACCGCCCCGATCACCTTTTCCCTGCCCGACGAGGCGGCGACCGGCGCGCTTGCTGCCCGCGCCGCCCGGCTGGCCCGCCCCGGGGACGCCATCCTGCTCGATGGCCCGCTCGGCGCCGGGAAGTCCGCCTTCGCCCGGGCCTTCCTCCGCGCGGCGGCGGGCGATCCGGGGCTGGAGGTGCCGTCGCCGACCTTCACCCTGGTGCAGTCCTATGAGCTGCCGGGCGTCACCGCCCATCACATGGACCTCTACCGGCTGGAGGGGCCCGATGCCCTGGCGGAGCTGGGCTGGGAGGAGGCGCGGGACGGGATCGTGCTGGTGGAATGGCCGGACCGGCTCGGCCGCTACGCCCCGCGCGACGCGCTGCGCGTCACCCTCGCCCCGGCCGAGGCGCCAGAGGGACGAGGGGAGGCCCGATCTGTCACCCTGGCGGGCTGGGACGATGCCCGCCTGAACGCCCTGGCGGCCCTCGCATGAGCCCTGATCTCTTCCTCGCCGCCCATGGCTATGCCGCGGCGGCCCGCGCGCCGCTTCCGGGCGATGCCGGGCATCGCCGCTATCTCCGCCTGACCGGCGGGCCACGCCCGGCGCTGCTGATGGACGGCTCCGGCGCGGCGGCCGTGGGCCTGCCCTCGGCCGAGGCCGACCTTCGCGCCTTCATGGCCATTGCCGCCCATCTCCGCCGCCTCGGCCTCTCGGCGCCCGAGGTGCTGGCGGCCGACCCGCCGGCCGGCCTGCTGCTGCTGGAGGACCTGGGCGAGCCCACCCATGCCACGCTGCTGGATGCGGGGGCCGAGCCGATGCCGCTCTACCTCGCCGCGGCCGAGACGCTGGCGGCGCTGCATGCCGCCCCGCCGCCGCCCGGCCTGCCGGCCTGGGAGGGCGAGGCCATGGCCCGCGCCACCGCCGCCACCTTCCTGGACTGGTGGTGGCCCGCCGCCCTGGGCGCGGAGCCCACGGGGGCCCAGCGGGCCGCGTTCCAGGCCGCCATGCGCGCCATGCTCGCCCCGTTCGAGGGGGCGGGCTCCTTCGTCCACCGGGACTATTTCCCCGCCAATCTCCTGCCCTTGCCGGGCCGCCCGGGGCCGGCCTCGGTCGGGATCATCGACTTCCAGGATGCCGGGCAGGGCCACCCCGCCTATGACCTGGTGAGCCTGCTGCAGGATGCGCGGCGCGACGTGCCGCCGGCGGTGCGGCAGGCCGCCACCGCCCGATACCTCGCCGCCCGCCCCGGGCTGGACCGGGAGGCGTTCGAGGCCGCCACGGCGGCCATGGCTGCCCAGCGGCATTTGCGGGTCGCGGCGCTCTGGGTGCGTCTGGACCGGCGCGACAAGAAGCCGCACTACCTCCGCCACGGCCCGCGCTGCTGGCGCCTGCTGGACGAGGCGCTGCGGCACCCGGCCACGGCGCCGCTCGCGGCCTTTCTCGACGAACACGTGCCGCGCAGGCTGCGCGCCAATCCCCAAGGGGCCAATCCCCAGATGGAACCCGCCGCATGATCCGCCCCACCCATGGCATGGTGCTGGCGGCCGGGCTCGGGACGCGGATGCGCCCGCTGACCGAGGCCGCGCCGAAGCCCCTCCTCGCGCTCCGCGGCCGGTCCCTGCTGGACCATGCGCTGGACCGGCTGGCCGATTCCGGGATGCGGGAGGTGGTGGTGAACGCCCACCACCTCGCCCCGCAGATCGTCGCCGCCTGCGAGGGGCGGACGGAGCCCCGCTGCCAGGTGGTGGTGGAGCCGGAGCTGCTGGAAACCGGCGGCGGCATCCGCAACGCCCTGCCGCTGCTGGGGCCCGCGCCCTTCGCCGTGGTGAATGGCGACGCCTATTGGCTCGATGGCCCGGTGCCCGCGCTGCGCCGCCTCGCCGCCGCCTTCGACGAGGAGCGGATGGACGGGCTGTTGCTGATGGCCCGCTCTGCCACGGTGGAAGGCGAGGTGGGGCTGGGCGACTTCCTGCTCGACCCGCTCGGCCGCCTGCGCCGGCCGAAGGAGCGGGAGATTGCCCCCTACATCTATGCGGGGGTGCAGATCCTCCACCCTCGCCTGCTGGATGGGACCCAGGCCGGCCGCTTCGGCCTCATGGGCCCCTGGATGCGCGCCATCGAGGCGGGGCGGCTCTACGGCCTCGTGCATGACGGCGCCTGGTTCCACCTTTCCACCCCGCCGGACCTGCAACGGGCCGAGGAAATTCTGGACAAGGGGCTGGTGAAGCTGTTCTAGCGCTGTTCTCCGGGCGGGGGCCCGGGAAGCAGGGGAGGGGCGCGGGTTGAGGCTGTACGAAATCCCGGCCCATCGCCCGTTCCTGGATGACCTGGCCTATGGCGTGCTCGCCATGGCGCAGGACCCGGACGACCCGGCGGCGCTGGCCCGCACCACCATCCTCCTCCCCACCCGGCGCGCGGCCCGCTCCCTGCGCGAAGCCTTCCTGCGCGCCTCCGGCAAGCCCGCCCTGCTGCTGCCGCGCCTGCGCGCCCTGGCCGGCCTCTCCACCGAGGATGCGGAGGAGCTGTCCCTCCCGGCCCTGCTCGACGAGCCGCCTGCCGTCGATCCCGCCCGGCGGCTGGCGGTGCTGACCGAGATGGTAATGCGCCTGCCGCCGCATTTCGGCGGCCCCGGCAGCCCGGACCAAGCCTGGCGCCTGGCGCTGGAACTGGCGACCCTGCTGGACGAGATGGCGCTGGAGGGCTGCGACCCGGAGCGCCTGCCCGAGCTCGTCACCGGCGATCTCGCGAAGCACTGGGAGATCACCCACACCTTCCTCGGCGGCGTCATCCGCTCCTGGCACGCCTGGCTGGAGGAACAGGGGCTGTCCGATATCGGCGCCCGGCGCGTGGCCGCGCTGCGCGCCCAGGCGGCGGCGTGGGCGGACAACCCGCCGGCCGACCCCGTCATCGCCGCCGGCATCGGCGTCGGCGGCACCATCCCCGCCGCGACCGAGCTGCTGCGCCAGATCGCCCGCATGGAGAAGGGCGCGGTCGTGCTGCACGGCGCCGGGGAGGAAATGGAGGCGGAGCTGTGGGAGGTGCTGCGCGGCGCGCACAGCCACCCGCTGAACGGCACCGCCCGCCTGCTGCGCGGCATGGATGCCACGGCGGAGGACATGCGCCCCTGGCCCTATCGCGCGCCGGATGCGCCCGCGCCCAACGAGGCCCGCGCCGCGCTGCTGGCCCGCGCCCTGCGGCCGGAGGACGCGATCGCCTGCTGGCAGGAGCGCGAGCCGGAGCGCTGGCGCCCCTCGCTGAACGGGCTGGATCTTCTCGTCGCGCCCGACGAGGCCGGAGAGGCCGCCGCCATCGCCCTGCTGCTGCGGGAAGCCCTGGAGACGCCGGGCGCGCGCGCCGCGCTGGTGACGCCGGACCGCGACCTCGCCCGCCGGGTCTCGGTGGAGCTGCTGCGCCACGGCATCCTCGCCGACGACTCCGCCGGCCAGCCGCTGGGCATGACGCCCGCCGGCGCCTTCCTGCGCCTGATCGGGCGGATGGTGGAGGAGGAATTCGCCCCCGTCCCGCTGCTCGCCTGCCTGAAGCACCCGCTCTGCGCGGGCGGTATGGTGCGGTCGAGCTGGATGCAGGCGGTGCGCGAGCTGGAGCGCTACGCCCTGCGCGGCCCGCGCCCCGGCGCCGGGCTGGACGGGCTGCGCCGTGCCGCCGAGGCGATCCGCCACGAGCAGCCGCGCGAGCGCGTGCGGGCGATGCTGGATGCGCTGGAGGCGGCGCTGGGCAACTTCCGCGCGTTGGAGCGGGCGGTGCGCCCACCGGCCGACCTGCTGGCCGACCATCTCTCCGCGGCCGAGGCGCTGGCCTCCACGGATGAGGACCCGGGCGGGCTGCGCCTCTACCGCGGGGAGGAAGGCGAGCCGCTGGCGGTGCATCTGGCCAGCCTGGAGCCCGCGATGCGGGCCCTGCCGCCGCTGGAAGCCGCCGCCTGGCCCGCGCTGTTCGACGCGCTGCTGGAAGGCCCTCTCGCCCCCGGCGTGCGCACGATGCGGGGGCGCAAGGGCGCGTCGCATCCACGCGTGCAGATCCTCGGCCTGCTGGAAGCGCGGCTTCAGAGCTTCGACCGCGTGGTGCTGGGCGCGCTGGAGGAAAGCGTCTGGCCGCTGGCCACCGATCCCGGCGCCTGGATGAGCCGCCCGATGCGCTCGCAATTCGGCCTGCCCGCGCCCGAGGCGCGCATCGGGCGCGTCTGCGCGGACTTCCTGCTCTCCGCGCTGTCCGCGCCGCGCGCCACGCTGTCCCGCGCGCGCAAGCGCGGCGGCTCGCCCACTGTCGCCGCGCGCTGGCTGACGCGGATCGAGACCTTCCTCAACGGGCAGGGGCTGGGCGGGCTGGAAACCTCGCCCGCGACGGGCTGGGCCGGGCTGCTCGACATGCCCGAACGCCCGCTTCCCTGCGCGCGCCCCGCGCCCTCGCCCCCCGCGGCGCTGCGCCCACGCCGGATCAGCGTCACCGATGTGTGGCTGCTGAAATCCGACCCCTATGCCTGGTATGCCAAGCGCATCCTGAAGCTGCGCCCGCTGGATGATCTGGATGCCGAGGCGGATGCGGCGGAATACGGCAACATCGTCCACCACATGGTCTCGCGCTGGCTTCATCTCTGCGACGGCGATCCGCATTGCCTCGACGCGGTGGAGCACTTCGCGCAGGCGACGGAGGAGGCGCTGGCCGAGTTCGCGCCGCGCCCGGGCCTCGTCGCCTATTGGCTCCCGCGCCTCGCGCGCATCGCCGAATTCGTGCTGGAGGAGGAGCGCAAGCGCGACGACGTGGCGCGGCGGCACTCCGAGATCACCGGCGCGATCGACCTGCCCTGCGGCGTCCGCCTGGAAGGCCGCGCGGACCGCGTGGACGTGCTGAAGGACGGCCGCCTCGTCCTGATCGACCTCAAGACCGGCGCGCCGCCCAGCAATGCCGAGATGGCCGATGGCCGCGCGCCGCAGATGCCGCTGGAAGCCGCCATCGCCGCGCGCGGCGGCTTCGCGGGCATCCCCGCCTCCGAGGTCTCCGAGCTGGAGCACTGGCATGTCTCGGGCGGCTACGAAGCCGGGGCGGCGGTGCGCTTTCGTCCGAAGGATTCCACCCTGCCCGAGGTGAGCGAGGAGGCCTTCGAGGCGCTGAACGGACTGGTGCAGGACTTCCTGCTCGGCGAGCGTCCCTTCCTCGCCCGCCCGCATCCCGCGCGCGCGCCGAAGGGCGACGAGTACGACCATCTGTCGCGCATCGCC
The DNA here is from genome assembly GCF_900141905.1 of Muricoccus roseus. Lineage (GTDB taxonomy): Bacteria > Pseudomonadota > Alphaproteobacteria > Acetobacterales > Acetobacteraceae > Roseomonas > Roseomonas rosea. The sequence goes on along the minus strand of NZ_FQZF01000008.1, from coordinate 102,410 downwards.
GAATGGGGCGGCGCGGGTGAGGGCGACGCGTGAACGAAGCCGTTTCCGCGCGCCAGCGCGCCTATGTCGCGCAGCAGATGGCGTCCGACCCGCGCATCTCCGCCTGGGTGGGCGCCTCCGCCGGTTCGGGCAAGACGAAGGTCCTGACCGACCGCGTGCTGCGCCTTCTCCTGCGCGAGGACACGCAGCCCGGCCGCATCCTCTGCCTCACCTTCACCAAGGCGGCGGCGGCGGAGATGGCCACGCGCCTCGCGCTGCGTCTGGGCCAGTGGTCCGTGCTGCCCGAGGACCGGCTGCGCGCCGCGCTGGAGGACCTGACCGGGCACCCGCCAACGCGGGCGGAGGTGGAGACGGCGCGCCGCCTCTTCTGCCGCGTGCTTGAGCAGCCGGGCGGGATGCGGATCGCCACCATCCACGCCTTCTGCCAGTCCCTTCTCCGCAGCTTCCCGCTGGAGGCGCGCCTGCCGCCCGCCTTCACCCTGCTGGAGGAGGCCGACAGCGCCACCCTGCTGGCCGAGGCGCGCGAGGCCGCACTGGCCGGGCGCGCCATTCCGGAGGAGGCGCTGGCCGGCCTGGCCCGCCTCGTCTCCGCCGACAGCCTGGCCAAGGCGCTGCGCGAGCTGGTGGGCAAGCGCGAGCGCCTGCGCCCGCTGCTGGAGCGCGCGGATGGCTGCGACCCCGTGCTGCGCGAATGCCTGGAGATTCCGGATGGCGAGACGGAGGACGGCATCCCCGCCGACATCGTCTGCCCGCCGGATTCCTTCCGCGAAGCTCTCGCCACCCTTCTCCAGCACAAGAACAAGGTGCCCCGGGAAACCGCGGCCTCGTTGCTCGCGCTGCTGTCGGAACCGGAGCCGGCGCGGGCCGAGCGCTGGGCCTCGTGGCAGACGCTGCTCTTCACCGGCGAGGGCAAGCCGCGCGCTGCGCTGGTGAAGGAGGATGCCTTCGCGCGGGAGATCGCGCGGGTGGAGGGCATTCTCGCCCGCTGGACCTCCCACCGGCTGATGGGCGCGACCGGCTCGCTCCTCTCCGCCGCTCGCCCGGTGCTGGAGGACTACAAGTCCCGCAAGCAGCGCCGCGGCGCGCTGGATTTCGACGACCTGATCCACCGCGCCCAGGCGCTGCTGCGTGACCCCGGCTCCGCCTGGGTGCTGTTCAAGCTCGATGGCGGCCTCGACCACCTGCTGCTGGACGAGGCGCAGGACACCAACCCCGCGCAATGGGGCATCGCCCAGGCGCTGGCCGAGGAGTTCTTCTCCGGCAACGGCACGCAGGAGGCGGGGCAGCGCACCCTCTTCGTCGTGGGCGACGAGAAGCAGAGCATCTTCGGCTTCCAGGGCGCCGATGCACGCGGCTTCGCCGAATGGGAGACGCGCTTCGACAATCAGGTGACGCGCGGCGGCGCGGTGTTCGAGCGTGTGCCGCTCACCGTCTCCTTCCGCTCCTGCGCGCCCGTGCTCGCGCTGGTCGATCAGGTCTTCGCGGAGGGCGAGGCGCGGCGCGGCGTGGTGCGGGACGGCGTGTCGCTGCAGCATTCGGCCGACCGCGCCGGCCATGCGGGCCGGGTGGAGATCTGGCCCCTGCTGGAGCAGGCCGGGGCAGATGCGCCCGAGCCGTGGGTGGTGCCGCGCGAGCCCGTGGCGGCGCAGGACGCCGAGGCGCTGCTGGCCGAGGCCATCGCCGCGCGCATCGCCCGCATGATCGTGGAGGAGACGCTGCCCGCGCGCGGCGACCGCCCGATCCGCCCCGGGGACATCATGGTGCTGGTCCGCCGCCGCACCCGGCTGATCGAGCTGCTGGTGCGCCAGCTGAAGCAGCGCGGCATTCCCGTCGGCGGCGTGGACCGCATGGTGCTGGTGGAGCAGATCGCGGTGCGCGACATGCTCGCCCTCTGCGACGTGCTGCTGCTGCCCGAGGACGACCTGGCGCTGGCCGCGCTGCTGAAGTCGCCCCTGGTCGGGATGTCGGAGGAGGACCTCTTCGCCCTGGCGCATGGGCGCGAGGGCCCGCTCTGGCATGTCCTCATCAAGCGCCGGGACGAGAAGTCGCCGATCGGCCAGGCCGCCGCCTGGATCGCGGCGCTGGCCGACCGGGCGGACCTAGTCACGCCCCATGCGCTGCTCTCCGAGGTGCTGGGCGAGCATGGCGGGCGCGCGAAGCTGCTGGCGCGGCTGGGCGCCGAGGCGGCCGAGGCGCTGGACGAGCTGCTTTCCGCCGCGCTGCGCCATGAGAACCGCCACGCCCCCTCCCTCCAGGGTTTCGTGCAATGGCTCCGCCGGGGCGGCGCCGAGGTGAAGCGCGAGATGGAGAACGCGGCGGATGCCATCCGCATCATGACCGCGCATGGCTCCAAGGGCCTGCAGGCGCCCGTCGTCATCATCCCCGATATCGGCCGCGGCGGCGCGCGCGACACGCTGCTCTGGAGCGGTGCCGCGCAGACCGGCGCCAACGCGCCCGACATCCCCCTCTGGGCGCCGCGCCGCGAGTTCCAGGCCACGCCCTGGACCCGTGCCCGGGATGCCCGCGCCCAGGCGGATGCGGAGGAGGAGAACCGGCTTCTCTACGTGGCGCTCACCCGCGCGGAGGACCGGCTGATCGTCTGCGGCCTCGCCCCGCGCCGCGCGCCCGCCCATCCCACCTGGCACGCGCTGGTGAGGGCCGGCGTGCTGCGCGGGCTGGAAAAGGGGGAGGCCGGCTTCGCGCCCATGTCCTTCGACCCCACCCGCCTCGGCCTGCCCGAGGGCTGCGGCTTCGGGGAGGAGGGCTGGGAGATCACCTGCGCGCAGGAGGCCGAGCCGCGCCCGGACCCGCCGGCGCTGCGCGCCGAGGCTGCCATCCTGCCGCACTGGGCCAGCATCCCCGCCCCGGCCGAGGCGAGCGCCGACCCCATCGCCCCCTCACGGCTGGAGGGCGAGGCCGAGCAGCCCGTTGCCGCCCCGCATGGCGCCGGCGACCCCGGCGGCCGCCGCTTCCGCCGGGGCCTGCTGATCCATGGCCTGCTCCAGCACCTGCCGGAGCACGACGAATCCCGCTGGGAGGAACTGGCCCGCCGCCACCTCGCCCGCCCAGGCCATGGCCTCGATCCATCGGAGAGGGAGGCGACGCTCGCCGAGACTCTGGCCGTGCTGCGCCACCCCGCCCTGGAAGGGGCCTTCGGCCCGGCCAGCCTGGCCGAGGCCCCCCTGGCCGGGGTGGTGGACGGCATCCCCATCGCCGGCCAGGTGGACCGGCTGCTCATCGCGCCCGACCGCGTGCTGGTGCTGGACTACAAGACCAACCGCCCCCCGCCCTCAGAGGTGGCGAAGGTGCCGCCCGCCTATCTGCGCCAGATGGCGGCCTATCGCGCCGTGCTGCGGGCCGCCTGGCCCGGGCGCCGGGTGGAATGCGCACTCGTCTGGACTTGGTCCGGCCATGTCATGCCGTTGCCCGACGCGGCGCTGGACCCCCACGCGCCCGGGGCCGCGGCGCGGGGCTGACCCGGCCTGCGGGCCCGCTCAGCCGCAGGCTGCCGCGCGGCGCAGCAGGAAAGCCCGCTCACGTCCGTTGCGGGTGAGGGTGGCCGCGCGCTCAAAGGCCGCCCGCGCCTCCGCCAGGCGGCCGCACCGGAACAGAAAATCCCCCCGTGCCGCCGGAAGGGGCGCGTAGCTGCGCAGTGCGGGCACCGTCTCCAGGGCATCGATCAGCCTGAGGCCGGCCTCGGGACCGAAGGCCATGCTGTGTGCCACCGCGCGGTTCAGCTCGACCACGGGCGACGGCATGACCTCGCCGAGCCGGTCGTAGAGGGCCGCGATCCGTGGCCAGTCCGTTTCCTCCGCGCGCCGGGCCCGCGCATGGCAGGCGGCGACCGCGGCCTGCAGCGCATAGGGTCCCTCCGCCCCGCCCAGCGTTTCCGCACGCGCGAGCGCCACTAGGCCGCGGCGGATGAGGAGACGGTCCCATCGCCCGCGCTTCTGCTCGGTGATCGGGATGAGGGCGCCGTCCGGCCCGGTGCGCGCCGCGAGGCGCGAAGCCTGGATTTCCATCAGCGCGAGAAGGCCATGGACCTCCGGCTCCTCCGGCAGCAGGGCGGCGAGGATGCGGCCCAGGCGCTGCGCCTCGGCGCAGAGCGCCGGGCGGGTCAGGTCCTCCCCTGCCGTGGCGGCGTAACCCTCGTTGAAGACGAGGTAGAGAACCTCGAGCACCGAGGCGAGGCGGGCCTTCCGTTCCGCCCCGCGTGGCACGGCGAAGCTCAGGCTTGCCTCGCCCAGCGTCCTCTTCGCGCGGACGATCCGCTGGGCAATGGTCGGCTCATGCGCGAGGAAGGCGCGGGCAATCTCCTCCGTCGTCAGCCCGCCGATCAGGCGCAGCGTCAGGGCCGCGCGCGCCTCGGGCGAGAGGAGCGGGTGGCAGGCTGCGAAGATCAGGCCCAGCAACTCGTCGCCGATGTCGTCGTCCATGGCGTTCTCGATCGCCTCGGCACCCGCCGTGCTCTCCGCCTCCAGCATCAGGCCGAGCTCGGCATGCCGTCGCGCCAGCATCCGGCTGCGGCGAAACCCGTCGATGGCGCGGCGCCGGGCCGTGGCGGCGAGCCAGGCTCCGGGGTTCCGTGGAACGCCGCTGCGCGGCCATTCGGCCAGGGCCGCCAGCAGGGCATCCTGCGCCAGCTCCTCGGCAAGGCCGACATCCCGCACCAACCGGGCCAGGCCACCGATCAGCCTGGCCCGCTCGATCCTGAACACCGCCTCGATGGCCGGGTGGGCCTCGTTCGTCATGTCCGCGGGACAGGGGTGGGCATGGCCTCAGCGCCCGGCCGTCCTCTCGCGCAGCCGCTCCTCCCGCTCGGCCAGCTCCGGCGTCAACGCGGCGCCGAAATCAGACATCTCGTAAAGCGGGCGGATCTCGATCTCGCTCGGCCCGGGCATGGGGTTGGGGCAGCGCTTCACCCATTCCAGCGCCTCGGCCATGTCCTTGACCTCCCACAGCCAGAAGCCGGCGACCAGTTCCCGCGTCTCGGTGAAGGGACCGTCGATGATGGTGCGGCCCGGGCCGTCGAAGGCGACACGCTTGCCCCGGGAGGAAGGCTTCAGCCCCTCGCCGGCCAGCATGATGCCGGCCTGGACCAACTCCTCGTTGAACCGGCCCATCGCTTCCAGCATCTCGGTCGAGGGCAGGAGCCCCGCTTCGCTGTCTTCGGTGGCCTTCACCATGACCATCACGCGCATCATCGATCTCCTCTCGTCCGGCGGGCCAAGGACGGCCCGCTTGTCATCACGACGAGCGGGCCGAGGCCGGATCGACATCCGGCTCGAAGTTTTTTTCACCAGCTGGCGACGGCTAGTCCTCCCGCAGCGTCGAGATCGGGTCGCTGGCCGGGAAGGTCTCCGCCAGCGCCTCGTCCAGCGCCGCGTCCCTCTTCTCTTTCTCCGCGTCCGTGACGGGGGGAGCGGGCGGCTTGGGGGATTCCTCCTGCGGCTTGGCGGGATCGGGCATCGGGCGCCTCCTGGCGGGTGTGCGGGCCAGACTAGCCAGCCCTGGTCCCGCGCCGCATCCCATGTCCGCGCCGTGGTGTCCCCGTCTTGTCGGTTCTCCCCATGTCGTGAGATGCAAAGGCGGAACGGCCCGCGTGAGGCGGGCCGCGAGGGAACACCAGGATGATCACCCGCCGCATGCTCGGCCTGGCCACGCTCGGCCTGCCGCTGCTCAACCCCGCCGCCGCCCAGACCTCCGCGGCCCCGCCGGCGGGCACCCCCCAGGCGGGCACCCCCCAGGCGGGCTTCCCGGAACGCCCCGTCACCCTCGTCGTGCCCTGGGCCGCCGGCGGCTCCACTGATGCGGTGGCGCGCATCCTCGCGGCGCGGCTGAGCCAGGACACGGGCAAGTCCTTCGTCATCGACAACCGCGCCGGCGCGAACGGCACGATCGGCTTCACCTCCGTCGCCCGCGCCCGGCCGGATGGCTACACGCTGCTGGTGGGCACCATCAGCACCTATGCCATGGCGCCGCACCTGTACCAGCTGCCCTATGACAACGAGCGTGCCTTCACGGGCGTGGGGCTGATCGCGGCGCAGCCCATGATCCTCGTCGTTCCGAAGAATTCCCCGGCGCGCAGCCTCGCGGAGTTCGTGGCGCTGGCGAAGCGGCCGGACAGCACGATGACCTATGCCAATTCCGGCACGGGCAGCTCCACCCATCTCGCCACCGAGCTGTTCCTCCAGGCCGCCGGCATCCGGATGACCGATGTGGGCTACCGCGCCGGCGCGCAGGCCGTGCAGGGCACCTTGCAGGGCGAGGTCTCCATGGTGATCCAGGCCGCGTCCGGCCTGCTGCCGCTGATCCAGTCCGGCGAGCTGCGCGCGCTCGCCATCTCCTCGCGTGAGCGGAGCCCGGTGGCGCCGGAGATCCCGACCTTCCGCGAGCAGGGCTTCCCCGATTACGAGGCGGTGGAGCACATCGCCATCCTCGCCCCGGCGGGAACGCCCGCCCCGGTCGTCGCCCGCATGAACGAGCTGGCGCGGGCCGCCATGACCGCGCCCGAGACGCGCGAGCGCCTCGCCGCACTGGCGGTGACGCCGGAGACGCAGCGGCCGGAGGAATGGGCGGCCTACAACGCCGCCGAGAATGCGAAGTGGCGCGAGGTCATCCGCACCCGCGACATCAAGGTGCAGTAGCGCGGCTCCCACCCGGCCTGGCGCGGCCAGGCCGGGTGGGGCTCACCCCACGCCGGTCGGCCCGTCCAGCACGATCCGCACGCGGCGGGCGAGTTCCGCGCGGCCATAGGGCTTGTTGATCAGGTCGAACTCCGTGCCGCCCACCTCGTCGCGGTTGAGCGAATCATCGGCATAGCCGGTGGTCAGCAGCACCTTCAGGCGCGGGCGGTGGCGGCGGGCCTCGCGCGCCAGCATTACGCCGTTCATCCCCCCGGGCATGATGAGGTCGGTGAAGAGCATGTCGAGCGGGCGGTCGCCGGCGATGATGCGCATCGCCTCCTGCCCGTCATGCGCGAGATGCACCGTGTAGCCGAACTCCTCCAGGATGGCGCGGGCCAGCTCCGCCACCTCCGTCCGGTCGTCCACCACCAGGATCGTCTCCGTGCCCGGGCGCTCCGAGGCGCGGGGGGAGTGGGGGCGCGGCGCCACCTCGTCCTCCGCCTGGGGGAAGTAGAGATGGACCGTGGTTCCCTCGCCCGGGCTGCTCTCGATCCGGGCCGTGCCGCCGGACTGGCGGGCGAAGCCATAGACCATGGACAGGCCGAGCCCGGTGCCGCGCCCTTCCTCCTTGGTGGTGAAGAAGGGCTCCATCACCCGGTTCAGGATGTCGGGCGGCATGCCGCTGCCATTGTCGCTGACGCAGATCGAGACGTAGCGCCCGGGCTCCAGGCGCCCGGCCAGCTCGTGATCCCCCGGCTCCACCGTAACGGAGCGGGTGGCGATGCGGACCACGCCGTCGCTACGGCCGGCCAGCGCGTCGCGCGCGTTGATGAGGATGTTCAGCAGAGCGACCTCGGCCTGGGTCGTGTCCAGGCGGCAGGGGCCGAGCCGCGGCTCGAGGTCGAGATGCAGCGCTACGCCTTCGCCCAGCGTGCGGACCGCCATCTCGCGCATGCCATCAGCCAGGGCGTTGAGGTTGACCGTGCGCCCCTCCAGCCGCTGCTTGCGGGAGAAGGCGAGCAGCTGCTGCGTCAGGGTCGCCGCGCGGTCGGCGGCGGCGCGTGCGGCGCCGAGGCTGCGCTGAAGCCGCACCCGGTCCGGCTCGGGGCGGGAGAGGCCACTGTCGATCAGGTCGAGATAGCCGCGCATCACCTGCAGCAGGTTGTTGAAGTCATGCGCGATGCCGCCGGTGAGTTGCCCCAGAGCTTCCATCTTCTGCGCCTGGCGCAGGGATTCCTCAGCGTCGCGGCGGCGGCTGACATCCAGCTGGGAGGCGAAGAAGTAGATCAGCTCGCCCTCGTGGTTCAACACCGGCGAGATGAAGAGCGCGTTCCAGAAGGTGGAGCCGTTCCGGCGATAGTTCAGGATCTCGGTCGCGATCTCGCGCCGGCTCTCGACCGCGCGGCGCACCTCGGCCACCGTTTCGCGGTCCGTCTCCGGGCCCTGCAGGAAGCGGCAGTTGCGGCCCACGATCTCCGACCGCTCATAGCCCGTCATCCGCAGGAAGGCCTGGTTCGCGAAGGCAATCGGATTGTCCGGCTTGTTCGGGTCCGTGACGATCATCGGCATCCGCGTCATCTCGACGGCGGCGAAGAAGACGTCCGAATGGGTGTCCGTCACGCCGCTGCCCGCACCGCCGCGCACCGTCGGGCGGCTGTTCGGGTCGGACTGGTCCATCACGTCATCGATCGGGTCGCCGGGTGTCGGTTCGGCGTCTTCGTTCATTCGGCAGTCCGGCGGCGTCGAGAGGCAACCACCCCGCGCAGATCGTCCTGCGAGGTCGATCCGCAAGGGTACGGGTCAGGGTCCAAGGCCGGGCGGCCGATCACGCTTTCCGGCGCGGGGTGGCACGACCTGGGAAGGCAGAGGCCAGGGGCACGCGCCTTCGTAACCGGCCAGCCACAGAAGTTCAGGCGGCCAGAGCCTGGACGGCCCTCGCGTTGCGCACCTGCACGAGGGTGAACAACCCGGCCGGCGGGCAGGCCTCCAGGCTCTCCACCTCGGCCTCGCCGTCCAGCAGGTCCGAGAGGGCGAAATCCGGGTGCCAGCCCAGCACGCGCGAAAGGGGGGCCATGGTGCGCTCCACCCACCAGCGCGGCCCATCCTGCGCGGCGAAATGGTTCACGAAGAGCAGCTGCCCGCCCGGGCGCACCACCCGCGACATCTCGGCGAAGAGCGCCCGGGCATTGGGCACCACGCTGGCGGTGAACATGGCCACCGCCACGTCGAAGGAGCCGTCGGCGAAGGCCATCCGCTCGGCATCCATCTCCACCAGCCCCTCGACATGGGTCAGACCCTCGGCCGCCACGCGCTCGCGCGCCTTCTCCAGCATCTCGCGGGAAAGGTCGACGCCCACCACGCGCTTGTCCCGGCGGTAGCGGGGCAGGGCCAGGCCGGTGCCCACCCCCACCTCCAGCACGCGGGTGCCGGGCAGGCGGTTCACCGCCGCCACGGCGCGCTTGCGGCCGAAGGAGGAGACGCCGCCGAACACCGCGTCATAGACCCCGGCCCAGCGGCGATAGGCGTCCCGCACCGCCCCCGCGTCCAGCACCGCGCGCTTGTGGTCCCGTGCGGGATCGGCGGTCAGGTCGGGCAAGGTCCGCGACATGTTTCGTTCAGGATCCAGTGAAGGGGCCGATCAGGGGCGCTAGACTACGGGCCGCCGCCGCGCAAGCGCGGCAGTGCGGCCCGAGGCTTCAATCCACGGGGAGGGCCGGGGTTGCAAGGGTTGCTTCAGCCCGCCGCGGCCTGTGGCGCGGCGGCGGGGCGGATCAGCCGCACGCGGCGGCCCTCCACGCCCAGGGCCAGGTCGCCGTCGCGCAGCGCCAGGGCATCGGCCCCGAACACCTTGCGGCGCCAGCCCTGCAGCGCGGGCAGGTCGCCCGGCGCGTCGGTCGCCAGCCGGTCGATCTCGTCCGAGCTCGCCAGCAGGCGGGGCGCCACCTGGTGCTCCTCGGCCTTGGCGGCCAGCAGCACCTTCAGCAGGGCGACGAGGGCCGGGGAGGGGGAAGGGCCGGCCCGCTCGCGCGGCGCCTCGGGCAGCTCGGAATCCGGCAGGGCCTTCGCCGCCTCGATGGCCTGGATGAGGGAGGCGCCGGACTTCCCCCGGGCGAAGCCCTCGGTCACGCCGCGGGCGCGGGCCAGGGCGCTGGGCTCGGTGGGGGCGGTGGCGGCCACCTCCAGCAGGGATTCGTCGCGCAGCAGGCGCTGGCGCGGGATGTTCACCCGCTGCGCCTCCCGCTCCCGCCAGGCCGCGATGGCGCGCAGCGTGCCGAGGAAGCGGCGGTTGTTCGTGCGGGGCCGCAGCTTCTCCCAGGCGGTATCGGGGTCGGTGCCATAGGTGGCGGGCTCGGTCAGGGCCGCCATCTCCTCGGCCACCCAGTCCAGCCGCCCCTCCCGGTCCAGCCGGTCTCGCAGCGCCACGTAGATACGGCGCAGATGCGTTACATCCGCCGCCGCATAGGCGATCTGGGCGGGGGAGAGGGGGCGGGCCGACCAGTCGCTGAAGCGATGGGCCTTGTCGATCTGGGCATTGGCCAGGGCGCGGGCGAGGCTGTCATAGCTCGCCTGGTCGCCGAAGCCGGCCACCATGGCCGCGATCTGCGTGTCGAACAGGGGCTGCGGCGTCTGGCCGAAGCGGAGGAGGAAGATCTCCACATCCTGCCGGCAGGCGTGGAAGACCTTCACCACCTGCTCATCCGCCAGCAGGGCGCCCAGGGGGGATAGGTCCAGCCCCGGGGCCAGCGCATCCACCACCGCCGTGTCCTGGCTGCCGCCGAGCTGCACCACGCAGAGCTCGGGCCAGTAGGTCCGCTCCCGCATGAACTCGGTGTCCACGGTCACGAAGGGCTCCTGGCGCAACCGCTCGCAAAGCGGGACCAGCTCCTCGGTGGTGGTGATCAGGACGGGCTCGGGATCGGCAACGGCCGGGCGGCGGGACATGGGGCGGGGGTTTAGCCGTGGAACGCGCGCGTCACAAATCCCGGGTCGTGCATTGCTGGCGCGCGGAGCCTGCCACCCGGTCCACTCCCCCTGCTCACGTGGCGCCCTAAAGCAGCGCCCGGAGCACGAGCGGCGCCAGGATGGCGCTCAGCAGCGCGTTCAGCGCCATGGCGATCCCGGCGAAGGTGCCGGCCACCGGGTTCACATGGAAGGCCCGGGCCGTGCCCAGCCCATGCGCCGCCAGCCCCGCCGCGAAGCCACGGGCGCGCATGTCCGTCATCCGCAGCGCCTCCATCAGCGGCGTGACCGTCACCGCCCCGATGGCCCCGGTGAGGATCACCAGCACCGCCGCCAGGGCGGGGTCGCCCCCCAGCCCCTCGGCGATGCCCATGGCGATTCCGGCCGTGACCGATTTCGGCGCCAGCGAGGCCAGCACCGGCCCCGGCACGCCCAGCGCCTTGGCGATCAGCAGCGCGGAGCCCATCGCCGCCAGCGACCCCGCCAGCAGCGCCGCCCCCATGGGCAGGATGGCGCGCAGCACCGTCCGCCGGTTGCGGTAGAGCGGGACCGCCAGGGCGACGGTGGCCGGTCCGATGAGGAAATGGACGAACTGCGCGCCCTCGAAATAGGTGCGGTAGGGCGTGCCGGTGGCGAAGAGCACCCCGGCGGTCAGCACCACGGCGATGAGCATGGGGTTGGCCAGCGGGTGGCGCCGCAGCGCGGCCGAGATCCGGTCCGCCACCACGTAGGAGAGCAGCGTGACCGTCAGCCAGAGCAGCGGCGTACGGGAGAGATAGACCCAGAGGCTGAAATCCGCGTCGCTCATGCCGCCTCTCCCCGCTGGCCCAGCCGGGCCACGCCGACGAAGACCAGCACGGTCACGGCCAGGCCGATGAGGGTGGAGACCACGAGGGCGACGGCCAGGCCCAGCCAATGCGCCGCCAGCACGTCCAGCCGGTTCACCACCCCCACCCCGGCCGGCACGAAGAGGAAGGCGAGGTTCACCAGCAGCCCGTCGGCGGGCCCGGTGACGAACCGGGTATCGACCGGGTCGGCCAGCAGGTCGTTCCCCAGCAGGAGAACCAGCAGGAAGACCATGCCCACCACGGGGCCGGGCAGGGGCCAGCCGGTGCCATGCACCAGCGCCTCCCCCAGGAGCTGGCATAAGAGGATGAGGGCGGCGCCAGGAATCATGGGCCGGGGTTTAGCGAGGATCGTGCCGGCCCGGGGGACGCAATCTGCGGAACCGGTCATGCCCGGCGGAGAGGTGATCGGCCCCTGCCTTCCGCCCCCGCGCCCGCGCCCGTAACCTCCGCCCCGATTCTGCAAAGGGGTTCGGCATGGCGCATTCGGCGGAGGCGGCCTGGGAGCGGGTGACGGGTTTGGCGCGGGAAGCCGGCGCCTCGGCCATCCGCCCGCTGATGGCCGACCCGTCCCGCGCCGCCCGCTTCACCCGCCGCGCCGGGGACATCCTCGTCGACCTGTCCAAGACCTCCCTCTCCGACACGGTGCTGGAGGCCCTGCTGGAGCTGGCCCGCGCCCAGGGCGTGCTCGCCGCGCGCGACGCCATGGCCCGGGGGGAGGCGATCAATGCCACCGAGGGCCGCGCGGTGCTGCACATGGCCCTCCGCGGCCCGCGGGGTGCCTTCCGCACGGGGCAGGAGGATGCCTCCGCCGAGGTGCATGAGACGCTGGAGGCCATGCGCGCCTTCTGCGCGCGCGTCCATGCCAGGGGCCGCTTCACGGATGTGGTGAATATCGGCATCGGCGGCTCCGATCTCGGCCCCCAGATGGCGGCCCGCGCCCTATGGCGGCACGGCATGCCGATGCGGGCCCATTACCTCTCCAATGTCGATGGCCATGCCTGGGAGGCCATGCGCCACGGGCTGGACCCGGCACGCACCCTGGTGCTGGTGGCCAGCAAGACCTTCACCACCGCCGAGACCATGGCCAACGCCCACCTTCTGCGCGACTGGCTGCGCGGCGCGCTGGGGGAAGCGGAGGCGGGCGCGCATCTCGTCGCGCTTTCCACCAACCTGAAGGCCACGCGGGAGTTCGGCGTGCCGGAGGAGCAGGTCTTCGGCTTCCGGGATTGGGTGGGCGGCCGGTTCTCCATGTGGTCGGCCATCGGGCTCTCCATCGCCCTCGCCTGCGGCTGGGACGTCTTCGCGGCCCTGCTCGCCGGCGCCCGGCGGATGGACGAGCATTTCCTCTCCGCGCCGGAGGCGGAGAACCTGCCCCTGCTGATGGCCCTGGCCGAGGTCTGGCATGTGGACGGGCTGGGCTATGGCAGCCGCGCCGTGCTGCCCTATGACGAGCGCCTGGCCCGCTTCCCCGCGCATCTCCAGCAGGTGGAGATGGAATCCCTCGGCAAGCGCGTGACGCTGGGTGGCCTCCCCGTGCCCCGCGCCACCGGCCCGGTGGTGTTCGGCGAGCCGGGCACCAACGCGCAGCACTCCTTCATGCAGTTGCTGCACCAGGGCACGACGCCCGTGCCGGCCGATATCGTGCTGGTGGCGAGACCCGACCACGGCTTCGAGGAAAACCACCGCGAGCTCCTCGCCAATGGCCTCGCCCAGGCCGAGGCCCTTCTGCGCGGCCGGGACGCGACCGAGGTGCGGGCGGAAATGGAGGCCAAGGGCATGGCGCCGGAGGCGATCGAGGCGCTGCTGCCGCATCGCCTCTTTCCCGGCGACCGGCCGAGCACCACGCTCCTCCTGCCCCATCTGGATGCGAACACTCTGGGCCAGCTCGTGGCCCTCTATGAGCACAAGGTGTTCTGCCTCGGTGCGTTGTGGAGCGTGAACGCCTTCGACCAATGGGGCGTGGAACTCGGCAAGCAGCTCGCCGGCGCGCTGCTGCCCGAACTCGCCCCGGGGGCGAAGGCGGGCGCGCATGATCCCTCCACCACCGCGCTGATCGCGGAGATCCTCCGGCTTCGCGGGGGGTGACGAGGGGGGCAGTCCCCCTCCGCCGCCCTAATCCATGCGCACGCGGGGCCGCGCCAGGGCGCGCAGGGCGCCGGACGCCCAGATCAACGGCACCCGCGCGCCATGCACCACGGCCTGGAACTGCCGGTAGAGCAGCGCGTAGCTCAACCGGGCCAGCCAGCCCTCGATAAAGGCGCCGCGCAGCATGCCCAGGCGCCCGAGGCTGCCGAAGGCGTCGTAATCGCCGAGCGAGACGAGCGAGCCGCGCTGCACGTAGCGGAAGGGCGGAATGGGCGTGCCCTCCCGCCAGGCCGGCAGGTGGCGGGCCAGGTGCCGGGCCTGCTGGTGCGCCACCTGGGCCGTGGCCGGCAGCGGCCGCTCCTGCCCGGCGGGGACCAGCGCGGCGCAGTCGCCGAGCGCGAGGATCCGGGGATCCGACCGCGTGACCATCGATTCCTCCACCCGGATGCGGCCGGCCCGGTCCGTCTCCAGCCCGTCCAGGGCGCCGGTCACCTCGGGGGCGCGGATGCCGGCGGCCCAGACCCGCAGGCTGGCCTCGATCCGGCGCCCGCCGCGCAGCGTGACCCCGCCCGCATCCACCGATTCCACCGCGGCATCGGTCAGCACCTCCACGCCCAGTTTCCGCAGCACGGCGGTGGTGGCGGTGGAGACCTTCTCCGGCAGGGCGGCCAGGATGCGCGGGGCCGCCTCCACGAGAGTGACGCGCAGGCGCCGCCGCAGGCCGGGCAGGCCATAGCCCGAGACGAGGTCGAGCGCCTGGTGCAGCTCCGCCGCCAGCTCCGTGCCCGTGGCGCCGCCCCCCACGATCACGATCGAGAGCTGCGGCTCGGCCGGGTCGTCCAGGCAGCGGATCAGCGCGCGGCGCAGCTTCGTGCGGAAGGCTTCAGCCTGCTCGCGGCTGTCGATGAACTCGGCATGCTCGCGCACGCCGGGGATGCCGAAATCATCCGCCCGGCTGCCGATGGCGAGGACGAGGCTGTCATAGGGCAGGGTGGCGGTGACCTCGTCCCGCCCCTCCTCGTCCTGCACCGTGCCGAGGGTGAGGCGCTGCGCGGAACGGTCCAGCCCGCGCAGCGTGCCGGGCCGATAGGCGATCCCGTGCCGCGCGGCATGGGCCAGGAGGGTGATCTCCTCCTGGGCCGTATCCAGCGTGCCCGCCGCCACCTGGTGCAGGCGGGGCTTCCAGATGCTCGATCCGGCCCGGTCCACCAGGGTGATGGCCAGGCCGGGCAGGCGCTGGCGGGCGAGGCGGGTGGACAGATCGAGCCCCGCCGCGCCCGCGCCCACGATAACGAGGCGGTGCGGTGTCGTCATTCCTGTCTCCTCTGCTGAGGCAGGAACGCGGGCCGCAGGGAAAGATGTCAGCTTGGCCTTCAGAACCGGAACTGCACCCCTCCATAGACGCTTCGCCCGTAGCCAGGCTCGAACAGCGCGGCATTGGGCGCGGCGACGGTCGTGACCGAGGCGCTGGAGATGTATCTCCGGTCCGCCAGGTTGCGCCCTTCGGCAAACACGGAGAGCCCGTTCTCGAAGTCCCAGCCCGCGCGAAGGCCGAGGATCGCATAGGCATTCGTCTTCAGCGTGTTGGCGTTGTCCACATGGAAGCCCTGCGGCACCCATTCGATGTTCGGGGCAAGGGAGAAGCCGGCGGGATGCCTGTAGCGTAGCTCCGCGCGGTACAGGTGGCGCGGCGCGCCGGGCAGCAGGTTGTCGCCGTAGCGGGCATCGCCGTCGAAGCGGAAATCGTTGAAGGCATAAGCCTGGCGCAGGGTCAGGCTGTCCCGCGCATCCACCCCGGCTAGGTCGCGCAGCAGCGTCCAGGACAGGGCGGCCTCGATGCCCTGGTGGATCGTGCGGTCCGCGTTCTGCGCCAGGGTCGCGCCCGTGCCGGTGGGATCGAAGAGCTGGATCTCGTCGCGGATGCTCGCCCGATAGGCCGCGACCTCCCATTCCAGCCCGCCCTGCCGCCCGCGCGTGCCGACCTCCACCGTGCGGGCCCGCTGCGCCTTCAGGGAGGAGAAGCCCCGCGCGGCGAGGGGCGTCAGGTCGCTGATGGTCGGCGGCTCGGTCGCCCAGGTGAGGTTGGCGAAGCCCTGCACCCCCGGCGTGATGTCCCAGATCAGCCCGAGCTGCGGATTGGCGAAGCGATAGGTGGTGGAGCCGGACCCGTCGCCATCGGAGAGGAAGCGGTCGCGGCTGGCGCGATAGGCTTCGCCCAGCTGCAGCCCGGCGACGAGGGCGAGATCGGGCAGGACATACAGCGTGTCCTGCAGGGTGAGGGTGTTGGTGCGCGCGCGGTCGGTGCTGGAATAGGTCAGCCGCCCGGCATGGCCGCCATTGTTGACGTAGCGCCGGCTATCATAGGTGCCCAAACCCAGCGTGCCGGCCGCCACCAGCCGGTTCCGCATCCCGCCCAGGCTGCCATCCAGCGTCAGCCGCGCGTAGCCGTTCACGTCGTCCGTGCGCTGGTCCAGGTACTGGAAGATCGGGTGGTCCAGCTCCCGGTGAACATAGGAGGCGCCGGCCTCCAGCACCGCGCCGGGGGCGATGCGCCAGGTGGTGCGGTTGCCGAAGCGGTTGCTCTCGATGTTCCGCTGGTAATCCAGCAGCAGGTTGCCCGCGGCGGCGCGGCGCGGGTCCGAGAGGGCCTGGGCCCGCGTCACCGTGCCGGGAATGCGCTGCTCGATATGGTTGTAGCCGTAATAGAAGCGCGTCTCGACATCCTCGGTGATGCGCCAGCCGAGATTGCCGTTGAAGCGGCGGGAATCACCCTCGCCGTGCCGGCGGAAGCCGTCCTGGCTGAGGGTGGAGAGGCTCGCCCAGCCATCCCAGGCCCCCGAGGCCACGCCGAGGGCGGCCTGGGCGCGGCGATAGCCATAGCTGCCCGCCTCGCCCCGCAGCACCGCGCCGGGATCGCTGCGGCCGGTGGGGGTGACGAAGTTCAGCACTCCACCCAGCGTCGCCCCGCCAAGGCCGAAGGCGTTGCCGCCGCGCAGCACCTCCACATGCTCGAAGGTCAGCGGGTCCAGCTCCTGGAAGTCGCCCGAGCCGTCCGCCTGGTTCAGCGGGATGCCGTCCTGCATCAGCAGCACGCCACGGAGATGGTTGTTCCGCGCGAGGCCCGAGCCGCGGATGGAGAGGCGCGTGTCCTCCCCCCATTTCGGCTGGGCGAAGACGCCCGGCGCGTATTCCAGCACGTCGCGCAGGGTGGTGACGCCCGCGCGGGCGCGGATCTCCTCCGCCGGGACCACGGTGACATTGCCGGGCACCTGCCGCAGGCGCAGCGCCGCCTCGGCGGCGTCGGGCGCGGTGAGGGAAGGGGCGCTTCCGGCGACGGAGACCTCCGGCACCGCGATGGGCGGGGCGGTGGCTTCCTGTGCCCAGGCGGGGGCGGGGGCGGGCAGGGAAAGGCAGCTGGCCGCGAGCAGCGCGGCGCTGAGCGATGGACGCATGAGGACTTCCTGACAGGCATGGAGAAGCCGGCCCGGGAATCGGACCGGCCGGGGCTGTCAGGCGGCGGGTGGGGCTCTGGGCTGTTGCGGCGGGGCGCGGGGCGGGAAGGGTGGCAGGCCCGCGCGCCCCGGCGGATGCGCGGCCACGGCATAGACGATGCGGAGGGCAGGCGCCGCGGGTCCGAGGGTCTCGACCGCGGCCGGGCCCTGGCAGAGGTCGCAGCAGGAGGAATCCTGCGCCTTCTCCACGGGCTTGCCGCTCTCGTCGACGAGGAGGATGCGCATGCCCGAGGGGCTGCACAGCTCCACCGCCATGGCGCTGCCCATGGCCGCCATGGCCCGCGCATGCGGCAGCACCGCACCGGCCCACTGCAGCAGCAGCAGAACGGCGACCAGGCGCGCGGCAAGGCGGCGGGAGGGGCGCATCACCGCCCCGGTATCAGAGCGCAACGGAGGCGGCGAGACGCCGCCTCATCCTTCCTTCACCCGTTTCGCCCATCCTTGCCTCGGGGCCGCGCAGGCCCCATCCCCTCCCTTGTGATTCCCGACCAGGTCATTCGCCGCCTTCCCTCCACCACCGCCGACCGCATCGCCGCCGGCGAGGTGGTGGAGCGCCCCGCCGCCGCCGTGAAGGAGCTGGTGGAGAACGCGCTGGATGCCGGCGCGCGCCGCATCGCCGTCACGCTGGAAGGCGGCGGCATCGACCGCATCCTGGTGGAGGATGACGGCAAGGGCATGGTGCCGGCCGACCTGGCGCTTTGCATCGAGCGCCACGCCACCTCCAAGCTGCCGGATGAGGCGACGCTGTTCCGCATCGCCACACTCGGCTTCCGGGGGGAGGCGCTGCCCTCCATCGGCGCGGTCTCCCGCCTTTCCATCACCACCCGGCCCCGGGACGGCGACGCGCATCGCATCGATGTCGAGGCGGGGCGCGTGGGGGAGGTGATGCCGGCCTCCGCGGCCCCGGGAACGCGGGTGGAGGTGCGGGACCTGTTCTTCGCCACCCCCGCCCGCCGGAAGTTCCTGAAGACGCCGGGCACGGAGGCCTCCCATGCCGTGGAAGCCGTGCGCCGCTTGGCCTTCGCCTGGCCCGAAGTGGCCTTCCGCGTGACGGTGGACGGACGCACCGCGCTGGACCTCGCCCCCTCGGACCGCGCCGGCCGCGCGGCCGCCCTGCTGGGCCGCGACTTCGCCGCCGCCTCCGTGCCCGTGCAGGGCGAATGGCCGGACCTGGTGCTGGAAGGGTTGGCGGGCCTGCCCACCCATCACCGCGCCACTGCGGCCGAGCAGCACCTGGTGGTGAACCGCCGCCCGGTGCGGGACCCGCTGCTGCGCGCCGCCCTCCGCGTCGCCTATCGCGACGTGCTCGCCGCGGGGCGCCACCCCGT
This sequence comes from Muricoccus roseus, assembly GCF_900141905.1. GTDB lineage: Bacteria > Pseudomonadota > Alphaproteobacteria > Acetobacterales > Acetobacteraceae > Roseomonas > Roseomonas rosea. The sequence continues at coordinate 84,051 of NZ_FQZF01000008.1, read as the reverse complement.
GGCCGCTCTGTTCCTGGAGATCCCGCCCGAGCAGGTGGATGTGAACGTCCATCCCATGAAGACCGAGCTGCGCTTCCGCGATGCCGGCGGGGTGCGCGGCGCGCTCATCGCCTCCTTGCGCCGGGCCCTCGGCACGGGGGCCGGGGTGGGCATGGCGCGCAGCGGCTGGGATGCGGGGGGCGGCGCCGACCCCGCCTGGCCCAGCCGCGCCGGCCAGCCGCTGCCGGCCGAAGCCGGGCCGCAGCGGCTGGCCGCCGTCACCTGGTCCGACGGCAGCGCCACCCCGCTGCGCGCGCCCGGCTTCGCCGAGGCCGGCTTTGCCTTCACTACACCGGCTTTCCCCGCCCGGCCGGTCCAGCCCCGCTTCGCTCTGCCGCCCGGCGCCCTGACGGTGCCCGCCGAGGCGCCGCCCCTGCCGCCCGGCACGCCGGAGGAGGGACCGCTGGGCCGGCCGCTGGCACAGCTGCTGGATACCTACATCCTCGCCGAGGCGCCCGATGGCGCCCTCATCCTCGTGGACCAGCACGCGGCGCATGAGCGGCTGACGCATGAGCGCCTCTCGGCCCAGCTCGTGGCGGGCGGGGTTCGCTCCCAGCCGCTGCTGCTGCCGGCGGTGGTGGACATGCCGCCGGGCGATGCCGAGCGGCTGGCCGCCCGCGCCGAGGATCTGGCAAGGCTGGGACTGGAGATCGAGGCCTTCGGCCCCGGCGCCATTCTCGTCCGGGCTCTGCCGGCGCTGCTGGGCACGCCGGAACCGGCCCCGATCCTTGCGGATATCGCGGCGGAGCTGGCGGATTGGGAAGAGAGCACGGCACTGGAGCGGCGGCTCGACGCGGCCGTGGCGCGGCTGGCCTGCCATGGCAGCGTCCGCGCCGGACGCCGCCTGAACCCCGCCGAGATGGCCGCCCTGCTGCGCGAGATGGAGGCGACGCCGCGCGCCGCCACCTGCTCCCACGGGCGACCCACCTTCCTGCGCCTCGGCGCGGGCGACCTCGCGCGGATGTTCGGGCGAAGCTAGCCCACGCCGGGGGAGCCGGCCGTCAGAGAGGCTCGGCGGCGAGGGTGACGCCGCCATGGCCGTCGGGCTTCAGCGGCTCCACCCGCGCCGGGCCGCCCGCGCCCCGCTTGCCGACGGTGAAGAGCCAGCGCAGCGAGCGCCGCAGCTGCTCCGTCCCGTTCGTCTCGAACCAGCGGCCATGGGCGAAGACCACCCGCTCCGGCTCCAGCGCGATCAGCCGCGCGGCCGCTTCGGCCGCCTCGGCATGGCGCCGCTTCACCACCGCCCTGAGATAGGGCGGCGGCATCCCGTCCGGCGCCAGCATGCCGAAAAGCCAGGCCAGCGGCCGCAGGGGCAGCGGCACCTTGGGCGGCTCGAGGTTCATCACGAGGTCGGTCAGCACCAGCGTGCGCGTGGGGGCGTGGAACATCGCCATTTCCTGGAACCCCGCCGCACCCGGCACGGGCACCACCTCGATCGCGCCGCCCCATTCCGCCGGGGTGGTGGCGAAGAGGTCGTGGTCCAACCGCACGCCGCTGCGCCGCACCTGCGCGCGGTCGCGCAGGCCCGGGGCGGCCCAGCTCACCGTCTCGGGCAGGTGGTCCTGCCATTCCTTCAGGAAGGTCCAGTGCGCGATGTTCGGCGCGACGAGGTGGCGGATCGGCCCCAGCCGCTCCAGCTCCCGCTTCAGCGCATAGGTGAAGCGCGTGGGGGAATGCAGCAGCAGGCCGCCATCGGGCAGCCGGATCACCGTCATCCGCACGCCGAGCACCGCCCCCATGGGATTAGGGAGGATGCTGTCCACCACCCAGACACCTTCGGCGGCGGGCTTGGGCGTGTCGAGCGGGTGGTAGGCGGCCTGATGGCCGTGATGCGCCGCCTCATGCCCCAGCAGGCGCCCGGTCATGGAGCCCTGACCGGGGCCCCGGCGCGGCGCGTTGCTGCTGAGCGCGACCACCGCCAGCTCGATCGTGCCGAGGCCGACGAGAAGGGCGCGGTCCGCTTCCGATGCACGCCGCAGCGACAGGCCCGCGCCGATCAGCGCCGCGCCGCCCATGGCATCCAGCGCCAGGTGCTGGCGCATGGAGAGGGCCGGGGTCACGCCGCCCTCGTAATCCGTCAGCAGGGAATAGGCCGTGTGATAGGCGGCGGCCGCGCCGAGGGTGCGGCGCACCGGCCGGGGAAGGCCGGGGGCCATGGCGAGACCGCCGAGCAGGGCGGCCACGCCGTAGTCGATCAGCCCGTGAATACGGGTGGGGATCATCATCGCGCGCTTCCATGCGGGTGGGAGGACCCGAGGGAAACGGCAGGCGCGCGCGATGGATGCGGCGTGCGCCCGATTAGGCTGCGCGGAACCGGGTGAACCGGCCCGCTAGGCCCTACGAGGCCGGCGGCCCCGAAGCTACGCCGGGCCGGTGGTCGGGCCCAGGAAGGAAGATGGGCTCAGGCGCCCTCTTCCTCGTCATCGGAGCCGCGCAGGTCGCAGGCGATGACATAGGCGGGGGAGCCGTCCTCGGCCTCCATCTCCTCGATGAGGTCGATCCCGTAGATATCGATCTCGCCCTCTTCCTCCTCCTCGCCGCCGAGCATGATGCCCAGCGCGACGGGGCGGGACGGGTCGAGCTTCTGCAGCTCGGCGATCAGGGCGCCGACCGTCATGGTCTCGGTGGCCTGGGTGTTGTCGGACATCGGAAAACGCTCCTGAGGATCGGGCCGATGTGGCAGGCCGGCCGGCGCGGGGCAAGGGTGGCGAGGGTTATTCCCGCTTCATCCAGCCATTCGGCCCCTGCTGCCAGTAGGTCAGCGCATGGCCCGCCGCGCGTGCCCGGCGCCAGCGGTCGCGCGCGGCTTCCAGCGCCGCGGGGTCGTTGCCGTCGAACAGGTCGAAGATGCGGTCGTAGCGCCCGGGATTGGCCGTCTCGGCGCCATCCGCCAGAAAAAGATGGCGCGCGCCGTTCGGGGCGTCGTCCTCGGTGGTGAGCCAGATGGGCTGAAGGTCGGCATCCCCGGCCGTGGGGGTGCCATGGGGCAGCCAGTCCGGGTCGGGGCAGAGCCAGAGGGCGGTGTCCAGCGCCGCCAGCCGCTCCGGCCCGCCCACCCGCACCACGGCGCGGCCCCCCGTGGCCAGCACGCGGCCGAGCAGCTTCGGCAGCGCCACCTCCAGCGCCGTTCGGGTCAGGTGATAGAAGCCGATCTCGCTCATTCGAAGCGGTCCGCCACCAGCCGGTCCAGCAGCCGCACCCCGAAGCCGCTGGGGCCGGGGGGGAGGGGATAGGGGCCGGATTCCACCCCTTCCTCCCGCAGGTCCATCCCGGCGATATCGAGATGCGCCCAGGGGATGTGCGGGGCGCCCTCGGGGCAGGCGAATTCCCGAAGGAAGGCGGCGGCGTGGCAGGCGTCGGGCAGGAACTTCCCGGCCCAGCCGCCACCCCCGCCGGCGGGCAGGCAGTGGCGGAGGTCGGCGATGTCGCTCTCCAGGTCGCGCCGGTGGCCCTCGCCGATCGGCATGGGCCAGAGCGGCTCGCCCACTGCCTCCCCCGCCGCCATGGCCGCGTCGCGCAGCCCGGCATCGTTGCCGAACAGGCCCGCGCGCTGATGGCCGAGCGCGCGCACGATGCTGCCGGTCAGCGTGGCCAGGTCGATGATGGCGCGCGGTTCCTGCCGGCGCGCATGGTGCAGCGCATCGGCCAGGACCAGCCGGCCCTCCGCATCCGTGTCCACCACCTCCACCGTGGTGCCGGAGCCCATGCGGAGCACGTCACCGGGGCGGTAGCTGTCGCCATCCGTCGCATTCTCGGCGATGGCGAGCACGGCCAGGGCGGGGGCGGGGCTGTCCCGCAGCGCGAGGGCGAGCATGGCCCCCGCGCAGGCGGCCGCGCCGGCCATGTCGCCCTTCATCGCCTCCATACCGGCCGCCGGCTTGATGCTGATTCCGCCCGTGTCGAAGGTGATGCCCTTGCCCACGAAGGCGACGGGCGGGGTGCCACCCGGCCCATGGCCGGGCCAGCGCAGCACGACCAGCCGGGGCGGATGCGCCGATCCGCGCCCGACCGCCAGCAACCCGCCATAGCCATGCCGCTCCAGCCAGTGGCGGCCATGCACCACCACCTCGATCCCATGCCCCTCCAGCTCACCCAGCCGGTCAGCGAAGTCGCGCGGGGAGAGGCGGTTGCCCGGCTCGGCCGCCAGGTCCCGCGCCAGGCCGGTGCCGCGCAGCACGGCCCGCACCCGCGCCAGCGCCGGCTCGGCCGCCGCGGCATCCTCCACCAGCAGGTCCAGCTGGCGCAGGGCCGGGGGCGGTTCGGCGCCCAGGAAGGGCAGGCGGTGGCTCCTCATGCCCGCGCCCATGGCCAGGGCCGCGACCTCGGCGGGCGCCAAGCCGCGCGCGTCGATCACGGCATGGCGTGGCCCGTCCGGCCCCTCGCCGGCCAGGGAGGCAGCGGCCAGGGCGCCGGCCGCCTCCATTCCATGCGGCCCGGGCGCGACGCCGACCAGCCAGGCGGGGCGGCCCTGCACCACCCCGTCCAGCCGCAGCGCCCCGCCCCGCCCCGCCTCGAAGCCTGCCGCCGCGGCCACGGCCGCATAGGCCGGAGGCAGGGGCTCGCCGGGTATCGCCGGATAGGCGAGGGGAAGGCCGGGCCGTGGCAGCTCGGTCAGGCGAAGCGTCAGCACGATTCCCCCCCGCGATTCCTCCCGGCCGCGCCTCAGCGGCGCGGGCGGCGCGTGGCCGGGCGCCGCGTGCCGCGCGGCGCGGGGGCGGGCTCCGCCGCCGGGCGCGCCGGCAGGTCGGGCGCCGGGAGCGGGGCCTCGGAGCCGGGCGTGCCCTCGGCCAGCACGGCGGGGGAGGCGCTGCCCGCCCCGCTCACCGCGGCCTCCTCTGTCTCGGCGGGTGCCGGGGCGGGCTGGGCCTGCCGGCCCTCATGGTGCTCGGCGACGAGGCGGTCCAGCAGGCGGACGCCCCAGGCGGTGGCGCCCTTCGGCACGGTGGGCTGGTCCTTGCCGCCCCAGGCCACGCCGGCGATGTCCAAATGCGCCCAGGGGCACCCCTCGACGAAGCGCTGGAGGAACTGCGCGGCGGTGATGGATCCGCCCGCGCGGCCGCCGCCCACATTCTTCATGTCGGCGATGTCGGAGCGGATCTGGCGGTCATAGGCCTCGCCCAGCGGCATCCGCCAGGCGAGCTCGCCGACCGACTTGCCGGCCTCCTCGATGCGCTTGGCGAGGTCGTCGTCATTGGAGAAGAGCCCGGCATGCTCGTTGCCGAGCGCGACGATGATCGCGCCCGTCAGCGTGGCGAGGTTCACCATGAAGGCCGGGTCGAAGCGCTTCTTGCAGTAGGAGAGCACGTCGGCGAGGACGAGGCGCCCCTCGGCATCCGTGTTGATCACCTCGATCGTCTGGCCGGAATAGGAGGTGACGACGTCGCCCGGGCGGGTCGCGGTGCCGGAGGGCATGTTCTCCACCAGCCCGACGAGGCCGACCACGTCCACCTTCGCGCGGCGCCCGGCGAGCGCCATCATCAGGCCGGAGACCACGCCGGCCCCGGCCATGTCCCACTTCATGTCCTCCATGCCGCCCGCGGGCTTGATGGAGATGCCGCCGGTGTCGAAGGTCACGCCCTTGCCGATGAAGGCGATGGGCTTGCTGTCCCGCTTCTTCTGGTCCGTGCCGTTCCAGCGCATCACCACCATGCGCGGCGGCTGCGCGGAGCCCTGGGAGACGCAGAGCATCGCGCCGAAGCCGAGCTTCTCCAGGTCCTTCTGCCCGAAGACCTCCACCTCCACGCCCAGCTTCTCCAGCTTGCGCAGCCGGTCGGCGAATTCGGGCGGGTTGAGGATGTTGGCCGGCTCGCTCACCAGCTCGCGGGTCAGGAACACGCCATCCGCCACCGCGCGGCGGGCCGCCCATTCGCCCTTGGCGGCGGGCGGATCGTCGCAGAGCACCTTCACGCCGGTCAGGCGCGGCTTGTCCTCGGGCTTCTCCTTCGTGCGGTAGCGGTCGAAGCGCCAGGCGCGCAGGGCGGCGCCGAGCGCGATGTCGGCCGGCGCCCCGGCCCAGCCGCCGATCGCCCGCGCATCGATGGAGGCGATGCCCTCCTTGCCCAGGGCCGCCACCGCATGGCCGCCCGCCGCCTCGGCCCCGCCGGCATCCAGCGCCTCGCGCTTCCCGAGCCCGACCAGGACGAGGCGCGACAGGCCGCCGCCCGGGGCGAAGAGGGTGACCACCTGCCCCTTGCGTCCCTTGAACTCCGCCGCCGCGAGGCCGCGGGCGAGGCTTCCGCCCAGCAGCCGGTCCCATTCCCCCACCAATCCGCCGCCGAGATCCTCCTCCGCGAGGGGAAGGACGAGGGCGCCGCTCTCCGGCAGGGCGGGCTTGGCGAAGGCGATGTCGAGCATGGGGGCGTCCAGGGCTGTTCGGCCCAGAGATAGCACCGGGCGGGCGATCCGCCATGGCGGGCCGCGCATCGCGGTGAGGGCGCGGGGCGCTTCATCGAAGTGTCACGCGAGCCGCGCATGGTTGCAGGCCACCTGTGCCGCCCAGGAAGAACCAGGGAAGCAATGAAATGAAAGGAAACTCACATTTGCGTGATAATGCTTCTATGCAGCCCAGGGTTGCGGCGCCTAGACTGGGTAAACGGAAAACCCGTTCCCGGAGTCCACCAGACCCATGCCCCCCGTGGCGCCCGAGTCTTCCCGGCTTCGCTGGGAGCGTCCCGTCCGGATGGTCCGCTGGCTCACCACGGCCGGCATGGCCCTGGCGTTCGGAATGCTGGTGCTCGGGGCGCTGGTCCTGGTCGACGCGCGCCGGGATGCCTGGCTCCAGGCGGAGCAGGCGGCCTCCAACCTGGTCGTGACGCTGGAGCGGGACATCGCCCGCAACATCGCCATGGTGGACCTCTCGCTCCAGGGCGTGATCGCCGCGCTCCAGCAGCCCGGCCTGGACGAGGCCACCCCCGAGATACGGCACATGGCGCTGTTCGATCGTGCCGCCACCGCGGAATATCTCGGCGCCGTCGTGGTGATCGACGCGCAGGGCAATGTCACCGCCAGTTCCAACGCCCTGACGACCGAGCGGATGAATGTTGGCGACCGCGACTATTTCGGCGTCCATCGCGAGCAGCCGAATGCGGGGCTCCACGTCAGCCATCCCTTCCGCAGCCGGTTGCGGAACGGCGACCCCACCATCGCGATCAGCCGCCGCCTTCCCAGCGCGGACGGGCGCTTCCACGGCGTCGCCGCCGCCGCGCTCCGGCTCGCCTATTTCCAGGACCTGTTCAACCGCCTGGATGTCGGCAGCAAGGGATCCGTCTCCCTGCTGCGGACCGATGGCCCGCTGATCGCGCGTCACCCCTTCGCCGAAAGCGATCTCGGCCGCAACCTGAGCGATGCCGAGCTGTTCCGCCGCCTCGTCTCGGCACCTTCCGGGCAGTTCGTGGCCACCGCGAGGCTCGATGGGGTGACGCGCTTCTTTACCTTCCGCCAGATCAGTTCCCTACCGCTCGTCATCAGCATCGGCCTGTCGGTCGACGAGATCTATGCGGCCTGGTGGCGCAAGGCGCAGGCGATCGGCTCCATCCTGCTCGTGCTTTGCGGCGCGATCGCGCTGCTCGCGCTGCTCTTCCGGCGCGAGATGCTCGCCCGCATCGCCGCCGAGGGGGCGCTGACGGAAGCGGCCGAGAAGCTGGCCGTCATGGCCGCGACGGATGGGCTGACGGGCCTTGCGAACCGCCGGCATTTCGACCTGCGGCTGGAGGAGGAGTGGCGCCGCGCCGTCCGCAACCGGTCCTCCCTCTCGCTGCTGCTCCTCGATGCCGACTTCTTCAAGGCCTACAATGACGGCTACGGCCATCAGGAAGGCGATCAGGTGCTGATGAGCATCGCCGCCTGCATCCGGATGACAGTGCGCCGCCCGGCCGATGCCGGCGCCCGCTATGGCGGGGAGGAATTCGCCGTCCTGCTTCCCGAGACGGATGCCGCCGGGGCGCGGAAGCTGGCCGAGACGATCCGCGGCGCGGTGGAGGCCCTCGGCATTCCGCATGCGGGCAGCCCGATGGAGCGGGTGACCGTGAGCGTCGGCTGGGCGACCGCCTACCCCCAGCATGGCCAGCCCGCCTCCCTCCTGATCGAGCAGGCGGACCGGGCGCTCTACGAGGCGAAGAGGAATGGCCGGAACCGCATCGCCGCCGCCCGTCTCGCCAACCTGGGCACCCCGTCCGGGCATCCGGGCCCTCCGGGCAGCCTGCACGTCGCTGCCTGAACCGGGGCGGCCTGAGCGGGGGAGGCGGCGACGCCGCCCGGGACCGGAAGGGGCGGACGGCGCTAGGCTGCGCGGATGAGAATTGCAGCCCTCGCCGATACCCACGGCAACCTCCTGGCCCTCGAGGCGGTGCTGGACGACCTGCGCGCGGCGTCGCCGGACCTGGTGCTGAACCTCGGCGACCTCGTCTCCGGCCCCTTCGACCCGGCCGGCGCGGCGGATGCGCAGATGGCGCTGGAAGGGCTGACCCTGGCGGGCAACCACGAACGCCAGGTGATCGAGGGCGGTGGCCCCTCGGACATCTTCGCGCGCGGCTGCCTCACCGCCGCGCATCGGGGCTGGATCGCGGGGCTGCCCGCGACCCTGTCCCTGCTGGGCGGGGAGGTCTTCGCCTGCCATGGCAGCCCGGCGGGCGGGGACCTGGAATACCTGCTGGAGGATGTCTCGGGCGGCCGTGCGTGCCTGGATGCGGAGGAGGCGATCCTGCCGCGCCTGGCCGGGATCGGCGCCGCGCGGCTCGTGCTCTGCGCCCACACCCATACGGCGCGCGCCGTGGCGCTCGGCGGGGTGATGGTGGTCAATCCCGGCAGCGTCGGCATGCCGGCCTACCGGGATACGGCGCCCGTGCCGCATGTCATGGAGGCGGGCAGCCCCCACGCCCGCTACGCCCTGCTCACCCGGGGCCCCGGCGGCTGGGCTGCCGAGCTGCGCGCCGTACCGTATGACTGGGAGGCGGCGGCGCGGCAGGCCGAGGCGAATGGACGGCCGGACATCGCCCATGCCGCGCGCACCGGGCGGGCCTTGCCTGCATAGGCCAGGGCTGCCCCTCGCCCCCCGCACGGGCTATTCCCCGGGGATGACCGACGAAGACCTGCTCGCTCTGGCCGCCGACCTGGCCGAGCGCGCCGCCCATGCCATCAACGCCATCCGCGCGGCCGGCTTCGCCGTGGAGCGCAAGAGCGACGAGTCCCCCGTCACCGAGGCGGACCGGGTGGCCGAGGCGCTGATCGTCGAAGGCCTGCGCGCCGCCACGCCGGATATTCCCGTGGTGGCGGAGGAGGAGGTGGCGGCCGGGCTGGTCACGGCGCTGGCCCGCCGCACCTGGCTGGTGGACCCGCTGGACGGCACGCGGGAATTCGCCAAGGGCTATGACAGCTTCGCCGTGAATGTCGGGCTGGTGGTCGATGGTCGCGCCTATCTCGGCGCCGTCGCCGTGCCGGCCAGCATGGAGATCTTCGCCGGGATCGCGCCGCTCGGCCTCGCCTGGAAGCGCGACGCCGCCGGCCAGCGCGCTATCCGCGCCCGCGCCATCCCGCCCCAGGGCGCGACGGTCCTCGCCTCTCGCCACTATTCCGACGACCCGCGGCTTGATCGCTTCCTGGAGGGGCGCAAGGTCGCGCATATCGAGAAGATCGGCTCCGCCGTGAAGTTCTGCCGCCTGGCGGAGGGGGCAGGGGACCTCTACCCCCGCTTCGGCCGCACGATGGAATGGGACACCGCCGCCCCCCAGGCCGTGCTGGAGGCGGCCGGCGGCCGGGTGGTGGGCTTCGACGGCGCGCCGCTGCGCTACGGCAAGCCGGAATTCGAGAACCCCCCCTTCCTCGCCGAAGGGCTGGTCGGCGCCGCGTGACGGAGCGGCTCGCACCCGGCGACATCGCGCGCGCCGCCGCCCTGCTGCGGGAGGGCGCGCTCGTCGCCTTCCCGACCGAAACCGTCTACGGCCTGGGCGCCGATGCGCGAAACGGGCGGGCGGTGGCAGGGATCTATGCCGCCAAGGGCCGCCCGAGCTTCAACCCGCTGATCAGCCATTTCCCCGATGCCGCTTCCGCCTTCGCCGAGGTGGTGCCCGATGCGCGGGCGGAGGCCCTGGCCGCCGCCTTCTGGCCGGGCCCGCTGACCCTGGTGCTGCCCCGGCGCGCGGGGAGCCGGATCGACCCGCTGACCGGCGCCGGGCTGGACACGCTGGCGGTGCGCGTGCCCGGGCATCCGCTGGCGCTCGCCCTGCTGCGGGAAGCCGGGATGCCCCTGGCGGCGCCTTCGGCCAACCGATCCGGCGGGGTTTCCCCCACCACCGCCGCGCATGTGCTGGACGGGCTTTCCGGCCGGATCGCCGCCGTGCTGGATGGCGGCCCCTGCGCCGTGGGGCTGGAGAGCACGGTGCTGGACCTCAGCGGCCCCCGCCCCCTGTTGCTGCGCCCGGGCGCGGTGACGGTGGAGGCGATGGAGGCGCTGATCGGCCCGGTGGACCGGCCCGTTCCCGGGACCGGAGGGGCAGCGGAGACGCTGCGCTCGCCCGGCATGATGCTCTCGCACTACGCGCCCTCCCTGCCCGTGCGGCTGGCCGCGCGGGCGGTGGGTGCGGATGAGGCGCTGCTCGCCTTCGGCCCGGCGCTGCCGGGTGCGGGTGCCGTCTGGAGCCTTTCCGAGGCGGGCGACACCGCCGAAGCGGCCGCGCGGCTGTTTTCCGGGCTGCGCTGGCTGGACGCGGAAGGCGCGCGGCTCGGCCTGCGCGGCATCGCGGCGATGGAGGTGCCCATGGCGGGGCTGGGCGAGGCGATCAACGACCGGCTGCGACGCGCGGCGGCCCCGCGATGAAGGCCACCCCATGACCGCAGAACAGGACTTCGAGATCTTCCTGGCGACCGCGCCGGGGCTGGAGGAGGCGCTCTGCGCCGAGATCCGCGGCAAGGGCTTCAAGCGGCCCCGCGCCGTGCCCGGCGGCGCGATCATCCGGGGCGGCTGGCCGGAGGTCTGGCGCGCCAATCTCTGGATCCGCGGCGCGGGGCGCGTGCTGGCGCGCCTGGATTCCTTCCACGTCACCCATCTCGCCCAGCTCGATGCCCGGGCGCGCCGCGTGCCCTGGGCCGGCGTGCTGCGGCCGGACGTGCCCTTCCGGGTCGAGGCCTCCTGCGCCGGGTCGCGCATCTATCACAGCGGCGCGGCGGCGGAGCGGATCGAGACCGCCATCCGCGAGACGCTCGGCGCACCCGTCGCGGCCGAGGGCGGCATCCTCGTCCGGGCGCGGATCGAGGCGGATCTCTGCACCATCAGCGTCGATACCTCAGGCGAGCCGCTGCACAAGCGCGGCTACAAGGAGGCCGTGGCCGCGGCGCCGATGCGCGAGACCATGGCGTCGCTCTTCCTGCGGCAATGCGGCTATGACGGCGCGGAACCCGTGCTCGACCCGATGTGCGGCTCCGGCACCTTCGTCATCGAGGCGGCGGAGATCGCGGCACGGCTCAACCCCGGCCGGGCGCGGCATTTCGCCTTCGAAGAGCTGGCGAGCTTTGATGCCGAGGCCTGGCAGCGCATGCGGGAGGTGAAGAGCATGCGCGAACCCGCCGCGCGCTTCCATGGCAGCGACCGGGATGCCGGGGCCATCGCCATGAGCCACGCGAATGCCGAGCGCGCGGGCGTCGCCGGATGGACCAGCTTCCGGCAGGCCACGATCAGCGAGATCGTCCCGCCCGATGGCGCGCCCGGCCTCGTCATCGCCAACCCGCCCTATGGCACGCGCATCGGGGACAAGGCGAAGCTGCTGCCCCTCTACCAGACGCTCGGGCAGACGCTGCTGCGCCGCTTCTCGGGCTGGCGCGTCGGGATCGTCACGAGCGAGCCGCGCCTCGCCCATGCGACCGGCCTGCCCTTCCTGCCGACCGGCGCGCCGGTTCCGCATGGCGGGCTGCGCGTGACCCTGTACCAGACCGCCCCCCTGGCCTGATCCGCACGCGAGCCCCTTGCCCTGGCGCGCGGGCAGGGGGAGTTTGGGCCCGTGTCCAAGAATGCCGCGCCCCCGCCCGAGGAACCTCCGCTCAACCCGTCGCCCGGCCCCGGACAGCTCTTCATGGCCTTCGCCAAGGCGGGGCTGATGGGCTTCGGCGGGGCCCAGATCTGGGTTCGCCGCGCCATGGTGGAGGAGCGGCGCTGGATGACCGAGCGCGACTATGCGGAGGTGCTCGGCCTCGGCCAGGTGCTGCCCGGGCCGAATGTGGGCAATGCCGCCGTGATGATCGGCCGCCGCTTTGCCGGGCTGCGCGGCTCCTTCGCCGCCACGGGCGGCCTCTATCTCTTCCCGCTCATCGTCCTGATCTCCCTCGTCCTGCTCTGGCAGGGCTTCGCGGATAATCCTGACGTCAGCGCCTTCATGCATGGGCTGGCCTGCGCGGCGGCGGGGATGGTGATCGGCAACGCCTTCCGCATGTCCGGCCGCCTGCGGCCGCCGCCGGAGCTGATTGCGATCGGCCTGCTCTCCACCCTCGCCGCGGCCTGGTTCCGCGTGCCGCTGCCGGTCATCGTGCTGGTGCTCGGCCCCGTTTCCATCGGCGCCGTGGTGTGGCGGATGCGGAGGGCCGGATGACCCCCGCCGCCTGGGACCTCTTCGTCTTCTTCCTGAAGCTCTCCCTCCTCGCCGTGGGCGGGGCCAATGCCGCCGTGCCCGAGATGCACCGGGAGGTGGTGGAGCTGCGGGGGTGGATGACCGATGCCACCTTTTCCCAGGGCTATGCACTGGCCTCGGCGGCGCCGGGGCCGAACGTGCTCTTCGTGGCCGTGATCGGCTGGCATGTGGCGGGGGCGCAGGGGCTGGTGGCCAGCCTTCTCGGCTTCCTCGGCCCGACCTTCATCCTCGCCTGGGCCGTGGCGAGCCTCACCCAGCGCCTGGCCGGGGACTGGCGGCTGGCGGCGCTGCGGGCGGGGCTGGTGCCGGTGGCGATCGGGCTGATCCTGGCCACCGGCCTCGTCACCGGGGCCGCGGCGGCGCGCGGCTCGGGGGTGGAGGTGGCCGTCGCGGTCACGATCACCCTGGCCTCCGCCCTCTTCACCTGGCGCAGCAACCTCTCGCCGCTCTGGGCGCTGGCGGCGGGCGGCGCGCTGGGGTGGCTGCTGCTGCACTAGCCCAGGCTGATACGCATTCTCAGCCACTTGCGGCCGTCACGGCCTTGGAACAGATTGCGCCTGCTTCATCTACCCCAAACAAGGCCAGCACCATGATCCGCCCGAAGAAGGCCGTGCTCTTCGCCCTCTCGCTGCTTCTGGCCCCGGCGGCGGCCCGGGCGGCCGAGGTGAATCTCTACACGACCCGCGAACCCGGCCTGATGCGCCCGCTGACCGAGCGCTTCACCACCCAGACGGGCATCCAGGTCAACACGGTCTTCGTGCAGGGCGGGCTGGCCGAGCGCCTGGCGGCCGAGGGCAGCCGCTCCCGCGCCGATGTCGCCATGGTGGTGGATGTGGGCAACCTGATGGAGCTGGTCGACCGCAACCTCACCCAGCCCGTGGAATCCGCGGCCCTCACCGCGGCCATCCCGGCCCATCTGAGGGATCCCCAGGGCCGCTGGTTCGCCCTCTCCACCCGGGCGCGCGCCATCTATGCCTCCCGCGAGCGCATCCCGGAGGCCGAGGCTGCGAAGCTGACCTACGAGGACCTGGCCGACCCCCGCTTCAAGGGGCGCGTCTGCATCCGCTCGGGCCAGCATCCCTATAACACCGCCCTCTTCTCGATCCTGATGATCGAGCATGGAGAGGGCTGGCTGCGCGACTACCTGACGAAGCTGAAGGGTAACCTGGCCCGCCGCGCGACGGGCGGCGACCGCGAGGTGGCGCGCGACATCCTGGCCGGCATCTGCGATGTCGGGCTCGCCAACACCTATTATGCCGGCCTCATGCTCTCCGGCCGGGGCGGCGAGGAGCAGAAGCGCTGGGGCGAGGCCGTGCGCGTGGTGCTGCCGGCCAACGAGACGGCGGTGAACATCTCGGGCGGCGCCGTGACGCGCCATGCGCCGAACCGGGCCGAGGCGGTGCGCTTCCTCGAGTTCCTAGCCTCCCCGGAGGCGCAGACGATCTATGCCGACGGCAATTTCGAGAATCCGGTGCGCCCGAATACCCCGGTGAACGAGATCGTCGCCGGCTTCGGGCCCGTGACGCCGCGCAACGTCTCCCTGCCGGAGGTTGCCGCCCGCCGCGCGGCCGCCAGCCGGATCGTGGACGAGGTCGGCTTCGACCGCTAAGCGGCTTCGGCCGGCCATCTTGCATTTCCCCCGCCCCCGGCGGGCGGGCAGTATCCGCCTGGGGGCGGCGCTCAGCGCCGCCCTCGTCGCCTTGCCCGTCCTCGCCCTCGCCATCGCCGCCGCGCGCGGCTCGGGCGATCTCTGGCCCCATCTGATCCGCTATGTCCTGCCGCAGGCGGTGCTGGAAACGGCGCTGCTTCTGGCGGGCGTCGGCGTGGTGGTGGTCGGGGTAGGCACGGGCACGGCCTGGCTCGTCTCCTGCCACCGCTTCCCCGGGCGCCGCGTCTTTTCCTCGGCGCTGGTGCTGCCCCTGGCGCTGCCCACCTATGTGTCCGCCTATGCCTGGCTGGACGTGATGCACCCGGCGGGGCCGGTCCAGTCCGGGCTGCGCGCGCTCCTCGGCGTCACCGATCCCCGCGCCATCCCGCTGCCCGAGATTCGCTCGCTGCCCGGCTGCATCATGGTGATGGGCAGCGTGCTCTTCCCCTATGTCTATCTCGCGGCCCGTGCCGCCTTCCTGACCCAGGGGGCGGACCTGCTGCGGGCGGGGAGGGGGCTCGGGGCCGGGGGGATGCGCCTCTTCCTCTCCATCGGCCTGCCCATGGCCTGGCCGGCCATCGCGGCCGGGGCGTCGCTCGCGCTGCTGGAGACGCTGAACGACGTGGGCGCGGCCGAATTCCTCGGCGTCCGCACCCTCACCGTCTCGGTCTATGTCACCTGGATCACCCGCTCCTCGCTGGAGGGGGCGGCGCAGATCGCGCTGATGATCCTCGCCCTCGTCGCCGCCCTGGTGGCGCTGGAGGGCTGGGCCCGCAGCCGGGCGCGGGGCGCCCATGCGGTGCGGGAGGGCGCGCGGCCGGACCGGCGCACCCTCTCCCCCCTGGCCGGGCTGTTCGCGGCCCTGTTCTGCGCCCTGCCCGTGCTGCTCGGCTTCCTCGTGCCCGTCTCCTATCTCGTCTGGGCCGCCTGGCGGCGGGTGGCGGAATTCGGCCTGCCGCCCGATCTCGGTGCCTGGATCGGCAACAGCGCGCTGCTTTCGGGCGCCGCCACGCTGCTGGTGCTGCCCGCAGCCCTCAGCCTCGCCGCCGGGGCGCGGGGGGATGCCATGCCGGACCGCCGGGCCATGGCCGGGCCGCTGCTGCTGCGGGCCAGCCTGATGGGCTATGCCCTGCCCGGCGGGATCGCGGCGGTGGGGCTGATCGTCGCCTTCGGCGGGCTGGATGACCTGACGGAACGCTTCGGCGACTGGGCGCCCGCGCTTTCGGGCACCGCCGCCGCGCTCATCCTCGCCTATTTCGTGCGCTTCCTCGCCATCCCCGCCGGCGGGCTGGACGCCGCCTATGCGCGCATCCGCCCGCAGATGGATTGGTCCGCCCGCTCCATGGGCGCGGGGCGGGGGCGGCTGCTGTGGCGGGTGCACCTGCCGCTGCTGCTGCCCGCGCTTTCGGCGGCCGCGCTGCTCGTCTTCCTCGACGCCATGAAGGAACTGCCGGCCACGCTGCTGCTGCGCCCCTTCAACCGCGAGACGCTCGCCACCGCCCTCTATGCCGAGGCCGCGCGCGGCACCTATGAGGAAGGCGCGGTGGCCGCCCTGGCGCTGGTGGTGGTGGGCCTGCCGGTGATCGGGTTGCTGGTGGCGGGCGGGCGGCCGAAGGAGCGTCCGCCGAAGCGGATGCAACGGAGCGAATCGCGCCCTTGACCCATCCCCTCGCGGTGGCGTTTGGTCCTCTTCCAATGCCCGATACGAACCCGCCCCGCCCCGCGATCCCGCTCCCGGATGAGCTGATGGCGTCGCTCCTGTCCATCCTGGGCCCGCGCGGCATCGTCACGGACCCCTCGGACCTCGAGCCGCATCTTTCGGACTGGCGCGGCCTCTATCGCGGCGCCTCCCCCGCCCTGCTGCGCCCCGCCTCCACCGAGGAGCTGGCCGCCTGCATGCGCCTCCTCCACGCGGCCGCCATCCCCGTTGTCCCCCAGGGTGGCAACACCTCCATGGTCGGCGGCGCCATGCCAGATGAGAGCGGGCGGCAGGTCATCCTCTCCCTCTCCCGCATGAACCGCATCCGCGATCTCGACCCCGTGGACATGACCATGGTGGCCGAGGCCGGGGTGGTGCTGAAAACGGCGCAGGACGCGGCGGCCGGCGCAGGCTGCCTCTTCCCGCTCTCGCTGGGCGCTGAGGGCACGGCCACCATCGGCGGCGTGCTCTCCACCAATGCCGGCGGCAACACCACGGTACGCTACGGCAATGCGCGGGACCTGATGCTGGGCCTCGAGATCGTGCTGCCCGATGGCGGGGTCATCCACGGCCTCCGCCGGCTGCGCAAGGACAACACGGGCTATGCGCTGCGCCACCTGATGGTGGGTGCGGAGGGCACGCTGGGCATCGTCACCGCCGCCGTGCTGCGGCTGTTCCCCCGCCCGCGGGCCGAGGCTATCGCGCTATGCGCCGTGGAGAGCGAGGACGCGGCCCTCGCCCTATTCCGCCGCTTCCGCGACCGGGATGAGACGGCGGTGCGGGCCTTCGAATACATGTCCGGCAACGGCATGGAGATGGTGCTGCGCCATATCGACGGCGCCACCCTCCCGCTCTCCGAGCGTGCGGATCACTACGTGCTGGTGGACCTCGCCTCCTCCCGCCCGGATGCCGACCTGCGCGGGCTGATGGAGGCGGTGCTGGAGGAGGCGCTGGAGGCCGGGGAGGTGCTGGACGCCGCCCTGGCCGAGAGCGAGGCCCAGCGCCACGCCATCTGGCGCCTGCGCGAGGAGCATCCGGAGGCCCAGAAGAAGGAAGGGGCCTCGGTCAAGAACGACGTCTCCGTGCCCGTCTCCAAGGTGCCGGAGATGATCCGGCGCTGCAGCGCGGCCCTGCAGGCGCTGATCCCCGGCAGCCGCCCCGTGCCCTTCGGCCATATGGGCGACGGCAACATCCACATGAACCTGGAGCAGCCGGAGGGCATGGACGCAGCGGCCTTCCTCGCGCGTTCCCATGACATCATGGATTGCGTGAACGACATCGTCCGCGACCTCGACGGCTCCTTCAGCGCGGAGCACGGGGTGGGGCGGCTGAAGCCCGACATGCTGGCAGAATGGCGCGGCGGCGCGGAGCTGGATGCGATGCGAAGGATCAAGGCCGCGCTCGACCCCAAGGGCCTGCTGAACCCGGGCAAGGTGCTGCCCGCGTGATCCACGGCCCCGGCGGGGCGTCTCTGGCGGCGCTGGCCCTTCTCTCGGCCTGCGCCTCTCCCTCTCCCTCCGTCCGCTCCTGGGTGGAGGACGAGCCGGCGCGGGCCGCGCCGGGGGAGCCCAGGCGCCTGCCGGACCTGCCGGACGCCTTCCGGGCGGAGCTGCGCGGCGGCCGGGCCCCCGGCTGCCCCCTGCGCGGCGAGGCTGTTTATCTCGGCGAAGGCCGCTTCCTCACGGCGGCGCATCTGGTGGACGACATCGTCCCGGGGATGCGCCACTGCTCCGGCGCCCCGATCCCGACCACCATCCGCTTCCGCGACCGCGTGCTGCATGTGCGCCCCGTGCGGATTGGCCAGGGCTATGTGGAGCCGGGGGTGGGGCCGCTCTACCGGCAAGGCCAGGACCTCGCCCTCCTCCAGGCCGGCATGGCGCCGCCCGGCCCCGCGGCCCGGCCCTGCGCCGGGGGGCCGAAGCAGGGCCAGCCCGTCCTGGTTCTCGCCACCAACCGGCGGGAGGCCGTGCGCGCCGGGCCGGTCGTGCCCGAAAGCCGCCCGGCGGATGGCGCCTATACCGACCTTCCCCTGCCGATGGCCGAGGGGGAGTCCGGGGCCGGCGTCTTCGACCTGGAGAGCGGCTGCCTCCTCGGCATCGTGAGCCACCGCCCCGATTCGATGCCGGGGCATGTGCGGATCGTTCCGGCCGACGCCATCAGGGCGTTTCTCGGGACCTGACGGGGCGGGGTGGAAAGGGGGCCTTCATCGCGAAGGGCCATTTGCTCCCACCGGGTCGGATGGATAGGTTGCGCCCCCCATGAGCCGCGTCACGCGCTACATATCGAGGCAGATCGCCCTCAGCCTGCTGGCCGTGACCATCGGCCTGGCGGCGCTGATCTGGCTCACCCAGTCGCTCCGCTTCATCGAGCTGGTGCTCGACCGCGGCCTGCCCTTCTCGGTCTTCCTGGAGCTGACGGGGCTGCTCCTGCCCTCCTTCTTCGCGGTCATCCTGCCGATCACGACCTTCGTCGTGACCCTGTTCACCTATGTCCGCCTCTCCACGGACCGGGAGCTGGTGGTGATGCGCGCCGCCGGGCTTTCGGACTGGCGTCTGGCCCGGCCGGCCCTGATGGTGGCGCTGGTGGCGACCGGGCTCGGCCTGATGCTGCAGACCTGGCTGGTGCCGATCTCCCACGCCGCCTTCCGCGAATGGCAGTTCGAGATCCGCAATCAGATGGCCGCCATCCTCCTGCAGGAGGGGGTATTCAGCAGCGTCAGCAACGACCTGACCGTCTATGCCCGCATCCGCGAGCGGGACGGGACGCTGCGCGGCATCCTCATCCATGACCAGCGCGAGCCGGGGGCGCCCGTGACCATCCTGGCCGAGCGCGGGGTCATCCTGCCCAGCCCGAACGGGCCGCGCGTGGTCCTGCTCAACGGCCAGCGCCAGCAGATGGAACGCGCCGTGCCCCCCAATTCTCCGCCCGGGACCCCGCCGCAGCCGCGGCTGACCGTGCTGGCCTTCGGCGAGAACAGCGTGGACCTGGCCCGCACCAGCCGCACCGAGGATTCCCGCAACCGCGACAGCCGCGAGCGCTTCGTGGGCGAATTGCTGAACCCGGACCCGGAGGAGGGGCTGCCGGAGCGCGACATCCGCAAGTTCAAGGCGGAAGGGCATGGCCGCCTGGCCTCGCCCTTCACCGCCCTGTCCTTCGCCCTGGTGGGGCTGGCGGCCGCGCTGGCCAGCGGCTTCCGCCGGCATGGCGGGGGGCTCACCGCCGTCATCGCGGTGGGGGCGGTGGTCTCGCTCCTGGCGCTCGGGCTCGCGGTGGGCAATCTCGCGGCGCGGGATAACCGCTTCATCCCGCTGATCTGGCTCCATGTCCTCGGCCCGGGGGTGATCGCGGCCTGGGTGCTCTCCGGCGCGCCGGGCTGGCCGCGCCGGGCGCCGCCCGTCGCCGGCCCGGCGCCGGCCGGCGAATTGTCGCGGCGGGCCGCCGGGTGACCTTTCCCCTGACCTTCGGCGCCTATGTCGCGCGCCGCTTCGCCGTCATGTGCCTGATCATGCTGGCGGCGCTGACCGGCCTCGTCGCGCTGTTCGACTTCATCGAGCTGCTGCGCCGCGCCGCGACGCGTGAGGCGGGCTTCGGCATCGTGGCGACCATCGCCGCCCTGCGCGTGCCCTTCGTGGCCATGCAGGTGCTGCCCTTCGCCATCCTGCTCGGCGGCATCCTGGCCTTCTGGCGCCTTGCCCGCGGCTCGGAGCTGGTGGTGGCGCGCTCGGCCGGCATCTCGGCCTGGGGCTTCCTGCTCGGGCCGGTCCTGGTCGCCACCATGCTCGGCGCCGGCGCCACGGCCGGGCTCTCGCCCCTCTCGGCCATGCTGCTCGCGCGGGCGGAGCGGTTGGACGCGGCCGTGCTGCGCAACACCGCGGGCATCACCACCCTGGCCGGCGGCCGGCTCTGGCTCCGTCAGGCGGACCGGGAGCTGGACCCGCAGGGCGTGGCCATCCTCTCCGGCCGCCCGGCGGCCCGCAGCCCGGCCTCCGGCATGGCCTTCGCCCTGGAGGAGGTCTCGGTCTGGCGCATCTCGGGCGCGGACCGCTTCCTCGGGCGGGTGGAGGCGCCGCGGGCGACCCTTGCGAGTGGCGCCTGGGTGCTGGAGAGCGCGATCTCCTTCGGCCCGGACCGGCAGGCCAGCCCCGCGCATGAGCTGCGCCTGCCAACGGAGCTGACGCCGGACCGGATCGAGGACAGCTTCGCGAGCCCGGACACCCTTTCCTTCTGGGTGTTGCCCGACTTCATCTCCGTGCTCGAAGATTCGGGATTCTCCGCGGTGCGGCACCGGCTGCAGTTCCATTCCCTGCTGGCCTTGCCCATGCTGGCCGTCGCCATGGCCCTTCTCTCCGCCGGTTTCTCGATGCGCGAGGCCCGCAAGGGCGGCGTCGCCCAGATGCTCGGGGCGGGCGTGGCCGCCGGCTTCGCCCTGTTCCTGCTGGACCGCGTGACCGGCGAGTTCGGCGAGACCGGAACCCTGCCCGTGGTGCTGGCCGCCTGGGCCCCCGCGGCGGCCGGCCTGATGTGTGCGGTGGCCCTTCTGCTTCACCTGGAGGACGGATGACGGACGTGACCGGGCGGAAGCACCCCGAGGCGATGCTTCCCTCCCGCCGCAACCGGCTGCTGGCCGGCACGGCCTTCCTGGCGATGCTGGCGCTGCCGGCGGGCCTGCCCGCGCCTGCCCTGGCACAGGGCGCCCCGCTGACCCTGCGCCCGGACCAGCTGGGCGCCGGCATGGGCCCGATGGGCGCGCCGGCGACGCAGCCGGCGGCCCCCAGGGCTCCCGGAAGCCCGCTGCTGGGCGGTGGCGGCGCCGCGAGCTTCGACCGCGACGCCCCCGTGACCTTCACGGCCACGGAGGTGGAGTACGACCAGAACGAGAACCGCGTGACCGCGAGTGGCGCGGTGGAGGCCTGGCAGGGCGAGCGCATCCTGCGCGCCGACCGCTTCACCTATGACCGCGACACCGGCATCGCGATCGCGGAGGGCAACGTCCAGCTTCTGGAGCCCGACGGGCAGGTTCTCTTCGCGGACCGCGTCGACCTGCAGGGCGGCATGCGGGATGCGGTGGTGCAGGGGCTGCGTGGCCTGCTGGCCCAGAACGGCCGGGTAGCCGCCAACGGCGCCCGCCGTCGCACGACGGAAAGCGGGGCGGTCATCATGGACCTCTCCCGCGTGGTCTATTCGGCCTGCGACCTCTGCGCCGACGACCCTCTGGCGCCGCCGATCTGGCAGCTCCGCTCTCGGCTCGCGACCCAGGACGGGGAGGCGCGGCGTATCCGCTTCCGCGACGCCACGGTCGACTTCGCGGGGGTGCCGGCCTTCTACACGCCCTACCTGTCGATGCCCGACCCGTCCACGCCGCGCTCCTCGGGCTTCCTCACGCCCTCCTTCGGCCAGACGAACTATCTCGGGGCCTTCGCGGAGGTTCCCTATTACTGGGCGATCGATGATTCCAGCGACGTCACCATCACCCCGATGGTGGCGACCCAGGCGCCGCCCAGCGGCTTCTTCAACTACCGCCAGCGCTTCAACTTCGGCCAGCTGAGCGCCCAGGGCTCGCTCGGCTACATGAACGGCAAGGAGTCGAGCGAGGAGAAGGGCTGGGGCGGGCATATCTTCTCGCGCGGCAGCTTCGTCATCGACGAGAACTGGCAGGCCGGCTTCAGCGTCAACCGTGCGACGAGCGAGACCTATCTGCGCGCCTACCGCCAGCCCGCCACGGCGGTGCTGAGCAGCACGGCCTATGCCGAGGGCTTCTGGGGCTACAACTCCTATGCCCGCATCCGCGCCCTGGCCTTCCAGGGCCTGCGGGAGCAGGACGAAACCAGCCGCATCCCCTTCGTCCTTCCCGACATGTATTACGAGACGGTGCTGGGCCGGGACTCGCTGGGCGGCACGCTGACGGCCGATGCCACCGCCTTCCAGATCTACCGCAGCGAAGGCACCCAGACCCGCCGCCTCGGCACCCGGCTTCGCTATGAGCTGCCGCGCTTCGACAGCATGGGCGGGCAATGGACCTTCCGCATGCAGGCGGACGGGCTGGGCTACAACGCCACCAACCTGAACCTGGCGCCGAACTTCAGCGAGGAAAGCACGACCACCACGGCCACCGGCAACATTCGCGTGGCGCTGGACTGGCGGCTTCCCCTGGTGCGCTCGGCCGGCCGCCTCGGCACGCAGCTCATCGAGCCGCGGATCCAGCTCGTGACCGGCCCGAACACCGGCCGCCAGACGGACATCCCGAACGAGGACAGCCTCGACTTCGAGTTCACCGACGCGAATCTCTTCGAGCTGAACCGCTTCAACGGGCGGGACCGGCAGGAGGGCGGCACGCGGGTGGACGCGGCGCTGCGCGGGGCCTGGTACTTCCCCAATGGCGGCTCGGTGGAGGCGCTGGCCGGGCGGTCCTTCCGGGCCTCGGACGAGGCGGTGTTCCAGGAGCGCTCGGGGCTGGAGAAGCGGGCATCGGACTGGGTGGGGCGGGTGACCGTCGCGCCCACCTCGTGGTTCGACGTAACGGCGCGCACCCGGCTGGACGGCGAGACGGGCGACCGGCGGATGGTCGACACCTCGGCCGGCTTCGGGCTGGACCCGGTCGGGCTGCCCGGCACCCGCTTCAACCTGGGCTACCTCTACCAGATCCCCTCCACGCTGCGGACGCCCGTCCGCTACACGCGCGAGGTCTATGGCGGCATCAACACCCGGATCGGCACCTATTGGCGCGCCGGCGTCTTCGGGCGCTACGACATCGAGGACCAGCGCGGCGTGGCGGCGGGCGTGACCGCCGCCTATGAGGATGAATGCGTCGTCTTCGAGGGGCGCTTCTTCCGCTCCCTGGCCGAGAACCCGAGCACAGGGCGCACCTATCCCGGCGGCACGACGGTCGTCTTCCGCATCGCGCTGAAGACCGTGGGAGACTTCTCGCTGCGCGCCCTCTAGGGCGCCTCTCCCGCCCAGGTTGAAACGAAACGCGACAACGGCCATCCACGGGATCGCTTCAATCCCGGGCGCGCATGGTCTAGGAACCCGCCATGCGACGCTTTCCCCGCCTCCGCCCGGCGCTGCCCGCCCTTCTCGGCCTGTCCCTCGGACTGCCTCTCCTGATGCAGCCGGCCGATGGCTGGGCGCAGCCGACGGGGCGCCAGGCGCAGTCGCGGCAGGCCCAGCCCCCGGCCGCCTCGCTCAACCGGATCGTGGCGGTGGTGAACGGCGACGTGGTGACCGAAGCGGAGGTCCAATCCCGCGCGCGCCTCTTCGCCCTGAATGTCGGGCTCGCCCCCCAGGGCGACCTGCTGACCCGGATCCGTCCGCAGATCCTGCGCCAGCTGATCGAGGAGCGGCTGCGGCTCCAGGACATCCAGCGCCGCCGCATCCCGGTTGGCGATGATGAGGTGGCCCAGGCCATCGGCGATATCGAGCGCCGCAATGGCCTGCCCCAGGGCGGGCTGCGCGCCCAGCTCCGCACCGCCGGGATCGAGCCCCGGGTGCTTTACGACCAGATCCGCTCGCAGATCGGCTGGTCGCGGCTGATCCGTGGCATGCTGGGCCCGCAGGCCGAGCCCTCGGAGGATGCGATCCGCGAGGCCGTGGCCGCCCATGCCGCCCGGGTGGGCCAGCCGGAGTACCTGGTGTCCGAGATCTTCGTGCCCGTGGAGGACCCCTCCTCCGCCGGGGAGACGAAGCGCTTCGTGGACGACGTGATCGCGCGGCTCCGTCAGGGCCTGCCCTTCCCGGTCGCGGCCACCCAGTTCAGCCAGAGCCAGACGGCGCTGCAGGGCGGCGACCTTGGCTGGGTCAGCGCGGAGCAGCTGGACCCGGAGGTCGCCTCGGTGGTGCAGCGCATGCCGCCCGGGGCGATCTCCAACGCCGTGGAAGTCCCCGGCGGCTACCAGATCGTGTCCCTGCGCCAGAAGCGCGAGACCGGCCGCGAGAACGCGACCATGATCACCATCCGCCAGGCCTTCCTGCCCTTCTCCTCCCCGCTGGACCCGCAGAACCCGACGGAGCAACAGCGTAACCAGCTGACCAAGGCCCAGGCCATCCGCGGCGGCTGCGACGCGGTGGAGGCCGCGAACCGAGCCGCTGGCGCGGCCCGCCCCGCCGATCCGGGCGGTGAGGTTCGGCTGGAGACGCTGAACCCGCCCCCGCTGCGCCAGCTCGTCTCCGGCCTGGCCCCCGGCCGGGCCAGCCAGCCCATCGTCACGCCGGACGGCATTCTGGTGATCGCGGTCTGCACGCGGGAGACGCGGAACCTGGCGAGCTTCACTCCGGAGATGGCGAAGGCGCAGCTGGTGCGCGACCGGGCGGAAAACCTCTCCCGCCAGCAGATCCGCGACCTGCGCCGCCGCGCCACGATCGAGATGCGCAACTAGGCCGGCGAGACAGGCCGGCGGAGCGCCAGGGCATGGAAGCGCGCATGCAGCCGCCCCTGACCCCGCTTCCCACCCTTTCCGAGACGGTACACCGGCATGGGCTGGCCGCGCGCAAGGCGCTGGGCCAGCACTTCCTGCTCGACGAAGCACTGTGCGGCCGGATCGCACGGCTGGCGGGGGAGCTGGCTGGCCGCCAGGTGCTGGAGGTCGGCCCTGGCCCCGGTGGTCTGACCCGCGCGCTGCTCGCGAACGGCGCGGACCATGTGCATGCGGTGGAGCTGGATGCGCGCGCCGTCGCCGCCCTGGCGGAGCTGGAGGCGGCCTATCCGGGCCGGCTGACGGTGATCGAGGCGGATGCGCTGAAGGTGGACCCGGTGGCGCTGATGCCGGCACCGCGGCGAATCGTGGCGAATCTTCCCTACAATGTCGGCTCGCCGCTGCTGATCGGCTGGCTCGCCCGGGCGGGCGAGTTCGAGAGCCTGACGCTGATGTTCCAGCAGGAGGTGGCCGAGCGGATCGTCGCCGCCCCGGACACCGAGGGCTACGGCCGCCTGGCGGTGGCCGCCCAGTGGCGCTGCGACGCGCATCTCGTGCTGCGCCTGCCGCCCGGCGCCTTCAGCCCGCCGCCGAAGGTGTGGTCCGCCGTGGTGCATCTTGTGCCCCATGCGGAGCAGCCCGAGCCGGAACTGGCCCGCGCGATGGAGCGGGTGACGGCCGCGGCCTTCGGGCAGCGCCGAAAGATGCTGCGGGGCTCGCTGAAGTCCCTGGGCGAGGCGGAGGCGCTGCTGGCCGCCGCCGGGATCGAGCCCACCCGGCGGGCGGAGACGCTGGCGGTCGCGGAGTTCGAGGCGCTGGCCCGCGCGCTGCTCGCTCGGTAGGGGGGCAGGGTGCTTTGAGGGCTCCGCCCTCAACCCGCCAAGGGCCTGAGGCCCTTGGAACCCCGTCTGACTGCCGTGGATGCCCCGGATCGGTGGGGGTCCTGATTGAAGGGGACTGACCCTGCGTTTGCAGTCGCCTCGGGTCGTGGATCCGAGGCGCACCGTCAGCCCCATGATTCCAAACTTCTAGAAAAAGATGATGGGTCGAAGGCACTGCCTTCGACGGGGCCGGGGGAGGCAGAATTCCTTCTCCCTCTCCCCGGGACAGAACGCCCCATCAGAAAGGGACTGGATCAGCCCTCGGCCAGCACGTCCAGCACCAGCACCGAAGCCTCCGGCGCCCCGAGGCAGGCCGCCCAGTTCGTGGCTTGCCGCTTGGCACGGCGCTCATCCACCGGGCCGATCTGGATCTGCAGGGGGAAGGGGTAGTCTTCGGCGGCTTGCTCCACCACGGGGATGGCTGCCTCGTCGGCGGCGAGCACCTGCACGGCCACGGGGCTGGCCGGCATCCAGATGCTCGCGACAGCCTGGGACCGCGTGATGGCTTCGAGCATGGCGGCCATACCGGGCGTTCCGCCCTTGCGGACCAGTAGGGCGATCACCGCGGAAGGCGGGCGCGACTGGGTCAGGACACCGTCCGCGACGGTCTCGGCGGCGGCGGGATAGGGCCAGCTGATGATGGTCATGCGAAGTTTATGCGTGACCCGCGTGACAGGCGCGGGATGGCTTCGTGACAGCTCGATGAAGGCCGCTGCTCCGGGCCGGGAATGTCAGCGCCGGTCGCAGGCTTCCCCGGGCTTGCAGCCGCGCTGCAGGGCGCGCTCGGCCATGCCGGTCACGGCTTCGAAAGTCAGGCGGTTCAGCGTGCCGATGAGGCGCGCTGCGTTCGGGCTGGCCTGGATGGCGGCGCGGATGGAGCCGTCGGCCAGGGCGCCCCGAAGGGCCTCCGGGCTGAGTCCTTCGGCGAGGGCGGCGGCCAGGGCCTCCCGATAGGCGGGCTCGGCGGTCGTCAGCTCGGCGTCGATGGTGGCTCGGAGTTCCGCGGCTTCCGTGCCGCTGCCATCCCCGGCGGCGCCGAGGACGAGGCCGCGCAGGTCGGGGAGGGTGCCGCGGTGCCGCGCCACATAGTCCCGCGCCAGGGCGAGGGCTTCCGGCGTGGCTTGCGCCAGGGCGGGCAGGGCGGCCAGGAGCAGGGCGGGGAGGAGGCGTCGGCGCATGGGCCGGTGATGCGCGCCTCCGCGCCGCCTGGCTAGGCCACCGCCGCCAAGCCGCCGAAGCGCTCGGCGAAGGCCTCGCGCTCGGCCGGGGTCATGTGCAGCCCGCGCTTGGTCCGGCGCCACAGCACGTCGTCCGGTGCTGCCACCCATTCCTGGGCCCGCATCCATTCCAACTCCCGCGCCGTGATGCCGCCGCCGAGATCGCCGCCCATCGCCTCGATGGAGGTGGCGCCGTCGATCACGCGCTCGAGCAGGCTGCCATGGGTGCGGATCAGGCGGTCCAGCAGCGGGCGGTCCAGCCAGGGATGGGCGCGGGCCATGCTCTCGGTGAAGGCGGCGCGGGAGAGGCCGCCGAGGTCGCCGCCGGGGAGTGCCGCCTTGCCGGTCCAGGGCGTGCCGGGGCGGCCGAGCGCGCGGGTGATCTGGCCTGTCGCATCCTCCGCCAGGCGACGATAGGTGGTGATCTTGCCGCCCAGCACCGTTAGCAGCGGCGCGCCCTCGGTATCCATGGAGAGGGTGTAGTCGCGCGTGACGGCGGAGGGGTTGTCCGAGCCGTCGTCATGCAGCGGGCGCACGCCGGAATAGGTCCAGGTGATCTGGTCGGGCGTGACGGGGTTGCGGAACTGGCGGGAGACGGCCTCGCAGAGATAGGCGGCCTCCTCCGGCGTGCAGTGGGGCG
The DNA here is from genome assembly GCF_900141905.1 of Muricoccus roseus. Classification (GTDB taxonomy): domain Bacteria; phylum Pseudomonadota; class Alphaproteobacteria; order Acetobacterales; family Acetobacteraceae; genus Roseomonas; species Roseomonas rosea. The sequence continues at coordinate 56,908 of NZ_FQZF01000008.1, read as the reverse complement.
TGCCCATGGCGGGGTCATGCGGCACGTCGGTGGTGCCGATGAGGGAGAAGCGCTCCTCATAGGGAATGACGAAGACCACGCGGCGGTCGTCATTCTGCAGAATATAGGCCTGGCTGCCCTGGTAGAGGGCGGGCACCACGATATGGCTGCCGCGCACCAGCCGCACCCGGCCCTTCAGCGCCGTGCCGGTGGCACCCTGCGCCACCGTCACCCAGGGCCCGGCGGCGTTGGCTATGGCGCGGGCCCGCACCGTGCGGGGCGTGCCGTCCGCGTGGCGCAGCGTGACGCTCCATCCATCGGGGCCGCGCTGCGCCGTTTCGAAGCTCGTGCGCGGCAGGATGGTGGCGCCACGATCCGCCGCATCCCGCGCATTCAGCAGGACGAGGCGGCTGTCCTCCACCCAGCAGTCGGAATAGGCGAAGCCGCGGGAGAATTGCGGCTGGCGCAGCGGCTCGCCCTGCGGAAGGCGGTCCAGCTCCAGCGCCTCGCTGCCCGGGAGGGACACGCGGCGCGCGAGATGGTCGTAGAGGAAGAGGCCCGCGCGGATCATCCAACGCGGCCGCATCTCCGGCCGATGGGGCAGTACGAAGCGCATGGGCCAGACGATGTGCGGCGCGATGCCCAGCAGCACCTCGCGCTCCGCCAGGGCCTCGCGTACCAGCCGGAACTCATAGGTCTCGAGATAGCGGATGCCGCCATGGATGAGCTTGGAGGAGGAGGAGGAGGTCGCCTCGGCGATGTCGCCCTTCTCCACCAGCATCACCGAAAGGCCGCGGCCGGCCGCGTCGCGCGCGATGCCGCATCCGTTCACGCCGCCCCCGATGACCAGGAGGTCGACGCTGCCCATGGGGTCCTGGGGGGTGTTCATCAGAGAAGCCTTGCCCGCACGCGGGTCACCACGATTTCCGCGACCAGCACAACGGCCAGGATGGCCAGGAGGATGGTCGCGACCTGATCCCACTGGAAGAAGTTGATCGCATCCTCCAGCACCACGCCGATGCCGCCGGCGCCCACCAGGCCGAGCACGGCGGATTCGCGCACGTTGATGTCCCAGCGGAACAGCGCCACGCCCCAGAAGGCCGGGCGGATCTGCGGCCAGACGGCCTTGAGCATCTCCGCGCCCCAGGGGGCGCCGGCCGCGCGCAGCGCCTCGCGCGGGCCGGGGTTCATCTCCTCCAGGGCTTCCGCCAGCAGCTTGCCGACGAAGCCGATGGAGCGGAAGGCGATGGCGAAGACGCCCGCCGCCGCGCCGGGCCCGAAGACCGCGACGAAGATCAGCGCCCAGACGAGCGAGTTGACGGAGCGGGATGCGACGAGCCCTACCTGCGCCAGCGCGTTGAGTGCGGGGATGCGGCAGATGTTGCGTGCCGCCATCAGCGCCAGCGGGATGGCCATGACGAAGCCGAAGGCGGTGCCGAGGCTGGCGATGTGCAGCGTCTCGATCAGCGCGGCATGGATGCCGCGCGGATAGGCCGCGAGGTCGGGCGGCCACATCCGCACCAGCAGGTCCGCCATCTGCTCCGGCGCATCCGCGAGGAATTCCGGGATGATGTCGATCGTGCGGATCGCCCAGACCACGGCGGCGACGATGGTGAGGAACATGATCCAGCGCGTCAGCCGCTCCGCCGGGCTGTGGCGGATCCATTCGCGCCGCAGGGGCGCGAGCGGGTCATGCGTCGCGGCCACGGCCGCGCCCTCGGACGGGATGCCGCTCATCGCATGCTGGCCCGGATGCGGCCGGAGACGATCTCGGCCAGGAGGATGAGGGCGATGATGGCGATGAGGATCGCCGAGACGAAGTCATAGTCGAAGCGCTTGAAGGCCGCGAAGAGCGTGCCGCCGATGCCGCCCGCGCCGACGATGCCGACCAGCGTCGAGTTCCGCAGGTTGCTGTCGAGCTGGTAGAGGCTGAAGCCGACGAAGCGCGACGCTACCTGGGGCAGCACCGCATAGAGCAGCACCGCCATGGTGGAGGCGCCGGTGGAGCGAACGGCCTCCACCTGCTTCATCGAGATCTCCTCCACCGCCTCGGCGAAGAGCTTCGCCACGAAGCCGATGGAGGCGATGACGAGGGCGCAGATGCCGGCCAGCGCGCCGAAGCCGATCGCCTTCACGAAGAGGATGGCGACGATCACGTAGTGCAGGCTGCGGCAGACGGCGATGAAGGCGCGCACGGGGCCCGAGACCCACCAGGGCGCGATGTTGCGCGCCGCGAGCAGCCCGAGCGGCAGGGAGAACAGGATGCCGAAGACGGTGGCGAGCACCGCGATCTGGATGCTCTCGATCATGCCCTCGAGCAGCAGTTCCCAGCGGGCGAAGTTGGGCGGCACCATGCGCGCGAGGAAGCGCGCGCCTTCGCCGAGGCCCGTGACGAAGCGGCCGAGGCCGAGGTCGAGCTGGGTCGCCGCATAGACGAGATAGGCGAGGATCAGCAGGCCGAAGATCCGCATCCCCCAATCGGGGGCGAAGGCCCGGCGCGCGGTGCCGCGGAGGGCGGTGTCGCTCACAGCCAGTCCTCGCCGCCATAGATCTGGGTGAGATGGCTGTCCTGCAGGTCCTCGGGCTTGCCGTCGAAGACGATGGCCCCGCCATGCATGCCGACGATCCGCTTCGCGTAGCGCTTGGCCAGTGCCACGTTGTGGATGTTGATGATCACCGGCACGCCCTCGGCGCCCGCCAGCGTCGTCAGCATCTCCAGCACCTCGACCGAGGTGCGGGGATCGAGCGAGGAGGTGGGCTCGTCGGCCAGGAGGAGGTCGGGCTTCTGCATCAGCGCGCGGGCGATGCCGACGCGCTGGCGCTGGCCGCCCGAGAGCGCATCCGCGCGGCGGGTGGCATGCTCGGGCAGGCCCACCGCGTCCAGCAGCTGGAAGGCGCGGGCGATGTCCTGCTCCGGATACTTCCGCAGCCAGGCGCGCCAGAGCGGGACGTAGCCAAGACGCCCGCAGAGCACGTTCTCCATTACGGAGAGGCGTTCCACGAGGTTGTACTCCTGGAACACCATCCCGATCCGCCGGCGGGCGAGGCGCAGGGCCCGCCCGCTCAGCTTCGCCATGTCCACGCTTCCCTCGGCACTCCGCAGGCGGATCTCGCCCTGGGTGGGCTCGACCAGCCGGTTGATGCAGCGGAGGAGCGTGGACTTGCCGGTGCCGGAGGGGCCGATGATGGCCGTGATCCCCTCCGCGCCGACGGACAGGTCCAGGTTCCGCAGCACCGGCTTGCCGGCCACGTACTCCTTGGTGAGCCCGCGGATGTCGAGGGCGGCGCTCACGGCTGGCGCGCCGGGGCCGGGGCGGCCGCGCCACCCGATGCTCCGCCAGCCTGGGGCACGTTATGCACGCCGCCGCTCTGGGTCTGGGTACGGGCGGCGTTGCGGCGCGCCTCGGCCTCCAGCTCCTTGCGGCTCTCCTCGTCGAAGGCAGCACGGGTGTAGGGGGCGTTCACCGCATCGGCCACGGCGCGCACAGGGGCCCATTGCTCCGCATAGGTCGCGGGCCAGAAGCGGTCATTGCCGCCCAGGTCGCGCGCCATCGCCTCGGGGAAGCGGTATTCGAGGAAGCACTGGCGGATCTTTTCCTGCAGCTCCGGCCGCAGGTCATGCGCCATGGCGAAGGAGGAGGTGGGGAAGGGGTCGCTCTCCCAGATGACGCGGAAGTTGTCGCCGCGCACCTGGCCGCGCGCGACCATGCGCGAATAGACGTCGGACGCGACCGGCGCCGCGTCGTAGTCGCCCGCGTTCACGCCCATCACGCTGCGGTCATGCCCGCCGGAATAGAGCACGCGGTAATCCTCGTCCGGCTTCAGGCCGAGGCCGGGGAAGAAGGCGCGCGGGGCGAGGTTGCCCGAATTGGAGGTGGCGGAGGTGTGGGCGACGCGCTTGCCCTTGAGGTCCGCGAGCGTGCGGTAGGGGCTGTCGGCGCGCACCAGCATCACCACGCGGTAGCTCTCGAACCCGTCCGGCCCGCCCTTCACGGCGAAGGGCACGGCGCCGGCCAGATTCACGGCGAAGGCCGTGGGACCGGTGGAGAAGCCCGCGACATGCAGGCGGCCGGACCGCATGGCCTCGACCTGCGCCGCGTTGCTCGTCACCTGGAAGTAGACCGTGCGCTTGCCGGTGCAGCGGGTGAGGTGGTCGACGAAGGGGCGGAACTGGCTGGCATAGAGGGCCGGGTCTTCCACCGGGGTGTAGGTGAAGACGAGGGTGGAGGGATCGCGCTGGCGGGCCGCCTCGGGCGTGTCAGCCACGAGGTTGCGGTCGTTGTCGCAATAGCCCTCGTCTAGCTGGCCGCGGAAGCAGGCGCCCTGCGGGGCCGCGGGGGCCTGGGCGGTGGCGGGCAGGGCCATGAGCCCGGCGGCCAGCATGGCCCCCGTCGGCAGGGTGGCCATCATCCAGTTCTTCATGCGGCGTTCTCCTCCAATGCGTTCTGGCGTGCGGCCAACAGGGCCCGCGCGAATTCCGCGAAGCCGCGCCCGCCCGGCGCCTCGGTGACATAGGCGGGGGCGGATGCGATCCGGTCCAGGAAGGGCAGCACATTCGCCACGCCAACGGAAAACGGAATCGCGGCGAAGAGCGGTGCGTCGTTCGGGCTGTCCCCCAGGAAGGCGACCTGGTCCAGCACCGTGTGCAGCGGCGCGAAGCGGGCGGCGAAGAGGTTCTCGATCCCCGCGCGCTTGTCCCAGTCCCCGAACCAGGCATTCACATGGATGGAGGACACCTTGGCCTGCGCCCCACCCGCCTCGAACACGGCGGCGATGCGCGCGGCTTCCTCGAGGGGCAGGGGGCCGGCATCCTCGGCGAAGTCCACCGCGGCGTCGAAAAGGCGGAAGGGCTGGTCGGAGGCCAAGCGCGTGCCGGGCACGGCGGCCATCGCCTCCCCGGCCAGGGCCATCAGGCGGTCACGGTTGGCCAGCCGGGAGGGTTCGTTCTGGGCCTGCCAGCGGATCATGCGGCGGGCGGCCCGGTCCTCGGCATACCAGAGGGCGCCGTTCTCCCCCACCACCGCCGCCACCGGCCATTGCCGGGCGATGGCGTCGCACCAGCCCGCCGGGCGCCCCGTGACCGGGACGACGGATAGCCCGGCCCGGGCCAGCGATTCCATGGCCGCATAGGCAAGGGCGGGCAGGCGCCCATCCTCGGTCAGCGTGTCGTCGATATCCGTCAGCACGTAGCGAAGCGCGGCGAGGCCTGAGGCCGGGGCGGCGCTGAGGGGCTGCGGGGCGTGCCGCTGGACCAAGCTTCTTCCTCCAATTGATGTGGAGGATGCCACTCCTAATGTGGAAGGTCAAACATCTCCTGCGACATGCACCTGCACGCCCGCGCGGTCGAGCGCGGCGGCTAGGGCAGGGGGCGGGGGCGCATCGGTCACCAGGTCGGTCAGCACAGCCAGCTCCGCCACGCGCTCCAGGTAGCCCCGGCCGAACTTGCCGGAATCAAGCAGCAACATCCGGCGCGGCGCCCGGTCCAGCATGGCGCGCTTGACCCAGGCGGCACGGCTTTCCGCGTCGGTCGGGCCCTCCAGCGTCAGGCCGGAGGCGCCGATCACCGCCACATCGGCGCTGAAGCGGCGCAGGAAGGCATCGGTCTCGGCTCCGTAGAGGGCGCGCTCCGTCGCGTAGAACTCGCCGGGCGCAACGAGGACCCGCAGCTGGTCCGTCTCGCCGGCGGCGGAGACAACGGGCAGGCTGTTGGTGATCAGCGTGGCCGCCGTGCCGCGTGCGGCCAGGGCCTGGGCGAAGCGGGCGGTGGTGCTGCCCGCATCGACCATCAGCACCGCGCCGGGCTCGACCAGCGTGGCGGCCGCAGCCCCGATCCGGGCGCGCTCCGCCCCCGCCATCGCCTCGCGGGCCAGGAAATCGGGCTGTACCCCGGCATGGGTGACCGAGGCGCCGCCATAGGTGCGGCGCACCGCCCCCATGGCCGAAAGCGCCTCGATATCCCGCCGGACCGTCTCGCCCGAGACGCCGAATCGGGCTGCCAGGGTGCTGATCCGCACCGTGGGATCCGTGCTGAGCGCCTGGAGGATGGCCGCGTGCCGCGCTTCCTTCCCCGGCGCGCCTTCCTGCCGCCTTGCCATGGGCGGCAGGGTGATGGGCCGGCGCCCGGTGTGCAACATGCCAACCCCTTGGCCTGCCTCGCCAGGCCATGACAGGCTGATGAAGAATGAAATCCGGAGCCGCCCCATGATCCGTCGCAGCCTCCTGGTCGCCGCCGGAGCCCTTCTTCCCCTCGCGGCGCGTGCCCAGGTTGGAAGCGGCGCGGCGCGGCCGCCCGCCCCACCCATGCCGGCGCCGGGGCGGCGGGACTGGGCGTCGCAGGTGCCGCAGATCCGGCTCGGGGTGCTGGGCGGGGAATCCGAGAGCGACCGGCTGGGCCGCTACGACGCCTATCGCAAGCTGTTCGAGGATACCTTCGGCGTTCCCACCCGCATGTTCTTCGCCTCCGACTATTCCGGCGTGCAGCAGGCCTTCGCCGCGAAGCAGCTGGAGATCGCGAACATGTCCCCCGCCGCCTATGCCGGGGTGTGGCTGGACACGAATGGCGGGGTGGAGCCCATCCTGGTGACGCAGGAGCCGGATGGCAGCACCAGCTATGTCGCGCTGATGTATGTGCGCGCCGATTCCGGCATCACGAAGCTGGAGGAGATGCGCGGCAAGGCCATGGCCTGGTCCGACCCCAACTCCGCCTCCGGCTATCTCATCCCGCGCGCGGAGCTGCGGGCGGCGGGGATCACGCCCGAGACCTTCTTCGGCCGCACGGGCTTCGCGGGCGGGCATGACCAGGCTCTCGTCGCCGTGCTGCAGAGGCAATATGACGCCGGGGTCTGCTGGTCCTCCGGCCAGGGCGACGAAAGCCGGGGCTTCTCCCGCGGGGTGCTGACCGCCGCGGTGGAGAAGAAGCTGCTGGACATGAAGGACATCCGGATCATCTGGCGGTCCCGCCCGATCCAGAACGGGCCGGTCGTCGTGCGCTCCGACCTTCCAGCCAGCTTCAAGAAGGACATGGTGGACTTCCACCTCGCCCTGCCGGCCGCGCATCCCGAGATCCACAAGGCGGTGGAACGCGGCAGCGCGGTGGGCTGGGTGCCGACGCGGCACGAGGACTACGCGGTGTTCATCGACATGCGGCGCGCCGAGGCGGCGGAGCGGCGGCGCCGGAACTGAGCGAGGGGAGGCAGCGCGCCCCGTGCTCGGGGCGCGCTGCCGTCATGGCCCGCGTCAGGCCGTGCGGCGGCGCCGTGTGGCGGCGAGGCCGAGCAGCCCGAGCCCGAACAGGCCGAGCGTCGCCGGCTCCGGCACCGGGTTCTCGATGCCGCCGCCGCCCGTGGCCGTGCCCGCCTTCAGCCCGCTGAGGAACACGCCGCTGTCGAAGATGCTGTCGGAGGTGTCGGCGATGCCGATGGCGAGGGTATGGGTGGCCAGGCTGGCGTCCAGCAGCCCGGTCACGGTGAAGACCCGGGTGAGCCCGTTATACTCAATCCCGTAGAGGCCGGCGCCGACGGGGTTGTTGATGAAGTTGGTCGGATTGCCGGGCGTGTTGGAGATCAGCTCGCCGCTCGGGAACTTCGCGTAGTTCACGCCATCGACGAAGAAGCCGAAGATGTCGGTCACGGTTTGGGTCGGAAATTCCTCCGTCCCGAACACGAACTGCATCGACACCGCGTTCTGGCCCGGATCCACGGTGAAGCTGTATTCCAGCACGTTCGAGTCATTGGTGTTGGTGCCAGCCAGGGTGGTCAGCGGCGCATAGCCGGGGCTGGGCGAGTTGACCGAGGTGTTGTTGATGGTGTTGGTCAGCGGGATATTGGCCGAGCCGGTCGTGAGCAGCACGCCGTCCCCGAGGGTCAGCGTCGGCGAGGAGCCCGAGCTGGGCGCCAGGTTGAAGCCGCTATAGGTGCCCTGCTGCTCCGACGTGCCGATCAGGTTGCTGGTCACCACGTTGATGCCCGAGGAGGGGGCGAGCAGGGCGGAGGTGAGGGTACCCACGTCATTGGTGGTGGTGATGGCCAGGGCATGGGCCCCGGACGGATTCAGGGCCAGGGTGGCGAGGCCGGCCACGGCCACGCTCAAGAGGGCTTTGCGCATGGGGAATCTCCCGACTGCAGGTTGCTTGGACGCGCCGGGCAGGTGATCCGCGCGGCGCCGCGTCCTTTGCAACGGGCGTGCCTCTTCGTAACACTATGAGAATGAATGGAAATTTTGGCTAGTCGGGACGTTTCGTAAGTGTTTCTGACACGCGGGCCTCTTGCTTCATGCCGGCTTGCAGGATGAGCGGAACCATCGCCTCGCCATAGAGCGCATTGGCATGGTGGAAGTCGCGCCCACCCTCGCGCAGCTCCTCGCGCAGCCAGCCGTCCTCGAAGGCCTCGGCGGGCGGGAGCACGGCGGGGAGGCCGATTCCGGCCAGCGTCTCCGTCATCGTCTCGCGCACCATGGCGTCGATCCGGAGGGCGACCTCGGGGCGCATGATGTTGCGGGTGATCGCGATGTCATCGGCCCGGACCGGCGGGCCGCTGACCACCACGGCCGGGACGCCGAGCGCCGCGACCGCGCGCAGGAACTCCAGGATGTGGCGCGCATGGTGCAGGTAGGCCGCGCGGATCATGCCCGTGGAGAGCGGGATCTCGCCCTGCCGGGCCTCCTGCCAGGGGGCGTGCCGGCGCCAGCTGGGGTCGCGGGTGAAGGGCTGGATGGTGAAGCCCATGACGAAGGCATAGACGCGCCCGGGGCGCGAGGCGTCGAGCACCGGCGTGCCGTTCAGCTGGGTGAGCGCCTGCGCCGCCTCGGGGTCGGTGAGGCGGATGCCATCGGGCTCGCGCGCGAAGAAGGGCTGGAGGAGGCGTGGTGAGGAGCAGAGCTTCACGGCGCTGGCGGCGCAGGGCAGGGGGCCGCGCCGGGCGAGCTGCGCCAGCCCGCGCCCGAGGGCGACGCTGTGCGAATCCCCGAGGATGACGACCTCCATCAGAAGCGCACCAGCTCCAGCTTCGCCTCGTCGCAGATGATGTCGCCTTCCGGGCTGTCGTCCGGCCGCGTCCGCGTGGAGGCGGGCGTCTCGGGCGGAGGCGTGGCCGGCGCCTCGCCGCCATGGGCGGCGAAGAAGTGGCGCAGCACCAGCTCCACCCCGGCGGCCGAGACCTCCCGCAGGTTCGGCTGGAAGAAGGCGCCGCGCATCGCGGGCGCCGTCACGATCTCATAGGAGGGGAAGTAGTCCACGAAGTCATGCGCCGCCGACAGCTCCCCGGCCACGGCGCGCAGCACCGACTTCGAATGGGTGGTCGCCACCAGCACATGCGCGTCCTCCGCCGTGGCGGTGAGCGGCACGGGGGAGACGGTGAGCAGCACCTTGAGGGCCGGGTTGCGCTGGCGGAGCGCGGCGAGCAGCTCCTCCATGTCCCGCATGACCTCGGCGAAGGTGAAGTTGTGGAAGCCATGGCGCGCGGAGTCGAAGCGGCCGCAGATCGTGCCGGGGCAGGTGGGATGGACCGCGCCGTCCTCCTTCGACACCCAGGCCTCCGTCAGGCCGAGGGTGAAGACGAGCAGCTCGGCCTGCAGGAACATTCGCCGGACTGCAGGGAAGTGCACGGTGTCGCGGATGTGGCGGAGCTCCTCGGCGGAGGCGAAGCCGCCTGGCTCGACGGAGGGGCGGAAGGGGTCGTAGGCCCGGCCTTCCCAGAGCACCACGTCCTCCGCCGGCCGGAAGGCGCCGGTGGCGCGGCGATAGAGCTGGAGCAGCTGCCGCGCGGTGTAGACATTGCCTGAGCGGGTGGAGAAGAGGCCGTAGCCGAAGCGGGCATGATCCTCGGGCGCGAGGATGCCCGGCGGCTTCTCATGCTGCTGGTAGTGGAAGCCCGAACGCAGGAGCTGGCGCCCGATATGCTGGGCAAAGCAGCTTCCGGCGGAGACGATCCGCATGCTGCGCGTGATCTCGAATTTCGGGGCATAGAGGTCCCGCCATTCCAGCGGGTTCCGTTCCGCCACCGCGCTGCGCCAGAAGTTCCGGTCCGGAAGCCGGGAATAGGGATGGCTCATCCGAGGAAATCCTGTGCCGCCGGAAGGTAGGGGGGGCCGTCGCGGAGCGTCAACCGCGGGCGGGACGGGAGCGCTCGCCTGAAGGTGACGCGGCCCGCCATTCCAGCCCTGGCGGGATGGGCCTAACCCCTGCGCCATGCCCGCCCCGCCACCACGCCGTCCGCTGATCCTCGCCTCCGTGATCGCGGCGATGTTCATGATCGCGATCGAGGCGACAATCGTCGCCACCGCCATGCCGCAGATCGCGGGGCAACTGGGCGACCTGCATCTCTACGCCTGGGTCTTCGCCTCCTTCCTCCTGGCACAGACCGCGATGACCATGGTCTTCGGCAAGCTGTCGGACAGCCATGGGCGGCGGCCGGTCATGCTCTGGGGCATTGCCATCTTCCTGCTCGGCTCCCTGCTCTGCGGCTTCGCCTGGTCCATTCCCTCCCTGATCGCCTTTCGCCTGGTGCAAGGCGTGGGGGCGGGGGCCATCCAGCCCGTCTCCCTCACCATCGTGGGGGACCTCTACTCGGTGAAGGAGCGCGCGAAGATCCAGGGCTGGCTGGCCAGCGTATGGGGCATTTCCTCCGTGCTCGGGCCGCTGGTGGGCGGGCTGATCGTGGAGCGGATGGACTGGGCCTGGATCTTCTGGATGAACCTGCCCGTGGGCGTGCTGGCCGCCGCCGGCTTTGCGGCCTTCCTGCGGGAGGATGTGGCGCGGCAGGGACGGCCGGTGGACGTGCTGGGCGCGCTGCTCCTCACCCTCGCCCTGGCCGCGCTGATGACGGCCGCGACCGAGCCGGGCAGCCGGCTCTCCCTCGTCGCGGGCCTGCTGGCCGTGACCGGCACGGCGGCTTTCCTGTGGTGGGAGGCGCGGGCGCCGGACCCAATCCTGAACCTCCGCCTCTGGCTGCGGCGCCCGGTGGTCACGGCCAATGCCACGGTGCTGTTCAGCGGCATGGCCATCATCGGGCTGACCGCCTTCCTGCCCATGTATGTGCAGGCCGTGCTCGGGCGCTCGGCGCTGGCGGCGGGCTTCGCCCTCACCATGATGGTGCTGGGCTGGCCGATCGGTGCCACCATGGCCGCGCGCGCCTTCGGCCGCTTCGGGCTGCGCGCCTGCCTGCTGCTGGGGGCGGCGTTGCTGCCGGTCGGCGCGCTGGGTTTCGTGGCGCTCGGCCCCACCTCCTCCGCCGTGCTGGCAGGGGCGGGCTCCTTCGTCATGGGGCTGGGCATGGGCTTCCTCAGCGTCTCGGCCATCGTGATGCTGCAGGAGAGCGTGGGCTGGGCAGAGCGCGGCGCCGTCACCGCCTCCAATGTCTTCTCCCGCAACCTGGGCAGCGCGCTCGGGGCCGTGGTGCTGGGCGGGGTGCTGAACCTCAGCCTGGCCAGCCAGGGCGGCGCGGCCGCCGAGATCGACTTCGAGGCGATCCGCCGGCTGCTGGAGCAGGGCCAGGGCATCGTGCCCGATGCGGCCGTGCGGATGGCGTTGGCGGAGGGGCTGCACCTCACCTTCTGGGCCGTGTTCGTCCTGTCCGTGGCAACGCTGCTGCTCGCGCTGCTGGTGCCGCCCTTCGTCGCGCGCACCCGGCCGCAGGAGGCGGCAAGCCGCGCTCCGGCCGATTAGGGCCGGTCAGGCGGGGCTTGCGGGGCGGTCCGGACGGGTCTTTTCCGTCCCTGCGTCGTTGCCGAGCTTGCTGATGCAGTTGGCCAATGCAGGGAGCATCGGCCGTGCTCGGTGCCTGGCAGGGCCAAAAAATCCCTCGCCGGCCCTCAGCCGCCAGCCCCGCCAGCCCCGCCTGACCGGCCCTAGCCGTCCCGCAGCAGCGGCCAGCGGGAGCGCCAGCGCTTGGCGGCGACGCGCTCCTCGAAGAGGGCCCGCTTCGCCCCGGTGAAGCGGGGGCCGGGGCGGAGGACCCCGCCGAGCAGGTCCGAGAGGCCGAGCGGGGCGAGGACCCTGACCGCGGCGCCGTTCCACTGGGCCGCGACGGCCGTCGCGGTTTCGGGCCAGTGGCGAAGGGCGTCCTCCGTGTCGCGATAGGGCGGGTCGCCATTGCGCCCGTGCATGCGGGCCTGGTTGGTCACGGACCAGTCGGGGCCCGGTGCCATCTCCCGCAACCGTGCCTCGATCGCGCGGTCCGCCGCCGCCGAAGGGGCGTCCGGCCCGAACCAGACCACGTCCACGTCGCCGGCCGGGGGCGAGGCCGGGCGGCCGTGCAGCGCATCCCAGGTCGCGTCACGGACGAAGCCCGCGCCGATCCAGGCATCCGGCAGGCCGAGCGCCGCCACGGCGCGCAGCAGCGGCCGGCGCCAGGGATCGGCCCCGAGAAGGGCGGCCAGGCGGGCGCTGCTCTCTGGCATGGAACTCCCCCCGGCTTCGCTTGCCATCTCCTGATCAAGGGGCAGGCCTGCGCCGCCCTGTAGTAGAACGCGCCGGCCGGGCCATCTACTTCCGGACCGAGCAGGAGGCGGAGGCGGCGCGGCGCCACGCCCAGGGAGGAGGACGCATGGCGCAGGACGGCTGGGCGGCAAGGACGGGCGGCACCATGCGGGCAGAGACACCCGACGCGGCCCCGTGGACGCGCCGCGCCCTGGCCTTGCCGCTGCTCGCCGCCATGGCCGCGCCGGCCCGCGCGCAGGAGGCCGCACCCACCGAAATGATGGTTGCCGGCCGGCGGCTGGTGCTGAACGGCACCGGGGTGCGGCGCTTCCTCGGCTTCGAGGTGCTGCGCGGCTGGCTCTACCTGGAACGACGCAGCACGGATGCCGCCACCATCCTCGCCTCCCCCGGCGTGAAGCTGCTGCGCCTGCGCTACACCGTCAGCGTGCCCCGCGGCCGGCTGGTGAGCGGCTGGGAGGACGGGTTCCGCGAGGGCTGCGGCTGCGAGATGCCGGCGGAGTTCCGCGCCCGGCTGCGCGACCTGCCCGCCGGACAGGTGGAGGACTGGCTCTTCCTGCCCGACCGCGCCGAAATCGCCTATCTCGGGGAGCCGCCGGTGCGCGTGACCCCCCGGCAGGGCACGGCGATGCTGTCCAGCTTCATCGGGCCGGATGTGAGCAGCGCCGGGCTGCGGCGAGGGCTGCTGGGGCAGGACTAGGTGCCCCCTCTGCGGGCGGTGCTTTTTCGTGGGCTGATGGTTTGTCCCGGGGAGAGGAAGAAGGAATTCTTCCTCTCCCCGGACCCGTCGAAGGCAGTGCCTTCGACCCATCATCTTTTTCTTCAAGTTTGGAATCACGAGGCTGACGATGCGCCTGAGGTCTAGGACCTCAGGCGACTGCAAAGGCAGGATCAGCACCCTGCAACGGGAGATCCCTTCGATCCGGGGCATCCACGGCAGTCAGACGGGGTTCCAAGGGCCTCAGGCCCTTGGCGGGTGAGGGCCGGAGCCCTCAACGGGATCAGCCGAACATTGCGCGCACGGCGACGGGGTCGAGCTCCGCCATGGTGGCGGGCTGCCAGCGCGGGGTGTTGTCCTTGTCCACCAGCACCGCGCGCACGCCTTCCGCGAAGTCGGGGTGGCGGGTCACGGCGCGGGTGAGGGCGAGTTCCATGGCCAGGCAGGCGGGGAGGTCCAGCGCCGCGCCGCGCCGCAGCAGTTCCAGCGTCACGGCGAGGGAGGTGGGCGAGACGCGCCGCAGCACCTCGGCCTGGTGGCGCGCCCATTCCGTGCCCTCGGCCGCCAGCAGGGCCATGATGGAGGGGAGGTCGTCCGGCGCAAAGCAGCGCTCGATGGCGGCGCGCTCCGCCTCCACGGGGCCGGGCGGCACGGCGGCGGCGAAGCGTTCCACCACCCCGGCATCCCCGGCCAGGAGGGCTTCGCGCAGGGCGGGCAGGCGTTCGCGCGTGACGTGATGGGTCGCCAGCCCGGCTTCCACCGCCTCCGCGCCATGCAGCCGCGCGCCGGTCAGGGCCAGCCACTTGCCCATGGCGCCGGCGGTGCCGGGCAGGCGCGGCAGCACGAAGGAGGTGCCGACATCGGGGAAGAGGGCGATGGCCGTCTCCGGCATGGCCAGCATCGCGTGTTCGCTCACCACGCGATGGCTGCCATGGACGGAGACGCCGATGCCGCCGCCCATGCAGACGCCGTCGATCAGGCTGATCCAGGGCTTGGGATATTCGGCGATCAGCCGGTTCAGGGCGTATTCGCTGGCGAAGAAGCGCTCGATGGTCGCGGTGTCTCCGGCCAGCGCGGCGGTGCGGATGGCGCGCACGTCGCCCCCCGCGCAGAAGGCCCGGCCGCCGGCGCCTTCCAGGATGACCAGGTCCACGGCCGGGTCGTCGCGGAAGCGGGCGGCGGCCTCGGCCATGGCGTCGATCATGGGTTGGTCCAGAGCGTTCAGGGCGCGGGGGCGGTTGAGCAGGATGGTTCCCGCCCGCCCCTCGATGCGTGCCACCACGCTCGGCTCCGCCTGGTCCATGGCGCTTTCGCTCCCCTTTGTCCTCCGTCCGGGCTAGCCGCAGCGCGCGCGACGGGCAAGCCGGCCCGGTTGACACCACCGCCCCGCCCCGCGATGCCTCGCCGCGTGCGGAGGGTCTCATGGCACGACGACTGGTGAGCTTCGGCACGGAGGGCACGATCTTCAGCCGGGATTCCGCCCCGCGCACAGCCCAGCCGCCCACCCCGGCCACCCCCGCCCGGCTGCCCCTGCTGGTGATCGAGGGCTTGCGGAAGTCCGGGCAGACGGAGGGGGCGCAGGCCCTGGCCTGGCTGGAGCTGCAGATCGCGAAGGGGGAGCTGGTTTCGCTGCTCGGCCCCGCGGGGGCGGGCAAGAGCGTCGCGATCGACCTCGTGGCCGGCTTCCTGGAGCCCGATGCCGGGCGCATCCTCATCAAGGGCGAGAAGCAGGCCCGGCTGCCGGCCTGGAAGCGCGATATCGGCCTCGTGGCGGCGGAACCGGACCTGTTTCCGGAGCTGACGGTGCTCGGCAACGCCGCCTTCCCACTGGAGGCCCGCGGCATGGCGCGCGGTGAGCGCGAGGACCGCGCCGCGGCGATGCTGGAGCGGTGGGGCTTGCCCCCGGCGCTGGGTTCGGCCCGGCCCGGGTCACTGCCCCTGGCGCGCCGGATGCGCGTCGCCTTCGCCCGCGGCACGGTGCATGAGCCGGCGCTGCTGCTGCTCGACGATCCGCTGCGGATGCTGGACGGGGAGGAGCGGGATGCCCTGGCCGCCGATCTCCGCCGCCTGCAAGGGGAGCTGGGCCTGACCGTCCTGCATGCGACGCGGGATGCGGGCCTTGCCCTGGGTCTTTCGGATGCGGTGGCGGTGCTGGACGCCGGGCGGATGCGGCAGCTGGGCCGACCCCAGGCGCTCTATGACGATCCGGCGGACCCGGTGGTCGCCGCGCTGACCGGCCCCTGCAACCGGCTGCCCGGCACCGTCCTCTCCGTCGATGACGAGGAGGGCTGCCATGTCCGCCTGGATTGCGGCGTGGAGGCGCTCGGAACCCCGGTGCTGGGCCCTCAGGGCGCGCCGGTTCCCGGCGGGCGCTGCACCCTCGTCATCCGGCCGGAGCGCGTGGCGGTCGCGCCGCTCTCGCCGGAGGAGATGGGCGAGGATGCCGTTCCCGCGCGGCTGATCGAAATGCGCTTCGCGGGGGACCATCTCCGCCTTCGCCTCGCCATCGGGGAGGGAGGGGAGCTGGTGGCGCATCGCTCGCCCGGGCTGATCCTGCCCGAACCGGGAGCGCAGGCCTCGATCGCCTGGGATCTGGCGGCCGCGCGGGTGCATCGGGACTAACGGGTCGCTCCGCCCCGCATTTTTCCGCCGGGGCGCCGAAGATCGGCCGCACGGTATCGTCTCGCCGGCCTCTCATGGGTTAAGCTGCGCCGCACAACCGACAGACGAGCGAGAGGCCGCGATGCCCCCGACGCGCCGGATCACGCGCAGGCTGCTGGCATCAGCCCCGCTTGCCCTGGCGGCGCCCCATGCGCGCGCCCAGGGGCGGGATCTGACGGTCGTGTCCTGGGGCGGCGCCTATCAGGACGTGCAGCGCGAGGTGCTGTTCCGGCCCTTCCAGCGCGCCACCGGCCTGCGCCTGCTGGAGGAAACCTGGGACGGCGGCATGGAATCCCTGCGCGACCCCGCCCGCACGGCGCGCTGGGACATCGTGCAGGTTGAGGGGGACGAGCTGCGCCTCGCCTGCGACGAAGGGCTGCTGGAAAGGATCCGACCCGAGGATCTGGGCGGCACGGAGCGCTACATCCCGGGGGCGCTGACCGAATGCGGCGCTGGAAACATCCTCTACGGCTTCGTGCTGGCCTACCGGCGCGGCGGGGTGGCGCCCGATGGCTGGGCGGATTTCTTCGATCTCGGCCGCTTCCCGGGCGGCCGCGCCATGCGGCGCGGCGCCAAGACCACGCTGGAGATTGCCCTTCTGGCCGATGGCGTGGCGCCCGAGGCCGTCTATCCCGCCCTGCGCATGGCGGCCGGGTTGGACCGCGCCTTCCGCCGGCTGGAATCCATCCGCCCCGCCCTGCGCTGGTGGGACCAGGGGAGCGAGCCTCCCCGCATGCTCTCGGCCGGGGAGGTGACGCTGGCGGTCGCCTATAACGGACGGATCGACGCGGCCAATCGCGAGGATTCCGCCGATCTCGGCATCGTCTGGGCCGGGCAGCTGCTGGCGCAGGACAGCTGGGCGATCCTCCGCAACAGCCCGAACCGGGAGCGTGCGCTGGCCTTCCTGCGCTTCGTGGGCGATGCGGGCGTGCAGGCCGCGCTGCCGCCGCGCATCCCCTACGGCGTCACGGCGCGAGGCGCCGAGGCTGGGCTGCCGGACGAGGTACTGGTCAACCTGCCCACCGCCCCGGACAATGCGCGCGGCGCGCTGCGCATCGACGATGCCTTCTGGCACGACCACCTCGACCGGCTGGAGCGCCGCTTCGCCAACTGGCTGAATGCCGGGCCGCAGCCTTGAGGCCGGATCCGCTGCGCGCAGCGCTGCTCGTCACGCCGCTGGTGCTGCTGGTGCTGGCGGCGGCGGTGGCTCCGTTGGGCGCCCTTCTCTGGCGTGGGGTGGCGGAGACGGAGGTGGCGCCCGCGCTGCCGCGCACCCTCCGCATGTTGCGGCACTGGGACGGGAAGGGCCTGCCCGACGACATGGCCTTCGAGGCGCTGGCGGCCGACCTGGCTGCGCTGCGCGCCGCGGGGGGCACGGGCAGCCAGGCCATGGCGCGGGCCGCAGGCCGTCTGGGTGCCGACGTGCCGGCCCTGCGGGAGGTGCTGCCCGGCACGGCCGGGCGGGCCGCGGAAACCCGCACCACCCGCGCCACCTCCATCCTGGTCGCCGACGCGGCCTGGGGCGAGGCCGAGAGCTGGGCGGCCCTGCGGCGCGCGGGGGGGGCGGCCTCGGGCTTTCACCTCCTGGCGGCCATCGGCCTGCGCCAGACCGCGGGCGGCGGGCTGGAGGACAGCGCGGCGGGGCCGCATGCGCGTGCCCTCCTGCTGCGGGGCATCGGGGCGGCGCTGCTGGCGGTGCTGGCGAGCCTGCCGCTCGCCTGGCCGCTGGCGCGCTGGATGGCCGATGCCGCGCCGCGGCGGGCCGCGTTGCTGGCCGGGCTGGTGCTGCTTCCGCTACTGGCCGGAGAGGCGGCGCGCGCGGCCGGGTGGTCGGTGCTGGCCGGGTCCGGGCCGGGGGTGGCGCTCGCCGCCCTCGTGCTGGGGGCCGTGCCGCTGATGGCCCTGCCGGTCGCGCTCTGTCTCCGCCGGGCCGGGCCGGGCCTGGCCAGGGCCGCCGCGGCCCACGGGATGTCCCCGCTGGGCGTCTTCCGCCGGGTGCACTGGCCGCTCGCCCGACCGGGGCTAGCGGCGGGCTGCGCCCTCGTCTTCCCCCAGGCGCTGGGCAGCTTCGTCGGGCCGGGCCTGCTCGATCCGGATATGCCCTGGGCGGCCGGGGCGCTCGCCGCCGCCGCGCGGGCCGGCGAATGGGGGCAGGCCGGGGCGCTGACTGCCTGGCTACTGCTGCCCGTCCTGCTGGCCGCGCTTCTCCTGCTTCGCCTCTGGCGGGCACGCGCATGAGGCGCCTCACCGCCGGCCTCGTGCTGCTGGGCCTTCTGGTGCCGCTGCCCGCCCAGCTCCTGGCAGGCGGGGTGGAGGGCGGCTGGCCGCTGCGGAACAGCCTGCTTGTCGCCCTCGCGGCCACGCTTCTCGCCACGCTTCTGGGCACGGCGGCCGGGATGGGGCTGCGGGGCCGTTTCGCCGGGCGCGGGCTGGCGCTGGCGCTTATCGCCCTGCCCCTGTTGCTGCCGCCGGTGATCCCCGGGGCGGCTTGGCTCCTCGCGGCGGAGCGCCTGGGCCATGGCGCGGGCTGGCCGGGCCTCGCGCTTTGGCACGCGCTGCTGGCTGCGCCCCTGGTCGCGCTCATCGTGCGTGACGCGCTGGAGCGGGTGGAGCCGGCGCTCTTCCGGGCCGCGGCGGCCTGTGGCGCGCCACCGGAGCTCGCGGCGCGGCGCCTGCTGCGCCCGCGCCTCCTGCCTGCCATGGCTGCCGGGGCAGCCCTGGCCTTCGCCCTCTCGGTGGGAGAGAGCAGCCTTGCCTTGCTGCTGGGGGCGGAAACCCTGCCCGCCGCTTCGCTGCCCGGCGGGGCGGCGGCCGGGACGGCGCTGGTGCCGCTGATCGTGGCGGGGGTGCTGGCCCTCGCGCTCCTCCGGCGGCCGTTCCAGCCGGAGGCATGAAGCGGCACCGCCGCCCTGGACTGGCCCACTGGCAACCGGCGCGGGCGAACCACCTTACACGGATCGGGCGAGGCAATGCCGCCGCGCCAAGGAGAACCGCGCCGTGATCCAACCCTCCCGCCGCGCCGTCCTGGCCGGCCTGCCTGCGCTGGCGGCTGTCGCGCTGTCGCTCCCCGCCCGCGCACAGGCGCCTTCCGGCCCGCACAGCCTGCCGCCGCTGCCCTACGCGCCCAATGCCAACGAGCCGCATATCGACGCGCAGACCATGGAGATCCACCATGGCCGCCACCACCAGGCCTATGTCACCGCGCTGAACAACGCGCTGAAGGACCATGGCCAGCTCGCCGCCCTGCCGGTGGACCAGCTCCTGGCGAAGCTGAACGAGGTGCCGGAATCCATCCGCACCACCATCCGCAACAATGCGGGCGGGCATGCGAACCACAGCATGTTCTGGCCCGTGATGGGCGGACGCGGCGGCACGCCCTCTGGCGAGCTGGGCCAGGCGATCACCCGCGACCTCGGCGGGTTCGACAAGATGAAGACCGACTTCAACGCCGCGGGGGCCGGGCGCTTCGGCAGCGGCTGGGTCTTCGTGACCGTGGCGCGGGACGGCAAGCTGGCCCTGACCACCCGCCCGAACCAGGACACGCCGCTGATGGACGGGGAACGCGTGCTGTTCGGCAACGACGTGTGGGAACACGCCTACTACCTGAAGTACCAGAACCGCCGGCCGGACTACCTGAACGCTTGGTGGAACGTGGTGAACTGGGACCGGGTGGCGGAGCGCTACGCGGCGGCTAAGGCGGGAACGCTTGGTATCTAGGCGGCTTCCCGGAGGGCTCCGCCCTCCACCCGCCAAGGGCCTCAGGCCCTTGGAACCCCGTCCGACTGCCGTGGATACCCGGGATCAGTGGGGTCTCTGGTTAGGAATGCTGATTCTGCCTTTGCAGACGCCTCGGGTCGATGACCCGAGGCGCACCGTCAGCCGAGTGAATCCAACTCGGAGAAAAAGATGATGGGTCGAAGGCACTGCCTTCGACGGGTCCGGGGAGAGAAAGAATTCTTTCTTCCTCTCCCCGGGACAAACCGGCACCGGAGGAGGCGCGCCCGGCTCAGAGCCCTTCGGGCTTCCCCGCCACGGTCACGGCCAGGGCACCCGGCTGCAGGACGCGCGCCGCCACCTCGGCCAGCCTTTCGCGGGAGAGGGCGGCGAGGCGGGCGGGGCGTTTTTCCAGCCAGTCCAGCGGGCGGTTGTTCCGCTGCAGGGCGAGCAGGATGTTCGCGATCTGGCGGGTGGAGGTGAAGGAGAGGGGCTGGCTTCCGGTGAGATAGGCGATTGCCTCCTCCCGTTCCGCCTCGGTGGGGCCGGAGGCGGCCATGCGGGCCCATTCGCCGCGCAACACGGCCAGGGTCTCGGCCATGCGGGCATTCTCAGTGGCGACGGAGCCGACGATGATGCTGCGGCCCGCCACGGGTTCCGGCCCGGCGCCGATGCCATAGGCGAGGCCCCGTTCGA
Organism: Muricoccus roseus; assembly: GCF_900141905.1. Lineage (GTDB taxonomy): Bacteria > Pseudomonadota > Alphaproteobacteria > Acetobacterales > Acetobacteraceae > Roseomonas > Roseomonas rosea. Next base: position 36,710 of record NZ_FQZF01000008.1, on the reverse strand, counting down.
CGCGGACGGCCTGCATGAGGCGGGAGGAGAAGCCACCCCCGGCCAAAATGCGCGTGATGACGCCCATGGCTTCCCAGTCCGGGTCGTCCACGGCGATCCCGGGCTGGCCGAAGACCGCGGCGGATTGTGGGCTTTCCATGGGCACCACCTTCACGCCGGAGGCGGAGAAGGGGGGCAGCGTAGGCAGCCCCGCCGGCTGCTCGGCGGGCCAGTCGCCGAAGAGGGTGGAGAGCACATCCCGCAGCTGGTCCGCGGTGATGGCGCCGGAGGCGGCGACCATGAGGCCGTGTCGGCGGAACTGCCGGGCGGGAACGGCCTTCAGCACATCGCCAGGCAGGGTAGCGAGGCTTTCGGCGGTGCCGCCGGGGGCGCGGCCGAAGGCGCCGGGCAGGGCGGCGTTCCAGAAGGCGCGCCCGGCCTGGCCGCGCGGGTTCTCCAGCGCCTGGCGCGCCCCGGCGATGGCGCGGGCACGCACGCGCTCGATATCCGGCGGCTCCATGCGCGGGGCGGAGAGGGCGAGGCGGGCGAGGCGGATGGCGTCCGGCAGGGCCTCGGTGAGGCAGCGGAAGCTGCCGGAGAACTCGTCCCGGTCGGCCGAGAAGTTGAAGGAGATGGCGGCGTCGCGCAGCGCCTCCTGGAAGGCGCTGGCGTCGAGATCGCCCGCGCCTTCGGTCAGCAGGGCGGCGGCGAGGGCGGTGGCCCCTTCCTTTCCCTCCGGGTCCAGCGCGGCGCCGCCGGGGATGGAGAAGGCGATGGAGGCCACGGGAACCGCATGGTCCTCGGCCAGCCAGGCGGTCACGCCGGCCGACTCCAGCACCTGCACGGGCAGGGTGAAGCCGGTGGGGATGGTGTCGCTCATGGTGCGCGCACGCCCTCGGGCAGGAGCCAGCCGGTCATGGAGGGATGGGTGAAGACGGCGCGGGCGGCGGCCATCACGGCCTCCGGCGTCACGGCGCGGATGCTGGCCGGCCAGTGCTCCACCGCATCCAGCGGCAGGCCGACGGCCAGCGTGCCGCCGAGCAGGCGCGGAGCGGCACCGATGCCGTCGAGGGAGAGCAGGGCGCCGGCGGTGAGCTGGCGCTGGCTGCGCGCCACCTCCTCTGCCGTCACGCCCTCGTCCAGCAGGCGCGCGATCTGCTCTTCGATGGCGGATTCGATTCCGGCAGGCGTCGTGTTGCCGCGCGGGGTGGCGTAGAGGGCGAAGCTGTCGGCACCCAGCCCGTCGCTGTCATATCCGGCGCCGGCGCCGACGGCGAGGCCGGTCTCGACCATGGATTTATGGAGGCGCGAGCCAGGGCCGCCGCCGAGGAGATGCGCCAGCACCTCCAGCGGGATCGCGTGCTCCCTGCCCGCGCCGTCCCGGCCCCAGGTGAGGGTGGGGGCGATCCAGGACCGGATCATCTGCGCTTCCCGCACGCCCGCATCGTTGCGGACGAGGCGGGCTTCGAGCGGGGCGGCGGGTGGCTCGGCGCGGCGGCGGGCGATCGGCTCGCCGCCCGCGGCACCGCCATACTCGTCCTCCACCACGCGGCGCAGCGCGGCCTCGTCCACCGCGCCGGCCACGACCAGCACGGCATTGGCGGGGGCGTACCAGCGCTGGTGGAAGGCCAGCATGTCCTCCCGCGTGATGGCGCGGATGTCCTCGGGCCAGCCGATGATGGGGCGGCCGCGCCAGTGCTGACGCCCCCACATCGCGGCATCGAAGGCTTCGCGGAAGCGGGCGCGGGGGTTGCTGTCGGTGCGCTGGCGGCGCTCCTCCAGGATGACGGCGCGCTCGGGCTCCACCCCCTCGGCGGGGTAGAGGGGGGCACGGAGGCGGTCGGCCTCCATCATCGCCACCAGCTTCAGGCGGGTGGCCTCGACGGTCTGGTGATAGGCGGTGACGTCGCGCGAGGTGAAGGCATTGTCCTGCCCGCCCTCCCGCGCCACGCGGCGGGAGAACTCGCCATCGGCCACGTGCTCGCTGCCCTTGAACATCATGTGCTCGAGGAAATGGGCGAGGCCGGACCTGCCGGCGGGGTCATCCCCCGCGCCGACGCCGTAGAAGAGGTAATGGGCCACCACTGGCGCGCCGCGCGTGCGGACATGCGCCACGCGCAGCCCGTTGGGCATGCGCCAGAGATTCGCGCCGAACAGGGGGCGGTCCGCCGAGATGGGGGGCGGGGGCGTGATGACGGCAGGCGCGGGCTGGGCCTGCGCCTCGGGGGCGCGGCTGGCCAGGGCGGCTGGCACGATGGCTGCGGTGGCCAGGGCCGCGCGGCGGGTCAGGGGAGGCATTCCGGATATGTGGGGTCTGGGCCGTCGGGCGGGAGTGGCCGGGCGGGTTCCCTGCGGTGAAAACCCATCCCGGCCCCTGTCCTGGAATCCGGGCCTAGAACAGGCCGTCCAGCAGGCCGCGCTGGCGGCGCTGGATGATGGGGGTCTCGCCCTCCTCGGGCGAACGGCCGAGGGCCGCGTTCTCGCGCAGGCGCCGCGCCTCCCGTTCGGGGTCGAGCACGGTACCGGGGCGGGGCGCCTCCTGCCAGAACATCATCCGCTCCACGAGGCTGCGCTGGGGGCGTTCGAGGCGGAGGGCCTCCTCATCCACCTGGCGGCGGATGTTGCCGGGGGTTGCGCCGATTCCCGCGGATTGGCTGGCCTGGGCGATGAGGGCCGATTCCGCGCCGGAAGGCCGGTCGCTGCGGCCTTCGCCGAGCAGGGTGGCGGGGGCGAGGGTGATCTCGCCCCGCTCGCGGGCCGAAAGCTCCTGCGGGCGGGCGGCGCCGGGGCGCGGCGGCGGCAGGCTGCCCAGGCTGGAGGGAATGGAGAGCGGGGCGCGGGTCACCACCTGGAACTCGTCCGGCGCGTCGCGCGTCAGGCCGAGCATGCGCGACGTGTCGTTGCCGCAGGCCGCCAGCAGCAGCAGGGGGGCCAGGAGGAGGGGGCGGGGGCTCATGGATGCCGCTTCTAGCAGGGGTCCGCGGGGAGCGGAAACAGGGCGCTGGGCGGGAAACGCTTCGTCATGCCGTCTCTCCGGGCCGGTCGGTGGCGGGCGGGCGGGCCGTCACCGCCTCGATCAGCAGCACGACGACCCCCAGGACGATGGCCGCATCCGCGATGTTGAAGACATACCAGTGCCAGCCCCAGGCATAGGCGTCGACGAAATCCACCACCGCCCCGAAGCGCGCGCGGTCGATGACGTTGCCGATGGCGCCGCCGACGATGCCGCCCAGGGCGAGGGCGGTCCGGCGGTTCTCGGCCTTGGCCATCCAGCGGATGAGGAAAAGGGCGATGGCCCCGGCCAGGGCGGCCAGGGCCCAGGCATGCCAGGGCGCGCTGCCCGAGAGCAGGCCGAAGGTGACGCCGCGGTTCCAGACCATGGTCAGGTCCAGGCCGAAATCGCCCCCGCCGATCAGGGGGACGTTCCGGCGGGCGGGCAGGTCCAGCACCTCCAGGATCCACCACTTGCTCGCCTGGTCCGCGACCAGGACGAGCAGAGCGAGGATGAGGCCGCGGCGGAGGTTGGCCGCCTGCTCCGGGGCGGCCATCAGCCGACCGCCGCTTCGCAGCGCAGGCAGAGGGTGGGGTGGGCGGCGGAGCGGCCGACCTCCGGCAGAACCCGCCAGCAGCGGTCGCATTTCTGGCCCGGCGCCGGGACGAAGCGCGCGGCGGCATGCTCCCCGGCCTCCACCCCCTCACCCTGCGGGGCGGAGGCGGTCAGCGTCAGGTCGGAGGTGATGCAGAGCTCGGCCCAGGGCAGGTCGGCAAGGTCGGCATAGGCCTCGCCCAGGAAGAGCTCCGGCGCGGCCTGGAGGGAGCTGCCGATCGTGCCGGCGGCGCGGGCCTTCTCCAGCGCGGCGGTGACGAGGCCGCGCACGGCGCGCACCCGCGCCCAGCGCGCGGCCAGCGCCTCGTTCTGCCATTCCGCCGGGATCTCGGGGAAGGTCTGGAGATGCACGCTCTCCGCCGCCTCGCCGAAGCGGGCGAGCCAGGCTTCCTCGGCCGTGAAGACGAGCACTGGGGCCAGCCAGGTGCAGAGGCAGCGGTGCAGCACGTCCAGCACCGTGCGGGCGGCGCGGCGGCGCGGATCGTCCGCACGGTCGCAGTAGAGGCTGTCCTTGCGGATGTCGAAGAGGAAGGCCGAGAGGTCGGAGGCGCAGAAGTTGTGGATTTCCGGCACAACGCCGGACCAGTCGTAATCGGCCGCCGCGCGGCGGATCCGCGTGTCGATCTCGGCCACGCGGTGGAGGATGAAGCGCTCCAGCTCCGGCAGCTCGGCGTGGTCCACCTTCTCGGCATCGGTGAAGCCGTCGAGGCTGCCCAGCAGCCAGCGCAGCGTGTTGCGGATGCGGCGGTACAGTTCCGCCTGCTGGCCGAGGATGGTCTTGCCGATGCGCAGGTCGTCCGCGAAGTCGGAATTCATCACCCAGAGGCGCAGGATATCGGCGCCGTAGTCCTTCATCACCTCCTGAGGGGCGGTGACGTTGCCGAGCGACTTCGACATCTTCCGGCCGGACTCATCCAGCACGAAGCCATGCGTCAGGATGGCCTTGAAGGGCGCCATGTCCCGCGTGCCGATCGCCTCCAGCAGGGAGGAATGGAACCAGCCGCGATGCTGGTCCGAGCCCTCCAGGTAGAGGTCGGCCGGGAAGGGCAGGTTGTGGTCGGGCAGGCAGAAGGCGTGGGTCGAGCCGGACTCGAACCACACGTCCACGATGTCCATCACCTGCTCGTACTCGTCCGGGTTCCTCTCATTCCCGAGGAAGCGGGCGGCGGCGCCGGGCTTGTACCAGGCATCGGCCCCTTCCTCGCGGAAGGCGGCGAGGATGCGCTGCATCACCGTGGGGTCGCGCAGCGGCTCGCCCGTGCGCTTGTCCACGAAGACGGCGATGGGCACGCCCCAGGCGCGCTGGCGGGAGATGCACCAGTCCGGCCGCGCGGCGACCATGGAGCCGATGCGGTTGCGGCCCTGGTCCGGGACGAAATGCGTCTCCGCGATCGCCTTCAGCGCCTTGGCGCGGATCTGGTTGTCATCGTCCATCGCGATGAACCATTGCGGCGTCGCGCGGTAGATGACGGGCTTCTTGCTGCGCCAGGAATGCGGGTAGCTGTGCTTCAGGCTGCCCTTGGCGGCGAGCGTGCCCATCGTCTCCAGCGCGGCCCAGACGGGCTCATGCGCCTTGAAGACATGGATGCCGGTGAAGCCCGGGGCCTGGACGGTATAGGTGCCGTCGTCGCCCACCATCTCCGGCACGGGCAGGCCATGCGCGCGGCCCAGGGCGAAGTCGTCCTCGCCATGGCTGGGGGCGATGTGCACGAAGCCCGTGCCCGCCTCGGCGGTGACGAAATCGCCGGCGAGCATCGGCACGTCGTGGTCATAGGCGCCCTCGCCGGGGCCCCAGCCGCGCAGCGGATGCGCGAGGATGGTGCCGGCGAACTCGCTCCCCTTGATGACGCGGCGGAGCGAATGGGCGGCGAGGCCAGCCTCCTTCGCGAAGGCGGGCAGGAGGGGGAGGGCGACGATCAGGTCGTCGCCGGTGGCGAGCAGCGACCCCTCGGCGATGCCGTCCACATGGATCAGCGCGTAGTCGATCTCCTCGCCATAGGCCACGGCCCGGTTGGCGGGGATGGTCCAGGGCGTGGTCGTCCAGATGAGGACGCGGGCGCCCTGCAGGTCCGGCGTGTCGGTCTTCACGACCGGGAAGGCGGCGTGCAGCGTGGCGCTGGTGACGTCGTGGTACTCGATCTCGGCATCGGCCAGCGCGGTCTTCTCGACCGGGCTCCACATCACCGGGCGCAGGCCGCGATAGAGGGAGCCGTTCATCAGGAAGCGGCCGATCTCCTCGGCGATCACCGCCTCGGAGGTGAAGTCCATGGTCGCGTAGCGGTTCTCCCAGTCGCCCAGCACGCCCAGGCGCTGGAACTCCTCGGACTGGATGCCCAGCCAGTGGCGGGCGTATTGCCGGCACTCCTCGCGGAATTCGAGGATGGGGACGCTGTCCTTGTCCTGCTTCTTCGCGCGGTACTGCTCCTCCACCTTCCATTCGATCGGCAGGCCGTGGCAGTCCCAGCCCGGGACGTAATCCGCGTCGCGGCCCGACATCTGGGCGGCGCGGTTGATCACGTCCTTCAGGATCTTGTTCAGCGCATGGCCGATATGGAGCGGGCCGTTCGCATAGGGCGGGCCGTCATGCAGGACGAACTTCTGCAACCCGCGGGACCGCTCCCGCAACTGGCCGCGCAGGTCCTGCGCCTTCCAGCGGGCAAGGGTGGCGGGCTCGCGCTTCGGCAGGTCCCCGCGCATGGGGAAAGGGGTCTTCGGGAGGAAGACGGTGCCGCGATAGTCGCGGCCCCCGGCCTTGGTGGCTGCCTTGGTGTCTGCGGGGGCGGGGGCGTCGGTCATGGTCGGTCCGGGTCTCGGGGCCGCCAGGGCCATGCTGGGGCCGGGGCGGCAAAGGGGGCAGGCGCTGCGGTGTATCCCGGCCCTCAGGCGAGGACCGGGCCGGGAATTCGCGCCCCCATAGGGGCTGGCTGCAGCCGAAAGAGCATGGACGCCATATGCGGAGGGGGCGCGGGCGGGGTCAAGCGAGGCTCCCGCCCGGAACGATCAGCCCTCCGATGCTTCCGGCGCGGCCTCGTCCGTGCCCGCTTCCCGCAGATAGGGTTCGACCTTGCCCTGGAGCTTCATGGTCATCGGCTTGCCCTTGCGGTCCACGGCCTTGCCGACGGAGAGGCGGACCCAGCCCTCGCTGACGCAGTATTCCTCCACGTTGTTCTTCTCGACGCCCTTGAAGCGGATGCCCACGCCCCGCTCCAGCAGCTCGGCGTTGAAATAGGGGCTCGTGGGGTCGGTGGAGAGGCGGTCGGGCAGGGAGGCGGGCATCGTATCGGTCATGGGAACGGGCCTTGATGGGCGTCGGGGCGGGGGTGTTAGCGAAGGGCGGCGGCGGAGTCCAAGGGCTCCTCCTCGCCGGGCGGCGGGGGTTCCTCCGTTCCCGGCTCCAGCCGCACGCCCATCCGGGCATAGACATCGGCCAGGCGCCGCTCATAGGCGGCGGCGCTGAACAGGGCGGCCTGGCGGCGCCCGGCCCAGGCCAGGTGCTCGCGCAGCTCCTCATCGGCATCCAGCACGCGGATGCCCTCCACCATCGCGCGGATGTCGTAGGGGTTCACCTTCACCGCGGCATCGCCCACCACCTCCGGCAGGGAGGAGGTGTTCGAGGTGAGGACCGGGGTGCCAAGGCTCATCGCCTCCAGCACGGGCAGGCCGAAGCCCTCGTAGAGGGAGGGGAAGAGGACCGATTTCGCGCCGCGGATGAGGGAGATGAGGAGGCGGAAGGGCGCGTAGTCCAGCAGGATCACGCGGCCCGCCGACTCCTTCTTCATGCGGGCGCCGGAGAGGGGCGGCGGGGTCTTGCGGACATGCTTCGCCTCCAGCAGCCGCAGCTCGATATCGGATTTCCAGGCCTGCTTGCCGAGGATGACCAGCGGGGTGGTGACGCCGGAGGAGAGATAGGCCTCGATCAGCCGGGCAAGGTTCTTCTTCGGCTCGATGGCGCCGAAGAAGAGGTGGTAGCCTTTCCAGCGCATGCCGAAGGCGCCCCGCACCTCGTCGCGCGCCACCTCCTCGGGCTTGTTCGCCAGCTGGGGCGGCAGTTCCACGGACTGGTAGGTGTTGGTCACCTTCTCCGGGTCGGCGCCGAGGAGCGAGATGATGTCGCGCCGCGAGGCCTCGCTGACCGTGACGATATGGTCGGCCTTCTCGAGCAGCAGGCGGCAGAGGCGGAAGTAGCGGCGCTTCTGGTCCAGCGTGGTGAAGGGCAGGCGCAGGGGCACGAGGTCGTGCATTGTATAGATGTTGCGCGCGCCCGGGATGCGGATGGGCAGCGGATAGGTCCAGTGCGCCACCGCCGGCGGGCCGCCCGGCACCTGCAGGGGAACGATCTTCGGGCCCCATTTGAAGCGGTTGTGGGCGCGGTTGAAGATGTCCTCCACGTTCCACAGCTGGTCGAAATGCGGCAGGCGGCCGGCGAAGCCTTCGGCGACGACCTGGCCGGTCACGGGGATGTCGCACATCGTCTCGCCGATGCCCGCGGTCAGCGTGCGGCGCAGCCGGCGCATGCGGCGGCGGAGCGTCATCTGCTCGATCGCGGGGTCGTCGAAGAAGGCGACCTCGCGCATCAGGGGCGACCAGTTCGGGCTCACGTGCCGGCCGTACAGCACCTCCACCGCCGCGCCGGAGCTGCCCAGGCGGTAGGACAGGTTCCGCGCATAGGTGGAGACGCCGGTGCCGTGCTCCAGCGCGAGGTTGAAGCCGTCGATCAGGATTCTGGGGCGCATCGGGCCGATCCTAGCCGAGGAAGCGCCGGAGCCGAAGCCAGGGGCGGGTCACACGCTGGTCAGGGAAGGCCGGGCGCGGCATGGTCCGGCCGCAACCGGATGGGGGATGGCCGTGGCCGAGGACGGGGCGGGGGAGAAGCCGGGCGTGCTGCTGGCCCGGGGCGATGCCGCGCGGGACGCGGGCCGCTGGGCCGAGGCCGCTGCGGCCTATGGCGCCTATCTTCGCCAGCGCCCGGACGACCGGGGCATCCTTGTCCAGCGCGGCCACTGCCTGAAGGAGGATGGCGACCCCGCCGCCGCCCTGGAGCTGTACCGCCGGGCCGAGGCGATGCAGCCGGACGATGCGGATATCCACATGCAGATCGGCCATGCGCTGAAGCTGCTAGGCCGGCGTGGAGACGCGGCCGAGGCCTATGGCCGGGCCCTGGCGATCAATCCCCTGGACGTGAATGCCTGGTCGGAGTGGCGCTCCGCGCTGGCGCATCTGCCGGCGCCCCCCGCGGCGGGGCCGGTTCTCGACCTGTCCGACCTGGTGAACTGGTTCGCGCACCGGCGCGCCCCGAGCGGCATCCAGCGCGTGCAGGCCGAGGTGGCGGCCGCGGCGGGCGAGGTGACGCTCTGCGCCATGCATCCCGAGGAGGGGCAGTGGCGGGTGTTGCCCATGGCGCTGTTCCGGCGCCTGCACCACCTCTCCCGCTCCGGGGCCGATCCGGAGGATCCGGCCTGGAAGGCGACGCTGGCCGTGCTGCTGTCCTGGCGCCGCGAGGGGCCGGTGCTGCAGCCCGGGCCGGGGATGGTGCTGGTGACGCTGGGCAGCGCCTGGTGGCTGCCCCGCTACGCCGCCGCCCTGCGGGCCGCGCGCCTGGCCGGGGCACGGCACGTGCCGGTGCTGCATGATTGCGGGCCCCTGGTCCTGCCGGGGATCGCGGAGCCGGCGCTTCGGACGGAGTTCGCCCGCTGGTTCTCCGGCCTGCCGGTCCTGTCGGACGGGGTGATCGCCGTCTCCCAGGCAACGGCCGCGGAATACCGGCGGCTTATGGGGCGGCACCTGCCGGACTGGCCGGCGCCGCCGGTGATCGTGGTGACCCCCGATGGCAGGGACCCGGAACTGGACGAGGAGGAGGCGGAGGCTGCGCCCGAGACGGGCGGCGGTTTCCTGGGGGGGCTTTCACGCCGCCGGCCGGCCGGCGGGCGCGGCGGGCGCGTGCACCCGGACCTGCCGGACGAGCCCTATGTCCTGCTCGTTTCGAGTCTGGAGCCGCGGAAGAACCACCTGGTGGCGCTGGAAGCCTGGCGCATGCTGCTGGAGCGGCGCGGGCCGGGCGGCACGCCGCGCCTGGTCTTCGCCGGGCGCCGCGCACCGGGCGACGCGCCTGTCATGGCGGCGCTGACTGCCGACCGTGCACTGGCGGAGCGCGTCACGCTTCTGCACGACCTGGACGATGCGGCACTGGCCCGGCTGTACCGTGGCTGCCTTTTCACCCTTTATCCCAGCCGCCATGAGGGATGGGGCCTGCCGGTCTCGGAATCCCTGCTGCACCGGCGGGTGCCCGTGGTGTCGGAAATCCCGGCCCTGATGGAAAGTGGCCGGAACGGCGCCCTGTTCTTCGCGCCGAACAGCGCGGACGACCTGGCCATGGCGGTACAGGGGCTGCTCACCCATCCGGCGCGCCTCGCCGCCGCCGTGGCGCGCATTCCCCGGCATGGGGGGCTGCGTCCCTGGGCGGAGGTGGCGGAGGACCTGCTCGCCGCCGCGCGGCGCCTCGCGGCGCAGGAGCGGGACCCGCCGCCGCCGCTGCCGCTCTGCCACCCCATCCATCTCGGCCATGGCGGGGCCCAGGGGCCGCATTCCGGGCTCGCACGGGCCGAGTTCGTGCTGGCCGGGGATGGGTGGCACCCCGCCCAGGACTGGGGGGCCTGGACCCGGCCGGGCACGGCGGAACTGCGCTTCTCCGCGCCATGGGACGGACCGGCCCGGGTCGCGCTCTCGCTCCGTCCGCCGCCCGGCGCGCAGGGCTTCGTCCGGGTGAGCCTGGGACGCAAGGGTGCGGGCGCCGCCACGCTGGAGGACCGGGCCGAGGCGATCGGCGAGGTGTCGCTCGAAATCGAGGCAGGCGACCCTGTTCTCCATCTGACCATCGACAGCCACCCGGGCACGCGACTGCCGGAGGCGGCAGCCGGACGGGGAGAGGAGCCCAGTGTCGGGATGGGCGTGATCTCGGTGGCGCTGATGCACGGCCGCTCGCCGGGCGACCGCGTCTCCTATCTGGAGAAGCGCCTTCTCGTGCCTGCCGTGGTGAGCTGATACCGCCGGGTCTGGTTCTGGGCTGATGGTCTGTCCCGGGGAGAGGAAGAAGGAATTCTTCCTCTCCCCGGACCCCTCACCATCATCTTTTTCTTCAAGTTTGGAATCACGGGGCTGACGGTGCGCCTGAGGTCTCAGACCTCAGGCGACTGCAAACGCAGGATCAGACCCCTTCAACCAGAGGCCCCACCGATCCGGGGCATCCACGGCAGTCAGGCGGGGTTCCAAGGGCCTCAGGCCCTTGGCGGGCGAGGGCGGAGCCCTCTCCGGGAGCCATCGAAGGAAACGGAACCTCCGCAGGACGGTGAGGTTCCGGATCGGGGAAGCGGGTGTCCCGGGGAGGGTCGAGCCTTCCCCGGGGCGTGCGACGCTACTGGAAGACGCGGGCGGACAGGGCGCTCTGGTAGATGAGCTGGAGGATGTCCCGTCCGATCTGGAACAGCTTCGGATCCAGGCGCGGCAGGGCGATCAGCTCGTCACCCGGGCGGGGACCTTCGGGCGGATCCAGGATCAGCTCGCCGCTCGGGCGGCGGATCATGATGTTCGAGAGATTGCCGCGCTGGGTGAAGCCGCCGGCCTGGTTCACATAGTCCTCGACCCGCAGGTTGGGGCGCCAGACGATCGCCTGGGGCGTCACCACCTCGCCGGCCACCAGCACCACCTCGCTGCGCTCGGGGATGACGATGGTGTCGTTGTCCATCAGCCGCGTGTCGGTGCAGCGGCCGGAGCTGTCGGAGACCACCAGCCGTCCCTCGGGCTGCACGCGGCGGCCGCGGGAGATGTATTGCGAGACGAGCTGGGCCTCGCTGGACCGGATCTCGGCGACGCCCGTGGTGACGGAGCTGGCGTTGAAGAGCTGGCGCTCCAGCCGGTCCAGCGTCTCGTTGATCGTGCGGCGCTGCTGGGCCGCGATGCTCGGCCGCAGGAGGAAGACGGAGCGGGTGTCGGCCAGCACGGGGTCCACCGCCACATGGTCGAGCAGCTGGCAGAGGCCGATGTCCCGGTCCGCGATCAGCACGGAGGGGCCGATGCGGCTGCCCTCGATGGTCACGCGGATGGTCTGTGGCGGGGCATCCGTGATGAAGCTGGCCACGTCCTGGTCGAGCAGGGAGAGGCGGCGCAGCTCGGTGACGGTGGTGTAGCGCGACCAGGGCGCGCCGTTGCGCGTGCCGCGCACCACGACGTTCGTGGCGGCGGGCAGCGGGCCGGCGAGCTGGACCAGCTCCTCGCCGCTCATGGCGCGGCCCGGCACCTCGAAGAGGTAGTTGTTGCGCACCGCGCCATCGACGCTGACCAGGGCGCCCTGCTTGGCGACCACGATGGTGTCGCCTTCCTGGAAGAGGAAGCGGGGCAGGCGGCCGGTGAGCAGGAAGGGGTAGAGGTCCACGGCCTGGACCGTGCGACCGTTGCGCTGGATCTGGATGTCCCGGTAGGAGCCGCGGGCCGGGTCCACGCCGCCGGCGCGGGTGAGGTAGTCCAGCACGCTGTCCATGCCCGTGCCGGTGTGGCGGCCGGGGCTGCGGACGAAGCCGGTGACGAAGACGCCGACCTTGTTGACGTTCAGCAGGACCGCATAGACCTGGACCTGCTGCGTGTAGATGCGCCGTACCTCGGATTCCACGACGCGCTGCAGGTCACCCGCCCGGGTGCCGGCGACGCGGATGGGGCCGATGGAGGGCAGGAACAGGTTGCCGTCCGCGTCGACCTGGCCGATCGCCTCGGATTCCACCGCGCCCCAGACGCGGACGGAGACCCGGTCCCCGATCGCGATGACGTAGTTCGGGTTCGGCGTATCCGTGGAGACGGAGGCGCCGCGCGCGAAGAGATTCGCCCCGAAGACCGTGGTGGAGGGGCCGGGCATGCGCATCGGCTCGCCCAGCGGGCCGCTGACGGTCGGGCCGCCCTCGGCCTCGGTGGCCGTGCCCTGGCGGGTGAGCATGCTGGTGTCGGGCAGCAGCTGATCGATGCTCTGGACCGGCGAGGCGTTGGAGGTGCTCGGGCCGAGGCGTCCGGGCACGGCCTGCTGGACGGTCGAGTTCCCGCCGGGCAGGCCCTGCGTCTGGGCGAGGGCCCCGATCGGCGCGAAGACGGGGATGGCGGCAGCCAGCAAGGCCAGCGCCAGGGCGGGGCCGCGCGACGCGCGGCGTTCAGGCTGCATGTTCACGGAATCCAGCGAAGATCAGGGAAGCGATGCCATAGACCACCAGGAGCACGGCGAAAACGCTGCCCACGGCGAAGGCCGCCTTGGGGTATTGCGCGCTTTCCGCGACATGGGGCTGGGTGACAGGGGCGAGATAGAGCTGCTGGCGCGCCACATTGACCCGCGCGGCTTCGAGGCTGGCGACGGCGGAGGCCAGCTGGCGGTCGGAGAATTCCCGCTCCAGCAGCAGGCGCTCATAGCCCGCCAGGGTCTGCGGCGCGGACTGCTCGCCACTGGTCAGGCGCTGCCGCTCATTCGCGATCTGGCTTTCGAGCGCGGCGATGCGGTTGCGCACCAGGCCCAGCTGCGGGTTGTCGTACCGCATGAAGGCGCCCTTCTCGCGCAGCTCCGCCCGGGCCTGGGCGAGCGCGCCCTCCATGCCGGTGACGGCGCCGACATTGGCGGCCGTCTCGCTGGCGGGGTCGATCGCCCGCTGCTCCTGGCGGAAGCTCGTCATCGCCTCGCGCGCGGCGATCACGCGGCGCTCGGCGATCGCCACCTCCTCCCTGGCCGTGCCGAGCGTATCGGCGCGTTGGCGCTCGCTCAGCCGGTTGACGAGGTTTTCGGCGACGCGGAGCAGCGCATCGGCCACCTCCTTCGAATCCTCGGCGCGGAAGGTGCGGACCTGCACCGACACGGCGCTCGATTCCGCGTCGTAGTCGGCGGTCACCATACGCTTGTAGTAGCGGGTCAGGGCTTCGACCGTCGGGCTCTCCTCCCACAGCATGGCGGGCAGGTCCGCCTCGGGGCGGCGCCAGATGGAGACGATATCCATGGACTGGCGCAACTCGCGTACGGCTTCCTGCGAATTCAGGAAGTCGCGGACGGCCATCGCCTCCTCCTGCACGGGCTTGAAGCCGGCCCCGCCGAGGGCGCTGCCGAGGGCGCTGTTCATCGCGCTGCCCGAGCCGCTGGCGCCGCGCACGAGGAAGCGTGCCTCGCTGGCATACTGGCCGGCGGCGATGCCGTAGAAGTAGACTGCGGTCAGCGCGGTGGGCAGGGCGACCATCAGCAGGAAGCCGCGCCACTTCTTCAGCGTACGCGCCAGCTTCGACGGGCGACGCTGCGCCGGGACAGAGACGCCGGAGGCTGGCGCCGCCGGATCAAAGGCTTTGATAGACGGCGATACCTTCATCGATGTCCTCATACAGCTCGAGTAGGCCGTTCCGGAGCACGACGGCGGTGCGGCAGTACTGTTTGATGTGGTCGGCGAAGTGCGAGACCATCAGGAGGGAGGCGTTGCCAAGGCGCTCCTCCAGCATGGTCTGGCAGCGCTGGACGAAGCGCTGGTCGCCGGCCGAGATGATCTCGTCCACGAGGTAGCAGTCGAACTTCACGGCGAAGGACAGGCCCATCAGCAGGCGGCCCATCATGCCGGCGGAATAGGTGCGGACCGGCTCGAAGAAATACTGCCCGATCTCGGAGAAGGACTGCACGAAGTCGAGCGTCTCGCGCACGTCCTGGCCATAGATGCGGGCGATGAAGCGGGCATTGTCCGCGCCGGTGAGGCTGGCCTGCAGGCCGAAGCCGGAGCCGAGCGGCCAGGAGACGGACATCTCGCGACGCACGCGCCCCTCGGTCGGCGATTCCACGCCCGACATCACCCGCATGAGGGTGGACTTGCCGGCGCCATTGCGGCCGAGGATGCCGACCGCGTCGCCGCGCTCGATCACGGCGTTGATGCCCTTCAGGATATCCCGGCGCCCGCCGCGGACGGGGTAGGACTTCCAGACATTCTCGAGGATCAGCGCCATCGGTTCGGGCTCATGCCTGGCTCAGAAGATTTCAAGCTTGCGCCGCGCGGTCCGGAGCGCGAGCAACCCGAACAGGTTAAAAATCAGGATGCATTCGCCGACATAGGTGAGGTCGTAATAGGTGGGAAAGGCATTGCCGAAGATGCCGTGGCGGATGGCCTCATGGACGCTGACGAGCGGGTTCCAGAGCAGCGCCTCGCGCGCCCAGCGCGGCAGCCAGTGGAGCGCGAAGAAGGCGCCGGACAGCGGCAGCATCAGGTAGGTGAGGGGGTGGATCAGGCGGTCCGCCCCTTCCCAGCGCGAGACAAGCGCGGCCACGTTCATCGACAGGCCATGGCAGAGCAGCGCCATGAGCAGCAGCGAGAAGAAGACGAGGCCGACATTGTCCGGCCACACCCCGGCCAGCCAGATCGCGACCGTCAGGATGATGACGATCACCCCGATCACCGAAGCGGCTTCCAGCAGGTTTCGGGAGATCATCACGTCCACCGGCGTGACCTGGCGGTGGAAGAGCAAGGTGAGATTGGCGTGCAGCGCGCCGCCGGCCCGGTTCACCATGGTGCGGAACATGAAGAAGGGCACGTAGCCCGCGATGCTGAACAGGAAGGGGTTCACCCCGCCCGGCAGCCGTTCCCCATGGGCGTAGTGCATCAGCCCGACCATGCAGCCGAGGAAGAGCGGCTCGAAGAAGAGCCAGAGGAAGCCGAGATTGTGCCGGCCGAAACGCGTCTGCATCTCGCGCATGATCAGCGCGCCGATGACCCGGCCCTGGGTGGCGATCCCCTCGATGATCCAGTGGCGCCGTTCCCGCCGTTCGGGCGGGGTTGGCACCAGGCCGGCCGCACTCACGGCCGGTAGACCGCCCCGCCGCGCAACAGGGCCCGGGCCGCAACCCAGCCCTGGGTGGGGTCGTTGCAGTAGGTGGCGCCCGGTGCGCCGCCGGCGACGCCCGAGGGGCCGAACTGAAGCTCCCGGCACTCGCGGCCGGAGGCGGCGTTGTAGCTCCGCACCATGCGGGCGGCGACCACGCGGCCGCTGCCGGGCACGGAAACAGTCTCCGTCTGCCCGGCCTGGGCGCGGGCGGCGAAGGCGGCGAGGGGATCGGCCGGGCGGGCCGGCACCACGACATTCGTCGCCGGAGGCGGCGAGGTCGGGGCGGGGCCGAGGCCCATTGGGTTCCACCAGCTCTGCTCGGCGGTGCCGCTGGCACAACCGGACAGCGCCGGGAGGGCGAGCAGGGCGGCCAGGAACGCGGCGCGGCGAAGCCCGGCGCCGAGGGCGAACGCCCGCAGTGGCCGGGCCCCGGTTGGGCCGGGGGGCATGGCTTGCTTCATGCGGGCAGTTTATCCTACCGCGACGCAGCAAGCAAAACCTCCATGACGGTCAAGGGCTCCCCCGCCGGCCTGCCCCTCCACCTCGCTCCCGCCGCCCTCCTCGCCCGCTGGCCTCACCTGCCGGCTTTCTGGCCGGAGCGTGATTCCGCACAGCTGGAAGTTGTGGAAGGGGGGGAGGGCCGGGTGGCGTTCCCGCCCTTCACCCTGGCCCCCTTCGCGCCACCCCGCTTCGCCGGGCGCGATGCTCCTCCGCTGATCGTGACCGATGAGGAGGGAGTACTGGCGCCGGGCGAGGCGGCGGCGCTGACCGAGGTGATCGGGCGTGCCCGCCTCGGCGGCCCCCCTGGCCTGCCGGATCCGGGCGCGCAGGCGCTGGGGCTGGAGGCGGGCCGGGCCGTGGTGCTCGACCCCTGTGATCCGGCGCGGCAGGAGGAGGAGGCGGCGGCGGCTCTCCTCGCGGCCCAGGCCTCCGGCCGCCCGGTGCTCCTCGCACGCGATCCCTTTGCCGACCCCGCGGCGCGCATGGTCCTGGCTCCTCCAGGCGACACGCGGCTCCTCCCGCAGCCGCTCTCGCCCTGGACCTTGCTGGAGGGCGCGGCCTCCCTGCATGGGGCCGGGCCCCTCATGGCCGCGCTGGCCGAGGCGGCGGGGGTGGCGCATGACCGGCCCGGCGCGCATCTCGTGCCTCTCCTGGCCCGCATCCGCGCGGCTGACCCCTTCCGCCGGCGGCCATGGAGCCGGGCCGAGGGTTTCGCCCTGCTGGCCGACTGGGTCGCGGCGGAACGGTCTAACCGTGGCATTTCCGCCTGCATCGGCATCGCGCGCTGGAAGCGGCGGCAGGTGGCCGCGCTGCTCGCGCATGAGGGGGGCGGGCCGGCCTTCGCGGGCACGCCGGAAGGCGCCATGGAGCGGGCGAAGGCCGGGGGCGGGGCGGTGCTCGCCTGGGCGGCCGCCTGCCCGGATGCGCTGGCGCAGCGGTTCCGCCAGCAGGGCGTGCCGCTTCGGCTGCTGGAGGACGGCTTCATCCGCTCCCGCGGCCTCGGCGCGCGCTTCCTGCCCGGCGCGTCCTACAGCCTGGATTCCCGGGGGGCCTATTACGACCCACGCCAGCCCTCCGACCTCGAGATGCTGCTGAAGGACGGGCCTTTCGGGCCGGCGCTGCTCGCCCGCGCGGCCGCCCTGCGGGAGACGATCGTCCGGCGCGGCATCTCCAAATACAACCTGACCACCGAAGGAAGCCTGCCCGACATTCCCTCCGGGCGGCGCGTCGTGCTCGTGCCGGGGCAGGTGGAGGACGATGCCTCGGTGCGGCTGGGCGGCGGCAGCATCCGGTCCAATCTCGACCTGCTGAAGGCGGCGCGCGCCGCGGAGCCGGAGGCTTTCATCCTCTACAAGCCGCATCCGGACCTGGAAGCCGGGTATCGCCGCGGCCGGTTGCGGGCTGCGGATCTCGCGGGGTTGGCGGATGCGGTGGTGGGCGGCGTGCCGCTGCCCGGCCTGCTGCCGCATATCGACGCGCTGCACACCCTCACCTCCCTCTCGGGCTTCGAGGCGCTGCTGCGGGGGAAGGCTGTCACCTGCTGGGGCCAGCCCTTCTATGCCGGCTGGGGCCTGACCGACGACCGCGCCCCGCTGCCGGCCGGGCGGCGTGGCGTGCCCCGCACGCTGGACGAACTCGTGGCCGCCGCCCTCATCCTCTACCCGCGCTATATCGACCCGGTGACGCTGCTGCCCTGCCCAGTGGAGGTGATGATGGACCGGCTGGACGACCCGACGGCCTGGCGCATCTCGCCGCTCACCATCCATCGCGGCATCGAGGGCTTCATCCGCGGCACGCTGGCGCGCATCGGGCGGCGGCGGTGAAGGGCGGGGTCATCATCTCCGGCGCCTCGCGCGGGCTCGGGGCGGCGCTGGCCCGCCGCTTCGCCGCGCCGGGCGTGACGCTGGGCCTGACCGCGCGCAGCGAGGACGGGCTGCGGGAGACCGCGGCGGCCTGCGAGGCGCGTGGGGCGCGGGTGCGTCTCGCGGCGCTCGACATCCGCGATGCGGCGGCGGTGGAGCGCACCGTCCTGGCCTGGGATGCCGAGCTGCCGACCGCCCTCGTCATCGCCAATGCCGGCATCGCCGCCGGGCGCCGTTCGGACGGGCAGCGCGAAGGGGTGGGGGAGGTCACGGCCCAGGTCTCGGTGAACCTCCTGGGCGCCGTGAACCTCGTCGGGCCACTCCTGCCCGCCCTCCGTGCGCGCCGGGCCGGGCGGATTGGGCTGGTGGCCTCCGTCGCAGCCTTCCGTGGCCTGCCGGACAGCCCGGGCTACTGCGCCTCCAAATCCGGCCTCTGGGCCTGGGGCCAGGCCATCCGGGCGGATCTGCTGGGCACCGGCGTCGGCGTGACGCTGATCGCCCCGGGCTTCTTCGAAAGCGCGATGGGCCAGGCGTGGCGAGGGTCGCGGCCCTTTTCGCTGACGACGGACCAGGCAGCGGCGCGGATCGAACGCGCCCTGCGCGCGGGGCGGGCCAGCTGCTCCTTCCCCCTGCCGCTGGTGGCCGGACTGCGGGCCCTTTCCTTCCTCCCGGCGCCGCTGGCCGACCGGGCGGTGCGGCTTCTGCGCTTCCGGATCGATGCGGAGCATTGAGGGGGCGTGTTCTGGGGTGACGGTCTGTCCCGGGGAGAGGAAGAAGGAATTCTTCCTCTCCCCGGACCCCTCGCCATCATCTTTTTCTTCAAGTTTGGAATCACTCTGCTGATGGTGCGCCTGGGGTCATGGACCCGAGGCGACTGCAAAGGCAGGAAGAGCGCGCAGCAACCAGAGATCCCGCTGATCAACGGTATCCACGGCCCTCCAATGGGGTTCCAAGGGCCTCAGGCCCTTGGCGGGTGGAGGGCGGAGCCCTCCCCTTAAACCAGCGCCTTCAGAGCAGTGGCGGCGGCGGTTCGATCACGGGTTGGTTGATGAGTCCGTGGTGCAGGCGGTGTGCCGCGGCGTCCACCGCCGCATCCAGGCCGGGCCGCGCGTAGTAGACGCCGCGGATCTGCAGGCAGTGGGCAATGCCGCGCAGGAAGGCCTCGCGCAGTTCCGGTTCGGGCGGGCGGCCCTCGGTCCAGAACCGGTCGAGCGGGCCGTCATGGGTCAGGCCGGGGATCTTGTAGAGGGCCTCGCCCATCGCGTGGGTCGGCAGGCGGTCCACGATGGCGCGCAGGCCGACGGTGCTGTTGATGGTGATGACGCCCTGCACGCTCTCGGTGATGTCGCCGAGATTGCCGCCGCCGAGATAGTGCACGCGGTCCGGCACGCCCGCGCGTTGCGCGATGGCGGTGACGCGGCGGTACCAATTCTTCACCGCGGGATCGAGCGGATGGACCTTGAACAGCAGTTGCGCATCGGGCGGCGCGTGGCGGGCGAAGGAACGGGTCACCTCGTCGATGGCCGTGTCGAGGTCGGGATAATGGGAGTAGGCGCGGACGGAGAAGTCCGTCTCCATCTGCATGGCCATGAGGAAGAGGGGGCCGCCGGACCGCTTCAGCCGCGCGATGATCGCATCCGCGCGCCGGTTGGCACGCCGGCGGGTGATGATGCGGAAGAGGGTGCCGGCATAGACCTGGAACGGGTGGTAGATCTGGTGGCTCTCGTAGTGCCGGAAGAAGCCCGGGATCAGCGAGGCCACGTGATAGGTGATGTCCAGTACCGCCTGGTTGAGGAAGCTGTCCCGGTAGCGAGTGGAGAGGTCGGGCGGGGGAAGGGTCTCGGCCAGCGCCATGATGGCGGCGGGGTCGCGCGGGAACTGGCTGTCATGGCCCAGCCCGTCGAATTCGAAGACGATCCAGTCTGGGCGGAGATAGCCGAAATCGGTCGCGACCACGGAGATGCCGCGCGCCTTGGCGGCGGCGATCGCCTCCCGGTGGTAGAAGCGCTGCTCGCCTAGCAGGACGATGTCCGTGATGCGGTGGGTATCAAGGAAGGCGGCGATGAAGCCGGGCCATTTCTCCTTGCGCGCCTTGAAGTCCACCGCGCCCGGGCCGCGCCAGAAGAGCTTGTCGCCCAGGCAGAGATTGATGCGGTGCACGTCGTGGCCGAGCTCCCGCAGGCGGGCGCCCAGCTCGTCGAAGAAGGGGGTGATCGGGCCCTGGAGGAACAGGAATCGCCTCTGGCGCGGGGCGTTTTCGGGTTCCTGTGACACCCCTGTTCCATATGCGCCGCGCGGGGGGAGGACAATCCCGCCGGAGGGCGGCGGAACCCGGTCCGCGGGGCTAGAGACGGGCACGCAGGGCGGCGCGGATGTCTCCAGGCCCCACCAGGCGGATGCCGCGCCGGCGTCCCTCCCGCAGGGTGGCGCGGCCGGGGAAGGGGCAGTAGGGCAGGGGTTCGGCCTGCCGTTCCTCCGCCTCGCCCGTTGCGATGCGCCGCAGCGCCTCGGTGGCGAGGGGGACGGCCGCCCGGTGCAGCAGCCTGGCCGCGGCCGAGGCCGAGGTGCCGCGCGGCAGGTCCACGGCCCGCTGGACGAGGATGGCGCCGGCATCGATGCGCGGGACGAGGCGATGGACCGTCGCGCCATAGGCGGGTTCGGCCTCCAGCCCGGCCCAGAATCCCGGGATGGGGCCGCGATGCCGGGGCAGCAGGGAGGGGTGGATGTTGATGCCGCCGAGGGGCGGTATGGCGAGGGTGGCGGCGGTCAGGATCTGGTCGAAATGGAAGGTGACGACCAGCTCCGCGCCGCTTTCGCGCAGGGCCGCTTTGAAGGCGGGGCCGTTCACATCCTCCACCGGCATCGCGCGAATGTGACCGTCGCGGCAGAGCGCCTGGAGCGGTCCGGGGCGCCGTGAGAGGGCCGAGGCGATTCGCGGCAGGGACATGTTGACCGCGAGATAGCCGAGCATGCGCGGGCCGGAGCGGCGCAGGTGCCGCCAGGCCTGTCCCAGCGCCCCGCCCGTGTTCCGGCGATAGGGGTTGGAGAGGCCGACCAGGACGAGGCTGTCCCGGTGGAGCGCCGCGAACTCCGCCACCGCCTCCGCGCTCGCCGCGCTGGGCAGGGTGAGAAGGGCGAGGCGCGGGGGAGGCCGCGCCCTTTCCGTCATCAGTTCGCCAGCTCCGCCGAAGCCGTGCCGGCCGCCGTCTCGGCGATGATGTCGAGGGCGCGGTCGATCTGCGCCTCGTCATGGTCGGCGGAGAGGAAGAAGCGCAGCCGCGCCGCGCGCTCGGGCACGGCGGGAAAGGTGATCGGCTGCACGTTCACGCCGCGGTTGAACAGCTCGGCCGAAAGCCGCCCCGCGCGCACGGAGGAGCCGGTCATCAACGGCACGATGGCATGGCCGGCGGAGGCGCCGGCATCCAGCCCGCGCGCCCGCAGCCCGTCGCGGAAGCGGGTGGCGTTGGCGTTGAGCTTCGCCACGCGCCAGGGCTCCTCATGGAGGATGCGGAGGGATTCGAGGGCGGAGGCGGCGAGCACCGGGGCGAGGCCCACGGAATAGACGAAGCCCGGCGCGGTGTGGCGCAGCCAGTCGATCAGCTGGCGCTTCGCCGCGATATAGCCGCCGCAGGAGGACAGCGTCTTCGAGAGCGTGCCCATCCAGATGTCCACGCCCGTGGGGTCCACGCCCTGGAGCTCGGCGATGCCATGGCCGGTGCCGCCGAGCACGCCCATGGAATGGGCCTCGTCCACCATCAGCCAGGCGTCGTGGCGGCGGGCGATCTCGACGAAGCGGGCGAGGTCGGGGACGTCGCCATCCATGGAGTAGTGGCCCTCGATGACGAGGAGCGCGCGGCCGGCGCCGCGGCGGGCGGCGGCCAGCTCGCGCTCGGCGGCCTGCGGGTCGTTATGCGCGAAGGGAAGGCGGCGGGCGCCGGAGAGGCGCGCACCCTCCACGCAGGAATTGTGGATCATCGCGTCGTGCACGATCACGTCGCGCGGGCCCATCAGATGGCCGATGACGGTCACGTTGGTGGCGTGGCCGGAGACGAAGCAGAGCGCGGATTCGGTGCCGTAATGCGCGGCGATCACGCCTTCCAGCTCGGCGTGCAGCGGCCGTTCGCCCGAGACGACGCGGGAGGCGGAGGCGGAGATACCGTGACGGTCGATGGCGGCATGCGCGGCCGCCTTCACGCGCGGGTCGCCGTTCAGGCCGAGGTAGTTGTAGGAGGAGAAGTTCAGGAACTCCTCGTTCCCGATCACCGTCGTGGCCGCGGCCACGCCCTGGTGCGGGCGGAAGAACGGGTTCGGGAGGTCGAGCGCCTCCATCGCCGTCTTCATCAGCTCGAAGTCGCGCACCGCCGGAAGGTCGGAGAAGGAACGGCTGCCCTCGGCGCCCCCGCTCTCCTCCTGCCGCGCACGGCGCTTGGAGAGGCGTTGGAGAAGGGCGAGGCGGGCGGTCGCGGTAAGACCGAGGCCCTGGTTCAAGCTGGCGTCTCCATGGGGCCGGCCGGCGGCGCCCCAGCCGTTTCCGGCAGGGTGGCGGCATCGGCCGGGGTGGGCTCCGGCGTGGGAAGGGCCGGCAAGCCCGGTTCGAAGCTGTCGATCAGCGTGTCGAGCTGGGCTTCGCGCGCCCCGCCGGACAGGCCTTCCACCATGCGGGCGGCGAGGCCCGCGACGGTGAGGTCCTCGGTCACGGCCGAGAGCGGAACGGTCATGCCCAGCCGCGCCTCCAGGGCGCCGCGTAGCTCCAGCCCGCCCAGGCTGTCCAGGCCGAGGCGCGCGACCGGCGCATCGGGGGCGATGCTCTCGGGCGGGAGGCGCAGGATGCGGCCCAGCTCCTCCGCCCCGATCCGGGCCAGCAGGGCCTGGGCCTCTGCCGGCGGCAGGGCGACGAGATGGGCGCGCATGTCGGCGATGTCGGCGGCCGTCTCCTCGGCCCGGCCGCGCAGGGTGGCGAAGGCGGGCTCCCGCAGCACGGGTAGCGCGGCGCCGGCCCGCTTCCAGGCCACGCGGGCGAGGGAGATGACGGGCAGGCCGGAGGCGATCAGCTCCGGCAGCGCCTCCAGGGATTCCCGCGCCGTCATCGGCTCCACGCCGAGGCGGCGGGCGAGGGTGCGGGCGGTCTCCGCCTCCCGCGCCAGGATGCCGGCATCGGCGATCGGGCCCCAGCCGATGGCCAGGGCCGGTCGGCCCCGCGCGCGGCGGCGCCGGGCCAGGGCCTCCAGCGCCGCATTGGCGGCGACGTAGTTCGCCTGGCCGGGATTCCCGAGCGAGGTGGTGGCCGAGGAGAAGAGCAGGAAGAGATCGAGCGGATCGCCGGCGGTGAGCCGGTCCAGGTTCTCCGCCGCTTCCAGCTTCGGCGCGAGGAGCCGGGCGAAGCGGGCCGCGTCCATGCCGGTGACGGCGCCGTCGTCGAACACCGCCGCCGCATGCACCACGCCGGTGATCGGGCCTTCCTCGCGCAGGGCGGCCAGCACCTCGCCCAGGGCGGCGGCATTGGCGGCATCCACCGCATGCACGCTGGCCCGGGCGCCGAGGGCGGCGAGGGCGGTGATCGCCTCCCCCACACCCGGCGTGGCGGGGCCGCGGCGGGAGAGCAGGGCGAGGCGGGTGGCGCCGCTGGCGGCGAGCCACTTGGCGCATTCCAGGCCGAAGCCGGCCGCGCCGCCCGTGACGAGGATGGTGCCCGTGGCCGGGCCGCGCGGCGACCAGGCGGGCTGCGGCGTGGCATCGCCGCGCGGCGGCAGCACCACGATCTTGCCGATATGGCCGCTGGCCTGGAGCAGGCGGAAGGCGCCTTCGGCATCCTCCGCGGCGCGGCGGGCATAGGGCAGGGGGCGCAGGTCGCCGGAGGCAAGGCGGCCGCGGATGGATTCCAGCAGTCGCGCGGCCTCGGCCGGGCGGGCCTTGGGAAGCTGATCCACGTCCACGCCGAAATAGGTGATGTTGCGGCGGAAGGGGCGGACGGCGATGCGGCGGTCCTCCGCATAGTCGCGCTTGCCCAGCTCCACGAAGCGGCCATAGGGCTTGAGCAGGCCGATGGAGCGCTCCATCGCCTCCCCGGCCAGGGAGTTAAGCACGACGTCCACGCCCTCCGGCCAGTGCTGCCGAAGCGCGTCGTCGAAGCCGGCGGCGCGGCTGTCCAGCACGAGGTCGGCGCCGGCCGCGCGCAGGAAGGCGCGCTTGGCGGCGGTGCCGGCCGTCATCGCCACCTCCGCCCCTGCCGCATGGGCCACCTGGAGCGCCGCGAGCCCCACCGCGCCCGCGCCGCCATGCACCAGCACGCGCTCGCCCGGGGCGATGCGGGCGCAGGTTTCCAGCGCGTAGACGGCGGTGAGGAAGGCCACCGGAATGGTGGCGGCGGCGGTGAAGGTGAGGCCCTCCGGGATGGGGGCCAGGGCCTGGGCGCGGGTCAGGGCGCGGCTGGCCAGCGCCTTCGGCGCGAAGCCGAAGACCCGCGTGCCGGGATGGAAGGCCACGCCGGGGCCGGCGGCCTCGACAATGCCCGCGCATTCCATGCCGAGGCCGGCGCCGGCGAAGCCGTCCTTCAGCGTCTCCTCCGGCAGCAGGCCCTGAGCCCACATCAGGTCTCGGAAGTTCAGGCCGGCGGCCTCCACCCGGATGCGCACCTCGCCCGGGCCGGGCTGGGGCAGCGCGTCCATCGGTTCCCAGCCGAGGCTGGCGAGCGCGCCGGGCTGGCGCACCGCCAGGCGGGCGGCGGCGGCCGGGCGCGGCGGATGGCCCTGCGCCACGCGGGGCACCCGGCGGGCCGAGAGGCCGAGGACGAGGTCCGGCTCCGCGCCGGGGGCCAGCAGTTCCGGCAGCAGGCGGCGGGCGGCGGCGGCCGGAGCCAGCGCGGCATCGATCAGGATGCGCCGGGGCGAGAGATCCGGCATCTCGTTCGCCAGGACGCGGCCGAGGGCCCGGATGGCCTCGGCGGCCGGGGTTTCCGGCCCGCCCTGGGCGATGAGGGTGAAGCCCGAGCAGGCGCCGGAGGCCGCCGTGGCGAGCTGGGCGATGCCGGCCAGGGTGGTCGCCAGCGCGGCGCCCGGAGGATTGGCCACGGCCACCACCGCCGCGCCGCGCAGACCGCGCGCCGGCAGGGCGGAGGCATCCTCCAGCCGGTGCAGCTCGACGCTGGCGCCGGCGCGGCCGAGCGCGGCGATCAGGGCCTCGCCCAGGGGGGCCGCGCCGCCATCGGCCAGCACGACCATCCGCTTCCCGGGCTCGGCCTCGGGCACCACCGGCGCGGGGGCGCCCCGCTGGGCGGCGATCAACAGGGCCGGCCAGGGCGAGGCGCGCAGCGCCTCGGTGCGGCCGCCGGACCAGCCGCCCTCCTGCAGGGCCTCGCGCCAGGCCGTGGCGCTCGGTGGGGCCGGGTTGGCCCAGCTCTCGGGGTCCTGGCCGCGCATGAAATCGACCAGCCGGCCCGGCAGCGCCTCCGCCAGGAGGAGCATGCCGCCTTCGGCCAGGACGGCCGCGAGATTGGGCAGCAGGGCGGTGCCGGCGCGGGCGCGGATGGAGGCGTTCACCCCCACCACGAGATCGGCCGTCACCGGCGGCGCGGCGCCGCCGGCGGGGTCCCAGTCGAGCGTGACCACCTCCACCCCGATCTGGGCGGAGGGGGCCGGGCGGGCCATGCCGGCCAGCATGTGCAGCACGCGCCGGCCGGAGCGGGCGAGGCCGGAGGAGAGGTGGCGCGTGACGGCGGAGCCGCCGAGGTCGAGGACGCGCAGGGGGCGGTCCGCGGGCCAGGCGGCGGCGATGGCGGTGGTGGTGTCGGCCAGCACCTGGGCCAGGCGGTCATAGGCCGCGGACTCCTCGGAGACGCGCAGGCGCGCCGTCTCGGGCGGGAGGTGGCCGGCCAGCGCTTCCGGCAGGCGCTCGGCCGCGAGCGCCAGCAGGGCAAGGTCCTGGGCGAGGGCCGGGCGCTCGATGAGCACGGAGCGCCAGATATCCTCCGGCGCCGGCAGGTCTCCCTCCGGCAGAAGGCGCCAGCCCTGGCTTTCCTTCACCGCCAGCCCATCCTCCTCCAGCGCGCGCAGCATGCTGGCGGCATAGGGGGTGGTGGGCAGCAGCGGCTGGTCCGGATGGGCGGCCGCCCGGGCCGCGAAGGCGCGGAGCGCCGCGGCGGCGACATAGCCCTCCAGCAGGAGAGTGGGCTCGGAGAGGTCGAGCGATTCGTCCCGCGCGCCGGCCGCGAGCAGGGCGAGGTCCAGCGTGCGGGTCTGCTCCGGGCCGGGGAGGGCCGGGTCGATCGCCGGCTGGTCCTCCAGCCGGAAGGCCACGGCCTCAATGGCCTCGGAGCGGCCGAGGCGGGCACGCTGGAACCACACGCCCTCGGCCACCGCCACGGTGCGGCCGTTCGCATCGGCCAGGATCATGCGTGCCTCGGCCGCGCGCTCGCCGGCATGGGTGAGGGCAAGGGTGGCGCGCTCGGCCGGGCTGGCGTCGCGGCGCAGGACCAGGCGCTCGAAGCGGACGGGGACCAGCGCCTCGCCCGGCGTGTCGCCCAAGGCGTTGCCGGGGCGCTGGCCGGCCACCGAGGAACGGTCCGCGAGCAGGCCGATCAGGCCCTGCATGGCGCCGTCCAGCCGCACGGGATGCAGCAGGAAGCCCGCATCCTCCGGCGCCTCGGGCGGGAGCGCGAGCGAGACCTCGGCCTCGCGGCCGGAGGAGGCGATGTCGACATGGCGGACGGGGCGGAAGGCGGGGCCGTAATCCAGGCCGCAACGAGCGGCCACCGCGTGCAGGGCGGGTTCGGCGACGCGGCGGGCGTCCTCCGGCTGGGGCGGAAGGGCGGGCAGGGCTTCGAGCGTGGCGGGGCGGATCAGGCCGCGGGCATGGAGCGACCAGCCCTCGCCACCCATGCGGCGGCGGGATTCGAGCCGGAAGGTGCCGTCATCGGCCAGGCGGAAGCGGACCTGCTGGCTGCCGCTGTCGCGCTCGGCCGAGGGGATGGGGAGCGGGCGGAGGATCTGGAAGGTCGAGAGCTCCAGCGCCTCGGCCTCGGGAAAGCGGCGGGCGGCGGCGGCGAGGGCCATCTCCACCATGCCGGCGGCGGGCAGCACGGCCTCGTCGCCCAGCCGGTGGTCGGCCAGCCAGGGCATCAGCGCCGCATCGAGGTTGCGCGTCCATTCGGCGAAGCCCTCGTCGGAGGGATCGGCCGCGCGCCGGAAGCCGAGCAGCGGGTGATCCAACGCCGGGTCGTGCAGATGCATCGCCTCGGGCGTGGCCGGGAACCAGTGCCGGCTGCGGACGAAGGGGGTGGGCGGCAGGCCGCGGCGGGCGGCGGGGCCGGCGAAGGCGGGCGCGCGGCGGGGATCCGCGCCCATGGCCGTGGCGCGGTCGGCGATCAGCGGGATGGGGTCGCCGGGCTGGTCGCGCTTGGAAAGGCTGGCGAGGATCGGGGCCTCGGCCTTCGCCGCGCGCAGCGCCTCGCGCAGATAGGATTGCAGGATCGGGTTCGGGCCGATCTCGATGACCGGGCGCGCGCCGCGGCGCCCGGCCTCGGCGGCGGCATCGGCGAAGCGGACGGGCGCGCGCAGGTTGCGCCACCAGTAATCCGCATCCGCCGGGCCATCGAGGGCGGTCCCGCTCACGGTGGAGAGGAAGGGGATGCGCGGGGCGGCGGGGCGGAGGCCGCGCAGGGAATCCCGCAGGGTATGCTCCACCTCGTCCATGGCGGCGGAGTGGAAGGCGTAGTCGAGGTCGAGCGGGATGATCGTCAGCCGCTCGCGCTTCGCCGCGACGGCCAGGCGGGCGATGGATTCCGCAGGGCCGGCGATGGTCAGCGCGCGCGGCGCGTTGCGGGCCGCGATCTCGAGCCCCGGGCCGCATTCGGCCAGCAGCGGCGCGGCCTCGGCCTCGGTGGCGTTGAGGGCGGCCATGCGCCCCTTGCCCCGGGTGCGGGCCTGGGCGGTGGAGCGGGCGATGATGAGCTGGGCGGCCCCGGGCAGGTCCAGGATGCCGGCGGCCAGGGCGGCCGCCACCTCGCCGACCGAGTGGCCGAGGACAAGGGCGGGGGCGATGCCCTCGCCCGCGAGGGCGGCGACGAGGCCATGCTGCACGGCGAAGAGGGCCGGCTGCGCGACTTCGGTGGCGCTCAGGGCCTCGGCGGTCAGCCCGTCGGCGAGCGCGGCCGCGATGGACCAGCCCAGGCGCGGGGTGAGCTCGGCATCCGCCGCCTCCACCGCCGCGCGGAAGCTGCGGGAATGCGCCATGGCCTCGCGGGCCATGCCGGGGAACTGGGAGCCGTTGCCGGAGAAGGCGAAGGCGGGGCCCGTGGCCTCGCGCCCGGCGGCCGGGGTGGCGTTGCCCTGCACACCCGCCGGTTCGCCGGCGGCGAAGGAATCGAGCGCCTCCGCCAGGTGCTCGGCGGTCTCGCCGCGCATGACGAGGCGGTGGGGACCGAGCTCCCGGTGGCGGGCGAGGCCGCGCAGGAGGGCGGGCGCGCGCTCGGGCGCCGCGCGCAGCGTGGCGGACCAGGCCTCGGCCGCCCGCGGCAGGGCCTCGGCGGAGCGGGTGGAGAGCACCAGCGGCGGCAGGGCCGCCGGGGGCTCCTCCGCCGGCGCGCGGCGGGTGGCCGGCGCCGCGGCGAGCAGCACGGAGGCATTGGTGCCGCCGAAGCCAAAGGAATTCACGCCGATCACGGGCGCGCGCCCCGGCAGGGGCTCGATCGTGGTCGGGACGCGGATGTTCAGCGCCTCGAAGTCGATCCGGGGGTTCGGGTCGTCGAAATGCAGGTTCGGCGGGATCACCCGCTTCTCCAGCATGAGCAGCGCCTTGATGAGTCCGGCCATGCCGGAGGCGGTCTCGAGATGGCCGATGTTCGACTTCACCGACCCCACGGGAAGCGGCCCGGTGCGGCCGGTCCCCTCCGCCAGGGCGAGCGAATGGCCGATGGCCTGCGCCTCCACCGGGTCGCCCGCCTGGGTGCCGGTGCCATGGGCCTCGAAATAGGAGATGCGGCTGGCCGGCAGGCCGGACTCGGCCAGCACGCGGCGGATCAGCGCCGCCTGGGCCTGGGGGTCGGGCAGGGAGAGGCCGATGGAGCGGCCGACGGCGTTCACCCCGGCCGAGAGGATCACGCCGCGGATGGAATCCCCGGCCGCCAGCGCCGCCGAGAGCGGCTTGAGCACGACCATGCCCGCGCCCTCGCCGCGCACATAGCCGTCCGC
Source organism: Muricoccus roseus (assembly GCF_900141905.1). Taxonomy (GTDB): domain Bacteria; phylum Pseudomonadota; class Alphaproteobacteria; order Acetobacterales; family Acetobacteraceae; genus Roseomonas; species Roseomonas rosea. Next base: position 7,713 of record NZ_FQZF01000008.1, on the reverse strand, counting down.
CTTCGCGGAGAAGACATGGCAGCGCCCGGTGGGGGAAAGCATGGAGGCGCGGGAGAAGCCCGCGAAGGCATAGGGCGAGAGGAGCAGCTGCACGCCGCCCACCATCGCCGCCTCCACCCGGCCCGCCCGGAGGGCATCCACCGCGAGCGACAGGGCGACGAGGGAGGAGGAGCAGGCGGTGTCCACGGTCTGCGCGCCGCCGCGCAGGTCGAAGACGTTGGTGATCCGGTTCCCCAGGATGGAAAGGGTGTTGCCGGTCATGAAGTAGCGGTCGGCGCCTGCGGGATCCGAGAGGCGCAGCTCCGCATAGTCGGTGGAGGAGCCGCCGACGAAGACGCCGATCTCGCGTCCGGCGACGGAGGCTGCGGGCCAGCCGGCATCCTCCAGCGCTTCCCAGGCCACTTCGAGGAGCAGGCGCTGCTGCGGGTCCGCCTCGGCCACCTCGCGCGGGGAGAGGCCGAAATGCGGGGCGTCGAAGCCCGTCACGTCGCCCAGATGGCCGGCGGCGAAGGTGTAGGAACGGCCGGGCTCGCCCCGGCGGGGGTGCAGGAACCAGTCCTGGTTGAAGCGGTCCGCCGGGAGGGTCGAGACGGCGTCCCGCCCCTCGGCCAGCAGGGACCAGAAGGCGTCCAGGTCGGGCGCGCCGGGGAAGCGGCAGGCCGCGCCGACCACGGCGATCGGCTCGGCCGCCTGCGGGGGGCGGGCGTCCTTGCGGGCGCCCGGGCGGCGGGCGGGGGCGGAGCGTTTCACGGGTGATTCCACGTCGTGGAAGATCAGGGGTGGGCGCCGCCCGGCCCGAAGGACCGGGAACGAAGCCAGCCTGGCAGGGCGGCATTCAGCGAGGCGCGGCTCCGGCGGCGGGCGAGACCGGCCAGCACCTCATCCACGCGGGCGAAGTGGCTTTCCCAGCGGGGCGGGCGCCAGCCGGCGAGGCGGGAGAGCTGCTCGGCGCGCGCCGTGCTGGAGGGGTCCGCGTAATCGAGGATGGCGGCGCGCCAGGCGATGCCATCGAGCGGGTCGAGATAGTCGGGGACGTTGCCGCCGACCTCCCGAAGGGCGGGCAGGTCGGAGCAGATGGCCGGCACGCCCAGCGCCAGGGCCTCGGCCAGGGGCAGGCCATAGCCCTCGGCGAAGGAGGGGAAGAGCAGGGCGCGGGCGCCACGCAGGATTTCCCACACCTCCCGGTCCGGCACCTGGCCCATCTCGCGCACCGTGCCGCGCAGGGCGTCGCAGCGCTCCAGGATGTCCACCACGTTCTCGTTCTCCCAGCCGCGGCGGCCGACGACGAGGAGATGCGGGGTGCGGCGGCCCATCCGGGCGGCGAGATCGCGCCAGAGATGGAGCAGGAGGAGGTGGTTCTTCCGCGGCTCGATGGTGCCGAGGACGACGAAATAGGGCTCGGCCGGCAGGGCGGGGTTCACCATCGGCGGGGATTCGATGCCGAGCGGGGCGACCGTGACCGGCGGCGGGATTTCCCGCGCGCCGAGATGGGGGCGCAGCGCCGCCGCCGTATGGGCGGAGTTGACGATGATGGCATCGGCCAGCGCCGCCGTGGTGCTGATGCGCTTGAGATGCCGGTCCGCCTGGCCGGGGCGGGCATATTCGGGATGCGTCGCCGGGATCAGGTCATGGATCAGCGGGACGAAGGCGCAGCCGGCCTCCTGCATCACCTGGATCGGCCGCTCGCGCTCCAGGGCGCGGTGGGAGACAAGGAGGAAGACCTTCGGGCCCGGCTGCTTCAGCCGGCGGGCCAGGGCGCGCTGGCCGATCCCGGCCATGACGCGCCAGCGCAGGGCGACCGAGATACGGCGGGCGCGGCGGGCGGCCCCGCCATTCGGGTCGCTGTGTCCCCAGGCCTTGGTGAGGAAGGCGATGAGCCCGACCACCGCGCGCCAGGGCAGGGCCACGTAGTCCCCGGCGAGCGCCTGGGCGACGAAGGTGCAGCTTCCCTCGGGCATGGTCGCCCAGCGGCGGGCATAGGCCATCTCGACCCGGTCGATGCCCGATGGGGCCGCCTTCGTCCCGCAGGCCAGAAGGCGGGAGACGTCCAGCACCACATGCGGCGGCTGGGCCGTGGCCCCACCGCGGGTGTCCGGCGTCGTGATCTCCTCGCCTCGCGGCACCCGCTTCTCCTTCACGATCGACAACAGGCATTTACCGCAACTGCGAAGAAGGATGCCACCATCTTTGCTGCCCGGAAGCGAAATCAGAAAGGCGTCTGCGCCGGGAAAGAGACTTCGATAGTCCTTGGCGTTACTCGATCCGCTCTTATTATGTACCACAGCAGAAACGATAAATTAACCGTGATCCGGCGGGATGACATTCGTCGTCCTTCCTTCCAGCAGCACATCGCGCATCGTTTCCGCACTCTTGCGCCGAATATCCGCGACAGCGTCCGGGGAATGATACGCGCTGTGGGGCGTGACGATGAGCCGGCCCGCGAGCCAGGATTCCCGCGCCCGATAGGCGGAGAGGAGCGAGGGGATGGCGGGGCCCGGGGGCTCCTCCGGCAGCACGTCCAGGCCGGCGCCGGCGACGGTGCCGTCCCGCAGGCAGCGCTCCAGCGCGTCCAGGTCGAGCACGGGGCCGCGCGCGGTGTTCACCAGCACGGCGCCGGCCGGCATGAGCCGGAGCAGGCGTTCGTCGACCAGGCCGCGGGTGGTGCTGGTGAGGGGCGTATGGAGGGAGAGGGTATCCGCCTGGGCGAACAGCTCCTCGATATGGCGGGCCCGCTGGATGCCGAGGGCGAGTTCCGTTCCGTTGGGCAGGTAGGGGTCATGGAAGACCACCCGCCAGCCGAAGGCCTTGGCCCGTAGCGCCACCGCCGTGCCGATGCGGCCCAGGCCGAGCACGCCGAAGGTCCGGTTGGAGGGGCGCTGGACCAGGGGGGATTCGATCGGAACCCAGGGCGCGGGCGGAGCGGCGCGCTGGGCATCGTGGTGCAGGAGGAGCCCGCGGCGGAGGGCGAGGGCCAGGGCGATGGCGTGGTCCGCGACCTCGGTGGTGCCGTAATCCGGCAGGTTGCAGACGGTGACCCCGCGGCTGGCGAGGGTGACGCGGTCCAGCCGGTCGTAGCCGACCCCCATTCGCACCACGCAGCGCAGCTTGGGGAAGCGGGCGATGTCGGCCGCGGAGAGCCAGTGGCGGAAGATGAAGAGGCCCTCCACCTCCGTCAGAAGGGAATCGGGGAGTTCGGCGAGGCTGCCGGAATGGGGCTGGAGGATGCGGACATCCGGGCCGAGCACCTCCCGTTCCACCGTATCGTCGGGATAGAGCCCCTCCGCCTGCATCACCGTGACCGCCATGCGCCTCTCCCTTCGTCGCCGATTGCGCGGCATCCTGCGGTCGAGGGGCGCGCTCGTCCATTCGGGGCGCCGCAGAAGGGGAAGACGATGGCCGAGCGGCGGATTCTGATCACCGGGGCCTCGAGCGGGATCGGGGCGGCGACGGCGCGCGCCCTGGCCATGCCCGGGGCCTGCATCGCCGTGCATTGCCGGGGCAACCGCACCGGCGCCGAGGCGGTGGCGGCGGAGCTGCGGGCGGCCGGGGCGCGGGCGGAGGTGCTGGTGGCGGACCTGACCGCGCCGGAGGCGCCCGCGCGGCTGGTGGAGGAGGCGGTGGCGGCCTTCGGCGGGCTGGAGGTGGTGGTGGCCAATGCCGGCTTCGCCGACCGCACGCTGGTCGGTGCCATGACGGATGAGGGCTTCGCCCGGACGGCGGATACGGTGCTGTGGGGCTTCATGCGGCTGGTGCGGGCGGCGGGGCCGCATCTCCAGCGGGCGGGGCGGGAGGGCGGCTTCGCGCGGATGGTGGCCGTCTCCTCCTTCGTGGCGCACTTGTTCCGGACGGACACGGCGCTGTTCCCCGCGAGCGCGGCGGCCAAGGCGGGGGTGGAGGCGCTGGTGCGCTCGCTCTCGATCGAATGGGCGCCCGATGTGACGGTGAATGCGGTGGTGCCGGGCTTCACCCAGAAGGATGCGGGGACGCATGTGGCGCTGGAGGCCCCGGCCTGGGAGGCGATCATCTCCCGCATCCCGCTGGCACGGCTCGGCAAGCCTTCGGACGTCGCGGCCGCGATCGCCTTCCTGGCCTCGCCGGGCGCCGCCTACATCACCGGGCAATCCCTGCATGTGAGCGGCGGCGTGGTGATCTGACCCCTGGCCCGCCCCGGCGGCATCAGCCTCCCGGGGCGGGGAGGGTGGCGAGGAAGGCACGGGTGGATTCGCCGCAGAGCCGGGCGCGTTCCACGGGCGGGAGATGGGCGTGTTCCGCGCTTGGCGCCTCGACGCCGAGGATAATGTCCGGCGGCAGCGCGGCGAGGATGGCGGCCAGGGGGAGATGGCCCCTGGGCGAGGCAGGTGGGCGAGGCAGGGTAGAAGCGGTCGCCGCGAGCCCCGCGCTGCGCCGTGTCAGCATTCCTGCTTCCTCCTCCTGCCCGCGCTTCGCGCGTGGTGCTTCGCGGAGGAGCCTACAGGGCAGCCCGGCGCGTGGCGCCGGGTTCAGGCCTCGAAGGGCAGGCCCACATAGTTCTCGGCCAGGGCGGCCTGGGCGTTGCGGGAGCCGGCGAGGAAGTCGAGATCGGCCATGCGGATGCGGTGCTCGAATGCGGTTTCCGTGTCGTCGCGGTGGAGCATGGTGGTCATCATCCAGCTGAAGCGCTCGGCCTTCCAGATGCGGCGGAGGGCAGTGGCGGCGTAACTGTCCAGCCCGTCCGTGCGGTTGCGGCGGATGGCCTCCTCCAGCGCGCGGGAGAGGACGAGGACATCGGCCACGGCGAGGTTCAGCCCCTTGGCGCCGGTGGGCGGGACGATATGGGCGGCGTCGCCGGCGAGGAAGAGTCGGCCGTGGCGCATCGTCTCGCAGACGAAGCTGCGGAGGGGGATGATGCCCTTCTGGAAGATGGCGCCTTCCGCCAGACGCCAGTCGCCGGCTGTTTCCAGCCGGCGGTGCAGGGCGGCCCAGATGCGCTCGTCCGGCCAGTTCGCGATATCGTCGCGCGGGTCGCACTGGATGTAGAGGCGCTGGATCTCGGGGGACCGGGTGGAGAGGAGGGCGAAGCCGTCCTCATGCCGCGCATAGATCAGCTCGTGCCAGGAGGTGGGCGCGCGGGCGAGGATGCCGAGCCAGCCGAAGGGGTAGGTCTTGCTGTATTCGCGGCGGTCGGCGGCGGGGATGGCCTGGCGGCCCGGGCCATGGAAGCCATCCGCCCCCACCACGTAGTCGCAGCGCAGCTCATCCGGGGTGCCGTCCGCATGGCGGAAGGTGATGCGCGGCGTGTCGGTGTCCACGTCGTGGAAGGCCGTCTCGCTCACGCCGAAATGGATGGTGCCGCCATCCGCCAGCCGCGCGCCGATCAGGTCGATCAGCACCTCGTGCTGCGGATAGACCGTCACGCGCTTTCCGCCGGTCAGCTCCTCCATGTCGAGGTGGAAGCGGTTGGGGCCGTATTGCAGGGTGATGCCGGTGTGAAAATGCCCCTCGCGGGCCATGCGTTCGCCCAGGCCCATCTCGCGCATCAGCTCGGTCACCCAGTGTTCCAGCACCCCGGCGCGGATGGTGCCCTCCACCGCTTCCCGGCTGCGGTTCTCCAGGATCACGCTCTCGATCCCGGCGCGGTGGAGGAGGTGGGCGAGGAACAGGCCGGCGGGGCCACAGCCAACGATGCCGACCGGGATGCGCTGGGACATGGTTTGACCTTGGACGTTATGGTTCATAACTAACCCATCTGTAGCACGGGTCCAGGGGTGCTTGCAGAGGGGTATGGGGGCGGGCAAACCAGGGGCAAGGCATGGAGGAACGCCGGATGAGCGACGAGGCCCCGCTTCTGGTCACGCGGCAGGGTGGCGTGGTGAGGGCGGTGATGAACCGGCCCGCCCGGCGGAACGCGCTGAACGGCGCCCTGTCGGAGGCGCTGGACGGGCTGCTGGCCGGGCTGCGCGCGGATCGGGAGGCACGGGTGCTCGTGCTCTCGGGCGCGGGCGGGCATTTCTGCGCGGGATTGGACCTGGGCGAGGTGGGCGGGGAGACCGGCACGCCGGAGCAGCGCATGGCCGCCCAGCTGGAGCGGAACCGGCGGATCGGGGCGCGGTTCGCGGCGATGGCCGCGCTGCCGCAGGTGGTGATCGCGGCGGTGCAGGGTTCGGCCTTCGCCGGCGGGCTGGGCTTCGTCTGCGCGGCGGATATCGCCTTTGCCAGCGCGGATGCGCGCTTCGCGGCGCCGGAGACGCGGCGGGGGCTGGTGGCCGCGCAGATCCTGCCCTGGATTGTGCGGCGCACCGGGCGCAGCCATGCGGCGCGCATGGTGCTGCAGGGCCATGTGCTGAATGCGGGCGAGGCCGGGCGGATCGGGCTGGTGCATGAGGTGGCGGCGAACGCGGCCGCGCTCGATGCGCTGGTGGCCGCGACGGTGGCGGATGTGATGCAGGGTGCGCCCGGGGCGCTGGCGGAGACCAAGGCGATGCTGGCCGCGCTCGGCGCGGCCGTGCCTGAGGGCTATGCCGAGGCGGGGGCTGCGGCTTTCGCGCGCTGCGCGGCGAGCGGAGAGGCGGATGAGGGGATCGCGGCCTTCCGCGACCGGCGGCCGCCGGCCTGGTTCGCCACTCAGTCCTCGTAGATCATCTTCCGCGTCATCCCGCCGTCCGAGACGAACTCGGCGCCGGTGACGAAGCTGCTTTCGGGGGAGAGGAGCCAGGCGACGAGCGCCGCGATATCGGCGGGCTGGCCGACCCGGCCGGCGGGGTGCTGGGCATGGTCGCGCGCGCTCAGCTTTTCACCGCTCACGTTGATCCAGCCGGGGGAGACGACATTCGCGCGCACATCCGGGCCAAGGCTGATGGCGAGGGCATGGGTGAGGGCGACGAGCCCGCCCTTGGAGGCGGAATAGCTTTCCGTATCCGGCTCCGACTGATGCGCGCGGGTGGAGGCGATGGTGACGATGGCGCCCTTCGCCTGACGCAGGAGGGATTCGGTGGCGCGGGCGAGGAGATAGGTGCTGGTGAGGTTGGTGGCGATGACGCGGGACCATTCCTCCAGCGTCAGCTCGCGCAGCGGCTTGCGGATCATGATGCCGGCATTGGCAACGAGGCCGTCAAGCCGGGCTTCAGTGCCGGCGATGCCATCGACCAGGCGGCGAACCGCCGCTTCGTCGGCGATGTCGGCCTGGACATGGCGGGCGGCCTCTTCCGGGCCCTCCGCCTCCAGATCGGCCGTGACGACGTGCCATCCGTCGGCGGCGAGGCGGCGGGCGATGCCGAGGCCGATCCCCTTCGCCCCGCCCGTGACCAGCGCGACGCGCTTCGCTTGCGGCATGATCCCGCCCTCCGTGCTGCGGCGTGGCAACGCGGAGGGCGGGTTCGGGTTCACGCCGCCCGGACCTCCGCGACGAAGTGGGTGACGGTTCCGTTGAGCTGCTCGGCCTGCTGGGCGAGTTCCGAGGCGGCGGAGAGCACCTCGCCTGCGGCCGCGCCGGTTTCGGCCGAGCCCTGGCTGACCGAGGCGATGTTGGCCGTCACCGCCTCCGTCGCACGCGCCGTCTCCTGCACCGTGCGCGCGATCTCCCCGGTCGCCGCCGTCTGCTGCTCCACCGCCGCCGCGATCGCCACCGCGATCCCGCTCACCTCCTCGATCGTCCGCCCGATCCCCCCGATCGCCACCACCGCCTGATCGGTCGCCGACTGGATCTCGGCGATCTGCGCTCCGATCTCCTCGGTGGCC
>NZ_FQZF01000022.1 GCF_900141905.1 Muricoccus roseus | reverse complement strand
ATGTCCCCCCCGCCTGTGACGCCGCTCCTCGACCGGGTACGTGTGCCGTCCGATCTCCGGAACTTCTCGCCCGAGCAGTTGAAGCAGTTGGCGGAGGAGGTTCGTGCCGAGACGGTTCACGCGGTCTCGACCACGGGCGGGCATCTGGGTGCGAGCCTTGGGGTGGTGGAGCTGACGGTGGCGTTGCACGCCATCTTCGAGACGCCGCGGGACCGGCTGATCTGGGATGTCGGGCACCAGGCCTATCCGCACAAGATCCTGACCGGGCGGCGGGACCGGATCCGCACGCTGCGCCAGGGGGGCGGGCTGTCCGGCTTCACCCGCCGCAGCGAGAGCGAGTACGACCCGTTCGGGGCGGCGCATTCCTCCACCTCCATCTCGGCCGGGCTCGGCATGGCGGTCGCGCGCGACCTGCTGGGCGCGCAGGGGCTGGGCCAGGGGCCCGAGCAGGCGGTGATCGCGGTCATCGGCGACGGCGCCATGTCGGCCGGCATGGCCTATGAGGCGATGAACAACGCGGGCGCGATCAAGTCCCGCCTCATCGTCATCCTCAACGACAACGACATGTCCATCGCCCGCCCCGTGGGCGCCATGTCGGCCTATCTGTCGCGGCTGATCTCGTCCCGCCCCTTCCTGTCCATCCGAGAGGTGATGGGCCGCATGGCCCGGCGCTTCCCCCGCCCGCTGGCCCAGGCCGCCAAGCGGGCGGACGAATATGCCCGCGGCATGCTCACGGGCGGCACCCTCTTCGAGGAGATGGGCTTCTACTATGTCGGGCCGATCGACGGGCACGACCTGGACCACCTGCTGCCCGTGCTGCGCAACCTGCGCGATGCCGAGGAGAGCGGGCCCATCCTGCTCCATGTGGTCACGCAAAAGGGCAAGGGCTACGCGCCGGCCGAGGCGAGCGACGACAAGTACCACGGCGTGGTCAAGTTCAACGTCGTCACCGGCGAGCAGGCCAAGGCCCCGCCCGGCCCGCCCTCCTACACCAAGGTCTTCGCCCAGGCCCTGATGGCCGAGGCCGAGGCGGACCCGCGCATCGTGGCCATCACCGCCGCCATGCCCGGCGGCACGGGGCTGGACGCCTTCGAGCGCAAGTTCCCCCGCCGGAGCTTCGACGTGGGCATCGCCGAGCAGCACGCGGTGACGTTTGCGGCCGGCATGGCCACCGAGGGGCTCCGGCCCTTCGTCGCCATCTACTCGACCTTCCTCCAGCGCGCCTATGACCAGCTGGTGCATGACGTGGCGCTGCAGAACCTGCCCGTGCGCTTTGCGATGGACCGGGCCGGGCTGGTGGGCGCCGATGGCGCGACCCATGCCGGGGCCTATGACATCGCCTATCTCGGCTGCATTCCGAACATGACCCTCATGGCGGCCGCCGACGAGGTGGAGCTGGTGCATATGGTGGCGACCGCCGCCGCCCATGACAGCGGCCCGATCGCCTTCCGCTACCCCCGCGGCGAGGGCACCGGCCTCGAGCTGCCGGCCCGCGGCACGCCCCTGCCCATCGGCAAGGGCCGCGTGCTGCGCGAGGGGAACAGCATCGCCATCCTCTCCTACGGCACCCGGCTGGCCGAGGCGCTGCGGGCCGCCGACGAGCTCGCCGCCCAGGGCCTCTCCTGCACGGTGGCCGATGCGCGCTTCGCCAAGCCGCTGGATACCGATCTGCTCGAGCGACTGGCCCGCAACCACAGCGTCCTGCTCACCGTCGAGGAGGGCTCGGTCGGCGGCTTCGGGTCCCTCGTCGCCCAGCACCTCGCCCATGCCGGGCTGCTCGATGGCGGATTGCGCTTCCGGCCGCTGGTCCTGCCGGATATCTATATCGACCACGAGACGCCCAAAAAGCAGTACGACCTCGCCGGGCTCAACGCCCCCCAGATCGCACAAGCCGCACGCAACGCTCTCGGACAGGACGCCTCCACTCAACCCGCGAGGGCGTGAAGTAGGCATTCGAGCGGGCGGAACAGCGCCACCATCGTGGCGTCCTTCACGCCGAGCGTGTATCCGGGCCGGGTTCGCCGCCCGGGCGCGCCCCGGGGGCCCGACTCCAGCGTGAGGCGCCGCCGTGACCACCCGAACCTCGCTCATCGGCCGCCTCGTCGCCTTCAGCGCCGCCCGCCCCTGGCTGGTTCTGCTGCTCGGCCTCGCCCTCTCCCTGGCGGCGCTGCTCTACACCAGCCGGCACTTCGCCATGACCACGGACACCGCCGAGCTGATCTCGACGGATCTGGAATGGCGCCAGCGCGAGATCGCCTATGACGCCGCCTTCCCCCAGCAGGAGGACCTGATCGTCGCGGTGATCGACGGCGCCACGCCGGAGATCGCCGAATCCGCCGCCGCGAGCCTCACCGCGGCCCTGCGGGAGAAGCCGGGCCTGTTCCGCAGCGTCCGCCGGCCCGATGGCGGCCCCTTCTTCGACCGCAACGGCCTGCTTCTCCTCCCGCTGGAGGAGGTCCAGGCTACCACCGAGCAGCTGATCCGCGCCCAGCCCTTCCTCGGCCCGCTCGCCGCCGACCCCAGCCTGCGCGGCGTGCTCGGCAGCCTGTCCACGGTGCTAGAGGGGATCGCGCGCGGCCAGGCCGGGCTGCACGACATCGCCCCGGCCGCCACCGCCCTGGCCACCAGCTTCGAGGCCGTTCTGGCAGGCCGCCCCGCCTTTTTCTCCTGGCGCGCGCTGATCAGCGGCACCTCCCCGGGCCCGCGCGAGACAAGGCGCTTCGTCCTCGTCCAGCCCGTCATGGATTACCGCGCGCTCCAGCCCGGCACCGCGGGCAGCGCCGCCATCCGGGACACCGCGCGGCAACTGAACCTCGACCCCGCGCATGGCGTGACGCTGCGCCTGACCGGCCCCGTGCCCCTGGCGGACGAGGAATTCGCGAGCCTCGCCGAGGATGCCGGCCTCGTCACCGGCGCCATGGTCCTCGCCCTGGTGGGCATCCTCTGGATGGCGGTGCGCTCCATCCGCTTCGTGCTGGCCATCCTGGCCACCACCATCCTCGGCCTGATCGTCACCGCCGGGCTCGGCCTGCTGGCCACCGGCCGCTTCAACCTCATTTCCGTTGCCTTCATCCCGCTTTTCGTTGGGCTGGGGATCGACTTCAGCATCCAGTTCAGCGTGCGCTGCCTGGCGGAGCGGACGGTGCACCCGGATCTCCGCGAGGCACTGGCCACGGCCGGCCGGGGCGTCGGGCGTTCCCTCGCCCTTGCCGCGGCGGCGATCGCGGCCGGGTTCTTCGCCTTCCTGCCCACCAGCTATATCGGCGTGGCGGAGCTCGGGGTGATCGCGGGGCTGGGCATGGGCGTCGCCTTCCTGCTGAGCGTGACGCTGCTGCCGGCCATGCTCATGCTGATGCGCCCGCGGGCCGGCGGACGCGCCGAATTCGGCTATGCAGCCCTCGCGCCCGTCGAACACGCCCTGCACCGGTACCGGCGCGGCGTCCTCCTCGCCGCGGCTCTGGCTGCCGTCGGCTCCATCGCCCTGCTTCCGCTGGTGCGCTTCGACTTCAATCCGCTGCACCTCCGCAGCCCGACGGTGGAATCCATGTCCACCATGGCGGATCTGATGGCGGATCCGGACCGGACCCCGAACACCATCAGCATCCTCCTTCCCTCCCCCGCCGAAGCGGATGCGCTGGCGCGACGGCTGGAGGCATTGCCCGAGGTATCGCGCACCGTCTCGCTCAACAGCTTCATCCCCGCGCGGCAGGAGGAGAAGCTGGCCCTGGTGCAGGACGCCGCCATGCTGATCGGCCCGACGCTGGAAGCCGTGCAGCCCGCCCCGCCGCCGACGGATGCCGAACTGGTCCGCAGCCTCTCCGGAACGGCGGCCGCCCTGCGCCAGGCGGCCACCGGCACGGGTGAGGACGAGGCCGCCGCACGCCGGCTGGCCGATGCGCTGGACCGCCTGGCGGCAGGCACGCCCGCGCAGCGCGCCGCCGCCTCCGAGGCCGTTATCGCCCCTCTCCGCACGCTGCTCGGCCAGACCCGCGCCCTGCTCTCCGCCGGCCCCGTCACCCGCGCCGACTTGCCGCCCGAGCTGGTGGCCGACTGGACGGCCCGGGATGGCCGCGTCCGGCTGGAGGCCTATCCGCAGGGCGACCCCAACGACAACGCGGTGCTCCGCCGCTTCTCCGCCGCCGTCCAGGCGGTGGTGCCGGAGGCGGTGGGCGTGCCGATCTCCATCCAGGCCGCGGGCCACAGCATCGTCACCGCCTTCCTCCAGGCCGGCGTACTTTCCGCCGCCGCGGTCATCCTGCTGCTCGCCCTCGTGCTGCGGCGTGCCCATGACGTGACGCTCGCCATGCTGCCGGTGCTGCTGAGCGGGCTGCTCACCCTCGCCACCTGCGCCGCGCTCGACCTGCCCCTGAACTTCGCTAATATCATCGCCCTGCCACTGCTCTTCGGAATGGGGGTGGCCTTCAACATCTACTTCGTGGTGGCTTGGCGGGCGGGGGAGCACGACCTGCTGCAATCCAGCCTCACCCGCGCCGTCGTCTTCAGCGCCCTGACGACGGCCACGGCCTTCGGCGCGCTCTGGCTCTCCAACCACCCCGGAACCGCCAGCATGGGCCGGCTGCTGATGATCTCCCTCGGCTGGGAGCTGGTCGTCACGCTGATCTTCCGCCCCGCCCTGCTGGCCGAGCCCCCGAAGCGGCCCGCGACGCTCTGACGTCCGCGGGGCCGCCACCCGGCGTTCCTTTCACAGGGTCGTGCGTCAAAGAAAGGCTGTTCCGCGCCGCGCCGGCCATTATGCTGCCATCATGCCCTGCCGCAGTCTCCCGCTTCTCCTCGCCCTCACCCTCTCCCTCGGCGCCTGCGCCACACGCGGGGCCGATGGCGAGGCCGCCGCCACGCCTGGGGACCCGCTGGAGTCGGTGAACCGGGACATCCTGGACGCCAACCTCGCCGTGGACGACGCCGTGCTGCGGCCCGTCGCCCTCGGCTACCGCGAGGTGGTGCCGGAATTCGCCCGCCGAGGCATCCGGAACGCGCTCGACAACATCTCCGAGCCGCGGGTTCTGGCGAACAACCTCCTCCAGGGCCGCTTCCTCGATGCCGGCCACACGACGATGCGGTTCTTCTTCAACTCCACCGTCGGGCTGGGCGGGTTGTTCGACGTGGCGACGGATTTCGGCATCGCCCGCCGCACCGGCGATTTCGGCCAGACCCTGCATGCCTGGGGGGTGGAGGACGGCGCCTACCTCATGCTCCCCCTGGCCGGCCCCTCCAACACGCGGGACACGGTGGGGCTGGTGGCCGACGGCTTCATCAACCCGATCGGCTGGCTGCTGCCCTTCGAGGGAAACATCGCGCGCAGCGTCGTGGACGGCGTGGACCTGCGCGAGCAGAACATCGAGGGGCTGGACGCGCTGCGCAGCGGCTCACTGGACTTCTATGCCCGCCTGCGCAGCGTGTGGCAGCAGCGCCGCAACGCGGAACTGGGCCGCGTGGACGATGGGGGCGACCGGCTCGACGTGCTCGAGGATCCGGGCGCCCAGTAGGGGCGGCTCAGCCCCGCAGCAACTCGGCCGTCTGCCGCCGCAGCTCGCTGGCCAGGCGGTCCGCGCCGCCCTGCTGCAGGATGGTCGCGAATTCCGACCGGCGCGAGGCCAGCTCGCTGATCGTGCCGGTCAGATAGACGTCGACGATCCGCCAGCCGCCATTCGCCGTGTTGCGCATGAGGTAGTTCAGCTGCACCGGCGCATCGTTCGCTCGGTTGAGCGAGGTCCGGACCATCCCGTCGCCGTTTTGCAGCACCGTTTCGCCGGAGGTGGTGAAGCTCTCGCCGGAATAGCCGTTGAACCGGTTGGCGTAGGTCGCGATCGACCATTCGGAGAAGGCCTGCACGAGCGCCTGCTGCTGCTCGGGCGTCATGCGGGACCAGGGCGGGCCGACGGCAATGCGGGTCATCGCCGCGAGGTCGAAGGCGGCGTCCATCTCAGGCCGCAGCCGGTCGAAGCGTCCGCGCACACCGAGCTGGCGCGCGTTGCGCATCAGCTCAATCAGCGCGGCATGGAAGCGCTCGACCACCTGTGACGGACCGGCCTGGGCGAAAGCGACACGCGGGGCCGCCAAGGCGGCTGCGAGGCCGAGCAAAAGCCGGCGCGAGGAGAGGGGCATGGAGGGGTGCTGATCCATGCCCCGTGCCTTAGCACAGGCCGCAAGCGTGCGCCCCTGCCAAGGCCGAGAGCCCCTTCCCTATTGCGCCGTGACCTTCGCGGCGCGGATCACGGGGGTCCAGAGGTCGAACTCCTCGCGCACGAAGCGATCCAGCTCCGCCGGCGCGGAGGGCTCGGCTTCGGTGCCCAGCTCCGCCAGCCGTGCCTTGGTGGCCGGGTCCGTGAGGCACTCCCGCACCGCCGCGCTCATCCGGGTCACGATCTCGGGCGGCGTCGCCCGCGGGGCGAAGAGCGCGGTCCAGGAGCGCACGCCGAAGCCCGGAACCCCGGCCTCCGCCACGGTGGGGATGTCGGGCTTCAGCGCCGAGCGGCGTTCCCCGGCCACGGCGAGGATCTTCACCGTCCCCGCCTCGCCCTGGGGCAGGGCGGTGGGGAGGTTCAGGAAGGCCAGCGAGACCTGCCCCGCCACCAGGTCGTTCAGCGCCGGGCCGCCCCCGCGATAGGGCACATGCACGATCTCGACGCCCGCCTTCATGGCGAAGAGCTCGCCCGCCAGATGCTGCGAGCCGCCGACGCCGGAGGAGGCAAAGGAATGCTTGCCCGGCTCGCGCTTCAGCAGCGCGAGCAGGCCGTTGAGGTCGCTGACGCCGAGGCGGTTCGCGACCGTCAGCGCCAGCGGCACGTCCACGAGCATCGACACGCCGGCAAAGGCCTCGCGCGGGTCCGGGATCGAGCCGGGCGAGACAATGGGGTACATCACGTGGTTGCTGGCGGAGGAGACGAGGAAGAGGGTGCCGTCGGTTGCCCCGCGGGCCACCGCCGCCGTGCCGATCGACCCGCCCGCGCCCGTGCGATTCTCCACCACGAAGGACTGGCCAAGAATGGCCTGCAGCTTCGGCGCCAGAAGCCGCGCCACGACATCGTTGGAACCGCCCGCCGCATAGGGCACCAGCAGCGTCACCGGCCGGTCCGGCCAGGCACGCTGCGCGAGGGCGGGCATGGCCAGCACCGCCCCGGAGGCTGCGAACAGGCCTCGGCGAGTTGCTCTCTTCATCGTTCTCTCCCTTGCGCCGGCCCTCTATCCAGGCCGGACGAATCAAAATGCATATGAGGCTTGCACATCACGGCACGCCATTGCGACGATGCCGGAAAGACGCCGCGTCAACGCGGCGGAATCCGGAGGAAGCACCATGACGACACGCCGCAACCTGCTGCTCGCAGCGCCAGCCCTCGCCCTTGCCGCAAGCGCGCGCGCGGCCGCCTGGCCCGAGCGGCCGGTGCGCATCGTGGTCTCCTTCACCGCGGGCGGCACCACGGACATCATCGCGCGGCTCGTCGGCAACTACCTTTCCGAGCGCTGGGGCCAGCCCGTGGTGATCGAGAATCGCCCCGGCGCGGGCGGGAACATCGGCACGGAGTACGTCGTCCGCTCCGCGCCCGATGGCTATACGCTGCTCGTCGGCTCGGTGGGGCCGCTGGCGGTCAACCAGTCGCTCTACCGCACCATGCCCTATGACACGCGGCGCGACCTGGCCCCCGTCACGCTGCTGGCCGGCGTGCCTAACATCCTCGTCGTCGTGCCGGACCACCCGGCGCGGAGCGTCCAGGCGCTCGTGCAGATGGCGAAGGAGAAGCCCGGCGCGCTCTCCTACGGCTCGACCGGCGTCGGCACCTCCTCGCATCTCTCGGGCGCGCTGATGGACCAGATGGCCGGCATCCAGACCACCCACGTTCCCTATCGCGGCGCGGTCGCGCTGAACGACCTCCTGAGCCGGCGCATCGACTTCATGTTCGCCACCATCCCCTCCGTCATCGAGCAGATCCGCGCGGGCAAGCTGCGCGCCATGGCGGTATCCAGCCTGCAGCGCTCGCGCTCCGCGCCCGACGTGCCGGCGATGGCGGAGCTGGGCTTCCCCGGCTTCGACGCCTCCTCCTGGTTCGGGATGGCCGCGCCGGCGAATACCCCGCCCGACATCGTGCGCAAAATTTCGGCCGACACGGCGGCGATCCTGAAGCGCCCTGACATCGAGAAGCAGATGGTCGACCAGGGTGCCGACCCCGTGGGCAATACGCCCACCGAATTCGCCGCCTACATCGATTCCGAGATCAGGCGCTGGGCGGAAGTGGTCCGCGTCTCCGGCGCCGTGGTCGAGTAGCGTCCCCCCGGCCAGGGGGCACACGCCCTGCCCCCTGGCCATGGAGATCAATCCGCGTAGCTGGGATCGAGCCGGTCCAGCATCCGCAGAAGCGCCGGCCACTCCATCACGCCATAGGGCCGGCGCACATTCGGCTGATAGTTCTGGTAGGTGGCGTCCAGCACCGCCTGCGGCACCTGGTGCAGCGGCGTGTTGCAGGACATGGCCGCGATCTGCGCCTTGCAGGACAGCTCCAGCCGGTGCAGCGCGTTGAAGGCCTCGCCCACCGTGCGCCCCACCGTCAGCAGCCCGTGGTTGCGCAGGATCATCGCGTTGTTGTCGCCCAGATTGGCGATCAGCCGCGTCTGCTCATCCGTGTTCAGTACCACGCCCTCGTACTCGTGGTAGCTGATCCGGGCGAAGCGCATCGCCGTCTGCGTCATCGGCAGCAGCCCGCATTCCAGCGAGGAGATCGCCATCCCCGGCCAGGTATGGGTGTGGATCACGCAATCCAGCTCATGTTTCGCGCCATGGATCGCGGAATGGATCACGTAGCCCGCGCGGTTGATGCCGAAGTCGAAGTCCCCGTAATCCGGCTTGCCCAGGATGTTGCCGTCGATATCCACCTTGATGAGGGCGGAGGCCGTCATCTCTTCATACATCATGCCGTACGGGTTGATGAGGAAGGCCTCCTCTCCCGGCACGCGGACGGAGATGTGGTTCGCCATCATGTCCGCCATGCCGTAATGCGCGACAAGCCGGTAGCAGGCCGCGCAATCGATCCGCGCCTGCCACTCCGCCGGCGTCACCTGCTCTCGCATCGAGCTGATGCGAAGCACCTTCCTGGCATTCTCGAGCATCGTCGTTCCTCCTGGGCCGTTTCCCGGAGCGGCTTTTCCGCCGCTTCCGCCATGTTCCGCCCGGCGGACGCACCGGGCCAAGTCTTTTCCGCCCCTCAGGCCGCCGAGCCGAGCGCGCGATCCGATGGCTTGTTCCCGGGCGGCGGGGTCGGGTGGCGCTCCAGCGCGTGCCGCAGCAGCGCGGCGGAGCGGTAAACGCCGTGCACCATCTTGCTGTAGGGCACCACGAGGAACAGGGCGAAGATCACGCCGAGATGAATGGCCAGCAGCACGCCCATGGCCCCGGTGTCGCGCAGCCCCAGCAGAAGCAGCCCGGTGAAGGCCGCCAGGAACAGGAGCACGAGCAGCGCGTAATCCGCCCCCAGCAGGTTCCGCGCGGCGGGCGCCGGGTCGGAGACGATCTTCACCCAGATCAGCCCCGCCGTGCCGATCACCATCCCCACGCCGCCCCAGGTGCCGAGCTGCACGGGCAGGCTCCAGAAGGGATAGGGCGCGGGATGGCCCATGATGTGGTCGTAGAAGGTCGCCGTGGTGGTCGAGGCGAAGCAAAGCAGGAAGCCGTAGAACATGAAGTGGTGGAAGCGGCGCCGGACCTGCGAGAAACCCTCGTCCACGTCGTTGCAGCCCCCGCCACCGCCACCGAGATTCTTGAGCGTGAGGATGTCGTGCAGCGCCACCATCAGTGGCTTGGGTCGCGTGAGCTCATCCGCCTTGCCGCCCGTGTCGCGCCAGAAATTGCGGAACCCCATGATGAGCGCGAGGATGGAGAAGAGGAAGGTGCCACCGGCCAGCGTCACCATCAGCCACCAGGGGATCACGCGGTAAAAGGCGCCCGGCCCGATCTGCGGCTGGCACAGCACGCGCGGGTCGACCAGTGCCATGGTCAGGATCAGCGTCAGCGTGATCACCGCCACCGTGGCCAGCGAGACCACCGTGCCGTTGCGCTTGAACAGCCCAGCCAGCGGCCCCGGCCAAGCATATTCCTCGTAGGTCTCGGAGCGAACCTGGGCGAGGACCTGCGGCAGGTTGATGTTGAACGGATGTGGCGGCGCGTACTGACACGCGTAGTAGCAGCCGCGGCAGTTGTGGCAGAGATTCGCGATGTAGCTCAGGTCGCCGGTGGTGAATTCCCGGCGCATGGTCATCGCCGGGAACACCGCGCAATAGCCCTCGCAGTAGCGGCAGGCGTTGCACACCTCCATCGCGCGGCGGGCATCGGTGGTCGCCTCAGTTTCGCGCATTCCTCGCGGCCTCCCTGCCTGCGATCCGTCCGAAGACGGTGCCGATCGCCATCCCGAAGCCGGCCAGATAGCCCTTGCCCAGGATGGAGCCGGCCATGATCTCACCCGAGGCGAAGAGGTTCGCGCTCGGCTTGCCGTCGTCCATCAGCACCCGCGCGTTCTCGTCCACCTTCACGCCGAGATAGGTGAAGGTAATGCCCGGCCGCAGCGGATAGCCGATGAAGGGCGCATCCGTGATCGGCCGCGCCCAATGCGTCTTCGGCGGCGTGAGCCCCTCGGTCCGGCACCCGTCCAGCCCGGTGGAGTTGAACTCGCCCGGGACGCAGGCCGCGTTGAACTCCGCGACGGTCTTCTCCACCGCCGCGGGGTCCAGCCCCAGCTTCGCCGCCAGCTCGCCCACCGTGTCCGCCTTGATGGCGGGGAAGACGCTCGGCATGAACAGCTTCTCGCTCTTCACGTCGATGATGGCATAGGCCACCTGGTCCGGCTGCTGCGCCACCAGCCGCCCCCAGATGGCGTAGCGCTTGGGCCAGACATCCTCGCCCTCATCATAGAAGCGCTCGCCATGCTTGTTCACGACGACGGAGAAGGGCACGCAGTCCAGCCGCGTGACGATGCCACCGTCGAATTTCGGCGCACGCCCGTCGATCGCCACCGCATGGCACTGGGTCGGGTCTCCCACCTGCCCCACGCCCTGGTCCAGCAGGTTCCTCAGCACCTTGCCCTTCGCATAGGGCGTGCCGCGGATGAGGAAGTTCCGCGCGGCCGGTCCCCAGCCGCGCTCCAGCCATTCCAGGTCGGCCTGGAAGCCGCCGGAGGAGGCGACGACCGTCTTCGCCCGGACTGTCTCGGGGAAGCCGCGATGGTCGATCACCACCTCCCGGACGAAGCCGTCATCCATCTTCAGGTCGACGGCCTCGGTGTCGTACAGGATGTCGATGCCCAGCCGCTCGGCCGTGGCATAGTAGGCATTCACCAGCGCCTTTCCGCCGCCCAGGAAGAAGGCATTGGTCCGGCTCAGGCTCAGAGTGCCGGAGAGGGAGGGCTGGAAGCGCACGCCGCAGCCCTCCATGAAGGGCAGCGCCTCCTGGGTCAGCCGGATGGTCATCCGCGCCAGGTGCTCGTCGGTCTGCCCGCCCGTCACGCGCAGCAGGTCGTCCCAGTACTCATCCTCGAGATAGGCCTCGGTCAGCACTGAGGTCGGGGCCGTGTGCATGGTCCGCATGTTGCGGGTGTGGCGGCTGTTGCCGCCCCGGAACGCCTTGGGCGCATGCTCGATCAGCAGGACGGAGCAGCCGGCCATGCGGGCGGTCACGGCGGCGCAGAGGGCGGCATTGCCGCCGCCGATCACCAGCACGTCCCAAACCCGCGAGAAATCCGGCATCGTCCGCTGCGCCCTGAGCTGTATACCGGCGGATACGATCTTCCCGGGCGCGTTTCAAGCGGCGTTCCATTCGCCGCCGATACGGCCCTGTGGTGGAAGCGCCCCGGGGCGGCCCCGAGATCAGCCGCCCCCGTGCTCCAGCCCGATCCTCACCTTGAATGCATTGCGGATGTGCCGCCGCGCCGCGGCCTCGGCCCCCGCCGCGTCACGCGCCTCAATGGCGGCCATGATGGCGGCATGCTCCTCCACCGATTCCGCGCCGCGCTTGGGCACGGCCAGGGTGGTGCCGGCCAGCAGCGCCAGCGAGATCCGCATGTTCTCCAGCGTGGCGTTCAGGAAGCGGTTGCGGGCGGAAAGGCGGATCTGCCGGTGGAAGGCCCGGTTGGTGGCGGCCAGCGCCGCCGGGTCGGCCAGCAGGCCCCGGTCACGCTCCACCATCTCGCGCAGGATCTCCACCTCCGTGGCAGTGGCATGGGTGGCGGCCAAGCCGGCGGCCGTGCCCTCCAGCACCTCGCGCATGTGGTAGAGTTCGGCCATCTGGCCGTAGTCCAGGCTGGCCACCACGGCGCCGTGATGCGGCTCGTGCAGCACCAGCCCCTGGGCCTCCAGCCGCTTCAGCGCCTCCCGCACCGGCGTGCGGCTGATGCGGAAGCGCTCGGCCAGCTCCGCCTCGCGCAGGCGCGTGCCGGCGGGAAGCGCGCCGCTGTCGATCGCCTCCAGCAACAGGTCGTATGCCTCGGAACCGGAGGAGCGGCTGGGCCTGGGCGTCTTCGTCACCATGCCCTCCCCTACCCCGTCCGGCGCCCGCGGGCGATGTCCAGGAACACCTCCTCCAGGTCATCGCGGCCATAGCGCTCCAGCAGCTCGGCGGGCGCGCCGCTATCGACCAGCCGCCCCCTCTTCAGCATCAGCACATGGCCGCAGAGCCGCTCCACCTCCGCCATGTTGTGGGATGCGAGGAGGATGGCGCAGCCGCTCTCCGCCCGGTACCGCTCGAGCCAGCTCCGCACCCAATCCGCCGTGTCGGGGTCCAGGCTCGCCGTGGGTTCGTCCAGCAGCAGCACGTCAGGGCGGTTGATCAGCGACTTCGCCAGCGCCACCCGCGTCTTCTGCCCCGCCGAGAGCTCGCCGGCCGGGCGGTCCAGCAGATCGTCCAGGGAGAGCTGCTCGGCCAGTTCCGCGATCCGCGCCCGCGGCTCCGGCACGTCATAGAGATGGGCATAGACCTTCAGGTTCTCCCGCACGCTCAGCCGATGCGGCAGGGCGATGTAGGGGGAGGAGAAATTGGCCCGCGCCAAGGCGGCGAAACGGTCCCGCGCCATGTCATGCCCCAGCACCCGCGCGCTGCCCGCGCTGGGGATCAGCAGGCCGAGCAGCATGGCGATCGTGGTGCTCTTGCCCGCCCCATTGCCGCCCAGCAGCCCGAAGGTCGCGCCGCGCGGCAGGGTGAAGCTGAGGGAATCCACCGCCACCACCTCGCCGTAGCGCTTCGTCAGGCCCTCGGCCGCGATGGCCGGGGCAGCAGGATCAGGTGCATGGCGCATGGGCATGGCATAGGACGCCGCGCGGCGCCCCGCCAGGACGGGGTTCTCAGTTCCGCAGGTGCCGGTCGGTCGCGCGGCCCTGGAACAGGGTGATGCCGTGCTCCCAGCCCCAGGCGATGGCGGCGGTCCGGTCCGCCCCGGTCAGCACCACCGCCAGCCCCGCCCGCCGCGCCGCCAGCACCGGCCCGGGATCGGCGGGCAGGGCATCGGACCAGGCCAGGCGCAACAGGCCCGCCCCGACTCTCCACGGGGGCAACAGGGCCAGCGCCGCGCCGCCCGGCGCCTCCAGCGCCAAGCCGTAGCCACGGCTCACCGCCAGGTCCCGGCCCAGGGCGAAGCCGGCCGGATCAGCCAGGATCTCCGCCGCCGGGACCGCCAGGGTGAGCATCGGCCGCACCGCGCCCGGCAGCCGCCCGTCCAGGGTCAGGAAAGCCTCCGAGGTCAAGGCGGCGACGGAGAGGGAGAGATGCAGCGGACGGGGTGCGGCCAGCCAGTCCGGCCGGGCGACCCCGGCCAGCATCCGCGTCTCGAGCGAGAGGCGCAGATGGGCCGCCAGGGCGGGCACCTCATCCAGCCCCCACCCAGGCAGCAGGCGGTCGCGCAGGGCGGCAGGCATCGGCGCGATGGACTGGGCCACCACGCCCGATTCTCCCTCCGGCGTCAGGCGGAGGATCGGCTGGCGGCGCAGATAAGGCGCGGGGTCGGCGCGCGGCAGGGTGGGAAGGATGGCGACCAGCGCCTCGGCCTCCAGGGGCGGGTGGGTCAGGTCACCGGCTTCCGGGCGCGGGGCGAGGCCCAGGCTCTCCTCCAGCCCGGCCAGCAAGGCGCCCGATTCCTCGGGCAGGCGCAGGGCGCGGATCACCCGGCCGAGATTCGCTTCCTCCACCGCGCCATCCAGCACGCGCAGCACGGCCGGGCGCAGCGTGTCGGGCGGCGCGGTCGCGACCGCCATGTCGCCATCCGGCAGATGGAACACCCGGGCGCGCCGGGCATGCTGCGGCAGGGCCAGCGCCTCCCGCAGCAGGCGGCGATGATGCGGCCGGTCCAGGCCCTTCGGGAGACAGGAGAGGCGCAGCCACAGAACGTCCCGCACCGAGCCGGAGGCGAGGCAGCGCCGCACCAGCGCGGCCAGATCCGCCGCCCCGCCGTCGGGGCCGGTCAACGGCGGCGGGTCGGCGCCCAGGGGCGGACGGGGCGAAAGACCTTGTGGCGGAGGCTCCAGCCTCACCGCGGCCTCTGCCGGAGCGCGGCGAGCAGCCTGTCGGCCTGCGGGCCGGTGAAGCGGGCGAAGCCTTGCGCCAGCCCCCATTCCAGGGCGGCGCGGTCCGCCACCCCCTCCAGCACCACCCGCGCG
This sequence comes from Muricoccus roseus, assembly GCF_900141905.1. Lineage (GTDB taxonomy): Bacteria > Pseudomonadota > Alphaproteobacteria > Acetobacterales > Acetobacteraceae > Roseomonas > Roseomonas rosea. Next base: position 76,699 of record NZ_FQZF01000022.1, on the reverse strand, counting down.
GGGCCGAGAGCGCGCCAGAAATCGGCGGGCAGCGCTTCCAGCGCGGGGTCATGGGCCAAGTGGAGCGCGAGGCCCGGCAGATTCGCCGGGTCGATCATCTCCAGTGCCGCCAGACCCGGCCCATCCACGGCGAAGGGCATGGCGGGCGGCCGCGCCAGGGCACGGGGCGGCAGCACCGGGAGCAAATTCGGCGCTGTCGTTGCCAGAGCCTCCGGCAGCAGGTCGAGATGCAGCGGAGCGTCCTCCGGCGCGGCGCGTTCCGCCGCGCGCCGGGCAACGACCGCCCAGCCATGTGCCTGCCAGGGCTCGCCCTCCCAGGCCTTGCCGAGCGCCGACGCGATCGCCTTCCGCGAGGGCAGGACGCGCCAGCCCGCGGGGCGCGGCATGCCACCCGGCCCGAAGCCGAGGATGGCGCGGCGTTCCAGCAGGGATTCGACCGGAAGGGCACGAAGCAGGGCCTCGGGCCCGCTGTTCTCCGGCTTCTCGGGGGCCGGGCTGGCCAGGGCCTCGGTCACCAGCGCGGCGTCGCGGCCATGCAGCACCGCGGAAAGGGTCCTGCGCGCCATGTCCAGCGCGGGCGGAGCGGCGACCAGCCGCCAGGTCCCGCCCTCCTCGGGCGAAACGCGGCCGCCCCGGTTGCGCGCGGCATCCTCCATCAGGGCGCGCGCGACGCGATGGGCTTCCGGCGCCAGGCCTGGGCCGGGCCGGAACAGCAGGGCCCCGAGGGGCGGCGGCCCCTCATGGGCCGGATGCGTAACCGGGATCATCTCGGAACCGATTCTGCCCCGGAGTGCGTTAACGCTTGGTCACCGGAGACATCGCCCGGTTGCCACCCGCCCCGGCGGCGGGCTACGCCGGGATGGATGACCGGCCCCGCGCCCGATACCCCCATTCCGCCCATGTCCTCCGCCGACCTGGCGGAGGCCGTGCGAGCCCTCCGGCGCGCCTCGGTCCTCGTGGTCGGCGACGCGATGCTGGACCGCACCGTCTATGGCCATGTGAACCGCATCTCGCCCGAAGCCCCGGTGCCCGTGCTGAGCGTGGAGCGCGAGGTGGCGATGCCCGGCGGCGCCGGCAACGTGGTGCGCAACCTCACCGCCCTCGGCACCTCGGTCGCCTTCCTCTCCGTGGTGGGGGACGACCAGGCCGGCTCCGACCTCACCGGGCTGATCGGCGGGCAGCCGGGGGTGGAGCCCTGGCTGCTGGTGCAGGGCGGCCGCACCACCACCACCAAGACCCGCTTCATCGCCTCAGGCCAGCAACTGCTCCGCGCCGATCAGGAGGTGGCGCAGCCCATCCATCCGCGCCTCGCGGACCGGCTGGTGCGCATCGCCCAGGATACGGTGGCGGCGACCAAGGTGATGGTCCTCTCCGACTACCGGAAGGGCGTGCTGGTGGGCGACGTGCCGGAGCGGCTGATCGCCGCGGCGCGCGCCGCCGGGCGGAAGGTGGTGGTCGATCCGAAGGGGGAGGACTTCTCCCTCTATGCCGGGGCGGACCTCGTCGTGCCGAACCGGGCGGAGCTGCGCCGGGCCGCGGGCATGAGCGTCGAGAGCGAGCCCGCCCTGCTCGCCGCGGCCCGCGCCCTGCGGGATCGACACCAGATCGCCGCCGTGCTGGTGACGCGCGGGCGTGACGGCATGACGCTGCTCGAGAATGACACCGTCCATCACTTCCCCGCCGAGGCGGCGGAGGTGGTCGATATCTCCGGCGCTGGAGACACGGTGGTGGCGGTGGTGGCGGCGGGGCTGGCCGCGGGGCTGCCCCTGCCCGTCGCCGCACGGCTCTCCAACGTGGCTGCCGGGCTGGTGGTGGGCAAGCTCGGCACCGCCGTGGCGCGCGACACGGACATGCTGGAGGCGCTCAGCGGCGAGCACGGCACGCTCCGCAAGATCGTCTCGCGCACCCGCGCGGCCGAGCTGGCGGAGCGCTGGCGCCGCCGGGGCTGGCGCGTCGGCTTCACCGACGGGCATTTCGACCTTCTTCACCCCGGCCACATCCACCTGCTGGAGCAGGCGCGGCGCTGGTGCGACCGGCTGATCGTAGGCGTGCAGACGGATGCCTCCGTGCGCCGCGTGAAGGGCCCTGCCCGCCCGATGCAGGCGGAGGCGGCCCGAGCCGCCGTGCTCGCCTCCCTTCCGTCGGTCGATCTCGTGACCTTCTTCGACGAGGATGATTGCGCGGCGGCGATCGAGGCGATCCGCCCCGATGTGCTGGTGAAGGGCGCCGACCACCGGATGGACCAGGTGGTGGGCAGCGTCATGGTGCAGGAATGGGGCGGGGTGGTGCGGCTGGCCGAGCTGCTGCCCCCGCGCGCCATCAGCGCCGCCGATCTGAGCCGCTGAGGCGCGGCGGCCGGACGGCCGCCACGCCCCCGGGCCCAGCATCGGCGTCGGGCCTCAGCGGCGTCCCTGCAGCGTCCCGATATCGATCAGGTGCTCGCGAATCCGGTCGCTGGCCAGCAGCGCGGTGATCTTGTCCGGTACGGGCGCCTGGCTGCCGGCGATGGCCGTCGTCAGGTTCAGCAGCTCCTGGTGGCCTTGCTCCTGCACCTGCAGGAACAGGCGGTCGAACTCCTCGCCGCTCACGGACTGCAGGCGCTGCATGGTCTGGTACTTCTGCCCGCCGAACTGCGGCTCGGGGAAGTTGTGGCCGGCCAGCTTCATGGCCTGGGCGACGCCTTCCTGCTCCCGCACTTCAAAATTGGCGAAGCGCTTCACCTCGGCGTTGGAAGCCTTCTCCACGCCCATGCGTGCGGTGGCGAGGGAGAAGGCGCCGGCGTCATGCGTCATCTTGGCGAGCTGCTCCGGCGGCGTGCCGGCAAGATTGGCCGGCGGGGTGGCCGCCTGCGGCGTGGCGCCGGGACCGGGGGCACGGGTGTTGGCGCTGTTGCCCTGGGACTGGCCCTGGGCCTGGGCCATGACGGGCACGAGGGCGGCACCCGCGAGGGCGAGCGGGATGGAACGGCGTTGCATGTGAGGCTTCTCCCAGAAGGCGCCCCGGGGGGTGGGCGCCGTGGAAGAACGGCCGGGCGGAAGGCCGGTTCCGTCCCGCGGCATGATCAAAGGGCCAGGAGGCGGGGCTTGAAAAACCGGCCTATTCGCAGAGCAGCGCGGCGCGCATCTCCTGTGCGCCCACCGGGTCGCAGGCCGCGGCCAGCCGCCCGGCGGCGAGCACGGCATAGCGGTGCATGAGCGACTTGCGCCGCGCCCCGGCCAGGGCCCGGTGCTCCGTGTCCCGCACCATCACGGCATCGAAGCCATCGCTGACGATCAGCCCGATCTCCTCGGGGATCAGCTCCTGCGGGAAGTCGCAATCCACGGCGAAGTAGAGCCGGTCGCACCAGTCCCGGTACTCGTGCCACTTGCTGTCCGAGAGGAAGTCGCGCGGGCCGGACTTCACCTCGATGGCGAAGAGGCAGCCTTCCGGCGTCAGCGCCATGATGTCCAGCCGGCGCCCGCAGGGGATGGGCATCTCGGCGAGCGGCGCCCAGCGGTTGCGCGCGCAGAAGCGCATGGCGGCCCGGCAGGTGGTCGCCGTGCGCTCGGGAATGCTCAGGTCCAGCGGCATGTTCCCGTTTCGCCCCAGGTGCCGGGGCAGGTCAAGCTTCCCGTTCGGTCCGCCCAGGGTGTAGGAGGACGGCGTGTCCGATCCCCTCCCCTTCTGGAAGCGGAAGTCCCTCTCGGCGATGAGCCGGGCCGAATGGGAAGCGCTGTGCGACGGCTGCGGCCGCTGCTGCCTGCACAAGATCCGCGACGAGGACACGGAGGAGATCCATTTCACCAATGTCGCCTGCCGCATGCTGGACACCCAGGGATGCGGCTGCCGCGACTACGCCAACCGGCGCGACCATGTGCCGGACTGCGTGCAGTTGAAGCCCCGGATGCTGGCCGCGCTCGACTGGCTGCCGCCAACCTGCGCCTACCACATCCTGGCCCGCGGGGGAGACCTGCCGGACTGGCACCCGCTGGTGAGCGGGGACCCCGAGAGCGTCCACCGCGCCGGCATCTCGGTGCGCGGCCGCGCGATTTCGGAGCGCGAGGCCGGGGCGCTGGAGGACCATGTGGTCACCTGGCCGGGCCGTTGGCCGCCCGGGTCCCGCAAGGCTGGCCAGGCCACGCGCGCGGCAGCGGCCCCGGTGGCGGCTCCCACGCCGGCCCCGGGCGTGGCCCCGGCGGCGGCCGCGGGGAAGCCGCCGATGAAGACCATCGTGAAGACAAAGCAGAGGAAAGCCGGATGACGGGTGCGCTTTACGCCGGGGTGAATGCGGCGCTGATCACGGCGGTGCATGCCGATCTCTCGCCGGACCACCGGCGCACGGCGAACTTCGCCAAGTGGCTGCTGGCGAATGGCTGCGACAACCTGGGCGTGCTCGGCACCACGGGCGAGGCCAATTCCTTCGGCCTGCAGGAGCGCCGCACCATCCTGGAGGAGCTGGCCCGGCACGACGTGCCGGTGACGCGGCTGATGCCCGGGACGGGCCTGCCCAACATCACGGATACGGTGGAGCTTTCGCGCCACGCGCGCGACATCGGCTGCCCCGGCGTGCTGGTGCTGCCGCCCTTTTATTACAAGAACCCCAGCGAGGACGGTCTCTTCGCCTATTACGCGGAGGTGATCGAGCGGATCGGCGGCGGGCTCGCGGTCTATCTCTATCACTTCCCCGCCCAGTCGGCCGTGCCGCTGACGGTGGGGCTGGTGGGGCGGCTGATCGAGGCCTTCCCGGGCGTGGTGCGCGGCCTGAAGGACAGCACGGGCGATGCGGCGCAGACCGAGGCTTATATCAAGGCCTTCGCGTCCCGCGGCTTCGAGGTCTATCCGGGGGGCGACAGCCTCTTCCAACGCATGCTGGGCCTGGGCGCGGCCGGCTGCATCACCGCGGCCACCAACCTCTCCTGCCGCTTCGCCCAGATCGTCTACGCGAAGCGGACGGGGCCGGAGGCCGATGCGGCCCAGGCCATGATGAACACCTGCCGCGCCGCCGCGGCCACCGTGCCGCTGATCCCTGGCCTGCGGGAGGTGATCGCCCGCAGCACGGGGGATGAGGGCTGGCGCCACATCCGCCCGCCGCATACCCGCCTGAGCGCCGAGGAGGCGGATCGGGTCTGGGCCGCCTGGCAGGCCACGGGCGCGCTCCCCCTGCCGGGGCTGGAGGAAGCCGGCATGATGCTTGCCTCGGCCGAGGCGTGAGCACCATGTCCGAACCCCTCCGCTGCCGCATTCCCGCCGTCGCCACGGTCCAGGCCGATGACGACACCGCCCGCGTCACCCGCTGGGACTTCCCGCCCGGCGCCGAGACTGGCTGGCACCGCCATGGCTGGGCCTATCTCGTCGTCCCCGTGACCGATGGGACCATGCTGCTGGAGGAGCCCGGCGGCGCGACGCGGGAGGCCAGCATCAAGGCCGGCGTCTCCTACACCCGCCCGCCGGGGGCGGAGCACAACGTGGTCAATGCCGGGACCGAGCCCTTCTCCTTCGTCGAGATCGAGTTCAAGGCGCATCCGGGGTGATCGGGCTGCTCCACACGGCCGCCAGCAACGCGCCACTCTTCGACGCGGCGCTGGAGCGGCCAGCTGTGGAGCTCCGCCACCTCATCCGCCCGGAGCTGCTGGAGGCGGCCGAGGCCGCGGGGGGCCTGCCCCCCGCCGTCGCCGAGCGGACGGCCGCCGCCCTGCGGGACGCGGCCCAAGGCGCCGGCGTCGTCCTCCTGACCTGCTCCACCCTCGGCCCCGTGGCCGAGGAGGCCCGCCTCCCCGTGCCGGTGTTGCGCGCGGATGCAGCCCTGGCGCGGGAGGTCGTGGCTGGGAGCGGTTGCGTGGTGGTGCTCTATGCTGCGCCCACGACGCGCGAAGCCACGGGACAACTCTTCGACGCGGCCGCACGCAGGACCGGCGCGACGATCGCGCTGCGGGCGGTCGCCGGCGCCTGGGACGCCTTCAGGGCGGGCGATACCGGGCACTACCACGCCCTGGTCGCCGAGGCCGCCGAGGAGGCCCTGGCCAGAGGCGCCGACCGGGTGGCGCTGGCGCAGGCCTCCATGGCCGGAGCGGCGGGACGGGTGCGGGGCGAGGTTCTGACCAGCCCGGCGGCCGGGCTGCGCGCCGCCCTGGCCGCGCTGGGCCGCTAAGCCTCTCCGCCTGGCCCCGGGAGGCGCCGGGACAGCCGCCGGCCCAGACGCTGGGTAGGCAGCTCCACCACCCGGTGCAGCAGCGTCGCGGTGGCCAGGGCCAGGGAAGTGGCGAGGAGGATGGCGGCGAGGGGCGGCGCCCCGGCCTCCAGCATCAGGCGGATCACCGCGTATCCGGCCACGCCGTGCACGACATAGAGCGGGTAGCTGATCCGGGCGAGCGCATCGAGCACGGGCGGAACCCTCCGGATCGCCTCCCGCTGCGCGAAAAGCAGGGCGAAGACGGCCAGCGCCGCCCCATAGGCCACCAGCCCCGGCCCGGTCTGCGCGGCCATCACCCCGCCCGCCCATTGCAGGCCGAAGAGCAGCAGCAGCACGGCGCCGGTCGCCAGGCAGGCCCCTGCCCCGGCCGTGCCGCGATGCCGGGCGCCGAAGACGCAGCCCAGCAGCATGAAGGTGATCATCTGGCCGCTCAGCGCCAGCTCCCCCAGCCCGGCCCTCCAGGCCAGGGGCAGCGGCAGGGCGCCCATCACGGCGGAAAGGCCGGTCAGCACCAGCCCGGTTGCCAGCAGCGGCCGCACCTGCCCCGCCCGCAGCGCCGGGGCGATGACGAGGCAGAGCAGGTAGAAGCGCAGCTCGATCTCGAGGGTCCAGACGATGCCGTCGATCGAAGGCATGCCGAGCAGGTCGCGGATGAAAAGCATCTGGGCCACCCACTGGGCCGCGCCGAAGGGCACCGGGTTGCCGAAATGCCGGGCGCAGGCCCAGACCGCCAGTATCGTGATGCCCAGCCCTGCCGCGTAGGTCGGCCAGATCCGGAGGACCCTCCCGGCCGCGAAGCCCGCCCTGCCCCGGCCGAGCAGGGAGAAGGGGATGACGAAGCCGCTGACCAGGAAGAACAGGGCCACGCCGAAATGGCCGGCGAAGCCGGGCGGCAGCCAGGCGTGCAGGGCCACGAGGCCCGGTGCGGCGCCTTCCCATTGGGGTGCTGCCAGGAAGGCCGCCGCGACGGCGCGCTGGTTCCAGAAATGCTCGGTGTAGTGGCTCAGCAGGACCGAGAGCGCGGCCATGCCCCGCAGGCCATGGGCAAAGGCGATCCTGTGAGGAGTTTGGCTCAAGTTCCTGAATTTCCTTTCTTTTTGCACCGCATCTTCCACATGCCCTCGCCCGGTCTTGTCAAGCCGTTGAACCGGACCCCCGGGAAGGTCCATTCTCCCGATCATGGAACAGAACGAGACCGAGAGCGTCCCCCTCCGCGCCCATCCGTTGGCCCTTCCGACGCCGACTCCGGTGCGCTGGAACCGCTCCACCCGGGCACGCCGCGTCTCGCTCCGCATCGACCCGCGCGCCGGGGAAGTGGTGGTGACCCTGCCCCCGCGCTCGAGCCGCCGCGCCGGGATGGCGCTGCTGAACACGCATGCGACCTGGGTCAAGGAACGGCTGAGCAGCCTGGCGCCGGCCGTGCCGCTGCTGGAGGGGGAGAGCGTGCCGCTGGGCGGGGTGCCCCATGTCATCCGCCACGACCCCACGGCGCGCGGTCCGGCCATCCTCTGGAATGGCGAGATCGTGGTGGCCGGGGACAAGGCCTTCCTGACCCGACGCGTGGGCGATTTCCTCAGGGCGGAGGGAAAGCGCCGCATCGGCGTGCTGGCCGCCGGCCATGCGGCCGCGCTGGGCGTGCGGATCCGCCGCATCACGCTGAAGGACACGCGCTCGCGCTGGGGAAGCTGCGCGCCGGACGGAACGCTCGCCTTCTCCTGGCGGCTGGTGATGGCCCCGGACTGGGTGCTGGACTACGTGGTCGCGCATGAGGTGGCGCATCTGCGGGAGCTGAACCATTCCGACCGCTTCTGGGCGCATGTGTCCCGGCTGACCCCGCACCGGGAGGCCGCGCAGGACTGGCTGCGCCGCCACGGCCCGACCCTGCTGCGCGTGGGCTAGCTTCACCCTCCGTTAGGAATCCGGGCGCTAAGGCTACGGGCGGCTTCGTGGAGGCCGCCCCCTTGTCCAGCGCCATCAGCGGCGGCTCGGCCGCCTTCTACACCAGCATCCCCAGCGGCTATGCCGCCGCCCCGTCCTCGGCCACGACGACGGGCGGCAGCGGCACGCGCGCCGACATCGTCGATATCCGGGTGCCCCTGCCCTCCGGCGCCTTCACCGCGCGCGCGGGGGACAGCTACTCCGTCCGCGAATTGTTCGGCTCGCCCGATGCCGCGCTCATGCGCGTGGCGCTGCGGGGGGATGGCGACGGGCGGCTGGTGCTGCGCGGCGTTGACGTGACGGGCCGGACGGATTTCGACCCGCTGGACTACAACGAGCTGCAATACGTCGCCGGCGCCGAGGGCAGCGCGCAGGAGCTCGTGGCGGTAGCCCGCAAGGGCACCCGGCAGGCGGATGGAAGCTGGACCGGGATCGCCGACAGCGACCCCGTGCAGATCACCGCCCTGGTCACGGGCACGCGTTCCCTCCAGGCCGCGGCGGCGCTTCGGACCGAGCCCGGGGCGGGCGACGCGGATGCGGATGCGGATTTCGTCGCCCTTGCCCAGGATGCCGCCGTCTTCGCCGCCTTCGGCAGCCGCACGGCGCCGGCCCTCTCCAGCAGCGGCAACATCACCCTGAAGGAGGGCGACACGGTCGCCCTGCATGACCTGTTCACCACCTCCGGCAAGACCGAGGCCGCGCTTTACCGCGTCGCCCTCCGCACGGATGCGTCGGCGCCGGGCGGGAAGCTCCTGCTGAACGGGGAGGATGTGAGCCGCCGGATCGACTTCACGCCGGAGGAGTTCATCAACCTGCAATTCGTGGCCGGGCCCCGGGGCAGCGCGCAGGACATCCTGGTCGTCGCCCGGGCCGGCACCCGGGCCGAGGATGGCCGCTGGACCAGCATCGTCGACAGCCCCGCGACGGCCATCACAGCCGCCGTCACCGGCCTGCGCTCCGCCAATGCCGCCCCCGCCCTGCGCACCGCGGTGGACCCGGCCGATGACGACGCGGATTTCCTCAAGCTCGCGCAGGATGCCGCCATCTTCGCACCGCTGGGCAGCCGGACCGCCCCGGGCCTTTCGACGGCCGGCGACATCACGGTGAAGGCCGGCGACAGCCTCTCGCTGCGCGACCTCTTCCCCACCAGCGGCACCAAGGAAGCCGCGCTGTTCCGCGTCGCCCTGCGCGACGATCCCGAGGGGCCCGCCGGGGGAAGGCTGCTGCTGAACGGGGAGGATGTGACGGGGCGCACAGAGTTCTCGCCCATCGAATTCCTCGCCCTGCAATATGTGGCCGGCCCGGAAGGCGGCGCGCAGGACATTCTGGTGGTGGCCCGCGCGGGCACCGAGGACGGGGCCGGGGGCCTGACCGGCATCGCCGACAGCCGCCCGGCCCTGATCCGTGCCGAGGTGACCGGCCAGCGTTCCCTCAACACGGCCGAGGCGCTGCGGACCCCGATCGACCCCGCGGCGAGCGATGCCGACTTCATGAAGCTGGCCTCGGAAGCGGCCCTGTACACGCCGATGGGCCGCCAGGTGGCACCGGGCCTGACCACCGCGGGCAACTTCACGGCCGCGGAGGGGGACGCCTACGCCCTGCGGGACCTCTTCACCTCCCCCTACAGCGCCAGCGTGGAGGTGAGCGGCTACCGCGTCGCGCTGCGCGCGGAGGACGCGGCCTCCGGCGCGCGGCTGCTGCTGGACGGAGAGGACGTGACCCGGCGGGTGGACTTCACCGTGGAGGAGTTCCGCTCGCTCCAATTCGTGGCGGGCGCCCTGGGCAGCGCGCAGGATCTCCTCGTCGTCGCGCGGAGCAAGGACTCCGCGGGAATGACGGTGGACAGCCGTGCCGTGCAGATCACCGCACGCAGCACGGGCGAGCGCTCGGTCAACGCCCTGCCCGCCCTCCGCGGCGCACCGGAGGATGCCTTCGCGCGCATCGCGCAGGACGCCGCCGTCTACGCGCCGCTGGGCAGCCAGGCGGCACCAAGGCTTTCCGCCGCCGGCGACTTCACGGCGAAGGCGGGCGACCTCTTCTCCATGAACACGCTGTTCGGCGGCGGCGGCGCCGTGTTCGAGGAGGGCATGACCTACCGCGTCGCCGTGCGGCGCGACCCGGGCGGCGGCGGCGACGGCAAGCTGCTGCTGAACGGCGTGGACGTGACGGGCCGCAGCGAGTTCACCGGCGAGGAGTTCGCCGCCCTCATCTTCATGGCAGGGCCCGAGGGCAGCGCGCAGGATGTGATGGTTTCCGCCCGCCGGACCGGCACGGATGGCCGCATCACCGAGAGCCCGGCGACCGAGATCACCGCCCGCGCCACCGGAACCCGCTCGATCAACGCCCTCTCCGCCCTGCGGACCGAGGACGCGATGGAGAGCGGCTTCGAGCGGATCGTGCGCGATGCCGCCATCTACGACAGCGCCTCGTCCCCCAAACTCTCCAGCGCGGTTGGCCCGGCGAGCCCCAGCCTCTCGGCCCAGGCGCTGGTCGCCGCGGTTGGCGCCTATCGCGCCAGCACGGGAACGGCGAGCGCCGCGAACACGCTGGACCTGACCAGCCTCTTCGCCGGCACGGTCGGAAGCAGCCAGACCGCAGGCGCCGCCTCGCCCGAGATGCAGGAGCTGGCAAGCCTCATCGCCCTGCTCGGCGGCGGCGCATTGGGGGGTGTGCGGACCACCGGGCTCGATCCGGCAAAGCTCACGGCGCTGGCGCTGAACGCGCGGGCCTGAACAGGCCCTTCATCCCGTGTTGCGGAGGTCCTGGCGCCGGTTTCGGGGTTTCAGGAGGGCTCCGCCCTCACCCGCCAAGGGCCTGAGGCCCTTGGAACCCCGTCTGACTGCCGTGGATACCCCGGATCGAAGGGGTCTCTTGTTGAAGGGCGCTTGTTCGGCCTTTGCAGTCGCCTGAGGTCCTCGACCTCAGGCGCACCGTCAGCCCCGTGATTCCAAACTTGAAGAAAAAGAAGAAGGTGAGGGGTCCGGGGAGAGGAAGAATTCCTTCTTCCTCTCCCCGGGACTGACCAACAGCTTCAGATCAACCCCAGTAGGTTGCACCTCAGACGCCCCGTTGCAGCCCGCCATCCACAGCGATCGCCTGGCCCGTGATATAGGCCGCGGCAGGTGCGGCCAGGAAGGCAACCATGGACGCCACCTCCGCCGCCGTGCCCAGCCGGCCCATCGGGATATCCGCGGCGACGCGCGACAGCACCTCGGCTTCCGTGATGCCTTCATCCCGCGCCATCTGCGCGGCGCGGCTCTGCCAGAGGGGCGTGAGCGCGCGGCCGGGCGAGACGCTGTTCACGGCGATGCCCTCCGGCGCCAGTTCCAGGGCCAGGGTCTTCGCCAGGGCCAGCACCCCGGCCTTGTGGACATTCGAGACGACCTGATGCGCCGTGGGCTGGCGCGCCGAGACGGCGCCGAGCAGCACCACCCGGGCATCACCCGCCAGTCTCAGCGCCGGCAGCAGGGCACGGATGGCGCGCACCGTGCCGAGGATGTTGAACTCGTAATTCTCCAGCCAGGCCTCGTCCGGCAAATTGGCAAAGGCGCTGCGGCGGCTGCCGCCGGCGGCGCAGACCAGCGCATGCAGCGGCCCGTCGCCGAGATGCCGCACCAGCGCCGCGACCGAAGCGGGGTCGGACTGGTCGCAAGCCACCGCCTCCGTCCCGGTCTCGCGCGCCGCTTCCTCAAGCCGCGCCGCATTCCGCGCCGCGATGGTGACCGCCGCGCCCTCCCGCGCCAGCAGCGCCGCCGTGGCCAGGCCGATTCCGGAGGAACCGCCGATCACCAGGGCGCGGCGGCCCGTCATGCCCAGATCCATGCGCCTACTCCGCCTTCGCCCCGGTGGCGCGCACGATCGGCGCCCATTTTACCGTCTCCTCCCGGATGAAGCGGGCGAGGTCCTCCGGCGAGGTCGGCATGGGCTCCACCCCCTGCCCTTCCAGGGCGCCCGCCACCGCCGGGTCGGCCAGGGCTTCGCGCAGGGCGGCGTTCATGCGCGCCACCACGGCGGGGGCAAGCCCCTTGGGTCCGACCAGTGCGTACCAGTTCTGCACCTCATAGCCCGGCAGGGTCTCGGCCACGGTGGGCACATCGGGGTTGGCGCGGATGCGCTGCGCGGTGGGCACCGCCAGTAGGCGCAGCTTGCCGCTCTGCACCTGCGGCAGGGCGGTGGGCGCGGTGGAGAACGCATAGTCCACCTTTCCGCCGATCAGGTCCGTCATCAGGGGCCCACCGCCGCGATAGGGCACATGGACGGTCTTCAACCCTGCCATCTGGTCCAGCAGTGCCCCGGCCAGATGCCCCGCCCCGCCCACGCCGGAGGAGCCATAGGTGATCGTGTCCGGCCGCGCCTTCGCCGCGGCGATCAGGTCGGCCACGCTGCGCCAGGGCCGGTCCGCCGGCACCACCAGCACGTTCAGCACATTGCCCGCCATGGACACGGGCACGAGGTCCCTCTGCGGATCGAAGGAGAGGTTGCCGTAGAGGGTGGGATTGATCGCCAGCGCGCCGATCGTGCCCATCAGGAAGGTGTAGCCATCCGCCGCCGCATGCACGACCACGTCGGTGGCGATGTTGCCGCCCGCGCCGGGCCGGTTGTCGATGACGACGGGCTGGCCGAGCAGGGCGGAGAGCTTGGGCTGCATCACCCGCGTGCTGATATCGGTGGCCCCGCCGGCGGCGAAGCCGACCACGATGCGGATGGGCTTGCTGGGCCAGTTGTCCTGGGCCTGGGCATGGAGCGCCGGGAGGGAAAGCGCGCAGCCTCCCAGCCCGGCGCCCAGCAGGGCGCGACGGTCGATCATCGGACTTCCTCCTCCATCGGCACCCCCGGGCCCGTCTGTCGCGGGTCTCTCGGGGGACCGTTCAAACCGAATTAGCGGCCTTTGAACTGCGGCGGCCGCTTCTCCATGAAGGCGCGGCGGCCTTCGACGTAGTCCTCGCTCGCGAAGCATTCGAGCACGAGGCGGTTGCACAGCGCCTCGTCGGGCTGCGCCTTCAGCGCCTCGGCCACGATGGCCTTCACCGAACCGACGGTGAGCGGCGCGTTGCCGGCAATGGTGCTCGCGTAATCCTCGATCGTGGCGTCCAGCGCGTCATCGGCCACCACGCGGTTCACCAGCCCCATGATGCGCGCATCCTCGGCCGAGAAGCGCTTGGCGGTAAAGAACAGCTCCTTCGCGAAGGAGGGGCCGACGAGTTGCACCAGGCGCCGGATGCCGGGGAGCGGATAGCCCAGGCCGAGCTTCGCGGCCGGGATGCCGAAGGAGGACTTCTCCGTGCAGATCCGCAGATCGCAGCACACCGCGAGCGCGCTACCGCCGCCGATGCAATGGCCGCGGATGGCGGCGATGGTCGGCTTGGGGAAGTCCGAGAGCGCCTCGTAGACCTTCGCGGTCTGCGCCTGATAGGCGTCCACCGCCTCCTTGCTGCCGCGCTCGCTCTCGAACTTCGAGATGTCGGCGCCGGAGACGAAGGCCTTACCGCCCGCGCCAGTGACGACCACCACCCGCACCTCGGGATCAGCGGCGAAGTCGGCCAGGATCCGCTCCGCCGCCACCCACATCTCCATGGAGACGGCATTGTGGCGCTCGGGGTTGTTGAAGATCATCCAGCCGACGCCGCCCTCCTTGCGGGAGAGCATCTTGTCGGTGCCAAGCGCCGGGTTCGGCGGGGGAAGCGCGTCGGGCATCTGCTTGCTGTGTCCTAGATCACCTGGCGGGACTGGAAGCCCGCGATGTCGTCATCCGTGTAGCCGGCATCGCGCAGCACCTCGGCCGAGTGCTCGCCGATGGCGGGCGGGTGGCTGGCGATGCGGCTGGGCGTGCGCGAGAGCACGATGGGCTGCGCGACATAGGTCTGCGCCTTCCCCCCCTCGTTCAGTTCGGCGGCGATGCCGAGATGCTTCACCTGCGGGTCGGCGAACATCTGGTCGATGGAGTAGATCGGCCCCGCCGGCACGCCGGCCTCGTTCAGCGCCGTGACCCATTCCTCGCTCGTCCGTTCCGCGATCTTGGCGTCGATCAGCGCGTTCAGCGCGTCGCGATTGTCGGAGCGGGAGCCGGCATCCTTGAAGCGCGGGTCCTCCAGCCATTCCGGCGCGCCGGCGGCGATGGCGAAGCGCTTCCAGATGGCGTTGCCGGTGGCGGCGATGTTGATGTGGCCGTCCCTGGTCTTGAAGACACCGGTCGGGATGGAGGTCGGGTGGTTGTTGCCGGCCTGCTTCGGCACCTCGCCGGCCTGCAGCCAGCGCGCGGCCTGGAAGTCCAGCATAAAGGCCTGGGCCTGGAGCAGCGAGGTCTGCACCCATTGCCCCTTCCCGCTCACCTCGCGCTCCAGCAGCGCGACCATGATGCCCTGCGCCGCGAACAGCCCGGCGCAGAGATCGGCTATGGGAATGCCGACGCGCACGGGGCCCTGCCCCGGCAGGCCGGTGATGGACATCAGCCCGCCCATGCCCTGCGCGATCTGGTCGAAGCCGGGGCGGCCGGCATAGGGGCCGTCCTGCCCGAAGCCTGAGATCGAGGCGTAGACCAGGCGAGGGTTCACCGCCGAGAGGTCCTTGTAGCCGATGCCGAGGCGGTCCTTCACATCCGGGCGGAAGTTCTCCACCACCACATCGGCCTGGGCGGCGAGCTTCTTCAGGATGGCCACGCCCTCGGGCGACTTCAGGTTCAGCGTCAGGCCGCGCTTGTTGCGGTGCAGGTTCTGGAAGTCCGGCCCGCCGCGCGGGCCGCCCATCGGGTCGCCCTGGTCGAGCCCTTCCGGCATCTCGATCTTGATGACCTTGGCGCCCCAATCCGCGAGCTGGCGCACGCAGGTCGGGCCGGAACGGACACGGGTGAGGTCGAGCACGGTGAAGCGCGAGAGCGCCCCCGCGCCCCCGGCGTCCGTGCCGCCGGGGGTGGCGGGGTTCGGGGCGTCGAGCATGGCAAATCCTCCGTCGGCCCCAGGCTGCGGAGAGCTGGCCTATCTGTCAACAGGCTGTTGACAGGTTGCGCGCAGCCGTGATGCCCTGAACTCCATGGACACTCTTCCCACGCAGCTT
This sequence comes from Muricoccus roseus, assembly GCF_900141905.1. GTDB lineage: Bacteria > Pseudomonadota > Alphaproteobacteria > Acetobacterales > Acetobacteraceae > Roseomonas > Roseomonas rosea. Next base: position 61,542 of record NZ_FQZF01000022.1, on the reverse strand, counting down.
CCCCTGCCGGAGCGCGCCCGGGCGGAGCTGGAGCGACTGATCCTCTCCGGCGAGCTGGCCCCGGGCAGCCGGCTGAACGAGGTCGCCCTCGCGGCCCGGCTCGGCCTCTCCCGCGGGCCGCTGCGCGAGGCGCTGCGCGGGCTGGAGCGGGATGGTCTGGTCACGGCCGGCCCTGCCGGCCAGGGCATGAGCGTGCGCCGGCTGGAGCCGGAGGAGATGGCCGAGCTCTATGACATGCGCGCGCTGCTCCAGGGCTTCATCCTGGCCCGGCTGGCGGAGCGGCGGGCGGCCGGCACCCTGGCGCCGGCGGTGCTTGAGCGGTTGCAGGCCCAGGTGGCGGCGATGGAGGCGGATGCCGGGGCCGGCGACGCGGCGGCCTATTACGCCCGCAACCTGGACTTCCATGACGCGCTGCACGAGGCGGCCGGCCATCGCCGGGCCGCGACCCTCTACGGCTCTCTGCTGAAGGAGAGCCACCTGGCCCGCCAGCGCTCCCTCTCCCGCCCCGAGCGGATGCGGGAGAGCAATGCCGAGCACGCCGCCATGCTCGCGGCCGTGGCCGAGGGAGATCCCGCCCGTGCCCGCGCGCTGGGGGAGGCGCATGTGGCCGGCGGCGGGAAGCGCCGCTGGCTGGAATCCCTCGGCCAGGGCTGAGGGTCAGTTTACCACCATCTCCCGCAGCCCCCAGCGCTGAGCGGCGCGGGGCAGGGTTCCGTCCGCCTTCACCTGGGCGAGGAAGCCGTTCACCTCCGCCAGCCAGGCCGGGTCCCCCCGCGGGACGGCATAGGCGTAGAGCGTGTGGCCCAGGCTCCGGGGCGCGTGAGCCACCTGCCAGGTGTCATCCTCCCGCAGGCGGCGGGAATCCGCGTAGTCCGTGACAAAGACATCGGCGCGGCCGGCGCTGATCTCCTGTTCCGGGACCATCGGCGGGCGCACGGGCAGGATCTCGGCCTGGCGCGCATGCTGGCGCATCACCTCCTCCGCCACCGATCCGGCCAGGACGGCCACCACCACGCCCTCCCGGTCCAGCCCCGTCCAGCCGGCCACGCGGCTGCGGGCGCGCTGCGTGATCGCCGCCAGGGGGCCGGCGAGGAAGGGCGTGGTGAAGGCGACCCGCGCCGCACGGGCCGGGCTGACGCCGAGCCCGCCCATGCCGAGGTCGCAGGCCCCGCGCTCGACCATGTCGATGACCCCGCCCGGGGCGGTTTCCACGAAGACCGGTCGGACACTCAGCCGCGCCGCCAGGGCATGGGCGATGTCGGCATCCAGCCCCTCCAACTCGCCGTTTCGGTGGTTGCGCCAGGAGATGGAGGGAAGGTCGGGGGCGGTGCAGACGAGCAGTTCCCGCCGGGCGCGCACGGTGGCCGACCGGTCCGGCGTCACAACCGGCGCCGTCCGGCCCGGGCTGGCGACATTCTGGGCCACCGCAGGGCGCCAGAACGCCTCATCAAACGATCCGCCCTCGCAAAAGATAGACAGGCCTGCGATGATGACCACGGTCGCACGCCGCATGAACACGACGCCATCCCCCCTTCGCCGGGCCCTCAAGCTGGGTCCTGCCAAGCCGGCCACCCCCCGGCCTTGGCGGCTGTTCGCCGCGACGGTGATGGTCGTCGGCCTCTGCTTCGCCGCCGTTTATCTCATACTTTTCGACCGCGGCCAGCGGGAGGCGGCGAATGACGCGGAGCGCCTGACCATGGGCGTGACCGCCGCCATGGCGGACCAGCTCGCCCGCGCCATCCAGACCGTGGACTTCGTCCTGCTCGACATGGCCGAGCGCAGCAGCGATCCCGACCCGGCCGCCACCGCACGCGCTCTGGCCGGGCGAATCCGGGATGTGCCGCAGCTCCGGGCTGTGCTGGTCGTGGACGCGAACGGCCTCGTCACCGCATCCACCGTCGAAAGCCTGCGCGGCGCCTCAGTGGCGGACCGGGACTGGTTCCGCGTGCTCCGCCTGGGCGGCCCCGCGCTGCGGCTCGGCTCGCCCGAGGCCGGGCGCTTCCTTGGCGGCTCGTCCGCCATGCAGGCCCGCGCCATCCAGGCGGCCGGCATCTGGTCCATCCCGCTCGCCCGGGGGCTCCGCAACGGCCGCGGAGAGTTCACCGGGGCCGCGGTCGCGCTGCTCAACCCGGACTACCTGATCTCGGTGGGGCGCCGCCATGCCGAGGCCTTCGGCGTCACGGTGCGCATCCATTCCATGAACGGCCTGCTGCTCGCCCGCTCGGACGGGCGGGTGGAGGGGGTGGGCGAGGCCAACCCCTCCGCCTGGCTGTTCCGTGACTTCCTGCCGCGGCGAGAGAGCGGCACCTATTCCGGCATCGACCAGGACGGGCAGGACGTCTTCGCCGCCTTCTCCACCATCCGCCAGGGAACCATGGCCATCGAGGCCGCGCGGCGGAAGGCGGTCGCCTTCGAGGGGGTGGAGCGGCTGGCGGCGCTGCTGACGGGCGGCGGCATCGCGATCGCCGCCATCATGCTCGTGGCGCTCTGGCTCATGTCCCGCCAGGCGGCCGCCCTGAAGGCGCAGGGCGATGCGCTGAGCGAGAGCGAGCGGGAGGCACGGGCGGCGACGCGGGCGAAGGAGGAGTTCCTCGCGGCGATGAGCCACGAGATCCGCACGCCGATGAACGGCGTGATCGGCATGACCGGGCTGCTGCTGGACAGCCATCTCGACCCGATCCAGCGCCGCTATGCCGAGACCATCCAGGGCAGCGCCGAGCACCTGCTGATGGTGCTGAACGACATCCTCGACTTCTCCAAGCTGGAGGCCGGGATGATCGAGCACGAGCATATCCCGTTCACCCTGGAGAACGAGATCGGCACCATCGTGGAGCTCTTCGCGGCGCGCGCAGCCTCCAAGGGGGTGGAGATGGTGGCCTCCCTGCCCCCGGAGCTGCCACGCCAGGTGCTGGGCGACCCCGGGCGGTTCCGGCAGATCCTGTTCAACCTCGTGGGCAACGCCATCAAGTTCACGGAAGGCGGCTGGATCGAGGTGTCGATCCAGGCCACGCCGATGGAGGACGAGGAAGGCGCGCTGCGCCTGACCTGCTCGGTGGCGGATACCGGCATCGGCGTGGATGCCACCAAGGTGCCGATGCTGTTTGAGCGCTTCACCCAGGCCGACGCCTCGATCAGCCGCAAATATGGCGGCACGGGGCTGGGCTTGGCCATCTGCCGCAAGCTCGCCGAGCAGATGGGCGGCGGGATCGAGGCGACCCCGCGCCAGGGCGGGGGCAGCGTGTTCCGCTTCTGGATCGTGGTGGGCGCGCTGCCCGGCCCTGCTGCCGTGCCGCCGCCGCTGGCCGGGCGCCGCATCCTGGTGGTGGACGACCTGCCGCTGAACCGGGACGTGATGGTCCGCCAGCTCACCGCCGCCGGCGCCGCGGCGCTGGGGGCGGAGAGCGGGGCGGCGGCGCTGAACCTGCTGCGCCTGGCGGCGCGCCGCGGCACCGCCTTCCATGCCGCGGTGCTGGACGCCACCATGCCGGGGATGGGCGGGCTGGAACTGGCCCGGCAGGTCCGGGCCGAGGCGGCGGCGCTGGGCAACCCGGCCCTCATCCTCGCCTCCTTCGGGGTGGAGGCGCAGCAGATGCCCGATGGCGGCCCGCCGCCCGGGCTGGTCGACACCATGCTGCTGAAGCCGTCGCTGCCCGCGCGGCTGCTGGAGGCGGTGCTCCAGGTCCTGGCCCCGGCCGCCACCGCCCTCCCCCCACCGCCCCGCGCGCTGCGCGAGGAGCGGCCGCTGCGCATCCTGCTGGTAGAGGACAATGCCACCAACCAGCTCCTCATGCGGGCACTGCTCGCCCGGATCGGGGCGGAGGTGATGGTGGCGGGGAACGGGGCGGAGGCCGTCGAGCATGCCTGCGCCGAGGCCTTCGACGTCATCCTGATGGACCTGCAGATGCCCGTGATGGACGGGCTGGAGGCCACGCGGGAGATCCGCCGGGCCGGGCTGAACCGCGAGACCCGCATCGTCGGCCTCACCGCCGCCGTGGGCCCGGAATTCGAACGCCAGTGCCGGGAGGCCGGGATGGACGACTATCTCTCCAAGCCCGTGCAGCGCGACCAGCTGACCCTGGCGCTCGGCTTGAGCGCGGCCATGGGCGCGCCGGCGCCGGGCTGAACGGCCCTCCTCAGCCCCGCCCGCCGCCTTCCTCCGGTGGCGCGGCCAGAGCGGCGAGTTCGGCCAGCGCAACCTTCGCCGCCTCCCCGATCCCGAGGATCATCTGCTGGGCCGGCGTGCGGTCGTCCGACCGCATGGCCTGACGCGCCAGCGCCTCCAGCGTCTTGGCGCCGATGGAGCCCGCGGCGCCGGCGAGGCCATGGGCCGCGCGGCGGTATTCCTCAGTGTTTCCGGCGTGGACGGCCTCGACCATCTGCCGCACCAGCCGCGCCAGATCCTGCTCGAAGCTCTGGATGATCGAGACGAACACGTCGCGGGGCAGGTCCTCGGCCAGCTGGCCGGCGACGTCGGGGTCGATCGCACTCACGCCCGGCAGAATGCGCCCGCCTGAAGCCGGAATCAACGCATCCGGTGCGCGCCCGCCCGGAGGATGAAACGGTGTTGCGCGCGCATTCTGGCCAGCGATCACCCGTGTCTCACGTAAACTTTTAATTGATACAACCTTAACGTGTGTCTAAAGCTTGAGCACAACAGAACCGCTCAGCGAAAGCCCTCGCCCCATGCCCCTGGACCCGCCTGAGCCCATCCGCTCCAGCCGCCGTGGCCTGCTCGGCCTGCTCGCGGCTCCGGCGCTGCTCACGCTTCCCTCCTCGCTCCGCGCGCAGGGGATGCCGGAATGGCTGGCCGAGGTGAAGACCGAATGGGCCATGTTCCGCGGCCGCTTCGTCACCCGCGAGGGCCGCGTGCTCGACTCGGCCAAGGGCGACGAGACCCATACGGAAGGCCAGGGCTTCGGCATGCTCTTCGCCGCGGAAGCCGGCGACATCGTCACCTACGACAAGATCCTGGACTGGACCCGCCGCTACCTCCGCCACAGCCGGGACAACCTGCACGCGTGGCGCTACCGCGGGGACAGCGTGGAGCCGGTGGCCGATCGCAACAACGCAACCGACGGCGACATCATGATCGCCTGGGCGCTGATGCGCGGCGCCGACCTCTTCTCCCGCCCCGCCCTGGCGCGGGAGGCGGCGCTGATCTGTCGCGACATCCTCACCCACTGCACGCGGGAGGTGGCGGGCAAGCTCGTCCTGCTCCCGGCCATGCAGGGCTTCGAGAAGCGCGACCATGTCGTACTCAATCCTTCCTACTACGTCTTCCCCGCCCTGCTGGACTTCGAGAAGGTCGTGCCCGGCCCGCAATGGCGCCGGCTGGTGGCGGACGGGATGGAGATCTGCTGCCGCAACGCGCGCTTCGGCCGCTGGAACCTGCCGGCGGACTGGATCGAGTTCTACCGCGAGCCGAGCTTCCAGCCCCGCATGGCCGCGAGCTGGCCCACCCGCTTCTCCTGGGACGCGGTGCGTGTGCCGCTCTACCTCGCCTGGTCGCGCCAGTCGGACAATCCAGCGCTCCGCGCCTGCGTGGAATTCTGGCACGCCCCCGGCCAGCGCACCTTGCCCGCCTGGGCGGACCTGCGCAGCAACGCCGTGGCGCCCTATGCCGGGCATGCCGGCGTGCAGGCCGTGGCCCAGCTCGCCCGCGCCACGCAGGATCGCGGCCGCCGGATCCAGGAACTGCCGCGTGTGGCCCAGGCGACCGACTACTACGGCGCGGCGCTCATCATGCTCTCCCGCCTCGCCTGGCAGGAATCCCGCGCGGGTGCGCCGATCGTCTGATCTGATGGTCTGTCCCGGGGAGAGGAAGAAGGAATTCTTCCTCTCCCCGGGCCCCTCACCTTCTTCTTTTTCTTTAAGCCTGGAATCACTTGGCTGGCGGTGCGCCTGAGGTCGACGACCTCAGGCGACTGCAAGGGCAGGATCAATCCCCCTCAATCAGCGCCCCCTTCGATCAGGGTATCCACGGTAGTCCGATGGGGTTCCAAGGGCCTCAGGCCCTTGGCGGGTGAAGGGCGGAGCCCTTCGTGCCCCCCTAACCATGGTGGAATGACAGGACGCCCCGGCCCGGCATCTGGCGGGGGGCCTGCTTCCGGAGGCATCCTGCGCCGGCGGTACGGAGGAGCGCCCGATGACCCGGATCACCACCCTGTTGCTGCTTGCCCTGGCCGGTTGCAACGCCGCCGAGGGCCCGGCCGAGCGGGCGGGGCGTTCGGTGGACCGTGCCGCGGAGCGCACCGGGGAGGCCCTGGGGGGCGCCGCACGCGACACGGGCGCGGCGCTGGGGCGGGCCGGGAACTGGGTGGGCGACCGGGTGGATCCGAACCGCCGCTGAGCTTGCCTTAGAGGTGGCGGCGCGCCCCGCGTAGCGCCACGGAGGAGGCGATGCCGCACCCGGCCATGACCAGTGCGCTGGCCACCCCGGCGCCGGTTTCGAAGGCGCCGTTCACCAGCGTCATCAGGGCGCCGAAGCCCATCTGCATGGCGCCGAGCAGGCCGGAGGCGGTGCCCGCGCGTTCCGGGCGAACGCTGATCGCGGCCGCGACGGCATTGGGCAGGCTGATGCCGTTGCCGAGCGCGACCAGGGCCATGGGCAGGAAGAAGCCCATCAGGCTGTGCGGGAGGAAGAGCTGGACCGCGAGCATGACGCCGGAGCCGAGGATGATGATCCAGAGCCCCGCCGAGAGCATCCGCGCCAGGCCCATGCGCGCGGAGAACCGGCCGGCCATCCAGGAGCCCCCGGCGAAGCAGACGGAGATGGCGAGGAAGGCGGTGGCGTAGTCACGCGGCGTATGGCCCATGGCCTCGGCCACGCGCGGCGCGCCGGCCATGAAGGCGAAAAACACGCCGGTGGAGGCGGCTCCGACCGCCGCGATCCAACGGAAGGCGGGCAGGCGCAGCAGGGACATGTGGGCCAGCCCCATGCCCCGCAGCCCCGGCAGCGGCTGCGGCTCGCGCAGGGTTTCCGGCAGGCGCAGCCAGACGGCGAGGAGGAGCGGCGCGCCGAAGAGGAGGCAGGCGACCATGGAGGATCGCCAGCCGAAACGCTCCTCGATGAGGGCGCCGACCATGGGGGCGAGCATCGGCGCCAGGGTCATGGCCATGACGACATAGCCGATCCGGCTCGCCGCCTGGTCCCGCGGCCAGACGTCGCGGATGATGGCGCGGCCGAGCACCATGCCGGAGCAGGCGCCCATGGCCTGCGCCACCCGCCCGATGCCCAGCCAAGCCATGGAGGGCGCGAAGGCCGAGAGGGCGGAGGCGACGAGATAGAGCGCGAGCGCCCCGAGCATGACCGGCCGCCGCCCGAAGCGGTCCGCCAGCGGCCCGTAGAGGAGCTGACCGAGGGCGACCCCGATCAGGTAGAGGGTGAGGGTGAGCTGCGCGATGCCATAGGGCACGCCGAGATCCACCGCCATGCGCGGCAGGGCCGGGATGAGGATCTGCATGGAGAAGGGGCCGAGCCCCGTCATCACCACCAGCAGCCACATGGCCGGGCGGGGCGGCCCCGGCGGGATCACGCGCCGCGCCCCTACCAGCGCAGCCCGCGCAGCGCGGCCACGGGGGCGACGCCCTCGGCCGTGGCGCGGGCGGCGAGGGTGGCGGGATCGGCCTCGGCGAGCCCTTCCTCGGCAGCCAGGCCGCCCAGGGCCCAGACCGCATCCAGCCCCGCCGCCTGGGCGCCCGCCAGATCCGTATGGGGGCTGTCGCCGATGGCGACGCATTGGCCGCGGGGCAGGTCCAGCAGCGCCATCACGGGCTCATAGGCCTCCGGGTCGGGCTTGCCGATCTCCAGCGTGCGGCCGCCGAGTTCGGCATAGCGCTCGGACAGGGCGCCGGCGCAGATGATCAGGCGCCCGCCCACCACCACCCGGCGGTCCGGGTTCACGCAGAGCATCGGCAGCTCCCGCGCCAGAGCGGCGCGGAGCTGGCCCTCATAGGGATCCACCGTCTGCACGCCGCGATCCGGGTCGGGGCCGGTGTTGAGCACCCAGTCCGCCTCCTCGGCCCGGTCGGTCAGGGTGATCCCGAGATCCTCGACCACGGAGCGGTCGTCGGGCTTGCCGATATGCAGGGCGCGGGGACCGAGATCCCGCACGAAGGGGTGGGTGCGGTCCCGCAGCAGGCGCCAGGTGATCTCGCCGCTCGTCATGGCGGCGTCGTAGAGGGCGCGGTCGATGCCGAAGCCGGTGAGCTGGCGCTCGACCACATGCGAGCGGCGCGGGGCGTTGGAGAGGAAGACGATCTTCGCTCCCGTCGCCTTCATCCGGGCCAGCGCATCGGCCACCCCGGGAAAGGCCGCCTGCCCGTCATGCACCACGCCCCAGAGGTCGAGCACGAAGCCGCGATAGCGCTCCGCGAGCGGGGCGACGCTGTCGAGGATCTGCATCAGGCTTCGGCTCCGATAGCGTCGGACAGGTTCTTCACGCCGTCCCGCCGCAGCAGTTCGGCGAGCTCGCGCTTGATCCGGGGGATGAGGGCCGGGCCGGCATAGGCGAAGCCCGCATAGGTCTGCACGAGGGAGGCGCCGGCCTTGATCTTGGCATAGGCGGTCTCGCCGCTCTCCACGCCACCGGCGCCGATCAGCGTCAGCCGGCCGCGGGACAGGCGATGGACCCGCCGCAGCAGTTCGGTGGAGGGGGTGAAGAGTGGCCGCCCGGACAGGCCGCCCGTCTCCGCCTTGTGCGGGGAGCGGAGGCTGTCCGGCCGGGCGATGGTGGTGTTGGAGATGATGAGCCCCGCCACGTCGCGGTCCAGGCAGGTCTGCACGATGGCCTCCACCGCCGCATCGGCGAGGTCGGGGGCGATCTTCACCAGCACGGGCGGGCGCTTCTTCCGCTCGGCCCGGGCAGCGAGGGTGGCATCCAGGATCGCGGCCAGCCGCGCCTCGCCCTGCAGATCCCGCAGCCCCGGCGTGTTGGGGGAGGAGACGTTGATGGTCACGTAATCGGCCAGGGGCGCCACGCGAGTGTAGAGGGCGGGGTAGTCGGCCTCCGGCGTCTGGCTGTCCTTGTTGATGCCAATATTGGCGCCGAGCACGGCGGGCAGCGGCCGAGGCAGGGCGGCCAGCTTCGCCACATAGGCTTCGATGCCCGCATTGTTGAAGCCGAAGCGGTTGATGACCGCCCGGTCCTCCTCAAGGCGAAACAGGCGCGGCTTCGGATTGCCGGGCTGCGGGCGCAGCGTGATGGTGCCGGCCTCCACGAAGCCGAAGCCGAGGCGCATCAGGGGCAGCACCGCCACCGCGTTCTTGTCGAATCCGGCGGCGAGGCCGATCGGGTTGCGGAAGTCGAGCCCGAGCGCATGCAGCGCCAGCAGCGAATCGTCCTGGGAGCGGTCCTGCCCGGCCAGGCCCCAGTTCAGCGCGCGCAGCGACAGGTCATGGGCCGTTTCCGGATCGAGCCCCCGGATGAGGGGCATCAGGGCGGAGGCGAGGGCGGCGCGCATGGCCGCCGGTTGTGCCGCAGTGCGGCGAGAAGGGCCAGGGGGTGCTGCCCTCCCCCGCGCCGCGTTGACGGCGCATCGGCAGGACGGGAGAAGCGGCGAGGGGGAATCCCTCGGGAGGTGGCACCGTTGCGCGGACCATTGCTGATGCTGGCCGCGCTCGCGCTTTTCGCGGTGCTCGACGCGAATTCGAAGGTGCTGTCCGGCGGCTATCACGTCAGCCAGGTACTCGCCTTCCGCTACGCCGTGCTGCTCGCGCTTCTGGGCGCGGCCCGGCTGGCACGGCCGCGGGCAGGCGGCGGCGTCGCCACGCGGCGGCCCTGGGCCCAGCTGCTGCGCTCGGCCTTCATGGTCGGCTCGGGCGCGGGCTTCTTCCTCTCCCTCCGCGAATTGCCCTTGGCGGAGGGCTACCTCGTCTATTTCACGGCACCCTTCATGCTGCTCGCCCTGTTCCGGGTGCTGCTGAAGGAACCGGTTGCCGCGACCGCCTGGATCTGGTGCGGCGTGGGCTTCCTGGGGGTGCTGGTCGCCCTCTCGCCCGGACTGTCCGCGGGCGGCGCCTGGGCCGCCTATGCCTGGGGGCTGATGGGCAGCTTCTGCCACGCCATGGTGCTGGTGATGAACCGCAGCCTGCGGGACGAACCCGGCATGGCGCGCGTGATCTTCTGGAGCGCGGTACCCGCCCTTCCCGCCTTGCTGCCCTGGGCCGCGACGGAATGGGTCACCCCATCCTGGGGCGATGCGGCGGCGCTTTCGGCCAACGGCGTGCTGGCGGGCGGGGCCACGCTCTGCCTCGCCTCAGCCTTCCGGCATGCCAGCGCCGGACGGCTGGCGCCGCTGGAATTCTCCGCCCTGGTCTTCGCGGTGATCGCGGATGTGACGGTCTGGGGGGTGTGGCCGCCCCTTCTGGTCTGGGTGGGCGCGGGGGTGGTGACCTTCGCGGGAATCATGGCGCAGCGGCGCACGGGCTGAGGGTTGGGGGCGGTTCCTGGTCTGTTGGTCAGTCCCGGGGAGAGGAAGAAGGAATTCTTCCTCTCCCCGGACCCCTCACCTTCTTCTTTTTCTTCAAGTTTGGAATCACGGGGCTGACGGCGCGCCTGAGGTCCATGACCTTAGGCGACTGCAAAGGCAGGAGAGTCACCTTCAACCAGAGACCCCTTCGATCCGGGGCATCCACGGCAGTCCGATGGGGTTCCAAGGGCCTCAGGCCCTTGGCGGATGAGGGCGGAGCCCTCTCAGGGCACCCAGTCCGGAAAGCGATGCAGCCCGTCACTGCCAAGCGGCAAGAAGACCGCGCCGCGCACGGCCGAGAGCGGTAGGGATGCGTAGAGATGGGGGAAGAGGCCGGGGCGCTTGCCGCCTGAGGCGGGTTCCCAGCGCAGCGCCTCGCCCAGCGCCGTGCTTTCGGCGCTGACGAGCCAGAGGTCGGGTTCCCCGGCCCGGTGCTTCGCGGCGCTCGCGCGCAGCTGGGCGGCGGTGGAGAAGTGGAGGAAGCCGTCCCGCCGGTCGTCGGCGCTGCCGTGATAGGCCCCGGCATCCTGCGCGGCGCGCCAGTCGGCGCCCCGCATCAGCGTGTGGATCAGGGGTTCCGGGGCATCGGGCATGGTCACTCCTTCCGGCTCTCGCCGGCCCGATGCCCCCGGGCGCGCTACTTGTCCAGCACGGCCCAGCGCCGGTCGAACTCCCAGACTTCGGGGAAGCCCAGCAGCTCGCAGATCCGGCCGAAGCCGTAGCTCTCGCCCTCGGGCAGGCCGTTGCTGCTGCCTTCGGCCTTCAGATGCGCGAAGGCGCGCTCATAGGCGGCGGCGGCGGCGAGGAAGCCCAGGGCCGGATAGATGGCGATGGCATAACCGATCTCCTCCAGCCGCTTGGCCGGCAGGATGGGCGTGCGCCCGCCCTCCACGCAATTCGCCAGCAGAGGCTTGTCCGAGAAGGCGCGGCCGATCTCCACCATCTCCGCCTCGCTCTCCGGGCTCTCGATGAAGACCACGTCGGCGCCCGCATCGGCATAGAGACGGCCTCGGCGGATCGCCTCCTCCAGCCCCAGGCCGGTGCGGGCGTCGGTGCGGGCGACGATGAGGAAGTTGGGGTCCCGCCGCGCCTCGGCGGCGACCTTCACCTTCAGCACCATCTCCTCGGCCGGGATCACGCGGCGGCCGGGCGTATGGCCGCACTTCTTCGGCACCTCCTGGTCCTCGAGCTGGATGCCGGAGAGGCCGGCGGCCTCATAGCCCAGGACGGTGTGGCGCACGTTCAGCAGGCCGCCATAGCCGGTGTCGGCATCGGCGATGATCGGCGTGCGCGTGATCTGCGCGAAGCGGCCGGCACGGTTCACCATGTCCGTGTAAGTGGCGATGCCGGCATCCGGCAGGCCGAGATGGGACGCGACCGTGCCGAAGCCCGTCATATACAGGCAGTCGAAGCCCATGCCGTCGGCGACGCGGGCGGAGATGCCGTCGTAGATGCCGGGGGCGACGACGAAGCGCTTCGCGTCGAAGGCGGCCTTGAGGGCGGGGTTTGCCATGCTGTTGTCCTGGACTACTGGCGTTGGAGATGGCCGGCGGCGCTGGCGGCCGCCCAGATCCGGTCCTCGCGCTCCATGGCGTCGCGCAGGCCATCGGGGTCGCGCAGATCGGGCTCGATGCCGAGCGTGGTCAGGCGGGCACGGAAGGCCTCGTTCCCGAAGGCGCCGGAGACCAGCTCGTGGATTCGCCGCGCCAGGGCGGCGGCCATCCCGCGTGGCCCGAGCAGGCCGACCCAGCCGGCCAGGTCGAAATCCGCCAGCCCCTGCTCCTGCGCGGTGGGCACATCCGGGAAGAAGGGGGTGCGCGTGGCGGTGGAGACGGCGAGAATGCGGACCCGCCCCGTGCTCATATGCGGGGTGACGCTCGCCGTGCTGGTGCAGCCCAGGGGAAGGTGGCCGGCCACGATATCGGTCATCAGCTGCCCGCCGGAGCGGTAGCTGACATCGGGGATCTCCACCTTCAGGCGACGGGCGAATTCCTGCCCGATGAACTGCGAAAGCGCCTCGGTGGAGCCGGTGGTGAGAGGCGTGCCGGCGGCATGGGCGCGCAGCTCCGCCAGGTTGCGGAAGGGCTGCCCCGCCCCCGTCACCCAGACCATCGTGTTGCGGGTGAGCATGGAGACCGGGGTGACGTCGCGCAGCGCGTCGTAGGGCAGGCGCTCCAGCGTGTACTTGTTCATCACATGCGTGCTGACAACAGCAGTGAGCGTGTGCCCGTCCGGCTCGGCGCGGATCAGCTGCTCCGTGCCCACCACCCCCGCTGCCCCTGCCCGGTTCTCCACCACCACGGGCTGGGGCAGTTCGGGGCGCAGGGCATCGGCCAGGGCACGGGCGAGGATGTCCGTGCCCCCGCCAGGCGCGTAGGGGACGATGATCCGGACCGGCTTGCTGGGCCAGGACTGGGCCATGGCCGGCAGGGCGATGGCCGGTAGGGCGAGGCCCGGCAGCGCCGCGAGCGCGGCACGCCTGGTGAGCCGCATGGACGTTTCTCCCGCTTTTGCCGGACGCTAATCCGCCGCCGCGCGCCCGTGAAGCAGCGAAGGCCGGTTCAGGCGGCAGCCACCAGAACGGGCGGGGCCGGGCTGGCCGGACGTTCCCCCATCTCCAGCCGGTAGAAGACGAGGCCGGCGATCTCGGCCACCGCCTCCCGGGCCACGGCCCAGGCCGGCAGGGATTCGGCGGGGTGCCAGTGGGTGGCGCCCTGCGTCGGGTCCGCCAGCGCGCCCGCCAGGGCACGGGCGGCCACCCGGCGGCAGACCGCGAGGGCCGGGTCGCCCGGATGCGGCGCGGCCAGCAGCGCATGGGCCGGGTGGCGCGGGTTGCGGCTCGGGAAGAGGAAGGGGTCGCGGCAGGCGGCCGTCATCTCCTGCAGGCCCGGCTCGGGCAGGCGGGCATGGCCGCCCGGCGCGAAGGGCGCGGCACCGGGGATACGGGCCGGGCGTGGCATCGCAGCGCGCGCGCGGTTCACGGCCAGGGCCGCCAGGGCCTCGATCGCGCGCACGGGCCGGGTGCCCGCCTCCGCATAGAGCGTGCGGGCGAGGAGTTCGGTGCAGTTCATGGATCAGCGGTCCTCGGCGAGCACGCGCATCTGGGCGGCGGTGCTGTGGGCGGCACGGGTGGCTTCGTCGAGCTTCTGCTCGATGCGGATGAGATGGGCGGTGAGGCGCCCATCCACGTCGCGGATGAGGGAGAGCGGCACATAGGTCCGGGCCACCTCCAGCTTGAACGCCGCCAGGTCGTCCCGCGTGCGCTCCAGCGAGGCTTGGTGCTGGGTGAGGTCGGGACGCGATGGAGGCTGGACCGGCGGGGAGAGGCCGGGATCCGGCGCCTGCGTGATGCTGCGCCGGAGCGAGTGCAGCATCCAGGCCAGCACGGCCATCAGCGGGGTTTCCACCGCGGCGGAGATCCATTGCGGATCGGGGGGAAAGGACGGCATGGGTCCTCCTTCGGGAACGCACCGGGTTGAGGGGGATGCACAGGGGTTGATCCCGCGTCGGGGCACCCCGACTTGCCGGGGGACCCTGGGGGATGCTTTGAGCAGGCAATGTGGAACGAGCCCTATCTGGAGACCTGCTGCCGGTCGGCGCTGCACCGGTTGTTCCTGACCCATGGCGGCACGCGGCCGGCCGGGCTGCCGGACGAGGCCTGCCTGCGGCGTCTCTGCGGGATGGGCATGGCAGAGGAGGTCTCGCCCGGGCGCTTCGCCATGACCGAGGCCGGAGCGAAGCGGCATGCGAGCGAGGTGCTGAAGAAGGCCGCCGCCTGAAACGCGAAAGGCCCGCCGGAGGGCGGGCCTTTGCGGAAGCTTGGCGGGGGGGATCAGCGCCGCGGGAGCGGCGCCGTCCAGGGAAGGCCGGCGAGGCCGTTCAGCAGGCCGGCGGTGGTGACGGGCAGGCGGCGGATGGTCAGCATCGACTGTCTCTCATTTCCGTGTGCGGTCTCAATTTGCGTCGCAAAGTTGAACCGATGCTGAATCGCTGGGACATCTAGGTCAGCCTCGCCACGATGCGCCGCGTGGGACCGGCGGCAAGGATGGCATCCTCACCGGCTCGGCCAACAAGCAGCCCGCTACCGCATCCAGCGCATCGTCCTTCACGCCCGCCGCGCCGGGCTTCCATTCCGCCATCTCCTGCGGGAAGGCGGTGCGGAACACGGCCTCATGCGCGTACAGGCGACGCGCCGCCATCACGGGGTCCAGCGCGCCGAGGATGCGATCCTGCTTTGCCCTGTGGCTGCTGTGCTCCAACACCGTGCAGGCGACGCCACTGCGCGACATCTCCCGCCGCAGAAGCGGAGGGAGGAACTTGCCGATTCCATTCGTCTCCACCCGCACCACCGGCAGGAGCAGCTCCTTCGCGATGGCGGCGACACGGCGGCATTGCTGCGTCGCCGGGTCCGGCTGCCCGTCCGGATTCTGCGTGATGTAGGCAAGGCGGTGGAGATAGTGGTTACCCTCGCCGTCCGAATAGGTGGCGGCGAGAACGCTGGAATCCCCCTGCCCCGGCCGCCCATAGGCCGGGTCCCAGAAGCCGCCGCCGGCGACCAGACGACGCCCGAGCAGCGACAGGATGGGACGCCCGTTCGCCTCGCGGTAATCCAGCTCCTCGCCGTAGCGGACGAGCAAGGCGGGATCGAGCCGCGCGGCGCCGGAGGAGGCGCATTCCAGCAGCATCTGCCGCCGGAACTGCAGAGGCCCCACCCGATCCCGCAGCGCCCGGATTCCCTCGCCGAGGAAGCGCTCCGGCCAGGCGCTGCGCCCGGCCTCGTCGAGGAGCGGGATGCGCAGCCGCCGGTAGCTGGCGAGATAGGCCCCCTCCGTCTCCGGCGGCGCGTAGAGGCTGTCCGCGCAATGCGGCGTGCCGACATAGAGGATGGTGCCGCCCGGGGTGAGGATGAACTCGCATTCGGCAAGACGCTCGCGCAGTTCCTCCCGCTTGCCGGGCGTGTCGCAATTGCCCGCCACCTCCACGTCGTCGCAGATGATCAGCTCGGCCCGCGCACCCGTCACGTTGCCCCCGATGCCCTGGGCGAGCATCGAGGGCTCCCGGATCGCGCCCGCACGCCTCACCGTGAAGCGATCAGACGCCCAGGCCTCGTCCCCGCCCAGCAGGTGGCGGCAGAGAGGATGGCGCTCGACGATCCGTCGCACCGTCGCCACCATGCGTGCCGCCAGCATATGGTCCGCCGCCAGGACCAGGATGCGCAGATCGGGCTGTACCGCCAGCCGCCACGCGCACCACAGGCCCACCAAGGTCGACTTGCCGCAGCCGCGGAAGGCCATCAGCAGAAGCCTTCGGTCCTCTCCGGCATGGCGTGCCATCAGCCAGCGCGCGATCCGGCGATGCACGCCGGGCGTCGCCACCCCGGCGCGCAGGTTCCAGGCATAGAGGAACTCCAGGAAGTCGTGCTCGATCGTCTCAGGCGGCCTCTTCATCCTCCGCGCTCTCCTCGCCCTCTCGGTCTTCCTGTTCGGCCAGCTGGATTGAGCGGCGCGCCTCGGCGATCAGCGCACCGGCCTCGGTCACCGCATCCGTCTCCGCCTGGCCCTTGTTGAGCTTCATCAGGTGCTCCAAATGCGCGAGCGCCGAGCGCGCCGCCGCGTGATGGGCGGTAAAGGCCTTCGGGTCCTCATGCATGCCCGGCGCGGGACCGCGTGAGACGAAGGCTTCGTAATCCGCCACCACCTTGCGGACGGCGCGCTGCAGCTCCTCCGGCGTGAGGGGCGTCACGACTTCACCGCCCGCACGCGCACGATGCCCGGGTTGAGGTCCACCGCCGCCCCGCTACGGTTCCAGGCCGTGACCGTGACCACGTCCTGCGCCCCCACCTGAGCGAGGAAGACCACGCCCGAAGTGGAGAGGCTGAAGGCGGCCTGCACGAAGTCACCCGGTCGCACCCCGGCGCAGGGCACATTCACCTGGGCCGATCCACCGGCCGCGATGGACGGCGCGTCCCATGCCATCTCCGCCTTCAGCTCCCGCACGCCATGCGGCAACTCCGGCGTCCCGTAGAGCACGGCCGGGCTTTGCGACGGATCGCAGGCCAGGCGAAGGCTCCGGACCTCGTAATCCGTGCCGATCCGGGCCACGCCGATGATCGCGGTCTGCACCTCGGGCGCCAGGCGGATCACCTGCAACCGGGTGAGGTTCGCGTCATTGCTGTCGGCATTGCCCTGCCACCAGCGCGGGCCAGAGACATAGGTGAGGGACATGCCGGAGGCACGCACCATCTCGCCATCGGCGGCGGTGAGCAGCACGTTTCCCGCCCCGAAGCACTGGATGATCATCCGCGGGTCATCGGCGTCCACCGCCAGCGCGAACTCCTTGCAGCGCCGCGTATCGACGACGAAGCCGATACCCCCCCCACCGGTCAGGATCACGCCCCGCTCGGTCAGCGTGTAGCTGTCCAGCGCCGGGAAGGTGAAGTGCGGCAGCAGGGTCGGCGTGCCGCTGACATTGGTCGAGAGGCAGGCGAGCTTCTCGAACCCTGTCTCGCTGCCGTTCCAGCGGATGGCGGCCGCGCGGAGGCTGGGGATCTCCGCCACGGTCCGCGTGGCCTCGCGATAGGCCGCCGCCTGGTGCATGGCCCGCACCACGCTGCCCACGCGGGTCGCCGTCGCGGTGTAGTCAATATCGATGCCATAGCCCTGGCTGGCCCAGGCCACCTCATACACATGGTCCTGCGCCGCGCCGGTATGGCGGGCCACATAGGGATCGCAGCCCTCCATCCGGATGTTGCGCGCGATCGCGCCGCGCGAGTTCACCTGGATGAGAAAGGGAATGCCGTCGATCACCCGGTCCCGCGACTGCAGCTCGAAGGCCGGTCCGTCGAAGACATGGCGGTTATGGGCCACATAGGCGCCCGGCGCGGCCGAAAGGCGGATGCCGTAGCGGTCCTTCTCCGGGTAGGTCGCCAGCGAATGGGCAAAATGGCCGCCATAGTAGCGCACGGAGGTGTTCCACCCCGCGGCGCTGGCCGTCCGCACATCCAGCCCGTAGCGGTTGTCCACGATGCGGCCGAGATAGAGCACGCTGTCCTCGAAGCCACGCTCCACGCCCAAGGTCTGCACGCCGATGGTGAACATCTCGACCTGCCGGATGTCGATCAGGCCGGAATCCTGGTTGCGGATCAGGATCCCGATATCCCGTTCATCCTCCCAGGAGGAGAGCCCCGCCCGAAGTACCCGCAGCCCCTGGTAGATTTTCGCCCGGTTGCGGATCGCCGCCCCGTCGCCCAGCGTCAGCGCGGCCTCTCCGCCCGGGCCGGCATAGAGGATGGCGCCCCGCATGCTCAGCCCCGCGGCGGCACCGGGGAGAGTGAGCGGGATGGTGGTTCGATAGGTCCCCTCCCCGATATCGAGGAACTTCCCCGAGGCGGCCGCCGCGTTCATCGCCGCCTGCAGCGCCGGGCCGTCATCGTTCACGCCGTCGCCCATCGCCCCGAAGTCGCGGGCGGAAAGGCGCTCGGCCAGCTTGTCCTCCACGGTGCGCGGGATCGCGCCCGGAAACGGCGCGGAGAGCGTGGCCTCGCCGCGGGAAAAGGTGGTCACATCGCCGACACTGTCGAAGCCAAGCAGGCGGTTCGCCCGCGCGGGCCGCAGCGGCAGCTGGAACTGCCCGCCCACCTCGCCCGGGCTCTGCCGCAGGGCGCCGGTCGCATCCTCCCGCAGCTCCTGAAGCGCCGCCATCTGGCGGTCCAGCTCGTCATTGAGCGTCTTGGCACGCAGCACGCCGTTCGGCTGATAGTCGGTGACGCGTTCCATCACGAGGCGGCGGCGCAGAACCACCCTGGCGCCATGGGCCGGCGCCACGGCGAAGGTGACGATCCCGCCTTCGGACTTCCCCGCGCCGGACACGGCATAGCCGTTCGTGATCAGGAGACCATCGACATGCACGTCGAGGTCGTCGGCCTCGAAGATCGGAAAGGGATAGACGAAGGCGGTCTGCGCGCCATCCGCCACGTAATGCACACGCGGCGCGACGTCGCCGATGCGGATATGCTCGGCCATGGGGGTTCTCCGGTTCTGCCGCGGGGGCGTGTTCAGGTCAGTCCAGAAGGCTCTTCACGACGCGCCCGAGGCCCTGCCCCGCGCGCACCCAGTTCGTGAGGGACGCGTCCTGGTCCAGGAGCGACTTGCGCCCGGCCGAAAGCCGGGCCGCATAGGTCGCGTCATCGGCGTTCTGCGCCTCCCTCGCGGCGGTCCGCAGGCCGGCCGTGAGAGCGGCACCGGACCCTTGGTCCGGATTCACGCCGCCCGCGGCCAGCCTCGCGCGTGCCGATGCAATGCTGCGGCCCAGCGCGCGCTGGCGCTCGGCGGTGTCCTGCGCCGCCTGCACCGCCAGCACCTGCTGCTGCGCCTCCTGCTGGATCTGCGCGTTCTGCTGCTGGATTTGCGCGTTCTTCTTCTGCCGCTTCGCCTCCTGCCCCTGCGCATAGATGGAGGCGCCGGTGGCGGCGAGCGTTACGACGGGGGCAAGCTGCGCCATCAGTCGGTCGTCCTCGTCTCGGTTGTCACGGAAAGCAGCGTGAAGGGGAGCGGCGCGTCGCCCTCGATGCGCCAGAGTGGCGCCAGGGAATCCCGGCGCCAGCCAAGTCCGCGCAGGGTCACGTCGCCGCTGAAGGCAGGCGGCGCGGCGTCGAGCATCGCTGCGTCCAGGCGCCGGAAGGGGACGGGGCGCGCGCCCCGGCCGGTATCGACCGTCAACGCCCCCGTCGCCAGCAGCCGGAAGGTGATGGCGACGAGCCGGACCGGCCCCATGCGCGCACCGGTGGCGGAGACCGTCTCCGGTGGCATGGGCTCCACCACATGGGTGAAGGGCAAGCCCGCCTGCACGACATCGGCGGTGGGCTCGATGACGATCGCGCCGCCCAGCACCACCGCCGCTTCCCGCGGCGCGCCATCGGCCAGCACGCCGATGCTCCGTCCCTCCAGATGCTCGAGGCCGGACCAGCCCTTGCCCGTGCCATCCGAGGTCGCCCACACCGCCGCATCCAGCCGCAGGGCGTCATCGAAGCACTCCAGCCGGAAGCGGCCCGCGCGCTCCACCACGGCATAGACCGTGCCCTCCATCTCCACGAGGGAACGGAAGGCGCCATCGGTCTCCTGCCGGGTCCAACCCGTCACGCCTTCGGCGCGATAGATGGTCAGCGTCGCAAGGCTGCCATCCTGCATCGCCAGGTGCAGCAGGCGCCGCTGCGAATCGTAGGCCATGGCGATGGGCGAGACGATCAGGTGCCGCGCGACGAGGGCAAGGTCGTCGGCCTGATAGGCCTGCTGCAGATCGGTATAGGAGAACTCGTGCACCGCGCGGCCGGACCGGGCCAGGAAGACCGTCGATCCATCCACGTCGAGGGGCGGCACGTTGCGATCCGTCGGCGACCCGACCCGGGTCTGCCGCGTCACCTGGATGGAGGCGGGTGTCAGCGGATCGCCGCTGACCATCCATTCCGCGCCCGAGGTGAAGACCTGCAAGTGCCGCCCCGCGAAGACCGCGCGGATGGCGTTCAGCTGATCCGAGACCAGGGCGAACTCGATGGCCTGGTCGTCCAGCCCCTCGCCCAGGTCAAAATTGTCGAACTGCGCGGTGCGCGAGAACCACAGCCGGTTCGGCAGATCCCGCGCGCCCCCCAGCACGAGCCGCCCCTGGTGGAAGCAGGCGCTGACGGGCCAGCCATGCGCGTCGCTGAAGGCGGATTCATCCCAATCCGTCGTCGCTCCGGTGGAAGGCAGCGGATCCAGCGCCTGTCCCGTCACGGTCGCGGCCGTGTTCACCGCCGTGATCAGCAGCCGCTTTCCGCCGATGCGAAGCTGCGCGCCGACATGCGCCGGCGCGAAGACACTCGCAGAGGCCGTCACCGTCACCACGCCCGTGGTCCCGCTGGGCGTCACGGAAACCGAACTCGGCACATGCCGGAAGAAGGGCTCCGCCGCGAAGAGGAATGGCCCGACGGACCACACCCCCGCATCGCTCCGCCGGACAGCCTGCGGCCGCATGGCGGGATGCAGCAGCAGCAGCATGCCCGCATTCTGCGTGAAGGCGATCTGCGGCAGCATCGCCTCCGTCCAGGGTCCCGCCAGCACGGCCACCTCGGCGCCGTCCTGCATGACCCGAACGGCCTGGTGCAGCAGCACCAGCAGGTAGGTCCGCTCGGTGTTCACCTCGAAGGGCACCAGCCGCGCCAGGCCCGGCAAGGTGGAGAGGTGGCGCAGCCCGGGACGGCGCTGGATGCCGCCGGTGGGCTGGATCACCACGTTGCGCAGGCGCATGGCCCCGTTCGCCCAGGCCGGCACGTCCCCACGGCCCAGCAGCTCCGGCGCCAGCTCCCCCGCCGTGAAGGCGGTCTTGGCGCGCTTGATCACAGGCATGGCGGTCAACCCCGCGCGCCGAGAAGCGGGAAGTCCTCGATGGCCCTCGGCGTCGCCTGCTGGCTGTCGATCAGCCTCGCCTGGCGCAGCTCGGATTCCGCGATCCGGTGCAGCATCTCGGCCCGGACCGTGTTCTCGGTCAGCGGCAGGCAGAACTCCGCCGCCAGCCGCGCCACCAGCGCCGCGGCGAAGAAGGGGGGAAACTCGCTCTCCGCCGGCCGGAACACATAGGTGAGCACGACCTGGAACGGATCCGCATGCAGCCGCCCCTCATGGATCCGATAGGCAATGCCACGACCGCGCCCGCCCCCCGCCGAGATGACGCGCAGCAGATCCGGCGGCAGCTGGAAGGCATTCGCCAGATCGGCCACCGGCGCCGCGGCCAGGCGGTTGAGCTCCATCTGCCCCGTGGCGAAGGACCAGGGATGGCAGGAGAGCAGCGCATCCCGCGTGCCGGGATAGAGATTGGCCGCAACCTCCGCCTCGGCCGTCCCCTCCTCGAGGGAGGCGATCGGCTGCGCGCCGACCTTGAGCAGCGCGCGCGAGCAGAGGGCGAGGGCGGAAAGCGCCATCGGGTCGATGCTCCCTGAAAGGGGTTTAAAAGCAGGGGATGCGCGGGGGCCGGCGCCGGTGCAGCCGCGAACGTCGCGCCGGCATGGCGCGGAACAGGCGGCGCATCGCGGGCGCCGGTCCCACGCGCTGCGCATGCCAGCCGGGGGGCGGCATGCGCGTCGTCTCGTCGTTCATGTGGAAGCCGCGCGTGGCGATACCTCGCCACGCGCGGCCCCGTTCAGGCGATCGGCCGCGGCTACTCGGCCGCGCGCATCCGCACGATGCCGGCGTCGTCGATCAGGACGGCGCCCTGGCTCATCATGTTGTTGACGAAATGCGCGGCGCGGTCGCCATGCCAGGTGATGTCGGTCATCACGTCCTGCGCCACCGCATGGCCGATGGCGGTGCGGTGGTAAAAGTAGCAGAAGCGCAGGTTGCCGCTCTTGGTCAGGCCGGAATGCGGCATCCACAGCGCGCCGAGCCAGCGCTTCGCCTGCATCCCCTTCCAGGGCAGGTCGGCATCGCCGACATACTGGGCGTTCGCGAACTCCTCGATCTGCAGCAGCTGGCTCCACTGCTTCCAGCCGACGACGGCGAAGCGGTTGCCGTCATCCGGCACGTCGGCGGCGCCGAGCTTCTCGAAGGCCAGCAGCACCTTCGCCTTGGTCAGCCCGTCCGTGTCGGTCGTGCCGGCCGCGGTGCCCACCGCCTCCTGCGTCGCGGTGTCGAGGGCGGCGATGATCAGCTCGTCGGTCTTGCGGCCCAGCGCATAGGCGCCGGCATTCGCCACCACCGCGCGCTCGTCCACATTGGTCTTGATCTCGTCGAGCTTATCGACCCACTCGCCCGCATAGTAGTCCTGCAGGAAGCACTCGACCGCGGAGTAGTCGAGGTTCATCACCGGCACGACGCCGTTGCGCGCCTTGGCCGCCGCCGTGCCCTTGCCGACACGCGGGAAGACCGTGGAGGCGCCGTGCACGCCGGTCTTGGAGCGCACGGTGGGGCGCAGCTTGCTGCCCTGGCGCTGAAAGGCCTCATGCACCTCGGCCTGGAACTGCTTGACGAAAGCCTGATCGATCGTGGCGGACACGCAGGTCCTCCTTCGTATGATGGGTTGCGGCGCGGAGATGCGGCCACCCGGTTGGCACGGCGCCGTCCCGTGAGGGGACGGCTCCGGGGCCAGGCGGCGCGCGGAACGGCACGCGCCCGCCCAGGGCCCATGGCTGCGCCATCAGGCCCGGGGCGGGTTGGTCGCGCCGGAAAGGGTGGAAACAGGAAAAGGCCCCGTCCGCGGTGCGGAGGGGCCTTTTGGAAAAGAGACGGGGGCGGGCGGCACCAGGGGGAAGTAGGGTGCCACCCGCCCCCGTAGCCGGTCCGCACGAGGGGGGATGCGGAACCGGCGGCGTACGGGGGTCACCCTTTGGGGGGATGCAGTCAGTGACCACCCGTCGCAGAGACGCATCGGGAAAACGCAATGCCCCGACTCGGGTTTCAGGACCTTAGCGCTAATTCCTGAAGCCAAAGTTTAGGCTGCAGCATCACCCTCCCGTGAGGCGGCGGAAGCCCTCCGTCACCCGCTTCACGAAATCCGGCTCGCGGGAACGCCAGTAGCGCGGGTCGCGCATCATCCGGCGCAGCGCCGCCTCGTCCATGCCCTCGGGCGCTTCCGCCTGGCGGGCCAGGGCAGGCTCGCCCTTCTCCATCATGCGGTGCAGCGCGATCACCCCATCGGCGGTGGTGGAAAGCGCGGCGACCACCTCTTCCGGCAGATTCGCCTTGCCCCAGGACGCGATCTGCTTCGCGGTGCGGCGGAACCGCTCCTCGCCGCCGAACTCGCTGCGCAGCCGGTCCCGCTGCCGCTCCGCCTCGAACTGCGAGGCCGCCTCCGCCACAATCGGCAGCAGGCGCTCGGCCGCGAGATCATAGACGAGCTGCACCTGGGCCGGCGTGAAGCCCGCCTTGTGCAGCGCAGCATTCACCTCCAGGTCGGGACCGATGAGCTCATGCCGGGGCTCGATCGCGTATTCCTCGGCCGTTTCCGGCACGCCGATGGCCCGGCGAAAGCGCAGCCGCTCCTCCTCCGGCGCATCATCCGCCGGCGGAGCGAAGCGGGCGGAGAGCTTCCGCTCCAACTCGCGATAGGACTTCAGCAGCGCATCGACGCGGAGCGCGCCGCGCTCGGCATCCCAGAACTTCTC
The DNA here is from genome assembly GCF_900141905.1 of Muricoccus roseus. Taxonomy (GTDB): domain Bacteria; phylum Pseudomonadota; class Alphaproteobacteria; order Acetobacterales; family Acetobacteraceae; genus Roseomonas; species Roseomonas rosea. The sequence continues at coordinate 37,943 of NZ_FQZF01000022.1, read as the reverse complement.
CGGCACCTCCTCCGGCCGCTCCGCCTTCGCGGGCAGCTCCACAGCCTCGGCGGGGGGTTCGCTCCCCTTCGGCTCGATCTCCAGCAGATTCTCACTCATGCGCTGGGTTGCTCCTGAATAGGCGCCAGAATGGCGCTTGGCGCGGACAGCGTGCGGGCGAGATGCCGCGCCGCCGCGGGAAGATCGACGACGCCCGCGGCCGAAGGCCCGAGCGCCGAAACGGCTTGCAGGAAGAGCAGCGTGTTCGCCGCATCCGCCCTCCCCTGCACGCGGGCCAGCGGGGACTGGTAGGCGATTCGCGCCTCCTGCCCATCGAGCAGGATCGGCGGCACCTCGCCCCGCCGCCGCAGGATCGAAAGGCACCGCGCCACCAGAGGCGTCAGCAGTTCCGCCTGCAGCCGCCCATAGGTGGCGCCGAGCAGCCGCGCCGTCTCCGCGCTGCGCTCCAGCACCTCCGTCGCGGTCATGTTCGGGCGGTGCGGCGACGAAAGCCGGTCCGCCAGCAGCGCCGAACGGATCCGCGCCCGCATGTCCGAGAGCACGAGCTGCGACACGTCGAAGGAACCCGGCGCCGCCAGCGGCGTCAGCCCTGAAGACCCCACGGCCTTCGGGATGATCGCGCCCGGCTCCAGCCGCACCGTCGCCGGGTTCAGCACGCCGTCGTCATCGGCCTGCCAGATCCCCGTCGCCGCGATGGAGGCGTTCTTCAGCACCAGCTCCACCACCTTGTTCGCGGTGCGGATGTCCGGCAGCGCCTTCATCACGGGGCCGCGGCCATAGGTCTCGCCCGGCGCCTTCATCCAGCGGAAGGCGAGGAAGGGGCATTCCTCGAAGCGTCCATCGGCGAGCGGCAGGGCGCGGCCATCCCGCTCCAGCACCGCGGCGAAGCGCGGCCCGCCGAAGCCCGGCCACACCGCCTCGATCACCTTATGCGTCGCCTCCGGCTCATCGGCCCGGAACAGGTCGGCCGGCAGCGCCGCGCCGGGATACCGGGCCGCGATTGTCCCGGCATTCATCCGCACCAGCCGGAACACCGTGTCCAGCCGGCCCGAGGCGCCCTCCTCCAGCACCGCCTCGCGCAGCGGCACGGCGGTGAAGCGCAGCGCGGAGGCCTCGCCGGGCGGCGCCTCCTCCACCAGCACCACGCCCGTGCCCGCCACCACCAGGTCCAGAAACGCCTGGTGCATCTCAAGCGCGAAGTTGGAGCGGTCCAGGTGCCCCTGCAGCGTCTCCGCCGCCCGCTCCAGCACCCCGGCCAGCTCCGGGTCCGCCGCCTCGTCCACCGGCGCCAGCCCGAACCATCGCGACCAGGGCGGCGTCAGCTCCGCGAGAAGGGAGGCCGCCAGGTTCTCCGCCGCATCCGCCGCCGTCCCGTCATGCAGCGAGGGGCCGCCCGCGCCGGGCGTGGAGGCCAGCACATGGTCGTAGCAATCGCGCCACACGCCCTCCCAGGGGCGGCGTCGCTCCAACGCACGCTCCGCGCGGGCGATGATCTCGTCCGGCGTCATGCCTGGGCCCCTCCATCGGGGTGCGGCGGGGAAGTGGTGCAATCGCCCATGCGCCGGCTCGCTCCTGTCTGCGGATAGCCCCGCCCCCGAACAGAAAAGGCCCGGCACCGGAGTGATCCGGGCCGGGCCTGAAGTTCAGGGGTCGGGGAGGAAGCCACCGGGCGCAATTCGCCCGTTGACGAGAGGGGTTCTAGCCGCCAGATCCGGATTCATCAAGAACATTTTCCTCATGAGAGGAATTTTTCTCTAGTCGCCGGTACAAGCCGTAAGGCGTCACCGCGAAAGGTGCGCCGGGGCCGAGTAAGGCCCGGCACAGGGCAACGCAGGAAAAGGGGATCACGGCCGGCCAGGCCTGCGCGGGCGCCGCGGGCACGAAGGGCCCGAGAACCCGGCACCCCGCACGGCCCCAGAAGCCGGGCAGATCGAATCCGGGCTCCACCGGCAGCCGCGTGACCAGCAGCCGTCCGGAGAGCGGGTCGAGCACCGTCCAGCCCCCCTCGTCGCGCAGGGCCGCGAAACAATGCCGGAAGCCGGGCCGCAGCAGCCGCATCCAACCCTGATCCGCGCCGCCGCCGAAAGCGATCCAGAGCCGCTGAGGCCTCGCCTCCGCGGCCCGCCTGTGCGCCGCCCCGCCAAACGCAACACCGCCGCCCCGGTATCCCGGGGCGGCGGCGAGCAGGTCAGGGGCCGGCACGAGAGGTGCCGAGATCATGAAAAGCCTCGTCAGACCGGCCGAACGGGGTGGAAAGCGACCACATCGGCCTCCGCCTCCCGCGGCTCGGGCCCGGCCACGATACCCTTCATCCGCAGCGGCCAGTCGAGCCGGTCCATGGCTTCGCGCCACAGCCGGTAATCGCCGCGCTCCCGCGGGGCGGTCGGGTCCGGCGCCGTGCCGCGCTCGCCCCAGATCCGCATGATGCGCGCATGCGCCAGGTCGATCCGGCGGTGGCGATAGAGCCGGTCGAGGGCCTTCACCACGTCATCCGGCTCGCAGGGCCGCGCCACCAGGCCGCGGCCGGAGACGATTCGCGCGCCGTCGCGCCGTGCGATGAGGGCGGCCATGGTCCAGAACCAGGCCTCCTCCGCATTCAGGAAGGGCTGGACCTTGTCCAGGCTGGAGAGAGTCGGCGCTGTGGTGCGAAGAGCACCGGAAGCGGGACGGGTCATCGGGGGCTGATCCTCGCCGGTTGTGAACACAGCATGAACATCCACCCACGAGCTTGTGAACGTCAAGGCGATTCTGAGACCTAATTCCTGTTGCCCACAGATTTCTCGCCTATATTATGAGACGCATGCAACACAGCGACATCTGGCGCGCGCTCGACGCGCTGGCGGCGGAGAACGGCCTCTCTGCCTCCGGTCTCGCCCGCAAGGCAGGACTGGATCCGACCGCCTTCAACCCGTCGAAGCGAATCGGCCCGGATGGCCGGGCGCGCTGGCCTTCCACCGAAAGCGTGGCGAAGGTCCTGGCCGCCACCGGGGCGGGGATGGACGAATTCGCCAGCCTCGTCACCGGCAACATGCGCGCCGCCTCCCGCCCCAGCCGGCGCATCCCCCTGATCGGCCTCGCCCAGGCCGGAAGCAGCGGCTACTTCGACGATGGCGGCTACCCCGTCGGCGGCGGCTGGGACGAGATCAGCCTGCCCGAGGTCGGCGACCCGAACGCCTATGCGCTGGAAATCAGCGGCGACTCGATGGAACCCGTGTTCAGGGACGGCGACGTCATCATCGTCTCCCCCAGCGCGCCGGTGCGTCGTGGGGACCGGGTGGTGGTCCGTACCCGGGGTGGCGAGGTGATGGCGAAGGAGCTGCTGCGCCAATCCGCCAAGCGCGTGGAGCTGGCCAGCCTCAACCCCGCCCATCCCAACTACAGCTTCGAGCTGGAAGAGCTGACCTGGATGCACCGCATCGTCTGGGCCAGCCAGTAGCCGTTCAGTCCCCGGCCGCCCCCGTCGCGAGCAGACGCAGCACCGCCTTGGGGTCCTGGTCTCCGGCGAGGGCCATGACCATGCCGTTCGGCATGGTCACGGTGGCCATCCCCGCCTGCTCGTAGGCGCGCAGCATGTGGCGCCCCACGCCGGCGAAGGCGGGCGCCACGCCCGCGGCATCGCACAGGTCACGGAATCGCCAGATCGCGTTGATCCGCGCCTCCGGGGTTCCGGCCGGGTCGCCATCGGCCACCCAGACGCCCTCCAGCTGCCGGAAGGCAAAGCCCGCCTTGCCGCCATCGGCGAAGACCACGCCATCCGCATGGCCCGGCACGCGGGCGCCGAGCGCCATCAACCGGGCCTGGGCCGATTCGTCATAATCCTCCGCCCGGATCCGCGCCGGCCGTAGCAGGCGAAAGGCTGCGAAGAGCAGCAGGGCCACGGCCGCGCCCACGGCGAAGCGCAACGGCTCCGGCGCCCCCGACTCGAGCACCACCTCCCACCAGGCAGCGGTCGAGAAGCGGCCATGATAGGCCACCGTCGCCAGGGTCAGCCCACAGATCACCCCGGCGGCCAGGGAGAAGACCCGCGCGCCCGTCAGCGGCTCCCCGGTCAGCCGCGCATCCCGGTAGAAGGCGTGCCGCATGGCAGCCAGGAACAACCCGGTCCCGAGATAGGCGGCGGCCACCCACCAAGGATCGCCCCGCACCGCGAGGATGGCCACGCCATTGCCCAGCAGGAACAATCCGGCCCACCAGGCGATCCGCAGCCGGCGCAACATCCCATAGGAGACGACCAGCAGCAGCGAGCCGACGATGGAGGCCGCGAACTGGCTCGCCAGCGCCGCCCATTCACCGCCCCATTGCGCGATCCCCGTCGCCCGCGCCGGCAGCGCGCCCACGAAAAGCAGCACGACCCCGCCCAGCCCCGCGAGGCCGGACAGAACCGGCACCTCCAGCGCCCCCGTCACCCGGGTCTCGGCCTGAAGCCGCCCCAGGGAGGACCGCCGCTGCCCCAGTTCGAAGGCCGCGAAGAGCCCACCCGCCAAGAAGAGCGGCACGATGTAGTAGAACAGCCGGAAGAGCAGCACCGCCCCAATCACCTGGGCGGAGGGCAGATAGGGCTCCAGGCTCAGCAGGATGAAGCCATCGAACACGCCCAGCCCGCCCGGCACGCTGGCCGCGAGCCCGGCCGTATAGGCCGCGATGTAGATCCCGAGGAACTTCCAGAAGGTCAGCCCCGGCGCCTCGGGCAGCAGGCAGTAGAAGATCGCCGCCGTCACCGCGACATCCACGCTCGCCAGGGCAACCTGGGCCAGGGCCATGCGGAAGCCGGGCAGGTCGATCTGGTGCCCGAACACCTTGAAATGCGGCAGCACGCGCGACAGCACCACATAGGCCGCCACGATCACCCACATGGCCACGCCGACGGCCTGCGCCGCCCAGGCGGGAATGGCCTCCCCCTCCCCCACCCAGGGCAGGACCGAAGGCTCCAGGAACAGCACGAGCCCGCCGAGCGCGAATCCCCCCAGCCCGAAGGTCAGGGAGGTGAAGGCGATGACCTTCGCGATCTCGACCGGCGTCAGCCCCCAGGCCGCATAGAACCGGTAGCGGACCGCCGCGCCGGAAACGGCCGCGAAGCCGAGGTTATGCGCCAGCGTATAGGCGCAGAAGGAAGCCAGCGAAGTCCGCAGATAGGAAATCGGCTTGCCCGCATAGACCGAGCCCAAGCGGTCGTAGATGGTCAGCACCGCATAGGCGATGAGCGTCCACCCCCCCGCGATCCAGAGCTGCCGCACCGGAGTCGCCTCCAGGGCCACGCCCACCTCGGCCACGGACAGGTTGCGGAACTCCCGCTGCACGACATAGAGCGCGCCCACCAGCAGGATCAGCCCGAAGACGGTCGGTCCGTGCTTGCGGATCAGCGCCCAGTTCATGCGGCGTCCGCGCTCCGATTCAGCGTGCCCTCGATCAGGGCGATGGTTTCCGGAATGCCATAGAGCGCGACGAAGCCGCCGAAGCGCGGCCCCTCCTCCTGCCCCAGCAGCACCTGGTAGATGGCCGCGAACCAGGCCCGCGACACGCCGGGGCGGGACGGATCCTTGCCCGGCTGCAGGAAGGGCTCCCGCCGCCCCGCGTCATAGACGAGGTCCTGAATCGCCGCCGGCCGCTCCGCCGCGGGCAGGGCCTCGATCCGCGGCTGGTTCTCCCGCAGCAGCTCGGCCAGGTGCAGCAGCGCCTCCCGCTCCGGCTCGCTTGCCGGCCGGAAGCGCTTCGTCGGCTTCACCATGTCCCGGTAATAGGCCGAGGCCCGCTCGACCAGCACCGCCAGCATCGGAGAGGCCTCCGGCGTCGCCTCCGGCGCGTGCCGCCGCAGATACCCCCACAGCATCTCCGGCGTCTCGGCATTCGCCGCCACAGCCAGGTTCAGCAGCAGGGTGAAGGTGATCGGGCTGCCCGCGCCGTTCGGCAGCGCCCCGTCATGGATGTGCCAGGCCGGATTCGCCGGGTCATTCCCCGTGCGCAGCTTCTCCACATTCGCCAGGTACTCGTCCGTGGCCCGGGGAATGACATCGAAATGCAGCCGCTTCGCCCGCCCGGGCTGCTGATACATGAAGAGGGAGAGGCTCTCGGGCGGCGCATAGCGCAGCCACTCTTCGATGGTCAGCCCGTTGCCCTTGCTCTTGCTGATCTTCTGCCCCTGGGCATCGAGGAACAGCTCATAGGTGAAGCCCACCGGCGGCTCCCCGCCCAGCACCCGGCAAATGGCCGAGGACAGCTTCACGCTGTCGATCAGGTCCTTGCCGGACATCTCGTAATCCACGCCCAGCGCATACCAGCGCAGCGCCCAGTCGGCCTTCCACTGCGCCTTCACATGGCCGCCCGTCACCGGGGTCTCGAAGCGCTCCCCCGTCTCCGGGTCCCGCCAGACCACCGTCCCCGCCTCCGGCCGCACCTCCTCCATCGGCACCTGCATGACGATGCCGGTCTTCGGATGGATGGGCAGGAAAGGCGAATAGGTCGCCCGCCGGTCAGGCCCCAGCGTCGGCAGGATCACCTGCCGCACCTCCTCATGCACCGCCAGCATCCGCAGCAGCGCCTGGTCGAACCGCCCGGAGGAATAATAGTCGGTGGAGGAGGCAAACTCGAACTCAAAGCCGAAGGCCTCCAGAAAGGCCCTGAGGCGCGCATTGTTGTGCGCGCCGTAGCTCTCATGCGTCCCGAAAGGATCCGGGATCCGCGAGACGGGCCGGCCCAGATGAGCCCGCAGCAGCTCCGGGTTCGGCACGTTGTCCGGCACCTTCCGAAGCGCGTCCATGTCATCCGAGAAGGCGAGCAGCCGCGAGGGCATCCCCGTCAGCCGCTCGAAGGCCCTGCGCACCCAGGTGGTCCGCGCCACCTCACCGAAAGTCCCGATATGCGGCAGGCCCGAAGGTCCGTACCCCGTCTCGAACAGCGCCGTGCCCTTGGCTTTCACCGAGGCGCGGTCGGCCACCTTCGCGGCCTCCTCAAAGGGCCAGGCGCGGATGTCACGCAGGGAGGGATCGGCGGGGAGACGTTCCATGGCCGGGCCCACATGCCCCCGCGCCCCCGCCGGGTCAACGCGCGCCGCGTCAAACCTGCTCGCGCGCTCGACCGCCGGGCATTCCTGCCCCCCGAAACGCGCGCCTCGCATCTGTCCCCACCCCCTGTATAAGCCCCGATGCCACACTGGCAGGGGTGGGCCTTCGTCCTGGCTTCAGGGCGGCCCCATCCCCCAACAACGCCTCGAGAGGATGGCAGGTCATGCGCGTTGGGGTTTTCGGTGCGACGGGCGCGGTCGGCAAGGAACTGGTGCAGGTCCTCGGGGACCGCGGCTACCCGGTGACCGAGCTGCGCCTCTTCGCCTCGAACCGCAGCGCCGGCACCCGAATTCCCACTCCCTTCGGGGAGAAAACCATCGAGGTCTACGACCCCGCCAGCCCGCCGAAGCTGGACCTGGCCCTGCTCGCCGTCTCCGGCGACTGGTCCAAGGCCCATGCGAGGGAGCTGGTCGCGGCCGGTGCCGTGGTGGTGGACAACTCCTCCGCCTTCCGGCTGGAGAAGGACGTCCCGCTGGTCGTCCCCGAGGTGAACGCCGCGGCCGCCGAGGGTGCGCGCCTGATCGCCAACCCGAACTGCACCACCGCCATCCTCGCCGTGGCCCTCGCCCCGCTCCATGCCGAGTTCGGGCTGCGCCGCGTGATCGTCTCCACCTACCAGGCCTCCTCCGGCGCCGGCGCCGAGGGCATGCAGGAGCTGGAGGACGGGCTGCGCGAGATGCTGGTGAATGGCGGCCAGCCGAGGAACTCGGTCTTCCGCCACCCCCTTCCCATGAATCTCATCCCGCACATCGATAGCTTCCAGCCCAACGGCTACACGCGGGAGGAGATGAAGGTGACCTGGGAGACCCGGAAGATCATGGGCCTGCCCGATCTCCTGATCTCCTGCACCGCCGTCCGCGTGCCCACGCTCCGCGCCCATGCCGAGGCCGTGACGATCGAGACCGAGCGCCCCGTCACCCCGGAAGCCGCGCGCCGCGTCCTCTCCACCGCCCCGGGCGTGAAGCTGACCGACGATGTCGAGAACGCCATCTACCCCATGCCGCTGACCGCCAGCGGCCGCTACGACGTGGAGGCCGGCCGCATCCGGTCCAACCCCGTCTTCGGCGATCGTGGCCTCGACTTCTTCGTCTGCGGCGACCAGCTGCTGAAGGGCGCCGCGCTGAACGCGGTGCAGATCGCCGAGGCCCTGCCGGTCAAGCTCGCGGCCTGAGCCTCCGGCCCGGCCGGAACGAAAAGGGGGAGAGCCACCGGCCCTCCCCCTTCTTCATGCCCATCCGTCAGCGCAGCAGGCCTACTCCGCCGCCTCGCGCTGCGGCATGGCAACGCCCAGCCCAGCCGCCACCCGGCCGCCATACTCCCGGTCCGCCTGCATGAAGTGGCAGACCATCTTCTCCTGGATCACCCGCTCGCACTGGGAGAGGGCGCCGACCAGGTTCGTCACCAGCTCGTCCCGCTCCGCATCGCTGAAGCTCCTCCAGCGCTCGCCCGCCTGCTTGAAGTCGTTCGTGCGCTCGATCTTCTGCCGCCCGATATGCCCCTGCACAAAGGGACGCGGCGGCGGACCGGCGCGCTCCTGCTCGCGCAGCCCATTCAGGCTGGAGGGCTCGTAATTCACATGCGGGTTGGCGCCCTGCCCGGCCCCATCCACATGGTAGCTCATCTGCCCGCCGCGCTGGTTCGTCGCGAAGGGGCATTTGGGCGCGTTGATCGGCAGCTGCAGGTAGTTCGGCCCCACGCGGTAACGCTGCGTGTCCGAATAGGCGAAGGTGCGCCCCTGCAGCAGCTTGTCCTCGGAGAAGTCGATCCCGTCCACCAGCACGCCGGTGCCGAAAGCCACCTGCTCCACCTCGTTGTGGAAGTCTGCAGGGTTCCGGTTCAGCTGGATGTGCCCGACATGCAGCATCGGGAACTGGTCCTCGGGCCAGAGCTTCGTGACATCCAGCGGATCCCAGTCCAGCTCCGGATGCTCGTCGTCACTCATCACCTGGATGAACATATCCCATTCCGGGAACTCGCCGCGCTCGATCGAGTCATACAGGTCTCCGGTCGCGTGGTTGAAGTCCCTGGCCTGGATCGCCGAGGCCTCCTCGGAGGTGAGGTTCCGGATCCCCTGCCGTGGCTGGAAGTGGAACTTGCACAGGACGGTCTGCCCCTCGTCGTCCACCAGCTTGTAGGTGTTCACGCCGGAACCCTGCATGTGCCGGTAATCCGCCGGGATCCCCCAGGGGGAGAACAGCCAGGTGATCATATGCGTCGCCTCGGGCGACATGCTCACGAAGTCGAAGAAGCGGCCCATCATCTGCCGGTTGTGGATGGGGTCCGGCTTGAAGGCATGGACCATGTCCGGGAACTTCAGCGGATCGCGGATGAAGAACACCTTCAGATTGTTCCCCACCAGGTCCCAGTTGCCGTCCTCGGTGTAGAACTTGATGGCGAAGCCGCGCGGGTCGCGCAGCGTCTCCGGGCTGTGCCCGCCATGAATCACGGTGGAGAAGCGCAGGAAGATCGGCGTCTCCGTGCCCTTCCGGAACACCTTGGCCCGCGTGTACTTCGTCACGGGGTCGTCCCCCGCCATCCCCGTCGGCACGAAGATGCCATGCGCGGCCGCACCACGCGCATGCACCACCCGCTCGGGAATGCGCTCGCGGTCAAAATGGGTGATCTTTTCGAGGTAATGGTAGTCTTCGAGCACCAGCGGGCCACGCGGCCCCACGCTGCGCGTGTTCTGGTTATCGTAGACTGGGTGCCCCTGGCGCGTGGTGAGCCCGGGACCGCGTCCTTGATCGGCCATGTCGTTTCCGCTCCCTGCCAAGTCTCTTGAAAGGCAAGGCTAAGGGAGGCGGTTCGGCGCGGTGAAATACAAAGGGCCTCTGCGGCCCATAAGAAAAGCCTATCGCCGGCAAGGCGACAGGCTTCCCTACCCCGGAGAGCCGGGCGGGGAACGACCCCGCCCGCCCCGTCCTCAGCCGGCCAGGCTGCGCCCGGCGGAACCCAGATCGGCGAAGGCCTCGTCCAGCCGCTTCACCACGCCCTTCTCGCCGGCCCGGAGCCACTTGCGCGGGTCGTAGAACTTCTTCTGCGGCTTGCCCGTGGCTGGGTCGATCTGGTGCTTGAAGGCCACCGGATTCGCCTCGACATAGGCGCCTACCGGCTCCGAGAAGGCGAACTGCGTGTCCGTGTCGATGTTCATCTTGAACACGCCATAGGACACGGCTTCGGTGATCTTATCCTTCTCCGAACCCGATCCGCCATGGAACACCAGGCTCATCGGCTTCTCGCCGCCGCCGAACTTGGCCGACACGGCTTCCTGCGAAGCCTTCAGGATCTCCGGGCGCAGCTTCACATTGCCCGGGGCATAGACGCCATGCACGTTGCCGAAGGAGGCCGCCATGGTGACATGGCCGATGGGGGAGAGCACCTCCCAGGCCTTCAGCACGTCCTCGGGCTGGGTGTAGAGGTGCGCGTTGTCGGCGCTCTCCTCGAGGTCATGGCCCACGCCATCCTCCTCGCCGCCCGTCACGCCCAGCTCGATCTCGAGGCTCATGCCCAGCGGGGCCATGCGGCGCAGGAAGCGGGCGCATTCCTCGATGTTGACGTCCAGCGGCTCAGCCGAAAGATCGATCATGTGAGAGGAGAAGAGCGGCTGGCCGGTCCGCTTCATGTGCTCCTCGCCATGGTCGATCAGCGCATCGATCCAGGGCAGCAGCGAACGGTCGGCATGGTCGGTGTGGAGCACGACGCAGACGCCGTAGGCCTTGGCCAGCGTGTGCACATGCTGCGCAGCCGAAACCGCGCCCAGCACCCGGGCGGCATTGGCATCCGGGCAGCCCTCGCCGCCGAAGAAGCGCGCGCCGCCATTGGAGAGCTGGATGATCACGTCGGACTTGTTCTTCGCCGCCGCCTCCAGCACCGCGTTGATGCTGTTCGTGCCCACCACGTTCACCGCCGGCAGGGCGTAGCCGCCCTCGCGGCAGGCCTCCAGCAGCGTCAGGTAGTCGGCGCCGGTGACGACGCCCGGCTTCAGCTTCGTGGCGGCACCCGCCGGCGAGATATGGTTCACTCTTGGCTTCCTGTTCTGGTTGGCCCGGAAGGGAGATGGCCCCTTACATAGACGGGCCCTCCCGTCTGCCGAAGCCTTGCACCGAAATATAATGGAAATAAGGCTCCGGACTCCCCCCCGCGAACAAAGCGGGTATAGAGCCGCCAATGCCCTCCGCTTCGGCCACACCCCGCCTGCTGCTGCCCGAAGCGCCCGCCCTCGTCGCCGGGATCGGCCGCGCCACCCTCCTCAGCCCGGATGGCGAGATCGAGACCCTGGCCGCGGGCGCGCTGGCCCGCCGCCTCACCGACCTCCCGCCCCCCCTGCTGGTCCATGCCCCCGCCACCGCCCGCCGGCTGAACCTCGCCCCCTTCCCGGTCGCCTATGACCTGCTGGAACTCTTCGCCTTCATCCTCCCGGCCCAGCTCGCCGCCCCCACGCCGCGCGGCCTCGCCCTGGCGCTGGAATTGGAGCCGCCGAAGGACGACGAGGCCGCCGCCATCCTCCTGCCCGAGATCGCGACAACCCTCCTCCGCCACCTCGCCACCAACCGCCACCACCTCCTGAACCGCGACGCCGCCCCGCTCGCCGCCCGCCTGCGCGACGCCTCCGACTGGGTCTGGGCTCCCAGCATCCTCGCGGCCCTCGGCCAGCCGGAGGTCCGCGCCGCCACCGATGGGCTGAAGGTCTGGCGCCGCCTCCCCGAATGGGAGGAAACCGCCCCTCCCACCCCGCCCGCATCCATCCCCGTCGCGCCGCTGGAAGCCCGCAAGCGCCTGGCCGACATCCTGGGCGCGGATTCCGAAACCCGCCCCGCCCAGGCCGACTACGCCTCCGCCGCCAGCCTCGCCTTCGCCCCGCGGGAGGCCGAAGGCCAGCCCCAACTCGTCCTCGCGGAAGCCGGCACGGGCACGGGAAAGACCCTCGGCTACATCGCCCCCGCCTCGCTCTGGGCCGAGCGCAACGGCGCCCCCGTCTGGATCAGCACCTACACCCGCAACCTCCAGCGCCAGATCGACCAGGAGCTCTTCCGCCTCTACCCCGACCCGGAGGAGCGGCGGCGCCACGTCGTCATCCGCAAAGGCCGCGAGAACTACCTCTGCCTCCTGAACCACGAGGAAGCGGTGAACGGCGCCATGCCCTCCCGCCTCCTCGCCCTCTCCCTCGTCTCCCGCTGGGCCGCCGCGACGCGGGACGGCGACATGCAAGGCGGCGACTTCCCCGGCTGGATCGCGGAGCTCTTCCCCTGGGGCCATGTCGCCGGCCTCACGGACCGCCGCGGCGAGTGCATCCACTCCGCCTGTCCGCATTGGCGCCGCTGCTTCGTGGAACACTCCATCCGCCGCGCCCGCACCGCCCGCCTCGTCATCGCCAACCACGCCCTGGTGATGATCCAGGCGGCGCTGGGCGGCGGCGAGGACCGTCCCCCCGTCCGCTACGTCTTCGACGAGGGCCACCACCTCTTCGACGCGGCCGACAGCGCCTTCTCCGCCGAGATCAGCGGCGGCGAGATGGCCGAGCTCCGCCGCTGGCTCCTGGGGGCCGAGGGCGCGCGCGGCCGCGCCCGCGGCCTGCGCCGCCGGCTGGAGGAGATCACCACCGACCATCCCGCCCTCCTCCCCCTGGTCGAGGAGGCCCTGCGTCACGCCGGCAGCCTGCCGGGCCCCGGCTGGTCCTCCCGCCTCGGCGAATCCGACGATCGCGAAAGCTATGAGGGCGAGGACGGCCTGCCCGGCCACCCGGCCCATACGAATCCGGGCGAAGCCTTTCTCCGCACGGTGATCCTCCAGGTCTTCGCCCGCTCGCCCGAGGCCGACACCGGCTACGACGCGGAATGCGACCTCCACCCCCTCAAACCCGGCGTGGCCGAGGCCGGAGCGGCACTGGAAGAAGCCCTCGCCCTCATCGAAACTCCGCTCCGCGCCCTCCACGCCCGCATCTCCGGCCTGCTGGAGGACCCTGACGCCGAGTTGGAGACCGGCGACCGCATCCGCCTGGACACCGCCCGCCGCACCGTGGACCGCCGCGGCCTGCGCCCGCTCGGCGCCTGGCGCGCCATGCTCAAGGCCCTGGCCGACCGCCCGCCCGAACCCGGCACCCGCCCCGCCCATGTGGACTGGCTCGCCATCACCCGCCGCGAGGGCCGGGTGATCGACGCGGCCCTGCACCGCCACTTCCTCGACCCTACCGAACCCTTCGCGGCCGCCGTCGCCGCCCCCGCCCATGGATTGCTCATTACCTCCGCCACCCTCCGCGACAGCGGCGAGGAGGATGCCGAGCACGCTTGGGAGGAAGCCGAGTCCCGCACCGGCGCCATCCACCTTCCCACCCCCGCCATCCGGGCCGCGGTCCCCTCCCCCTTCAACTACCCCGACCAGACCCTCGCCATCGTGGTGACGGATGTGTCGCGCGAAGGTCCGCAGGCCGCCATGGCCATGGAGCAGCTCTTCCGCGCCTCCGGCGGCGGCGCCCTCGGCCTCTTCACCGCCATCCGCCGCTTGCGAGATGCGCATGCCCGCATGGCCCCTGGGCTGGAGGCCGCCGGCCTCCCCCTCTACGCGCAGCATGTGGACGCGATGGACAACGCCACCCTGGTGGACGTCTTCCGGGCCGAGGAGGATTCCTGCCTTCTCGGCACCGATGCCCTGCGGGACGGGGTGGACGTGCCAGGCCGCTCCCTCCGCCTCCTCGTCTTCGACCGGATCCCCTGGCCCCGCCCCACCATCCTGCACCGGGAGCGCCGCACCCATCTCTCCGGCGCCCGCCCCAAGGCCTATGACGACGCCATCGCCCGCCACCGGCTTCGCCAGGCCTTCGGCCGCCTGATCCGCCGCGCCGATGACCGCGGCGTCTTCGTCCTGCTGGATGCCCGCGCCCCCACCCGTCTCCTCGCCGGCTTGCCAGAGGGAGTCATCCCCCACCGCATGGGCTTGGCGGAGGCGGTCCGGGCCACCCGGACCTTCCTGGGGGAGCAGTTCCTGAATGGTGATCGTCTCACCGATTGACGCGCGGCCCTCTCCGCGCGAACCCTTCACCCCAAGATGGACACGAACATCATGGACGCCGCCCCCACCCCCCTCCCCACGCGCTTCACCGCGCAGGAAGCCCTGGTTTGCGCCATGGTGCTGATGGGGGTGAGCGACCGCGGCATGACCGACGCCGAACTGGCCGCCATGTCCCGCCTCGTCCGGGAACTCCCGGTCTTCGGCGATTTTCACGCCAGCGAGATCGACACCGTCACCGAGATCGTCCTCACCCTGCTCGACCAGGCCGACGGGCTGGACCGCGCCGCCGAGATGATCCGCGACGCCCTGCCGCCCCGCCTGCGCGAGACCGCCTATCTCCTGGCCTGCGAAATCGCCGCCGCCGACGGTGACGCGACCCAGGAGGAACTCCGCTTCCTCCAGGATTTCCGCATCACCCTCGACATCGACCGTCTGATCGCGGGCGCGATCGAGCGTGCGGCCAAGGCGCGCTTCCAGATCATCTGATCGGATTCCTCCGGCCGGGGGAGGGAAGCATCCCCGGCCGTTGGAACGCGCGGCGGCCCCGAAATCCCAGGCCCTCGGAACGGCACCGGCCCGCGGGGATCGCGTGGGCCCGGCCACCCCGGGATGGAGGGTGACCGCCCCGGCGGGGCAACCACCCTCAGGGGCGGGAAAGCCCGTCGAACCATTCCTTCCACGAGGGTACGGCCTGGGCGAAGGTGCCGCGATGACTGGTCGGGCCCGTCGAAACCGCCTGCACAGCCGTGTTCCCGCTCCCGATCGCCTGCTGATAGGTCATCGCCAACCGGCCGATGCCCGCAGTGATCGCCTCGTCGCTCTCGCCATAATAGTTGCGGACGGGGCTGCGGATGATCCAGCGATAGGCCTGGGCGGACGCGACCAGCCGGCCATAGGCCGAGGCCGCGAAGAACTGCGCATCGAAATAGGGCGCGCGGATCAGCTTGCGCAGGTCGGTCGGGACATCCTGCGGGTTGATGGGCTGCCGCTCATAGGCCCGGCGGGCCAGATCATAATACTCGTCACTAAGGAGCGACCGGGCGAGGCCGGGCACCTGGTAGTAGTTCTCGAAGGAGAAGGACGAGAGGATGAACAGCGTCGAGACCCAGGACGCATCGTTCGGCCGCGGGAAGCTCAGGAAGCCGTTGAGCGTGGCGAAGACGTCAAGCGGCGCGCTCGCCGTCGCGGCAGCCGCGACAGGAACCCCGGCACCCTCCAGCCTCTCCAACAGGGCCATGGTCACGAAGCCGCCCTGCGACCAGCCGGCCAGGAACAGCTTCGTGCCATTCAGCCCGAGATGCGCGAGGACCGCCCGGCTGGCCGCGATCATGTCAGCGGTCGCCTGCTGGTGGCTGCCCTTGACCATGTAGCCCTCGGGCTCCTGCGAGGTGCCCATCCCGAAGTAGTCGGCCCCGATCACCACGTAACCCTGGCCCGCGAACTGCGCGATCATCAGCGCGGTCTCGGGCGACTGGTCCGGGAAGGACGGAACCTCCTGGCGGCCATAGACCGTGCCATGCTGGTAGGAGACGACCGGAAAGGCGGTCCCCTGCGTCTCCGGCACGGCGACGAGCCCGGTCGCGACGATCGGCCGGTTGTTCTGCTCCGGAATCACCGAGGAATAGGTGACCCGGTAGAGCTTCACCGCCGAACGGGCGGCCGTATAGGTGACCGGAATGCCCGCGAAGGCCGGGGTGTCCACCTGGAGAATGTGGTTCAGCTTGTCCACATCCCAGCGCTGCAATAGCTCATACTGAAGGCCGGAGCTCACCTGGACAGGACCATCCTGGGCACGGCCCGCGGCCGGGGCCAGCGTGAAGCCCATGAGACACAGGACGGCCAGCAGAGGTCGGAAAGAGGAAAGCATCGGTTTCTCCCGGATGGCGAATGGAGTCGCCCGATCCTCCCACGGAGTTTACGGGCGCGGCCGGCGCGCACCATCCCGAAGTACCGTTTCAGCTCCGTTGTCGGAACAATCGACCGCCTCCCGGCCGCCTGCCACCATCCCTGGCCGGCGTCCGGCCATGCCGCGCGGCAACATCCCCGTTCCAGCCGCGTTGCAGGGCATGACATCCGGAGGGAGCATGAACATGCCCGAGACGCAGAACCAGAACGTTCACACCCATGTCGTGGCGACCTTCGCGACGCATGAGGCCGCAGATTCCGCCCTGCAATACCTGAACGCCGACGCGATCCCGCGCGACCGGATCACGATCCGCACCGCCGAGGTGTCGCAGCAGCCGCCGCAGGCGCCGCATGAGACCGACGGCAAGCTGCAGGAGGACGAGCACCGCAACCTCCGCACCATGGGCACAGGCCTCGCCGCCTCGGGCGCGGGCATGGCAGCCGCGGGCGCGGTCATCGCGACCGGCGGCGCGGCCCTCCCGGCCATCGCCGCCGCCGCACTGGCCGGCCTCGGCGCCGGCGCCGCGAGCGAAGGTGTCGCGGCCGCCGCGAGCCCGGATGTCGTGCCGGACGAGGAGAAGGCCGTCGCTGTGCTGGTCGTGGCCGCCGCCAATGTCGATCAGGCCGAACGCGCCAAGGGCGTGCTCCGCAACACCTCCGCGCTCCGCGTCTGGGAGGAGTAGCCGTATCCACCGGGTGGCGGCGGGGAAAGACGATCCCCTTTCGCCGCCCGGATCCGCCGCGTGCCGCTACCCCGGCGCGATCCGCGTCACGATCGGCGCCGGCTTCTTCGGCAGCTGCGTCGCCTCATAGGTGATCTCCTCACCCTTCTTCAGCTCGCGCCGCCCGGCCGCCTCCACCACGCTGGCATGCACCATCACATCCGGCCCGCCATCATCGGGCCGGATGAAGCCATAGCCCTTATGGGCCTGGTACCAGACCACGGTTCCCGTCGGCATCGCGCCACCTCCGCGCTGAACAACCCATCCTATAACGGAAAAGGGCGGCCCGTTGCCGGGCCGCCCCTCTTCGTCACGAAGACCGAACTTCTGATGGGGATCGTCGCCGATCCCCAAGAGATCAGAAGTCCATGTCGCCCATGCCGCCCATGCCGCCGCCGGGGCCGCCGGCCGGAGCGGAGGCCTTGGCCGGACGCTCGGCGACCATCGCCTCGGTGGTGATCAGCAGGGAAGCCACGGAAGCGGCGTCCTGCAGGGCGGTACGCACGACCTTGGTCGGGTCGATGATGCCGGCCTCGACGAGGTTCTTGTACTCGTCGGTCTGGGCGTCATAGCCGTACTCGTAGGCGTCCGAACGGAGCACCTCGCCGGCGATGACCGCGCCGTCCTTGCCCGCGTTCTCGGCGATCTGCTTCAGCGGCACCGCGATGGCGCGCCGAACGATCTCGATCCCGACCTGCTCGTCGTTGTTCAGGCCCTTGAGCTCGGACAGCTTCAGGCTGGCGCGCAGCAGAGCCACGCCACCACCGGGAACGATGCCCTCCTCGACCGCGGCGCGGGTCGCGTGCAGCGCGTCGTCGACGCGATCCTTGCGCTCCTTCACCTCGACCTCGGACGAACCGCCGACGCGGATGACGGCCACGCCGCCAGCCAGCTTCGCCAGGCGCTCCTGCAGCTTCTCGCGGTCGTAGTCCGAGGTGGTCTCCTCGATCTGCGCCTTGATCTGCTCGACGCGGCCCTGGATGGCCTCCTTCTCGCCGGCGCCGTCGATGATCGTGGTGTTCTCCTTCTCGATGCGAATGTTCTTCGCACGGCCGAGCTGGTTGAGCGTCACGGTCTCGAGCTTGATGCCGAGGTCCTCGGAGATCACCTCACCACCCGTCAGGATGGCAATGTCCTCGAGCATCGCCTTGCGACGGTCGCCGAAGCCCGGGGCCTTCACGGCCGCGATCTTCAGGCCACCACGCAGCTTGTTCACGACGAGCGTGGCAAGCGCCTCGCCCTCGATGTCCTCGGCCACGATCACCAGCGGACGCCCGGACTGCACGACGGCTTCCAGCAGCGGCAGCATCGGCTGCAGCTGGGAGAGCTTCTTCTCGTGGATCAGGATGTACGGGTTCTCGAGCTCGGCAATCATCTTCTCCGCATTCGTGATGAAGTACGGGGAAACGTAGCCGCGGTCGAACTGCATGCCCTCGACGACGTCGAGCTCGGTCTGGATGGACTTGGCTTCCTCGACGGTGATGACACCCTCGTTGCCGACCTTCTCCATCGCCTGCGCGATCATCTCGCCGATCTCGGTCTCGCCGTTGGCGGAGAGCGAACCGACCTGGGCAACCTCGGCGGAGGTGGTGATCTTGCGGGTCTTCGCCTGCAGGTCAGCCACGATCACGGCCACGGCCTTGTCGACGCCGCGCTTGAGGTCCATCGGGTTGAGCCCGGCGGCCACGGCCTTCGCACCCTCGCGGATGATGGCCTGGGCCAGCACGGTCGCGGTGGTGGTGCCGTCACCGGCCAGGTCGTTCTGCTTCGAGGCCACTTCGCGCACCATCTGCGCGCCCATGTTCTCGAACTTGTCGGCCAGCTCGATCTCCTTGGCGACGGTCACGCCGTCCTTGGTGATCCGCGGCGCGCCGAAGCTCTTGTCGAGCACGACGTTGCGGCCCTTCGGGCCCAACGTCACCTTCACGGCATCGGCCAGGATGTCCACGCCGCGCAGCATGCGCTCGCGGGCATTGGCGCCGAACTTGACGTCCTTCGCAGCCATCTGAATGTCCTTTCTTGTGTTGGAGAGCGCCGATCAGTCCCTAGCGGGAGATCAGGCGGCCTTCTCCACGATGCCCATGATGTCGGACTCCTTCATGATCAGGAGCTCCTCACCGTCGAGCTTCACCTCGGTGCCTGACCACTTGCCGAACAGGATGCGGTCGCCGGCCTTCACGTCGAGCGCGACGATCTGGCCCTGCTCGTTGCGCGCGCCGGCACCAACGGATACGACCTCGCCCTCCTGGGGCTTCTCCTTGGCGGTGTCGGGAATGATGATGCCGCCAGCGCTCTTCTCCTCGGCCGTCACGCGACGGACGAGAACGCGGTCGTGCAGGGGACGGAACTTCGTCATACGGTCCTCTCCTGAGCCTTTGTCATGGGATGAACCCGGCCGGTTGCCCCGCGCCCCGGCGGCCCTTCTGGGCCGTCGTTAGCACTTGCCCCCGGTGAGTGCCAACGATCTAGGGGATCGCCCCCCAGGCCGTCAAGCCCGGCAGCACTCCCACACATAGAGTGCCAAAGCATTGATATGAAACATTTATTGTATTCAGCGCTCCGAATCGCGTGGCACCATTCGCCCCGGGCGGGCCCTTTGCCGCCCCGCTGAGGAGGAAAGGGCATGCATCTGCAGGGTATCGAGCACGTCGTCCGCATCCCCGAATGGCACCTGACCACCGCCGAGATTCTCTACCGGATGCCGGACCATCCGGCCGTGCTCCAGTCCTTCATCTGGCAGAAGGTGGACCGCGCCCCGACCTTTCCGGAGCTGCACGGTTTCCTCGAATTCTGGCGCCGGGGGATCGAAGGCCAGCTTCATTCGGTTCGCGTCGCATCGGCCGCCCTCTGGCGCCCGGCCGAGTTCACCTATGCCGAGGGCGTCCTCCGCCTGCATTGATGCGGGCACAGCCGGGGGCCCCTCCCCCGGCCGCGCTTTCAGGTCCAGCTTGCCGGTTCAGCCTTCCGGCCGCAGCTCGGGCCAGGTGACGAACAGCCCGACATCGCCCGGCATGCCGTTCTCGAAGCTGATGATTCGCGCCTGCAGGCCGAAGCCCCCCAGGCGCAGGTCATCCCGCCAGAACTCGTAGATCCGCCGGGCATAGCCCGGCAGCTGCTCCTCCCAGCCCTGAAGCTGGTGGTTGATGCGGCGGCCGTCGTCCCGGCAGAAGGCGCTGGGGAAGGACACCAGCATCACCTCGCGCTCATGATCAACGAAGGCAGCGCGGATCCGATGGAGGAACAAGGCGCGGTCCGCCTCCGTCAGCGGCCGCTCCTCGAAATGGCGCCGCTCGGCCTCCTGCCCCGCCGCCGCCTTGAGAGCGGCGCGCCGGGCCGCATCCCGCTCCCGCCGCTCCTCCGCCTCCAGCTCATTGAACAGTGCGTCCAGCTTCAGGCTCGGCTTGGCCTCCGCCACGTCAGCTCTCCCGTTTCACCGAGTCCAACCCCACCCGGATCGCCTGCCGCAACACCTCGGCACTGTGGCGCAGCGCCGTCTCCTCCGCCGCGTCTAGCGGCGGCAGGAAGGGTGCCGAGGCACCCTGCGCCGAGAGCACATGGGGAAGCGAGACGCAGGTCTCACCCACCCCCAGCAGTTCCTCCATGAAGGTGGAGGTGCTGAACACCACATGCTCATCATTCACGATGGCCCGGGTCAGCCGCGCGATGCAGCCTCCGATCCCGAAGTTGGAGACGCCCTTGCCCTCCTTGATCCGGTAGGCGGAGGTCCGCACCTCCTGGGTAATCGACTCCCGCGCCTCCGAGGTCAGCGGCACGCCCATTCCCGCCGCGAAGTCGGCCAGCGGCATGCCCGCCACCTGGGCGCCGCTCCAGTGCAGCACCTCCGAATCGCCATGCTCGCCCAGCACATTCGCATGGACCGAACCGGGCGAAAGGCCGAGATGCCGCGCCAGACGGTCTCGGAAGCGGGCGGAGTCCAGCGCGCATCCCGTCCCGATGGCCCGGCCGCGTGGCACGCCGAAATGCCGGACAGCCACCGCCGGCATCACGTCCACCGGGTTGGAGGCGAAGAGCAGAACCGCCTCCGGCGCCACGGCCAGGACCCGCTCCAGCACCGCCGACACCACGCCGACATTCGCCGCCAACAGGTCCAGCCGCGTCTGGCCGGGCTTCAGGCTGGTGCCGGCCGTCACCACCACCACCCCGGCTCCGGCCAGTTCGGCGTAATCCCCCGCCCGCACCAGGGCGGGGCTGCCGAAGGCCGCCGCATGGGCGATGTCCGCCGCCTCCGACCGTGCCCGAGCGGCATCCATGTCGACCAGCACCACCTCGCTGATCCCCGGCACATTGGCCAGCAGGAACCCAGCCGCCGCGCCGACCTGCCCGGCGCCGATAATCCCGACCTTGCCGCCCATCACAGCACTCCCATCATCGGCCAGATGGTGGCGGAGAACAGCACCAGCAGCCCCAGCCCGGCCAGGGTCAGCACGATGCCGACCTTCGCGAACTGCATCGTGGAGAAGGCACCGGTCGCGTAGCAGAGCATGTTCTGCGGCGCGTTGGTCGGCAGGATGAAGCCGAAGGAAACCACCATGCTCTGGATCATCACGATCCCGAAGGCGGTCTCACGCCCATAGGGCAGCGTCTCGGCGAAGGCGATCATGATGGGGATCAGCGTGCTCGCCAGCCCCGTGGCCGAGGCGAAGCCGAGATGCAGCACGATGCTGAACAGCGACAGCGCGCCCACCACCAGGAACACGGGCGTCGCCCCCAGCCCCAGCTGCCCCAGCGTCACGCTCGCCAGCCAGCCCGCCGCACCGGTGCGGGAGAGCAGCACGCCGAGAGAGATGCCCGCGGCGAACAGCACCACCGTGCCCCAGGGAACCTGCTTCTCCGCCTGCGCCCAGGTCATCACCCCGATCCGCGGCATCAGCAGCAGGGCGATGCCCAGCTGGGTCGTCGTCGTGGTGTCCAGCGGATGCAGCCAGCCCTCGGTGGACCACATCACCAGCAGCAGCAAGGCCACCAGCATCAGCCGCCACTCGGCGGGCGTCACCGGGCCGAGATTCGCCACCTCCTCCGCCAGCCGCCGCTTCGCCTCCTCCACCGGCGGCACATGCGGCCGCAGCAGAACGAGCGAGACGACGAAGAGCACGACGCACATGGAAAGCGTGAAGGGCAGCGCGGTGATGAACCACTCGCCCCAGGTCAGGGTGCGGCCGAAGCTCGCCTGCATGAAGTTCAGGCTGATCAGGTTCTGCGCCGCGGCGGTCTTGATCGCCATGTTGAAGATCGAGCAGACCTGCGCCGTCACGATCATCAGCGTGGCGCCCAGGCTGCTCGTCACCGGCAGGCCCAGCGCGGTCACCACGCCCACCATGATCGGAATCACCGCACCCACCCGCGCGGTCGCGGAGGGGATGAACAGCGCCAGCACGAAGCCGACGATCATGGCCCCGATCGTCAGCCGCGCGGGCGAAATGCCGACCCGGCTCATCACCATCAGCGCCACGCGCCGGTCCAGCCCGGTGAGCTTCAGCGCCACCGCCAGGAAGAGCGCCCCCGCGACCAGCAGCACGGCGGAGGAGGAGAAGCCGTTGAGCATCACCGTCAGCGCATCGGTGGACGTCATCGGCTTCGCGCCCGCGGTCAGCGACTTGCCCATGAGGCCCAGCACCGCGGCCCCTGTCAGCACGATGGCGCTCGCGGCCGGGGAAACGCATTCGCTGATCCAGAGGATGATCACCAGGGCCAGCAGCCCCAGCGCCACCTGCCCGGAGGCCGTCAGCCCCGCCGGCGTCGGCAGCAGCAGCACCGCCCCATAGACAAGAAGCGCAATGAGGAACCAGGCGAGCTTGCGGTTCGAGGTGGGCTCGCCCGGAGACATCAGGATCATCCCGGCCTCCAAGAGGTGATGATCTGGTCGTCAGGCCAGACTCCTGGCGCCCCTACACGGAAGCGCCCCCCTCAAAACCACGGGCGCGTGAACAAGGCGTTGATCCGGATCATGGCACGCCCTCAGCGTGCAAATAAACCAAGAACGAGCGTCAGGGAGACGACAGACAGCATGGTGCCCAGCAGCACCGCCGCCCCGGCGCGCTCCATGCCCGTGGCGTAGCGGCGTGACATCATGAAGGCATTCGCGCCGGTCGGCATGGCCGCCATGGTCACCGCCACCGCAAGCTCCAGCGGCCCCAGTCCCGCAAGCCGCCCGAACCCCCAGACCACCAGCGGCAGCACCGCCAGCTTCAGGACGTTGATCACCACCGCATCCAGCCAGTCCCGCCGGATGTGGAAGTCGCGCAGCGACGCACCGAGGCAGAACAGCAGCATCGGGCTCGTCCCACCGCCCAGGATCTCCAGGAAGCGCCGCATGAAGTCCGGCGGCGCCGGCAGGAACACCGCCCAGAGATTGCCCAGCAGCACCGCGAGCACGATCGGGTTCCGCACCACCGAGCGCAGCGTGGCCGCCAGCACGCGAAGCGGCGAGGCCCCCGCGCTCATGCCCAACTCGGCGACCACCGTCGTCAGCGGCAGCATGACAAGCGAATAGAGACCCACGATCGCCGTGGCCGGCGCGATGCCCGCCGTGCCGAAGGTCGCCAGCGTCACCGGAACGCCCATCATCAGCGTGTTGCCGAAGCTGCAGTTCAGCGCGAACAATCCCGATTCCGCGAGCCCCCGCCGCGCGACGAAGCGGCAGAGCAGCAGCGCCGCCGCATAGACCAGCAGCACGCTGCCGAAGAAGATGACCTCCAGCCGCCCACCATGCGCCGCACCGCCACCGGAGGCCGCCGAGACAAAGAGCAGCGCCGGCGCGCAGAGCCAGAAGGCGAAGTCGTTGATGCCCCGCAGCGCCTCGTCCGAGAGCATCCGCCGCACCCCGGCCACATAGCCGAGCCCGATCAGCAGGAAGACCGGCGCGACGAGGCCGAGAACGCCGACCACCTCCCTAGCCCAGCCCCGCCACGAAGTCCTTCAGCCAGAGATTCCGCGCCCGCGCCGTGCGCGCCGCCCGCAGAATGGCGGAAACCGTGTCCACCGTCTGCGCGAAGTCGGTGTTGATGAGGACGTGGTCGAACTCCTCCCAATGCGAGGCATCCTCCCGCGCCTTGCCCATGCGGCGGAGGATCTCCTCCTCGCTGTCCGTCCCGCGCGTCCGCAGCCGCCGCTCGAGCTCCTCGATGGAGGGCGGCATCAGGAACACTCCCACCACATCCCCCGGCATGGCCTGCTGCAGAAGCAGATGCCCCTGCCAGTCCACGTCGAAGAGCACGTCGCGCCCCGCGGCCAGGGCAGCCTTCACCGGCGCGCGCGGCGTCCCGTAGCGCCGGCCATAGACATGCGCGCTCTCGATGAAGTGCCCCTCAGCCTCCATCGCCTCGAACTCCCCGGGCGTGTGGAAGAAGTAGTGAACGCCGTGCACCTCGCCCGGCCGGGCGGCGCGGGTGGTGGCGGAGATGGAGAGGGACAGCTCCCCCTCCCGCGCCAGCAGCGCGCGCGAAACGCTCGTCTTGCCCGCGCCGGAAGGCGCCACCAGAACCAGGCAGAGGCCCCTCCGGTTCATGGGCCGCTCGATCTCGCTCATTCCACATTCGCCGCCTGCTCGCGCAGCCGCTCGATGGCGGCTTTCAGTTCCAGGGAAAGCCGGGTCAGCCCCAGGCTGCCGGATTTCGCGCCGAGCGTATTGGCCTCCCGCCCGAATTCCTGCGTCAGGAATTCCAGCTTCCGCCCGATCGGCGCCTTCTCCCCCAGCAAGGCGCGGGCCGCCTCCACATGGGCACCCAGCCGGTCCAGCTCCTCCCGCACGTCGGAGCGTGCGGCCAGCAGCGCCACCTCGGCCGCCAGCCGGTCCTCCGGCACGCGGCGCTCGCCCTCCAGCAGCTCCGCCAGCACGGCGGAAAGCCGGGCGCGATGCGCCTCCGGCTGCCGTGCGGCTTCCCGCGCCGCCTGCGCCCGCAGGGCCTCAATCTCGTCCAGCAGCGTCGCCAGGATCACACCCAGCCGCGCCCCCTCCGCCGCGCGGGCCGCGAACAGCTCGGCCATGGCCTGCCCGAACCCCTCCGTCACCGCTGCCCGGCGCGCCGCCTCGGAGGTCTCGTCCGGCACCTCCACCTCGGTCCGCAGCACGCCCGGCAGGGCCAGCACGGCCTCCGGCCGGGGCGCCGCAGCCCCTGGCATCCGCGCCGCCAGCTCGGCCACCAGGGCCATGGCGCGCTCCAGCGCCGCCTGGTCCAGCATCAGCCGGGGTGCCCGGTCCTCCCGCTTCAGCGTGAGATTGGCGGTCACGTTCCCCCGCGCGAAGCGCCCGCCGGCCGCCTCTTTCAGCGGCCCCTCCAACGCATCCAGCCCCGGCGGCAGGCGCAAGCGGATGTCCAGCCCGCGCCCGTTGACGCTGCGGAGCTCCCAGGTGAAGGGGGTACCATCCGGCAAGGTGCCGGTGGTGCGCGCGAAGCCGGTCATGGATCGGATGGCCATGCGCGGCCTTCTGCGGCGGGAGAGGGCATGATGCAAGGCGCCGACACACAGCGGGTCGAAGGCTGGCCCTGGCGCCGCGCGGCCATCACCGGCGCCTCTTCCGGCCTCGGCGCCGCCCTGGCGCGGGAACTCGCCGCCCCCGGCCGCGTCCTCCACCTCGCCGGCCGGGACGCCGCCCGCCTCGCCGCCACCGCCGCCGCCTGTCGCGCGGCCGGCGCCGAGGTCTCCGAAACCGCCTTCGACGTCACCGACGCGGCCGCCGCCTCGGAATGGGTCGGCGCCACCGGCGGGCTCGACCTGCTCATCGCCAATGCCGGCACCTCGGCCGGCACCGGCGGCACTCGGGAGGCACCGGGCCAGGTCGCCCGAATCTTCGCGGTGAACCTTACCGGCGCGCTGAACACCATCATGCCCGGGCTGGAGATGATGCGCGCCCAGCCGCCGGGGCCGGATGGCATCCGCGGCCGCGTGGCCGCCATCGCCTCCATCGCGGCCTTCGTCGCCTCGCCCGGCGCCCCGGCCTATTCCGCCTCCAAGGCGGCCCTCCAGCGCTGGACCGAGGCCACCGATGCCACGGCGCGGCAGGACGGCATCCGCCTGCACGCCATCTGCCCCGGCTTCATCCGCACGCCGATGACCGCGCCGAACACCTTCCCCATGCCCCTCCTGATGGAGCCGGAGGAAGCCGCGCGCCGCACCCTCACGGGCATCGCGCGCGGGAAGGCCCGGGTCGTCTATCCCTGGCCCGTCTATGCGGCGGCGCGCCTGGCCGGCGCGCTGCCGCCCAACTGGCTCAGCCGCCTTCCGGCGAAGGCCGATTCACCGCCGGGCTAGCCTCCGGCCCGGCCAGGGTAGTGCTGTCCGGGCCGACCGTCCGCCGGCCATGCGAGCGCCGCGCCCACACGTTCAGCGCCTCCACCCCCGCCGCGAAGGCCATGGCCGTGTAGACGAACCCCTTCGGCACATGGAAGCCGAAGCCCTCGCCCAGCAGCACCATGCCGATCATCACCAGGAAGGCGAGGGCCAGCATCACCACCGTCGGGTTCTTCTCCATGAAGTTGGAGAGGGCATCCATCGACAGCAGCATGACGGCGACTGAGACCAGGATCGCGACCACGATCACCCACATCACCTGGGTGAGCCCCACGGCCGCCAGGATGCTGTCCACGCTGAACACCATGTCGATCAGGATGATCTGGAAGATCGTCGCCCCGTAATGGGCCGTCACCTGGCTGGCCGCCTTCGCCTCGGCCTGGGCGTCCGGGTCCACGCGGTGGTGGATCTCGATCACGGCCTTGCCGATCAGGAACAGGCCGCCGGCGATCAGGATCAGGTCCTTGCCGGAGAAGTCCATGCCCCAGAAGCCGAAAAGGGGCTGGGTCAGCGAGATCAGCCAGCCCACCCCGGCCAGCATTACCAGGCGCAGCAGGACCGCGAGCCCCAGCCCGATCAGCCGCGCCGAACGCCGCCGCTCCACCGGAAGGCGGTTGGTCAGGATCGCGATGAAGACGAGGTTGTCGATCCCGAGGACCACCTCCATGCCGATCAGCGCGGCAAGCGCAATGAGAACCTCGGCTTCCACGGCGGTCAGGTGTCCTTCCTGTAATGTAGCCCGCATCTATGGGGCGGCGGCAGGAACTCCGAAAGGTCAGCCACCCCCTGGCGCGTCATCACATCGAGGGCATTCCCCGCCCAATGGCGCTGGAACGGGAATTGCTGAGCCGTCCCGGTTCCTTTTCTCCTCCAGGGGGCCACCAGGACATGGATGTCGGCGTCTTCATCCCGATCGGCAACAACGGGTGGCTCATCTCCACCAACGCGCCTCAGTACAAGCCCAGCTTCGCGCTCAACAAGCAGATCTCGCAGCGGGCCGAGCATTACGGCCTCGACTTCCTCCTCTCCATGATCAAGCTGCGCGGCTTCGGCGGCGCGACGGAGTTCTGGGACTACAACCTGGAATCCTTCACCCTCATGGCCGGGCTGGCGGCGGTGACGAACCGCATCAAGCTCTTCGCCACCGCCGCCTCCCTCACCCTCCCCCCGGCGATCATGGCCCGCATGGCCGTGACCATCGATTCCATCGCCCCGGGGCGCTTCGGCGTGAACCTCATCACCGGCTGGCAGCGCCCGGAATACTCGCAGATGGGCCTCTGGCCCGGCGACGAGCACTTCGCCCGCCGCTACGACCACCTCTCGGAATATGCCACCATCCTGCGCGAGCTCTGGTCCACCGGCCGGTCGGACTTCAGGGGCGAATACTTCCAGATGGAGGATTGCCGTCTCCTGCCCATGCCGGGACAGGGCATCGAGATCGTCTGCGCCGGCCAGAGCCAAGCCGGCCTCGACTTCATGGCCCGGCACGCCGACTACAACTTCTGCCTCGGCCAGGGCATCAACACCCCCCAGGCCCTCGCCCCCGTCACCGCCCGCGTCCAGGCAGCCGCCGCTCAAACCGGGCGCAAGGTCGGGTCGCTGGCCCTCATCATGATCATCGCCGACGAGACCGATGAGGCGGCCATGGCGAAGTGGCAGCACTACCAGGCCGGCGCCGACCGTGAGGCCATCGCCTGGATGGCCGGCCAAGCCGCCGCCGACACGCGCTCCGGCGGAGATACCAACGTGCGGCAATACGCCCTGCCCGAAGGCGCCATCAACCTGAACATGGGCACGCTGATCGGCTCCTATGCCTCGGTCGCGCGCATGATGGACGAGATGTCGGAGGTGCCTGGCCTCGCCGGCGTCCTGCTGACCTTCGACGACTTCCTCGAGGGCATCGAGGCCTTCGGCCAGCACATCCAGCCGCTGATGCGCAGCCGGCAGCACATCCGGGCCATGGCCCCGGCCTGAACCGCCCCTAGGGCGACCGGCGCTTCCCGCCGGTCGCCAGCCAGACCCCGGCCAGCACCACCGCCCCACCCAGCAGCACGCGCGGCTCCGGCCACTCCCCCAGCAGCAGCGCCGCGAAAACGGCGGCGAAGCCCGGCTGCAGATAACCTGTCATGGCAGCGTCCGTCGCCCGCGCCCGCTGCGCGAGGAAGAGGAACAGCGTCACCGGCAAGGCCGAGCCGAACACGCCGGCACAGGCCACCACCGCCCAGACCTCCCAGGGCTGTTCGAAGGCCGAGAGCGGTTCCAGGGAAAGGCTCACCGCCAGCGCCCCCAGCGCGCTCACCCCCTGCTGCCCCGCCGCCAGCTGCAGCGCCCCGCCCGGCCGGGTCCGCCGCACGAAGACCACGCCGGTCGCGTAGGAGAGCGCCACCACCAGCATCACCATCCCCGCCAGCAGCCCCGCAGCCCCGCCCGCCAGCGCGGCGGGCCCGAGGATCACGGCGATTCCCACGAAACCGAGGCCAAGCCCCGCCAGCGTCCTCGGCCCCGGACGCTCGCCCGGCAGGAAGAGCGCGGCCAACAACGCCACAAAAAGCGGCGAGGCCGACTGGATCAGCGCCACGGAGGCGGCCGTGAGGGTGAGCAGCGCAAAGGCGGTGAGGCAGTTCGGCAGCCAGCCATTCGCCGTGCCGAGCACGAGGGCGGCCCGCCAGCTCCACCCCTCCCGCCGTCGGAAGGCGCCGGTGGCCAGGGCAAAGAGGAGCAGCAGGGTCACCGCCACCGCCGCACGCCCGGCCGAAAGCGCGAAGGGCGGCATGGAACGCCCGGCCAACCGCACCACGGGAAAGGCGGTGGCCCAGAGGGCCGAGATCAGCAGCAGCCGCCACCAGAGCCGCCATCCCCGCAGCGGGGCGCCGGGGCTCACGCCTGCCCCGCGCCGGGCCTCACCGCGGGGGCGCGGGGTTGGCCGCCGGAGCAGAAGCCGGTGCCGCGCGGCCCCGCTCGATCTCGCGCCAGCGCGCCACGTTCCGGTTGTGCTCCTCCAGCGTGCGGGCGAAGGCATGGCCGCCGCTGCCATCCGCCACGAAATAGAGCAGGTCGGTCGCCTCGGGCCGGGTCACGGCCCGCAGGGATTCCTTACCCGGCGAGGCGATCGGGCCCGGGGTGAGCCCCCGGTTGCGATAGGTGTTGAAGGGATGCTCCCGGTCGAGATCGGCCCGGGTCAGCGCCCGCTCCAGCGGCGCGCCATCGGCTGCGGCATAGGCCACGGTCGGGTCCGACTGCAGCGGCATGCCACGCCGCAGGCGGTTGATGAACACGGAAGCCACACGCGGCCGTTCCGCCGCCACCGCCGTCTCGCGCTCCACGATGCTGGCCAGCACAAGCGCCTCCCGGGGGGAGGAGATGGGCAGGTCCGGCGCCCGGTTCGCCCAGGCCTCGCGCAGCGCCTCCTCCATGGCGGCGGTGGCGCGCCGCACGATGGCGGCGCGGGTGTCGCCCCATTGGTAGGTGTAGGTCTCGGGCAGGAGGTCGCCCTCGTCGATGGGCGGCGTGTCGCCCACCAGCCCTTCGGCGCGGTCGAGCACGCCGGTGATCTGCCGGGCCATCAGCCCCTCGGGGATGGTGAGCCGCCGCTGCACCGGCCGCGCCGTGCGCAGCACCTCCAGCACGTCCCGCAGCGAAGCCCGGGCGGGGAAGGCGAATTCGCCGGCCCGGATGGCGCCCTGCGTCCGCGTCGCCCAGGCCGCGACGAGGAACTCGCGGCCATCGGCCACGATCCCTCGCTGCGCCAGCGCGGCGCCGATCGTCTCCGTCCCGCCGCGCGGAACGACGACCTGAGCCGGCTCCGCCAGAGGGCCGGGGCGCTCGTAGACATGGCGGGCGTAGAGGAAGGCGCCACCGCCGGCCAGGCCGAGCAAGAGCACCAGGATGAGCAGGAATCGGATCGCTCGTCTCATCGGCGCGCGGTCCCTGGCTATCCGAAAGGGTCAGGCCAGCCCGGCAGCAGCGTGCCGGGCGACCAGCGGGGCCTTTTTCAGGCCGCCGCCTTGAACAGGATGGAGGCGTTGGTCCCGCCGAAGCCGAAGGAGTTGGAAAGCGCCACCTCGATCTTCCGCGGCTGGGCCTCATTGGCGACCCGGTCGATGGCGGAGGGGTGGGAGGGCTCGTCCAGGTTCAGCGTCGGCGGCGCCACGTCGTCGCGGATGGCGAGCAGGCAGAAGATCGCCTCCACCGCTCCCGCCGCGCCGAGCAGATGTCCGATCGCCGACTTGGTCGAGGACATGGCGACGCCCTTGGCGTCATCCCCGAACAGCCGCTCCACCGCCTGCAGCTCCAGGTCGTCGCCCAGCGGGGTGCTGGTGCCATGGGCGTTGATGTACTGGATGGCTTCCGTGCCGATGCCCGCCGAGCGCAGGCAGGCCTTCATGGCGCGATAGGCACCCTCATGCCCCTCGGCCGGGGCGGTGATGTGATAGGCGTCGCCGGACATGCCGTAGCCGATCACCTCGCCATAGATCTTCGCGCCGCGCGCCTTGGCGTGCTCGTATTCCTCGAGCACCACCACCCCCGCGCCCTCGCCCATGACGAAGCCGTCCCGGTCCTTGTCCCAGGGGCGGGACGCCTTGGCGGGCGTGTCGTTGAAGGCGGTGGAGAGGGCGCGGGAGGCCGCGAAGCCCGCCATGCCGATTTCGGAGACCGCCGCCTCGGCGCCGCCGGCCACCATCACATCGGCATCGCCCAGCGCGATCAGCCGCGCGGCATCGCCGAGCGCATGCACGCCCGTGGCGCAGGCCGTGACCACCGAGTGGTTCGGCCCCTTGAAGCCGTATTTGATCGAGACATGGCCCGAGGCCAGGTTGATCAGCGCGGAGGGGATGAAGAAGGGCGAGAGCCGGCGGTGCTTGCCGCCCGCGATCAGCTGGGACGCCTCATAGATCGTCTGGAGCCCGCCGATTCCAGAGCCGATCATCACGCCCGTGGCGTAACGGTCCTCCTCCGTCTCCGGCACCCAGCCGGAATCCTCGACCGCCTCGGTGGCCGCCACCAGCGCGAGCTGGATGAAGCGGTCCATCTTCTTCTGGTCCTTGACCGGGATCCACTCGGCCAGGTCCAGCCCGCCATCGGCCTTCGTGCCATTCGGCACGACGCCCGCGATCTTGGCGGGGATATTGGACACGTCGAAGCCCTGGATGGCGCTGATGCCGGATTCCCCGGCCAGCATCCGCTTCCAGACATTCTCCACGCCGAGCCCCAGCGGGCTGGCGATGCCCATGCCGGTGACGACGACGCGGCGCGGGGCCGTGAGCTGACCGAACACTCTCGCTACTCCCTCCCGCGCCTGCCCCGCTGGCGTTCAGGGGCCGGGCAGCGGCCGGAACCCGGCCCCGCCCCGCGCGTCATTGGCGGACGGCGGACCGGCCCAAGGGTCACCCCAAGGGTCCGGCCCAGCGGCCTGATCAGGCCGTCTTGTGCGCGTCGATATAGGTGATGGCGTCGCCCACCGTCGTGATCTTCTCGGCGGCGTCGTCGGGGATCTCCACGCCGAAGGCCTCCTCGAAGGCCATGACCAGTTCGACCGTGTCCAGGCTGTCGGCGCCCAGGTCGTCGATGAAGGACGCCTCCGGGGTCACCTTGGCCTCCTCGACGCCGAGGTGCTCGACCACGATCTTCTTCACCTTCTCGGCGGTTTCGCTCATCGCGCTTGCTCTCTCCAGATGGCGGTTGACCGCCGAAAACCCGTGTTTGCTGCCGGGCATTCGTTAACGCGAATGCCCGGGCGCAGGGCGCGGGCCTTAGCACGGCTATTTCCCAGGGCCTAGACCGAAGGATGGGCCGTGCGAAGCCCAGATCAAGGACCGTTGTTCCCGAGCCTCAACCGAGGCCTCAGATCATGGCCATCCCGCCATTCACATGCAGGGTCACGCCCGTCACCCAGGCCGCCTCGTTGGAGGCCAGATAGGTCACGGCCGCGGCGATGTCCTCAGAGGCCCCCATCTTGCCCATGGGGATGCGTCCCATCAGGGCCGCTTTCTGGGCATCGTTCAGGGCATCGGTCATCGCGGTCTTGATGAAGCCGGGGGCCACCACGTTCACGGTCACGCCGCGGGGCGCCACCTCCTGGGCCAGGGCCTTGCTCATCCCGATCAGCCCGGCCTTCGCGGCCGCGTAGTTCGCCTGGCCCGGATTGCCGGTCACGCCCACGATGGAGGCGATGGAGATGATCCGGCCGGACCGGCGCTTCATCATCCCGCGGAGGGAGGCACGCGCCAGGCGGAACGGGGCGGTCAGGTCCACCTCGATCACGTCCGACCAGTCCTTGTCGCCCATGCGGAGCGCCAGCCCGTCCCGCGTCAGCCCGGCATTGTTCACCAGGATGTCCAGCCCGCCGAACTCGCCTTCCACCTTTTCCACCAGGGCGGCGGGGGCCTCCGGGTCGGACAGGTCGGCCGGGGCCACCAGCACCCGCTCCCTCAGCTCCTGGGCCAGGGAGGCCAGCTCGGCCTCGCGCCGGCCGGTGATGGCCACCTTCGCCCCCTGGGCATGCAGTGCCCGGGCGATGGCGGCGCCGATCCCCCCCGTGGCGCCGGTGACGAGGGCGGATTTGCCGGTCAGGTCGAACATCAGGGGGCCTCCAGGGGTGCGCCGTCGAGGCGCTTGGCAAGGGAGAAGCGGGTATGGCCGGGCGGGCAGTCATCCAGGCGGCCCACCACCGTGTAGCCCATCCGGGCGTAGAAGCCGGGCGCCTGGAAGGAATAGGTCTCCAGCCGCACGCCGATGCAGCCGCGGGCGGCCGCCTCGCGCTCCGCCATGGAGAGCATCTCCCGCCCCAGCCCGGCGCGCCGCTGCGCCTCCGGCAGGTGGAACAGCTCCACATAGAGCCAGCCGGAGTAGCTGCGCCCGATCAGCCCCCCGACCGGCGCGCCGGATTCGTCCCGCAGCACGACGTTCAGCGGGGTGGAGGCGAAGGAGCCGGGACCGGACTGCGCCTCGTTGAAGGCCCGCAGCCCCTCCCACACGGCATCCCGCGTGGCGGGAACGGCCTGATCTTCCAGAGCGACACGGGTCATGGCCGCCTCAGAGGGCCTTGAGCACCGATTCGATCTCGGCCGGCGTGCCGCAGGCCATGGCCGTCGCCTCCGGGGCGTTGCGCTTCATCAGCCCGGTCAGGACCTTGCCCGAGCCCACCTCCACGAAGGTGTCGCAGCCCATGGCGGCCATGGCGGCCACGCATTCGCGCCAGCGCACCGTGCCCGTCACCTGGCGGACCAGCAGGTCGCGGATCACGTCCGGATCGGTGGCCTTGGCGGCCGTGACATTGGCCACCACCGGCACCAGCGGGGCCCTGGGCGGGTCGCGCTCCAGCGCCTCGCCCATCGCATCGGCGGCCGGAGCCATGAGGGAGGAGTGGAAGGGGGCGGAAACCGGCAGCAGCATGGCCCGGCGGATGCCCTCCGCCTTGGCGATCTCCACCGCCCGCTCCACCGCGGCCTTGTGGCCGGAGATCACGACCTGGCCGCCGCCATTGTCATTGGCCGCCTCGACGACCTCGCGCCGCCCGGTCTCCGGGTTCTCGGCGGCGCGCTCGCAGATGGCGCGGGCCTGCTCCATCTCGGCCCCCAGCAGGGCGGCCATGGCCCCCGTGCCGGCCGGCACCGCCTTCTGCATCGCATCGCCGCGCAGCCGCAGCAGCCGCGCCGCCTGGGGCACGTCGAAGGCCCGCACCGCGGCCAGCGCGCTGTATTCGCCCAGGGAATGTCCGGCCACCAGCGCGACGCGGTTCTTGA
Source organism: Muricoccus roseus (assembly GCF_900141905.1). GTDB lineage: Bacteria > Pseudomonadota > Alphaproteobacteria > Acetobacterales > Acetobacteraceae > Roseomonas > Roseomonas rosea. The sequence continues at coordinate 4,202 of NZ_FQZF01000022.1, read as the reverse complement.
TGTCGAGCCCGCCCTCGGCCTCCAGCACCCGCAGCACGGCGAGGGAGACGGCCATCAGCGCCGGCTGGGCATTGGCGGTGAGGGTCAGCTCCTCGGCCGGCCCCTCGAACATCAGGCGGGAGAGATTCTGCTTCAGCGTCTCATCCACCGCCTCGAACACCTCCCGCGCGGGGGTGAAGGCGGCGGCGAGGTCACGGCCCATGCCGACGACCTGGCTGCCCTGGCCGGGGAAGACGAGCGCAAGGGCCATGGTGACGCGTTTCCTGCCTGTTGAGCAAAGCAGGGCACCGCTACCCCGCCGTGGCGCGGCGGGGTAGCGGCGGCGTCACCGGACTGTCAACCGTAACGGGCTCAGTAAGGACCACGGGGGCCACGCGGCGGGCCCACCCAGATGCGGCGGCACTGCTCGCGCTGGACACGGACAGGGCGGCCATAGCGGTCACGGCGATACACCACCACCGGGCGGCACCGGTTCACCCAGCGCACGTCCTGCAGCAGTCCCTCCTGCGGGGCGACCATCGCGGCGCCCAGCATCGGAGCCGCCGAGGCTGGCGCGGCCTGCGCCGCCGTGGAAACTCCACCGATCCCTGCCGCAAGGCCAGCAACCAGAGCAAAGCGCGAGAGCCAAGACATCAGCAAACCTCCTTGGACCCGTGAAGCCGGGCCAACCTCATTCTGCCGCCCGGAAAGGCGGCGAGACGGCAGGAAAAAGGCATGCGGTGGCAATAAGTTGCCCGTTTGCAACGCCTCCCCCTCTTCGCAACTGAGAGTCACACGCAACCTTGACCTTTCGTAACACGCGAAGTTAAGAGCGCTTCGCAATATCAACGTGTTCGGGGGTGCCGTACGGATGAGTCGCTCAAGCAGGAGGGGCCCCTCGGCTCCCAATACCGCCCTGGTGGCCAGCCTCAGCCTCGGCGCCGCCATGGCCGGGGGGCCGGCCTTCGCCCAGCTCGCCGCCGACCCCGCCCCGGTGGCCGTGCCCGAGGTCTCCGTGACCGGCACCCGCCCGGCCAACCAGCTTCAGGTGCCCACGGGCAATCCCCGCCTGCCGAGCACCATCCAGGACACCCCGCAGACCATCAACGTGGTTCCGCAGGAGGTCCTGCGCGAGCAGAACGTGACCACGCTGGAGCAGGCGCTGCGCAACGTGCCCGGCATCACCTCGACCATCGGCGAGGGCAATGGCGGCGTCACCGGCGACCAGTTCCGGATCCGCGGCTTCTCCGCCCAGAACGACGTGCTGGTCGACGGCCTGCGGGACTTCGGCTCCTACCAGCGCGACGCCTTCACCTATGAGGACGTGCAGGTGCTGAAGGGCGCCTCCGGCTTCGCGATCGGCACCAGCGCCATCGGCGGCGGCATCAACGTCAACTCGCGCCTGCCCATGCTTGAGAACCGCTACGCCGCCACCGCCACCGGCGGCATGGGCCCCTTCGCCCGCTTCACCGCCGACATCAACCAGCGCATCAGCGAGACCATCGCCATGCGCCTGAACGTCATGGGCCAGAGCAGCAGCCTCGTGGACCGCGACGACCAGGACACGCGCCGCTGGGGTGTCGCCCCCTCCATCGCCTTCGGCCTCGGCACCCCCACCACCTTCTCGGTGGAATACCTGCATTTCGAGGACCGCCGCACGATCGATGGCGGCATGCCCATCATCTACTCCGGCCTCGGCGCCATCGGCCGCCCGGCATCGGAATACGGGGTCAACCGCTCCAACTGGTACGGCATCCAGAACGACCGCGACGAGACGGTGGTGGACCGGCTGACGGCCCGCTTCTCCCACCGCTTCGGCAACTGGCTGACCGTCACCAATGACACGCGCCTGATGCGCGTGGACCGGGACACGGCGCTGACGGCGGCGAGCTGCGGCACCGGGACGACGGCGGCCGCCTACCGCACCAGCTGCTCCGGCCAGTTCTTCCGCGGGCTGAACCCGACCCTCTCCTATGGCGGCGGCAGCAACGCGCCCTACAATCAGGTGAACGAGGCGACCCAGAACATCACCGCCGGCGTTGCCCGCTTCACCACCGGGCCCATCCGGCACGAGCTGACCGGCGGCGTCGACATCGTGCGGGAGACGGTCGACCGCGTTGCCTATCCCTACGTCCCCGCGCGCCCCGGCGTCACCTTGCTCAACTCCTGGACGAACAACGACCTCGTCCTCGGCACGGGCGCGGCCAACAACCGGCGCGAGACGGAATCGACCAATCTCGGCCTCTTCCTGAACGAGCGCCTCTGGGTCCTGCCCACCCTGTCCGTCTATGGCGGCTTCCGCTGGACGAATTTCGACCTGGACTACAAGGCCGGCACCCCCGGGGCCGCGCCGAGCCAGAACTTCGCCATCCGCGACAGCTTCTGGGACCCGCGCGCCGGCATCATCTGGGAACCAACACCGAGCCAGACCTACTACTACTCCTACTCCACCTCGACGACGCCGCCCGGCACCTTCTTCACCACCTTCCCTGCGGCGGCCACCAACTTCGACAACAACATCCGGCCCGAGCGGAACACCAACCACGAGATCGGCGCGAAGATCAGCCTTCTCGACAACCGCCTCGGCCTCACCGCCGCACTGTTCCACGCCGAAAAGGGCAACGCGACCTATCTGGACGCCGACACCAACGAGGTGTCCGCCACCGGCGACGTCCAGCGCATCCGGGGCCTGGAGCTGGGCATCACCGGGCGCGTGACGCCGGAATGGAACATCAACGCCGCCTATACCTATCTGGACAGCGAGACGACGCGCTCCCAGACGGCCGCGAATGTCGGCAAGCGCGTCCAGTACGTGCCGGAGCACGCGGCATCCCTCTGGACCACCTATGACATCGCCCGGGACACGCCCTGGAACGTCACGGTCGGCGCGGGCATCATCTGGCGCAGCCAGGTCTTCCTCGATGCCGCCAACTCCGCCGAGGTGCCGGATAACTTCAGCCTCGACGCCATGCTCCAGCACAAGCTGAACCAGAACGTCACGCTGCGGGTGAACGGCTACAACCTGACGGACCGCACCAATTACGAAGGCCTGTTCGGCAACCGCGCCGTCGTCGCGGCCGGCCGCACGGTGCTCTTCTCCGTCGCCGCCGAGTTCTGACGGCCAATACCGCCCGGGGCGCGGGCGCGCCGGACTGACCGCGGGCGGCGGGGGTGGCATGATGCCGGCCCCGCCGCCCGCTTCCTGTTTCCAGCCTCCCGGAGCACACCATGCTCGTCCGCATCCCCCAGGTCCTGACCCCTACCGAGGTGGCCTATTGCCGCGAAAGGCTGGAGGCCGCCGCCTGGCAGGACGGCCGCGCGACGGCGGGGGAGCAATCCGCCAAGGTGAAGCACAACCTCCAGATCCCCGTCGATTCACCTGAGGCGAAGGAGCTGGGCGACCTGGTCCTGCGCGCGCTCGGCCGCAACGCCCTCTTCGCCACGGCGGCGCTGCCCCTGCGCGTGCTGCCGCCCATGTTCAACCGCTACGATGTCGGCATGACCTTCCAGGCGCATGTGGACAACGCCATCCGCGCCATCCCCGGCACGGGCCAGCGCATCCGGGCGGATGTCTCCTCCACCCTCTTCCTGACCCCGCCCGAGGATTACGAGGGCGGCGAGCTGGTGGTGCAGGACACCTACGGCACCCATGAGGTGAAGCTCGAGGCCGGGGACATGGTGGTCTACCCCTCGACCAGCCTGCACCACGTGAAGCCCGTCACGCGGGGCAGCCGCTGGGGCTCCTTCTTCTGGACCCAGTCCATGGTGAAGGACGACGGCCAGCGCGCCTTCCTCTACGACATGGACATGGGGATCATCGAGCTCCGGCGGGACCTGCCGGACGACCACCCCGGCGTCCTGGCCATGACGGCCGCCTACCACAACCTTCTCCGGCGCTGGGTGGAGATCTAGCAGGTTGCTGAAGAAGTCGGCCCTCGACGCGATTTGAGGAACATGATTCACCTCCGCAGGGCAACCGCGGGGTTGATGATGCGGGGGACGGACGAGACGAGCGGGTCGCTGTTCAGCTACGTCGATCTTGAGGCGCGCATCCCGGCGCGGCATCCCCTGCGCAAGATCCGGCAGGTGGTGAACGAGGCGCTGGCCAGCCTGGATGCCGATTTCGAGGTGCTTTACACCGACTTCGGCCGCCCCTCGATTGCGCCCGAGCGGCTGATCCGAGCGAGCCTGATCCAGATCCTGTTCTCGGTCCGCTCCGAGCG
>NZ_FQZF01000048.1 GCF_900141905.1 Muricoccus roseus | reverse complement strand
TGCATCTGCTCCATCAGCTGCCGCTCGGAGCGGACCGAGAACAGGATCTGGATCAGGCTCGCTCGGATCAGCCGCTCGGGCGCAATCGAGGGGCGGCCGAAGTCGGTGTAAAGCACCTCGAAATCGGCATCCAGGCTGGCCAGCGCCTCGTTCACCACCTGCCGGATCTTGCGCAGGGGATGCCGCGCCGGGATGCGCGCCTCAAGATCGACGTAGCTGAACAGCGACCCGCTCGTCTCGTCCGTCCCCCGCATCATCAACCCCGCGGTTGCCCTGCGGAGGTGAATCATGTTCCTCAAATCGCGTCGAGGGCCGACTTCTTCAGCAACCTGCTAAGGCCGATTGTGATATCGACGCCTTTGTCTTTCGCGCTTCCAAAGCAGTGCCCCCGATGGAAGAGTCGCGCATCTTCTGGTCTAATCGCTTCGTCTGCGCGTGAGCCCGTTATCATGCGATAGGACTCTGTCAAACTAGAATGATGTCGATTTCTCATTCCCACGTTGTAAAACTTGGCACCCTCAAGTTCGTTCAGGGCTTTGTTGAGGGCGGACAATCCTAGAAGCCGCGCGTCATACCCTACCATGTCTCGCACTTTTCTCTGGTACAGACCGTCTACCCTTTTCGATGCGCAGACGAATAAAAGATTCGTTTCTGGATTGTAGTAGAAAATAAAGATATCAAACCTGATGTCCATCAGCCTGTCATCTAAGGACCAAGCAACAGTACCAGCCTTTCGTGTGATGTAGATAGCCGAGTTTGTGGCTTCGCTAACCGAGCCATATACTTGATCGCGATCCGATCCGAAAACAGGCGTAGTCCGGATGTCGAATGGCTCTCTGAGGCGAAATACTTTTACGTGAGCGTAGGGAAAGAGCGTGTATAGAGACAAGTCGGAGAGGGCCGGAACTGTTAGATCTTGGAGAGCGAACGAATCCAGTGTTTCTCGCGTGTGGACCTCTCGTTCCAGCCGAGTTTGACTAAGATTTGGGACTATTTCAGACCATACTGCCCCTGCGCTATATAATTTTTCGGCTTCGAGCTTTATATCTTTACGAGTGGCAAGAAATGTTGCCGCCCCTAAATTCTTTCCGCTTGTTCTGGCAAATCTTCCAATGAACTGTAATGTAACCGCAAGTGAACGATGAGGTGCATGAACGGCTGCTACCTTCAGGCGAGGCATATCAAATCCTTCGCCGAGCATGTTAACGCAAATGATGCCATCGAGCTGATCATTCTCCAAGTCTGATATAGCTTGCCTTGAGTACCTCAGCGAATGACTGCCGTGCACAACACGCAACTTAAGTTGCGTATTTTCACTATAGATTTTTTCTAACTCCGAGGCTCTGGCTTTGCTGTCAGTCCGCACCATAAGAAGATGTGATTGACCGCCCTCTCTATCTAAGTTTAACTTTGCTTCGGCGGCTTTTGCGACAGCCACATCAGCTGCGGTGACATCATTCTCGTCGGCAACTTCAACCGGAACATAGTCAATGTGCCCAAATACGCCGTCCTCATAGGCTGTTCGCAAATCATAAGTGTAGATAAACTTCCCCTTTATTTCTTTATCGTCTCGCCTGAACGGTGTCGCTGTAAATAGGACTTTCTTCGCCGCGGGGAAGACGTCTAGCAGCATGGACCAGGTTGCCGCTGGGCTATGATGCGCCTCATCCACAAGGACCAAGTCGAACAGGTCTGGAGGAGGAGCTGGAACGTCCTTAAGATGAGGACTCACGCTTTGAACGGTCGCGACAACAACGTCGAACTTTCGCATCTGGTCCCAGTCCTTGGCATCTCTAACCTTGCCGGAGGTGGCCATGACCGCAGGATTTCCGATGTCAAAGGGCAGTGCGCGTAGTCTCTTCAAAACTCCAACGTTCTTGAAGTCGTCGGCGATCTGCTCGCGCACTAACCGGCTCGGAGTGATGACGAGCACTCTGGAGGCTCGGAGCAAAAACCCAGACCCTTGGAGAACAGCAGTTTTCCCCGATCCCGTGGGCATGGTTATAATCGCAGGGTCCGATCTTCTGGTGAAGTGAGAGCCTATCGCGAATAATGCTCCGCGCTGCGCATCTCGAAATCCTGGGCGACCCTCGACCTCGAGAGGAAAGGTAAGTGCTGAGTAATTTCGAGCGAAGTAAGACAAATCTTCCCTCCCGAGTTCATGCTGAACAGCAGCGCTCGCCTCTGAACCCACCAGCGCAAATTAATCTACATGTTCGTTCCGGACGGCGATTCGGGGCAAGAGTTCGCACATGGCAGGTAGTTAGGACAGTATGCGGGATTTTTCCTTGACAGTACGACTTCAGTCCTATAACGTCGGGAGGTGACTTGTAGGGAGCTGCCCCCCATGCCCCACTCCCGCCCCTGGTCCCCCCTCTCCGACGCCGAATGGGAAGCCCTCGCCCCCCACCTCCCCCTCACCGGCGCCGGTCGCCCGCTCGAAAACCCCCGCGCCCGGCTGGACGCCATCTTCCAGGCCGTCACCACAACCCTCCCCTGGCGCCACTTCCGCAGCGCCGCGGCCCGCACCGATACCCTGCACCGCCAGTACCGCCGCTGGGCCCATGCGGGCGTCTGGTCCCGCCTCCTCCGCCTCGTCGCCCGGCGCCGCGCCCCCCGCGCGCTGAAAGCGGTGGCCGATTGGGTGGCCGCCGCCCACCGCCGCAGCTACCGCCTCCTCGGCATCCCCGTCCTCACCCTCGCCCGCCGCCTCGGCATGCGGAACGCCCTGCCAGGCCCCTCCTGGATGCTCCCCAACCCCGATTTGTCCGAACTCGTCCTCCGCGCCATCCACACCCTGCTGCGCGGCCCGCTCACCCGGCGGCAAATCCCCTTCCTCCGCACCTGCCGCGCCCTTCTCCGCACCGCCGGCGGCCGCCGCCGCATACCAGCCTGCCTGGTCCCGCAATGAACCGCCTTCTTGACCCCCCATCTCGCCCCTGCGAAACCACCGCGCCGCCCGGAACCCCGGAGTTCGGCTTCCATCCACGCGACAAGAGGCCGAATCACGCCATGCGCGACAAGGGCGAGTACCTGTTCACCTCGGAATCCGTCTCCGAGGGCCACCCCGACAAGGTGGCGGACCGCATTTCCGATACGGTGCTCGACACCTTCCTGGAAGCAGATCCCTACGCGCGCGTCGCGTGCGAAACCCTGGTCACCACCAACCGCATCGTCATCGCCGGCGAAACCCGCGGCCCCGGTGACATCACGGCCGACCTCCTGATGCACGCCGCCCGCATGGCCGTGCGCGACATCGGCTACGACCAGGAAGGCTTCTCCTGGCGCAACGCCCATGTGGAATGCCACCTCCACGCCCAGTCCGCCCACATCGCCCAGGGCGTCGACGCCGCCGGCAACAAGGACGAAGGCGCCGGCGACCAGGGCATCATGTTCGGCTACGCCTGCCGCGAAACGCCGGACCTCATGCCGGCCCCCCTCTACTACTCCCACCTGATCCTCCGCCGGATCAGCGAGGCCCGCCGCAACCAGGACATCTCCGCCAAGGGCCTCCTCCCCGACGCCAAGTCCCAGGTCACCCTCCGCTATGTGGACGGCAAGCCCGTCGGCGCCACCAGCGTCGTCGTCTCCACCCAGCATGAGGAAGGCATGACCCAGGAGGACGTGAAGGCCCTCGTCCTCCCCTTCATCGAAACCTCCCTCCCCCCCGGCTGGATGCCCTCCGCCGACGAAATCTACGTCAACCCCACCGGCACCTTCGTCATCGGCGGCCCGGACGGTGACTGCGGCCTCACCGGCCGCAAGATCATCGTGGACACCTACGGCGGTGCCGCCCCCCACGGCGGCGGCGCCTTCTCCGGCAAGGACCCCACGAAGGTCGACCGCTCCGCCGCCTACGCCGCCCGCTACGTCGCCAAGAACGTCGTCGCCGCCGGCCTGGCCGACCGCTGCACCATGCAGGTCTCCTACGCCATCGGCGTCGCCAAGCCCCTCTCCATCTACTTCGACCTCCACGGCACCGGCCACGACGTGGACGAGACGAAGCTGGTGAAGGTCATCAGCGACCTGGTGAACCTCTCCCCCCGCGGCATCCGCGAGCACCTGCACCTCAACCGCCCCATCTACGTCCCCACCTCCAGCTACGGCCATTTCGGCCGCACGCCGGACGCGGAAAAGGGCACCTTCACCTGGGAACGCACCGACCTCGCGGCCGAGCTGAAGCGCGCCTTTGGCCGCTGAAGCCCCGAATCGCGTTGACGTTTTGTTCTCATTTACCTAGTGTTCACCTCGTCAGGCGCCCCCACGCCTGGCCGGCCTCCCCCAGGGCCGTGAAGAGCGTGATCTCCTAAAACGACCGAAAGGGCCGCCCCGCACCCCCTGCGTGGCGGCCCTTCCCCCATCAGGCACCACGCTCATGGCCTACGACACCACCCGCCCCTCGCCCCCCGCCGAAGGCATCCCGGACCGCCTCTACGGCCGCCGTCGCGGCCACCCCCTCCGCCCCCGCCAGCAGCGCCTCCTCGACCTCACCCTCCCCCGCATCACCCTCGCCACCCCCGAAGCCCCCCGCGCCTCCTTCCCCCTGGAAGCGGAGGCCCTCTGGCTTGAGGTCGGCTTCGGCGGCGGCGAGCACGCCCTCGAACTCGCCCGCCGCAACCCCGCCACCGCCCTCATCGCCTCCGAGGTCTTCGAGAACGGCCTCTGCTCCCTCCTCACCCACCTCGTCCCCGAGGGAGAGGAAGCCACCGCCCCCCTGCCCGCCAACCTCCGCCTCTGGCCGAAGGACGCGCGCCACCTCCTGCAGGCCCTGCCGGATGCAGCCCTCGACCGCCTGTTCCTGATGTTCCCCGACCCCTGGCCCAAGGCCCGCCACGCCAAGCGCCGCTTCGTGCACCCGGCCCTCCTGCCCCTCCTGGCCGCCAAGCTGAAGCCCGGCGCCGAGTGGCGCATCGCCAGCGACGACCCGACCTACCAGGCCTGGGTGGACGAGGTGATGGCCGCCCAGGACCTCTTCACCCCCGCCGCCCACCACGATGCCCCGCCCCCGGACTGGCCCCGCACCCGCTACGAGGCCAAGGCCCTGCGCGAGGGCCGGCACCCGCGCTACTGGATCTGGCGGCGGCGCTGAGGCGCCCGCCGAAGAACCTTGCCCCGGCCGGGCCGAGAGCCTATATCTCGCCCTCAAGACAATCCGCCTTTTTGGGGGGTGGCCTTAACGGGCCGCCTTTTTTGTTTTTTGAGCGACGAAGCACCACAGCACGAAGGCCTCGAGGCCCGCATCGCCACTGCCATCACCCCCGCGCTCGCCGCGATGGGCTATGAGCTCGTGCGCGTACAGATCCAGGGCAAGGAACGCCCGACCGTCCAGGTCATGGCGGACCGCGCCGATGGCAGCCTCATCGGCGTCAAGGATTGCGAGAGGATCAGCCACGCGGTCGGCGCCGTGCTGGACGTGGACGATCCCTTCCCCGGCGTCTGGAACCTCGAGGTCTCCTCCGCCGGCATCGACCGCCCGCTCACCCGCACCAAGGACTGGGTCCGCTTCGCCGGCCAGGTGGCGACGGTGGAGATGATCGTCCCGCAGGAGGGACGCCGCCGCTTCCGCGGCCGCATCCTGGCGGCCGACGAGAACGAGGTCCGCCTGAAGCTGGACGAGGGCGGCGACGTCACCCTTTCCCGCGGCAACATCCGCCGCGCCAAGCTGGTGCTGACCGACGAGCTGATCGCGGCCACCGCCCAGCCCGAACCTGAGGACGAAGCCGAGGAGGCCCCCCGCAAGGCCCCGAAGCGCTGGCGTCCGCCGTCTGAGAGGAACTGAGACCATGGCCGTGGACGTCGCCATCGCCCGCCCCGAGCTTCTCCAGGTCGCGGATGCCGTGGCCCGCGAGAAGATGATCGAGCGCGAAGAGGTGCTCGAGGCCATGGAGCAGGCCATGTCCAAGGCCGGCCGCGCGAAGTACGGCCAGGAGAAGGACATCCGCGCCACCATCGACCGCCGCAACGGCGAGGTGCGCCTCTCCCGCTGGACCGAGGTGGTCGAGGCTGAGCCCGTCGAGAACGAGGCGACGCAGATCCCCGTCCGCATCGCGCAGAAGATCAAGCCGGGCATTTCCGTCGGCGAGTTCATCGTCGACCCGCTGCCGCCGATCGACTTCGGCCGCATCGCCGCGCAGACCGCCAAGCAGGTGATCGTGCAGCGCGTGCGCGAGGTGGAGCGCAAGAAGCAGTTCGACGAGTACAAGGACCGCGTCGGCGAGATCATCAACGGCGTCGTCAAGCGCACCGAGTACGGCAACCTCATGGTCGATCTCGGCCGCGCCGAGGCGCTGCTGCGGCGGGACGAGACGATCCCGCGCGAGGCCTTCCGCAACGGCGACCGCGTGCGTGCCTATATCTACGACGTGCGCGAGGAGCAGCGCGGGCCGCAGATCTTCCTCTCCCGCACGCATCCGGGGTTCCTGGCGAAGCTCTTCGCCCAGGAGGTGCCCGAGATCTATGACGGCATTATCGAGATCAAGGCCGTGGCCCGCGACCCCGGCAGCCGCGCCAAGATGGCGGTGATCTCGCGCGACAGCTCGATCGACCCCGTGGGCGCCTGCGTCGGCATGCGCGGCAGCCGCGTGCAGGCCGTGGTGGCCGAGCTGCAGGGCGAGAAGATCGACATCATTCCCTGGTCCTCCGACCCCCCGACCTTCATCGTGAACGCCCTGGCCCCGGCCGAGGTGACGAAGGTGGTGCTGGACGACGAAGGCCGCCGGGTCGAGGTGGTGGTGCCGGACGACCAGCTTTCGCTGGCTATCGGCCGCCGTGGCCAGAACGTGCGCCTCGCCTCGCAGCTCACCCGCTACGACGTGGACATCCTGACCGAGGCCGAGGAAAGCGAGCGCCGCCAGGCCGACTTCCACAAGCGCACCTCGCTCTTCGTCGAGGGGCTGGACGTGGACGACGTGATCGCCGGCCTGCTCGTGACCGAGGGCTTCACCTCGCTCGAGGAGGTCGTCGAGGTCGATGACGAGGAACTCGCCTCCATCGAGGGCTTCGACGAGAACGTCGCGGCCGAGCTGAAGCGCCGCGCCCAGGCCAGCCTGGACCGCCGCGACGGCGAGCTGGACGAGAAGCGCCGGGCCATGGGCGTGGAGGATGCGGTCGGCGAGACCGGCGGCTTCACCCCCGCCATGATGGTGGCCCTGGGCGAGAAGGGCGTGAAGACGCTGGACGACCTGGGCGGCCTGGCCTCGGACGAGCTGGTCGAGATCCTCGGCGAGGACAGCGTGGACGAGGAAACCGCCAACGCCATCATCATGGCCGCGCGCCAGCGCGCCGGCTGGTTCGGCGAGGAGGAGAAGGCCCGCGCGGAGGCTGAGGCCGCCGCTGCCGCCGAGGCCGCCGCTGCGGCCGCCGCCGCCGAGGCCGAGGGTGACTTCGGGGACGAGGCGGGCGAGGCCGAGGGTGCCGACGAGGGTGCCGAGGGGGACGCCGAAGCGGGCCCCGCCGACGAGGCCGAGGCCGGCGAGGCGACGGCCGACGAGGGCGAGGAGAACGGCGACGCCCGGGCCTGATCCCCAGATTCCGCCCCCGAAAGGCGGGATGACGGCGGCCGGCGCCCCCGGCCAGCCCGACCCCGAGGAGAAGGGCCCCCGCCGCCGCTGCGTGGTGACGCGGGAGAGCCTTCCGAAGGAGGCGATGGTTCGCTTCGTGCTCGGCCCGGACCGTGTCCTGGTGCCGGACCTCGCCGGGCGCATGCCCGGGCGGGGAATGTGGTTGAGCGCGCGCGGCGATGTGCTAGAACGCGCCCTGTCCCGCGGGGCCTTCATGTTCATGAAGGCGGCCCGCGGCCCGGTTCACCCCATCCCCGATCTTCGCGAGACGATCCTCGGCGGACTCCGGCGGCGCATCCGGGACCAGGTGGGCCTCGCGCGTCGCGCGGGGCAGGCCGTGGTGGGCTTCCAGCAGGCGCGCGAATGGCTGCAGGCCGGCCGCGCCGCCCTGCTGGTCGAGGCGTCGGATGGAAGCGCCCCGGAGCGCGCGAGGCTGGTGGGGAGCCATGAGGTCCCCGTCGTCTCCGTCCTCGGGGCGGCGGAGCTGGGTTCGGTGTTCGGTCGCGATCACGCGGTGCATGTGGCGGTGGCGCCGGGCCGTCTGGCCCAGGGCATCCTGGCTGAGGCCGGGCGCCTGGCCGGGCTGCTGTCGCAGGAGCCGGTCGGCGAGCGGACCGAGGAACGGGCCGGCAGGAAGGCGCGTGATGGCGGGCAGGGCAGGGATGCGGGCCGGAAGGCTGGCACCCGCGGCCCCGCATCGCCACATCAGGCGGAAGGGGCTGGCCCTGTCGGGACCAGCCCAGCGGCTGGCCCGGACAGGACCAGCCAGGCTGGCCCGGATGGGACCAGCCATGTGGCCGGCCCGGATGGGCCCGGCCGCAAGGAGGCGCCCCGCCGGGGTGCCGGAGGCCCGGCGTCCCGGAAGGACGGCAGGCAGGGAACGCGCCCTCGGCGCGGAGGGGAGCCGGCCGTGCCAGTGACGCAAAAGCGATGAGCCGCTAGTCGGCCGGATGGCGACGGGGCGCGGGGATCATTCCCGGGCGCCCCGAAGGGCCGTGCCTCAGGGCACGGGCCCAGGGCTGCGCGCCCCCCATGGCGCGATACGGATGATGGGCCGCCCAGGGCGGCCGGCACCACGGGGCCAGAGCCCCGATCGGTGCGTTGGAGATCGGTGTGGCTGATAGCAAGCTGGATACGGAAGGCTCGAACCCGAGCGGACGGATGAGCGACGAGAACGGACAGGACCAGGGCAAGGGGCGGCTTTCGCTGCGCCCCGGCGGACGGATGGAGCTCGGCAAGACCGAGCAGGCTGGCAGCGTGCGCCAGTCCTTCAGCCATGGCCGCAGCAAGACCGTGCAGGTCGAGGTGGTGAAGAAGCGGGCCGGTGGCCCGGGCGGCGCGCCCGCGCCGGCCGGCGCCGCCCCGGGTGCGCCCGCGCGCCCGGCCGGCCCCCAGGCTGGCGGCCCCCGCGCCGGAGGCCCGCAGCGCGCGGGTGGCCCGCGTGCCGGTGGCCCCGCCCCGGCCCCGGGCCGGCCCCTCACCCAGGGCGAGCAGGCCAACCGCCTGCGCGTGCTGGAGGAGATGCGCCGCCAGGAGGCCGACCGGCAGCGCCAGGAGCGTGAGCAGCAGGCCCTGATGGTCCGCTCCGCCGCCGAGGAGGCCGCGCGCCGCGCCGAGGACGATCGCCGCGCCGCCGAGGAGGCCGCCGAGCGCGCCGCCGAGGCCCGCCGCCAGCAGGAGGAGGCCGCGCGCCGTGCCGCCGAGGAGGCGTCCCGTGCCGCTTCCGCCCCGGCCGCCGCGCCCGAGGCCCGGACCGAGCAGCCGGCGCCCGCGCCGCGCCCGGCCGAGCGTCCCGCTCCTGCGGCCGCGCGCCCGGCCCCGGCCGAGGAGGCGCCCCGCGCCGCCCCGCCGGCCCGCGCGCCCTATCAGGACCGTGGTGGCGATCGCGGTGGCTATGCCGGCCGTGACGACCGTGGTGGCGATCGCGGCGGCTATGCCGACCGTGGCGGCGACCGTGGCGGCTATGCCCCGCGCCCTGCGGCCGGTGGCGACCGTGGCGGTTATGCCCCGCGCCCGGCCCCCGGTGGGGACCGCGGCGGCTATGCCCCCCGCCCGCCCGGCGGCGCGGGCGGTGGCGACCGTGGCTATGTGATGCGCACCGGCGCCCCTGCCGGGGACCGTGGCGGTGACCGTGGTGGTTATGCCCCGCGCCCGGCCGGCCCGGGTGGGGATCGTGGCTATGCGCCGCGCCCGGCCGGTGGCCCCGGTGGGGATCGTGGTGGCGACCGCGGCGGGGATCGGGGCGGCTATGCCCCGCGTCCCTCCGGCCCTGGCGGCTTCGGCCCGCGTGCCGGTGGCCCGGGTGGCTATGGCGGCGGCGCCGGCGCTCCGCTGGCCGCGCGCCGTCCCGGCCCGGTGCCGAGCAACATTCCCGCTGGCGGCGGTGCCGCCGGCAAGCTCTCCCTGCGTCCGCGCGGGCCGGGCGACGCGCCTGTTCCGGGGATGGAGGAGGAGGGGCGCCGCGCCCCGCCGCGCCGCCTCGGCGGTGCGCCCGCGGCCGCGGCCCGCAAGCCGGTTCCCACGCCCGCCAAGAAGGGCATGAACCCGGCCGACCGGAAGCGCGAAGGCCGCATCGACGTGCAGGCGGCGATCGAGGGTGATGACGACCGTGGGCGTTCGCTCGCCTCCGTCCGCCGCGCGCGTGAGCGTGAGCGGCGCCAGGCGGAGCTGGCCCGGCTGCGTTCGGGCCAGGAGCGCGTCGTCCGCGACGTGATCATCCCCGACGTCATCACCGTGCAGGAGCTGGCCAACCGTATGGCGGCCCGCGCCGGCGAGGTGGTGAAGGCGCTGTTCCGCATGGGCGTGATGGCCACCATCACCCAGTCCATCGACGCCGACACGGCGGAGCTGGTGGCGACCGAGTTCGGTCACCGCGTGCGCCGCGTTTCGGAAGCCGATGTGGAGCAGGGCCTCGAGGGCGAGGTGGACACCGAGGAGAACCTCGAGCCGCGTCCGCCCGTCGTCACCATCATGGGCCATGTCGACCACGGCAAGACCAGCCTGCTGGACGCGCTGCGGAAGACGGATGTGGCGGGCCGCGAGGCGGGTGGCATCACCCAGCATATCGGCGCCTACATGATCCAGATCCCGTCGGGCGACCGCGTGACCTTCATCGACACCCCGGGCCACGAGGCCTTCACGGCCATGCGCGCCCGCGGTGCCTCGGTGACGGACATGGTGGTGCTGGTGGTGGCCGCGGATGACGGCGTGATGCCGCAGACCGTGGAGGCCATCAAGCACGCCCAGGCGGCGCAGGTGCCGATGATCGTGGCCGTCAACAAGATCGACAAGCCGGGGGTGAACCTCGACCGCGTGCGGCAGGAGCTGCTGCAGCACGAGGTGGTGGTGGAATCCCTGGGCGGCGACGTGCAGGAGATCCAGGTCTCCGCGCTGAAGGGCACGAATCTCGACAAGCTGCTGGAGGCGATCATCCTCCAGGCCGAGATCCTGGACCTGAAGGCCAACCCGAACCGGGCGGCCGAGGGCACGGTGATCGAGAGCAAGCTCGACAAGGGGCGTGGTCCGGTCGCGACCGTCCTCGTCCAGAAGGGCACGCTCAACCAGGGCGACATCGTGGTGGCCGGCGCCGAATGGGGCCGGGTGCGCGCGATCATCGACGACATGGGCATCCCGCTCACGGGTGCCGAGCCGTCGGAGCCGGTGGAGATCCTGGGCCTGACGGGCGTTCCTTCGGCCGGCGAGACCTTCGTCGCGGTCGAGGACGAGACCCGGGCGCGCGAGATCACCGAGTTCCGTCAGCGCAAGGCGCGCGAGAAGCAGGCCGCCGCGGCGGGTGCGGCGCGCGGCACGCTGAACGACATGCTGGCCCGCATCCAGGCGGGTGAGCAGAAGGAGGTGGCCGTCGTCGTCAAGGCGGACGTGCAGGGCTCGGCGGAGGCGCTCGGCGTCACCCTCGGCAAGCTCTCGCGCGACGAGGTCAAGGTGCGCGTGCTGCACTCGGCGGTCGGCCAGATCACCGAGAGCGACATCCAGCTCGCCAAGGCTTCCAACGCCGTGGTCATCGCCTTCAACGTCCGGGCCACCACCCAGGCGCGCGAGATGGCGAACCGCGACGGTGTCGAGATCCGCTACTACTCGATCATCTACGAGGTGGCCGACGACATCGAGAAGCTGGTGCGCGGCAAGCTCGCCCCGATCCAGCGCGAGAAGTTCCTGGGCTACGCGCAGATCCTGCAGGTGTTCGAGGTCAAGCGCCTCGGCAACATCGCCGGTACCCGCGTGACTGAGGGTGTCGTGAAGCGGGGTGCCGGCGTGCGCCTGCTGCGCGACGGCGTCGTGATCCACCAGGGCACGCTCTCGACGCTGCGTCGCTTCAAGGATGACGTGAAGGAGGTCGCCAACGGCTACGAGTGCGGCATGTCCTTCCATAACTACAACGACATCCGCGTCGGCGATCAGATCGAGTGCTACGAGACGGAGACGGTGGCGGCGGTCTGATCCGCCCCTCCTCTCTCCCGGTTTGACGATGCCGCCGCGCCCGGTTCACACCGCGGCGCGGCGGCTGCTTTTCAGGGCTCTTTCCATGCCAAAGCACACCACCGCGACCAACGCCCCCTCCCAGCGCATGCTGCGCGTGGCCGAGGAGGTGCGGCACGCGCTCTCCGCCGTGCTCGCACGCGGCGACGTGCGCGACCCCGACCTCGCGGATGCGCGGGTGACGGTGACGGAGGTGCGCGCCTCCCCCGACCTGAAGCACATGACGGTCTTCGTCTCCCGCCTTGGGCAGACGGCGGACAAGGCGCTGCTTCGCCTGCTGAAGGACAACCAGCCGGACCTGCGCCGGCAGGTGGCACGCAGCGTGCGTCTGAAGTTCGCCCCGGAGCTGCACTTCCAGGCCGATACGGCGCTCGACCATGCCATGCATATCGACGCGCTGATGCGCCGCCCGGAGGTGGCGCGCGACCTGGGGCAGCGCCCGGAGGGCGAGGAGGCCGAGGGGCCGAACGAGGATCGGGACGAGGACCGCGAAGGGACGTGACCAACCACCCCCAGCCGCCCGAGATGGCGCCGATGATCCGCACCATCGCCATGCCGCACGACACCAACCCGGCGGGCGACATCTTTGGCGGATGGCTGATGGCGCAGATGGACCTGGCGGCGGGCAATGCTGCCTCCCGCCGGGCGCGCGGCCGCTGCGCGACCGTGGCGGTGGAGGCGATGACCTTCCACCGCCCGGTGCATGTGGGGGATGAGGTGAGCCTCTATGCCCGCATCCTCTCGGTCGGCCGCACCTCGCTGCGGATCCAGGTGGAAGCCTGGCGGCGGGAGCGGCATTCGGACCTGCGGGAGCGGGTGACGGAGGCCGCCTTCACCTTCGTCGCGCTGGATGAGGTGGGGCGCCCGCGCCCGGTGCCGGCCGAGGGCAGCTAGTTCGGCCTTGCGGAACGGCAGGATCGCCAAAGGTGAAGGCCCCGGGGGACATCCCTCCCGGGGCCTTTCTCGTTCGGAGTTCCATGGATACCGCCCGCACCCCCCCGAGGATCGCCTGGGTTTGCCAGTGGCTCGACCCCTCCCTGCCCGCCAAGGAGCAGGCCGCGCTGAACCTGCGGGACACCACCGTCACCGCCCTGCGGAAGCTGGAGCCGAAGGCGGCGATCGAGAAGCTGATCGGGCTGGTGCGCGTCAACGGGGACACGTTGCTCGCACAGATCGCCCGCACGGCGCGCTTGCCGCCGGGCCAGCGGGCCATGCGCATGGTCAGCAACATCCTGCCCGCCTACAGCCACCCGGACATCCGGCCGCTCTATGACGACCCGGCCCTGCGCCGGACCGTGGAGAGCAGCCTCAAGCCGGCCGGCGAGGTGGCGCGGCAGGGCGGGGTGCGGCTTTCGATGCATCCCGGCCAGTACACGGTGCTGGCGACCGAGCGGGACAGCACCCGCGCCGCGGCGGTGGCCGATATCGAGTACCACACGGATGTCATGCGCTATCTCGGCCATGCCGGGGGCTGGCACCCCCAGGGCGCGCATATCAACGTGCATGCCGGCGGGCGCGCGGCCGGGATCGAGGGCTTCCGCGCGGCGCTGCCCCTGCTCTCCGCGGATGCGCGGGGGCTGCTGACGGTGGAGAACGAGGAAACCGCCTATGGGGTGGAGGACCTGCTGCCCCTGGCGGAGGACCTGCCCATCGTCCTCGACCTCCACCACCACTGGGTGGTGACCGGGGAGTACATGGAGCCGGACGACCCGCGCATCGCGCCGATCCAGGCCTCCTGGCGCGGGGTGCGGCCCGTCATCCATATCAGCGCCCCGAAGCCGGACCTCGTGCCGGGACAGGACCCGGAGGTGCTGCCGGACCGCGCGGCGCTGATCGCGGCGGGGGCCTCGGCGCGGGACCTGCGGGCCCATTCGGCGCGGCTGTGGAACCGGCCCCATGCCGCCTGGGCGGCGCGGCACCTGGCCTGGGCGGATATCGAGGTGGAGGCGAAGGAGAAGAACCTGGCGACGGAGGCGTTCGCGCGGGTGTGCTTTCCGGTGGGGTGATGGGGCGCTTGTGGCCCCCGGGAGGGAGAAGGAATTCTCCCTCCCGGACCCTCCCTCATCTTCTTTTGGAAGACTGCCGTGGAATGCGGGGCTGGAGGTGCGCCTGAGGTCTATGACCTCAGGCGACTGACAACGCAGCCCGTGCCCCCAAAAATGCCTGCGGCGCGACAGTGATCAGGGAATCCCCGGCAGGCTGAACGCGGGGTCCGGGGTGGCCGCTGCCACCCCGGCACGGGCGAAAGCGGAGCTTTCGCCCAGGGGTCCGGGAGGCAGCGCCTCCCGGGAGCAGCTCACATATCGAAGAACACCGTTTCCTCATCCCCCTGCAGCCGGATCACCAGCCGGTAGGTCGGGATGGGCGTGCCCTCCAGCCGGGTGGCGATGAGGGTGGGGCGGCGGCCGGCCTGTTCGATGCTGCGCAGCACCGGGTCCGCTTCCAGTGCTGCCTCGTCCTCGGGGAAGTAGAGGCGCGTGTGCAGGTGGATGTTGATGCCGCGCGCGAAGATGAGGAGGCTCACATGGCGCGCCTGGGGGCGGCCGTCGCGCCAGGGGGTGACGCCGGGGCGGATGGTTTCGAAGAACCATTCGCCGGTTTCGAAGGCGGCGCCGGCGCGGCCCCAGCCGAGGAAGTCGCCGGCATTGTGGCGGCCCTCGGAATCGGCCTGCCAGAGCTCCACCAGCGCGTCCCGCACGGGGTGGCCGGAGCCGTCGATCACCACGCCCTCGATCCGGATGCGCTCGCCGGGGCCGGTGAGGATGTGCGGGTGTTCCTGCGTGCCATAGGCCAGGCCCGCGGCCACCGGCAGCAGGCCGATATGCACATAGGGGCCGCCCGTCTGGGACGGGGTTTCCTTCAGGTATTCCACGGGCATGGCTCAGTGCCCCTCCGGCTTGTTCTCGAAGAAGGTCTGGCGGCGGCCGCGCAGCACGATGTCGAAGCGGTAGGCCAGCGCGTCGAAGGGCACGGACTGGCCCATGTCGAGCCTGGCCACGAGCCGTTCCCGCGCCGCGGCGTCGGGCAGGGTGCCGAGGATGGGGCAGAGGGGGATGAGCGGGTCGCCTTCGAAATAGAGCTGGCTGACCAGGCGCTGCGCGAAGGCCTCCCCGAACAGGGAGAAGTGGATGTGGGCCGGCCGCCAGTCGCTGCCGTTGTTGCGCCAGGGATAGGGGCCGGGGCGGATGGTACGGAAGAAGTAGTTGCCCTCTGCATCCGTCATGCAGCGGCCGCAGCCGCCGAAATTCGGGTCCAGCGCGGCGAGGTAGGTGTCGTTCACATGGCGGTAGCGGCCGCCGGCATTGGCCTGCCACACCTCCAGCAGCGTGTGCGGCACGGGGCGGCCGCATTCGTCCAGCACCTTGCCGTGGACGATGATGCGCTCGCCGATCGCCTCGCCGTCCCGGGCGTAGTTGCGGATCAGGTCGTTCTCGAGCGGGCCGAGGAGCGAGGCCCTGAAGACGGGGCCGGTGTTCTCGCCCGGGCCGGGTTCGAGGGAGACGAGGGCGCGGCGCGGGCTGCGCAGCACGCTGGTCTTGTAGCCCGGGGTGAAGGCGGGCGGGTGCGCGCCGCGGTCGCGCCGCATGATGTCGCCGCGCGGCAGCTCCGCCGGTTCAGGGCCGGGCCGGGCGAGGCCGGGCCGGGTCACGTCGATGAGACGGCTCATGGATGTTTCCTCCGGCGGGGCTGGCCCGCGCCGGGTGGATGATGCCGGCGCGCTTCGCATGAAGGAAGCGGCGGCTTACCATGCGATCCATGAACGACATCGATGCATTGGCGCTGGACGGGCACACGCTGCGGCTGTTCCTGACGGTGCTGGAGGAGGGCTCCGTCACCGGCGCGGCGGCGCGGCATGGGCTGACGCAATCGGCCGTCAGCCACGCGCTGAACCGCCTGCGCGCGCAGCTGGGCGACCCGCTTTTCGTGCAGGCCGGGCGGGGCATCGCCCCCACGCCGCATGCGCGCGCCCTGGCGGGCCGGGTGCAAGCGGTGCTGGACGGGATGCGGGAGCTGGCGCGGCCGGCGGAGTTCGAGCCCGCGCGGGCGCGGCTGAACCTGACGGTCGCGGCGAACGACTTCCAGCAGGGGCTGCTGCTGCCCGCCTTCTTCGCGCGCGTCTCATCCGCCGTGGCCGCGCTGGAGATGCGGGTGATCCCCTCCGGCGCGCCGCCGGCGGAGCTGCTGCGGACGAGGGGCTGCGACCTGCTCGTCACGCCGCTGCCGCCGCCGGGCACGGATATCGTCCAGAAGCGCCTGCTGACCGACCGCTACGCCTGCTTCTACGACCCCGTCCTGCGGGGGCCGCCGCTGAGCCGGGACGAGTATCTGGGCTCCCGCCACGCGACCGTCGTGCACCCCGAGGGCGGGGCGCTGGAATTCGACCGGCGGATGGAGGCGCGTGGCGTGCGGCGGGACTTCGCGCTGCGTGTGCCAGGCTTCGCGGATATCGCGGCCTTCCTGCGGGGCAGCACCCTGCTGGCCACCCTGCCCGGGCTGCTCCGGCGATCGGCCATGCAGGGCTTTGCGAGCGTGCCGGTGCCGCTGGGGCCGGGGACACGGGCGATGGAGCCGCTGCCGCTCTACCTCGTCTGGCACCGGCGCGACCAGCTGGACCCGCGCCATGCCTGGCTGCGGGGGGTGATGATGGAGGTGGCGGCGGAGCTGGGGGAGTGACGGTCTGTCCCGGGGAGAGGAAGAAGGAATTCTTCCTCTCCCCGGACCCCTGACCATCATCTTCTTTTAGACGTTTGGAATCACTCGGCTGATGGTGCGCCTCGGGTCATCGACCCGAGGCGACTGCAAAGGCAGGACCGGGGGCAGAAACCCCTTCGATCAGGGTATCCACGGCAGTGAGATGGGGTTCCAAGGGCCTCAGGCCCTTGGGGGGGGGAGGGCGGAGCCCTCGCCAGAACCAGACCCGCCAAAGGCCACGCAACCCTCGTCCGCGCCGATGCCTCTGGGCGTTGCGCGCCCCCCGGTGCTAGACGCGCGCCCTTCCGGCTTGCGCGAGCGGGCCGGGGCGAGATGGGATGACCGCGTTCGCGCTGGTCCGGAACGACGAAGGGCAGGCCGAGCATGGCAGGGCAGGGTGGGCATCGCGGGCGGCAGAACCGCAAGCCGAAGGGGCGGCCGCTGGATGGCTGGCTGATCGTGGACAAGCCCAGCGGCATGGGTTCCACCGATGTGGTCACCAAGTTGAAGCGGGCTTTCGAGGCGCAGAAGGTGGGTCATGGCGGCACGCTGGACCCGCTGGCGACCGGCATCCTGCCCATTGCCTTCGGCGCGGCCACCAAGGCGGTGCCCTATGTGATGGACAGCACGAAGGTCTATCGCTTCACGCTGAAGATGGGCGACGAGCGGGATTCGGACGATGCGGATGGCAAGACCATCGCCACCTCCGACTATCGCCCGACGAACGAGCAGCTGGAGGCGGCGCTGCCGGCCTTCCGCGGCGACATCATGCAGGTTCCGCCGATCTATTCCGCCATCAAGGTGAATGGCGAGCGCGCCTATGACCTGGCGCGCGAGGGGCAGGCGGTGGAGCTGCAGCCCCGGCCGGCGCGGGTGGATGCCTTCGAGCTGGTGGAGCGGGTGGACGACGACACGGCCATCTTCCACGTGCAGAGCGGCAAGGGCGTGTACATGCGTTCGCTGGCGCGGGACCTGGCGCGGGCGGCGGGCACGGTGGGGCATATCGCGGCGCTGCGGCGGCTGCGGGTGGGGCCCTTCCGGGAGGAGAATGCGATTCCGCTGGACAGGCTGATCGTTACGGAGGATACCCCGCCCCCTTCGCCGGCGCTTCTGTTGCCGGTGACGACCGCGCTGGACGACATCCCGGCACTGGCCGTCACCGAAGCCGAGGCCGCCCGCCTGTCATTCGGCCAGGAATTGTCCCTGGTCGAGTTCATGGGCCGGGTTCCGCAGGCGGCCAACCCCGATGGGGGTCTGGTCCGCGTGCTGTCGGGGGAGCGCCTGATGGGATTGTGCCGGTTGGGGGAGGGGCTTCTCCGCCCCGAACGCTGGCTCGCCCGCGGCGATCGCTGAACCCTTCTCTTAGGACATCCCGATGTCGATGATCACTCCGGAGCGCCGCCAGGCGCTCATCAAGGAATACGCGACCGCTCCCGGCGACACCGGTTCGCCCGAAGTGCAGGTCGCCCTGCTCTCCGAGCGCATCTCCTCGCTGACCGAGCACATGAAGGCCCACCCGAAGGACTTCCACTCCCGGCGTGGCCTGCTGGTGCTCGTCGGCCAGCGCCGCGGCCTGCTGGACTATGTGAAGCGCAAGAACCAGCAGCGCTACGAGAGCCTGATCGGGCGCCTCGGCCTGCGCCGCTAAGGTCTTCGGGCCTCTCATTCGAAGGGGCCCCCGGCGAGAGCCGGGGGCCCTTTTGCGTTCGGGGCTCCCGGCTTCGGCGATTGCCCCGGCTTCAGCGGCCCTGCCAGACCGGCTTGCGCTTCTCCAGGAAGGCCGCGACGCCTTCCTTGAAGTCCGCGCTGGTGAAGGTCAGCGCCACCATGTCGTCAGCATTCGCGCCCCCGACGGCCTGTTCGCGCAGGCGCTTCAGCGTGGTCTTGGCGGCGCGGAGGGTGAGGGGGGCGTGGCCGGCGATGGTGCGGGCCAGGGCCTCGGCCCGGGCCAGAAGGGCCTCCTGGTCCGGCAGCACCTCCGTCACCAGCCCTAGCGACTTCGCCTCCTCGGCCTCCACCAGCCGGGCGGTGAAGATCAGCTCCAGCAGGCGGGCGGGGCCGAGGAGGGCGGAGAAGCGGGCGTAGTTGCCCAGCGAGAGGGTGTTGCCCAGGGTGCGCGCGATGGGCACGCCGAAGCGCATGGTGCTGGAGGCGATGCGGATGTCGCACACCCCCGCCACCCCCGCGCCGCCGCCGGTGCAGGCGCCGTTGATGGCGGCGATGGTCGGCTTGGGGCAGTCCTCGATGGCAGAGAGGACACGGCCGATCCGCTCCTCGTAGTCCAGCGCGTGCTGGGCGGTGGTGAAGGTGGTGAACTGCTGGATGTCGGTGCCGGCGGCGAAGGCCTTGGCGCCGCCGCCGGTGATGATCCAGGCCTTCACGGCCGGGTCCTGCCCGATCTCGGCGGCCTTGGCGGCTAGGCCCTCATACATGGCGAAGGTGAAGGCGTTCATCGCCTGCGGGCGGTTGAGGGTGGTCAGCAGGATGCCGCCCTCGCGCATTTCGTGGATCAGCTCGTTCTCGGGCATCGATCGTTTCCCCTTTTCCGGCGGGGGAGGGTGCCCAAGGGCGGGGAGGCGCGAAAGAGGGTGCGGCCGATTGCCGCGATTTCACCGAGCCGCCATGCTGCGCGCATGCCGGATGCCGTCCCGCCCGCCGCGCCTGGGCTCGAGGCGCTGATCGCCGATGTGTCGCACCGCTATGCCGGCGCCTCGCGCTTCACGCGCAACTTCGTCCCGTCGAAGCTAAAGCGGGACCCGGCCACGGCCGCCATCCTCGGCCTCGCGCAGCGGGTGGGCGGGTTCGGGCATGTGCTGGACCTCGGCTGCGGGCGCGGGCAACTTGGCCTGGCGCTGCTGGTTTCGGGCGGGGCCTCGCAGGTCACGGGCATGGATATCGACGGGGTGAAGGTGGCCGAGGCGCAGGCCGCCGCGCGGCGCCTGCCGGCCCGCTTCGAGCGCGCGGACCTGGCGAAGGCGGCGCTGCCGCCCGTGGACACGGCGCTGATGGCCGATGTCCTCTACCAGCTTCCCGACGGCGCGCAGGTGCCGGTGCTGGACCGCATGGCGGCGGCGGCCCGGCGGCGGGTGGTGATGCGGCTGTTCGACCCCGAGCTGGGCTGGCGCAGCGCGCTGGGCATGGCCATGGAACGGGCCGGGCGGGCCCTGCGGCGGGACGGGGCGGCGGTCGAGCCCATGCCGGTTTCCGCGGTGGTGGCGCGCTTTGAGGCGGCCGGGTTCCGCTGCACCGTGCGGCCCTGCTGGGCGGGGACGCCGCTGCCGAACGTGCTGCTGGTGGGGGAGCGGGAGGGTCTGGGCTGACGGTCGGTCCCGGGGAGAGGAAGAAGGAATTCTTCCTCTCCCCGGACCCCTCACCTTCTTCTTTTTCTTCAAGTTTGGAATCACAGGGCTGACGGTGCGCCTGAGGTCTAGGACCTCAGGCGACTGCAAAGGCAGGATCGACACGCTGTAACCAGAGATCCCTTCAGTCCGGGGTATCCACGGCAGTCAGACGGGGTTCCAAGGGCCTCAGGCCCTTGGCGGGTGGAGGGCGGAGCCCTCCGCGCGCATCACCCCACCCCCACCACCCAATCGCGCAGAGGCCGCCACAGCACCGCCTCCGCCTTCATGCCGGCGGCCATGCCGATATGGCCGGCGGGCACGTCCAGCACGGTGGCGGCGGGCAGGCGGGTGGCGAGGGCGCGGGCGCTTTCGGGGGGGACGATGCGGTCTCCGCGCGGGATGGCGAGGAAGGAGGGGCCGCGCCAGGCGGTGGGGTCCACCGGGGCGCCGGCGATGCGCCAGGCGCCGCGGGCGGGGGTGTTGTCGCCGTACCAGCCGCCCAGGCATTCGCGGGCCACGGGGGCGGGCAGGGGGATGCCGTCGTTCAGCCAGTCCTCCAGCGCCACGAAATGCGCGGCGCGGGGGGAGGTGGGGTCCAGCCGGCCGAAGGTGCGGAACTTCCGGGCGATGCCGAAGGGGTCCAACCCGGCGAAGAGGAGTTGGATGAGGTCCACCGGCAGGGCGCCGGTGCCCGCCAGCAGGGGTTCGAGGCCGGGCAGCAGGGCCGCGGCGCCGCGGGCGCGGGATTCGAGCTCCGGCCCGCCCGCGTGGAAGTCCCAGGGCGTGGCGAGGAGGGCGAGGCCGCGCACGAGGTCCGGCCGGCGCTGGGCGGCGGCGAGGGCGAGCAGCCCGCCCATGCAGTAGCCGACCAGGGTGAGCGGGCCGCCGGTGGTGGTGGCCGCAGCCGCGATCGCGCGTTCGAGCCGCCCGGCGATCCAGTCGGTCAGCGTCAGGTTGCGCTCGGCGGGGCCGGGGGTGCCCCAGTCCAGCAGCAGGGGGCGGATTCCCTCGGCGGCCAGCCAGCGCAGCATGGAATGGCCGGGCATGAGGTCCAGCACGGTGGCGCGGTTGATCAGCGACGGGATGACGAGCGCCGCCGGGCCGGTGCCGCCGTAATCCAGCAGGCGGGCGGGGCCTTCGGACCAGAGGGCCGGCGGGTCGGGCAGGTCGCGCCGCCAGGGATGGGCACGGTAGGCCGCGATGCCGCGGATCAGCGCCGCGTCGTCCCGCCATAGCCGTTCCCAGACGGCGGCGCGGAGGGCGGCGGGGTCAGCGGCGGCGGGGCTTCGGAGGATCCTGTCGCGTTCCGCCCGCGCGCTCGCCGAGCGCGGCGCGAAGCCCGGCCAGCTCGCGTTCCAGGGCGTCGAGCCGGGCGTGGAGGGCGTGCTGCCCCGGTTCGCCGGGCCCGGGATCGCCGCCAGGGCGAGCCAGGCCCGGTTCATCGCCAGGGTGAGATGCGCTGGCAGGGGGCGCGGGCCGCGGCGGGGGGTCATGCGGCGAGGGCTCGTGTGGCGGTTTGGGCCAGGCGGGTTGCGGCGGAGGCGCCGGGGACCAGGGCGGGGTGGGCGCGGGCGGCCACATGAAGGCGGCGGGCCAAGGCGGGGTGGGGGGACCGGCAGGCGGCGGGGGGGGGGACCAGGGCCAGACTGGCGCGGCTGGGCCCGGGGTGGGCGGCGTGGTCCAGGCCCGGATCCAGGGGGCGGCGGTGGCGGCCCAGCCCGCCATCAGCTCGGGATCGGTGGCCATCGCGGCCATCTCGCCCTGCCAGAGGGCGATCCAATCGGCGGCCAGGCGCGCCAGGTCGGGTTCGCCCGTCTCCGTCCCGCCGTTGTCCGAACCGCTCATGCATTCTCCGGCTGGTATCCCCGAACCCGCGCCACCTCCGCCAGCCTTTCCGGGGCAGGCGGAGGCCATCCGCCGCGAAGCGGCTTCCGCAGCGCGGCACGGCGGGTCTAGCATCGCAACCCGGCCCGGCATCAAGGCGGCAACCCGCCCCGGGCGCAAGAACGGGAAGCGGACCGGGCCCTATCCCGTAGGAGGACGACCACCCATGGCCGAGCGCGCCGCGCCGCAGGACCCGACCCAGGACAACACGGCCCGCCCGCCCGTGGTGGTGAAGAAATACGCCAACCGGCGGCTCTACAACACCGAGACCTCCTCCTACGTCACGCTGGAGGATCTGGCGGGCATGGTGCGCCAGGGGCGGGACTTCACCGTTTCCGACGCGAAGTCGGGCGAGGACATCACGCGGTCCGTCCTCACGCAGATCATCGTGGAGGAGGAGAGCAAGGGGCAGAACCTGCTGCCCATTCCCTTCCTGCGCCAGCTCATCGGCCTGTATGGCGACAGCCTGCAATCCGTCGTGCCCCGCTACCTCGAGGCGACCATGGGCGCCTTCGCGCGGCAGCAGGAAGGCATGCGGCGCGCGACGCAGGAGGCGATGGGCGGGGCCATGGGCGGCTTCAACGCCTTCGCGCCCTTCGAGGAACTGGGCAAGCAGAACCTGGCGATGCTGGAGCGCGCCATGACGCTGTTCTCCCCCTTCCCGCGCGGCGGCACCGCGCCGGCCTCGGCCGAGCCGGCGGATGAGGTGGAGTCGATGCGCGAGGAAATCGCGGCGCTTCGGCAGGAGCTGGCGACGCTGCGGCAGGGGCGCGGGAACGAGGCTGGCTGAGAGGGTTCTGGTCTGTCGGTCTGTCCCGGGGAGAGGAAGAAGGAATTCTTCCTCTCCCCGGACCCCTCACCATCATCTTCCTTTAGCAGGTCGCTGAATTACTCGGCGTTCTGGAGCGTTTTCCCGTCGGAGGGACCAGCGGCTTTGCGCGTCCGGCCCGTTCCTACGAGCGGCATGGACGCCGGATGCCGGTTTTCGGCTTCATGCTGCCAGCAGCCGGGGCAGTCGGGCCAGGTTGTTGGCGACCATCGTCAGGATGAAGCGGGATCGCACGCGTTCGATGCGACGATAGACGGTCTGGGCCATGCCGCCGACGGTCTTGGCCCAGCCGAAAGCCTCCTCGATGCGCTTGCGGTGTTTCTGGGACAGGGCATGGCTCTCGTGCCGGGTGGTGCGGCCGTCGATCGCTGAATGTCGCGATT
>NZ_FQZF01000031.1 GCF_900141905.1 Muricoccus roseus | reverse complement strand
CTGTCCGTTCTGACCCAACCCGAACGCGAAACCCTGCTGGAGATCCTGGAAGACCGCCACGGGCGCAGCTCCACCATCGTCACCAGTCAGGTGCCGGTCGAGGAGTGGCACGCAGTGATCGGCAGCCCAACCCTGGCCGACGCCATCCTGGACCGCCTCGTCCACAACGCCCACCGCATCGAACTCAGCGGCGAAAGCATGCGACGCATCACCGCCAGACGCGCCACGACCACCGAAACGCTTGACGCCAGAGAGCCTTCCTGAACGATTAGCCAATCGGCATGAAGCCTGCCCACGATGCCGTGGAATTCGTGCCCACGATCGCCTGGAACTGCTGCCCACGATCACTGGAATACGCACGCCAGGGCGATGGTGAAGCTGTCCCCGGCGCCACGCTCGGCGACCGCGGTGGCGGCGCTGGTCTGCACGAGGGCAAGGCCCGCCGGCGTTCCCGGCGGCGGTGGGGGCGGTGGCGGCGGCGGCGAGGGCGACGGATCATTGTCATAGACGGTGACGTTCACGCCCCGGCCCTGCAGATTGGAGAAGGCCGCGTCGCTGCTGCTGGTCGTGATCTGAACCCAGGCGTTCTCCGTTCCCTCGTAGGTGCTGTCGTTGGCCGCCGACACGATGACGCTGCGGGCCCGGGCCCAGTCGGCCGCGGCGATGGCGAAGGAGACGGTCTTTCCGGGGTTCGCTGTCGTGCTGCGGGCGAGGTTGAGGTCGGCCCCGACCGTGATCGCGACAGTGACGGTGGCCGTGGGCTGCCGCGAGAGCTGGACCGTGAAGGTATCGGTCGCGCCGCCCTCGGCGACATCCGTGGTGGCGCCCGTGGAGGTGATGATCACATCGGCCGCCACGGTCGTGGTGGCAGCCTCGTTCGCGGCGGTGCTGCCGGCGGGAAGGCCGGGTGGGCTTGTGCTGCCGGTCGTTCCGGTGGGGGCGGTGCCGGTCGTGCCGCCTGTCGTGGTGCCCGGTGTCGTGGTGCCCGGTGTCGTGGTGCTGGGTGTGGTGCCTGTGCCAGTGGTGGGGATCGAGGTAGGGGTGCCGGAATTCGACCCCGTGCCTGTCCCTCCGGTGCCGCCCGTGCCCCCGCCCGTCGGGGTGGAGGGCGTGGGGGCGGGCGTGACGGCGTCGTCCTCGGAGGTCACGTTCAGCACGGTGACGCCGAGGCTGAAGGCCGCCTCGTTCAGCCCGTCGGAGACGGCGATCATCACCTCGCGCGTCGTGCCGCCAAGGCGTAGCAGATCCACGCCGTCGCGCAGCTTCAGCGTGGTGCCCACGATTTCGAAGAAGGCCGAATCGGGCCAGAGCACGCGGTATTCGAGATTGGCGGCGTCGCTGTCCGGATCGGATGCTAGGAGGTCGCCGATGGGGGCGGCGATGTCGTTCTCGAGGACCGTGCCGCCATTGCGGAAGCGGAGATCCGAGGGGGCGGTGTCGTCCAGGCCGAGCAGGGCGATGGACCAGCCACCCGGCACCGCCTGCCAGACGCCGTCCAGCCGGACCGAAAGGCCGAAGTCCAGCAGCGGGTCGGCGCCGGCCGGAAAGGCCTCGCGGTCCAGCGCGCCGACGGGGGCGATGGTCACCTGGCCGCCGGGGCCGAGGCTTGCCTCGAACAGGGCGGCGTCCTCGCCGGTCAGCGCGACATCGGTCGCGCCCGCGGCGCCGGACAGGCTGAGAAGGGCGGACCAGTCCCCGGCCCGCCCATTCTCAAGGATGGTCGCGGGCATACTGCCCGTGGCCACGATTGGCATAGGTGACTCCAGTCGCGTCGTTTTGACGCGACGGAGCCTCCATGGCGGAGGTTAAGGCGGCGCTAACGGACCTGCGCCGAGACGAGGCCCCCGGCCCCGTCCCGTGGCGTTCAGGCCGCGGCGGCGCCCGGGGGCGACTCGATCAGGTCGCGCATGGCGCGGGCCCAGCGCGGGGCGGTGCCCAGCATGCCGTCGAGCACGCGCACGGGCAGGCCCTCGGCATATTCCAGCGCGGTCACGACGCGCGGATCCCAGCCCGAGGCCAGCGTATCCACCAGATGCTCGCCATGGCGCGGCCCCACCAGGTCGCCCACGCGGCGGGCGGCGACCAGGATTCGGGCCGCGGCCTCGTGCCGCAGGCGCTCGGCCAGGTTGTCGTTGGCGATCTCCGCCAGCGTATCCAGCGCGGGGTCCCGCGCCATGCGATCGGGCATCGTCTCAAGCTCCTCTGCGACAATGGCCTCTTTGGCTCGGCCCGGCCCGGCCTTTCTCAGGCCGTCAATTCCGGCCCTGCTGCCTCGGACCGGACGATGAAGAGGACCGGCTTCGGAGCAACAGGGGACGGAACGTCTCTACCCCGTCCCCCGTTGCGCTTGCTGCGCTATATGACGAGCCATGACCCGCGCCCTTCGCATCGCCGTCCTCCTTCTCATCCTCGGCCTCGGCGCCATCTGGGGGGCCGCCTTCGTCGCGCGGCGGCCCGGAGAGGGGGTCGGGGCCTCCTTCGCCCGGCTTTTGGGGAATGCGCCGCCGCCCAGCGCGGGCGGGGTGGCCCTTCCGGCCGGGGTGGGAATCGGGGGTCCCTTCACCCTGGTGGACGGAAATGGCCGGCGGGTGACCGAGGCCGACCTGCGGGGCAAGCTGGCCCTCGTCTTCTTCGGGTTCACCCATTGCCCCGATGTGTGCCCGACCGAGCTTCAGGCCATCGGCCAGACGATGGACATGCTGGGCCCGCAGGCCGAGGGCGTCCGCCCGGTCTTCATCACGGTAGACCCCGAGCGGGACACGCCGGAGCGGATGAAGGACTATGTGGCGCTGTTCCACCCCTCCATCACCGGGCTGACCGGCACGCCGGAGCAGGTGGCGGCCGCCGCGCGGGCCTGGCGCGTCTACTACAACAAGGTCACGCCGCCCGGCGCCTCCGAGTATCTGATGGACCACTCCTCCTTCACCTACCTGATGGGGCGGGATGGCAGCCTGCGCTCCCTCTTCCGCCCGGGGGTGACGCCGGAGGAGATGGCGACCACGATCCGGGCGAATCTTTAGCCACGGCGGCACCGGGCGGGGAAACGCCGGGGGATCGGCAGCGGGATCGGCCCTGCCCCGCGCCAAGCGCTGTTGCGCCGGGGGGGTGGGATGCGGCAATCCTGCGGCGCCATGCCCGACGCCCTCCCCACCCCCGCTCCCATCTCGCTCGCCAAGGACAAGATCCGCATCCTGCTGCTGGAGGGTATTTCCGACAGCGCGGTGGCGACGCTGGAGGGGGCCGGCTACACCAACATCCGGCGCGAGAAGAAGGCGCTGGACGAGGCGGCGCTGAAGGAGGCGATCAAGGGCGTCCATCTCCTCGGCATCCGTTCGCGCACCCGCGTGACCGAGGCGGTGATGGAGGCGGCGGACCGGCTGATCGCGATCGGCTGCTTCTGCATCGGCACGGACCAGGTGGACCTGGCGGCGGCACGGCACCGGGGCATCCCGGTCTTCAACGCCCCCTTTTCGAACACGCGTTCAGTCGCCGAGCTGGTGATGGGCGAGATCGTGATGCTGCTGCGCGGCATCCCCGGCCGCTCCAACGCGGCCCATGTGGGCGTGTGGGACAAGTCGGCGGCCGATAGCCGGGAGGTGCGCGGCAAGACGCTTGGCATCGTCGGCTACGGCAATATCGGCGCGCAGGTCTCGGTGTTGGCCGAGGCCTTCGGCATGCGCGTGACCTATTACGACACCATCCCGAAGCTGCCGCATGGCAACGCCATATCCATGCCCTCGCTCCGCGCCCTGCTCGAGGGCTCGGATGTGGTGACGCTGCATGTGCCCGAGACGCCGGCGACGCAGAACCTGATCGGCGCCGAGGAGATCGCGCTGATGAAGCCGGGCGCGGTGCTGATCAACAACGCCCGCGGGCGCGTGCTGGACCTGGACGCGCTGAAGGCGGCGATGGAATCTGGGCATCTCAGCGGGGCCGCGGTGGACGTGTTCCCCGAGGAGCCGGCGAAGAACACCGATCCCTTCGTCTCGCCGCTGCAGGGCCTGCGCAACGTGATCCTCACGCCGCATATCGGCGGCAGCACGGCAGAGGCGCAGTCGCGCATCGGCGAGGAGACGGGGCGCAAGCTCTCCGACTATTCGGACACCGGCTCCACCCTGGGCGCGGTGAACTTTCCCGAGGCGGTGCTGCCCGCCCGGCCGCGCGGCGCCCGCTTCATGCATGTGCATGGCAACCATCCCGGCACCCTGGCCGCCATCAACGAGGTGTTCACGCGCCATGGCGCGAACATCGCGGGCCAGTACCTGCAGACCGATCCCGAGATCGGCTATGTGGTGGTCGATGCGGAGGGGCTGCGTGACGCGCAGGCGGTGCTGCAGGAGCTGCGCGCCCTGCCCCGCACCATCCGCGCGCGCCTGCTCTACGAGCGCGGCTGACCCCACCCGCCCCCATCCGGCCTGGGCCACGCCGCCGGCGCGGCTCGGCGCGCCGGGTGGAGCGACGAGGGCTGGACCGCGCCGCGGCGCGTAACGCGGGCGGCCTACCGGCGAGGCGAAGGACAAATGGCCGGGCAGTAGCCCGCCCCCGACCCGCCGCCGACGAGCAACGAGAGGCCGTCACCTCCCCTTTGGAGAGAGTGCCATGAACCAGACCCCCTTCCGGCGCCCGATGGCGGCCCGCTTCCTGCGGCCCATCGCGCTGTCCGCGCTGCTGCTCGGCGGGATGGCCGGCGTGGCCCTGGCCCAGTCCTATCCCGACCGGCCGATCCGGCTGATCGTGCCCTTCGGCCCCGGCGGCGGCACGGACCTGCTGGCCCGGGTGGTGGCGGAGAAGGCCGGGGAGATCCTCGGCCGCTCCGTGGTGGTGGAGAACCGGGCCGGAGGCGGCGCAACGGTGGGGATCATCGCGCTGACCCAGGCGCGGCCCGATGGCTATACCCTGGCCGTCTGCCCGCCCATCTGCGCGACGGCACCCAGCCTCTACACCCCCGCGCCCTTCGACCCCGCCACCGCCTTCGCCCCCGTGACCGCCCTGGCCGACCTGCCGCTGGTGCTGGTGGCGCAGCGCGGCCTGGGCGTGAAGAGCGTGGCGGAGCTGCTGGCGAAGGCGCGGAGCATGCCGCAGGGGCTGAACTACGCCTCCCCCGGCGCGGGCTCCTCCAACCACCTGGCGGCGGAAGCCATGCGGCGCGCAACGGGGCTGGAGATGACGAACATCCCCTATCGCAGCGGCGCGGCCGCGCTGACCGACATCGTCTCTGGCCGGGTGGACATCTATTTCGACACGGTGGCCAGCGCGCTGCCGCAGATCCGCTCGGGCACGGTGGTCGCACTCGGCGTGACCGGCCCCGCGCGGGCGACGCAGCTGCCGGAGGTTCCGACCATGAGCGAGGCGGGCCTGCCCGGCCTGGAAACCTCGCCGCGCGCCCTGCTGGTGGCCCCCGCCGGGACGCCGGAGCCGATCCTGGCGCGGCTGAACGCCGCCTTCGTGGAAGCCCTGCAGGACGCAGCCACCGCCCGGCGCCTGGTGGAAATCGGCACGGAACCGGCCGGCGGCGCGGCCGCCGAGGCGAGCGCCCGGCTCGCGGAAGAGACGGCGCGGCTGGGACAGCTGATCCGTGAGAACCGGATCACGACGGACTGATCTTTTTCTGGGCTGTCGGTTTGTCCCGGGGAGAGGAAGAAGGAATTCTTCCTCTCCCCGGACCCCTCACCTTCTTCTTTTTCTTCAAGTTTGGAATCACGGGGCTGACGGTGCGCCTCGGGTCAGCGACCCGAGGCGACTGCAAACGCAGGAAAAGCACCCGCCAACCAGTGACCCCTTCGATCCGGGATATCGACGGCAGTCAGACGGGGTTCCAAGAGCCTCAAGCCCCTGGCGGGTGAGGCCCGGAGAGGGCAGAGCCCTCTCCGGGACGCCCGGCCTTAGTTCCGGCGCTGGTTGCCTTCCTCACGGATCCGCAGCGGCACGAAGCGCTGGCCCTGCTGCCCCTCCACGAGAAGGAGCGCGCTGGCGCGGTTCTGGCGGCGCAGCGCCTCGATGCGGCTCTGCACCTCCTGCGGCGTGTTCACGCGTTCCTGCTGCACTTCCACGATCACGTCTCCCGGGCGCAGGTCGCGCTCGGAGGCCGGGCCGCCGCTGTCCACCTCGGTAATGACCACGCCGCGCTGGTCGGGGCGGAGGCTGAAGCGCTCGCGCGCTTCCGAGGTGATCGGGCCGACCTTCAGGCCGAGGCCCTGCAGTTCCACCACCTGGCTGCGCGGCGCGGAGGGCTGGCCGCCGCGCGCCTGGGCTTCCGCCTGCTCGGCGGGCAGCTCGGCGATAGTGACCTCCAGCGTCTCCTCCTTGCCGTCGCGCCAGACGGTGACGGGGGCGGCGGTGCCCACGCGGGTCTCGGCGACGATGCGCGGCAGGTTCCGCATCTCACGCACCTCCTGGTTGTTGAATCGCAGGATCACGTCGCCGTTGCGGATGCCGCCCTTGGCGGCGGGCCCATCCTCCTGCGCGCGGGCGACGAGGGCGCCGCGCGCGGGCTTCAGGCCGAGGCTTTCGGCGATCTCGTCCGTCACCTGCTGGATGTTCACGCCGAGCCAGCCACGGCGGACGCGGCCGCTTTCCCTCAGCTGGGCGACGATGCCGCGCGCCAGGTTGGAGGGGATGGCGAAGCCGATGCCGATGGAGCCGCCGGAGGGCGAGTAGATGGCGGTGTTGATGCCGACCACCTTGCCCGCCATGTCGAAGAGCGGGCCGCCGGAATTGCCGCGGTTGATGGCGGCGTCCGTCTGGATGAAGTCGTCATAGAGGCCCTGGCGGATGTCGCGCGAGCGGGCCGAGATGATGCCGGCGGAAACCGAGGAGGCCAGGCCGAAGGGGTTGCCGATGGCGAGCACCCAGTCGCCCACCTGCGCGTCGTCGGAATTGCCGAATTCCACTGCGGTCAGCTGGCGGTCGGTCTTCAGGCGCAGCAGGGCGAGGTCGGTGCGCGGGTCGGTGCCGACGATCTCGGCCGGGATCGTCGTGTTGTCGTTCAGGACGATGTTGATCTCGGTGCCGCCCTCGACGACATGGTTGTTGGTGACCACGAGCTTCTCGGCGGCGTCGATGACGAAGCCGGAGCCGAGCGAGGTGCCGCGGCGCTGCTGCGGGGAGGGACGGCCCGGGGCGCCGGGGCCACCAGGGCCTCCCGGCGGGCGGTTGCGCTCGAGGAAGTCGCGGAAGAACTCCTCGAAGGGGCTGCCGGGCGGGGCCTGGGGCGCGTCGGGCGCGTCGGGGCGCTGGGCGTTGCGGGCGGCCGGGCTGGTGCTGACCTGCACGCTCACCACGGCCGGCAGGAGCTGCTGCGCGAGGGGCCGGAAGGAATTGGGCGCATCCCGCATGGGGGTTTGCGCGAAGGCGGGGACCATGGGCGCCGCCGCCAGGGCCGCGATCAGGGCCAAGGTGGTGGCGATGGGGGTGCGGGAGCGCAAGGCGGGTTTCCCTTCGGGCTTCGTGTGACCAGGACGCGGCATCCGGGGGCCGGGGCCGGGCGGGGCTGCATCTCTCCCGCAGATTGGACCATTCCGGCCCGCGCGAAAGGCCTTGCCTGTTACAAAGGGCGACCGGAGCGATCACGCCTGGGTGGGAATGTAACAACGGCCCGCCCCCGGGAGGGGACGGGCCGCTGATTCAGGCCTCTGCCGGCCGGTCCGCGCTAGCGCGTGCTGTTCGGGATTTCTCGGAAGTAACGGAAGAACTCGCTCTCCGGCGAGAGGAGGAGACGGGTCTCCCCCCCTTCGGAAAAGGCCTCGCGATAGGCCTGCATGCTGCGCCAGAAGCCGAAGAATTCCGGGTCGCGCTGGAAGGCATCGGCGAAGACTCGGATCGCCTCCTGCTCGCCCTGGCCACGCAGGATGTCGGCCTCGGCGGTCGCCTCGGCCAGCAGCACGGTGCGGTCGCGGTCGGCGGCGGCCCGGATGCGGGCGCCCTGCTCCGCGCCCTCGGCGCGCGCCTCGCGCGCCACGCGCTCACGCTCGGACTGCATGCGCGACAGCACGGCCTGGGTGTTCTCCTCCGGCAGGTCCGCGCGGCGGATGCGGACATCCTCCACGGCGATGCCGAAGCTCTTCGCCTCCTGATTCACCTGGTCCCGGATCTCGTTCATGATCCGCAGCCGGTCGGCCGAGAGGACGGCCAGCAACCGTTCGTTGCCGAGCACGCGCCGCAGCGCGGAGGAGACGATGGAGGCCAGTCGGCCACGGATCCCGTTCTCGGCCACGCCCACCGTCTGGAAGAAGAGCAGCGGGTCGGTGATGCGGAAGCGAGTGAAGCTGTCCACGATCAGGCGGCGCTGGTCCGCGAGGATCAGTTCCTCGCCCGAGGCCTCGTAATCCAGCAGGCGCCGGTCGAGGGCGATGACGCTCTGGATGAAGGGCAGCTTCACATGCAGGCCGGGCTCGCGGATCACGCGCTTGGGCTCGCCGAACTGGGTGATCAGCACCTGCTGGGTCTGATGCACGGTGAAGAGCGAGGAGGCGGCCGTGACGACGACGAGGACGAACAGGACGGCCAGGGCGGTGACGCGGTTCATCGGGCGATCCCCTGCGGCATGGTGCGGGGCGGCTGGGGCACCGGGGGCGGCGTGGGGGCCGAGACGGCCGGGGGCGTGGCGTTGCGGGGGATGGAGGCCGCGCGGCCGGTATCCAGGTTCAGCAGCGGCACGAGACCCTGGAGCCGGTCATCCACGATGATCTTCGGATTCTTCCGGAGGATCTCCTCCATCGTCTCCAGGTAGATGCGCCGCATCGTGACGTCCTGCGCCACTTGGTAGGAGGAAAGGACGGAGATGAAGCGCCCCGCCTCGCCGCGTGCGCGGGCGACCTGGCTGTCCTTCTGGCCCTGAGCTTCCTGCACCATCCGCTCCGCCTCGCCGCGCGCACGGGGGATGATGTCGTTGCGGTAGCTCTCGGCCTCGTTGCGGGCGCGTTCGCGGTCCGCATTCGCGCGCTGGACGTCGCGGAAGGCCTCGATCACCGCGTTGGGCGGATCGACCTTCTGCAGCTGCACCTGGGTGATCTCGATGCCCGCGCCATACTGGTCCAGGATGGCCTGGGTGCCCTGGCGAACCTGGCTTTCGATCTGCGCGCGCGCCTCGGTGAGGGCGGGCTGGATCGGGGTGCGGCCGATCACCTCACGCATCATGCTCTCGGAAGCCGACTTGACGGTGACCTCGGGGTTGCGCGTGTTGAACAGGTATTCGCCGGCATCGCGGATGCGCCAGAACACGGCGAAGTCGATGTCGATGATGTTCTCGTCACCGGTCAGCATCAGGCTTTCCTCCAGCACGTCGCGGCTGGGGGTGGGGCGCTGGGTGATGGAACCGGAATCGACGGCGCTGCGGAAGCCGACATCGACGCGGTTGATCCGGGTGACGCGCGGGGTCGTCACGCTCTCAACCGGCCAGGGGATGCGGTAGTTCAGGCCGGGCGGGGTGGTGCGGTTGAAGGCGCCGAAGCGCATGACCACACCCTGCTCGTCCGGCTGCACGCGATAGAAGCCAGAGGCGCCCCAGGCGGCGAGGCCGAGGACGGCCAGCACGGCCAGGCCCTTGCCGCCGCCGGTGCTGCCCATGCGGCGCGGCAGCCAGCGGCGCACCGCCTCCTGGGCCTGCCGGATCGCATCGTCCAGATCGGGGCCGCGGCCACTGCCGCCCGGGGGTGGCGTGCCCCAGGGGCCTTGCGGACGGTTGTTCCCGCTGGGCGATCCCCAGGGGCTCGGTCCGCCGCTGTTGTTCCACGGCATGGGCCGGTCACTCTCCCTCGATAGCAAGGCGGCCCCGTCCGCTTGCGCAGGCTGGGGGCCGCCCATATGGCATTCGCGGTCCATACCCTGTCGGGGCTGGTCCGGGCAGATGGCCATGTTGGCCGGGATGTAGGGGTTTTCAAGCGATGGTGAGCGGCATCGAGGCGGCGGTCCGGGCAGCGCTGGCCGGCCTGCGGGACCCCACGAGCGGGCGGGACCTTGTTTCGGCGGGCATGGTCGGCGGAGTCGCCGTGCGGGACGGGATGGTGCAGGTGGAGATCGCCGTGCCGCGGGAAAGGGCGCGGGAGTTCGAGCCGGTGCGCGCCGCGGCGGAGGCGGCGGCGCGCGCCGTGCCCGGCGTGATTTCGGCCAGCGCCGTGCTGACGGCGCATCGGGCGGGCCCCTCCCCCGCCCCCCAGGCAGCCCCACAGGCCGCGCCGCATGGTCATGCTCACGGTGCCCCCCAGGGGGCGCCGCGCGGCGGCATGCTGCTGGGCGATGTGGGCGCGGTGATCGCCGTCGCCTCGGGCAAGGGCGGGGTGGGCAAGTCCACCACCGCCGTGAACCTGGCCGTGGCCCTGGCGCAGAAGGGGCTGCGGGTGGGGCTGCTGGATGCGGACATCTACGGCCCCTCCCTGCCCCAGATGCTCGGCGCGCATGAGAAGCCGCGCGTGGATGGCAACCGGATCATCCCGATCGACCGCTGGGGGCTGAAGGCCATGTCCATCGGCTTCCTGGTGGACCAGGAGACGCCGATGATCTGGCGCGGGCCGATGGTGATGGGCGCGCTGGAGCAGATGATGTCCCAGGTGGAGTGGGGCGCGCTGGACGTGATGGTGGTGGACATGCCGCCCGGCACCGGCGACACGCAGCTCACCATGTCGCAGCGCGTCGCGCTGCGGGGCGCCGTCATCGTCTCCACGCCGCAGGATGTCGCGCTGCTGGATGCGCGGCGCGGCATCCGCATGTTCGAGAAGGTGAACGTGCCCGTGCTCGGGCTCATCGAGAACATGAGCTATTTCTGCTGCCCCAACTGCAACCACCGCAGCGAGGTCTTCGGCCATGGCGGCGCGCGGGTGGAGGCGGAGCGGCTGGGCG
Organism: Muricoccus roseus; assembly: GCF_900141905.1. GTDB lineage: Bacteria > Pseudomonadota > Alphaproteobacteria > Acetobacterales > Acetobacteraceae > Roseomonas > Roseomonas rosea. The sequence goes on along the minus strand of NZ_FQZF01000031.1, from coordinate 52,849 downwards.
TCGAGTTCCTGGGCGAGCTGCCGCTGACGCTGGCCATCCGCGAGCATGCGGATGCGGGGCACCCGGTGGTGCTCGGGGCGCCGGATTCGGGCGAGGCGCGGGCCTATCGCGCCATCGCGGAGCGGGTCTGGGCCAAGGCGGGCGGGGCGCGTGCGGCCGGGCCGCGAATCGTGGTGGACTAGCGCCCGCGCATCACAGGAGGCCGTCCGTCTCCTCGGCCAGCGGCATGGCATCCGCCGCGCCGGGGCGGGAGACGGCGATGGCCGCCGCGGCGCAGGCGCGCCGCATGGCGTCTTCCAGCGGCGTCCCGCGGGACAGCGTGGCGGCGAGGACGCCGCACCAGCTGTCCCCCGCGCCGGTCGTGTCCTGCACCCGGTCCGGCACGAAGGCAGGGCTGCGCCAGCGGCCCTCGGGCCCGGCGGCCTCGGCGCCCCGTTCCCCGAGGGTGACGGCGACCGGGATGCCGAGCGCCGCGTGCAGCGCGGCGGCGCTGGTGGCGCAGCCGAGCTGGGCGGCGAGCCAGGCGGCCTCATGCTCGTTGGCGATCAGCAGGCCCAGCGCGCGCAGGGCATCCGGCGCGATGGGCAGGGCCGGGGCGAGGTTGAGCACGGCCAGCGCGCCCGAGGCGCGGGCGCGGTGGATGAGGCGCGCGTTTTCCTCCGGCGGCACCTCCATCTGCATCAGCACCACCTCCCCCTCGGCAAGCGGCGGCACCTGATCCGCCCGGGCCAGGGCATTGGCCCCGGGCGAGACGGCGATCTGGTTGCGCCCGGCCGCGTCCACGCAGATGCAGGCGGCGCCGGTGGGCGAATCGGTCCATGCCACGGCGGAGACATCCACCCCCGCGCCGCGCAGGGCTGAAAGCGCGATTGCCGCCATTGCGTCCCGTCCCACGGCCCCGGCGAAGCGCACGACGGCCCCGTCCCGCGCCGCGGCCACGGCCTGATTCGCCCCCTTGCCCCCCGGGAGGGCGCGCCAGGGCCCGCCCAGCACCGTATGCCCCGGTGCGGGGAGGACCGGGACAGGGAAGACGAGGTCCGCATTGGCCGAGCCGAAGACGGTGACGCGCATCGAACCGGCATGGCTCCGGGCCGCGCGCAAGGCAACCCGGCCGCGGGGCTGGCCGTTCCGGACTGGCCGGGCGCGGGGCCCGGTGATGCGCGGGGAGGAACCCGATGTTACCGATCGCCGCCCTGGTCTACCTGCCCCTCGCCTCGCTCATGCTCGGCACGGCGATGCTGGCGACCACCCTGGCGCTGCCACCCGGTTCCGCGCTGCAGGCCGCGGGCCCGGCCTATCTTGCCGCGGGGCTGACGAGCCTCGCCCTGGCCGCGCCGCTTGCCTTCCGCATCGCCCGGCGGATGACCACTTGGCGGGACCGGCTGGGCATCCCCGCCGATTTCGACGTGCGGCGGCGGAAGGGGATGGTCGTCTTCATCCGCCGCTGAGCCGGACACCCTCTCAGGCCTGGGCTCGGCGTCAAGCGGCGGCCTCAGGCCTGGGGCGGCTGGCCGTTGGAGGCGGAGAGGCCGCCATCGACCGGCAGGTTCACGCCGTTGACGAAGCGCGCATCGGGGCCTGCGAGGAAGGCGATGACGCCGGCCACCTCCTCGGGCTCCGCCGCGCGGCCGAGCGGGATGCGCTCGGCGAACTTTGCCATGAGCTTCTGGTCGCCCAGCATGTCCTTCGTCATGTCGGTGGCGGTGAGACTGGGGCAGACGGCATTCACCCGCACCCCATGGCGGCCCAGCTCGAGCGCGAGGGCGCGGGTGAAGTTGGTCACGGCGCCCTTGGCGGCGTTGTAGATGCTCATGTCCCAGTCCCCGCCGAGGCCGGAGACGGAGGAGACGTTCACCACGCAGCCCCCAGTGGCGACGAGCTGGGGGATGGCGGCGCGGGTGAGGAAGAACACGCCGTCGAGATCCGTGCCCATCACGGCCCGCCATTCCGCCGTCTTCGCCTCCGCCAGCGGGCCGGTGACGACGGTGCCGGCGTTGTTCACCAGCACGTCCAGCCGGCCGAAGGCCTCCAGCGTCTGGTTCACAAGGAAAATGCACTGCGCCTCTTCCGACACGTCGACGGAGAGGGCGAGGGTGCGCTCCGAAGGCAGGTCCTGCGCGACGCGGTCGACCTTCTCCTTCGTCCGACCGGCAAGCACGACCGCATAGCCGTCCCGCGAGAACCGGCGCGCGGTGGCTGCCCCCATGCCGGAACCCGCGCCCGTGATGACCGCCACCTTGCCCTCGAAACGCGCCATGGCTCGCTTCCTCGCTGTTGCGCCGCAAACAACGCATCAGGAGGCCGGCGGTATTCCTGAGGATGGCCATCATGCCCGGGGCGCAGGGCTCGCGGGGGGCGGGAAGGCCTAGGCGGTCGCCCGGCCCAGGGCGAAGCCGCCCACCAGCGCCCCGATGATGACCGCCCAGATATCGCCGAGCACGGCGGCCGCGATGGGCAGAATGACGAGGAGGGTGAGGACGATCACCGCGACCCCGGTCCAGGAGGTTCCGCCCAGCAGGCGGGCGCGCCAGCCGGCGGCGCGCGCCGCGCCCGCAGCGGCCCGGCTGCCCGCCCCGCCCTTGCCGCGCCCTGAAGACTGGGCCGAAGCCTGGGCCTGGGCGCGGGGCTGGGCACGGGCGGGGGCCGGCTTGCGGGGGGTGGCGCCGGCCTTGCCGGCGGGGGCCTTGCTCATCGCCGCCGGAAGATCAGGCCTCGCGGCCCAGAATGGCCATCAGCTCCCGCCATTCGCGCTTGGAGAGGCCGCTGCCCTCCTGCTGCGGGTCCTTCCCCTCCACCATGGCGCGCACGGCGGCGAGCATCTGGGCCGAGAGGGTGACGGCGCCCATGCGGTAATCGCGGAAGGCCTCGTGCGCGAGCGGGACCCAGGCCTTCACCGTCTCCAGCATCGCCTCCGCATAGACGCGGATCTCGTATTGCGCATGGGCATCGGCGCGCAGCGAGAGGAAGTTGAGGAGGTTGTGCAGGTCCGACTTCCAGTACCACTGGGTATAGGCGTTCAGCGTGAGGTTCATGCGGGCGAGCTCGCGCGCCAGGCCGTGGCGGCCCTCATCGATCACGCGGCCTTCCGCATCCTCGTTCAGCATGTCGAGATAGTGGTCGTAGTTGCGGGTCGCGTCCTCGCGAAGCAGGTCGAGCACGCGCGCGGCTTCCGCGCCCTGCAGCACGTCCCCGCGGCCCTGGCGGTTCACGGCGGATTGCGCGGCCAGCTGGTCCGGGGCGGGCAGGTAGAACTCGCGGTCCAGGATCGAGTAGCGGGCGGAGTACTCGTTCACATTCGCCATGCGATGGCGGATCCACTGCCGCGCCACGAAGATGGGCAGCTTCACGTGGTACTTGATCTCGCACATCTCGAAGGGCGTGGAGTGCCGGTGGCGCATGAGGTAGCGGATGAGCCCGCGATCCTCGTTCGCCGCCTTCGTGCCGCGGCCATAGGAGACGCGGGCGGCCTGCACCACCGCCGAATCGTCGCCCATATAGTCCACCACCCGGACGAATCCGTGGTCGAGCACGGGGATGGGGCGGAAGAGCATCGCCTCCAGCCCCGGGGAGACGGGGCGGCGGGTCTCGTGGCGCTGCGCCTCGGCCTCGGCCAGTTCCCGCCGCTGCGTCTCAGAAAGTTCCATGGATGATCCGACCCCCGTCAGCCCGGCGGCTGACCCTGAGGCGGCGGTTTAGCGGGGCCGGCAGGGGTGCGAAAGCCCAGGTATCGAGCCGGCGCGACGGCGGGCCGGAGGGTGGATGGCGGGCCGAAGCTCCGCCACGGCCGCAAAAAAACCGCCGGCCTCCCCCATGAGGGCGGCCGGCGGCTCTGTGCGGCTCAGGAAGCCGGACCGGCGTCAGGCGCCGGCCCGATTCGCCTTACTGAACGGGGCCGCCACGGTTGGCGCGCGAGCCCGGATCCGCCACGTCGCCGGCGACCGGGGCGTTGGAACGGGCGCGGCCGGAGGCGGCGCGGCCGGTGCCGCCGCCACGGCTGGAGCGCGAGCCGGGATCGGCGACGTCGCTGGCGACCGGAGCGTTGGAGGTGGCGCTGCCAGAAGCGGTCGGGGCCGTCATCGGGCCGCCGCGCGAGGCGCGGGAGCCCGGGTCGGTCACGTCGCCGGTCATGGCGCCGGTGCCCGGCGGCGGCGGCGCGCTGGCGGACGAGGGGGCCTGGTTGGCGCAGGCCGAGAGCAGGCCGACGGCGGCCAGCACGGCCGAAACGCGAAGCATGGATGACAGCCGAATCACTGTTGCCTCCTGGTTGTATCGTTTTGAAACTGTGCAACTACTTCGGTGGGCTGGCAAGCGGCTGGCCCGATATTTCGTGGAACCGCCACCATCGCTTCGTCCATGGGCGAGGTGCCTAGCAATCGTCCGCGTGACGCACTATATGGGTTGGTGCCGCCTTCGGGCGACTATGGTGATAAACGGCACGTGGAATAAGCGTTGTGGACCCGGGGGCAGTGCCCGGCGCCTCCACCAAACCATCCCGCCTTATCAGCGGGACGTTGGGGGCGAAACAGGCTCGACGCGCGCGGTAAAGACGTGTCCTTTGCCCGGCATTGTACCGCCGTTATCGGGCTAAATCACAAGTGCCAACGATAATGGTCGCGAGACCATGGCGCTCGCTGCCTAGAGATAGGTAAGCGCCGTCCGGGGGGAACGGGGCAACAGAATCCCCCCACCTACTTCATTCAGCCGAAGAGCAGCCGGTGCGCCACGCGCCCCGGCATGAAGATGGCCGCGCCGCCCGCGACATAGAGACTGGCTGCGGCGATCAGCATCATGCGCCGGTGCGCGGCGATCCGGCCCTGGCGCACCATCACCACCGCCCGCGCCAGCGTCACCAGCAGAACCAGGGCGAGGAGGTGGAGGGGCGAGAGCCCGTCCCGTGCCACGAAGAGCGCGCTGAGCGCGGCGCCGGCCAGCGCCAGGGCGGCGATGCGCCCGAGGGGGCGGTGCCCGGCCAGGCCCAGGCGCGGAAGCAGCAGCGCGAGGGGCACCGCCAGCATGGCAAAGGCGGAGAAGCCGAGATGAACGAGGACTGGGAGAGGGATGGTCATGGCCACCGGAAACCTCTATGTGAATGCTGTTAACTTACCTCCGATGTGAACGATGTCAACATTCAACCGGCCCTATCATCATGGCGACCTGCGCGCGGCGCTCATTGCGGCCGCGGAAGAGCTGCTCGACGAAGGCGGCGACGGCGCGCTCTCCCTCCGCGAGGCCGCCCGGCGGGCGGGCGTGTCCGCGCCGGCGGCCTATCGCCACTTCCCCGACAAGGACGCGCTGCTGGCCACCATCGCCGCCCGCGGCTTCTCCGCCTTCGGGCAGGCGCTGCGCGAGGCGGCGTCGGGCGCGCCGGATGCGCCGCTCGATGCGATGGGCGTGGCCTATGTGGACTTCGCCCTGGCCCGCCCGGCGCGCTTCCGCCTGATGTTCGGGCCGGTGATCGCGCGCGCGAAGGGGCGCGATCCCGCGCTGGACGCGGCGCGGGAGGCTGCCTTCGCCGCGCTTTCCGCCCAGGCCGGCTCGCGCGCCGCCTCGCTGCGGGCTTGGGGCATGGTGCATGGCCTGGCCATGCTGCTGCTCGACGGCGCCCTGCCGGCCGAGGACCCGGCGGCGCTGGTACGGGAGGTGCTCGGGGGCGCGCCCCCCTCCCCCCAGGCGGCCGTTTCAGCCGGGCGCTAGGCCGCGTGCGGAACCTCCCCTATACGCAGGTTATCTTCATAATCCGCCCGGCCTTGGACATGATGTTATGAGCGAGCACACGCCGCCCCCCGAGAGCCTGCTGCCCTATGACCGCTGGACCGAGGAGGCGATGCGGAACGTGGCGCTGCGCGCCCTCGAATTCGCGGCGAAGAACGGGCTGCCCGGGGAGCACCACTTCTATCTCACCTTCCGCACGGACCATCCGGACACGAAGGTGCCCGGCCATCTGAAGGCCCGCTACCCGCAGGAGATGACCATTGTCCTGCAGCACCAGTTCTGGGATCTGACGGTGGACCGGGCGGAGCAGAAGGTGTCCGTCGGCCTCTCCTTCGGCGGCGTGGCCGCGACGCTGGTGATCCCCTTCGCGGCGCTGGTGGCCTTCTGGGACCCGCATGTGCGGGTAGGGCTGCGCTTCGGCGACATGGCCATTCCGGACGCGGAAGCCGAGGCGGTGCCGGATGCGGTGGAGTCCGAGCCCCCTCCCCCCTCGCCCGAGGCTTCCAAGCCCGACGCGCCGGCCCAGGTGGTGAGCCTGGACGCCTTCCGCCGCCGGCCGACCAAGGAATAACGCATGATCCGGCGCTTCCCCGGCGGCCATCCCGGCCGGAGCGCCGCGGTGGTGCATGACGGGCGCGTCTTCGCGGTGGTGACCGCGCCCGAGAAGGAGCCGAGCCTGCTGGCGCAGACGCGCGGCGCGCTCCGTGCCCTGGATACGCGGCTGGAGGCCGCGGGCAGCCACCGCAGCCTCGTGCTCAGCGCGACAGTCTACATCACGGATATGAGCCAGAAGGCCGAGATGAACCAAGCCTGGCTGGAATGGGTGGACATGGAAAACCCGCCCCAGCGCGCCTGCCTCGGCGTGGCGCTGGAGGGTGAGGACCTGGTGGAGATCACGGTCGTGGCGGCCTTGCGGGAGGGGTGATCCCCCTTCAACCGGCGGGGGCCGGTTTCCATCTCTGTTCTGCCTGCTGGCGCGCCGGACCCGCGCGCGCTAACACCACCCCCATCCATTGCGTGGCCGAATGCCGCGCCGCCCCGCGCCTGCCGCCTCTCCGGCGGGCCAGCCTTCGGAGAGCGCTTCCGTGACCTCCCCTTCCGACCAGATCCTCGAAGCCGCGCAGCCGCCGGTCCCGTCCGGGCCGAGCAGCGCCGCGACCCCGGTCGCCACCCGCGACGGCGCGGAGGCCGATGCCGGCACCCCCGTCTCCCAGCGCACGGCGGGCTTCCTCTTCAGCCCGATGTTCCCGCTGGCCGAGGACACCACCCCCTATCGCAAGCTGGACATCGCCGGCGTCTCCACCATCGAGGTGGAGGGCAAGACGGTCCTGAAGATCAAGCCCGAGGTGCTGGAGCAGCTGGCCTTCGAGGCCTGCAAGGATGTCTCCCACCTGCTGCGCCCGGGGCACCTGCAGCAGCTGGCGAACATCCTGAAGGACCCGGAGGCGAGCGCCAATGACCGCTTCGTGGCGCTGGACCTGCTGAAGAACGCCAGCATCTCGGCCGGCGGCAAGCTGCCGATGTGCCAGGACACGGGCACGGCCATCGTCTTCGGCAAGAAGGGCCAGCGGGTCTGGGTGGAGGGCGACGAGGAGGAGGCGCTCTCCTACGGCGTGCACCGCACCTATACCGAGACCAATCTGCGCTATTCGCAGATGGCGCCGCTGACGATGTATGACGAGGTGAACACCGGCAACAACCTGCCGGTCCAGTTCGACATCTACGCCTCCCCCGGCGACTACCATGCCGACGAGTTCAGCCTGCAGTTCATCCTCAAGGGCGGCGGATCGGCCAACAAGACCTTCCTCTACCAGCAGACGCGGGCGGTGCTGAACAAGCCGAAGCTGCTCGCCTTCCTGGAGGAGAAGATCAAGACGCTCGGCACCTCCGCCTGCCCGCCCTACCACCTCTCGATCGTCATCGGCGGCACCTCGGCCGAGACGAACCTCAAGACGGTGAAGATGGGCTCGACCCGCTATTACGACACGCTGCCGGAGAAGGGCAGCAAGGCGGGCCATGCCTTCCGCGACCGGGAGCTCGAGGCCGAGATCCACAAGCTGACGCAGAACATCGGCATCGGCGCGCAGTTCGGCGGCAAGTATTTCTGCCACGACGTGCGGGTGATCCGTCTGCCGCGCCATGGCGCCAGCCTTCCCATCGGCATCGGCGTCTCCTGCTCGGCCGACCGGCAGATCAAGGCGAAGATCACGCCCGAGGGCGTGTTCCTGGAGCAGCTGGAGCATGACCCCGCCCGCTTCCTGCCCGACCAGACGGAGGGGCTGGAGGAAGCCGGGGAGGTCGTGAAGATCGACCTGAACCAGCCGATGGATGCGATCCGCGCCGAGCTGTCGAAGCACCCGGTGAAGACCCGCGTGTCGCTCACCGGCACCATCGTCGTGGCGCGCGACATCGCCCATGCGAAGCTGAAGGAGCGGCTGGACGCGGGTCAGGGGCTCCCGGATTACATCAAGAACCACCCGGTCTATTACGCGGGCCCGGCCAAGACACCTGAGGGCATGCCCACCGGCTCCTTCGGCCCGACCACCGCGGGGCGCATGGACAGCTACGTGGCCGAGTTCCAGGCCGCGGGCGGTTCGCTGGTGATGCTGGCCAAGGGCAACCGCTCCAAGGCGGTGACCAATGCCTGCAAGCAGTTCGGCGGCTTCTACCTCGGCTCGGTCGGCGGGCCGGCGGCACGGCTCGCGCAGGACTGCATCCGCAAGGTCGAGGTGCTGGAGTATCCGGAGCTCGGCATGGAAGCCGTGTGGCGGATCGAGGTGGAGGACTTCCCCGCCTTCATCGTGGTCGATGACAAGGGCAACGACTTCTACGACGGGCTGGAGTGAGGGCTAGGCTGGCGGGCCTCGCGCCCGCCAGCCCCTGACCCCACGGCTGTTCTCAGGCCCGCCCGCTCAGGCGGCGCTTTCCTCCAGTGCCGGCTGCTCCTGCCTCGCGGCGATTGCCTGCCGGATGCGGGTGAGACGCGACTGGCCCGGGCTGATGGCCAGCCCCCGGTCGCAGAGCGCCAGGGCCTCCGCCTGCCTTCCGGCCTGCGCCATGGCCTGGGCCGCATAGCTCATGAGCGTCGCGTCATCCGCGTCGAGAGCGATGGCGCGTTCATAGGCCTGGACCGCTTCCGCCCAGCGGGACTGCCGCTGCAGGCTGTGGCCGAGATTGTGCCAGGCCATCGCACTGCCCGGGAGGGCCTGGGCGAGCGCCCGGAACGCCTCCTCCGCCGTGAAGGGATCGTTCTCCGCCAGCGCGTCGAAGCCGGTGCGGATCCATTCCACCATGCGCGGCTTCAGGTCGAAGGGCAGGCGGCGGGGATGCTTGCCGAGCAGGCCGCCGCCGGAGACCGTGTCGGCCAGCAGGTCGTGGGAGACGCCGGCGCGCCGCAGGTCGCCGGGGAGCGTATGCGCGGCACCGCGGAAGAAGTGCAGCCGCACGCCGGGCACCCCGACCATGTGCACGGCGCTGATGAGGTCCTGGGCATCGCGTTCCCCAAAGAGGAGATGCGCCTCCTTCGGCGGGTGCTCCAGCGCGACCTTGCGGAGATCGGTATAGGGCAGGTCCAGGCGGCGCCCCAGAAGGCGGGCGCTGCGCGTGCCGGGCATTCCCAGGGCGGTCTGGCCCGATACGGCCACGATGCGCTCGGCCTTCAGCAGCAGCCCGAACAGAAGGGCGCCGAAGGCCCCGAAGGAGAAGCCGAAGCTGTAGACGCGCTTCGCACCGGATTGCGCGATGAGGAGGCGGAGTTCCTCGAGCATGCCCGGGATGCTCTCGACCAGCGCGGGAATGCCGCCCGTGGCCCATTCCGGCCGCATGTTGGTGTATTGGAGACGGCTGGCCCGCACGCCGGAAAAGCGGGTCGGCGACCCGAAGCGCCCCTCGCTCTCCGTGAAACCGGGGAAGACGAGGATGAGGTCCTCCGCACCCTCCAGGAGATCGAGCTTGTAGTAGGTGGTTTCAGTTGGAAGCATCGGGCCGTCACTTCACTGAGGTGATCAGAAGGTACTGGATACGACACGGCCCCTGCCAGATTCCCCGGCACAACCACGAAATCGTGATAAGAAGTCCGGGGTGGCTCGCCCCCTGAATGGTCTTGTCAGAGCGCGGGTTGACCGCCATGGCCGCCCCCTGCCATCTGCTGCCCCCGAAACGGCCAGACGAGCAGGACGGATGACCCGCCGCCTCATCTCCTCCGGTTCGCGCTTCGAGCGCGAGATCGGCTATTCGCGCGCGGTGGTGGATGGGGACCTTGTCTTCGTCTCGGGCACCACCGGCTATGACTACGCTACCATGACCATCGCCGAGGACGTGCAGGCCCAGTGCGAGCAGGCGCTGCGCAACATCGCCGCCGCCCTGGACGAGGCCGGAGCGACGCTCGCCGATGTCGTGCGCATCCTCTACATCGTGCCCGACCGCGCGGATTGGGAACCCTGCTGGCCCGTGCTGCGCCGGCATTTCGGCGAGACCCGCCCCGCCTCCACCCTCATCCATGCCGGGCTGCAGACGGATGCGATGCGGATCGAGATCGAGGTGACCGCGCGCCTCCGCCCCACGCCCTGAACACGCCCCCCGCACACGCCCTTCTGAGGACCGCCCCGATGCGCTTCGCCGTGGACCGCCTGGACCATCTGGTCATCACCTGCAACGACGTGGAGACCATGGCGAGCTGGTACCAGCGCGTGCTGGGCATGGAGCGGGAGAGCTTCGGCCCGTACAACCGCACCTCGCTGCGCTTCGGCGGGCAGAAGCTCAATCTCCGCCCGAAGGAGGCGACGCAGGAGGACTGGTTCACCGGCCGCGGCGCCGCGCCGGGCGGCAACGACCTGTGCTTCATTGTGACGGTGATGGGGGAGGACGTGGTGTCGCACCTCCGGGATTGCGGCGTCACGGTCGAGGCGGGGCCGGTGGAGAAGGCGGGCGCGCTCGGCACCATCAACTCGGTCTATTGCCGCGACCCCGATGGCAACCTGATCGAGATCTCCTCCTATGGGGATGTGCGGTGAGCACGATGCTCGACACGCCGCGGCTGCTGCTGGACGCGGCGCGGCTGGAGGCGAATGCGCGGCGCCTGCGGGACCGGGCGGCGGCGCTGGGGGTTTCCTTCCGGCCGCATTTCAAGACCGCGAAGTCGGTCGAGGTCGCGCTGGTCTCCCATGGCGGGCAGCCCGGCCCGGCGACGGTCTCCACCATGAAGGAAGCGGAGGCCCTGGCGGCTTCCGGGGCCTCCACCGACATCCTCCTCGCCGCCACCGCCATTCCCGCGCGCCTGCCGCGTGCCGAGGCGCTGATGCGCCGCCACGGTGCGCGTCTGGTGCTGGTGGTGGACACGCCGGAGATGGCCGGGATGCTCGATGCGGCCGCCACCATGCCGCATGAGGTGCTGGTGGAGGTGGATTCCGGCGAGCACCGCGCCGGCGTGCCGCCCGAGCGGGCCCTGGCCGTGGCCCGGGCCATCCATGGCGGGCGCAACCTGCGCCTGGCGGGGGTGATGACCCATGGCGGGCATTCCTATGGCTCGAACGATCCCGAGGCAATCGCCGATATCGCGGAGGCCGAGCGCGTCGCGACGGTTTCGGCGGCCGAGGCCATCCGTGGCGCCGGGATGCCGGCGCCGATCGTTTCCGTGGGCTCCTCGCCCACCCTGCTGCATGCGCGGCACCTCACGGGGGTGACGGAGGTGCGCGCCGGCGTTTCCCTTTTCTGGGACCTGGCGCAGATGTCGCGCGGGATGTGCGCCTGGGACGACATGGCGCTTTCCGTCCTCTCGACCGTGATCGGGCACAACCGGCAGTCCCGCGCCCTGGTGCTGGATGCGGGGGCGCTGGCGCTTTCGAAGGACGTCACGGCCAATGCCTTCGCGCCCGAGACGGCCTATGGGACGCTCGGGGACGCGCAGACCGGGGCGGCGCTGCCGCTGCATGTGACCAGCGCCTATCAGGAGCATGGGATGGTGCCCGTGCCGGATGAGAGCTGGTTCGAGCGCCTGCCCGTGGGCAGCCTCGTCCGGGTCTATCCCAACCATGCCTGCCTCACGGCCGCGGGAGGCTATGGCGCGTATGACGTGCTGGACGGAACGGGTAACAGCATCGCGCGCTGGGCGCGTGTCGATGGCTGGCACTGAGGGCTAGCGGCTGACGGGGCGGCTGCCCAACTCCTCCGCCATGTCGCAAGCCCAAGACACCCGCACCCAACCCACCCGCACCGAGACGGACAGTCTCGGCACGATCGAGATCGCCGCCGACCGGCTCTGGGGGCCGCAAACTGAACGGGCGCGGCGATTGTTCCAGATCGGGTCGGAGGTCTTCCCGCCCTCGCTCATCCGCGCCGTGGGCCTCCAGAAGCAGGCGGCGGCCGAGGCCAACAGGCAGCTGGGCGAGCTGCCGGCCGAGATCGCCGACCCCATCATCGCCGCCGCGCGCGAGATCGCGGCGAATGAGCGCGACGCGGATTTCCCCCTGCCCGTCTGGCAGACCGGCTCCGGCACCCAGACGAACATGAACGCCAACGAGGTGATCTCGAACCGCGCGAACCAGATGCTGGGCCAGCCGCTCGGCTCGCGGAAGCCGGTGCATCCGAACGACCATGTGAATCGCGGCCAGTCCTCCAATGACAGCTTCCCCGCGGTGATGCATGTCGCGGCCGCCGAGGCGGTGGTGAAGCGGCTGCTCCCCGGGCTGGAGGCGCTGCAGGCCAGCCTCGCCCGGCGGGCTGCGGAATGGGACGGGATCGTCAAGCTCGGGCGCACGCATCTCATGGATGCGGTGCCGGTCACGCTGGGCCAGGAGTTCCGGGCCTGGGCGATGCAGGTGGAGCTGGGGATCGCGCGCGTGAAGGCCGCACTGCCGGACCTGATGCGCCTGCCCCAGGGCGGCACGGCGGCGGGCACCGGGCTCAACACCCATGCCGATTTCGCCCGCGTCTTCGCCGAGCGGATGGCGGCGCTCACCGGCCTGCCCTTCACCGCGCATCCGCACCCCTTCGAGGGGATGATGGCGCATGACGCCTTGGTGGCCCTTCAGGGCGCGATGAACACGGTCGCCGTCTCGCTGAACAAGATCGCGAATGACGTGCGGCTTCTGGGCTCCGGCCCGCGGGCGGGCTTCGCCGAGCTGGTGATCCCGGCGGACGGGCTCTCCTCCTCCATCATGCCGGGCAAGACGAACCCGACGCAGTCGGAGGCGCTGACCATGGTCTGCGCGCAGGTGATGGGGAACACGACCACGGTCACCGTGGCCGGCGCGCAGGGACATCTGGAGCTGAACGTCTTCAAGCCCGTCATCATCCAGGCGGTGCTGCAATCCGCCACCCTGCTGGGCGATTCCGCCGCCAGCTTCGCCCACAACATGGTGGACAAGCTGGAGCCGAACCGGGAGCGGATCGCCGAGAACCTGGCGAAGTCGCTGATGCTGGTGACGGCGCTGAACCCGAAGATCGGCTACGACAAGGCCGTGCAGATCGGGAAGAAGGCGCTGGCCGAGAACCTGACGCTGCGAGACGCCGCGGCGCAGCTCGGCCATGTGAAGCCCGAGGATTTCGACCGCTGGGTGCGGCCGGAGGAGATGACGCGCCCGGGGGCGACCCTGGCCGGGGGCTGATGGCGGGACATCTGGTCAAGCGCTCCTTCACCCTGGCGGGGCATCGCACCTCCGTGGCGCTGGAGCCGGAATTCTGGGCGGTGCTGGAGGAGGAGGCGGCGCGGCGGGGCGAGGCCCTGCTGCGCCTGGTGGCCGCGGCCGATGCGGCGCGGGACGACCCTTCCCTCCCCCTCGCCTCGGCGCTGCGGGTGCTCGCGCTCGGCGTGGCGCGGGGGCGCTGAGGCGCGGTCTTTCCGTTCTGCGCGATGAATTGACTTTGCCGTGACCGTATGGAAATCGGGGCCCCTTCGCGCCTCGATGCGCGCCGGGAAGGACCCGAAATGTATCCAGCGGTGGCCTTCGGTGCCGGGATTGCGCTTGCTCTCCTGATCTTCCCCTTAGGTCTGCTTTTCGGCCTTGCCTCCTACTGGGACCTGGTCAGCGGCGACAACGCGGCGAACTGGATCGGCTACGAGGCCTTCGCGCGGGATGCGTGGCGCTGGCCGCTCTTCCGCACCACCCTGCTGGCGCCGCCGGACGGGGTGAACATCCTCTTCACCGACCCCATCCCGCTGATGGCGCTGCTCGGGAAGATCGTCTTCAAGGCCACGGGGTGGCTGCCGAACTATTTCGGCCCCTGGCTGCTGCTGGCCTATGGCCTGCAGTCGCTCAGCGGCTATGCGCTGCTGCGCGTGCTCGGGCTGGAACGCGCCGCCGCCCTCGCCGGATCGCTGCTCTTCCTCGTCGTGCCCACCTTCATCTTCCGCTACGGGCATTTTCCGCTGGTGGGGCACTGGGCCATCCTGGCCGCGCTCGCGCTCTATGTGCTGATGACGCGGGATGGCGGCTGGCGGCCGGTGCTGCTGGGCACCGGGCTCGTGCTGTTGATGGTGGTCATCAACCCCTACCTCATGGTGATGGCGGCCGGGGTGGTGGTGGCCGGGCTGGGAGACGGGCTGCTGCGCCGCCGGCTGGGCTGGGCCCAGGCGCTGGGGGGTGCCGCTCTGCTCTTCCTCGGCGTCGGGGTGCTCTCGGTGGCCTTCGGCTTCATCGAGCCGGGGCGGCCGCCGAGCGCCGGCGGCGGCTTCGGCTTCTATTCGATGAACCTGCTCTCCCCCGTTATCCCGCAGCTCAGCATCTGGCCCGGGCGGGCCAGCTTCATCCTGGCGGGGCCGCCCGGGCAGTATGAGGGGTTCAACTATCTTGGCCTCGGCATCCTCGGCCTGCTCGTGCTGGCGGTGGTGCTGGGCTGGCGGCCGCTCCTTGCGCTGCTGCGGGGCCGGGTTCTGCTGGTTCTCGCCCTGCTCGGCATGGCCGCCTATGCGCTGTCCACGGAGGTGTATGCCGGCACGCATCACATCCTGAGCCTTCCGCTGGAGCGCTTCGGCCCCTTCGCGGCGATCAGCGGCATCTTCCGCTCCAGCGGGCGCTTCTTCTGGCCGCTCGGCTACTTCCTCCTCGCCGCCGCGCTGGTGGCGCTCCGGGCCCGGCTGGGCGCGCGGGGGGTGGTGGTCCTCGCCCTGGCCGCCCTGCTCCTCCAGGCCGTGGAGATCCGCCCGCTCTTCGCCTCGGTCCAGCAGAGGGCCCAGGCCGAGGCCCCCGTGATCGACCGCGCGGCCTGGATGGAGGCGCTGCGGAGCCATGACGAGCTGCTGATCCGCCCGCAATATCTCTGCGCCTCGGAGGCGAACCGCCCCGTGCTCTATGCGCTCGGCGTCGTCGCCGCGCGGCTCGGCATCTCCACCAACTCGGCCATCGTCAACCGCTCCGGCCTCGACTGCCAGGCCGAGGCGCTCGCCTTCACCCGCGACCTGCGCCACGGGGCGCAGGGGCGTGACCCGCTGGTGGTGCTGCTGGGCAGCGACGTGACGCCGAACCTGGCCCGCGGGGTGGCGAAGGCGGCGGGGCTGGCCTGCGTGGGGGCCAGCTTCGGTTATGCCTGCTCCAGCGAGCCGCTGCGCCCTTCGGTGCTGGCCCTGGGCGGCCCGCTCGGGCCCGAGGAGACCATCGGCCTGAACGAGCCCGTCTCCACCTTCGCGGGCGCGAACGGGCTGCGCTTCCTCGGCGCCGGCTGGTCCGAGCCGGGGCCCTGGGGCAGCTTCGGGATGGGTCCGGAATCCCGGATCTCCGCGCGGCTCGCCCAGCCGGCCTGCGGCGACCTCGTGATGGAGGCCCTGGTCATCCCGCTCTCCAGCGGGCCCTATCTCGTGCGCGAGGCGGCGGTCACGCTGAACGACCGCGCCGCCCCGCCCGCGCGCGTGGCCGGGCCGGGGGAGCAGCGCGTCCTCGCCCGCCTGCCCAATCCCGGCTGCACGGAGCGGGTGGAGATCGGGCTACGCTTCGAGGGGCTGCGCTCGCCGCAGCAGCTCGGCATGAACACGGACCCCCGGCTGCTGAGCTGGGCCGTCAGGGAATTCACCGTCCGGACAGCGCCCTGACGGGCGGCGGACAAGAGTGGAGCAGGGCATGGCCCAGGCCGAATTCGACAGCGTGGCGGATGAGTACGACGCCCAGCACCGGGCCAATATCGCGATCACCGGCGAGGACCCCGCCTTCTTCTCCGAGTACAAGATCGCGGCGCTGCGCGGGATCGCCGCCGATTACGGCGTGAGCGTCGGGCGGATCCTGGATTTCGGCTCGGGGATCGGGAACTCCATCCCCTTCTTCCGGCAGTACTTCCCCGAGGCGCGGCTGACCTGCACGGACACCTCCGCGCGCAGCCTGGAGATGAGCCGCGAGCGCTTCCCGGAGGGCAGCGAGGAATACGCGCTGGTGGAGGGGGATGCCGTGCCGGCCCCGGATGCGACCGCCGATCTCGCCTTTTCCGCCTGCGTCTTCCACCACATCCCGCATGAGGAGCATGTGCACTGGCTGCGGGAGTTGCGCCGGGCAACGCGGCCGGGCGGGCTGGTTTCCATCTTCGAGCACAACCCGCTGAACCCGCTCACCGTCCGCGCGGTGAACACCTGCCCCTTCGATGCCAATGCGAAGCTGATCCGCGCGCGGCAGCTGAAGCACCGGCTGGAGGAAGCGGGGTGGCGCGAGGTCAGCCTGCGCTACCACGTGTTCTTCCCGCATGCCCTGGCCGCGCTGCGGCCGCTGGAGGCGCGCCTGGCCTGGTTTCCGCTCGGCGCCCAGTACAGCGCCAGCGCCCGCCGCCCATGAGCGCCGCCCTTCCCGGGGCGGGGGCCGCCGTGCTCAGGCCCGCGCCCGTGCTCGGCATCGTCGTGCCCTGCTACAACGAGGAAGAGGTCCTTCCCGAACTGGCCCGGCGGCTGGACGAGATCCTGGACGGGCTGATCGCCGAGGGGCGGATCGCGCCTTCCAGCCATGTCACCTTCGTCGATGACGGGTCGCGCGACCGGACCTGGGCGCTGATCGCCTCCTTCCACGCGCAGTCGCCACGCTGGCGGGGCGTGAAGCTCTCCCGCAACCGCGGGCACCAGAACGCGCTCATGGCCGGGCTTTCCTCAGCGGGCGGGGATGCCGTCATCTCGGTGGATGCGGACCTGCAGGACGACCCGGCCGCCATCGGGCGGATGGTCGATGCCTATCGCGAGGGCGCCGAGATCGTGTTCGGGGTGCGGAGCGCGCGCCGCACGGACACGGCCTTCAAGCGACTGACGGCCCAGGGCTACTACCGCTTCCTCGCCGCGCTGGGCGTGGAGATCGTGCACGACCACGCGGACTACCGGCTGCTCAGCCGCCGCGCCCTCGACGCGCTGCACCGCTACCGCGAGAGCAACCTGTTCCTGCGCGCGCTGATCCCGCAGCTCGGCTTCAAGACGGCCGTGGTGACCTATGAGCGATCGAGCCGGTTCGCGGGCGAATCCAAGTACCCGCTGCGCCGCATGCTCTCCCTGGCCTTCGAGGGCGTCACCTCCTTCTCCACCCGGCCGCTGCGGCTGATCATGGTGCTGGGCTCCGTGGTTTCGGTGATCTCGGTCCTGCTCGGCATCTGGGCCCTGCTGGCGGAGCTGGTCTTCCACGTCACGGTGCCGGGCTGGGCCTCCACCGTGGTGCCGATCTACTTCATCTGCGGGCTCCAGACCTTCTGCCTCGGCGTCGTCGGGGAATATGTCGGGAAGATCTACCTGGAGGCGAAGCAACGCCCGCGCTTCCTCATCGAGGAAGAGCTGGCACCGGCGGAGGAGCGGCGGGCGGGGTGATCCCTTCCCACGCAGGGTTCCGACCTGGCCGGGGCGTTTGCGAGGAGGGCTCTGCCCTCCACCCGCCAAGGGCCTGAGGCCCTTGGAACCCCGTTTGACTGCCGTGGATGCCCCGATCGAAGGGGGGTCGGGTTGAAGGAGATTGATCCTGCCCTTGCAGTCGCCTGAGGTCGTCGACCTCAGGCGCACCGTCAGCCGAGTGGCTCCAACTTGAAGAAAAAGAAGAAGGTGAGGGGTCCGGGGAGAGGAAGAGTTCCTTCTTCCTCTCCCCGGGACAGACACACCGATCAGGACCAAAGCGCTACAGGACCAGGCAAATAGTCCAGCACGGTTTTTGCTTGCGGAAGAACACGCGCCCATCCTAACCAGGGGGCGCGGGTAGAAGCGGCCAGGGCCCTCTCAGAGGTGCCCGGGGCATTGCTCCACGATCGAACGGATCGAGGTGTCCTCTTGCTCGCACTCTTTCTCCCTCATGCGGATTTCCACCGGAGCGGCTCCTGTGCGCCGCCGTGGCTTCGTCATGCGTGCGGGATGGCGGAGGGCTGAGGGGGCATCACGGCGTCACCCGCCCCGGATGGTCCGGCGGGCGGGGAACTCAGGAGTAGAAGCGGCGGGCGGCTCTCACGAGGGCGCTCTGACATTGCTCCTTCAGGCACGTAGGAGAGTGAGATGTCTGCCACCCAGGAATACGCGCTCAAGGAGCTGAACAAGGAGAAGGGTTTCGGCGGTCTGGGCACAACCAAGGCCCGCCGCGTGCCGCAGATCGACATGTCGGACTTCAAGGCGCGCAAGGCTGAGATCGCCGAGCAGCTCTGGGATGCCTCCACCGACACGGGCTTCTTCCAGCTCGTCCATCACGGCATCCCGCAGGAGCTGATCGACGAGGGGTTCGAGATGGCGGCCCGCTTCTTCGACCTGCCGATGGAGGTGAAGGCCCGCTACCCCATGACGAAGGGGACCAACTGGGGCTGGGAGTACAAGGCGCAGGTCCGCCCCTCCACCGGCACGGCGGACAACAAGGAATCCTACCAGATCACCGTGCCCAGGATGCAGGGGCTGTGGCCGAGCGGCGAGGAGCTTCCGGGCTTCAAGGCGACCATGCTGGCGCTGGAGCGGGCGAACTGGGCGCTGGGGATGAAGGTGCTCTCCTGCTTCGCGATGAAGCTCGGCTTCCCCGAGGACTTCTTCACCGAAGCGCATGACCCGACCTCGCCGGAGTACCAGTCCACGCTGCGCATGATCCACTACATGGCCATGCAGGACGCCAAGCCGGAGGATTTCGCCGGCTGGCGCGCGGGCGCGCATACCGACTACTGCTGCCTCACCCTGCTGCATCAGCGCCCCGGACAGGGCGGGCTGCAGCTCTGCCCCGGCAAGGAGGCCGAGGGCGGCGAGCTGGCCTGGACCGATGTGGAGCCGCTGCCCGGGGTCATCACCTGCAACATCGGCGACATGCTGATGCGCTGGAGCGACGATCAGCTGCGATCCACCCTCCACCGCGTGCGCATGCCGCGCGCAGACGAGTATCTCGGCCCGCGATACTCCCTCCCCTTCTTCTGCCAGGCCAACCGGGATGCGGTGATCCGCTCCCCCTCCGGCCGGGACGAGCCGATCACGGCGAAGGATTTCCTGAACCAGCGCATCGCGGCGAATTTCGCGAAGATCGGCAAGTAACGTCGGCTAACGTCGGTGGCTCCGGAGAAGTACCCCTTCCCCCGGAGCCATCCCGTTCAGCGTTCGGCCCGCCACCGCAGCCAGGCGGACAGTTCCGGCACGCGCCGCGGCTGCGCGGCCGGTCCCGTCAGGCGGATGCCCACCTCGGGCACCGGGTCGGGCGGTTTCTGCGTCGCGGTCAGATCGAGCGCGGCGCGGGCGATGTCCAGCTCGCCGCCCAAGGTGAGCGCCACCCCTTCGCCTGTCGCGCGCCCCTCGCGCAGCGTCGCGCGGCCCGCGGCCAGGGAGGCGCGCAGGGAAAGGCTGTCGAAGCCCGTACTGCCCTCGGCGAGGGCTCGGCGCAGGGCAGGCTCGTCGCCGGCCTCAGCGGCGCGCCCGGCGGCGGCGGCGTCGATCCCGGCCAGCATGCCTCGCCGGACGGTCAGCGCCGCCTCGCCGGAAAGCGTGGCGAGAAGGGCGGCCGGACTGCTTCCGCTGGCCTCCAGCCGCAGCTCACCCTCGGCCTCGCCGGCCGAGAGGTCCAATGGCAGCCCGAGCAGCGGAGCGTTGATGGTCACGTTCCGCAGGCTGCCGCTCAGGCCCATCCGGGGCGTCTCGCCCGAGGCGTCGAGGCGCAGCCCGCCCCTCGCCGCGCCGCCGTCGAGTGTCGCCTCCGCCTCCTCCACCGCCAGGATTCCGGCGGAGAGACGCAGCCTGCCCCGCAGGTCGCGCAGCACGGGCCGGTCGTCGGGCTCCAGCCGGGCGATGGACAGGGCCAGATCCGCATCCAGGGCGCGCAGCGCCGCGACGGGCAAGGGCTCGCGCGCGCGCCAGGAGAGCGGGGGCAGGGTCACCGTTTCCGCCGCGAGGCGCCCGGTCAGGCGCGGGCGCGCGGCATCGAGCGCCAGGGCGAGCTGGCCATTGGCGCGAAGCGTGCCGAGGACGAGGTCGAAGCGCTCGGCGGCCACGCCCTGCGGCCCCGCGGAGAAGGCGGCGATGAAGGAGAGCGAGCCCTGGCCGATCGGCTCCCCCGGCGTGATGCCCAGCGCGTCGCTGAGCAGGCGGGGCGCGCCCGGGTGGCGCAGGGTGAGCGTGCCGTTGCCGCGGCGGCCCGGCAGGTCGAGCGTGCCGGCGGCCTCCAGCCGGGCATCGCCCCATTCGGCGCCGGCCTGGATGGACATCGCGTCCGGCGCGCCGCCGCCCGTCGCGCGGAGCGTCACCGCCTCGGTCGCCAGGCGCGTCCCGTCCGGCCAGGTGCCGGGCAGCAGGCCCGAGAGCGCCCGGGCATTGGGGGCGGCGAATTCCACCACCGCATCGGAAAGGCGGGGGGTGGGGCCGAGCAGCGCCGTGCCGGAGGCGGAGAGGTCGCCGCCCGCCACCTGCCCGGCGAGGCGGCGCAGGGTGAGCCGCCCGTTTTCCAGCGCGGCGTCGAGGGAGGCGCGCTCCAGCACCGCGCCGCGCCAGCGGGCGCGCTCGGCCGCCAGGCGGAGATTGGCGTCGATGCCGCCGAGCAGCCGGCTGGCGGTCGGCCAGTCGAGCCCCGGGCGGAGCCAGCCCTCCAGCTCCAGGCTGTCGAGGGTGAGGCCCAGGCCGAGGGCGGGGCGGGCGCCGAAGCGGAGCACGCCGGCGCCGGAGATGCGGGTGCCGTCCAGCGTCGCCGAGAGTTCCGGCACAGCGACAGAACCGGGTTCCAGCACGAGCCGGGCGCGCCCTTCCCCCTGCCGCAGACGGCCGGGCGCGAGCCAGTCCGTGCCGATGCCGAG
Source organism: Muricoccus roseus (assembly GCF_900141905.1). Taxonomy (GTDB): domain Bacteria; phylum Pseudomonadota; class Alphaproteobacteria; order Acetobacterales; family Acetobacteraceae; genus Roseomonas; species Roseomonas rosea. Next base: position 31,969 of record NZ_FQZF01000031.1, on the reverse strand, counting down.
CGCATCCACCGTGCCGCGCAGGTCGGAGCCGGAGAAGTGCAGCCCGGCCTCCAGCCTTTCGCCCGCCGTCGCGCCGTTCATCTCCACCCGCGTGCCGCCGGGCAGGGTGGCGGAGACGTCCGAGAAGGTCAGGCGCCCGCCCTCGGCCGCGCCCTCCCGGAAGACGGCGGCGCGGAGGCGGCGCAGCGCGACGCCACGGAAGCTCGCCGCCTCGGCCGAGAGGTCGAGCCCGACCGGAAGGGCGGTGGGGCGGGCGCGCAGGGCGGCCAGCCAGGGGTCCAGGTCGATCCGGCTGGCGAGCAGCGCCGCATCCAGCCGCGGCGTGGGGGAGAGGCGCAGGGTGAGGGCGCCGCGCGCGGGGCTGCCGCCGATATCGAGGTTGAGGTCGTCGGCGGCGAGAAGATCCGTGGTGACGGTGACGCGCCCGCGCGCCCGGAAGGGGCCGGGCGGGCCGGGCACGAGAAGGGCGAGGTCCGGCCCCGACGCCTCCAGGCTCCCCTCCACCGTGCCGTCCAGGGTGAGCACGCCGCGCGCCTGGAAGCTCGCATTGCCCATGGCGAGGGTGAGCTCGACCGGGGTGATCCCGTCATAGCCGGGGCGGCCGACCCCGGCCTCGAAGCGCCATTCGAGGCCGCCCCAGGCGAAGCGGCCCTCGGCGCGCGTGCCCTGGGTGGGATCGCCCGCGATCAGCCGGGCCTGCACGCCCTCCAGCCGCACGCCGCCGATGATGAGGCGGCTGTCCACGAGCTGGGCGGTGAGGGTGGAGAGGCTGCCCGGCAGCACCGCCGCCTCGACCGGCGGCCAGGGCAGGCGCAGCTCGGCGCCGACGATCGCGACCTCGCGCGGGGCGATGCGCCCGAGAAGAAGGGCCCCGCCATCCACGCGCAGGCGCAGCGAGCTGGCGGAAAAGCCCAGCCCGTCCCCGGCATCGCCGAGGGTGACGCCCTGGGCCTCCACCACCGGATGCGGCAGCAGGCGCAGGCGCACCGGGCCATGCAGCGTGACCGGCCGGCCGATGCGGGCCGAGGCGAGTTCGGCCAGCTGGTCCCGCCGCGCCGTCCAGTCGGTGAAGAGCGGCGCGGCGTAGAGGGCCGCGAGCAGGAGCAGCGCCAGTGCCGGGCCGATAAGGAGAAGGCGGCGCATGTCAGCCTGTGGCCACGCATCGGGCACGGCCGCGCGGGGCCGTGGCATGCGGCATTCCCGGCACCCCTCCGGCCGGCGCCCCTCCGGTCAGGCTTCCGGGACTGGCACCGGTTCTGGACAAGACACCTCCGCGCGCGTGGAATCCCTCGATTCCCTCGGCCCGACCATGCTTGAGGCGCGGAGTTGCGGCAAGGAAGCCGCGCGCTTCCGGTTGCGGCCGAAACCGGGCATAGGCTCGTTCTCCTGATGCGCGGAGGGGCCTTGGGCTTCTGGGGCAAGATCATCGGCGGCGCGGTCGGCTTCGCCATGGGCGGGCCGGTGGGTGCCGTGCTGGGCAGCGCGCTCGGCCATGCGGCCGATGAGGGCAATCTCGTGCGCGGGCTGCCCGGCATGGATGGCGCGCAGATCGCGGCGATGCTGGGCTCGCGCGAGAGCCTCTTTGCCATCTCCGTCGTGGTGCTCTCGGCCAAGCTCGCCAAGACCGACGGGCCGGTGAGGCGCGCGGAGATCGACGCCTTCAAGCGCCTGTTCCGCATCCCGCCCGAGAACATGCGGGAGGTGGCGCAGCTCTTCGACCGCGCGCGGGAGAATGCCGACGGCGCCGAGCCCTATGCCGACCGGCTGGCCGCCGCCTTCGCGGCCGAGAAGACGGTGCTGGAGGACGTGCTGGCGGCCCTGTTCCGCATCGCGGAGGCGGATGGGCCGGTGAACCGGGCGGAGCTGGCCTTCCTGGGTGGCATCCATGCCCGCCTGGGGCTGGATGCGGCGGCCTGGGAGCGGGCGCGGCTCGGGCGGCCCAACCCCGCCAGCCCCGCCCTCGCGCCGGAGGGGCCCGACCCCTATGCCGTGCTCGGCCTGCCCCGCGATGCCTCCGACCAGCAGGTGCGCGAGACCTGGAAGCGCCTGATGCGGGAGCACCACCCGGACAGCATGACCGCCCGCGGCCTGCCGGCCGAGCTGGTGCGCCGGGCCACGGGCAAGGTGGCCGACATCAACGCGGCCTGGGACCGCATCAAGCGGGAGCGCGGGATTTGACCGCCCGGCGCGGTCCCCTGCCCCGCCCCCCGGCCGCGCGCAACCGGGGCAGGTCGGTGCTGGCGCTCGTGCCGAACGAGGGTGGGCTGGCCATCACGGAGCTGCCGAGCCCGAACCAGGACGAGCGGCCGCCCGGCCTGCCGATCGACACCCTCATCCTGCATTATACGGACATGGAGACGGGCGCGGCCGCCATCGCGCGGCTGCGCGACCCGGAGGCGCGGGTCTCCTCCCACTACGTCGTGGAGGAGGACGGGCAGGTCTTCCGGCTGGTGCCCGAGGAGCGGCGGGCCTTCCATGCCGGCCTCTCCTCCTGGCGCGGCAACGAGATGCTGAACGGGCGCAGCATCGGGATCGAGGTGGTGAATCCCGGCCATTCCTGCGGCTACCGACCCTTCCCCGCCCTGCAGATGGCGGCGCTGGCCGACCTGTGCCTTGGCATCCTCTCGCGGCACCCGATCCCCGCGCGCAACGTGGTGGCGCATAGCGACGTGGCGCCGGACCGCAAGCGCGACCCGGGCGAGCTGTTCGACTGGCGGGGCCTGGCCTCGCTGGGCGTCGGGCTATGGCCGGAAGGGGTGGAGGGCGGGGATCTGAGCGTGGTGCCGGGCGGGATGGCGCGCGCGGCGGAGCTGATGCGGCGCATCGGCTATCCGGTGGATCCGGCGCGGCCCGATGTCGCGCTGGTCGCCTTCCAGCGGCACTGGCGGCAGGAGGAATGGGGCGGCCGCCCGGATGCCGGGACGCTGGCCCGGCTGGAAGCCGTGGCGGCACTGGCCGGGGCGGGCTGATACCGCCGGGCCGGCTTCGTGGGTTCCTTGGGAGGGCTCCGCCCTGCACCCGCCAAGGGCCTGAGGCCCTTGGAACCCCGTCTGACTGCCGTGGATATCCCGGATCAGTGGGGTCTCTGGTTGCAGGGGGGGTGTTCCTGCCTTTGCAGTCGCCTCGGCTCTATGACCCGAGGCGCACCGTCAGCCCCGTGATTCCAACTCGAAAAAGAAGATGATGGTGAGAGGGCCGGGGAGAGGAAGAATTCCTTCTTCCTCTCCCCGGGACGGACCATCAGCACAGAACGCTCTCCTTCTCCAGCCGGAGATGCCCGTGCCACGGAGTGCCCCGGGCGGAGCACAGGGCGCTGGTTCCGGCCGAATCTTCGCTGAAAAGCCTCCCTTTCCCCGCACGGTCCGGGTGGGAAGGATCGGGCGCATGACGATCTCTCCTTCCCGCCGCTCCTTCATCCTCGCCTCGGCGGTGCTGGCGGAATTGCAGGGCGCGGCCGACCGCGCGCTGAAGTTCGGGCTGCTGCGACAGCGCCTGGAGGTGGCGCGGGCGATCGACACCGGCTTCCCGCTGGATCCGGCACGCGCGCCGGCTTGACCCTCGCCCCACCGAGTCGCATACCCCGGCCGCCAGACGGCCGGGCGACCGCTGCCAGCTTCGCGAGAGGCGGTGGAGGAAAGTCCGGGCTCCACGGAAGAACGGTGCCGGCTAACGGCCGGCGGGGGCGACCCCAGGGACAGTGCCACAGAGAAGAGACCGCCCCGCCGCCGAAAGGCGCAAGGGGCAAGGGTGAAACGGTGGGGTAAGAGCCCACCGCGCCCCTGGCGACAGGGGCGGCACGGCAAACCCCACCGGGAGCAAGGCCGAATAGGGATGGCCGGAGAGGGTCCGCAAGGGCTCGTCGCCAGGGGTTTTTCCGCCCCGCCATCCGGGTTGGCCGCGAGAAGTCGCCGGTGACGGCGACTCCAGAGGAATGGTCGCCCGGTCCGCAAGGGCCGACAGAACCCGGCTTACAGGCCGTCTGGCATTTATCCTGTTATCCAACTGTAAACGGATCGCACAACCGATTGAAATGATCGGAAATACGGCGCGTTGCTCTTCTGCAACACTTCGTCGGCTCCGTGCAATCGTGCTTGTTGGCCCAGATGATCCCATGTTATCCCAGCTCATCCCGCAAGGGCCCGGACCTGAGGGGGGCGAGGGGCTGGCGGGGTGGTCGGGTGAGCCGGCGGGGTCGGGGGGCCTCGCCGGCCATCTGATGAAGGGGATCCACAGTCGCCCGGTGCGACCGCGAGGGGGCGGACGTCCAGCGGATGACCCATTTCATGGGCACCTTCACGGGCAAGCTGGACAAGAAGGGACGGGTCTCCGTCCCCGCGTCCTTCCGCTCTGCCCTGGAGCGCCTGGGCACGCTGGAGCTGGTCCTGCGCCTTTCCCACCGTGATCCCTGCGTCGAGGCCTGGCCTCTTCCAACCTTCGAGGCGATGGCCGGCGGGCTCGACCGGCTGGACGTCTTCTCCGACGCCCATGACGACCTTTCCCTCAGCCTCTTCGCGGATGCCTTCCCGATGCGCCCCGATGGCGATGGCCGCCTGGTGCTGCCCGAAGAGCTGATCGGCCATGCGAAGCTGACCGAGGCGGTCAGCTTCATGGGCCTGGGCAAGCAGTTCCAGATCTGGGAGCCGGAGGCGGCGCGGGCCCGCACGGAGGCGGCCCGCCAGCGCGCCCGCGAGCGAGGCCTGACCGTTCCGTCCGCCCAGCCCGCAGCCCCGCCAATCGTGGGGCGCGCATGAGCGCGGCCTCGCCCTCCCCCATGGTCGCGCCCGACCCGACCGAGGGCGGCCATGTGCCGGTGATGCTGGCCGAGGTGCTGGCGGCGCTCGCCCCGCGCGACGGCGCCACCCTTCTCGACGGCACCTTCGGCGGCGGCGGCTACAGCGCCGCCATCCTCTCCGCCGCCGACTGCACCCTCTATGCCGTGGACCGCGACCCCGATGCGATCGCGCGCGGGGCGGGCCTCGCCGCGCGCTTCCCGGGGCGGCTGCACCTGGTGGAGGGGCGCTTCGGCGACATGCTCTCCCTCATGGCCGAGCGCGGGGTGGATTCGCTGGACGGCGTGGTGCTCGACCTCGGCGTCTCCTCCTATCAGATCGACCAGGCGGAGCGCGGCTTCTCGCTGCGCTCGGACGGGCCGCTCGATATGCGGATGGAGAAGTCCGGCCCGACCGCCGCCGAGCTGGTGAACACCCTGCCCGAGCGCGAACTCGCTGACCTGCTCTGGGAACTCGGCGAGGAGCGGCATTCCCGCCGAATCGCGCGCAAGATCGTCGCCGCGCGCGGCGACGCGCCCTTCGAGACGACGCTGCAGCTGGCCGAAGCGATCCATGCGGTGATGCCGCGCGACCCCTCGGGCATGGACAGCGCGACGCGCAGCTTCCAGGCGCTGCGCCTCAAGGTGAATGACGAACTTGGAGAGGTGGAGCGCGGACTCGAGGCGGCCATGCGGCTGCTCGCGCCTGGCGGCCGGCTCGTCGTCGTCTCCTTCCACTCGCTGGAGGACCGGATCGTGAAGCGCTTCATGCGCGATGCGGCAGGTCGCACACCCGGCGCGTCCCGATTCGATCCGGCTTCGTTAAAAAAAGCCACGAAACAGGCGGATTTCCGCCTGCTGACCACCACCGCTCTGCGGCCTTCCATGGCAGAGTCCACAACGAATCCACGAGCGCGGTCCGCAAGGCTCCGTGCCATCGAGAGGCTGGCCGCATGATCCGACCGCTCACCTTCCTCTCGCTCGTCGCCGCGGCCGGGGCGGGACTGCACCTGTACTCGGTGAAGCACGAGGTTTCGCAGCTGGAGAAGACGCTGCGCGAGACCGTGCGCCAGACGGAGGCGGCGCGGGAGCGCACGGCGGTGCTGCGCGCCGAATGGGCGCTGCTGAACGAGCCGGAGCGGCTGCGGGCTGCCGCCGTCCGCAACCTTCCGCTCGAGGTGATGCAGACCTCGCAGTTCGTGCGCCCCGCCGAGCTGGACCGGCGCCTGCCGGCCGCCGTCGCCTTCGCCGGCGCGCCGAGCCTCTTCGCGCCGGCGCCCAACGAGCGGCCGGGCGCCAGCAACGTCGCGATCGCCTCCGCCGTGCCGGTCTCAGTGACCTCGCCGGTCGCGGAGCAGGCCGCGAATGCCGCGCCTCGCCTGGCGCAGGCCCCGGCAACGGCCGCGCCCGCCGCCGCCTCGGTTTCCGTGGTGCCGCTGCCGGCTGCCCCGCCGCGCGCCGCCGCTCCCGCCCAGATGGCCGCCCGCCCCGCGCCGGTCGAGCGCAGCGCTCCGGAACGCGTGGAACGCAGCACCGCCACCGCCGAGCGCGGCGCGCCCACGCGCGTGCCGCCTTCGCATCTGCCGCAGGTGGCCGGCCTTCGCACACCCGAGCCGCGTGAGGCCACGCCGCGCGTGGCGCCGCGCCTCGCCGCCCCCGTTCGCCCGGCGGAAGCGCGGCAGGCCGAGCCGCGCCTGGCGGATCGTGAGGTTGATCGCGGGATGAACCTGGCCGCGCCGCCCCAGCCGCCGGCGCTGCTGCGTACCGCCCTGCACCTGCGCCAGACGACGCCCGCCGTGCAGCCGCCCTCGCCGCGCATGCCGGAGATGCCGGCCTCCACGGGCTCGATGCTCGGCGGCGCCTCCCGCCCGATGCTGGCGCCGCCGGTGCCGGTGGCCAGCGCCAACGCGGCGACGCTGGGCGGCGCGCGGTGATCGAGCCCTCCGCCCCGGACCCCAACGCCACCATCGCCTATCACCTGCGCGAGCCGGTGCGGGCCTCCCGCCTGGGCGACCCCCGCACCGCCGCGCGCACGGGGCAGCCGGACCTCGCGCGCCGCGCGGTGCTGGAGAAGAGCCGGGGCCGGCTGGTGCTGGCTGCCGCGGGCTTCGGGCTTCTCTTCGGCGCGGTGGCGCTGAAGGCGACGATCGCGACCGTGATCGACCCGCGCGAGCCGCGGCGCATCGCCCAGCCGCGCTCGACTGCCACTCCCTCCGCCGAGCCGGTGACGGGCCGCGCGCCCATCACCGACCGCAACGGGGAGATCCTCGCCGTCTCGCTGCCGGTCACGGCGCTCTATGCCAATCCCCGGCAGGTCGAGAATCCGGCGGAGGTGGCGCAGCGCCTGGCGCGCGTGCTGCCGCAACTGGATGCCTCGCGCCTCGTCGGGCGGCTTTCGGGCGAGCGGCAGTTCTCCTACCTCGCCCGCGCGCTGACCCCGCGCGAGAAGCAGGCGGTGAACGACCTTGGCATCGCCGGCCTCCATTTCGAGGAGGGCGAGCGCCGCTACTACCCGCAGGGCCGGGCGGCCGTGCATGTGCTGGGCAATGTGGACGTGGACGGCGCCGGCCTCTCGGGCATGGAGCGCTACCATGACGAGCGGCTGCGGGCCCGGCCGCATGACCCGCTGCGCACCTCCATCGACATCCGCGTGCAGCTCGCGCTGCGCGATGCGGTGGCGAAGGCGATCGACGACTATACCGGCATCGGCGGCGCGGGTGTGGTGCTGGACATCAACACCGGCGAGATCATGGCCATGGTCTCCCTGCCCGACTACGACGCGGGCGATATCGGGGCGGCCACGACGGAGCAGCGCTTCAACCGGGTGACGGTGGGCACCTACGAGCCCGGCTCGACGTTCAAGCTGCTGACGGCGGCGGCCGCGCTGGAATTCGGCACCGCCAACGTCAACACCAGCAGCTTCAACGCCTCCTCGCCCATCCGCTACGGCCGATTCACCATCAGCGACTACAAGGGCAAGGGGCGCTGGCTGACCTTCCCCGAGGTCCTCGCCTATTCCTCGAACCTGGGCGCCGCGCATATGGCGCAGGGCTTCGGGCCGCAGCGCCAGCGCGAGTTCATGCAGCGTATGGGCATGCTCTCCCGAATTGGGGTGGAGATCACCGAGACGGCGCTTCCCCTGGTGCCGCCGGCCAATGGCTGGCGTGACATCAACATGCTCACCATCGCCTTCGGCCACGGCATCTCGGTCACGCCTCTGCATGTGGTCAGCGGCGTGGCTGCCATCGCCAATGGCGGGATCCTGCGGCAGCCGACGCTGCTGGCGCAGCCGCCCGGAACAGTGCGGGAGGGCACGCGCGTGGTGAGCGAGCGCACCTCCGAGACCATGCGCCGGCTGATGCGGCTGGTGGTGACGGATGGCTCAGGCAAGGGCGCGGATGTTCCCGGCTATTTCGTCGGCGGCAAGACGGGCACGGCGCAGAAGACCGGGCCCCGCGGCGGCTATCTGCCGAACAAGCGCATCGCCGCCTTCGTCGGCGCCTTCCCGATGAACGCGCCGCGCTACGCCGTCTATGTGATGGTGGACGAGCCGAACCCGAATGCGCGCAGCCATGGCTATGCGACGGCGGGCTGGGTGGCGGCGCCCGCCGCCGGGTCGGTCATCGCGCGCATCGCGCCGGTGCTCGGGCTGGTGCCCGAGAACCCGCAGGAGCCCTCCATCCTCCAGGCGGTCGGCATCCCGCTGCAGCCCGGCCGGCCCGGCCCGCGCCCTGCGACCGCTTCCGCGCCGGCGGCCCGCCCGGGTACGACGGCCGCGCCGCCCGCCTCGCCGACCCGCCCGGCGACGACGCCCGCCATCGCGCCGCGCCCGGCCACGCCGCAGCCCGTGCCCTCCACCCCCACCCTGGCGCCGCCCGTGCCGCTGCGGGTGACGGAGCTGGACCAGATGCGGGAGCAGTCGGTGAGCCGGATCCGCTTCTCGATGGCAGCCCAGGCCGCCACGTTGACGCGGCCCGAGAGCCATGAGGCTCGATGAGCTGATGGCCCGGCTGGACCCGATCGAGAGGCGCTTCGCCCCGGGGATCGAGGACCGGCCGGATGTGACGGCGCTGACGGCGGACAGCCGCCAGGTGGTGCCGGGCGCGCTCTTCGCCGCGCTGCCCGGCGCGCGCACCGACGGGCGCACGCATATCGAGGAGGCCGTGCGCCGCGGCGCCGCCGCCGTGCTGGCGCCGGAGGGTACGGAATGGCCGCCCGGCGTGCCACCCCGCCCGCTGCTGACCGCGCGCGACCCGCGGCGGGCGCTGGCCCTGATGGCCGCGCGCTTCCATGGCGTGCAGCCCGGCACGGTGGTGGCCGTCACCGGCACCAACGGCAAGACGAGCACGGCCGACTTCCTCCGCCAGATCTGGGCCGATGGCGGCTCCCGCGCCGCCTCCATGGGCACGCTGGGGCTGGTGGCCGACGGGTTCCCGCAGGGCCCCTCGCTGACCACGCCCGATCCGGTCTCCCTGCACGCCACGCTCGCAGCCATCGCGCGCGGCGGGGTGACGCATGCCGCGATGGAGGCGTCCTCCCATGGGCTGGAGCAGCGGCGGCTGGATGGGGTGGCGCTCGCCGGGGCGGGGTTCTCGAACCTCACGCGTGACCACCTGGACTATCACGGCACCATCGAGGCCTACCGGGCGGCCAAGCTCCGGCTGTTCGACACGCTGCTGGAGCCCGGCCGCCCGGCGGTGGTGAATGCGGATATGGAGGGCGCGACGCTGGCCGCCCTGCGCGCCATCGCGGCCAGCCGCAAGCTGCGGCTTCTGACCGTGGGCGAGGCCGGATCGGACCTGCGCCTGCTGCGCCACGCGCCGAAGGCGGATGGGCAGGAGATCGAGATCAGCCTCTTCGGCCGGCGGGAGGCGGTGCATCTGCCGCTCGTCGGCCGCTACCAGGCCGACAACGTGATGGTGGCCGCCGCCCTCGCCGTCGCCACCGGCATGCCGGCGGACCGGGTGCTGCGCGCCCTGCCCCATCTGGCGGGCGTGCGCGGGCGGATGGAGCTCGCGGCGCGGCTGCCGAACGGTGCCGCCGTCTATGTCGATTACGCGCACACGCCGGATGCGCTGGAGCGGCTGCTGCTCGCGCTGCGGCCCCATGCGGCGCGGCTGCATGTGGTGTTCGGCGCGGGCGGGGACCGTGACCCCGGCAAGCGGCCGCTGATGGGCTTCGCGGCCGCGCGGCATGCCGACCGGGTGGTGGTGACGGATGACAATCCGCGCAGCGAGGATCCGGCGGCGATCCGCGCCGCCGTGCTCGCCGCCTGCCCCGGCGCCGTCGATATCGGCGGGCGCGAGGCCGCGATTGCGGAGGCCATGGCGGCGCTCGGGCCGGGCGAGGTGCTGGCGGTCGCCGGCAAGGGGCATGAAAGCGGGCAGACCATCGCGGGGGTGATCCACCCCTTCGATGATGTCGAGGTGGTGCGGCGCCTGGCGGGAACCCTCTCGTGACCGCGCCTCTCTGGGAATCGGCCTCGCTCCGCGCGGCCACGGGGGGCACGGTGCCGGATGGCGTCGCCATCACCGGCGTCTCCATCGACAGCCGGGCGATCGGGCCGGGCGATCTCTTCGTCGCGCTGCGCGACGCGCGGGATGGGCATGACTTCGTGCCGGATGCGCTGGCGCGCGGGGCGGCCTGCGCGATGGTGGACCGCGACATCCCCGGTTCCGGGCCGCTGCTGCGGGTGGCGGAGACGCTGGCCGGGCTGACCTCCCTGGGGGTTGCCGGGCGGGCGCGCTCCGCCGCGCGCTTCGTCGCCGTGACAGGCAGCGTGGGCAAGACCAGCACGAAGGAAATGCTCGCCGCGGGGCTTTTGGCCTGCGGCGCGGTGCATGCGGCGGTGGCCAGCTACAACAACCATTGGGGCGTGCCCCTCACCCTCGCCCGCATGCCGGTTTCGGCCGTGTACGGCGTGATCGAGATCGGGATGAACACGCGGGGCGAGATCGCGCCGCTCTCGCGCCTCGCCCGGCCGCATGTGGCGGTGATCACCACCATCGCGCCGGCGCATCTCGGGCGGCTCGGCTCCATGGAGACGATCGCCCAGGAGAAGGCGGACATCGTCGCCGGGCTGGAGCCGGGCGGCGTCGCGGTGCTGCCGGCGGAAGGCCCGCAGGCCGGGCTGTTGCGGCGTCGCGCCGAGGCGGCGGGTGCCTCCGTGATCACCTTCGGCGAGAGCGGCGACGCGCGGCTCCTGCGCTGGGAGGGCGGCGCGGACCGGCAGTCCTTCCGCGTCGGACTCGACGGGGATGAATTCGCCGTCACCCTCGGGGTTCCCGGGCGGCACATGGCGATGAATGCGGTGGCGGCGCTCGCGGCCGCGCGGGCGCTGGGGGCCGATCCATCGCGTTTTGCTGAAGGGCTCTCTGCGTTTTCCGCGCTGGCCGGGCGGGGGGCGCGCGTGGCAATCCCCGTCCCGGGCGGCACGGTGCTGCTGCTCGATGAATCTTACAATGCCAATACGACCTCCATGCGTGCGGCCCTTGCCGTCCTGGCGGCTCAGAAGGGAATGCGGCGGGTGGCGGTGATGGGCGACATGTTGGAACTGGGTGACGAGGGAGTGGCCATGCATGCCGCGCTGGCCGCGGATGCGGCGGACTGCGCCGACCTCGTCTTCACCTGCGGCCCGCAGATGGCGGCGCTGCACGACGCGCTTCCCGCGGGGAAGCGCGGCGCGCATGCGGCCGATAGCGCGGCGCTGGCGCCGATGGTGGCCGATGCGCTGCGCGCGCGGGACGCGGTGCTGGTCAAGGGCTCGCTCGGCAGCCGCATGGCGGTGGTGGTGCGCGCCATCAAGGGCCTTGGCGGCCAGGGAGCCGCGGCATGATCCCCGCCCTGCTCGCCGGCCCTGGCGACCTCATCATCTTCAACCTGCTGCGCTACCTCACCTTCCGTGCCGGCGCGGCCTGCATCACGGCGCTGATCGTCTCGATGCTCTTCGGGCCGATGGTGATCCGCTGGCTGCGCGGCTTCCAGCGGGGCGGGCAGCCCATTCGCACGGACGGGCCGGAGCGCCACCTGATCGAGAAGAAGGGCACGCCCACCATGGGCGGCGTGCTGATCCTGCTCGCGCTCACCGTGTCCACGCTTCTCTGGGCGGACCTGCGCAACGGTATGGTCTGGGCGGTGCTTCTGGTCACACTCGGCTTCGGGCTGCTGGGCTTCGCCGATGACTGGCTGAAGGTGACGAAGCGGAACACCAAGGGCGTCTCCGCGCGCGGCAAGCTGGTGGTGCAGTTCGGCCTGGGGCTGATGGTGGCGGTGGCCATCCTGTGGTTCCTGCCGCCGGGGCTGGACAGCAGCCTGACCCTGCCCGTGTTCAAGGAGCTGATGATCCCCTTCGGCATCTTCTTCCCGCTGGTGGGAATGCTGGTCATCGTCGGCGCCTCCAACGCCGTGAACCTGACGGATGGGCTGGACGGGCTGGCCATCGTGCCGGTGATGATCGCGGCCGGCGTCTTCGCGCTGATCGCCTATCTCGTCGGCAACCGCGTCTTCTCCGACTACCTGCAGCTGCATTTCGTGCCGGGCACGGGCGAGCTGGCGGTGTTCTGCTCGGCGCTGATCGGCGCGGGGCTGGGCTTCCTCTGGTTCAACGCGCCGCCGGCCGCGGTGTTCATGGGCGATACGGGCAGCCTCGCCCTCGGCGGCGCGCTCGGCGCTGTGGCGGTGGCGACGAAGCATGAGGTGGTGCTGGCCATCGTCGGCGGCGTGTTCGTGGTCGAGACGCTGTCGGTCGTCATCCAGGTCTTCTGGTTCAAGCGCACGGGGCGGCGGGTCTTCCTCATGGCGCCGCTGCACCATCATTTCGAGAAGAAGGGCTGGGCGGAGCCAACCATCGTGATCCGTTTCTGGATCATCTCCATGATCCTGGCCCTGGTCGGCCTTTCCACGCTGAAGATCCGGTGAGCGGCATGCGCCCCTTCGCCGGAAGCCGGATCGCGGTGCTCGGCCTGGGGCGGGCCGGGCTTCCGGCGGCCCTGCGCCTGCGCGAATGGGGCGCCGATGTCACGGCCTGGGATGATGGCGAGGTGGCGCGGGACGCCGCGAAGGCGGCCGGGCTGACCGTCGGGCAGCCCACCGATTTCGACCTGCTGATGATCTCGCCGGGCATCCCGCACCGGGGCGCGAAGGCGCATCCGGTGGCGCAGCGGGCGGCGTCGATCGGCGCGCCGGTCCTCTGCGACGTGGAGTTCCTCTTCCGCGCGGTGCGGGCGGCGGGAAGCAAGGCGCGCTTCGTCGGCATCACCGGCACGAACGGCAAGTCCACCACCACGGCGCTGCTGGACCACCTCGCGCGCGCGGCCGGCATGGCGGTGGCCACGGGCGGCAATCTCGGCCCGGCGGCGCTCGACATGCCCGTGCTGCCCGATTCCGGGGCCTATATCCTCGAGATGTCCTCCTATTCGGCGGAGCGGCTGGACCAGGCGCGGTTCGATCTGGGCGCGCTGCTGAACCTCTCCCCGGACCATCTGGACCGGCATGGCGACATGGCCGGCTATGCCGCGGCCAAGGCGCGGGTGATGCAGGGCAATGCGGTTGCGGTTTTCGGCATGGACGACGCGGAGACGCGGGCCGTGGCGGCCGCGCATTGCGGCTCCATGGTGCGGATTTCCGGCAGCACGCCCCAGCCCGGCGGCATCTGGGCCGAGGGCCCGCTGCTGCGCGACGAGACCGGGGTGATCGCGGATCTGTCCCGCGCCGCGGCCCTGCCCGGCCCGCATAACGCGCAGAATGCGGCAGCCGCCAGCGCCCTGGCCTTCGGCCTCGGAATTTCTCGGGAGGTGGTGGCGGCCGCGCTGCTCACCTATCCCGGCCTGCCGCACCGGCAGGAGCGGGTGGGCGAGATCGACGGCATCGCCTTTCTGAACGACAGCAAGGCGACGAATGCGGACAGCGCCGCCTATGCGCTGGCCTGCCAGGAACGGGTGGTCTGGATCGCGGGCGGGGTGCCGAAGGCGGGGGGGATCGCCCCGCTTGCCCAATGGTTCCCGCGCGTGGCGGAGGCGCTTCTCATCGGCCAGGCGGCGGAGGAATTCGCCGCCACCCTCGCCGCCCATGGCGTGCCGCACCGGACCGTCACCACGCTGGAGGCGGCGGTGCCCGCCGCGCTGGAGGCGGCGCGGCGCACGGGAAGCGGGGCGGTGCTGCTCTCCCCGGCCTGCGCCTCCTTCGACCAGTTCCGCAGCTTCGAGGCGCGGGGCGATGCCTTCCGCGCGCTGGTCGCCGATCTTCTCAACCGTGAAGCGGAGGCCGCCTGATGGCCCTGTCGCGCGCCGATACATCCACCCTCGGGCGCTGGTGGTGGAGCGTGGACCGCTGGACCCTGGCGGCCCTGCTGACCCTCGTCTTCTTCGGCTATGTGATGGTGCTGGCCGCCGCGCCGGCGGTGGCCGAGCGCATCGGCGCCTCCTCCCGCAACATGTTCTTCGTCCGTCAGGTGGTTTACCTGGCCGGCGCCTCGGCGGTCATGGCGGGCATTTCGCTGCTGAGCCCGAAGGGGGTGAAGCGGCTGGCCCTGCTCGGCTTTGCCGGCGCGCTGCTGCTGACCATGGCGACCCTGGTGATCGGCGCGGAGGTGAAGGGCGCGCGGCGCTGGCTGAACCTGCCGATGCTCGGCTCGCTCCAGCCGTCCGAATTCCTCAAGCCCTGCTTCGCCGTGGTCGCCGCCTGGCTGATCGCGGAGGCGAAGACGGCGGGGCGGCGGGGCTGGGTGGCCTGGGCCATCGTACTCGGCCTCTACGGGCTGGTGGCACTGGTGCTGCAGCGCCAGCCGGATATCGGCATGCTGCTGGTGGTCACCACGGTGTTCTTCACCCAGGTCTTCGTCGCCGGCATCAACCTGGCCATCGTGGCGGCGCTCGGCGGGCTCGGCGTCTCCGGCCTGGTCGGCGCCTATTTCGTGTTCCACCACGTCCAGCGGCGCGTGGACCAGTTCCTCTTCGGCGAGGGCGGCGCGAACTACCAGGTGGATGTGGCGCTGGAAGCCTTCGGCGCCGGCGGGATGATGGGCGTGGGCCCTGGCGAGGGCCGGATGAAGAACGTGCTGCCCGACGCCCATGCGGACTTCGTCTTTGCCGTGGTGGGCGAGGAGTTCGGCCTGCTCATCTGTCTCTTCATCCTCGGGCTCTTCACCTTCGTGGTGGTGCGCGGGCTGATGCGGCTGCTGGCCGAGACGGACCTCTATGTCATCCTGGCCGCGGCCGGGCTGCTGACCCAGTTCGGGCTGCAGGCCTTCATCAACATGGCGTCCTCCCTGCACCTGATCCCGACCAAGGGCATGACCCTGCCCTTCGTCTCCTATGGCGGCTCCTCCGTCATCGCCATCGCGCTGGGCATGGGCTTCCTGCTGGCCCTCACGCGGAGGCGGATGAACCGGGGCGAGGAAGGGGCGGCCCAAGGGGGTTATCGGTGAGGGGGCCCGGGGCGCGGCCGATCGTCATCGCCGCCGGCGGGACGGGCGGACACTTCTTCCCGGCCGAGGCGCTGGCCGCCGCGCTGATCCGGCGCGGCGAGCGGATCGCGCTGATGACCGACGCCCGCTCCTCCGCCCTGGCCAGCCCGGTCTTCGCCAATGCGGAGCGCTTCGTGTTGAAGGGCTCGGGCCTCGCCGGCCATGGCGTGCTGGGCGCGGCGCGGGGCGCGGTGGCGCTGGCGCGCGGCACGCTGGAGGCACGGCGCCTGCTGCTCGACCTCAACCCCTCCGCCGTGGTGGGCTTCGGCGGCTATCCCTCGGTGCCGCCCCTGGTCGCGGCGCGGCTGCTGCCGGCAGCTCGTCGGCCCGTGGTGGTGCTGCACGAGCAGAATGCGGTGCTCGGCCGGGCGAACCGGGCGCTGGCGCGCGGGGCGGACCTGCTCGCGCTGTGCTTCGAGGGCACGCGGCGCGTCCCGGCGGGCCTGCGGGCGGAGGTGCTGGGCAATCCCGTGCGCCCCGCCATCGCGGCGCTGCATGGGCAGGGCTACCAGCCGCCGCTGGAGGAGATGCGGGTCTTCGTCCTGGGCGGCTCGCTGGGCGCGCGCATCTTCGCCGATGTGGTGCCGGCCGCCATCGCCGCGCTTCCTCCACAGTTGCGACGGCGCCTTCGCGTCGTGCAGCAATGCCGGCAGGAGGACATGGATCGCACCCGCACCGCCTATGCCGCGGCGGGGGTGAGGGCGGAGCTGGCGCCCTTCTTCGGCGATGTCGATGCCCGCTACAGGGCCGCACATCTCGTCATCGCGCGCGCCGGGGCCTCGACGGTGGCCGAGATCGCCTGCGCCGGGCGGCCGAGCATTCTCGTGCCGCTGCCGCATGCTATCGACGACCATCAAAGCGAGAACGCCCGTTCCCTTTCGGCATCCGGCGCGGCCGAGGTGATGTTCCAAGGGAGCTTTACGGCGGAATCCCTTGCAACGGCGCTGAAAAATCGGATTCTCGCACCGGAAACCCTGGACGAAGCGGCCCGGGCTGCGGCATCCCTGGGAAGACCGGACGCGGCCGAGAGGCTGGCGGACCGGGTTCTGTCCCTTGTGGCCGAAACGCCGCAGCCCTCCTTGGGGAAAGCAGCCTGATATGCGCGCCCTGCCGCTGAACATCGGCCCTATCCACTTCGTCGGCATCGGCGGCATCGGCATGTCCGGCATCGCGGAGGTGCTGCACAATCTCGGCTACCAGGTGCAGGGCAGCGACATCGCGGAGGGCTACAACGTCACCCGCCTGCGCGAGGCGGGCATCCCCGTCTCCATCGGGCATGACGCGGCCAATCTGGGCGAGGCGCAGGTCGTCGTCATCTCCTCGGCGGTGAAGAAGGACAATCCCGAGGTGCAGGCCGCGCGGGCGCGCTTCCTGCCCGTGGTGCGGCGCGCCGAGATGCTGGCCGAGCTGATGCGGCTGAAATGGTCCATCGCCATCGGCGGCACCCATGGCAAGACCACCACCACCAGCCTCGTCGCCTGTGTGCTGGAAGCGGCGAAGATCGACCCGACGGTCATCAATGGCGGGATCATCAACGCCTATGGCACCAACACCCGGCTCGGTGCCGGCGAGTGGATGGTGGTGGAGGCGGATGAGAGCGACGGCTCCTTCCTGAAGCTTCCCGCCGTGGTGGCCGTGGTCACCAACATGGATGCCGAGCATTTGGACCACTGGGGCACGGCGGATGCGATGAAGGAGGGCTACGCCCAGTTCGTCGGCAACATCCCCTTCTACGGCTTCGCGGTTCTCTGCGCCGACCACCCGGAGGTGCAGGCGATGATCCCGCGCCTCTCCGACCGGCGCCTAATCACCTATGGCTTTTCCCCCCAGGCGGATGTGCGGGCCGAGCGCGTGATCACGGACCGCATGGGCGCCACCTTCGAGGTGGTGGTGCAGGACCGCGTCACCCGCCGGTCCCGCGCCTTCAAGCCCTTCCGCCTGCCGATGCTCGGTCAACACAACGTCCTCAACGCGCTGGCGGCCATCGCCATCGGCGTGGAGATGGAGGTGCCGGAGGAGACGATCCGCATGGCGCTCGCCGGGTTCAAGGGCGTTAAGCGCCGCTTCACCCGCGCCGGGGAAGCTGGCGGCATCACCGTGATTGACGATTATGGCCATCATCCCGTGGAGATCGCGGCTGTGCTGAAGGCCGCGCGGCAGGCGGGCGCGCGCGACGTGGTCGCCGTGGTGCAGCCGCACCGCTATTCCCGGCTGGACGCGCTGTTCGACGATTTCTGCACCTGCATGAACGACGCCGGCACCGTCATCGTCGCCGATGTCTATGCCGCCGGGGAGCAGCCCATCGAGGGGCGAGACCAGGATGCGCTGGTGGAGGGGCTGCGCGCCCATGGCCATCGCAGCGTGGTGCCGCTGCCGGGGCCGGACCATCTGGCGGAAATGGTGCATGCCATCGCCCGGCCGGGCGACTACGTCGTCTGCCTCGGCGCCGGCAACATCACGGGCTGGGCCCATGCCCTGCCCGCGCAGCTCGCCGAGCTGCAGGCCAAGACCGGCCCGCGCCGCATCAAGGGCGCCGCATGAGCGCCTCCGTCAGCATGACGGAAAGCCCCCTCCCCCCGCTGCGCGGCCGCGTGCAGCGGGATGCGCCGCTGGGGGCGGCGACCTGGTTCCGCGTGGGCGGGCCGGCCGACTGGCTGGTGCGCCCGGCGGATGTCGATGACCTGCTGCGCCTTCTGCGCCGGGCCGAGGCGCCGATCACCGTGATGGGCGCGGCCTCCAACCTCATCGTGCGGGATGGCGGCGTGCGCGGCATCGTGCTGCGCCTGGCCCGGGGCTTCGGCGATGTCGAGGTCGAGGCCGATGGCGTGGTGGCGGGGGCCGCGGCGCTGGATGCGACGGTGGCCGAGCATGCGGCGGCGGCCGGGCTTTCCGGGCTGGAATTCCTCTCGGGCATTCCCGGCAGCATCGGCGGCGCGGTGGCGATGAATGCGGGCGCCTATGGCGCCGAGGTGGCGGACCGGCTGGATTGGGCCGAGATCGCGACGGTGGACGGGCTGCTCCGCGTCCGCGCCGCCGAGTTGCGGCTGACCTATCGCCGCTCGCAGCTTCCGCCCGGCGGGGTGGTGGTGCGGGCGCGCTTCCATGCCGTGCCGGGCGACGCGCAGGCGATCGCGGCGCGCATGGCCGATATCCGCGAGAGCCGCGAGGCGACGCAGCCCGTCCGGGCGCGCACCGGCGGCTCCACCTTCGCCAACCCGCCGGGCCACAAGGCCTGGGCGCTGATCGACGCGGCGGGCTGCCGCGGCAAGGTGCTGGGCGGCGCGCAGGTGAGCGAGAAGCACTGCAACTTCCTCCTGAACACCTGCGCGGCCACCGCCGCGGATCTGGAGGATCTCGGCGAGGCGGTGCGCGCCGCCGTGCTGGCCCATTCCGGCATCTCGCTGGAATGGGAGATCAGGCGCATCGGGGAGCGTTCCGCATGACGCGCGTCACGGTCCTTCTGGGCGGCCTCTCCAACGAGCGCGAGGTGTCGCTTTCCTCCGGCCGCGAGATCGCGCAGGCGCTGCGGGAAGCGGGCTTCGAGGTGACCACTTTCGATCCGGGGCCGGATCTCGGCGCGGTGGTGGCGGGCATCACCGCCTCGCGCCCGGATGTGGTGTTCAACGCGCTGCATGGCCGCTTCGGCGAGGATGGCTGCATCCAGGGCGTGCTGGACTGGATGGGCATCCCCTACACGCATTCCGGGCTGCGCGCCTCGGCGGTGGCGATGGACAAGGCCGCGGCCAAGGCGGCCTTCGCGGCGGCCGGGCTGCCGGTCGCGCCGCACCGGCTGCTCGATGCCGGCGAGCTGGCGGAAGCCGATCCCTTCCCCCTGCCCTATGTGGTGAAGCCGGTGCGGGAGGGCTCCTCCGTCGGTGTGCATATCCTGCGCGAGCGGGACAACCGCCGCGCCGAGATCGCTTCCGGCTGGCGCTGGGGCGAGATCATCGCGGAGCCCTTCATCCCGGGGAAGGAGCTGACCGTCGCGGTGATGGAGGACCGGGCCCTGGCCGTGACCGAGATCGCCACGGGCCATGCCTTCTACGACTACGACGCGAAATATGCCGATGGCGGGTCGCATCACACGATCCCCGCGCCCGTGCCGGATGCGGTGCGGGACCGGGCGATGCAGGTCGCCGTCGCGGCGCATGCGGCGCTGGGCTGCCGCGGCATCTCGCGCTCCGACTTCCGCTGGGACGATTCCCGCCCGGGCGCCGAAGGGCTCGTGCTCCTGGAGGTGAACACCCAGCCCGGCATGACGCCCACTTCGCTGGTGCCGGAGCAGGCGGCCTATCGCGGCATCCCTTTCCCCGAGCTCTGCGCCTGGATGGTGCGGCAGGCGCGGCATGACGGGATGCAGCGGGGGGCGAAGGGGATGCGCGATGCCGCGTAAGCTCGCCGCCGGGGTCCGCGCGCGCCCCGCCCCGCCCGAGCCCGTCCGCCCGAGCGCGTTCCGCCTCTGGCTGCGCCGGCGCAAGCCGCTGCTGAAGCCGGCGGGCAAGGTCGGCATGCTTCTGGCCCTGTTCGGCGTGGCGGCGATGTGGGTGGCCAGCCTCGACCCGGCGAGCCGCCTCTCCTCCGCGCTGGATGGCGCGATGGCGACGCTGGGCGCCCGGGTGGGCGGGCTGGTGGTGAACGAGGTGCGGGTGGAAGGGGCGAAGAACACGCCCCCCGCCCTGCTGCGCCAGGCCCTGGGCGTGAAGGCCGGCGACCCCGTTCTCGGCTTCGCCCCCGCCACGGCGCGGGAGCGGCTGGAGGCCATCGCCTGGATCGAGCAGGCCGAGGTGCAGCGCCACCTCTCCGGCCTCGTGCTCGTGCGCGTGAAGGAGCGCGCGCCCTTCGCGATCTGGCAGAATAACGGCCGCTTCGCGGTGGTGGACCGCGAGGGCCGCACGGTGGCGACCGACCGGCTGGACGCCTTCGGGCCGCTGCCGCTGATCGTCGGCGCGGGTGCAGAGAAGACCGCCGCCGCCCTGCATGACATGCTGCGCGAGGCGCCGGATGTGATGGCCCGCACCCAGGCGCTGGTGCGGATCGGCGAGCGGCGCTGGAACCTGCGGCTGCACAGCGGCACCGACGTGCTGCTGCCCGAGGGGCATGAGGAGGCCGCCATTCAGCGCCTGGCCGAGATGCAGCGGCAGAACCAGCTGCTGGACCGCCCGATGCAGGCCGTGGACCTGCGCCTGCCGGACCGGCTGGTGCTGCGCCCCGTCGCCTCGCCGGAGCCCGCCACCCCGCCCGCGACCCGTGCGCGCGCGGGGCGGAACGGGTGAACGCCGTGTCCCGCCTTCCCGACGGATCGGGCCCCGGCCTGCCGCCGCCCCGCGCCCGCCACCCCAAGGCGCGGGTGGGCAATTTCGGCGTGCTGGACATCGGCAGCACAAAGATCGTCTGCATCATCGCGCGGATCGAGCCGGATGGGATGGCCCGCGCGCTGGGCTATGGCTGGCAACGCTCCCATGGGGTGAAGGGCGGCAACATCGTCGACCTCGCCGCCGCCGAACGCGCCATCCGCGCGGCCGTCGCCCATGCGGAGGAGATGGCGGACACGAAGCTGTCCGGCGTCATCGTCAACCTCTCCTGCGGGCAGCCGGAAAGCCGCCAGCAGCATGTGCAATGGACCATCGGCGGCCGCGCGGTGACCGAGGCCGACCTGCGCGCCATGGTGGGCGAGGGCCGGCGCCGCATGGCCGAGGAGGGCCGCGAGGCCGTCCATGCCCTGCCGCTCAACTTCACCCTGGACGCCACCCCCGGCGTGGGCGACCCGCGCGGGATGATCTGCGAGAGCCTGGGCGTGCGGCTGCATCTCGTGGATGCCGCCTCGGCCTCGCTGCGCAACCTCGGCACCTGCCTGGCGCGCTGCGACCTGGAGGTGGAGGAGCCTGTTTCGGCCCCCTATTCCGCCGCCCTCTCCGCCCTTTCGGAGGATGAGCGGGAGCTGGGCGCGGTCGTCATCGACATGGGCGGCGGCACCACCAGCCTCGCCGTGCTGCATGAGGGCAACCTCCTCTATACCGCGCAGGTGCCGGTGGGGGGCTGGCAGGTGACGAACGACCTGGCCCGCGGCCTCTCGACCCCGCTGGACCAGGCGGAGCGGCTGAAGACCATGCATGGCAGCATGATCGGCACCATCGAGGACGAGCGCGAGATGCTGTCCCTTTCCCAGTTGGGGGAGGAAGGCGAGATCCTGTCGCGCGTGCCGCGGGCGCTGATGCTCTCGATCATCCGGCCCCGCGTCGAGGAGACGCTGGAACTGGTGCGGGACCGGCTGGCGGAGGCGAATCTCGGCCCCGAGGCCGGGCAGCGCGTGGTGCTGACGGGCGGCGCCTGCCAGCTGGTCGGCGTGCGTGAGGCGGCGGCGCGGATCCTCGGCCGGCAGGTCCGCCTGGGGCGGCCGGCGCCGGTTCGCGGCCTTCCCGAAGCCTTCCACGCCCTCGGTTTTGCCACCACGCTCGGCCTTCTCGCCTGGGGTGGCGGCGAGGGACGGCCGGCGCTGGATTTCGATTATGCAACACAGGGATCGCGTGGCGTTTTCACGCGTT
This sequence comes from Muricoccus roseus, assembly GCF_900141905.1. GTDB lineage: Bacteria > Pseudomonadota > Alphaproteobacteria > Acetobacterales > Acetobacteraceae > Roseomonas > Roseomonas rosea. Next base: position 10,197 of record NZ_FQZF01000031.1, on the reverse strand, counting down.
TCGTCAATTGGCTCCGGGACCGTGTGTGATGCATAAGGGCCTGGGGGCGATTCGTAATCATCGCGTCTTCGAAGGGGGCCCAGAACGATGACGCTGAACCTGACCATCCCGCGTCAGCAGCATACCGACTTCACGCCGCGCATCACCGTCATCGGCGTTGGGGGCGCCGGGTGCAACGCGGTGAACAACATGATCGGCATGGGGCTTGACGGGGTCGAGTTCCTCGTCGCCAACACCGATGCGCAGCAGCTGGTGAACAGCCGCGCCGAGCGGCGCGTGCAGCTTGGCCCGCATCTGACGCAGGGCCTCGGCGCCGGCGCCAAGCCCGAGATCGGCCGCGCGGCGGCGGAGGAGGCCACCGAGGACCTCGCCCGCCACCTCGAAGGCGTGCACATGATCTTCATCACCGCCGGCATGGGCGGCGGCACCGGCACGGGGGCGGCGCCGGTGATCGCCCGCATGGCGCGCGAGCGTGGCGTGCTGACCGTGGGCGTGGTGACCCGCCCCTTCGACTTCGAAGGCCCGAAGCGCAAGCGCGCCGCCGAGCAGGGGCTGGAGGAGCTGCAGCAGTACGTCGATACGCTGATCATCGTCCCCAACCAGAACCTGTTCCGGAAGGCGAATGAGCGGACGACCTTCGCCGAGGCCTTCAAGATGGCCGACGACGTCCTCTACATGGGCGTGCGCGGCGTCTCGGACCTGATGACGAATCCGGGCCTCGTGAACCTGGACTTCGCCGACATCCGCACCGTCATGGCCGAGATGGGCAAGGCGATGATGGGCACGGGCGAGGCCGAGGGCGAGGACCGCGCGGTCAAGGCCTCCGAGGCCGCGATCAGCAACCCGCTGCTGGAGGACACCTCCATGCGCGGCGCCCGCGGCGTGCTGATCAACATCACCGGCGGCTATGACATGACGCTGTTCGAGGTCGACGAGGCCGCGAACCGCATCCGCCGCGAGGTGGACGAGGACGCCAACATCATCTTCGGCACCTCGGTGGACGAGACGCTGAACGGCCGCCTGCGGGTCTCCGTGGTGGCCACGGGCATCGACGCCGTGCAGGAGCAGGCGGCCGAGCAGGCCGAGCCGCAGCGCGTCGTCGCCATTGGTGGCGGCGCCCCGGTGGCGGCGGTGGGCAGCCCTGCCTCCGTGCCCGGCGCCCCGCAGGCCCCGTCCATGCGCCCCTCCGTGGTGCAGCCCGGCGCCGGCCGCCCGGCCCCGATGGTGGGTGCGCCCCGCCCGGTCGCCATGGCTCCGGCCGCGCCCAGCATGGCGCCGGTCGCGGCCCCGGCCCCGAATGCCGGTCCGCGCCTGCCCATGGGCGTGCGCCGCGCCGCGACCATCGAGACCGGTGGCGTCGCCGCCGAGCCGGTGGCCGAGATGCAGGCCCCCGCCATGGCGCCGGTCTCGGCGCCTCCGCTGAACGCCGCCCCGGCTCCGCGCCTGGCCCCGGCCCCGCAGGCTCCGGCGCCGACCGGCGGCCTGGGCGGGATCTTCCGCCGCGCGACCGGCATCGGCGGCATGCGCCGTACCCTGCCGGAGCAGGTGGAGGCCCCGCAGGCGGCCGCCCCGGCCCCGCGCACCCAGCAGCCGCAGGAGGACGGGATGGGGCTGGATATCCCGACCTTCCTCCGCCGCCAGGGGAACTGACACCGCCGGTCGCGCCGCTCCCCTTGGGGCGGAACGGTTTCAGGAAGGGCCTCGCCGACCATGTCGGTGGGGCCCTTCTTCTTTCATGAAGCCTGTTCAAACAAGCACTTACAGCGAAATACGGAGAAACAAGGCTTGACTGGCAACGACCGTGTTGCGGTGCGACGTTGCCTCCTGCCGGAGCGTTGATCCCGGCACGGAACAGTTTTCTCCGGGGACTTCAATGGACGGTTTCTTCCCGATCGGCACGGCGCGCGCCCGGACCCTCAAGTCCGCGATCGGCTGCGTCGGCGTCGGCCTGCACTCCGGCGCGCGTGCGGCGCTGACGCTGCGGCCGGCCGAGGCCGGGCACGGCATCGTCTTCCGCCGTACCGATCTGGGCGTGGACATCCCCGCCCGGCATGACGAGGTGACCGACACCCGCCTCTGCACCGCCATCGGCGAGGGCGCGGCGCGGATCGGCACGATCGAGCATGTCATGGCGGCGCTGGCCGGCCTGGGCGTGACCGATGCGCTGGTCGAGGTCGATGGCCCCGAGATCCCGATCCTGGACGGCTCCGCCGCCCCCTTCGTCTTCCTCATCGACTGCGCGGGCGTGGTGGAGCTGGACGCCCCGGCCGGCGCCATCGAGGTTCTGCGCACCGTGCGCGTGACTGAGGGCGAGGGCCCGGATGCCGCATGGGCCGAGCTCTCCCCGGCCGAGGGCCCGGGCTTCGAGGCGGAGCTGAGCATCGATTTCGGAGCCACCGCCATCGGCCGCCAGTCCCTGGCCATGCATGTGACCGAGGACGGGTTCCGCACCATCCTGGCCGATGCCCGCACCTTCACCATGGCCGAGGACATCGCCCGCCTCCGCTCCGTGGGCCTGGCCCGCGGCGGCTCCCTCGCCAATGCGGTGGTGGTGGATGGTCCGCTGGTGGTGAATCCGGGCGGGCTGCGGCACGCCGACGAATTCGTCCGCCACAAGCTGCTGGACGCAGTGGGCGACCTCGCCCTGGCCGGTGCCCCGCTGCGGGGGAAGTTCCGCGGCCACCGCTCCGGCCATGCGCTGAACAACCGCCTTCTCCGCGCCCTGCTGGCCGACCCCCGCGCCTGGCGCCGGGTGGATGGCGATGCGATGCCGGCCATGTCCGGCGCCACTGCCCGCCTGCCCATGGCGGCCGCGCCGGCCTGACCGGCGGGCCCGGGTTCCGCCGGGCCGCATGCGCCAGAGGTCACCTCCCCCGCCCTTCCCTCGCCCGCTATGTCGCACCCCGGGGAGCGCGTGCTATAGAGCCGCCGCCATGACGATCCGCCGCATCGCGATCCTTCCCCTGCTCCTCGCGCCCCTCGCCCTGGGTGGCTGCGAGAGCCTGAATTTCTGGGACGGCAAGTCCGATAACCTGCGCCCGAGGGGCGCGAGTTATGCCGACATGTCGCCCGAGGCGGTCTATGCCGCCGGGCTGGAGGCGTTGCGCGCGGAGCGCTACGCCCAGGCTGTCGAGTTGTTCGACGCGGTGGAGCGGGACCATCCCTATTCCACCTGGGCCACCAATGCCCGGCTGATGAGCGGCTATGCCGAGTATTCGCGCAACCGCTACACCGAGGCGCTGGGCCAGCTCGACCGCTTCATCCAGCTGCACCCGGCGCATCGCGACATCGCCTATGCCTATTACCTCCGCGCCCTCTGCTACTATGAGCAGATCGCGGATGCCGAGCGCGACCAGCAGGGCACCGAGACGGCCATGGCGGCGCTGCAGGACGTGGTGAACCGCTTCCCCAACTCCACCTATGCCCGCGACGCCCGGCTGAAGATCGACCTCGCCCGCGACCACCTGGCGGGCAAGGAGATGAACATCGGCCGGTTCTACCAGAACCGGAAGCTCTACGCGGCCGCCATCGCGCGCTTCCGCACCGTGGTCGAGAGCTACCAGACCACGAACCACACCCCCGAGGCGCTGCACCGGCTGACCGAGATCTACCTCGCCCTCGGCCTGACGGAGGAGGCGCGCAAGACCGCCTCGGTGCTCGGCCACAATTATCCCGGCAATCCCTGGTACCAGGATAGCTACGCGCTACTGGTGGAGGGCGCGCCGCGGGCCGATGGACAGCGGCCGGGCTTCTTCCGGCGTGCCGTGGACGCCGTTTTCTAAAGGGCAGGCGTGCTCGCCTCCCTTTCCATCCGCGATGTGGTGCTGATCGAGCGCCTGGACCTGCATTTCGGTCCGGGCCTTTCGGTGCTGACCGGCGAGACCGGCGCGGGCAAGTCCATCCTGCTCGACAGCCTCGGCCTGGCGCTGGGACAGCGGGCGGAGGCGGGCATGGTGCGCGCGGGCCAAAGCCAGGCTGGCGTCGTTGCCGTCTTCCAGCCCCCCGCCAACCACCCCGCCCATGCGCTGCTGGCCGAACAGGGGATCGAGGGCGAGGACCAGATCGTCGTCCGCCGGATCGTGACCGTCGACGGCCGCTCCCGCGCCTTCGTCAATGACGAGCCGGTGGGCGTGGCCCTGCTGCGGCGCCTCGGCTCGTTGCTGGTGGAGGTGCAGGGGCAGCACGACCAGGTGGGGCTGGCCGACCCGGCCAGCCATGCCGGGCTGTTGGACGCCTTCGGCGGCCTCGAACCCCGCCGCACGGCCGTCGCCGAGGCCTATCGGGGCTGGCGGGGCGCCGAGCGCGCCTTGAAGGAGGCGCAGGAGGCCATCGCCGCTGCCCAGCGCGACGAGGAATGGCTGCGCCACTCCGTCTCCGAGCTGTCGGACCTCGCCCCCGCCGATGGCGAGGAGGATGCGCTGGCCGCCGAACGCCAGGGGCTGCAGGGCAGCGAGCGGCGGGCCGAGGCCATCGCCTCGGCTCTTTCCGAGCTGCAGCCGCGCGACCGCCGTGGCGGCGGGGCGCCGGCGGCGGGGCTGCGGAACGCGGCCCGGGCGCTGGAGCGGCTGACCCCGCCCACCGAGGAGGTGACCGCCGCCCTCACGGCGCTGGCGGCCGCGCAGGATGCGCTGGCGGAGGCGGAGAACGTGCTGGAGCGGCTGGCGAGCGATGCCCAGCCCGATCCGCGCCGGCTGGAGCATGTGGAGGAGCGCCTCTTCGCCCTCCGTGCCGCCGCGCGGAAATATGCCGTGGCCGTGGTGGACCTGCCCGCGACGCTCGCTGGGCTGAAGGAGCGCCTGGCCAATCTCGATGCCGGCACGGGCCGGGTGGCCGCGCTGGATGCGGCCGCGAAGGAGGCCCGGGGCCGCTACGTGGCCGCCGCCGGGGCCCTGACCGCCGACCGCCGCGCCCATGCCGAGAAGCTGGAGAAGGCGGTGGCGAAGGAGCTGGCCCCGCTGAAGTTGGACCGCGCGCGGCTGCACATCGAGATCGCGGCCCGTGAGGAGAGCGCCTGGGGCCCAGATGGGCAGGACCGCGTGACCTTCCTCGTCACCACCAATCCCGGCCAGAAGCCGGGGCAGCTCGCCAAGATCGCCTCGGGCGGCGAGCTGTCGCGCCTGATGCTGGCGCTGAAGGTGGTGCTGGCCCGCGGATCGCCCGTGCCCACTCTGGTCTTCGACGAGGTGGACAGCGGCATTGGCGGCGCGACCGCCGCGGCGGTGGGAGAGCGACTGGCGCGGGTGGCCGAGCGGCTGCAGGTGTTGGTGGTAACCCATTCGCCCCAGGTGGCGGCGCGCGGCAACCGGCACTTCCAGGTGGCCAAGGGCGTGCGGGGCGACCGGGCGGAGACGCGCGTCACCCCGCTGGAGCCGGCCGCGCGGCGCGAGGAGATCGCGCGCATGCTGGCGGGCGAACGCGTGACCGAGGCGGCGCGGGCGGCGGCTGACGAGCTGTTGGCGGGCGCGGCCTAAAGCAGCGTGGCGCCCTCCTTCGCAGCAAGGCGCGCCTCCCCGGCTAGCTTGTCGGCCAACCGCGTGGGCTCCGGCAGGCGGTAGCCGGCCAGCCATTCCGTCACGAGGCGCACCGCGCGATCCTGCGAGACGCGGTGGCCGGTGGAGATGAAAAGGGGCTGCACCCCGCGCTTGCTGCGGAGAGCGGTCGCGATCCGCCGTCCCTTCCAGACCAGCGGCGCGGTGCTGCCCGCCTCCAGCCCCAGCTCGCCCTCCACCCGCCCGACGAGGACCGATTTCGCGACGCCGATGCTCGGCAGGTCCAACACCACGCCGAGATGGGTGGCGATGCCGCAGCCGCGGGGATGGCTGACGCCATGGCCGTCCACCAGGATCAGCTCCGGCCGCTGAGGCAGCTTCGCCAGCGCCTCCAGCACGAAGGGCACCTCGCGGAAGCCGAGGAAGCCCGGGATGTAGGGAAAGGCCGGCACGCCTTCCGCCAGGCCGGTGGCCAGGGGGCGGGAGCGGGCTTCGGCGCCCAGCAGCACGGCCATGGCGCGCACCCGGTCCGGCGCGCCACGGGCGGCGCCCGCGCAATCCACCCCGGCGACGAGGGCGGGGGCTTCGGGCAGGCGGTCCGCGGTCTCGGCGCGGGCGGCGATCTCGTGCTGGGCCTTGCGGGCGGCGTCCAGATGGGCGGGGCGGATCCAGTCCTCGGGGGTCATGGGGGCACAACGCCGCGCGGGCGCGTTCCGTGGCGGGCGGGGGCCTGCTATCTCCCGGGGCGATGGCCGCGAAGACCCCCTCCCCCGCCCTTCCCCAAGCCATGCCCGCCGAGGAGCTGACCGAGGCCGAGGCCGCGCGGGAGCTGGAAGCCCTCGCCGCGCGCATCGCCGAGGCGAATGCGGCGTACCATCTCCATGACGCGCCGATCATGTCGGACGCCGAATACGATGCGCTGTTCCGGCGCAACCAGGCGATCGAGACGCGCTTCCCCGAGCTGGTGCGGGCGGACAGCCCCTCGAGGAAGGTGGGCGAGGAGCCGGCGGCCGGCTTCGCCAAGTCGCGGCACGGCACGCCGATGCTCTCGCTCGACAACGCCTTCTCGCCCGAGGATTTCGCGGAGTTCGCGGCGCGCATCCGCCGCTTCCTCGGCCTTTCGGCCGAGGAGGTGCTGCGCTTCGTGGCCGAGCCGAAGATCGACGGGCTGAGCGTGAACCTCACCTATGAGAACGGCGCCTTCGTGAAGGGCGCGACGCGCGGCGACGGCACGGAAGGCGAGGACATCACCGAGAACCTCAAGACCCTGGCGGAGCTGCCCCGCGCGCTGAAGGCCCCCTTCCCCGAGCGGATCGAGATCCGCGGCGAGGTCTTCATGACCAAGGCGGACTTCCTCGCCTTCCATGCCGAGCAGACCCGCCTGTTCGAGGAGCGCGAGCATCGCCGCGAGACCGGGGGCAAGGTGGGCGAGGCCGTGCGCATTCCCGTCAATCCGCGCAACGCGGCGGCGGGGTCGCTGCGGCAGCTGGACCCGAAGGTGACGGCGCGCCGGCCGCTGAAGCTCTTCGCCTATGCCCAGGGCGCCTCCTCCGCCCCCGTGGCGGAGACGCATTGGGCCTATCTGGAGACGCTGCGGCGCTGGGGCTTCCAGGTGAACCCGCTCTCGCAGCTACTGGATGACGAGCACGCTGCGGCGGATTTCCAGGCCAGCATGGCCGAGCGGCGGGCGGGGCTCGACTACGATATCGACGGCGTCGTCTACAAGCTGGACCGGCTCGACTGGCAGTCGCGGCTGGGCTTCGTCGGCCGCGCGCCGCGCTGGGCCATCGCCTGGAAGTTTCCGGCCGAGCGTGCCGTGACGAAGCTGCTGGAAATCCAGATCCAGGTCGGGCGCACCGGCGCCCTCACCCCGCGCGCGGTGATGCAGCCGGTGAATGTCGGCGGCGTGATGGTGCAGCACGCGACGCTGCACAACGAGGACGAGGTGGCCCGGCGCGATGTGCGGTTGGGCGACACGGTGGAGCTGCAGCGCGCCGGCGACGTGATCCCGCAGATCATCCGGGTGGTCGATCCGGACCGCCCGGATCGCGGCCCGCCCTGGCAGCCGCCCACCACCTGCCCCGAATGCGGCAGCCCCGCAATCCGGCCCGAGGGCGAGGTGGTGCGCCGCTGCACCGGCGGGCTGATCTGCCCCGCGCAGCAGGTGGAGCGGCTGATCCACTTCGCCGCCCGCAACGCCATGGATATCGAGGGGCTGGGCATCGAGAACGTCGTGCTGCTGCACGAGGCGAAGCTCGTCACCACCCCAGCCGACATCTTCCGGCTGAAGGACCATGTGGAGACGCTGCGGGGCTGGAAGGGCTGGGGCGGCAGCGCCAAGGGGGAATCGAGGAAGGTCGCCAACCTTCTGGCCGCCATCGAGGCGCGGCGGAGCGTGAGCCTGGAGCGCTTCATCTTCGCACTCGGCATCCGCCGCATCGGCGAGCAGAATGCGCGACTGCTGGCCCGCCACTATCACACGGCCGAAGCCTGGCGGGAGGCGATGCTGGCCGCCCGGGTGGTGGGCAGCGAGGCGCGGGAGGATCTGGGCGGCATCCAGGGCATCGGCCCCGCCATCGCGCAGGAGCTGGTGAGCTTCTTCGCCGAGCGGCGGAACGTGGAGGCGCTGGACGACCTGCTGCGCGAGGTTTCGCCCGAGCCCGCCGAGGCCGTGGCGGAGGGCGCGCTTTCGGGCAAGTCCATCGTCTTCACCGGCAGCCTGGAGACAATGACGCGGCAGGAGGCCGAGGCGCGGGCCGAGGCGTTGGGCGCGAAGGTGGTGAAGTCGGTTTCGAAGAGGACGGATTTCGTCGTGGTCGGCGCGGATGCCGGATCCAAGGCGAAGAAGGCGGCCGAGCTGGAGCTGAAGACTCTGACCGAGGCCGAATGGAGGGAGATGGCGGGCTTCGGCCCGGCCTGAAGCGCCCTCCCCGGCCCTCCCCCTGTCCTTCCCCGGGCCGCCGGGCGATGCTGCGGGGCATCGCCGCGCAGACGGCCCCAGGAGGACAGCCTTGCCCCAGCACCCCGAAACCCTCGCCCTGCATGCCGGCTGGCGGCGCGACCCGGCCACCAAGGCCGTGGCGGTGCCGATCTACCAGACCACCTCCTATCAGTTCGACGACGCGGCCCATGCCTCCCGCCTCTTCGGGCTGGAGGAGCTGGGCAACATCTACACCCGCATCATGAACCCCACGACCGACGTGCTGGAGCAGCGCGTGGCGGCGCTGGAAGGGGGCGTGGCGGCGCTGGCCGTCGCCTCGGGCCAGGCGGCCTCGGCCATGGCGGTGCAGAACCTGGCGGTGGCGGGCGACAACATCGTCTCCTCCACCGCGCTCTATGGCGGCACCTGGAACCTCTTCGCGAACACGCTGAAGGACCAGGGGATCGAGGTGCGCTTCGTCGATGCGGCGAACCCGGAAGCCTTCGTCCGCGCCTCGGATGACCGCACCCGCGCCTGGTATGCCGAGACGCTGCCGAACCCGAAGCTCGAGGTCTTCCCCATCGCGGAGGTGGCCGCGCTCGGCCGGCCGATGGGCATCCCGCTGATCATGGACAACACCGCCGCCCCGACGCTGGTGCGGCCCTTCGAGCACGGGGCAGCGGTGGTGATGCTCTCCACCACCAAGTTCCTGGGCGGGCACGGCACCAGCATCGGCGGCATCATCGTCGATGGCGGCAATTTCGATTGGGCGGCGCACCCCCAGCGCCAGCCGGCGCTGCACCGGCCCGACCCCTCCTATCACGGCGCGGTCTGGGCGGAGGCGGCGAAGGCCATGGGGCCGATCGCCTATATCCTGAAGGCGCGGGTGACGCTGCTGCGCGACCTGGGCGCCGCCATGTCCCCCTTCAACGCCTTCCTGACGCTCCAGGGTATCGAGACCTTGCCGTTGCGGATGCGCGAGCATTGCCGCAATGCCGAGGCGGTGGCCGACTTCCTGGCGGGGCGGCCGGAGGTGACGCGGGTGATCCACCCGAAATACCTCAAGGGCGAGGCGGCGGCGCGCACGGCGAAATACCTCACCCGCGGCCATGGCGGGCTGCTGGGCTTCGAGCTGGCGGGCGGGGTGGAGGCCGGGCGGCGCTTCATCGACGCCCTCAACCTCGTCTACCACGTGGCCAATATCGGGGACGCGCGAAGCCTGGCCATCCACCCCGCCAGCACGACCCATTCCCAGCTCTCGCCCGAGGATCAGCTCGCGACCGGCGTCTCCCCCGGCTATGTCCGGCTCTCCATCGGGCTGGAACACCCGGAGGACATCCTGGCGGATCTCGGCCAGGCGCTCGATGCGTCGGCTGGGTGAAGCGGGGCTTCAGCGCCTGTTTCGATCTCGCGGTCTGTCCCGGGGAGAGGAAGAAGGAATTCTTCCTCTCCCCAGACCCCTCACCATCATCTTTTTCTAGGCTCAGGACTCATTGTCCGAGCCAGAAGATGACGATGGCGGCGAGTGTGATGGCGCCGAAGAAGGTGGTGGGGCATCGGTCGTAGCGGATTGCGATGCGTCGCCAGTCCTTGGGTCGGCCGAAGGCGATCTCGATGCGGTGGCGCAGGCGGTAGAGCGCCTTGTCGTAGGGGATGGGCTGCTTGCGGTTCTTCTTGGGCGGGATGCAGGCGGCGATGCCGCGCTCGGCGAGAGCGGTGCGGAACGGGTTGCTGTCGTAGCCGCGGTCGGCGATCAGCTCGCGGGCCTTGGGCAGGACAGGGGCGAGG
>NZ_FQZF01000039.1 GCF_900141905.1 Muricoccus roseus | reverse complement strand
GAATCATGTTCCTCAAATCGCGTCGAGGGCCGACTTCTTCAGCAACCTGTTAGGCATCCGAGATAGTTCCGGAGGTCGGATGGGATGCATTGGTCCGGCATCTTGCGGATCTCCGGTGTCAGCCTGGAAACCTGCTCGGTGAGATGCGTGGCGGAGTTGAAAGGCACCCGCGAAGGAAGCGCCGCACTTACGGCTGGGAGGGCCGATTCAGCACCGGCGACCCAAGCTGCGGCGACGTTGTCGGGTACGACGACGTCGCCTGGCGGATGAGTAGAGCGCCGACTAGCGCGGCGGATGGGGGAAGGACCGCGCTTGAAGCTGTCGAACCCACGCCGAACGGCACGTTCAACTCGGGATGTATATTGACGTGCGCAAGAGGGCGACTGCCCGGATTGCTGTGAGGATCAGCCTACCGCTGCAGCCCGGTAACCCAGCAGAACCGCGGCACCCAGGACGAGGAAAGCAAGACCAAGTCCCAGCTGCGTGGCGATCAGCGCAACGGCACCGATGGCAAGCATCGCCGCGGCCCACCAGAAGAATGCAGCGCCAACCATCAATGACCTCCTCGCGACGGCGCTTTCTCACCGCGCATTTCGGCGTCTCTAATGCGCTCAGCCATGAGCGGGGAGACGCTATGTTGATCCGGCACACTGTCGCGCGACCAACTCGCCGTGCCGAGCGTAAGGAATAGCTTCGCGCCTACGTCAGCGATCTCTGTTGCGGCCATAGAGCCGGGTGTCCACGTGCAGCCTGCGGCAGGCTGCATGCAAAACTCACTCCGATGGTCTACCCCGGCCGTTGCGACACGAGTCAAACTCCGATTCAGTTCCCAGGAGATTTTCCATTTTCCTGGAGTTCCGGCCCTGTATAGGGATTCTGCAGCGGGCTCGATGTTGCTGGCGATACGCCACATCAGCTTATTCATCAGTGCTCCTCCAGCCGGCCCTGCGGCAGAACAAGGTTTAAGACGACGCTTTTCTTCCCTCAGAACTCCTGAAATTCGCAGACACGGTTCCAATGCTCCTCGGCACGGCCTTCGGGGCAGCCCTCCTGGCGCCAGAGCACATATGCACGGTGGCGAACGTGCTCCTCGAGTGCCCGCCTCCAGTGATCAGTCGCCCGACCTTCCGGCCGCCCTTCCTCAACCCACAGCAAGTAAGCGTGCTCACGGACCACCTGCTCCAGGCCAAGCTTCGTCTCCGAATCGCTGCGGAGCGAATCGCCATACGGCTGCAACGGGCCGCTCCGACTAGCATGAGGCTTTGCAGTGAACTCCCGGAGCTCCTCGTCCGGTGCCAGCTCACTGTGTGCCGCGGCCTCCAGTGCTTTTGCTTCATAGCTCTCCTCCGCTGCGGAGGCGCCCGGCTCTCCCAACGTGATTGGATAAGTGTGTCGAACCCGGCCGTGCTCATCGAGTACGTCAATTAGGCGCTCAGACATGGCTCTGTTCCTTTCTGGTTTTGAGCAAGCGGCTACACTCGGCGCGGAGGGCATGCTGCTGGCCAGTTGCCGTCGCTGAGTTGAACACACATCGCGTGTGCACCGATCTTAGTCGCCGGCACCTTAGTCAGCTTGAAAGCCAAAAAGGCGCCGGTAGGTCGTATGCACGATGCCGACCTATGCGCTCCCAGTACGCACTTGCGCAGGTGTGGCGGCATGGAGAAGGCTTCGGGCAAGAACGCCGGCTCGACCGTAGCTAGTCAATGATCAAGTGGCTTACGGAGAGGCCAACCACGGCTCTGCCGTGCATTACATTCTGGAGTGCTGATCGGGGTGAACTACGGTCGAACGAGCAGGCGTGCTGGCGAGTTAACGCATCCCGATCGGTAATCAATCTGCGGCCAGCTACAATAGATTGCTCTACATTTGCGCGACGAACAAGACGTATCTTCGCCACGCCGAATATTGCGTTCTAGGCTCTCGTTTCTGGCCACGTGACGAAGAGGCCCACATCTCCGAGTACGCCGCCCGGGAAGTTCAGTATCCGGCTACTTAGCCCAAAGCCGCCCGGGCGCAGGGCCTCCTGCCAGAACTTCACGAAGATCCTTGCGCCGGCCGGCAGAGTGTTTTGCCAGTCAGCGAAGCGATTGTTCACTCCTCGTCCACCGTCGGTACAGAAGTCGGAGTGCCAGGATGAAAGCGTCACTTCACGCTGTCCGCTCTCAAATCCCACCCGAATCTTCGATAGGATCTCCTGACGATCGGTGTCTGTCAGCTGCCGCGCGTCAAAACGCTCGCGGGCGCTTCTCCCTTGGGTTCGTCCTATCCTCTCGGCGTCAGCGGCGCTTTCCATGCCCTTTAGCCGACGGTTGTCCTGCTCTGCATACAGTTCGGCGAGGGACAATGAGATCTGAGGCTCATGAGCCCTGGAAGAAGCCTCGGCTCGCCGCAAACCCGGCAGAACTCCACGGCTGTTCGAGTAGTTTGTGTCCATTATCCCGATCCCCTCGTCGTGCGTTCTGCGAAATCGCGGGCGTCACGTTCACCTTCAATGGTCCGGGTGTGGCACCTGCCCTGAGTTGGGCTCACCTGGCTGCCCGCACCGTTGTCCACCCATGAGGACGATCTCGAGACGGTCTTAGCCCTTCGTTGGCGCTGTTGGCGGTGCCTTTGCGTGTGCTGCCGTGAAGATCGAGTTCGCGACAGTCACCTTTGTCTTGGGCTGCTTCGGCTTCTTGGCTTCGCGATTCCCGCGTTTCAGGTTCTTGGGCACGGTGGTTTCCTCGAACTTGGCTGTGGGTATCGCCCCGTCTGCCCGGTGTCTGCCGATCTACCGACGAAGCACTGTGCGGCGATGCAAGGGCTTGTGCGGCGATGCAAGGGCTATCGACGGCGTCCATACTTCATCGAGCGGATGATCCCACGTGCGGATGAAAGCACTGCAAGCATCCCGAAGGAGAGCAACGCTAGTCCGAGCAACGCCCCGTGGCCGACGTGCCGAGCAGGAGAAGATGGCGACACCCTTGTGCTACGCTCAGCATCCCAACGTACGGGATCTTGAGCCTTGGAAGGGTGCTCTGGCATTCCTTCGCCTTCGCTGCGTTCCTCAGCGAGGCGGTCGGACAACTCAGCCTCATGCTCACGTCGCATCGCGGATCTCCTTTCTGGAAATCGCCGGAAAGCCGGTATTGCAGCGTAGGCCTACCTACAGCTCGGAACGGAGAGATTCTAAGCGGGTAGTCCATGTGCTAATTGGTTACTCGCGACCATGCGGCACAGTGCGTACGCAAGCACTCTTCCGTGTCCATTACGGGAGCGAGCTGTCGTTTTTAGGCCTCGACGAGACGCCAGTGCGGGGAGCCTCGCTACCCAGCGGGCAGCGGCGCATCACGTGCTCTGGACTACGGCAGTCCGGAACTGGTTCAGGCCACTTGCAAGAGGCGGCCATGCCGCTGGATCACCACCGGCTCGTCCTGGCCCAATGGAATTGCCGAGGCGCGGCTGACGTTCCGCCGAGGCCCGTCGAGCAGCTCCTCCGGAGCCGGCATGCCGTCCAGCAGCAGGTTGGCCCAGGCCTGCGCCAGCTCCCGGCGCCGCGCTATGTGCTCGGCCCGGTTGTAGGCCGCCTCGACCTTGTCCTTCGGCACATGCGCCAACATCAGGTCGATCACGGCGCGGTCAGCGAGGAAGCGCTCGTTCATGATCGAGGAGAAGGCGGCGCGCCAGCCATGCGGGACATGGCGGCCGTGGAAGCCAGCCCGGTTGAGCAGATAGCCCAGCGCGTTCTCGCTCATCGGCCGGTGAGCATGGCGGGCGTTGGGGAACATGAAGGGCGACCGGCCCGTCAGGTCCCACAGCACCTTCGTGATCGCCACCGCCTCGGGCGTCAGGGGCACGACGTGCTCCCGCTTCTTCTCCTCGCGCCCCTTCATCCGCTCCTTCGGGATCACCCAGCGCGGCTCGGCGCCGTCCAGATCCACCAGCTCGGACCAGCGCGCCCCCGCCGTCTCGCCCGGACGCGCCGCGGTCAGGGCGTGCCATCGCATGGCGAGGCGCGTCACGGGCGAGGCCGCCTCGGCGCCGGTGGCGCGCAGCACCTCGCGGACCTCCTCGAGGGAGATCAGGGCGGGCTGGCGGCCGCGCTTCACCGGGCGCAGCGCGGCCTTCACGACGGCGGCCGGGTCCGCCTCGGCCTGGCCCGTGGCGATGGCGTGGACGAACACGGCCGAGATCCGCTGGCGGACCCGGTGCGCCGTCTCGATCGCCGGCCGGGCCTCGATGGCGCGCAGCACGGACAGCACCATGGGCGGCGTGATCTCGGCGAGGGGGAGGGGACCCAGGGTGGGGAAGACATCCGCCTCCAGGCTGTTGAGCACGTCCCACGCATGGCGGGCGGCCCAGGCGCCCTTCGCCTGGTCGTGCCAGGCCCGCGCCACCGTCTCGAAGGTGACGCCCGACGCAGCGATCTGGGCGACGCGCCGGAGCTTCTTCTCGATGCTGGGGTCGCGCCCCTGCCGCACCAGCGCCCGCGCCGCGTCGCGCTCCTCGCGCGCCCGGGCCAGCGAGACCTCGGGATAGGTGCCGATGGAGAGGGTCTTCTCCTTGCCGCCGATCTCGTAGCGGTAGTGCCAGAGCTTGGAGCCGCTGGGCATCACCTGCAGGCGCAGGCCGTCGCCATCAGGCAGGCGATACAGCTTCTCGCGGGGCGCCGCGGCCTTCACCTGGCGGTCCGTCAGCACCCTCAGCCCTCCATTACCCGGTTGCCCGTCAGATTACCCGGTTCCTTACCCGGAAAAAACGGAGAACGGGCGGGACTGCATGGGACAACCGACCTGCTCCGAGGGGAACAGATGGAGCCAATTTCCGAGGAAGTCTAGGAAATATTGGGATCGGGTGGGGCTGTTTGGGAATGTAAGCTGGCGGAGAGGGTGGGATTCGAACCCACGGTAGGGTTGCCCCTACTCCGGTTTTCGAGACCGGCCCAATCGGCCACTCTGGCACCTCTCCAAGCCGCAGGCGGGTCCTAGCGAGGGGAGGAGGGCCTCGTCAAGGCAGGCTGGGGCAGGCGGGTCAGAGATGCATGTCCAGGACACTCATGATCCAGAGATCCACGGCCTCCCGGTCGGACCGGTTAGCGATCCGATGGGGCCACTCCACGCGCGCCGCTCCGAACCAACAGCTCAGAACAGAAGCGTACCGCCATGAACTGGCTCAACTCCGCCGGCCGGGGATGACGATGCACCCGCCCCGCACCGCGCGGCAGGCACTCCGGGCCTGCGCGGCCGAAAGACCCCCCACACGGGAGCGCCAGAGCCAACGCCCCCGCACGCGCACGCGCCGGATCTCGGTTCGCCCGCCACGGCTCGCGGCGCGGCGCGCCGCGGACTGGGCGACGCCGCGTTCGGCATAGGCCCCGACCTGAACCGCCCAATCCCGGCCTGGGGCAGGCCTGCGCGCGGCTTGCGACGCGCGCCGGGCCGGGCGGACCGCCTCCTGCGGCGGGGTAGGGACGGAAGGGACGACGCGGCGCGGCGCGGGCAGCATGGAGGCGGCATTCGCGCTGCCCACCAGCCGCAACCCGTTGCCGCGCCGCGCCATCAGCACCCCGCCGGGCCCGCCGCGCGCCAGGTCGTCGAAGCCGCGGTCGAGCAGCGACATCACATGCTCGTCGCGCTCCTGCCCCGTGCTGCCGCCGAACATCACCGCCACGAGGCGGTGCCCGTCCCGCATGGCGCTGGCCGCCAGGTTGAAGCCGCTGGCGCGGATATAGCCGGTCTTGATGCCATCCGCCCCTTCGTAGCGCGTGAGCAGACGGTTGTGGTTCGGCATGTGGCTGCCGCGCCAGGAGAAGCCGGTTGCGCTGAAATAGGCGTAGCGTTCGGGGAAGTCCTGGATCAGCCGGCGGCTCAGGATCGCCATGTCGCGCGCCGTGGTGACCTGGCGCGGATCGGGCAGGCCCGAGGCGTTGCGGAAGGTGGTGCGGGACATGCCGAGGGCGCGCGCCCTGCGCGTCATCATCGCCGCGAACTGCGCCTCGCTGCCCTTGCCGATCCGCTCGGCGAGCGTCACCGCCGCGTCATTGGCCGATTTCGTGACGAGCGCCATGACGGCATCGCGCACGCGGATCGTCGAGCCGGCGCGGAGCCAGAGCTTGGAAGGCTCCATAGAGGCGGCATGGCGGGAGACGCGCAGCGGCGTCGTCTCGCGGATCGAGCCGCGCTGCAGGGCTTCGAAGGTGAGGTAGAGCGTCATCATCTTCGTCAGCGAGGCGGGGTAGCGCGGCTCATCCGCATCGATCGCCAGCAGCACCTCTCCGGTGGCCGCATCCTGCACGAAGGCGGCGTAGCGGCTGTCCCCGATCTGGGCGAGGGCTTCCCCCGCGACCAGGATTGAAACGGTAGCGATCATCGCGCCCAGGCGCCGCATCGCGGCACGCGCGCGGCAACCGGTCCGGTGTCCGGCATGCGGCATCGGCAGGTCCCCCCATCCTGCGCAAGGGCGCCCCCCGGCACCCGCGGGCAAAGGGGACCGATCCGGCCCTGCGAAGGGCCGGGCTATCCTTGCCCGTCAGGTGCCGCTGCGCGGCTGGATGGCACCTGCGCGGCCGAGCATGCATATCCGCCGCAGCGATGAAAGCGCCGCGTGGCGCACAGCTTCCGAAAAGCCGTTGCGCTATCAGGGTTATTGCAGACACGCCGCCATCTCGCGCAGCGGCGCAGGCCGCGTCGCGCAACGCTGCAGCGGCCGC
The DNA here is from genome assembly GCF_900141905.1 of Muricoccus roseus. Classification (GTDB taxonomy): domain Bacteria; phylum Pseudomonadota; class Alphaproteobacteria; order Acetobacterales; family Acetobacteraceae; genus Roseomonas; species Roseomonas rosea. The sequence goes on along the minus strand of NZ_FQZF01000039.1, from coordinate 32,576 downwards.
GTTGCCGCCGCCGGCGGAGCGTGCTGTGTCGAATTGTGACCGCGGGGCGCGAGGCTTCGCCGCCCGGACGCTCAGCTCTCCTCGCCGGCCGGCACGGCCCGCCGCCGGAGCGTGAGGGTCAGCAGGGAGCCGGGCTCGCGCCGAGGGCCACCTTCGGCGAGGGAGACGAACTCCGCCTGCAATTCGAGCAGCCCCGAGCGCGCGCCCGCTTCCGCATCCCGCCCGATCCAGAGAAGCTGGCCTGTCGGCAACTCGGCCACGGGCTGGCCGAAGCGCTGCTCCAGCTCCCGGCGCAGCGCCTCGGGCGTCAGCTCCGGCAGGAAGCGCAGCTCCTGCACCTCTCCCACATGCCCGGCCATGGCCCCGGCGGGATCATCCGCCTGGAACGTGATGCAGGCGCCGTAGGAATCCTCGGGCGCGAGCGGCAGGTCGAAGGCGCGCAGATCGGCGACGAGGCCGCTGGAGCATTTCGGCTCGCGGGCGCCGCGCGTGGCTGCCTCGGGCAGGTCGGCATAGAAGCCCGTCGGGCGCGCCTCCGGATAATGGCGGAGCGCGACCTCTCCGGCCTGGGCCAGAGGCATGCCGATCCGCAGGCCGGAGAGGTCCGCCGCCGCCAGGGCCGGTGTTCCCACGCGCCGCGCGGCGGCGGCGGCCTGGCGGGAGCCGACCGAGGCAAAGCTGTGGAGCCGCATCCCGGATTCCGCCTCCACTTCGGCGGAGACGATCTCGGCGAGCACGGGGGCATCGCCCATCTCGGGGAGCAGGGGCAGCGAGGCGGCGAGCACGAAGCGGATGGTCAGCACGCCGCGCCCGGCCCAGTCGCCCAGTGAGGCGAGGCGGGCGCGTTGCAGCATGGCGGCCGCGGCGTCCGCATCGGTGGTGGGAATCGTGCCGATGGCGGCGCCGTTCCGGAACCGCAGGGTGAAGCCCAGGTTCCGGTCCGCCGCGTTGCGCATGGAGATGCCCCGCAGCGCCCCGGTGCGAAGCGGGATGCCGCCCCGCTCCGCGTCATGCCCCAGGATGTCGGTGCCCACGCGCAGGCTGAACACGCGGCCCATGTCGAAGGCGCCGAACTCCGCCTTCAGCTTCCGCTCCGCGAGGGTGATGAGGTATCGCCGTTCCCGCTCGGGGTCGCGTGGCGGGCGGGCCGGCGGCGGGCGGCTGTCCACGGCCAGTTCGGCCAGGGCGCGGAAATCGGGCTCCGTGCCCAGAATCCGGTGATGGGCGAAGAGGATGTCCTGCTCGATGAGCTCCACCGCCTCCGCGGCCGGTCCGGGGCGGGAGGGGGCGGCGGGCTGCGCCGATGCCTCCTGCAACGGCGCAAGGGGAGAGAGGGCCAGCCATGCGAAGGCAAGGGGGAACAGTCGCACGCGCACGCATCCACGAGATGGGGAGGAAGGGCCGCCGGTCCTCTTCGCCGGCGGATGGCGGGCGGAGGGTAGTGTGGGCGCCCATGGGCGCAAAGGCAGGGAAGCCCGCGCCTCACGGCCTCGTCAGAACGGCCGGCGCTCGGCGGGCGCGGCGTGCCGGCACCGCGCGCGTGTCATCGCCGTCGCAGCCGGGGAGGATGCGAAGCTGGACCTGGCCGCCCGGACGGCACGGCTCGGCGCCCGGCCCTATCCTCCGCCGCGTCGCCTGCCCCATCTGATGGTTGACTCCCGGACCCCCGGCCCGCTATAGGCCGCCCCTCTCCGGTGAGGCCCCCCGTTTCGGGCGCGGGCCCCGCCGGTTCTTGCACGACCGAAGAGCCGAGACGAAGGCGGACCGCATCCCCATGACCTACGCAGTGATCCGCACCGGCGGGAAGCAGTACCGCGTGACCCCCAATGCCGTGCTGACCGTGGAGAAGCTGGACGCCGAGGCCGGCGCCACCATCACCTTCCACGACATCCTGGCCCTGGGTGGCGAGAACGGCCTGCAGATCGGCGCGCCGACCGTCCCGGGCGCCTCCATCACCGCCACCGTCGTCGAGCAGAACCGCGGCGACAAGGTGATCATCTTCAAGAAGCGCCGCCGGCAGAACAGCCGCCGCAAGAACGGCCACCGCCAGCACCAGACGGTGCTGCGGATCGGCGAGTTCTGATCCCCGGCCCAGACCAGGAGACCTGACAGATGGCTCATAAGAAGGCGGGCGGCTCCTCCCGCAACGGGCGCGACTCCGCGGGCAAGCGCCTCGGCGTCAAGCTCTATGGCGGCCAGGCCGTTCGCGCCGGCAACATCATCGTGACCCAGCGCGGCACGAAGATGCTCCCGGGCCGCAACGTGCTCGTGGGCCGCACCCACTCCCTCCACGCCACCGTGGACGGGCATGTGAAGTTCGAGCGCAAGGCCGACCACCGCGTGGCGGTCTCCGTGGAGCCGCTGGCCCAAGCGGCCGAGTAAGCTCCCAGCCCAGTGCTGCGGATCAGATTGCGAATCGCGGGGGCCCTTCGTGGCCCCCGCTTTCGTTTGGAAGTCCTGTTCCCATGAAGTTCCTCGACGAGGCGAAGGTCTATCTCAAGGCCGGTGACGGCGGGGACGGCGTGGTCGCCTTCCGGCGCGAGAAGTACATCGAGTTCGGCGGGCCGGACGGCGGCAATGGCGGCCGCGGGGGCAATGTCCTCGCCCAGGCGGTGGAGGGGCTGAACACCCTCATTGACTACCGCTATGCCCAGCACTTCAAGGCCCGCAAGGGCGGCAACGGCGCGGGCTCGGACCGCACCGGCGCGGCCTCGGACGATGTCATCCTCAAGGTGCCGGTCGGCACGGTCATCCTGGCCGACGACAAGGAAACGGTGCTGGCCGACCTCACCCAGCCGGGCCAGACCGCCATCCTCTGCCGTGGCGGCGATGGCGGCCATGGCAACGCGCATTTCAAGACCAGCACCAACCGCGCCCCCCGCCGGGCCGACAAGGGCTATCCGGGCGAGGAACGCTGGGTCTGGCTGCGGCTGAAGCTCATCGCCGATGCCGGGCTGGTCGGGCTGCCCAATGCCGGCAAGTCCACCTTCCTGGCCGCCAGCTCCGCCGCGCGGCCGAAAATCGCCGACTATCCCTTCACCACCCTGCACCCGCAGCTCGGCGTGGTACGCCTGAACGCCACCGAGGAATTCGTGCTGGCCGATATCCCCGGGCTGATCGAGGGCGCGCATGAAGGGGCCGGGCTGGGCGACCGCTTCCTCGGCCATATCGAGCGCTGCGCCGTGCTCCTCCACCTCATCGACGGCACCCAGGCCGACCCGGTCGAGGCCTATCGCACGGTGCGTGCGGAGCTGGAGGGCTATGGCGGCGGCCTCTCGGAAAAGCCGGAGATCGTGGCGCTGAACAAGATGGACGCCATGACGCCCCAGGCGCGCACCAGCCGCGTCAAGGCGCTCGCCCGGGCCCTGGGGAAGGAGCCGCTGCTGATCTCGGGCGCCACCGGCGCCGGCGTGCCGGAGGCGCTCCGCGCGCTGGCGGACACCATCTACAAGGCGCGCGAGAAAACTTAGCGCCGCGCCTCCGCCACCCCCTGGGCGACCATCTCGGCCAGGGATTGCGCGAGGCAGCGGTTGAGCTTGTCCACCTCCACCACCTTCAGCTCTCGCGGCGCGCGCTCCACATCCACCGTGCCGGCCTCGGCCCAGGCGCCCATCAGCTCATAGCGGCTGAACAGCCCGGCGCCCGTGGCGGCGGCGGCGGCGCGAAGCGCGTCCCGATAGGCCTCCACATCGGCATTGGCGCGCAGGAAGCGCGACCATTGCGGGTCGAGCAGGATGAGGTCGCCGCCGGCCTCCCGCACGCGCTCGGCGCCTTGCTGCAGGGCGGCGGTCATCTCCCCGATATCCGCCCCGCGCACCGCCTCCACCGTGCCGGCCTGCCAGAGCACCAGCGCCCGGCGGCGCTGCCCGAGCGCGGTGCGGATCAGGGCCAGGTGGTCGGCGGCCAGCATCCCGCGCCCGCCCTGGGCCACCACCTCCACCCGCGTGCCGGGAAAGCTGCGGGCGAGCAACGCCTCCAGCTGGGCGGGATAGGCGCTGTCCGCCCCGCTGCCGCCGGGCCCCGCCACGCTGGCCGAGCCCACCACCAGCACCGGCAGCACCCGGTTCGCCACCGCCGCGGCGGTCGCGGGCAGGGGCACGGGCTCGATCAGGTCGTCCGGCGCGCCGCAGGGCGTGGCGGAAGCCAGCACCGGCGAGAGCAGCAGGGCGAGGAGGAGGACGAATCGGGCGGCCGGGCGGCACATGGCGCTCAAGCCGTATCGGTTGCGGGATGAACGGACAAGGCGGGGCGGGGTGGCTTGGCATGGGACCAGGCCACCATGGCCGCGATTGCCACCATGGCCCCCAGCCCGGCCGCGTTCACCGCCAGCTGCATCCCCCAATCCTCGGACCACTCGAGCGCCAGCCGCCCGAGAAAGGAGAAGAAGATCCCGGCGCAGAAGACCGGCAGGCCCTGCTGGCCGGCCAGCACGAAGGGATGGGCGGCGGCGCCCCTGAGCCAGCGCGCCCCGCGCGGCACCGCATGGGCCGCGAGATAGGCGAGGGCCAGGATCGAAAGCAGCCGGAAGGGGTGCAGCGCCGACTTGTCCACCGCATCCACCACCGTGGCCACGGGCAGGGGCAGCAGGCCGATCAGGTCCCGCCGGAGATAGACGACGAGCGTCGCCGCGAAGGAGAGCAGCAGCACCAGCAGGCAGGCGGCCCCCACCGGCCGGCGCCAGGGAAGCCCCTTGCCCGGCGCCGTGGCCCCATGACCCAGCACCGCGCCGATGGCGAAGAGGAGTTGCCAGGCGAAGGGATTGAAGAACCAGCCGCCCCCGGTCCAGGAGGGCAGGTTGAGCGGCACCCATCGCGCCGCCGCATAGAGCAACAGCGAAGCGCCGAGCAGCAAGGCCGGGCGGCGCAGCAAGGGCAGCGCGAGGGTGAACAGCCCGAGCACCACGATGTAGAGCGGCAGGATATTCAGGAAGGCCGGCTGATAGGCCAGCAGCAGGGCCTGCAGCAGGGCGAGGTAGGGCCGGTCCCCGAAGGGGTCCAGGTGCATCTCGTCCAGATAGGCGCTGGCGTCGAGCGTCGCGGCCGAGTACCCGACCTGGGCGGTGAAGACCACGAAGAGGAAGATGTGCGCGACATAGAGGGTGAAGCACCGCCCCGAGACCCGGGCGCCCGCACGCAGCCATCCCTCCCGCTCCAGCTGGCGGCCATAGGCAATGCCCGCGGCATAGCCGGCCAGGAGCACGAACACCTCCGTCGCATCGCAGAGCAGCACGTTGCGGATGGTCAGCCGGCCCAGCACATTGCCGGGGACGTGGTCGACGAAGATGAACCAGAGCGCGATCCCGCGCGCGAGATCTACGCGCAGATCCCGCCCCTGGCGGATCAATCCTCCCATACCGGCCTTTCCGGAGCACCCGATGCAGCAGCCTAGCACGCCCCAGGACCCCCGGCAGAGGGCCATGGCCTTCGTGCGCGAAGGCGCGGCGCGCCATGGGATCGGGGATATCCAGGGCGCGCTCGCCCTCTATCGCCGAGCCGTGGAGCTGGTGCCGGACGAGCCCAACGCCACCAACCTCCTCGGCATCGCGGCCCGGCAGCTCGGGGACATGGAGCTGGCGCTCACCCTCTCGGCCCGCGCCCTGGCGATGGATCCGGAATCCCCGATCTTCCTCGCCGCCCGTGGCGCCACCCTGGCCGAGGCCGGGCAGCTCGAGGGCGCGGTGGATGTGCTGACCAAGGCCGTGGCCAAGCGGCCCGGCGATGCCGTCTCCCGCCGCAACCTGGGCCAGGCGCTCTGCGCCCTCGGCCGGGTGGGGGAGGCGATGCCGCATCTGCGCGAGGCCGTCGCCCTCACGCCCCAGGACCCCGAGGCGCAGCTCGCCCTGGCCCATGGGCTGCGGGAAGGCGGCGCGAATGCCGCCGCCGCCGAGGCGGCCCGGCGCGCCCTCTCCGCGGGCGGGGATGTCGCGGCGCAGGCGCGCTTCCTGATGGCCGCGCTCGGCGAGGGCAAGGCCCCGGCCAAGCCCCCCGCAGCCTATGTACGGAACCTGTTCGACACCTATGCGCCCCGCTTCGAGGCGGAGCTGACGGGCACGCTGGGCTACCAGACGCCCGAGGCGCTGGCCGGGCTGCTGCGGCAGGCCGGACTGATGCCGCAGGCCGCGCTGGACGTGCTGGATGCCGGCTGCGGCACCGGCCTGTCCGGCCAGGCGCTGCGCCCCTGGGCGCGGCACATGGCCGGCGTGGACCTCTCCCCCCGCATGCTCGATGTGGCCCGCCAGCGCGGCATCTACGACGCGCTGGAGGAGGCGGAGCTGGTGGAGTTCCTCGTCGCCCATCGCGGCGCCTACGACCTCGTCGCCGCCTCGGACGTGCTGAACTATCTCGGCGACCTCGCCCCCGCGCTGAACGCCATGGCCGCCGCGCTGCGCCCCGGCGGTCACGCCGCCTTCAGCCTGGAGACGGGGCAGGGTGTGCCCTACGCACTGGGCGAAGGCATGCGCTACCGGCACGATCCCGGCCATGTGCTCGCCCTGGCCGGGGCAACGCGGCTGAGCCTGCTCGGGCGGGAGGAGGTGGTCCTGCGCGAGGAACGCGGGACGCCGGTGGGCGGAACCCTGCTCCTCCTTCGCCGGGATTAGATCCATTTTGGGGTGACGGTCTGTCCCGGGGAGAGGAAGAAGGAATTCTTCCTCTCCCCGGACCCCTCACCATCATCTTCTTTTGGAAGTTTGGAATCACGGGGCCGGCGGTGCCTCGGGTCATGGACCCGAGGCGACTGCAACGCAGGAAGGGCGCCCTGCAACCCGAGACCCTTCGATCCGGGGTATCCACGGCAGTCAGACGGGGTTCCAAGGGCCTCAGGCCCTTGGCGGGTGGAGGGCAGAGCCCTCCCCACGAAGCCCAAGGGGTCGGAACTTCGACGAGGAACAGGGGCTAGGCGGCCGCCCGCGCCGCCAGCAGCCCGCCCGCCAGCGCCTCGATGTCGCGCGCGGCGTTGCAGCCGGGGTGGCGGGTCAGCAGCGGCGCCTGGTGGCGGATGGCGTCGCGCACCTTCCCGTCGCGCCGCACCACCCCGGCCAGCGCCGCGCCGCGCCCGAGGAAGCCGCGGCAGGCACGGTCCAGCGCCGCATGGGTGCGGACCCCGCCCGCGGCATCATGGGCCAGGTTCACCACCACCCGCGCATCCGCCCCCGGGGCGTCCCGCGCGAGCAGCTTCAGCACCGCATAGGCATCGGTGAGGCTGGTCGGCTCATCGGTGGCGACCACCAGCAGCGTGTCGCAGCTGGCGGAGAGCCGGCGCGGCACGGGGTCCAGCCCCGCGCCGATATCGAGCACCACGTCGTCATGGGGCGTGGCGCGCAGGAGCGCGAGGAAGCGGTCGATCCAGCCGGGATCGAGGGCGGCGAGGGCGCCGGAGCCGGAGCGGCCGGGCAGCACGTCGAACCCCTCCGGGCGACGCAGCGCGGCCTCGGCCAGGGTCACGTCCCGCCCGAGCACGGCCATCAGGTCGTGCCGCACGTCCAGCCCGAGCTGCACATCCACATTGGCCAGGCCAAGGTCGCCATCGGCCAGCAGCACGCGCCGCCCCGCCTGCGCGAGGGCCTGGGCAAGGCCGATGGCGAGCACCGTCTTGCCCACCCCTCCCTTGCCCGAGGCGATACCGATCAGACGGGGCGTGCTCATGCGGCCTCCTGCACGGGGCGGGCGGGGCCGGTCAGGCGCTCCGCGAGCCAGGCGGGGGTGATGGGGGTCAGGCCATCCGCGGCGCCGGGGCCGGTGCCGGCCTCCGTCAGCGCCAGGGGGCCGGCGAGGGCGGCGGCCAGCACGCCGCCGAGGCGGCGCGCGGCATCCAGCCGGGTGGGCAGCAGGTGGCGGGCCCCGAGCGCGGCGAAGGCCCGGGCGGTCTCCGCCGCCTCCTCGGAATCCAGCCCGGCGGGCAGGACGAGGAGCGGCACCGCCTCGGTCACGCGGAGCAGGGCCAGGAGCTGCTCCGCCTGGCCAGGGTCGAAGGGGTCGCAGCCGGCGGTGTCGAGCAGCATGGGCTGGCCGGCCACGCGGCGGGCGAGGGCGGCGGCGAGCTGCGCGCCCGTGCCCGCCGTGGCCAGGGGGATGCCGAGGACGCGGTGAAGGCCGCGATCTGCTCCGTTGCCCCGGCGCGCTGGGAATCGGCGGTGACGACCAGCGGCGCCGCGCCGCCCAGCACCAGCCGGGTGGCCAGCTTCGCGCAGGTGAGGGTCTTGCCCGCCCCTGGCGGCCCCACCAGGGCGAGGGGCTGCCGCACCGCCTCCGGCACGCCGCCGAAGCGAAGCGCCGCGGCCAGGGCTGCCGCACCGCCCGTGCCGAAGCGCGCGCGCAGGGCAGCGGGAATGTTGTGCCGGCCCAGCGGGTCCGGCGGGCCTGCCGGAGCGGGGCCGGGGCCTGGGGCTGGCCCGGGCGGTGGCGGAAGGGGTTCCTCCGCCGGTTCCAGCGCGGCCGTGACCTCCACCCCGGCGGCCGTGCGCCGGGTGGAGAGGATGAGCGCATCAGGTCCCAGAGCCTGGCGGCATTCCGCCATGGCATCGGCCATCCTGGCTGCGCGGAAGACTCGGAGCCGCATGATTCGATGCTGGCCTGTCCGGGTTAGGGAGCGATGAACACTAGATCGCGCCCACGGTGCGGATGCGCGCGCGCGGGTGGATCTCGGTCTGCGCCATGACGGCCGTGGAGGGGCGGAAGCGCTCCACGATGGCGCGCACATGGGCGCGCGCGGATGGGCTGCACACCAGCACGGGCGATTCCCCCTGGGCGGTCGCGCGGTCGAAGGCGTCGCGGACCCGGTTCATGAAGTCGTGCAGGCGGCTCGGCGCCATGGCGAGCTGGCGATCCTCGCCCGGGCCGATCAGCGCCTCGGCGAAGGCCTGCTCCCATTCGGCCGAGAGCGCGATGAGCGGCACATAGCCCGCGGGCCCCCGCGCGGCATCCGAGAGCTGGCGCGCCAGCCGCGTCCGCACCACGGCCACCAGCGCCGGCACGCCGCGGGCCCCCGCCGCCATCGCCTCCTGGATGCCTTCCAGGATGGTCGGCAGGTCGCGGATCGAGACCCGCTCCGCCAGCAGCGCCTGCAACACGCGCTGCACGCCGCCGGTGGTGATCTGGTTCGGGATGAGGTCGGCCAGCAGCTTGGCGTGCTCCTGGGGCAGGTCGTCCAGCAGCTTCTGCGCCTCGGCATGGCTCAGCAGCTCGGGCATGTTCTCGCGCACGATCTCGGTCAGATGCGTGGCCAGCACGCCCGCGCCATCCACCACGGTGCAGCCGCGCGCCAGCGCCTCCTCCTTGCGGTGCTCCTCGATCCACAGGGCAGGGAGGCCGAAGGTGGGCTCGTCGCAGGGCTCGCCCGGCATGTCCGGCCGGTTGCCCGAGGGGTCGATGGCCAACTGCATCGGGATGCGCAGCTCGCCGCGCCCGGCCTCGATCTCCTTCACGCGCACCACGTATTCATGCGGCCGGAGATGCAGGTTGTCCTGGAGCCTGACGCTGGGCAGCACGAAGCCCATTTCCTGGGCGATGGTCTTGCGGAGGTTGCGGATCTGCTCGGTCAGCCTCGGCCCCTCCCCGGCGGCGAGGGAGAGCAGGCCGTAGCCCAGCTCCACCCGCAGCAGGTCGATCCGCAGCGTCTCGGCGATCGGCGCCTCGGGGGAGACGGCGGGCGGGGCGGCGGCCGCGGTCCCGGCCACCTCATCGGCCTTGCCCCGGTTCCATGCTCCAGCCGCGAAGGCGCCGGAGAGCAGCAGGAAGGGGATGAGCGGCATGCCCGGCAGGAAGCCCATCATCGCGGCGGAGGCGGAGGCGATCCAGAGCGGCTTGGCCAGGCCGAGCTGCTTCACCAGCGCCTTGTCCGCCGTGCCCTCCGTGTTGCCCTTGGTGACGACGATGCCGGCGGCGACGGAGGTGAGCAGCGCCGGGATCTGCGAGACCAGCCCATCGCCCACGGTGAGGGAGGCGAAGGTGGAGATCGCCTCCATGAAGGGCAGGCCATGCCGCCCCGCGCCGATGGCGATGCCGCCGACCAGGTTGATGCCCGTGATGATGAGGCCGGCGATGGCGTCGCCGCGCACGAATTTCGCGGCGCCGTCCATGGCGCCGTAGAAGCCGCTTTCGGCCTCCAGGTCCGCGCGGCGCTGGCGCGCCACCTTGTCGTCGATCAGGCCGGAGGAGAGGTCGGCGTCGATCGCCATCTGCTTGCCCGGCATGGCGTCCAGGCTGAAGCGCGCCGCCACCTCCGCGATGCGGCCCGAGCCCTTCGTGACCACCATGAAGTTCACGACGAGCAGGATGGCGAAGACGATCAGCCCCACCAGCACGTCGCCGCCCATGAGGAAGCCACCAAAGGCCGAGACGACATGGCCCGCCGCCTGCGGCCCCTCATGCCCATGGGTGAGGATGGTGCGGGTGGTGGCGACGTTCAGCGCGAGCCGCAGCAGGGTGGTCAGCAGCAGGATGGTGGGAAAGGAGGTGAAGTCCAGCGGGCGAAGCAGGAACAGCGCCGTCATCAGCACCAGCACCGACAGCGTGACCGAGAGCGCGAGCCCCGCATCCAGTAGCGGCACCGGCAGCGGTACCACCAGCACGACGATGAGCATGACCACGCCGATCGCCAGCGCCACATCCGTGGAGCCGCCGATGTTCCGCAGCCAGGCGGGCATCCTCATGCGCGGTCAGCCGATCGAGGCGTAGGGGAAGGGCGCGACGGGCATCTGCCCCGGCGCCACCGGCACGGGCGCGCCGGCCGCGCGGTATTCATGCAGCTTGTTCCGCAGCGTGCGGATGGAGATGCCGAGGATCTCCGCCGCGCGCGTGCGGTTGCCGAGGCAATGGGTGAGCGTCTCCAGGATCAGGTCGCGCTCCACATCCTCCATCCGCCGCCCCACCAGCGCGGCGACGCCAATGGCGCGCGCGGGCTGCGGCTCCATGGGCAGGGTCGCGGCGCCGGCCAGCGCGGCCGGTCGGGGTGCGGGAACATGCAGCTCCACCGCCTCCGCGCCGATCTCGTCGCCCTCGGCGAGAAGCACGGCGCGATGCACCGTGTTCTCCAGTTCACGCACATTGCCGGGCCAGGAATGGGAGAGTAGGGCGCCGCGCGCCGCCGCCGCGAAGCGACGGGGCGGCAGGCCATTGGCCTCGGCATAGCGGCGCGCGAAATGCTCGGCGATGGGCAGGATGTCGTCCGGCCGGTCCCGCAGGGCCGGGATGCGAAGCGCGACGACGTTGAGGCGGAAGAACAGGTCTTCCCGGAAGCGCCCCGCCGCCACCTCGGCGGCCAGGTCCCGGTTGGTGGCGGCGAGGATGCGCACATCCACCTTCACCGGCCCCGCGCCGCCGAGCCGGTCGATCTCGCGTTCCTGCAGCGCGCGCAGGATCTTCGCCTGGAGGCGCGGGTCCATCTCGCCGATCTCGTCCAGCAGCAGCGTGCCGCCATCGGCCTGCTCGAACTTGCCACGCCGGGCGGCGACGGCCCCGGAGAAGGCGCCCTTCTCATGGCCGAACAGCTCGCTTTCCAGCAGCGCCTCGGGCAGAGCGGCGCAGTTCAGGGCGACGAAGGGGCCGGAGGCACGGCGGGAATGGCTGTGGATGTAGCGGGCCAGAACCTCCTTGCCCGTGCCGCTCTCGCCCGTGATCAGCACGCTCGCCTCGGCCCGCGCCACGCCTTCGGCGCGCTTGAGCACGGCGGCCATGGCGGGATCGCGGTGGATCGGCCCCTCCACCTCGCCGACGGCCGCCTGAAGCATGGCCGCGATCAGCTCGGCATCGGGCGGCAGGGGCAGGAACTCCTTCGCCCCGGCCTGGATGGCGCGCACCGCCGCCGCGGCATCGGCATTGCGGCCGCAGGCCACCACGGGGCAGGCGATCCGCTCGGCCTCCAGCGAGGCGACGAGCCAGGAGACGTCGTGCAGCACGTCGCAGAGGATGAGGTCGAACCCCTCCGCCCGCGCCATGGCGATGCCGGCCGTCACCCCATCGGCCTGGCGCAGCCTGGCCCCGCGGGAGGCGGCGATGCGCGCCGCCTGGCCCAGCTCCGCCTCCAGGCTGCCGATGATGAGGAGGCGTGTCATCCCGCGCGATCCGCCTTCACGATTTCGGTCATGGTCACGCCGAGGCGGTTATCCTCCACCATGACCACCTCGCCGCGCGCGACGAGGCGGTTGTTGACGTAGATGTCCACCGCCTCGCCGAGCTTGCGGTCCAGCTCCACCACCGCACCGCGGCCCAGCTTCAGCAGCTGGCTGACCTGCAAGGTGGCGCGCCCGAGAACGGCGCTCACCTGCACCGGGATGTCATAGACCGCGTCCAGCCCCTGGCTGGCGCCGGGCGTACGGGGCTCGCTCGCCTCATTGGCCGCGACGGGTTCGAAGCCGCTGCTGCTCATGCATCATCCTCCAGGGACAGTCTCAGGGCCAACAGCGCCTCGCGGATCGCGGCGCGGCGGCGGGAAAGGTCGAGCTCGATGCCTCCGTGCCGCCAGGCGATGCGCGCATCCCCCTCGGGCAGGCCAGGATCGGCCTCGATCGGAAGGCCCGTCGCGCCGAAGCGCGCGCGGGCATGGTCGAGCAGGGCGGGGGGCACCTGCAGCACGGCGCCGGCCGGCGCATCGGCCACGGGCTCCAGCGCCCGAAGCAGCGGCTCCAGCAGGTCCGCCGCCTCCCGCGCGGCGGCGCCAGGCAGGGCGGCATCCACCATGTCCACCAGCATCCCGGCCAGGGCGCGGGCATTCTCATCCGCCATCTCGCGCGCCACCTCCCCGGCGCGGTCGAGATGCGTGAGGGCGACGCGAATGGCGTCCTCCACCAGCGCCTCGCGCGAGGCCTGCTCGGCGGCGCGCCCGCGCGCCTGGCCCTCGCGCAGGCCGGCGGCATGGCCCTGGCGCCGCGCCGCCTCCAGCATATCCTCCAGCGAGGGCGGGGCGGGCGCCTCGGGCGGCGCCACTTCGGGCGCGTCGAGGTCGGGAAGGGCGAGGCCGCGAAGGCCGGTGAGGCGCGTCGTCATCTCAGCTGATCATCGCCTCCTGCCCATCCTCCAGCTGGATCTGGCCGGAGGCGGCAAGGTCCTTGGCCGTGGCCACCATCATCGCCTGCGCCTCGTCCACGTCGCGCAGCCGCACGGCGCCCAACGCCGCGATGTCGTCCTTCAGCATCTTCGCCGCGCGCTCGGACAGGTTGCGGAAGAACAGGTCCTTCAGCGTGTCGCTGGCACCCTTCAGCGCCAGGGCCAGCTTGTCCTTGTCCACGCTGCGCAACAGAAGCTGGACGCCGGGGCTGTCGAGCCGGCTGAGGTCGTCGAAAGTGAACATCAGCGCGCGGATCCGCTCCGCGCTCTCGTGGTTGCGCTCCTCCAGCGCCGCCATGATGCGGCCCTCGGCGGCACGGTCGAGATTGTTGAAGATCTCGGCCATCAGCTCATGGCTGTCCTGGCGGCTGGCGCGCGCCAGGTTGCTCATGAACTCCATCTTGAGGGTCCGCTCGACGCCCTCCAGCGCCTCCTTCTGCACCGTCTCCATGCGCAGCATCCGCATCACCACCTCCATGGCGAAGCCCTCGGGCAGCAGGGCCAGCACGCGCGCGGCATGGTCGGACCGCACCTTGGAGAGCACGACCGCGACGGTCTGCGGGTATTCGTTCTTCAGGTAGTTCGCGAGCACGGCCTCGGAGACGTTGCCGAGCTTGTCCCACATGGTCCGCCCGGCGGGGCCACGGATCTCCTCCATGATCTGCGCGACGCGGTCCGCCGGCAGGGTCTTCAGCAGCATCCGCTCCGTCGTCTCGAAGGAGCCGATGAGCTTGCCCGTGGCGCCGAGGCTGTCGGAGAACTCCTTGCACAGCTCCTCCACCACGGAGGCATCGATCGCCCCCAGCGTCGCCATCGCGGCCGAGACGTCCTTGATCTCGTCCTCGTGCAGGCGGGAGAAGAGGCGCTCGGAATGGCCATCCCCCAGGGTGAGGATCAGAATGGCGGCCTTCTGCGGTCCGGTCAGCTTCATGCTCAATCCTCCTCGGGGGCCAGCCAGCGCCGGATGACCGCCAGCCCTTCATCCGGATGCGCGTCCATCAGCGCGTTCACCTTCGCGACGGAGGAGGCGCGGAGCTGGCCCTGCACGTTGTCGAGGCTGACCATCTCATCCGGGTCGCCGGGGCCGGTCAGTGCCGCCGTCGCGCCAGGGCCGGCGATGGCGGTGCCGCTCGGGCCCGCCAGTGCCGCCCCGCCCGGACCCGCGATCGCCGTCCCATCCGGCCCGATGCCGGCCAGGGCCGCCTGGGGCACCAGGGTCGCGGTCAGGCGCTTCGTCATCGGGCGCACCACCAGCAGGATGGCGAGCAGCGCGACCAGCGCGTAGAGCGCCGATTCCGCCAGCCGCGCCATCGTGGCCGGGCCGATACCCAGGCCCAGGAAGCCCGCATCCGCCGGGCTGTCCCCGCCCTCCGGGATCGCGAAGCGCATGGAGACCACCTCCACCCGGTCGCCGCGCCGCTCGTCGAAGCCGACCGCGCTGCGAACCAGGGTCGTGATGCGCGCCAGCTCCTCCGCGCTCCGCTCCCGGAAGGCCGGGGGCGTGCCCTCCCACACGCCGTCCACGAGAACGGCGACCGAGAGGCGGCGCAGCACGGGGTGCTCGCGCAGGGTGCTCCGCACCGTCTTGCCGATCTCGTAGTTCGTCGTCTCCTCGGACTTGCTCTCCTGGCTGCCGCCACCGCCGCCATTCTCCGCGCCCGGCAACTGGTTCGCGACGGAGACATTGCCGCCCTCGGCGCCCCGGGACTGCTCCTGGCTGCTCTGCACACTGCGGGGCACCTGGTTCTCGGGGTCGAAGCGCTCCTCCGTGGTCTGGACGCGGTCGAAATCCATCTCCACCGCGGCCTCGGCGCGCACACGGCCGGCGCCCAGGCTGCGCTCCAGCATCTCCTCCACGGCGCGGGCGAGGCGCAGCCCCTCCGCGCGGCGCATCTCCTCCTGGGTCGCGGCCGCGGCGGGGCCGGACAGCGCCTGCCCGCCGCGGGCCAGCAGCTCGCCCCGGCTGTCCACGATGGAGACGTTGCGCGCCTGAAGCCCGGGCACGGCGGTGGCCACGAGGTGCAGCACGGCCTGCACGCCCTCGCGGTCCAGCCGCTGCACGCCCTGCATGGTCAGCACCACGCTCGCCTGCGCCTCGGCGGGCTGGCGGGAGAAGGCCTCGCGCCGGGGCAGGACGAGGTGCACGCGCGCCGCGCGCACGCCGGCCAGGCCGCGGATGGTGCGGGACAGCTCGCCCTCCATCGCCCGCAGCCGGTTCACATCCTGCTGGAACGGGGTTGTGGTCAGGCTCTCGCCGCGGTCGAAGATCTCCCAGCCCACATTGCCGCCGGCGGGCAGGCCTTCGCGCGCGAGGGAGAGGCGTAGCCGGGGCACCAGCTCCTCCGGCACGAGGATGGTGCTGCCATTGGCGCCGAGCCGGTAGGGAACCTTCTGGCGGTCGAGCGAGGCGACCACCGCGCCCGCATCGCGCGGGTCGAGTTCGGAATAGAGAAGCGCCATGCCGGGCTGCCCGGCCCGCATGCCAAGCCAGGCGAAAAGGCCGAGCACGGCCAGGGCGGTGGCGGCCATGGCGCCGAGCCGCGCGGGGCCCAGCGCGCGGAGCTGGGAGAGAAGGGCGGCCATTCAGCGGGCCGCCCGACGACGCGGCGCCGGCCCGGCCCGGCCTGCCCTGGCCCGCACGAAGCCTGGTGGCGGAAGCTGCTGCCGCATGAAGCCTTCCCCTCGTGCCGGCGTCTTGCCGGCCCGGCAATCCTTGCCGGGTGGGGGTTAAGGAGTGGTTACGCCGCCCCGCTCAGCTTCCCGCGGCGATGGAGCGCACCTTGTCGAAGGTGTAGCTCGCGGCCCCCATGCGCAGCCGCAGCGTGCCATCCACGCGCTCCGCCGCCGTGGCGGTGCCGATCACGCTGAAGGAGGTGGCGGCCGCGCCGCCGCTCGCATCCGCGCCGGTCACGGCCACCCTGTAGGCGCCGTCGGGGAGCTGCTTGCCGCTGGAATCCCGGCCGTCCCAGACCCAGTCCTTGCTGCTGCTGCCCAGCGGCACCTGGGCCTCGCGCAGCGTCTTGCCGCTGCTGTCGAGCACCGCCACCCGCGCCGTGCGGGCCGCGCCGGCCGCGGGCAGGCGCACCGTGGCGCTGCCATCCTGCAGCGGCAGGGTGTCGCCCTGGACCTCCACCCGCTGCCCCAGCATCGGGGCGGCGGCGGTGAGCTGCGCGGCCTGCTGTAGCGAGACCATCTGCTCCAGGTTCTTGTTCATGGCGATCTGCTGCTCGACCGAGGCGAACTGCACGAGCTGCGCCGTCATCTGGTTCGTGTCGAGCGGGTCGGTCGGCGACTGGTTCTTCAGCTGCGTGGTGAGCAGGGTGAGGAAGTTGTCGAAGCTGCCCGCCAGCTGCGTGCGCGCGGTGGTCGAGGCCGAGTTTGTCGTGCCGGTGGTGGTGCCGGTGGTGGCGGTGCCGGAGACGGCCATGGGATCCCCCTGTCAGATCGCGATATCGAGAAGGCCGAGCAGGGACTGGCGCCGCGGCCCCGCGTCATCCGGCACAATCGGGCCGTCGCCGCCGCGCCAGCCGCCACCGCCCTGGCCCCCGCGGTTCCGGCCCCCTTCACCGCCCGGCGCGCCGAAGGACCCGCCGCCCGCCGCCCCGGCATCGCCGCCCAGCAGGGAGAAGCTGAGGCTCCGCCCGCCTTCCGCGCCGATCCCGGCGCCGCCCAGGGCACGGTCCAGCGCGCCGGCGTCTCGCGCCAGCAGGGCCAGGGTCTCGGGGCGCTCGGCGGCCACCTGCACATGCGCGGCCTCCCCCACGCGTTCGACCACCACCTCCACCCGCCCCAGCTCCACCGGGTCCAGGCTGAGCGCGATTCGTCCCTCGGCTCCGCCGCCCAGCGCCAGGGCGATGGCGACCGGCGCCACCTGCTCGGCCGGGGCCGTGCGGGGGACGAAGCGGGCCGGGGCCGGGGCCTCGGGCGGGGGCGCCGACGCCACGGGGGAACCAGGCAGGGGCGTGGCCGGCGTCACGCCCGGCAAGGAAGCGGGCGCGGCGGCCGTGACCGTCTCAGGCGAACCGCCATCCCGATGGGCCGCGACGGGGAGCGGCCCCTCCGTGGAAGCGGTGGGCTGAATTTCGGCGTCAGTGGGCCGGGCGAGTTCGGCGCGCGGGCGCTCATCCGCCGGCCGCGACAGGGATGACGGCTCCTGCCACTCGGCGGTTGGGCCAGTCCGGGCGGCAGGTTGCGCCACCGGCCCTTCGCGCCTGGGCTGCGCCTCGTCGCTCCCGGCCTCCATTGGGGCCGAGGAGGGGGCAGCCGAGGGCTTCGGCGTGACCTGCCCGGCAGGGGCAGGGTGCCCGCTTGGCGCTGCTGGCGGCGCGGCCGGGGCTGGGGCCGCGCGCGGGGCGGGGGCATCCGCCGGACTGGCCGCATCGGCCATCGGCTCCGGGTTTCGCTGCACGGGCCTGGCGGGTTCGGCCGGCGCTGGAGCGGGGAGGGGCGGGGCGGGAGCGGGCAGGAACTCGGCCGTCGTGGCGGGCGCCAGCGTGGCGGCGTCCGTCTCCTCCTCGCGCTCCGCCTCGGCGAGATGTTCCCCCGGCGGGGCCGGCGCCGCGGTCGCGGGCTCCGCCAGGGAAGGCTGCGGCAGGAGCGGGGGGGCCTCGGAGGGTGGAGCGGCCTGCCCCTCCGTCACCACGGGCTGGCCCGCGGTGAGGGGGGAATCGGGCAGGGGGGCAGGCGAAGGGGCGGGCGTTTTGCCCGGTGCCGGAAGGGCTGGCGCGGCAAGGGCCGGCGCCGTGCCCGGAAGCGCGGAGGACACCGCCGCCTCGGCCGATGCGCCCGCCACGGCGGCGCCGGCCTGGGCCAACGCGTCGTCCAGTGCCGCGGAGAACGCGCCCCCGTTTTGGGGAACCCCGTTTTGGGGCATCGCGGCGCCGCGCGCCGGCATGGCCATCGGCAGCTTTTCCAGCGCGTCCATGCTCGGCTCCATCCGTCCCGGCCCGCGCTCTCGGCGGACCCGGCGAGGCTTCCGCAAGCGCCTTGCCAGCCCGTGCCAGGCCCGGAGCGGCAGCGGCGGCCGGCCGGGCGGCAAGGCTTGCCGCCCACCGGCACGCATGGCCGCCGAAACGGCCCCCTGTCCCTGGCATGCAGGTTGCGCCTTCCGGGCGGGGCTCCGGCGCATGCTGGCCGCCCAGAAGCCCTCAACCCGCAACGGAGCCCCGGATGTCGCTCTACGCCTCGATGAACACGGCCATCAGCGGCCTGGCCGCCCAGGCCCGCGCGCTCGGTAACGTTGCCGACAACGTGGCGAACAGCCAGACCACCGGCTTCAAGCGCACGGATACCAACTTCGTCTCCTACGTCACCCGCTCCAACCTGCAGGTGAACCAGCCCGGCTCCGTCACGGCACGGCCGGACTACACCAACTCCGTCCAGGGCACGGTGCAGCAGTCCGACAACCCGCTGGCGATGGCGATCGCGGGGCAGGGCATGTTCGCCGTGGCCATGCCGCGCGGCACGGAGGACGGGCTGCCGACCTTCGACGCGCGCACCTATTACACGCGCGCCGGCGACTTCAACATGGATACGGACGGCTATCTCGTGAACGGCCAGGGCTACTACCTGCAGGGCTGGACCGCGGACACCGAGGGCAATCCGGACCGCTCCAGCATCCGGCCGCTGCGGGTGGACCAGTCCGTCTACAACCCGGTGGCCACCGGCAACGTGAACCTCTCGGCCAACCTGCCGGCGGATTCCACCACCGTGCCGGTCGCCGCGCAGATCCAGATCTATGACAGCCTCGGCCGGCTGCATTCCGTGGACATGACCTGGACGAACACGGGCACCAACACCTGGCAGCTCTCCATGGCCATCCCGGACGACACATCGGGCGTCACCACCCGCACCATCAACGTGAACTTCGGCGCGGCGGCCAGCGCGACGACGCCGGCCGGCACCATCGGCTCCTTCGGCACCGCGGTCGGGCTGACGGGCAGCGCCGCCGTGGCCGGCGATCCCGCCGCCGTCACCTTCACCGCGGATTTCGGCCAGGGCGTGCAGACGGTCCAGCTCAACCTCGGCACCTTCGGCGTGGCCTCGGGCGTGACGCAGTACTCCGGCCAGGAATACACGCTGCGCGACATCTCCCAGGATGGCGTGCCGCTGGGCAGCTTCTCCACCGTCTCGCTGAACGACAATGGCGACCTCGCCGTGAACTACGATAACGGCCAGTCCCGCGTGATCGGCCGCGTCCCCATCGTCACCTTCTCCGACCCGGACAAGCTGCAGAAGACCGACGGCCAGGCCTATCTCCGCACGGAGGAAAGCGGCGAGGCGCGGGCGAACGACGCCTCCTCGAACGGCAGCGGCAAGATCGTCAGCTCCTCGCTCGAGAGCTCGAATGTCGACATCGCCTCCGAGTTCTCGAAGCTGATCCTGGCCCAGCGTGCCTATTCCGCGAACACCAAGATCGTGACCGCGGCGGACGAGCTGCTGCAGGACACGCTGAACATGCGCCGCTGACGGCGCGCGGCACCAATCTTAAGGGCGTGGCCAGGATGGCCGCGCCGGGGAAGCGGAGCGGATGAGCCTCGACCTCGCCCTGTCCATCGCGCGCAGCGGGCTGGCGCATGTCAACCGGCAGCTCGCCCAGTCCGCCGCGAATGTCGCGAACGCGGCCACCCCCGGCTACACCCGCAAGGTGGTGCAGGGGGAAGCCTCGGTCGCCGGCACGCTCTCGGCCGGGGTGCGCAGCGCCGAGGCGACGCGGGCCGTGGATGCCGCGCTCGTCACCCAGATGAATGCCGCCCGCGCCAGCACCGATGCGGCCGCCATCCGCGCCCGCCTGCTGGAGGGGGTGGAGGTCGCCCATGGCGCGGCGGGCGAATCCATCGGCGACCTCACCGCCGCGCTCGGCGACGCCTTCGTCTCCCTTCGCGGCGATCCTTCGGATGCCGTCCTCCAGGCCGCGGCCGCCGACGCGGCGGAGGAGCTGGCCAGCCGCTACAACACGGTTTCCACCGCCATCCAGACCGCGCGCCAAGCCGCGCAGGACGGGATGGAGGAGGATGTGGCGAAGCTGAACGCGGCGATCCGCCAGGTTTCCGTGCTGACGGAGCGCATCATCCCGCTCCGCGCCCAGGGCATGAGCACGGTGGAACTGGAGGACCAGCGGGACAAGGCCATCGCCGACATCTCCTCCATCATGCAGGTCCGCGCCGTGGCGCAGGACAATGGCGGGGTGGTGCTGATCAGCGCCGCGGGGCTGAACCTGCCCCTCGATGCAGAGGAGGGGCCCTTCTCCATCGGCTCCGCCATCCTCGGGGCGGAATCCTACCATGGCGGCAGCGGCACCCTGCCCGGTGTCATGCTGGGCGGTGCCGACGTCACGGCGCGCCTCGGGCGGGGCACGCTGGGCGCCCTTGCCGCGTTGCGCGATTCGGAGCTGCCGCTGGCCCAGGCGGAGCTGGATGTCTCGGCCGCGAACCTCGCCGCGCGCTTCAACGCGCAGGGCCTGCGGCTCTTCACCGGCGATGCCGGCAGCGTGCCCGACCCCACCACCGCCTATGCCACGGGCGGCTGGATCGGCTTCGCCGGCGCCCTGCGGGTGAATCCCGCCGTCCTGGCCGACACCTCCCTTCTGCGGGACGGCACCCATGCCGTCGCGCTCACCCCCGGCGGCCCCACCGCCTTCACTCCCAACCCCTCCGGTGGCCCGGCCGAGTTCACCACGCTGATCGACCGTGTGCTGAACCGGTCGCTCGGCAAGGAGGTCTCGGCGGGCAATCCCCACCCCGCCTTCGCCTTCACCGGCCTCGGCCCGGATGGGCTGCTGAACTCCAGCCTCCGCTCCGCCGTCAGCCTCGGCGACCATGCGGCGCGGCTGGTGGCCGTCCAGACGGCCGCGCGCGCGGAGGCCGCGGAGGATGGCCAGGCCGCGGGCGATCTCCTGACGGCGCTGGAGGCGCGGTTCTCGGCGCGCGCGGGCGTGGATGTGGATACGGAGCTGGCGGCGATGGTGACCCTTCAGACGGCCTATGCGGCGAATGCCCGCATCGTTTCGGTGGTGCAGGGCATGTATGACACCCTCTTCCAGGCGGTGCGGTGATGGCGATCGCGGGAATCGGCTCCGGGGCCCTGGCGCGCATCGTCGCGCAATCGGCCAGCCTCAAGACGCAGCTCGAGACGCTCTCGACCCAATCCACCGAGGGGCGGCGCGGCACCTGGTATGGCGACATCGCCGGCGATGCCCGCCGCGCCATCAGCCTGCGGGCGGAGATGGACCGCCGCGAGACGCATGCGACCGCCATCGACCGCGCCCTGGGCCGCACCGGCGCGGCGCAGGAGGCGCTGGAGCGCCTCTCCTCCATCGCCGAGGAGTTCCTCACCCAGGCGGGCAAGGTCAGCAGGGCTGACAGCACGCGGATCAGCGCCCTGGCCAGCAATGCCCGCCAGGCGATCGGGCAGGTGGCCGCGCTGCTGAACGAGCAGCATGCCGGCGCCTTTCTCTTCGGCGGGGCCGATACGGCCAACCCGCCCATTCCCGACCCCGACGGCATCATGGGGACCGACATGGCGACCGACATCGCCGCCGCGGTCGCCTCCCTTGCCCCGGGGAACAGCGGCACGGTGCTCGCCGCCACCCTGGCCGCGGCAAGCAACCTAACCCCGGGCGAGACTCCCTTCTCCGATTACGCGCTCGACCCCGCGCGCGGCCTCTCGGAGCCCCGCCCGGCCACCCTCACCGGGGATGGGGAGAGCGTGGAGACGGGCCTCTTCGCCAGCCGCAACGCGGCGGCCACGGGGAGCGAGGCCGGGGGCTGGTCGCGCGACCTGCTGCGCGGCCTGATGACCCTGGCCAGCCTCACGCCCGGCAAGGTCACGGCCGGCGCCGATTTCGACACGGTGATGACCAGCGTGAAGGGCAGCCTGAAATCGGCCATGACGGCGCTGGGCGAGGAATCGGGCGCGCTCGGCCTTTCCGAGTCCCGGTTGGAGGTCGCCCGGACGCGCCATGACGACCTGCAGGTGACTCTCAGCTCCCAGCTGGCGGATGTGGAGGAGGTGGACCTGGCGGCCACGCTGACCGCGCTGCAGGACACCCAGACCCGCCTGCAGGCCTCATGGCAGGCCCTTTCCATGCTTTCGGGGATGTCGCTGACCAGCTTCCTGCGGTGAGCCCGGGATTCAAGCTGCGTTAACCCGGACGGAGTCACGATGGCCCCCTACCGCAAGAGGCGGAACGCAACAGGCGGGGGCCGGAGGAAGGCCGCCGCCCGACAGGAAGGGGGCAAGATATGGCCCTGAACTCGGTCAACTCCAATGTCGGCGCGCAGGTCGCGCTGCAGTCCCTCAATCGGACGAACGACGCGCTTTCGGCGACCCAGAAGCGGATCTCCACCGGCTACCGGGTCGCGGATGCGAAGGACGACGGCGCGGCCTTTGCCGTCGCCCAATCCGTGCGCGCGGATATCGCGGGCATCACCAGCGCCAACGAGCAGATCGGCGGCGTGAAGGGCGTGCTCGACACCACCCTCTCGGGCCTCACCAAGGTCTCCGAGGCGATGAGCGATATCCGCGGCGTGCTGGTGAAGCTGGCGGACGGAACCCTCTCCGACTCCCAGCGGACCCAGTACCAGTCGCAGTACGAATCGCTGCGCACCCAGGTGCAGAACTACATCTCGGACGCGACCTATAACGGCCGCACGCTGCTCGACACGGCCAGTGCCTCGGGCGGCGGCAATATCGCGACGGTGCGGAACGAGAACGGTACCACCTATACCCTGTCGGCCGTGGACGGCGCGAACCTGACTATCGCGGCCGCGCCGACCGATGCCGCGGCCGCTGCCACGGCCCTCGCCTCGGGCGGTGACTTCTCGACGAAGATGGCGGCGGTGAACACCGCGCTGAACACCTTCGGCAGCAACAACACCTATCTGGAAAAGCAGGTCTCCTACAACAAGGAGAAGATCGACTCGCTGGAGACCGGCCTCGGCGCGCTGGTCGACGCGGATCTCGCGAAGGAAAGCGCGAAGCTCCAGGCTCTGCAGATCAAGCAGCAGCTCGGCACGCAGTCGCTCGGCATCGCCAATCAGGCGCCGCAGAGCCTGCTCAGCCTCTTCCGCTGAAAAAGGACGCGGCGCCGTGAAAGATCCACGGCGCCGCGTTCCATCTCCCCTCCATCACGCCGGGCGGAAGGCATCCCCCGGTGGCGTTGCGATTGCCGCGAAAGACCTGCGGCCCGCAACACAAGCCACGAAGGAACGCGAAGACCGTGTCCACGCTGGTTCTCGAATTGCGCCAGGGCGACCTGATGGTCGTCAACGGCGCCCCCATCCGCTTCCGAAACCGAACACGCATCGAGCTGACGGCCAAGGCTCGGTTCCTGTTCGGCAAGCAAATCCTTCCCCCCGAGGCGGCCGATACCCCCGCGCGCCGCATCTATTTCGCGCTTCAAACCGCCTATATCGGCAGCGAGGAGGAGCGCGAGCGCGGGCTGGAGGCCGCGCGCCACCTCATCTCCGAATTCCAGGCGGCCACCACCTCCAACCTCGCCTCCGCGATGCTTGAGCGCGCGCTCACCGCCGCGGAGGAGGATGACTGCTACACGGCGCTGAAGCTGGCCCGCCGCGTGATGCGCCATGAGGAGGCGGTGCTCGGCATTGCCCCGCCCAACACCCGCCCCGCGCCGGAGGAGATGACCGCATGATGCTGCATCCCAACCTCGCCCACGCCTATCGCGCCGCGCGCGCCGGCCTGCCACCGCGTGCGCAGGAAGCCGATGTGTTCCGCCGGGTGAATGGCGGGCTGCGCGCCGTCCTGGCCATGGATGGCGGCAAGGGTGCCCAGGCCGGGCTGCGCGCCATCCGTGCCCTGGCCGACAACCGCCGGCTCTGGCTCGCGGTCGAGGGCGTGCTGCTGGACCCGACCAACGCCCTGCCGCCGCCGCTGCGGGCCTCGATCATCTCCGTCGGCCGCAGCGTGCTGCGCGAGATGGAGAAGGAGGAGCCGGACCTCGCCTTCCTCATCGAGGTGAACGAACAGATGGCGGCCGGGCTTTCCGTGAACAACTAGCATGTCCGGCTCGCTCGCCCTCTCCATCCTCGGCGGCGGCGGGGCCGCCGGCACGGCCGATCCCGCATCGGCCTTGCTGGCCTTCCGCCGTGCCTCGGCCCAGGGCGCGGAGGAGAAGGGCGTCTCGCAGCTCTCCAAGGACGCCTCGGTGAAGCTGGCCCTGTCCCGCTTCACCGAGGGCGTTTCACGCGCGAAGACGGTGGAGGCGGCGCTGCGCGACCCGCGCGTGACGGCGGTGCTGCTGCCCGCCCTCGGCCTGCCCGATGCCGTGGACACGCCCGGCCTCGCCATTCGCGCGCTGACCTCGGATCCCAGCGACCCGAAATCCGTCGCTTCGAAGCTCGCCGCCACCGATGCGCGCTGGAAGAGCGCCGCCGCCACGCTCAACCTCGCCAAGCGCGGGCTGGACGGGCTGCGCGACGCGTCGGTGCAGAAGACGCTGACGGAGGGCTACACCGCCTATCAGTGGCGCGTCTCCCGGGACAACGAGGCGAGCGGCATCTCCGACGCGCTCTACTTCAAGCAGCGGTTGGCCAAGGGCCAGGCCCCCAGCGTCTATGAGGTCCTGGGCGATGCCGTGCTGCGCCGTGTCGTCACGGGGGCGCTGGGCCTGCCGCAGGCCATCGCGATCCAGGAGGTGGACACCCAGGCCCGGGCCATCACCTCGCGCCTCGACCTCTCGAAGCTCGCCGATCCGCGCCAGGCCGCCAAGCTGGCGGAGCGCTACGTGATGGCGGCCGCCGGCGGAGGCCCCAGTTCCACTGGCACGAGCAGCCTGCTCGGCCTTTTCGCCTGACCGGCGGCGGTCAGGTCGGGCGCCAGCCCAGGCGCCGCTCGAGCCAGCTCCGATAGGACAAGGTCGCATCCGGCGACGGAGACAGAAGCGCAAAGGCTGAAGCCGCCGCTGGGCCGGTCAGGGCCTGGCCGGTATCGGGCTGGCCGCGCTCCTCCTCCGGCCAGCGGGCGGCGGCGCGCCGCCAGGCCGCCACCGTATCGGCGGGCGTGAGCAGGGGCATGACGAGCGCCACGCGCATCTGCAGCCCCGCCGCTGCGGCCAGCACGCCCTTTGCCACCGGCGAATCCGAGGGAAACGGGGGAACCTCGCCGGCTTCCGCCTCGCCCGGCCAGGGCAGCTGGTACCAGGGCAGGGCACCCAGGGCCTGGGCCCGCGCCAGGGCATCGGGTCCGGTCAGGATCAGGGCATCCGCCTCACCTGCCGCGAAGGCTGTCTCGGGCGTGCCGCTCACGGGCTGCGCCGGCACGCCCAGCAGGTCCAGCGCCGCCAGGGCCGCAGCCTCCGGCGCATCGGGGGAGGGGATGGCGACCCGCAGCGGCGCCCCGCCCCGCCCCGGCAGGGGCCCGCGCCCCGCCAGGATCGCGCCATGCCAGTTCACCAGCAGCGGCATCCAGGCGCGCGGCTCGAAACGCGCGCGGGTGGCGCCGGTCAGCCGGGCATGGCAGGTCCAGCCGGGCAGGACGAGGAAATGCGTGCCGCCGGCACCGTCCAGGGTCGCAAAGCGGTTGGCGGCCGTCACCCCATCCGGTCCACCCAGATAGGTCAGGCGCAGCGCACCGGGCCGGTGCAGGCCGCGGGACAGGGAGGCGGAGGCCCGGGCCGCCCAGCGGGCGCAGCCGCCATCCTCCGGCCCCGGCACGAGCATGGTCCCGCCTTCCTGCGCCTGCGCCATCCCGGCGCGCGGCAAGGCCAGGGAGAGCAGGGCGAGTCCGGCCGCTCGCCGGCCCAGGCAGGGCAGGGG
The DNA here is from genome assembly GCF_900141905.1 of Muricoccus roseus. Lineage (GTDB taxonomy): Bacteria > Pseudomonadota > Alphaproteobacteria > Acetobacterales > Acetobacteraceae > Roseomonas > Roseomonas rosea. Next base: position 6,760 of record NZ_FQZF01000039.1, on the reverse strand, counting down.
GGCGGGACGTGGGGCGCCCGGCGGTTGGCGGGTGTTCATGGCGCCGGACGCTGCCGGGCCGCTGGGGCGGGAATGTGGCAATCCCGCCTCCCTCAATCGTCGTAGGCGATGAGCGCGTCGAACGCCGTCCCCCCAAGCCGTTCCCGGCCCTTGAGGAAGGTCAGCTCGATCAGCGCGGCGGCGCCGGGAACCTCGGCACCCGCCTGGCGCAGCAGGGCGATGGAGGCGGCGAGCGTGCCGCCGGTGGCCAGCAGGTCGTCCAGGATCACCACGCGGTCGCCGGGCTTCACGGCATCCGCCTGCATCTCGATCCGGTCCGTGCCGTATTCCAGCGCGTAGTTCAGCCCGATGATGGCGCCGGGCAGCTTGCCGCGCTTGCGCAGCATGACGAAGCCCAGGCCCAGCTCGAGCGCCAGCGGGGCGGCCACCAGGAAGCCGCGGCTCTCGATGCCCGCCAGCAGGGTGGGGCGGTGCGGGCGCACGATCTCGGCCAGGCGGCGCATCGCCTCCTTCCAGGCCGGCCCATGCCGCAGCAGGGTGGAGATGTCGTAGAAGAGGATGCCGGGCTTCGGAAAGTCCGGAATGCCGCGGATGTGGTCCTTCAGGTTCATCGCGGTGCCGGCGGCGGACATGTCGGCGGGGCTGTCGGTCATCGCTCGGGACTCTGTCTCGGGGTTGGCGCCCGCCTCATAGGCCGGGCCAGGGCCCCGGGGCAAACCGGCGGTGGGCAGGGAGCGGAGGGGCGGGTGGAAGGGGGCTTGGCGCGCCGCCGCGAATGCGGCACCAGCACGGGCATGTCGCGCGTCCCCGTCGCCACCATCGCCGGTATCCTGGGCTTCCTGCTCTATATCGGGGCGGTCGTTGCGCTGGCCGATCTCGTCCTGCCGCATCACTGGCTGCTGCAGGTCGCCTATTTCACCGTGGCTGGCATGGCCTGGGTCTGGCCCGTCGGCCGCCTGATGCGCTGGGCGGCGCGGAAGTAGTCCCGCACCGCCCGGCCTTTCAGCCTCAGCCCGCCTTCCGCCTCAGAAGGTGCGGCTGAGATAGACCATGCCGCGTGCCTCGCAGATCTTCTGGCCGGCAAAGCACTCGGACCGGGAGAGGCTGGTGTCGAAGTAGCCGGCGGTGAGGACGAAGTCGGAGAACTTGTAGGACAGGGTCACGTTCCAGTTCGCGAAGTCGGGCGAACCCCAGCGGGTGTTGTTCTGGATCCACTGGTAGCCGAGGCGGCCGGCGAGGGTGAAGTCAAGCGGCAGGCCGAGTTCCAGGCCACCCTCGACATAGTACCCGTTCCCGGACTCCAGCTGGTAGTTCGGCGACCAGTTGAAGGCGCCGAGCACCTTCACGGGCAGCGGCAGGGACGGGATCTCATAGGCCGCCTTCACCGCCAGCTCGTAATACTGCAGGTCATAGAGGCCCGAGCTCGCCGGGTTGCGGTAGCCGGGATAGGTATAGGCGATGCCGCCGAGGTCGAGGCTCACCCCCGCCAGGGTCGTGCGCCAGCCAGCCATGGCATCGATCTCCTGGCGCGCATTGGTGCCGAGGAAGGAGACGTTCGAGGCGAAGGCGCCAACATAGAAGCCGGTGGTGTGCTGGATATCGATCGTGCCCTGCACGGCGGGGCGGTTCTGCGTCTGGCTGACGCCGCGGAAGAGGTAGTCGGACGAGATGGTGGGCGTGACCCCCACCGTCAGCCCCGCGCTCTCCAGCTCGAAGGCCCCCGCGCTGCCGCAGGCAAGCGACAGGCCCAGGGCGAAGGTGGTCGCTGCGGCGACATTGGTCTTCATGGAAAATTCCCCCTCACGCGCGCTTGCGTGGTGAGAAACGCCTAGCGAGGCGCGTGCCACGCCGGCGCCGGTGCGGTGGAGGCGGCCCCGATGCCGGTCATGCTGTTGCTGATCCGCCACGAAACGACTGGCGTCCTATCGGGAGGCCCAAAACAGAAAGCCCCGCATGGCGGGGCCATGCGGGGCTTCTGGAAGCCGTCTTGGTCGGAGCGAGAGGATTCGAACCTCCGGCCCCTGCGTCCCGAACACAGTGCTCTACCAGGCTGAGCTACGCTCCGTCAGACGGCGTCCGGGCGGCGGCGTATACCGCCGTGCCGCGAGGCCGGCAAGGGCACCCCGCCCAGATTGTCGTCATCACGTGAATCCATCGTGCGGAACGGGCCCGGCCCGATACTCTCCAGGCGCGAATCCAGCAGGAAGGACCGCATGGCCCGCATCGCCCTCCCGATCGCCACGTTTCTCGCCGCCATCTCCACCCTGGGGGTCGCCATGGCCCAGCCCGACCCGGTCTCCACCCGCAAGGAGGGGCTGCGCCGGATGCAGACGAATCTCGAAGCGATCGGGGCGGTGGCGAATGCCGGGGGCGACACGCGCGACACGGTTCCCCGCGCGGAAGAGATGGTCGCCTTCTTCCGCGACCTTCCCGCGTTCTTCCCGCCGGGCTCCAACGGCAATGGCTCCCGCGCCCTGCCGGCGGTCTGGTCGGAGCGCGCGGGCTTCGAACGCGCGGCCGCCAACGCGACGACTGCGGCCGAAGCGCTGCGCGCCGCCGCGGCGAGCGGCGATGCCGCGGCCACCACGGCGGCGGTGCGCGCCATGGGCGCCAGCTGCGGCGCCTGCCACCGCAACCACCGGAGCCGTTGATCCGGCCGGGCCGGGGGAGGGCGGGCCCTAGCCCTGCCGGGCTATGGCGCCCACCACCCCCGCGGCCAGGGCAAGCAGGATCAGGGCAAGCCAGAGGCTGCCCATGCGCGGGGCCCTTGCCGCCATGGCCGAGGGCAGGCGCTTGAAGCCGGTGACCATCGGGCGGACGAGGTCCTGCCGCTTCAGCACCGCATAGGCCAGCACCGCCAGGATATGCAGGCCGACCGCGATCAGGATCAGGTCGAAGGCGATGAAGTGCAGGCTGCGCGCGGCGTCCGCCATGTCCGGCGGAACGCTGCGCGCCAGCGGCCCGCGGGCGAGGATGCCGTCATCGGTGAATAGGCCCGAGACGGCTTGCGCCAGCAGCAGCGCCAGCAGCACCAGCACCATCCAGCCGCCGGCGGCATTGTGGCCGATTTCGGTGTCCGGCTCCCGCCGGTGCAGGTGGCGCAGGTGCCGCAGCCCTTGCAGCGGTGAGCGGAGGAAGCGGGAGAAGCGGGCGGTGTCGGAGCCCACCACGCCCCAGGCCAGGCGGAAGAGCAGGAGGGCCAGGATCACCTCGCCCGAGAGGATGTGCCAGTCCAGCCGCCCGGTTTCCGCGCTCCACCAGGAGAAGCCGACCAGGGCGGCGACGCCCCAGTGGACGAGGCGGATCCACCCGTCCCAGACCTTCACCCGCACCCGGCCGCCATCCGCCTCCGCCATCCCAGCCTCCATGCCTTCCGGGCCAGGATAGGAAGGTCGCGCCGCACCCGCCCAGGGTGGATGCGGTACGCCGGGCGAAATCCCGCCCTCGACGCCACACGCGGCCTTGTGATCGGGGGCTCTGACGCCGTAGTTACGTGACCATGACAGACGCATCGCGGCTGCGAGTCGTCGGCGGCGCCGCGGTCCTGATCGGCGTTGCTGCGGCAGTGGCTTTTTACGGAACACGGCAGGGGGCCGCGCCGGCGCCCCCGGCTGGTTCTGCGCCCATGCCGGCGCAGGCTTCCGCCCCTGCGCCCCGGGGCGAGGCTTCTCCGGCCACGCCGCCTGCCGCCCGGTCCGCCGCGCCCAGCCAGCCCGCCGCCCCGCCGCCTGCCCGGAGCGAGGCCCCGGCGCAACCCACCTCTTCCCAGGCCACGCCTCCCGAGGCCCGTCCGGCCCGGGCCGCGGAGCCGCCGCGCTTCGACGTGGTGCGGATGGGCGCCCGCGGCATGGTCGTGGTGGCTGGCCGCGCCGCCCCCGGCGCCGAGGTGATCCTCTATGAGGGGGGGCGCGAGATCGGCCGCGCCCGTGCGGATGCCCGGGGCGAATGGGTGATCCTGCCGGCTGATCCGCTCGGCCCCGGCGCGCGCGAATTGTCGCTGCGGGCCCGCTTGGCGGGCGGCCAGGAGATGTCCGGGCCTGATACCGTGCTGGTGGTGGGCCCGGCCCCCTCCGAGCCCCAGGTCGCCCAGCAGGCGCCCCAGCCCGCGTCGCGTCGCGAGCAACCCGCCGCCCAGGCATCGGCCCCTGCGGAGCCGCGGCAGGAGGAGCCCCGGACCGCCGAGGCGGCTCCGCCCCAGGAGAGCCGTCCCGGCCCGTCCCTCGTGCTCCTGCTGCCGCCGACCGCCCAGGCGGCGCCGCGGCCCCTGTCGGCGGCGCCGGCCGGGGAGCCACCCGCCGCGCGGCTGGGCCTCGACGTGGTGGATTACGACGACAGCAACACGATGCGCTTTGCCGGCACCGCCCCGCCTGGCGCGCAGCTGCGCCTCTATGCCGACGGACGCCATCTCGGCGATGCCGCGGCCGATCCCTCCGGCCGGTGGTCCCTGAGCCCGGCCGAGCCCCCGCCGGTCGGCCGCCACACGCTGCGGGTGGACCAACTCGGCGCCAATGCCGTTTCCAGCCGGGTCGAAGTGGCGTTCCAGCGCGAATCCATCCCCCCCGGCGCCGTCCGGGACGGGCGGGTGGTGGTGCAGCCCGGCAACAATCTCTGGCGCATCGCCCGGGACGCCTATGGGCGCGGCATCCGCTACACCGTCATCTACCAGGCGAACCAGGAGCAGATCCGTAACCCCGCGCGGATCTATCCGGGCCAGGTCTTCTCGGTGCCGGATATTCGCTGAGCAACTCCGCCCGGGTATTTTCGGGACGCCGGCGGGGCGCCGAAAGCACGCCGCAGGGTTGTCCGGTGCCGGTCAAGCAACCATAACCGGGCCTTCCCTCTTTCCTGGATCGCCATGTCCCTCGCGCACAGCCTGCGCCTCGTCCTCGCGCCCCCCCACCCCGCCGGTAAGCCCTTCCTCATCGGGGGAGCGGCCGTGGCGGTCGTCGGCGGCCTGGCCCTCGGAAGCTGGCTCTTCTGGCTGGGCGCGGCCTTCACCGGCTTCTGCCTGTACTTCTTCCGCGACCCCGAGCGGGTGACGCCGGCCCGGCCCGGCCTCTTCATCGCCCCGGCGGACGGGCACATCGTCTCCATCGAACCCGCCGTGCCGCCGGAGGAGCTGGGCCTCGGCCCCGCCCCGCGCTGGCGGGTCGCCATCTTCCTCTCGGTGCTGGACGTGCATGTGAACCGCATGCCGATCGACGGCACGGTGACGCGCATCGCCTACCGGCACGGCGCCTTCCTGAACGCCTCGCTCGACAAGGCCAGCGTGGACAATGAGCGCAACGCGCTCGCCATCCGCCTGGATGACGGACGCGAGATCGCGGTGGTGCAGATCGCGGGCCTCATCGCCCGCCGCATCCTCTGCCATGTGCGCGAAGGGGACCGCGTGCGGGCCGGCGAGCGCTTCGGCATCATCCGCTTCGGCAGCCGCACGGACCTCTACCTGCCGGAGGGCGTCCGCCCCGTCGTCGAGATCGGCCAGACCATGATCGGCGGCGAGACGGTCATCGCCGACCTGTCCCTCGCCGCCGCCACGCAACACGCCGAGGTCTGAGATCACGCATGGGACAGGCGCCGCGCCGCTTCCGCTTCACCCCGCGCCGCCGCCCGCGGTTGCAGGGCCTGTCCTTCAACCGGCTGCTGCCGAACCTCCTCACCATGCTCGGCCTCTGTGCCGGCATGACGGCGATCCGCTTCGCCATCGAGGACCGGTGGGAGCCGGCCGTGACGCTGATCGTGGTCGCCGCCTTCATCGACGGCATCGACGGGCGGCTGGCGCGGCTGCTCCAGGCCACCTCGCGCTTCGGCGCGGAGTTCGACAGCCTGTCGGACTTCCTCTGCTTCGGCGTCGCCCCCGCCTTCATCCTGTATCTCTGGACGCTGCATGATGCGCGCGGGCTGGGCTTCATTCCCTGCCTGCTTTTCGCGGCCTGTATGGCGCTGCGCCTGGCGCGCTTCAACGCGGCCATCGACGTGCCGGACGCGCCAGACAGCGTGCCGCGTCCCGCCGGCTTCTTCACGGGCGTGCCTGCCCCGGCCGGGGCGGGGCTGGCCCTCTTCCCGATCTTCGCCTCGCTGACCCTGGAAGGCTGGGGGCTCGAGGGGCTCGCCGGCGCGCTCCGGCACCCCATCGTCTCGGCGGTGCTGCTGGTGGGCATCGCCGCGTTGCTGGTGAGCACCTTGCCCACCTGGTCCTTCAAGAAGGTGAAGATCCCGCGGGAGGCGGTGCTGCCGTTGATGCTCGGCGCCGCGGCCTATGCCGCGCTGCTGGTGGCGGAGCCCTGGGCCGCGCTGGCGGCGGCGGGGTTCCTCTATATGGGAATGATCCCCTTCTCCCTCCATTCGTACCGCCGGAAGATGGAGGCGGCCCGGCAGGCCCAACTCACGGAAGACCAGCCGGCGCTCTGACCGCGCGGACTTAGGCCGCGCGGATATCGGCGAGGAAGCGGTCCACCCGTCCGCGGAGCTGCTCGGATTGCTGGGCGAGCTCGGCGGAGGCGGCGCGGAGCTGGTCCGCCGCCGCCCCGGTGCGCTCGGCGCCCTCGGTCACGCCCGCCGTGTGGCGCGAGACCTCCTGCGTGCCCGAGGCCGCCTCGGAGACGGCCCGCCCGATCTCGCGGGTCGCCGCCGTCTGCTCCTCGGCGGCAGCCGCCACCTGGGCAGTGATGCTGTTCATCTCCTCGATCGTGCGCACGATCCCCCCGATCGCCTGCACCGCCCGCGCCGTCTCGCCCTGCATGGCCGAGATCTGGGCGCC
>NZ_FQZF01000080.1 GCF_900141905.1 Muricoccus roseus | reverse complement strand
GCCTGGTTGGAGGCCACGTCGTCCATGGCGTCGTGCAGGGCGTCCATCTGGCTCAGGGCGCGGTCGCCGGCATTGGCCATCTGCGCCTGCTTGCGGGCCAGGCTGCCGGTCGCGGCGGCGCGGGAGTGGAAGCGGAAGGAGTTGGTCAGCACCACCCGGCAGTCGGCCGAGAGCAGGTCGTTGAGCATCCCCGGGCGGGTGCGGTCGGGGTATTCCTTGAAGCCCATGAGGGTGCCGAAGGAGGGACGGCCGGGGGTGCGGACCTCAAAGCCGCGCCGGCCGCAGATCACCCGATCCGTGTAGATGGAGCCCCCGAGGGAGCCGCTGACCATTGGCACCGGCAGGAAGCGCGCCGTCAGGAACAGGCGCAGGGCTTCCGCAATCTCGGAGAACATCACCCCGCCGGCCTCGCGGATGCCCAGCCGCACCGGCCCCATCTCGGCATAGGCCTTGGCCAGCACGAGCATCCGGTCATCCAGGGTGCGGATCAGCTCATCGCTGGCCGTGGTGGCGGCAGCCTCCTTCTTGCGGCCGAGGCGCGAGCGCAGGGCGTTGAGGCCGCGCGTCACCGGGGCGCGCGGGGTGACGATCACCGACACGAACCACTCGTTGACCCGCTCGCGCCCGGCCAGGACCTCCCGGCGGTAGGCGTTCTCGAGATCGGCGGCGAAGGCGGATCGGTAGGCCCCGGCCGGCAGCGGCGCCACGCCGTCGTGCCGTACCATGGTCTCCACGACCGTCAGGGTGTCGTCCGCGATGTTGCGGAGGACCGCGTTGCGAAAGCGGTGCCGGCTGTTGCGCCGGGCGTGGTCCTCCAGGGCGAAGGGGGCGCCTACCAGGCGCAGCATCCCCATCACGGAACCATCCGTCCGCAGCACCGCGTCGTCGCGGACGTGGCCGACAAAAGGTACGTAGTCGTCGGCGCTGCGCTCGCTCCACCCGGAGGCGGAGAGGAAGGGGTTACGCATTGGACATGCCGCGCGGCCCCCGCGCGCTCCCTACGGGCAACGGAGCGACGGAGGCGCCGCCCCAATCGGCGGTGTCGAGGCCGCGGGCGCTGGTGTTGAGCCAGAGCACCGCGACGCCGACCGCGTTGTAGTCGCGGGCGACGAGGAACCGGGC
>NZ_FQZF01000030.1 GCF_900141905.1 Muricoccus roseus | reverse complement strand
GATGTCGTTGATCAGCCGCACCACATCCCCGATGCTGCGCGCCGCCTCGGAGAGGCCCTGCACCGCCCCATCGGTCGCCCGCGCATCCTCGGCCGCCCGCCGCGCCACCTCGGCCGAGCTGCCCACCTGGCGCGCCACCTCGGCAATGGAGGCGGCCAGCTCCTCGGCCGAGGCCGCGACCGTCTGCACATTCGCGCTCGCCTGCTCGGAGGCCGCCGCCACCGAGGTCGCGCGCGCCACCCCGTCCTGCGCCGTGCCCGCCATCTCGCCCGCCGTCGCGTTCAGCTCCACCGCCGCAGACGCCACGCCACGCAGAACCTCCGACGCCTCCGCCTCGAAGCCACGCAGCAGCCCGTCCACACGCTCCCCGCGCGCCACCTTCGACGCCGCCTCCGCCGCCTGCGCAGCCGCGAGATCCCGCCGCTCCACCGCGCCGAGCCGCAGGGTTTCGAGTGCCTTGGCCATCGCGCCCAGCTCGTCCCCTCGGTTACGGCCCGGAACCGTGATCTCCAGATCGCCGCCCGAGATCCGCTCCACACCCGTGGTCAGGGCCTGCAGCGGCGTCAGCACCCGGCGGAGCAGGAGGCCGATGCAGAACACGGTCAGGGTGCAGACCACCGCGGCCAACGCAGCGGCAGCCAGAAAGCCATTCCGCGACTGATCCGCCGCGGAGGCAGCCTTAGCGACCGCCTCGTCCAGTGCCGCGTCACGCAGGCCCAGGATCTCGGCCTGGGCCCCGACCGACCATGAACGGTATTCAACCGGCGTCAGGGGCCAGCGTGCCGCCTGCCCGGCCAGCACGCCCCGTGCAAGCGTGAGCATCTCTCGCCAGCGGACCTCGGAGCCTTCGACAAAGCTTCTGTTCTGCTGCTGGAGCGCGGCAGGCAGGGCGGTATCGCCGGTCATCCCCGCGATCAGCCGCCGCGCGCCAGCCAGCGCCTGCTCCACCCGGCCGGTAAAGCGCATCGCATCGTCATAGGCCGGCTGCTGGACCGGAACGCCGCTTACCCAGCCGGTGATCAGCACGTTCCGCTGCCCCACATAGTCACGCACGTCCATCACGGCCGTGGCGATCTCGATCAGCAGCGCTGTCTGCGGCGAGATCTCCGCCACACGGGCGGAACCCTGCGCCGCGAGCCGCCTCATCGCCTCCACGCCCTGGTTCCGCAGGGCCTGGGTCGCAGCCGGCAGGCCCGGGTCTCGTCCCTCCAAGGGCTTCGCCATGGCTTCGAGCGCTCGGTTCCGGATACCGGCCACGCGCGGCGTCAGATCGCGGACCAACCCCGCTTCGAACCCGCCGGCAGCCGCGCTGTCGGCTGCCGAGGAGAGCAGGCGGTCCGTGATCGCCGCCATCTGCCGCGCTTCGTCGATGTTGGGGGCGGGCATTCGCAGCATGGACGCATAGCCACCGATCTCGCTGGCGATCGCGGTCTGCGCACGCTGGGCATCGCTGACGGCGCGGGTGACCCGGCGTGCATCCTCCGCCCTCTCCCAGGCGGACCAGCCCGAGCCAGCCAACCACAACGAAGCCACCGCGCCGGGCACGGCAATGCCGCAGAAGCAGGCCAGGAAGAGGGTACGGATGCGCATTCTACCCTACTTTCGTCTTTGTTCTCCCGGGAAAGGATCGGCCTATGATCTTAAGGGGGAGCAAACGCCGCTTGCCCGGCCAAGGTGGCGGGGCACTCGGCTGCCGTCATGGAGGAATGAAGGTCGAACGCCCGGTGCCGACCTGGCTCGGGTTGGGGCGCCCGCCCATGCGCGCAGCGACGAGAGAAGCTGCGCGTTGTGGAACCGCACAGGCCTCAAGGCGGACGACCCTATGCCCCTGCAAAAGTGCGCCGAACGCAGCCTGGACGCGCTGAGCTTCCTTGTCTCTGACGCTCGCTATGGGCTCGGTGCCTTCCTCGGGGTCTATCTGATCACGGAGCATGGCTGGGACGCGGGTGAGGTCGGCGCGGCGCTTTCGATCGGCGGGCTGACCGGCCTCGTGGCGCAGGCGCCCATGGGAGCCCTCGTGGACGCGGTGCGGGCCAAGCGCCTCCTGATCGCCGCCGCGGTCGTGCTCGTGACGGCAACCTGCCTCGCGATCCCGCTCGCGCCCCGCTTCTGGCCCGTGGTGGTGGCGGGTGTCGTCGGTGCCCTGGCCGGCGTCACGATCGGCCCCACCCTCGCCGCCATCTCCCTCGGCGTGGTCGGCCCCGATCGCTTCGCGCGGCGCGCGGGACGCAACGAGGCCCTGTTCCATCTCGGGGACGGCGTGATCTGCCTTGGTATCCTGGTCACCGCGCCCTTCTTCGGAAGCCCGGTGCTGTTCTGGAGCATGGGCTTCACCATGCTCGCCAGCGTGGTGGCGGCGGCGGCCGTGCCGGCTCGCGCGATCGACCATTCGGTCGCGCGCGGCCTGCTCCCCGGCGCGGTGCGCGCAGAGGGTCCATCCGCCTGGCGGCTGCTGCTTGGCTCCCGCCCGCTCATCGCCTTCGCCGCCTGCGGCGCGCTGTTCCACCTCGCCAATGCCTCCATGCTCGGCTTGGTGTCGCAGAAGCTCGCCCTGCAGAATCTCGGCCAGGGGATCACGCTCACGGCGGCTTCGGCCATCGCCGCGCAATCGGTCATGGTGCCGGTCGCGGCTTTCGCGGGCGCGCGGGCGGATGCATGGGGGCGGCGGCCGCTGCTGCTGGCGGCCTTCGCCGCGCTCGCCCTGCGCGGGGTGCTGTACACCTTGTGGGACAACACCGCCTGGCTGATCGCGGTGCAGTTGCTGGATGGGGTTGGCGCCGGCCTGATTGGCGCGCTGTTTCCCGTCGTCATTGCGGACCTGACGCGCGGCAGCGGACATTTCGCGGCGGCCCAGGGCGTGGTGGGCACCGTGCATGGCGTAGGTGGCGTGCTCAGCGCGGGCCTTGCGGGCCAGATGGTGGTCCGGGCCGGTTACGATGCCACCTTCCTCGCCCTGGCGGCGGTGGCCGCATTGGGAGGCGTGCTGTTCTGGCTGACCATGCCGGAAACACGGGGCCAGCGGCAGCGCTGGGCCCCGCCATAGCCTAGGGCGTCGGCGCGTTCTCCGGCAGCAGCCTTTCCTGCTTCAGCGCCTGCCAGAAGGCGCCGGGGATCGGCTGCTGCATCAGGTCGATGTTCTGCCGCACCCGGTCGGCCTTCTTGGCCCCGGGAATGACGGACGCCACCACGGGATGCGCGGCGCAGAACTGCAGCGCGGCACTTCGGATATCCACGCCGAACCGCTCGCACACGGCGGCGATCCGGTCTCGTGCCGCGATCCGCTCGGCCGGCGCCTCGACATAGTCGAAGGTGCTGCCGCCTGCGAGAAGGCCGGAGTTGTAGGGGCCGCCGATCACCACATGCGCGCCGCGCTCGGCGCATTCGGCGAAGAGCCCGCTCAGCGCCGAGGTGTCGAGAAGGCTGTAGCGCCCCGCCAGCAGGAAGACATCCGGGTCGGACAGACGAAGTGCGCGGGAGCACGGCTCCGTGCGGTTCACGCCCAGGCCCCAGGCCTTGATCACCCCTTCCTCGCGCAGGCGGATCAGCGCCTTCGCGGCACCGCGCTCCATCGCTTCGTCGAAGATCTCCACCCATCCCGGGCCGAGATGGTCCTCTGCGATGTCATGGATGAAGGCGATCTCGATATGGTCGAGGCCGAGGCGCTGGAGGCTGTCCTCGATGGAGCGGAGCGTGGCGTCGTAGGAGTAGTCGACCACCACGCGGAAGGGCAGAGGCGCGAGGAAGGGCGGATTCTCCGGGCGGCTGGCATCCGGGCGCAGCAGCCGGCCGACCTTGGTGGAGACGACGAACCTCTCGCGCGGCCGGTGGCGCAGCGCCTCGCCGAAGCGGTGCTCGGAAAGGCCGGAGCCGTAATGCGGAGCCGTGTCGAAGTAGCGGATGCCGCCATCCCATGCGGCGTCCAGCGCTCCCCGCGCCGTCGCGTCGTCCACCGTGGCGAACATGTTCCCGAGCGGCGCACCGCCATAGCCCAGCGGACCCGGTGGCGCGAACCTGGCTTCAGCCATGCCTGAACTCCATGAAAATCGTAATTCAGGGCCGAGCTAGCCCAGCGGGGCCCCGGGATCGTCACGGAGCTGCGAAGCAGGATCCGGGGCGGGGCGGCCTTGCGATCAGACGCGCGCCGGCGTTCCGCATCGTGCGGTCGCCGGCGCTCTCCTTCAGTCGTGACCCGCCATGGCCTGCGGCTCGACGACGAAGCGATCCTCGCGGCGCCACCAGCCGGGCTTCCTCGCGATGGGGGCTTCGAACCGCCCCTGCGTGGCCAGTGCGCGCACGGCCTGCGCCAGGGGCATCGGCCGGGGCGGGGCGTGACGGACGTCGAACACGCCTGGCTCGTACTTGCCCGCGCGGCGGCGCAGGAGGGAGCACCAATCCATGGCGCCGAACATGGACCACACTGTCACGGCGCGCAGATCCGCGCCCTCCTGCCTCAGGCGGGTCGCGGCATTCCACACCTCGAGCAGCCAGCGGACGCATTCCTCAGGCTCCACACAGCCGAGATGCGCTTCCGTCACGGCCACGGGCAGGCGATACCGTTCCCAAGCCTCGCGCAGCCTTGCTTCTGGGCCGATATGAATGTCCGGCGGCAGCGGGACCCGGACGGCCTCCATGTCGGCATAGACCATCTCCCCATTCCCACCCAGGGTTTGCGGCGGATAGAGCGTGACGCGATGGTCGAGGAAGCGGTCACTCGTGACATAGTGGTTGATGCCGATGATGTCCGGCGGGCACGGCTCGGCCACCATCGCGTCCAGCTGCGCCTGCGGCACGCCCTCCGCGAGCATGATGGCGTACCAGGGGTGGTGCCGGTCCACCCGGCCGCAGAGCAGGTCGAGGCTCAGCCAGCGCCGCTCGTTCTCATGCGCCGCCTGCCCCGCCAGCGGACGGGTCGAGAAGACGCGTCCCAGATCCTCCGTCTGAACCAGCCGCGCATCCGGCCGGACCCGGCGGATGGCCCGCATGGCCAGGGCGATGCCACGGCACTCGTTCATCAGCGAAATAAGGAAGCTGCGCATGTCCTGTGCATGCGGAAACCAGTGCCCGTACAGGCTGGAGAAGCGCGCGGTCGTCAGCGGCTCGTTCACGGGTGTCCAGTCGCGCACCCAGGGGTAGCGCGCGGCCACCTGGGCCGCGTAGGCGGCCAGCTTCTCCGGAAATTGGGGGTCCAGAAGGCTGGTATAGGCTGGCCCGGAACCGTGATGCACGAGGCCCAGGATCGGGTCGCATCCCAGTTGGCGCAGCCTGGCGAGCCGCTGGTCCGACCAGCTCCAATCCAGGCGCGGAGGATCGTCCGGCGCCACGCGCTCCCACAGGACGGGATAGCGCAGCTTGCGAATCCCGAGCTCCGCGATCCGGTCGAGATCATCCTCGCGGGCGTCATGGCCGGTTTCGCGCAGCTGATCCCGCCACTCTCCTTCCACACGAAGCACCGTGCATTCCACACCGCCCCACAGCTCCAGGCTGCTTATGGGGTCGTCGCTCTCCGCAAGGCCTGCTCGTGTCATCAGATGCTCGGGTGCCGTTCAGAACTGTCTAGCGTCCCTGGAGCGACTTCGTTTCCTGCCGTCCCGAAAGTTGCATTCCCTGTCGCGGCACGGTGATGATTTATCTGTGTTAATGACGGCGCGCCGTGGCCCTGTTGCGGCTGGCTGGAACTTCTGCGTGCTCCAGGCGTCAAAGCCGAAAGCCCAAGGCGGGAATCGATGGCAGTGCGGCTCTGGCAGCGTTCATGAAGGTGATCATGCTTCCCTGCGTGGAGGGTGGGATCGGCCATGTATCCCGGACAGCGACCCTCGCGAGGGCGTTGAAGCGCGCCGACCCCTCTGTCGAGATCGAATACGTGATCGATATGGTCCGGCTGAGGCCGCCAAATGTCGAGATGACGATGCAGATGGGCTACCAGCCCCGGCTGCTTCCGCCCATTTCGCGGCATAACCGGAACGCCGTGGCGCGCGCTTGCCTCGGTGACGCGGATGTCATCGTGGATGACACGGCGCGCTACCTGCTGCCGCTCCGCGCCTGCGTGCCTGGGGCGGCCTGGGTTTCCATCCCCATTCCGCCGGTCGGCGACGAGCTGTTCGGCGATTGGCCGATGATGAAGCAGATGGACGCGATCATCTGGGCCTATGCCCCCTTGGTCGCGCTGCCGGAGGAGTTGTCGCTGGTCCAGGAGCTGGTCGTGAAGACCGGCCCCTTCCTCGACCTGTCCTCCGTGCCCGATCGGGAGAGTGCACGGACGACTCTCGGCGCCGAGCCGGGGAGCCCCATGATCCTCTACGCGGTCCGGAACTTCCCCTTCTCGCGCGAGTTCGGCATCCGCGTGCTCTCCAGCGTCTATGGCGCCGCGGAACGGCTTCGGCGCAGTTCCCATCCCGGCCTGCGGCTGCATCTGATCGCGGTGCATGACCGCGAGGAGCTGCGGAGCATCCTCGGGCTCGAAGCCTTCCCTGACTGGGTGCGTCTGGAAGGCGTGGTGCCCCAGGCCGATGCGCTGCGCCATATCAGCGCGGCCGACATCGTCATCGGCGAGGGCACGAGCACCATGCATGAGGCCGCGGCCATGGGAACGCCCATGGTCCTGGTGCCCGGCCCCATCTCCGAAACGCTTCTTCTCGGCGAAGCACTGGGCCGCCATGAGGCCGCGCACAGCTTCCTGCCCGATGCCGTCAGCGCGGAGGCGCTGGAAGGAGCTTTCCGCGCCGTGCTGGACAGGCCAGAGGAGACCAGGGCCATGCTCGACCGTGCGAGAACCCTCATCACTGGGGGGGGCGGAGTCGAAGCGGCTGCTCGCCTGATCCTGGATATCGGCGCGAAGCGCCACCGCGCCGCCGCAACCGCCTGACAGGGCCCCGATGCAGAACAGCCCCGACGATGCCCGCACCGACCTTGCCCCTGTGCAGGAGAGCAGCCCCGGCGCCTCGGGCAGCGGCCCCGAGCTGGGCTTCCGGCCCAGCCTGTTCCGCAGCTTCTTCCTCGGCGGCTTCGAATGCTCCACGCATCGCCGCCGGGACGGGCGGCGGCTGGACCTGATCCGCGGCACGCGGCACGACGTCCTCATCACCCAGGATTACCGGCAGCTCGCCGATATGGGCATCCGCTCGGTCCGGGATGGCGTGCGCTGGCATCTGGTCGAGACCACGCCCGGGCATTACGACTGGTGCTCGGTCCTGCCGGCGCTCCGCGCGGCTCGGGAGACGGGCACCCAGGTGGCCTGGGACCTCTGCCATTATGGTTGGCCCGACGGGCTGGACGTCTACTCCTCCGCTTTCGTGGATCGCTTCGCCGCCTTCTCCGCTGCCTTCGCCAGGCTGCATCTGGCGGAGACGGGAGAGGCCCCGATGGTATGCCCCGTCAACGAGATCTCCTTCTTCTCCTGGGCGGGCGGCGAAGCGGGCTTGATGAACCCCGGCCATACGGACCGCGAGCACAGCGACGAGCTGAAGCGCCAGCTTGTCCGCGCGACCCTGGCCGGCACGCGGGCCGTGCGCGAGGCGGCGCCCGCGGCACGCATCCTCGCGATCGATCCCATTATCAACATCGTCGCACGCCCTGGCGAGGATCCGGCCGAAGCCGAGGCCCGCAACGAGGGCCAGTTCCACGCCTGGGACATGATCGCCGGCCGTATGTCGCCCGAACTCGGCGGCGCGCCGGAGATGCTGGATATCCTCGGGGTGAACTACTACTGGAACAACCAGTGGCTGCATGGCGGCCTGCGTGAGCCCCTGCTGCCGGGCGACGCGCGCCACAAGCCGCTCCGCGACCTGCTGGCCGGTGCCCATGCGCGTTACGGGCGCCCGATCTTCATGGCCGAGACGAGCATCGAGGGCGATGAGCGCGCGCCCTGGTTCCGCTATGTCGGCGAGGAGGTGCGGGCTGCCATGCGCGCCGGCGTGCCGATGGAGGGAATCTGCTTCTATCCCGTGCTGTCGCATCCCGGCTGGGATGACGACCGCTACTGCCCGAACGGCTTGCTGGAACTGCGGGAGGAGGGCGATATCCGGCCAGTGCATGAGCCGCTGGCCGCGGAACTTGCGGGACAGCGCCGCCTCTTTCATGCCCTGTGCGGGGCGCGGTGACGGCGATGCGTGTCCAAGGCCGCGGGCCGCGATCACGCAGCATTCATTGCCTGCTCATCATGGGTTAAGTGACGCGGGGCGGGGTGCGGTACTTACCATCTCATGATTCGATCCAGCGAAACGTTCGCCCGCCCGATGCTCCTGTGCATGTCCCATCTGCCATGGGACCTGGTGCTGCAGAGGCCGCAGCACCTGCTTTCCCGCGCGGCGCGGGACTGGCGCGTGGTCTATGTCGAAGAGCCGCGCTTCGAGCCGCCGGGCCCTGACCTGCCCCGGCTCGAACGCCGCGAGGTTCTGGAAGGGGTGGAGGTGGCCACGCCGTTCCTGCCCTACTGGGATGGCGTGCCCGGCAGCGTCGAGCGGATGCAGCGCCCCCTTCTCGACGGCCTGATCGCCGAAGCCGGACAGCCCGACATCCTCTGGTACTACACGCCGCTCGCCCAGGCGGTCGCGGGGCATCTGTCGCCGCGTCTGACTGTGTATGACTGCATGGACGAGCTTTCCGCCTTCCGCGGCGCGTCGCCGCAGCTCCTGATGGAGGAGCGGCGCCTCATGCGCCGTGCCGATGTCGTCTTCACCGGCGGTCAGTCCCTCTACGAGGCGAAGCGCAACGTGCGGGCCGATGTGCACTGCTTCCCCTCTTCGATCGACCAGCATCATTTCGCGCAGGCGCGCACCGGAGGCATCGCGGAGCCCTCTGAGCTCCGTGACCTTCCCCATCCGCGGATCGGCTGGTTCGGCGTCGTGGACGAACGTCTCGACCTCGAACTCCTGGCGGCCTGCGCGCAGCGCCGCCCGGACTGGTCCTTCATCATGATCGGCCCGGTCGTGAAGATCGCCGCCTCGGAACTGCCGCGGCTGCCGAACCTGCATTGGCTCGGCGGGCGCCCCTATGCCGAGTTGCCCGCCCATCTCGCTCATTGGGATGCCGGCTTCATGCCCTTCGCGATCAATGAGGCCACCCGCTTCATCAGCCCCACGAAAACACCGGAATACCTGGCTGCCGGCGTCCCCGTCGTCTCCACCCCGATCACCGATGTGATCCGGCCCTGGGGGGAGACGGGGCTGGTCGAGATCGCCGGAACGGCGGAGGCCGCGGTCCTGGCCCTCGAACACGTCATGTCCCGCCCGCGCGAGGCCTGGCTGGAGCGGGTGGATCAGCAGCTCTCCCACATCTCCTGGGACAGGAGCTGGGCCAATATGCAGGCGCTCATCCGCGCCTCCGGGAGCGACCGCGCGGGCGCAAGGGTGCAGCGCGCCTAGGGACATGGCCGCGGCATGAAGGGCACCCGCCTCCCCGCCCGGGGGGGGGCGACCTGGGGCGGCGAAGGGGCCGGCACCCTTCGGCGCGAAGCCTATGACCAGAGATCCCGCCCGAGCCGCTTCACCAGGCGCGCATGCACGGTCCGGAGGCGCTCCAGCGCCGATGCCGCCTGCCCGGCCAGCTCGGCGGCATCCACCCGCCAGGCGTCTTCGGCCGGCGGAGGGCCCTCGGCATCCCATTCCACCAGGCAGGCGCTCGCGCCTGCACCGATGATCCGCAGGTGCCAGCCCTGGTCCTCGTCATCCCAGAGAATGGTGCCGGGGGCTGCGCGATCCGCGGCGGCCAGGGCCTCCAGGGCAAGTACGGCTTCGGGCAGGGTGTCGCTCCAGGGCCACGTGGCCAGCAGGCCATCCGGGCCCAGAATGGCGGGCGCCACGGTGAAGTAGGGAGAAGGGCGGGTCATGCTGGCGGCCTTGCCATGCGCTCCGGCCACTTCGAGGAGGCGCGCGCCGTGTTCAGCCAACCCCTCCTCGCGGCCGAGAAGGTCGGTGGTCGCCACCTTTCCCGGCATTCGGAGGGGAAGGTTCGGTGCGGGTACGGGGACACGCAGCCCCCTCCAGTCCTCCTGCGTGATGGCGTGATCCGGGCCGACGTAAACATCCTCCGGGATGCGAAAAAATGCGTCGCAGAGGAAACGGGCCGCGGGGCGCGCGGCCGCCATCCAGGCGGAATCCTCCGGGGACGACGTGAAATCGGCTGGAACGGCGCTGTGCATGGGCGCGAGTAGATCGCCGCCCGGGCTGGGGCGGCACCCCACAATCGGGAGAGCAGGCCGGCGCGGACGGCCCGTCCGGCCGAGGGGCGTCGCGGTGCCGCCGCAACGGGCCTTCCCGGCTTGCGGCCGGGCATCCTGGCGTGATCTAGATCCGCGATGATCGAGATCGCCATTGTCGTTGCCCTTATCCTGCTCAACGGCGTGTTCTCATGTTCAGAACTGGCGGTGGTGTCATCCCGCCCCAGGCGGCTCCAGGCCATGGCCGATGCCGGCAATAGGGGCGCCCAGGCAGCCCTCGCATTGCGCGAGAATCCCGGTCGCTTTCTCTCCACGGTCCAGATCGGCATCACCCTCGTCGGTATCCTCGCCGGCGCCTTCTCCGGCGAAGCCCTCGGGGGGCGCCTCTCCAACTGGCTGCAAACATTCGGCGTGCCGGCGGGCGTCGCCAATCCGCTCGGCTTCGGCCTCGTCATCGCGGTGGTGACCTATCTGTCCATCGTGATCGGCGAGCTGGTCCCCAAGCGCTTCGCCATGCGGAACCCGGAGGGCTTCGCGAGCTTCATCGCCCCGCTGATGTCGTTCCTGTCGCGTGCCGCGCTTCCGGCGGCCTGGCTTCTCGACGCCTCCACCGGCCTGGTCTTCCGCGTCCTGGGGGTGGGACCACAGCAGGAGAGCAAGGTGACGGATGAGGAGATCCGTTCCCTCGTCGCCGATGCCGAGAGCTCGGGCACCATCGCGAGCGCGGAACGGCATCTGATCTCCGGCGTGATGCGGCTCGGCGACCGGCCGGTGCGCGGCATCATGACGCCACGCACCGAGGTCGAATGGGTGGACATCACGGCCAGTGAGGCGCGCATCCGGGAGATCCTGTCCAATACCCACCACTCCCGCCTGCCGGTCGGCGAGGGATCGACCGAGGCGCTCATCGGCATCATCCAGACCCGCGAGCTGCTGGCCCGCGCCATGGCGGGGCAGCCGCTCGACCTGCATGCGCTCATCCGCCCCGTCCAGGTCATCCCCGAAACGGCCGGCGCGCTGGATGCCATGGCATTGCTGCAGGCGGCAGAGGTTCCGGTGGTGTTCGTCCATGACGAGTACGGCCACTTCGAGGGCCTCGTCACCCCGGCGGACCTGCTGGAGACCATCGCGGGCGTGTTCCGGACGGATCTCGACCATTCCGACGATGCCGGCGCGGTGCAGCGCCAGGACGGGTCCTGGCTGCTCGCGGGTTGGCTGCCCGCCGACGAGATGGCCGAGCATCTCGGCGTGAGCCTCCCCACCGGCCGCGACTACCAGACCGTGGCCGGACATGTCCTCGCCAGCCTTGGGCGCCTGCCCAAGACGGGGGAGCAGGTCGATATCGGCGCCTGGCGCTTCGAGGTCGTCGATCTCGACCACAACCGGATCGACAAGGTCCTCGTGACGCGGATCCCCGGCGCCGACCAGGTGAAGACCGGGCTGCACCGCGCGGTATAGGGCCGCTCCGAGCACCTCCGCCACCCGCACCAACGATGCCCCTTCTGCGGACGTTATGCAGGTCGCGGCGGGATCGGCCCTGTCGGCAGGAGCATCATGCGAAGCGGCAGGACCCCTACCGGCTTCCCGCCGGGGCTCGCGGCACAGGACGAAAGGCGGCAGCGCCGCCTGGAGACGATCGCGCGCCTTTTCGACAGCCAGTGGCGGATCCCGGGGCTGGGAATCCGCTTCGGGGCCGATGCCCTTCTCAGCCTTGTGCCGGCCCTCGGGCCGGCCGTGTCCACGGCGGTCTCCGCCTATGTGATCTGGGAGGCCCGCCGGCTCGGCGTCTCACCCGGCACGTTGCTGCGGATGATCGGCAATGTCGGCCTCGACGCACTCATCAGCGCCGTGCCGGTGGCGGGCGCCGTCGGCGATGTCTTCTTTCGCGCCAACCTGCGCAACATGGCTCTCCTCCGTCGGCACCTGGAGCAACGGGATGCTCCGATGCCGCGGAGGCAGGCCATCGCGCAGCGGTGAAACGCCCCGGCCTTCCTAGTTCACGCGGCCCAGCAGACCCTTCGCGATGACCTGAGCCTGGATTTCCGCCGCCCCCTCGAAGATGGAGAGGATGCGCGCGTCGCACAGCACGCGGCTGATCGGGTATTCGATCGCATAGCCGTTGCCGCCATGGATCTGCAGGGCGGAATCCGCATTGGACCAGGCGACGCGCGCGGCCAGAAGCTTGGCCATGCCCGCCTCCATGTCGCAGCGCTGGCCGGAATCCTTGGTGCGCGCGGCGAAGTAGCTGAGCTGGCGCGCCATCATCGTCTCGGCCGCCATCCAGGCGAGCTTGGCATGCACGCGGGGGAAGTGGAGGATCGGGCGGCCGAACTGCTCGCGCGTGGTGGCATAGGCCACGCCAAGCTCCATCGCGTTCTGCGCGACACCCAGCGCGCGCGCCGCTGTCTGGATGCGCGCGCTTTCGAAGGTCTCCATCAGCTGCCGGAAGCCCTGGCCCTCCACCCCGCCGAGCAGGGAGGAGGCCGGAATCTCGAAGCCGTCGAAGCCGATCTCGTATTCCTTCATGCCGCGATAGCCGAGCACCGGGATCTCGGCGCCGCTCATGCCCGGGGCGGGGAAGGGGTTCTCCTCCGTGCCCCTGGGCTTCTCGGCCAGGAACATGGAGAGGCCCCTGTAGCCGGAATCCGCCGGGCCCGTGCGGACGAGCAATGTCATCAGGTCCGATCGCGAGCCATGGGTGATCCAGGTCTTGGCGCCATAGACCTTGTAGACATCGCCCTCCCGCACCGCGCGGGTGCGGAGGTTGCCGAGATCCGATCCGGTGTTCGGTTCGGTGAACACGGCCGTCGGCAGCGTTTCGCCGGATGCGATGCTGGGCAGCCAGCGCCGCCTCTGCTCCTCCGTGCCGCCGAGGCGGATCAGCTCGGCGGCGATCTCGGAGCGCGTGCCGAGGGAGCCGACGCCGATATAGCCGCCGCTCAGCGCTTCCGAGACGAGGCACATGGCTACCTTGCCCAGGCCGAGCCCGCCGAACTCCTCCGGGATGGTCAGGCCGAACACGCCCATCTCGGACAGCTTGCCGATCAGGTCGAGCGGGATCAGCTCGTCCCGCTGGTGCCAGTCCTGGGCATGGGGCGTCACCTCGGCGGCGGTGAAGCGCAGGAAGCTGTCGCGCGTGGCCTCCAGCGCCTCGTCTTCCAGGCCGATCGCACCGTAATCGCCGGCCGCGACGGCCCCGGCCAGAACGAGCCGCGCGGCCTCGAGCCCGGCCGGGGCGGAAAGGCGCGCCAGCACGGGCTCTGCCAGGAATCGCGCCACGGCTTCGGGCGGGATGCCGAGATCGGACGGGCGGACCACCTCCGTCTGGCTCATGGGGATGCCGCCGGCCAGCTGGGCGGAATACTCCGCGAAGCCCAGGCGCAGGATCGCCGCCTCGGTCCGGCGCAGCGCCCCGGTCTCGGCCAGGCGGCGGGCCCAGCGCAGGGTCTGGCGCAGCGCCTCCACATAGGCGACCTGCCAGGCGAGCCCATGCAGGGCGAACTGGTGCCGGTCCATCAGCGCGGCATCGGGCCTGCCCGTGGGCGCAACCAGGGTCTCCACGGCGCGGCGGCCTTCCTCGAGGAGGCGTTCGGCGGCGGCGAGGGCGGCCCCGTAGTCGGAAAGGGCGATGTCGTCGGTCAGAGCGTTCATCTCAGCCTCCATCGGGTCCGGCCACCACCCCGTCATCGTGCAGCTTGCCGATGGCGGCGGTGGACAGGCCCAGCACCTCGGCCAGAACCGCGTCGCTATGCTCGCCGAGGCGTGGAGCCGGGCGGGGAGCCGGGCGGGGGTTAGCGGAGAAGGCGAGCGGCACGCCCGGCGCCAGGATCCGACCCACGCCGGGCTGCTCGATCTCTGCGAAAAGGGAATTGGCGGTGGAGACGCGCGGGTCCTCCCGCACCAGCTGCCCGAAATCCTGATAGGGGCCCCAGAGGATGCCGCTGCCCTCGAACAGCCGCGCCACTTCGGCCAGGCTGTGCCGCGCGAACCAGGGGGCGAGCACGGCGGCAATGGCGTGCCGCGCCTCGAAGCGCCCACCTTCCTCGTCCAGGTTCACATCCAGCATGGGCCCGATCATTGCGAGCTTCTCGGCAAGGCCCGTCACCTTGCCGATCGCGCGCCATTGCCGGTTGGAGATGGCGACGATCATCACGCGCCGCCCGTCCTTCGTCGCGAAGTCCCGCCCGAACGCGCCGTAGAGCTCGTTGCCCATGGGCGGGCGCACGGCGCCGTTCACCTGCACATCGGCCACGTAGCCGAGATTGGCCACCGAGGCGAAGGCGACATCGGAGAGCGCCAGCACCACCTCCTGCCCGCGCCCCTCCCGCCGGCGCACCCGCTCGGCCGAGAGCAGGCCGGTGGCGAGATAAAGGCCGGCGGCGATGTCCCAGGCCGGCAGCACATGGTTCACCGGCTCCTCCCCGCGGCCCGTCGCCATGGGAAAGCCGGTGGCGCTGTTCACGGTGTAGTCCACCGCGCCCGATCCGTCGGAATTGCCGATCAGGCGGAGCATGATGAGGTCGGGCCGGTGCGCCGAAAGCGCGGCATGGCTCATCCAGCCGCTGGCGGGCAGGTTGGTGAGAAGAATGCCGGCCTCCTCGCCGCCCGCGCAGATCAGCGCACGGGCGATCTCCTGCCCCTCGGGCCGGTTCAGGGCGAGCGCGACGGAGCGCTTGGCTTTGTTCAACCCGGTCCAGTACAGGCTCGTGCCTCCGGGCGAGAGCGGCCAGCGGCGATAGTCGATATTGCCCCCGATCGGGTCGATCCGGATCACATCCGCGCCCAGCTGCGCGAGGGTCATGCCCCCGATCGGCGCCGCGATGAAGGCGGAGACCTCAACGACGCGCAGGCCGGACAGCACGCCGCCGCTCGCCCCCGTCATGCCGCGACGGCCCCGGCGATCCCCTGCCGCTCACGCTCCCGTGCCGACGAGCCTGCCGGCCCGCCTGCCGGAACGCCTTCGAGCCGCGGCCCGATCCAAGCCCAAGCACCCATGTTCCTCGCGTCCTCCCCGGAGGGGACGGTATCCCGCATCGGGCCGGGCGCGACAGGGGGGGGGCGGCCCGGCGGGGCTGCCTCAGCCCTCGATGTCCCTGCAGTGCTTCATCACCGCGGCGCCGGTGAGATTCCAGGTGGTGATCCCGCCGACCATCATGACCTGCACGAGCCCTTCCGCCAGCTCCGGCAAGGTGAGGCCGAGCCGCATCGCCGCCGCCGCGTGGTTCTTGGCCCCCGTGGTCTGCCCCGCCAGCGTGTCGAGCAGGGCGAAGATGAGCTCCTTCGTCTTCAGGTCCAGCGCGCCGCCATCCCCATGGTCCCGCATCACGAAGCTGCGCATCAGCCCATAGCCGGCGAAGGCGCCCGGCGCGTGTTCCGCGAGAAGCTGGAAATTCTCAGGCACGCGGCCGAAGGTCGCCACGAAGCTGTCCATGCCCTGCTGGATGGCTTCGTCCTGGATGTCGGCCATGTCGTCCTCCCCAGGGCTCGATTCGTGGCGCGCCGTGCAAGCGGGCCCGAGCGGATGAGCCGCGGCGCGGGCAGGAGCCCCGGGGCGATCCTGGGCAGGGAGGCTGCGCCCGGCAAGCGCCCCTATGCCCGATCCGGAGCGGGGTCGCCTGGCTCCGGGGGCGCCCACCTTCCATGTCGTGGGCGGATCGAGCAGCCATGATGGCCCGAAGGACACGCTTCACGGAGCCGATGCCGGTTACAACCCGGTCTTCTCATCGGCCCCGCGAGCGACGACATACCGGAGGGTCATCGGCAACGGCGACGAAACCGGATGCTGCGATGCTGGCGTGACGATCGTGACCGAGGAACGCCCTTGGGACCCGCCCGGAGCAGGAGGAGAGGCATGATGCGCCGCAAGATGGCAGGGCTGGCCGCGGCGCTCGTCTCCCTCCTGCTGGTCGAGGGGGCGGCCGCCGCCCCCCAGGAGCGCGGCGGCGGCGCCATCATCGAGGTGGCCCCGCGCCCGTCGCCGCCGCGGCAGCCCGCGGACCGCTCCGGCAAGGCACGGCAGACCCAGGCCAGGGTGCTGGACGACCCGGCCCTGGCCTCCATGCCGGCGGTGGGGGTGAGCGGCGTGCTGCCGCAGGGCACGACCGCGCGGGTGCAGAACCTGCGGAACGGGCGCTCGACCATCATCCAGGTCCGGCCAGGCGGCCCGGCCAGCGCGGGGCGGCTGCTCGACATCACCCCGCCGGTCGCGCGCGCCCTGGGGGTGAGCGGGAACAGCGCGGAGATCCTGGTCGCGCCCCTCGCCGTACCTCAGGCGGACGGAACCATCCGGCTGGGGGAGGGGACGCGCCTTTCCGGGGCCGTGGCCGCGCCCGCCCTCAGCGACCGCCCAGAGGACTGAACCGAAGGACTGAACCGCCTCGCCGCGCGGCGTCGCGCTGGCGCTCTTAGCGGTCGCCCTGCTTGCGGTTGCTCTGGGTCGCGCTGCTCACGCCGCCCTGCTTGCCGCCGTTGCCGCCGCCCCCGCCCGCGCGGGCATCCTTGGGGTTCGCCTTGCCCGAAGCGGCGTTCTTGCCGCCCTGGGGCGCTCGGCCGGCGGGCGGAAGGGGCGGGAGATTGGCCATGGTGGTGCCTTGTCGTGAATCTGCGGGGAGGGTGCGGCATGCCGGGCGAGGGGGACCGGCCGGGTCCTTCCGGGCGGCACCGCGGGAGCCCGGGCTGGAAGCCGGGGTTGTAGCAGTGCCGGGAACCGGGCGCGAACATTCTCTGGCAGGCCTGCCCCGGGTGGCTCCGATCTGGCCATCCGCGACGCGGCGCGGGAGCATGCGGGCATGAACGAACCCGAGCTGTCCCGCGCCATCGCCGAAGCAAACGCCATCGCGGCGGCCTGGTCCGGGGAGGCCGGGCCGGGCGGCGCCATGGTCCTCTTCGACACGGAAGGCATCCGCGGGGCGGCGGCCGGCGGTCTCGCCAGCCTGGAGCACGGCATCCCCTTCACCCCCGCCACGCCGAGCCGCTGGGCCTCCATCAGCAAGTCCTTCTGCGCCGCCACGGCCCTGCTCGCCGGCTTCGACGGGGCGGCGCCGCTGGGCCAGCTGGTGCCCGGCCTGCCCTCGTCCCTGGCCGCCGTCCCGCTCGAACGGGCGCTCGACATGACCGGCGGCATTCCGGACCTGATGGAGACGCTCTGGCTGCTCGGCGTCCCCTTCACCGCCGGCCTTTCGGAGGCCGAGCTGCTGCAGCTCTGCCGCCGCCTGCCGGGCACGGGAGGCCCGCCGGGGGTGGAGATGGCCTATTCCAACACCGGCTGGCGGCTGGTGGCCGCCGCCTTCGCGGCCAGGGGAGGCGCCCGGGGAGGGGAGAGCTACGCCCAGGCCCTGCGCCGCCTCGTGCTCACGCCGCTGGGCCTGGAGGATGTGGCCTTCCCCGAGGACGAAGCCTCCCCCGTGCCGGGCCTCGCCACGCCCTATTGGCATGACGGCATGGGGTGGCGGCGCGGCCGGTACGGCCTGCATTTCTCCCCCTCCGGCGGGTTGGCGGGCAGCGCGGAGGCCCTGGCACGCTGGGGTTCCGCCCTGCTGGCCGGGCGCGGCCCCCTGGCCGGCATGCTCGCCCGCCTCTCGGCACCGCGCCGCTTCCCCGATGGCGCGGAGAGCTTCTACCGGACGGGTCTTTCCGCGCTGTCGCTGGATGGGCTTGAGCTGATCGGGCATGGCGGCTCCCTCCCCGGCATCAAGACGCATCTCCTCATGGCCCCGGCGCTGGGCTGCGGCGTCGCCCTTCTCTCCAACCGCGAGGATACGGACCCGCTCTGGCTCGCCCTGCGCGTGATGGCCGCGATGACCGCCCGCCCGCTCCCCCAGCCCGCCGCCCTTCCCCCCGGCCTCTATGCCGAGGCATCGGGCGAGGCCTGGGCGGAGGTGGAGGGCGAGACGGTGACCTTCATGGGCGTGACCGACCGGCTCTTCGCCGATGGAGCCGGCGCGCGCACCCTGCCCGCCTATTTGGAAGCCTCGCTCCGCCTGGGGGAGGGCGGCGCGATCGAAGGGCGCATCGGGGGCGTCGCCCGGCGCCTGCTGCCCGTACCGGGCGGAACGGCGCTGGACCCGGCCCTGGTCGGGACCTGGCGGAACGATGCCTTCGACGTATCGCTCGAGGTGCGGCCCGATGGCGCGGCGCGCATGCCGGGCATCCATCCGCGCGGCGCCGAGGCCCTGCGCCCCCTGCCGGGCGGGCGGGCGCTGGCGGACCGGCGGCATGGCCCCTGGCGGGCACGGCCTCTCCTTTGGCTGCAACCCGGCGGCCAGCTTCGCCTCGCCTCGCATCGCTCCCGCGTTCTGGATTTCCGGCGGGGCTGAGCGAGAAGGCGAACCGGCCACTAAAGCACGAAGTCGCCTTCCTGCAGCGTGAGCAGGCCCTTCACCAGGATCTGGAAGTCGGCCCGCCCATCGCCGTTCACATCGCCCTCGACGATGGTGTTGGACCCGGCCGTGATCTGGTGCAGCTGGCCCGCTTGCTTGGTAAAGCGGCCGGTGCCGAGGAAGGTGAAGGCCTGGTCGGAATCCGCACCCTCCACCGCCTGGATGGCGGAAAGGTCGATCCGGTCCTCGCCGGAGACGAAGTCGCTGATGTAGTCGCGCGCCGCACTCGCCGGGCTATCGGCCAGGCCGGTGAAGACGAAGCTGTCCTCGCCCGAGCCGCCCGTCAGCGTGTCCTGGCCCAGGCCGCCGGCGATCGTGTCGCCACCAGCGCCGCCGATGATGCGGTTGGCGAAGGCGTTGCCCGTCAGGCCCAGGCCGGTGCTGCCGGCACTGGCACGCAGAACCTCGATCTCCTGCACCGGGGCGAGCGTGAAATCGCTGCCGGCATAGACCGTATCCGTGCCGCCGCCAGCCATCTCCAGCACGGTGTCGCCGGAATCGCCGACATAGTAGGTGTCGTTGCCCGCGCCGCCGGCGAGCACGTCCAGCCCCGCGCCGCTGTGCAGGATGTTGGCCAGCTCGTTGCCGGTGAGCGTGATGCCCTCGCCCCCGGCATTCGCGCGCAGGATCTCCACCGCTTGCCCGGCCCCCAGGGTCCAGGAGCTGCTGGCGAAGACCGTGTCGATGCCCTCTCCGGTCTGCTCCAGCACCTCGTCCCCGGCGCTGTCGACGTAGTAGAGGTCGTTGCCCCCGGCACCGGCCAGCGTGTCCTCCGCGCCGCCGCTGACGAGGCGGTTGGCAAATTCGTTGCCCGTCAGCGCCAGACCCGCCGCGCCGGGATCGGCGCGGAGCACCTCGATCTCGGATCCGGCCGCCAGCGTGTAGCTGACGCCCGCGATGACGGTGTCGATGCCCTGGCCGATCCCCTCGAGAACCGTGTCGGCGACGCTGCGCACGACATAGCTGTCATTGCCCCCGCCGCCGGCCAGCGCGTCGCCGATGCCAGCGCCGCTGCTGACGAGCCAATTGGCCAGTTCGTTACCGGCCAGCTGAAGCCCGCCGCCCCCCACCGCGCGCAGCACCTCCACCGCCGAGCCTTCGGCGAGGGTGAAATCCACCAGGGCCAGGACGGTATCCACGCCCCCGCCCGCCGCCTCGGACACCGTGGTGCCGATGCCGGAGACGAAATAGGAGTCGTCGCCGGTGCCGCCGGCAAGGCTGTCATTGCCCTGCCCGCCGGTGATGCGGTCATCGAACTCCGTGCCGGTGATGTCGTCCGCGCCATCCGTGCCGTTGATAGCCAGGATATCCAGGCCGATGGACCATTCGGCGAAGCGCCAGCCCGAGAGATCCAGCCTGCCGGGCGCGACCATGTTCACCGTGACGCGGTTCTCGCTCTCATCCCCCGTGACCTGCACCATCGACCAGAGCTGCGCATCCGCGAGCACGGCCTCGGAATGGGCCCCGGCGGCGAAGGTGATGGCCGCGACTTCGATCAGCCCCGAAGGCTGGAAGTCGGTGCGGCCGGGAGACGTGACCACCGCCTCCTGCCCCACGCGCAGGCGCGCGCTGCCATCCCCATCCTGATCCATGATCAGCGGACCTGCGGCACCCACCAGATGCAGCTCGAGCGTGGTCGTGCCGTCGAAGACCGTCACGACCTCCCCGTTCCGGGTGAAGCCCGCGGGGCTGGTGAAGGAAATGGCCTGAAGGTCGATCACGTCGCCCCGGCTGAAACCCTCCAGC
Organism: Muricoccus roseus; assembly: GCF_900141905.1. GTDB lineage: Bacteria > Pseudomonadota > Alphaproteobacteria > Acetobacterales > Acetobacteraceae > Roseomonas > Roseomonas rosea. Next base: position 46,514 of record NZ_FQZF01000030.1, on the reverse strand, counting down.
AAGTTGCCGAAGCTGCTGCTTTCGATCCTCAGCGTGCTGTCCTCGGGGCCGGCGAAGGTCACGGCGCCGCTGCCGGCCGTACCCGTCTCCGCGATCTCCAGCGTGGCATCCCCGAGGGTGGTGCCGCCGGCATAGGTGTTCGCGGCGGAAAGGCGGACCGTGCCGCCGCCAGTGATCATCAGGCTGGCCGCACCCGCACTCGTCCCGGTGCCGCCGGAGCCGGACTGGTCCGCGATGACGTCATCGATCAGCAGCGTCTCCCCCGGCCCGGGCGCGAGATGGAGGGTGCTGCTGCCCTGGATGAAGATGCCGTCGCCGAAGGCCGAGCCGTTGCCCGCGCGGCTGGAGCCCCGCGTACCGCCCGTGACGGCACCGCCCTCCAGGCTGGCCGAGCCCGAAAGGGTGAGCACGCCGCCTTCCTGGACGAAGATCTGCCCGCCGGCGCCGAGGCCACCGCCGCCGCCCCAATAGGAGGTGCTGCTGAAGCTCACGGAGCCCGAAGCCCCGGCGCCCGCGCCGAAGCCGCCCGCCCCACCGGTCGGGCCGCCGCCGCCGCCGCCCCCGCCGAAGCCGCCCGCGCCGCCATTATAGCCCACGGTGATGCGGCCGGGATTGGTGCCGCCGCCGCCGCCGCCGCCGCCGAACTCGGCCGGAGCCGGGACATTGCTGGTCGAGCTGGCGAGGCCGCCCGTCGTTCCAGCCCCGAAATCCGCGCCGCGCACGCCGCTGCCGCCCGCGCCCGCCGTCGCGCCGTTGCCCGCGACGCCGTTGCCCCACATGCCGCCGCCGCCACCGCCGGCATCGGCGCTGTTGTAATAGGCGCCGTTCCCGCCGACGGCCCGGTTGTCGAGGAAGCTGACATCATGGAGCGTGACCTGCGCCCCGGAGGCGACGAAAAGGCCGCCGCCCAGCCCCGCGCCCCCGCCGCCGCCGGCCCAGCCCGCGGCGCCGTTGCCGCCCTTGGCCCGGGCATCCTGAATGGTCAGGCTTTCGATCGAGACCTCGCCTTCCGCGACGAACAGCCCGCGATAAAGGCCCGCGCCGTCCAGAACATGGCCATTGCCCTGGATGGAGAGCGTGGACCCCGCCAGCAGGTCGATGGCCCAGAGATCCTCGACCAGGAGCAGGTCGGCCGTGAGGGTGATGGTGTAGGCCGTGCCGGCCTGGGCGTAGAGGCCGCCTTCGCCGATGAGGCTGAGGGCGAGGTTCAGCGCATCGGCGCTCCCCACGGTGAAGTTCGTCTCCACCGGCGCGTCGGGGTCGAAGACCGTGATGAGCGCGCTCCCGTCGCTGTCCTCCCCCACGAGGAAGCGCGTACCCGCCTCCACGCCCTGCAGCGTGACGACCGTGGTCTGCGCGCCGCTGGACACCGTGAGCCGCGTGCCGTCGAAGCTGGCGGTGGTGCCGCCGGTGAAATCGAAGTTGTCGAGGTCCAGCGTGTCCCCGAGGTCGAAGTTGACGAGGATGTTGCCGGCATTGAGCGTGCCGACATGCAGCGTGCTGTCCGCGCCCTCGAGGAAGGTGACGGCGCCACGGCCGAGCCGCGCCGCGCCTTCGGCGATGAGCGTGGCGTCGCCGATGGTGGTGCCGCCCGAATAGGTGTTCGCGGCGGTGAGGATGACGGTGCCGCCGGTGATGGACAGCGCATAGGCGCCGCTGGCGCCGGAGACCGATCCCGCCTGGTCGGTGATGAGGTCGGCGATCGTCAGCGCCCCGTCCTCGCTGCCGGCGAGCTGGACGGTGCCGCTGCCCTGCAGGAAGAGGCCGCTGCCGAAGGCGGAGCCGGCACCCGCGCCCGTGCCGCCCGCCGCCCCGCCGGCCACCGTGCCGCCGGACAGGCTGCCGCCTTCGATGGTGAGGCTGCCGCCTTCCTGCACGAAAATCTGGCCGCCCGCGCCCAGCCCGCCGCCGCCCACATACTGGCTGGCATTCCCGCCGCCGAAGCCGCCTTCGCCGGGGTTGGCGAGGCCGCCGCCCCCGCCGCCGCCAAAGCCGCCATTGCCGCCGGCGGCATCCCCGCCGCCCCCGCCGCCGCCACCGAAGCCGCCATTCCCGCCGGCGGTCCAGCTATAGCCGGTGGCGGAGTTGTAATTCAGGCTGCCGCCGCCACCCCCGCCGCCGAAGCCCCCTGCGGTGCCGCCGGCGGTGGTGCCGGGCGCGCCGCCGATGCCGCCGCCCCCGCCCGCGGTGTGGAGGTCCACGTTGTTCGGCTCGGTGCCGGCGGCGCCGCCGCCCGAGGCCAGGCCGGGGACGATGCCCGTCGTGGTGGTGCCGACACCGGCATCCGCCCCCGCGGCCCCCTTGCCGATGCCGCCGCCGCCCGCTCCATTGGAGAGGAAGTTGTCCCCTCCGTCACCGCCCATGCCGCCGCCGCCGCCGCCGGCCGAGCCGGTGCTGACCGCACCCCCCGCGCCGCCGCGCGCCGCGTTGTCGGCGAAGGTCACGTCGCGCAGGGTGACATCCGCTCCGGTCGCCACGAACAGCCCGCCACCGAGGCCCGCGCCGCCGCCGCCCCGTCCCCGCCCCCCGCCTCCATCCCCGCCTTCGGCGAGGGTGTTCTGGATCGACAGGTCCTCGATGCGGACGCTGCCGCTGTAGACGAAGAAGCCGCGATGCGCGTCGCCGCCGTCGAGCACATGGCCGCCGCCCGCGATGGTGAGGGAACTGCCCGCGGCGAGGTTGATGGCGAGCATTTCCTGCGCGAGGAGGATGTCGGCCGTGACGGTGATGCTGTAGGCCGTATCGGGATTGGAATCCGCCCCGCCGGAAGAAATGCTGGCGATGGCCGCATTCAGGCTCGCGACATCCGAGACAAGGAACTCCGTCGCCATAACGTCCTGCTTCCCCCCAGCCCGCCGGACGCAGATTCGGCCCGTGGAAACCAGGCGCAGTTTAACTCGCCTTTAACGGGAGGCCTGGCGTAGGATGCGGAAGTGAAATAACGTTTTTGTGAGGGACGACAGGCCGGCGCGGCGCGGCCCGCCGCCCTGCCTCAGGACCGTGGGGCAGGTGCCACGGGCTGCCAGCCGCCGCCCAGGACCTTGTACAGGGTGACCAGGCTTGAGAGCTGTTCCTGGCGCAAGGTGATCAGGGCCTGCTGCGCGCCGTACAGGCTGCGCTGGGAATCGAGGACGGTGAGGTAGCTGTCCACCCCGCTGCGGAAGCGGAGCTCGGCCAGCCTGTAGCTGTCGGCATAGGCCTCGGCCAGGCGCCGCTGGGCCTCCACCTGGCTGCCATAGGTGCCCCGGGCGGCCAGCGCATCCGCCACCTCTCGGAAGGCGGTCTGGATCGCCTTCTCGTAATTCGCGATCTCGACCCGCTTCTGCAGCTTCGTGTAGTCCAGCGTCGCCTCGTTGATGCCGCCGGTGAAGATCGGCACGCTGATCTGCGGCGAGAAGGCCCAAGACCCCGAGCCCGCCTGGAACAGCCGCGACAGCGCGGTGCCCGCCGTGCCGCCCGAGGCGGTGATGCTGACGGTGGGGAAGAAGGCGGCGCGGGCCGCCCCGATATTCGCATTCGCCGAGAGCAGCCTGTACTCCGCCGCCAGCACGTCCGGCCGCCGCAGCAGCACGGTGGAGGAGAGGCCGGCCGGAAGATCCGCCGTGACCAGCGGGGAGGCGAGGGTCGTGCTCGCGGGAAGGTCGGCAGGAACGGGCTGGCCCAGCAGCAGCGCCAGTGCGTTCTCCGCCTGCGCCACCTGGCGCGTGTAGAGGGCGAGGTTGGCACGCGCCGCCTCCACCGAGGTTTGGGCTTGGCGCAGCGCCAGAGCGGTGGTGGTGCCGCCCGCGGCGGTGGCCTGGGTGAGGCGGTAGGAGGCCTCCTGGCTCTCCAGCGTCTGCCGCGTCAGCGCCAGCAGCTCGCGGCTGGCGAGCAGGGCCAGATACGCATCCGCCACCTGCGCGACGAGGCTGATCTGCGTCGCCCGCCTTGTCTCGGCCTGGGCGAAGGCGGCCTCCAGCGCCGCGCGGGAGAGGCTGCGGATGCGGCCGAAGAGGTCGATTTCCCAGGCGGTGAAGCCCGCCCCCAGGCTGAAGCTCCGGCTGGTGACGGAGCGGGTCCGGCCATCGCTCCCCGTGACCGGCGTGCCCAGGTAATCCGCCGCGCCGCTGGCCCCGAGATAGGGGAAGAGGTCGCCGCGCTCCACGCGGTACTGCGCCTCGGCCGCCTCCACGTTCAGCGCCGCCACCCGCAGGTCCCGGTTGTTCTCGAGCGCGAGGCCGACCAGGCGCCGCAGGCCGGGGTCGAGGAAGAAGCTCTCCCAGCCGATGCTGTCGGCGGTGCTTTCGCCCGATTGCGGGGCGCCATAGGCGGCGCCCTGCGGCCACTGCGCGGGCACCGGCGCGCCAGGGCGCTCATAGCCCGGGTCCAGCGAGCAGCCGGCCAGCAGTGCGGCACCGAGCGCGAGGAGGGGAAGCGGGCGGGCCATGTCAGTGCTCCCCCCCGGGCGCGGCGGGTGCAGGGGTGGTGGCCGGCTCAGGCCGGGCCTCGCTACGGCGCTTCGTCCGGAACAGCTTCAGCACCAGCACGAAGAAGAGCGGCACGAAGAACACCGCCAGCACCGTGCCGGTGACGACGCCGCCGATGATGCCCGTGCCGATGGCGGTGCGCCCGCCCGCGCCCGCGCCCGTGGCGATGGCCAGCGGCACCACGCCGAGCACAAAGGCGAGCGAGGTCATCAGGATCGGCCGCAGGCGTTCCCGGGCCGCATGGATGGCGGAATCCAGCAGGCTCTCGCCCGCTTCGAAGTGCTCCTTCGCGAATTCCACGATGAGGATGGCGTTCTTCGCCGAGAGCCCGATGGTGGTGAGCAGGCCCACCTGGAAGTACACGTCGTTGGACATGCCCCGGAGCATGGTGGCCGCCACGGCGCCGAACACGCCGAGCGGCACCACCAGCATCACCGAGACCGGGATGGCCCAGCTTTCGTACAATGCGGCCAGGCAGAGGAAGACGACGATCAGCGAGACGGCGTAGAGCGCCATCGCCTGCGACCCCGCCGCACGCTCCTCATAGGAAAGGCCGGTCCAGTCCACTGCGATGCCGGCGGGCAGCTGGGCGGCCAGCCGCTCCATCTCGGCCATGGCCGCGCCAGTGCTCTGGCCCGGGGCGGCATCGCCCAGGATCTCGATGGAATCCGTGCCGTTGTAGCGGGAGAGCTTCGGCGAGCCGACCTCCCAGCGCGCCGAGGCGAAGGCGCCGAAGGAGACCATCTCCCCCGCGCTGTTCCGGACATGCCACTTGGACAGGTCCTCCGGCAGCATGCGCGCGGGCGCGGAGCCCTGCATGTACACGCGCTTCACGCGGCCGCGGTCCAGGAAGTCGTTGACATAGCTGGTGCCGAAGGCGGCCGAGAGGGTGCTGGTGACGTCACCGACGGAGAGGCCGAGGGATGTCGCCCGCTCCCAGTCGATCTCCAGCTTCACCTGCGGCTCGTCATTCAGGCTGTTCGGGCGAACGCCCACCACCACCCGGCTCTGCGCGGCGGCCGCCAGCAGCTGGTCACGCGCCGCCGTCAGCGCCGCATGGCCCAGCCCGCCGCGGTCGAGCAGCTGCATGTCGAAGCCCGTGGCATTGCCCAGCTCCGAAACCGCGGGCGGGGAGAAGGCGAAGATCTGCGCGTCCCGGTAGGTGGAGAAGTGGCGCATCACCCGCCCCGCGATGGCGGAGACCGAATCCGCCGGCGCGGTACGCTCGTTCCAGTGCTTGAGCCGGACGAAGGCCATGGCGGAGGCCTGGCCACGGCCGCCGAAGCTGAAGCCGGAGATGGCCATGAGGCCCTCCACGCGGGATCCCTCCTCCTTCAGGAGGTAGTCGTTCACGGCATTCACCGCCTGCTGCGTGCGCTCGGCCGTGGCGCCGGGCGGGGCGGTGATCTGGACGAACATTACGCCCTGGTCCTCCGCCGGAAGGAAGGAGGAGGGCAGGCGCATGTAGAGCACGCCCATCGCGCCCGCGATCACGGCATAGACCAGCATGAAGCGCAGCGCGCGGTTGGCCATGTAGCCGACGCCGCGGATGTAGCCGCGGTTCGTGCGGTCGAAGTTGCGGTTGAACCAGCCGAAGAAGCCCCGCCGCTCGCCATGCTTCGGCCGGCGCAGCAGTGTGGCGCAGAGGGCGGGGGTGAAGGTGAGCGCCAGGACCACGGACAGGGTCATGGCGGTGATGATGGTGAGCGAGAACTGCCGGTAGATCACGCCGGAGGAGCCGGCGAAGAAGAACATCGGCAGGAACACGGCTGAGAGCACGAGCGCGATCCCGACCAGCGCGCCCGAGATCTGGTCCATGGACTTGCGCGTGGCCTCGAGGGGGCCAAGCCCCTCCTGCTCCATCACGCGTTCCACGTTCTCCACCACCACGATGGCGTCGTCCACCAGCAGGCCGATGGCCAGCACCAGGCCGAACATGGTGAGTGTATTGATCGAATATCCCGCGAAGGAGAGCACCGCGAAGGTGCCCAGCAGCACGACCGGGATGGCGAGCGTCGGCACCAGGGTCGCCCGGAAGTTCTGCAGGAAGATGAACATGACCACGAAGACGAGGATCATCGCCTCGATCAGCGCCTTCACCACCTCCTCGATCGAGATCTGCACGAAGGGCGTGGTGTCGAAGGGATAGACAACCTCCAGCCCGGCCGGGAAGCTCGGGCGGAGCCGCTCCAGCGTGGCGCGGACGGCGGTGGCGGTGCCCACCGCATTGGCGCCGCTGGCCAGCTGGATGCCGATGCCCGCGGCCGGGCGCCCGTTGAACAGGCTGCTCGGGCTGAAGCTCTGGGCGTCGAGCATCACCTCGGCCACGTCCCGCAACCGCACCTGGGACCCGTCGGCCTTGGTCTTCAGCAGGATGGCGCCGAACTGCTCGGGCGTGTTGAGAAGGGAAGGGCCGATCAGCGTGGCGGTCAGCCGCTGTCCCGGCACGGCGGGCAGCGCGCCGATCTCGCCCGAGGCGACCTGAACATTCTGCGCGGCGACCGCGGTGCTGATGTCAGAGGGGTTCAGCCCATAGGCGTTCAGCTTGTCCGGATCGAGCCAGATCCGCATCGCATATTGCGAACCGAACAGGTTGAAGTCGCCCACGCCCGGGGTGCGGGTGATGGGGTCCTGCACGGCGGAGGCGATGTAATCCGCGATGTCGGCATTGTTCATGGTGCCGTCGCGGGAGATGAAGCCGACCACCATCAGGAAGTTGCTGCTGGCCTTGGCCACGCGGATGCCCTGCCGCTGCACCGTCTCGGGCAGCCGGGATTCCGCGAGGGCCAGCTTATTCTGCACCTGCACCTGGGCGATATCGGGATTGGTACCCTGGGCGAAGGTGAGCTTGATGCTGACGCTGCCGTCCCGGTTGCTGTCCGAGCTGAAGTAGAGCAGCCCGTCGAGCCCCGTCATCTGCTGCTCGATCACCTGAACGACAGTGTTCTGGACCGTCTCGGCCGAGGCGCCGGAATAGGTGAGCGAGATCTGGATCGCGGGCGGGGCGATGTTGGGATACTGCGCGATCGGCATGCCGCGCAGGCAGATCCCGCCGATCAGCATGATGCCGAGCGCGATGACCCAGGCGAAGACCGGGCGGTCGATGAAGAAGCGGGCCATGGCCTGTCCTCAGCCTCCCCGGACCTGGATGGCGCGCTGGGCTTCCTCGGCCACCTGCTGGTCGAAGGCCTGGGCGCTCATCTCGCGCAGCTGGGGCTTCGCGCCGGGGCGCACGCGCTGCGTGCCCTCAACGATCACGCGGTCACCCTCCTGCAGGCCACCCTCGACCAGCCACTTGTTCCCGATGGCCTGGCCGATCTCCAGCGTGCGGCTCGCCACCGTGCCGTCGGCCTGCACCACCAGCGCGACGGGCTGGCCCCGCGGGTTCCGCGTCACGCCCTGCTGCGGAACGAGGAGGGCGGACTGGGCCTGGCCCTGCTCCAGCCGGGCGCGGACGAACATGCCCGGCATCAGCATGCCCTGCGGGTTGGGGAACTGGGCGCGTAGGGTGACGGTGTTGGTATCGGTGCTCACCGTGACCTCGGAGAACTGCAGCGTGCCGGCCTCGGGGTATTCGGTGCCGTCCTCGAGCAGGAGCCGGACCTCGGCATTGTCGTTCGCGTCCCGGCGCAGCTTGCCGGACTCCAGGTCCCGCCGCAGCCGCAGCACCGCCGCCGTGGGCTGGGTGACGTCGACATAGATGGGATCGAGCTGCGTGACGGTGAGCAGGGAGGTACCCTGGTCCGCCGTGACCAGCGCGCCGACCGTGACGGAGGAGCGCCCCGTGCGCCCCGCGATGGGTGAGGTCACGCGGGTGTAGCCCAGGTTGATTCGCGCGGTCTCGACCGCGGCCCGGCCAGAGGCCACGTCGGCCTCGGCCGATTTCTGGGTTGCCACCGCGGTCTCGTAGTCCAGCCGGCTGACCGCGTTCTGTGCCACCAGCGGGCGGTAGCGGGAGACGGTGACCCGGGCGGATTCGAGGGCGGCCTGCGCGCGGGCCAGGGTGGCTTCGGCACTGGCCAGGGAGGCGCGATAGGGGGCGGGGTCGATCTGGAACAGCGGCTGCCCCGCCGTCACCTGCTCCCCCTCGCGGAACAGGCGCTCCCGCACCACGCCACCCACCTGGGGCCGGATCTCCGCGGTCTGGAAGGGGGTGGTGCGCCCGGGCAGCACGGTCTGCAGCGCCACCTGCTGAGGGGCGAGCGTCACGACGGTCACGGTCGGGGCGGGCGGGGCGGCTTGGCCCTGTGCTGTCGCCTTGTCGTCGCAGCCGGCCAGGGCAAGGGCCGCCGCGGCCGCGATCGCGCGGAGGAGGGCGGCGCGGCGTCCGGAACCGGAGGCCCCGACGGGCGGCAGGGGCGCGGCGTCTGTGCGAGGAGCGATCATCATGGGTCCGTCACGGTCCGTCTCTGCGGCACTTGCCCGGGCGAATGGAAACGGGCTAGTTTCCGAGCGCGGAAACTCTGCCGTTTCCTGGAGGGTGTCAAGCACCCTTGTGCGCTGCAACATTGTGTTTCAGGAGGAGAGGACGCGGTGACAGAGCAAGGCGAAAGGGGACGTGACGCGCTTCCGGATGGGCTGGGCATCACCTGCCAGCGCATCCTGCAGGCCGCGGAAGCCGCCTTCGTCGCCCAGGGCTTCCATGTCACCACTATGGATGCCATCGCCGCGGGCGCGCGCTGCTCGAAGAAGACCGTCTACAAGCTCTTCGCCTCGAAGGACGACCTGTTCCGGGCCGTGATGGAGCGGCGGCGCGAGGAGGTGGCACGGCTTCCCGTCGATCCGCATCAGTCGCCGGAGCAGGCCTTGCGGGACTTTCTGCTGCGCATGGCGGATATCCTGCTCCGCGACAGCTCGATCGCCCTGATGCGGATCGCCATGGCCGAGGCGGGCCGCACCTCCTTGCTGGGCCCGGACTGGACCGAGCCGCGCCCGGAAATGGCGCGGCTGGAGCTTGAGAAGTACCTCACTCAGCTCGCCTCCGCGGGCGGCTACGATTTCGGTGGGGCGCCCGAGGCCGCTCGGATGCTGGTGGGCATGGCGCTCGGCGCCTTTCACCACGAACTCATGGCCGGGCTGGAGGTCTCGCTTCCGCGGGAGGTGCTGACCGGCCGGATCGAGCACGCCGTGCGCATCTTCCTGCGCGGCAGCCGGGTGGACGCGGCGAGGTGAGCGCGCCTCAGCCCCGCACCAGGTTCGCCAGCACGATCTCCCGCCAGATCCGCAGCGGCGTCGCCGCCTGCTCCGGCCGGTTATAGAGGCCGCAGAAGCAGGCCATGGCGAGGCCGGCCGCCGGCATGAGGTAGAGGCGCTGCCCGCCATTGCCGAAGGCGCCGAGCCAGGGGCGCGGCCCGCCGAGGCCCGGCACATATCCCCCGCCGAGATACCAGAGGCGGCTGTAATGCAGCCCGTCCCCGGTGGGCACGGCGGGGCGGGTCATGGCGGCGAGCCATGCCTCCGGTACCACCCGCCGGCCTTCCCACGCGCCGCCGGCCAGCACCATCTCCCCGATGCGCAGCAGGGCGGGCGCGGTCAGTCGCAGACCCGAGGCAGCGGAGGGCACGCCGTCCCGCCCCGCCGCCCAGCCGCCGGATTCGAAGCCGAGCGGCTCGAACAGCGCCGCCTGGGCGAAATCCGGCAGCGACTGCCCGGTGCCGCGCGCGATCAGCGCGCCCAGCAGCGCCACGGCGCCGCCGGAATAGGTCCAGCGCGTTCCGCGCGGATGCTCCACCGGCTGTTCCAGCACGTAGCGGTAGCGGTCCGCCGCGTTCTCCATGGCGATCTCGCTGTTCGCCGGATCGGTGTAGGGGCGGCTTTCGTCCCAGGCGAGGCCCATGGTCATGTCCAGCGCGTCGGACACGCGCAGGGCCTGCCGGGCGGGGTCGGCGGCGAGGTCGGGGTATTCGGGAAACTGCGCCAGCAGCGGCGCCTCCGGCGGCGGCACGGCGCCGCGGGCGAGGGCGATGCCGTAGAGCAGCCCGACCACGCTCTTGGTCACCGAGCGCAGGTCATGCGGCACCTCGGGGCCGGAGCGGACCTCGCCGAGCGGGCGGCCCCAGCTCTCATCCGGCCCCTGGCCATAATGCGCCAGCACCACCTGCCCGTGCCGCGCCACCAGCAGGGCATGCAGGCCGGGCAGCAGGCCGGAACGCAGCCCGGCCGCGAGCTTCTCCTCCAGATCCGGCGCGAAGCCCTCGGTGCCGGGCGCCGCCGAAGCGGGGGCGGCCATCAGGCCGACCCCCAGGCGGGGCAGGGCGCGGCGGCGGAGAAGCGGGTCATGCATGGCATCCTCGCGTTGGAGCGCGAGGACGCGTTAGGGACATTCCGGCGCAAAAATCAAATCGCCGCGCCCTCAGCGGTTCACGGGCCGCGCCACCTCGCCCAGCCAGCGCGCCATACCCACCACCGCCTCGTCCTGGCCCGGCTGCCCGACCACCTGCACGCCCACCGGCATGCCCGCCACGCCCAGCAGCGGCAGGGTGACCGCGGGGCAGCCGAGCAGGGATGTCCAGGCGTTGAAGGCCGTGTTCCCCGTGCGCCCGGTGGGGCGGTGGACGATCTCCTCCAGCAGCGGCGCGGGGCCGGTGCAGGAGAGGGTGATGATTCCGTCCGCCAGCGGCGCGAGCGTGGCCTGGCGCAGCCGCGCCTCGGCCCGCCGGGCCAGCAGGTCCCGGTAATCCGAGACCGTCATCGCGGTGGCATGCTTCATCTGGGCCAGGGTGGTGTCGCTCAGGCTGTCCGGGAACAGGCGCAGCAGGTTCGCCTGGCCCCAGCGGTTCTCGAAGGCCACCAGCCCCATGCTCATCGTCACCGATTCGGCGATGCTCCGCTCGAAGGCGTCGATCAGCCGGTCGTCGGCGCGGCGGAGCAGCACCACCCCGTCGTCGGCCAGCTGTTCCAGCAGCGCCTCGAAGGCCTCGCGCGTCGGGGCCTCGGTGGCGGCCCAGCCCTCGCTCTCCAGCACGATCAGCCGCCCCGGCCGGCGCGGCGCCGGCGGCGCCAGTGTGCCGCCCAGGCCGGGATGGCCGGGGTCGCCGCCGGCGCGCGCCGCGATCTCGGCGGCCACGTGCCACATGTCCTCGACGGCGCCGGCATGCACGCCCAGGCAGCTCTGGCTCAGCCCCTGCCGCTCCCCGCGATGCAGGGCGCCGAAGCTGGGCTTGATTGCGACATTCGCGCTGAAGGCGGCCGGGCGGATGATGGAGCCGACCACCTGCGTGCCCAGCGCCGCCGGCACCATGCCCGCCCCGACCGCCGCGCCCGAGCCGCTGGAGGAACCGCCGGCCGTCCGCCTGACATCGAAGGGGTTGCGGGACTTGCTGGGATGCGCGCCGCCCAGTTCCGTGGTCACGGTCTTGCCCAGGATCACCGCCCCCGCCTCGCGCAGCGCCCAGACCGAGGCGCTGTCCTGCCGGGCGCGCGCCCCCTCATTGCCCGCGATGCCGAGGCTGGTGGGCATGTCATGCGTCTGGAGGATGTCCTTGATGCCGATCGGCATCCCATCCACCGGCCCGATCGCCTGTCCCGCCCGGTACCGCGCCGTGGCGGCATCGGCGGCCGCGCGGGCGCCTTCGATGTTCAGGGCCATCCAGGCCTGCACCTCGGGCTCCCGCGCCTCGATGGTGGCCAGGCAGCGCTCGAGATAATCCCGGGGCGTGTCCCGGCCGGCGAGGAAGCCGGGCACCGCGTCATGGAAGGTCAGCGGGCGGTGCGTGGTCGGGTCATAGGCCATGAGGCGCTCCGGGGCTCTGTGCGCCGCGCCGCCAGGGCGGCGGAACGGCGCGGGACAGACACCGGGGCAGTCTGCCCGCCCTGGCGGCGCCGGCCTAGGCCGGGTGGCTAGGCTGGGGCGGTGGCCCGGATCGGGCCGCGCGTCGCCCAGTTCACCGCCACGGCGCCGAGGCCGACCAGGATCATCACCGGCCAGAAGGCGGCATAGCTGCCCGTGCGGTCCACCAGCAGCGCGGCGGCGCCGGCGCCGAGGAAGCCGCCGATCTGGTGGTTGAAGAAGCAGACGCCATAGAGCGCGCCGAGATCCGCCACCCCGAAGCGCCGCGCGATGGCGGCCGCCGTGAGCGGCACGGAGCCGAGCCAGATGGAGCCGAGCACGGCGGCGAAGAGCAGCGTGCCCCATTCCGTCACCGGCAGCAGGGCGAAGAGGGCGATGGCGACGGTGCGGAGCAGGTAGATGCCGCCCAGCGCCACCTCGGGCCGGATCACGTTGCCCAGCTTGCCGCAGAGCCAGGAGCCCGGAATGTTGAACAGCCCCACCAGCATCAGCGAGGTCGCGCCGAGCCAGACCGGCATGCCGCAGAGCGCGAGGTGCGCGGGCAGGTGGGTGGTGAGGAAGGCCAGCTGGAAGCCGCAGGCGAAGAAGCCCAGTGTGAGCAGCGCGAAGTCGCGTTCCCGCAGCGCCTCCCGAGCGAAGCGCGGCAGGTCGGAGAGGGGGCGGCGGGGCGCGGCGGGGTTGCGCGGGTTCCACTCCATCACCCGGGCCGCCGGCAGGATCATCAGCGCCGCCAGCCCCATGGCGCCCAGCGCCGCGGCGGCGCCGTACCAGCCGATGCCGATCTGCGCATAGGGAACGAGGAGGGCCTGCCCGACCGAGCCGCCGGCGGCCGCGATGCCCATCATGCTGCCCCGCTGCTCCGGCGAGGCCGCGCGCCCCACCGCCGCCACCACGCTGCCCGTGCCGGTGCAGCCCACGCCGATCCCGGTCATGATCCCGATGCCCAGCACCGCCGTGACCGCCGAGGGATGCAGCGCCACGAGGCCGAGCCCCGCGACATAGAGCAGCCCGCCCACCGCCGCGACGCGCCCGGCGCCGTGGCGGTCCCCCAACGCGCCGGTGATAGGCTGGACGAGACCCCAGGTCAGGTTGTGCAGCGCCACCGAAAGGCCGAGCGCGACGGCCGAGATGCCCTGTTCCGCCCCGAGGGGTAGGAGGAAGAGGCCGAAGGTCTGGCGGATGCCCATCGCCATGGAGGCGGTGACCGCAGCGGCGATCACGACGGCCCAAACGTTGGAGACCCGGGCGCCGGGGTTCCTCATGGCATAACCTTATCGTTCCTCGTGGCCTCTCTAGCCCGGCCGGGCCAGCCGGCCCAGGGAGACGGCCACCATGCGGGCCGGGGCAGCTGCGGACTTGGTTGCTAATAGCAACCTTTTGGGTGACATTTGCAGGCATCAAGCCAAAGGGCGCGACAGCTTATCATGCCCGATGCCGTCCTTGCCCGCCGCGTCGAAGCGGTGCGGCGCTTCAGCCGCCTCTATACGCGCCGGATCGGCGTGCTGCATGAAGGCTTGCTCCGCAGTGCCCTCACCCTCACCGAAGGGCGGATTATCTACGAGGTCGCGCAAGGCGAGACGACCGCCTCCCGCCTGGCCTCCGCGCTCGAACTGGACTCAGGCTATCTCAGCCGCGTCCTGCGAAGCCTCGAGGAGCGTGGACTGGTTGAGCGACGCCCCTCCGCCTCGGACGCCCGGCAAAACCTGCTCTCCCTCGCGCCGGCGGGGAAGGCGGCCTTCGACAAGGTCGATGCCCGGTCGCGCGAGGAGGTCGGTGCCATGCTGGCCGCGCTGGATGCGGCGGCGCAGCAGCGCCTAGTGGCGGCGCTGGGCGAGGCGGAGAGGCTTCTCGGCGGGGAGGCCACCGCCCCGGCGCCCTATCTTCTTCGGCCCCACCGGCCCGGCGACATGGGCTGGATCGTCCACCGCCAGACCGTGCTCTATGCCGAAGAATACGGCTGGGACGGGAGCTACGAGGCCCTGGCCGCCGAGATCGTCGCCGGCTTCATCCGGAATTTCGACCCGGCGCGCGAGCGATGCTGGATCGCCGAGCGAGAAGGGGCGGTGGTGGGGTCGGTGTTCCTCATGCGGGCCTCGGAAGAGGCGGGCAAGTTGCGCCTGCTCTATGTCGAGCCCGCGATGCGCGGCCTCGGGGTCGGGCGGCGGCTGGTGGAGGAATGCATCCGCTCCGCCCGCGAACTCGGCTATCGCCGGCTGACCCTCTGGACGAATGACGTTCTGGTTCCGGCCCGTCGCCTTTACGAGGGCGAGGGGTTCCGCTGCGTGAAGGCGGAGCCGCATCACAGCTTCGGCCATGTCCTTGTCGGGGAGACCTGGGAGCTGGATCTCACGCGTCCCTTCCGTTGACCTCGCACGCACATGCCGTGGAGGGACCGTCCTTGATCGCCTTCATCGACTTCGAGGCTTCGAGCCTGGGCGCGAACTCGCATCCCATCGAGGTCGGCTGGTTCCGTGCGGATGAGGAGGTGGCCGAGGCGCACCTCATCCGTCCGGCCGAAGGGTGGACGGATTGGGCCGCGGCTTCAGAATGCATTCACGGCATCTCCCGCGAAGTCCTGCTCCAGGAGGGGCGGCCGGTGATGGAGGTGGCGCTCCGCCTTCTGCAGGCCCTGCCGCCCGGGGAGGTGCTGGTCTTCTCGGACGCCCCGGCCTGGGACCAGGACTGGCTCGACACTCTTTTCCGCGAGGCCGGGCTGCCGCGGCGCATCGTCCTGCTGGACGTGCATCAGGCCTATGGGCGGGCCTGCCGGCCGCTGCTGGAGCTGGTGCCGGAATGGCACCCGCGCCGGGAGGCGCGGGTGCAGGAGATCAACCGCCTCGCGGCCCGGCTCGTGGCAGAGGCCGGCGAGGCGGAGTCGCGCCGCCGACGGACCCGGCACCGGGCCGGGCCGGATGCCGAGGGGCTTTCCTGGACTTGGCGGGAGGTGCAGCGGCGCGTGGTGCTGGAGACGGGCGGGGCCTAATCGGCCAGGCGCTCAGGGCCCGGCCAGAAGGCCGATGGCCTCCGCCGCCAGCTCCTCCGGAACAGAGTGGCCGCCGGAGAACTCGCGGTAGCGGACATCGTAGCCGGCCGCCTGGAGGTTCGGGACGAGCCGGCGGCGGCACCGGCCAATGGGCAGCACGTCGTCCTCCACGCCATGGGAGACGAAGATGCGCGGGCGCCCCACGGCCTCCGGCGGCGCGGCGAAGCCGGGCGAGAAAGCGAGGGCGTGGGTGAACAGGTCGCCATTCGCGAGAGCCAGCGAGAGCGCATAGGAGGCGCCGTCGGAGAAGCCGGCCAGGGCGATGCGCGCCGGGTCCACGCGGTGGCGCTGGAACACCGCCCGCAGCGCCTCGTCGAGGAAGGTGACGTCCGGCCCGTAGCCGCCCAGGATCACGTCCCAGGTCGGGCCCCGGCTTTCCGGCACCAGCACGAGGGCCCTTCCGGCCACCCCCTCGATCAGCGGGAGCGTCCCGGCGGCATGGCCGCCGGCACCGTGCAGCATGACCACGAGGGGCAACGCCGCGTCGTCGGGGGCGTCCGGGATGCGGAGCAGGCCGTCCCGCCGGCCCCCAAGCCCGAGCGGGTGACATCCGGGCGCCATGGCGGCGCGGCCGGGGGCCTGCAGCGGGCGGGCGGCCAGGCGGCCGCGCTTCGCACTGCCCTGACCGCCCGCCTGACCGACCGGCTGGCTGACCGGCTGGCTGACCGGCTGGCTGACCGGGCCGTCGCTCATGCGCCCCGTCCCGGGGCCGGCCGTGTGGTCGCTTGCATGCGCTGATCCGCGATCTCGGGGCGTCAGCGATACGGGGGTCGCCCGCCGCACGCCTTAACCTGGGTGATGGCCGCCGGGCGCCCGGGCGGGCGGAGCGCCATTGCCACTCTCTTCCTCCTGCATCTATGTGCCTGGCGGGCCGGGGTGGATATGCTGGGAACGGCAGGCGGAGCCGTCCCGCTGGAGGATCCATGGCGCTGGTCAAGACGTCCGCACTCAACCGGGGCAGCAGCGCGCCTTCGCTGCCGCAGGATGGGGCTCCGGCACCCGCCCCCGCCCCGGCCACGCCCTCCGCGGCCGGGCTGGCGGCGCGCCGTTCGCAGGATCGGTCCCGGGCAAGGCGGCAGAAGGCGGCGGAGCGAATCGGCGCGGCGTCCGAGCAGCTGGCGGCGGGCGTCACCGAGGCTTCGGCCGCGGCCGAGGAGCTGCGGCGCGCCCTGGAGCAGATCGCCTCCGCCGCGGAGGAGGCCGCCGGCGCCACCCAGGAGAGCCAGGGCACCATCGCGAGCCTGAGCGCCGCCTTCGCCCAGGCGCGGGACCGGGCGGACGGCACGCGCCGCATGACCGCCGCCCTGCAGGCGCTGCTGACCGAGGTGGGGGCGCAGGTCGAGGCCTCGGCCGCCTTCGTGCAGGAGCGCGCGGCGCGCCAGCTCCGCTCCGTGGAGGTGGTGGCCACGCTGGAAAGCCAGGCCGCGCGCATCGGCGAGATCACGGCGGTGGTCGGGGACATCGCGGACCAGACGAATCTCCTCGCCCTCAACGCCGCCATCGAGGCGGCCCGTGCCGGCGAGCATGGCCGCGGCTTCGCCGTGGTGGCCGACGAGGTGCGCGCCCTGGCCGAGCTGTCCGAATCGAGCGCCCGCGAGGTGCAGGGGCTCGTGGCCTCCACCCGCGACGCGGTGCGGGTCATCGCCGACCGCATCCGCCAGGCAGCCGAGACGGCGACGGCAGAGGCGCGGAGCGGGCGCGCGGTCGTCGCCGTGCTCGACGAGGTGCGGCTGGGGATGAACGCGATCACGGAAGGCGGGCAGGCCATCCTGGTCGCGGCCGTGGAAGCCGAGGGCGGGACGCGCGAGGCGCAGCGCGGCGCGGAGCAGGTGGCCAGCGCGGCCGAGGAGCAGTCCGCCGCCACGGCGGAGGCGCAGCGCGCCGTGGGGCAGCAGACCACCGCGCTGGAGGGAAGCCAGCAGACGGCACGCGCCCTGGCCACGATGGCCGAGCGGCTGCAGGCCGATGAGGCGGGCAGCGGGCGGGCGGAGCAGGTGGCCTCGGCCGCCGAGGAGCTTTCGGCGACGGTGCAGGAGCTGTCGGGCGCGGCCGGGCAGATCATGACGGCGCTGGGCCAGATCGCGCGGGGCGCGCAGGCGCAGGCCGCCGCCACGCAGCAATCCTCCTCCGCCATGGCGCAGATCGAGCGCGCAGCCATGGCCACGCGGGGCGCCGCCTCGGAGGCGGCGCAGCGGCTGGAGGTGCTCGCGCCCGGGCTGCGGCAGGGCGCGGAGTCGATCGCGGGGCTGAGCCGCAGCCTGGACGCGGCCCTGCAGGAAGGCGATGCCGTGGCCGGGCTGGTGGCCGCGCTGGAGACGGCCCGGCGACGGATCGAGAAGATCGTGGATGCCATCGCGCTGGTGGCGGTGCAGACGAACATGCTGGCCGTCAGCGGCTCGGTGGAGGCGGCGCGGGCGGGGGAGGCCGGGCGTGGCTTCGCGGTCGTGTCCTCCGACATCCGCGAGCTGGCGCGGGATGCCTCCGGCAATGCCGACCGGATGAAGGACGTGGTGCGCGACATCCGCGACCAGGTGGAGGTGGTGCGGCGCGACCTGGACTCGATGGCCGCCGCCTCGCTGGGCGAGGCCGGGAAGCTGCGGGACACGGCCGGGCGGCTTGGCCGGGCCGAGGCGGAGCTGGGCACGCTGCGCGAGGGCGCGGAGGAGATCCTGGCCAGCGCCGGGGCGGTGCTCGACGCCGTGCGCGAGGTGCTGGCCGGCACGCAGCAGATCGCGGCCGCGGCGGAACAGGCCAATGGCGCCGCCAGCGAGGCCTTCACCGCCGCCCGCGAGCAGGCCAAGGGCGTGGAGGAGCTGGCCGCCGCCATCGAGGAGATCGCGAGCCTGGCCGACGAGCTCCGGACGGAGGGCTGAAGGCGTGGCGCCCTCGGCGCGAGAGCCCTCGGCGCAGGCGGCCGGAGCGGCCGAGGCCCTGACGGTGATGGTGGCCGGCCAGGAGCTGGCCTTGCCCGCCGGCGCGGTGCAGGAGGTGCTGCGCCCGCGCCCGGTGACGCGCGTGCCCCATGCGCCGCCCGGCCTGCTCGGCCTTATCAACCTGCGCGGCGCGGTGCTGCCGGTCGCGTCCCTGGCGCAGCTGATGGAGCTGGAGGCGGCGCCGCCCTCTGCGGCCGCGCGCATCGTGGTGGTGAACGGCCGGGCGCCGGTCGGGCTGCTCGTGGATTCCGTCTCCGTGCTGGGCGGGGAGGGTGGCGCGCGGAGGGTGGAGCTGGACGCGCTGCTGGTGCGGGGTTTCGGAAGCCTGGCGCGGCGGGGCGCCGCGGGCCAGGCGCCCGGCGGGGCCGCCGCGGCCGGGGCGGTGCCCGAAGCGCGGGCGGAGGAGCTGGCACTGATCGGCTTCGTCCTGGCGGGGCAGGACTATGCCCTGCCCCTGGACAAGGTGGTGGCGGTGGCCCGCCTGCCGGAGGAGGTGACGGCGGTGCCGCGCACCGGCCAGGCCATGCTGGGCGTCACTGCCTTCCGGGGCGGGCTGCTGCCGCTGGTCTCGCCCCATGCCCTGCTCGGCCTGCCGGCAGGAGAGATGGACGCCGGCCGCGGGCGGGTGCTCGTGGTTCGGATGGGGCGGGCCGCGGTGGGGCTGGTGGTGGACCGGATGACGGCCATCCTCCGCCTGCCGGAGAGCGCGATCGACCCTGTTCCACCCGTGCTGACCCGCGGGGCGGGGGAGGCGCGGGTGGAGGCGATCGGGCGGCTGGACGGGGGCAGGCGCCTCGTCTCCGTCCTCTCGCCGGCCCGGCTTTTCGATGACCAGACGGCGTCGCGCATCCTCGCGGACGCGAGGGAGGCGGAGGGAATGGCCGGGACGGTGGGCGAGGCGGCCGAGCAGTTCGTCGTGTTCCGCCTGGGGGAGGAGCATTACGGCCTGCCCATCGCCGCGGTGGACGAGGTGGCGCGGCGGCCCGAAAGCCTGACGCGCATTCCCCGCGCGCCGGCCTTCGTGGAGGGGGTGATGAATCTTCGCGGCAGCGTGGTGCCCGTCATCGACCAGCGGCGGCGTTTCGGCACGGCTGGCGTGGCGGAGGGGCGCGGGCGGCGGATCGTGGTGGTGACGCTGGAGGGGCTGCGTGCCGGCTTCGCGGTGGATGCGGTGACCGAAGTGCTCTCCCTGCCCGTCGCCGCGCTGGCGCCGGCACCGGAGCTGGCGGCGGGCGAAGCCACGGTGTTTGACCGGATCGCGACGGTGGAACGGGACGGCCGGATGATCCTGCTGATCGAGCCGAAGGCCCTGCTGGACGCCGCGGAGCGCGACCTGCTGGCCGCGATCGCCGCGAAGGCGGCCGCGGGGGAGGCGAGGGCCGGTTCGGGCGGCAGATCCGGGGCCAGATCCAGGGGCGAATCCGGGGCCGCACCCGCCTCGTGATCCGCCTCCTCGTCGTGGATGATTCCGCCCTGATGCGCCGCCTGATGGGGCAGGTGTTCCGGGCGGAGGGCGACTTCGAGATCGCCTTCGCGCGGGATGGCGCCGAGGCGCTGGAGCTGCTGCCCGAGTTCCGCCCGGATGTCGTGACGCTGGACGTGCAGATGCCGCGCATGAACGGCCTCGCCTGCCTCGACCGCATCATGCTGGAGCGGCCCTGCCCGGTGGTGATGGTCTCCTCCGTCACCGAGAAGGGGGCCGTGGAGACGCTGCAGGCGCTGGAGCTGGGTGCGGTGGATTTCGTGGCCAAGCCCGGTGGCGCGGTGTCCCTCGCGATGGATGAGCTGGGGCCGCTGCTGGTGGAGAAGGTGCGGGCGGCAGCCGGCGCGCGGCTGCGGCGAAGCCTTCGCCTGACCGAGCGCGTGCGGCTGCGCGCCGGGCTGGCGGCGGCGGAGCCGCGCGGACCGGCGGTGCCGGACCGCTCGCCTCAGCAGCCGGCCCAGCAGCAGGCCCCGCAGCAGGCCCCGCAGCAGGCATTGCCGCCGGAGGCCCCGTGGCCGCCGGCCGCGGCGCAGGCCTTCGGGATCGCGGAGAAGGTGGTGCTGGTCGGCTGCTCCACCGGCGGGCCACCGGCGCTGGATGCGCTGCTCGCGCCTTTGCCCGCTTCCTTTCCCTGGCCCATCCTGGTGGCCCAGCACATGCCCGCCGCCTTCACCGGCCCGCTGGCCCGGCGGCTGGACAAGCTCTGCGCCCTGGAGGTGGTGGAGGTGACGCAACCCGTGCCGCTGCGCCCCGGGCTGGTCTATGTCGGCCGGGGCGATGCGGACATCATTCTGGGGCGGCGGCCCGGCGGGCTGGTGGTGATGGCCGCGCCTTCCCTGCCGGAGCACCGCTGGCACCCGAGCGTGGACCGGCTGGTGGAGAGCGCGATGCAGCACCTGCCCCCCGGGCGCCTTGTCGGTGTGCTGATGACGGGGATGGGGAATGACGGCGCGGGCGCGATGGCGCGGCTGCGGGCCGGCGGCGGCCGGACCATCGCGGAGGCGGAGGAGACGGCCGTGGTCTGGGGCATGCCGGGGGCGCTGGTGCATGCCGGCGGCGCGGAGGCCGTGCTGCCGCTCGACGCCATCGCGGACCGGCTGATGGGCTGGGCGCCGTGAAGGAGCCCGCGCCCCTGAGCGCCGAGGATCTCCGGAGGCTCTGCGACTTCCTCTATCGCCGCACCGGCATCTCCTATGGCGAGAGCAAGCGCTACTACATCGAGCGCCGCCTGGCGCAGGGCATGGAGCGGGCGGGCGTGCGGGGCTTCCAGGCCTATATGGCCCTGCTGCGGGCGAGCCCGCCCGAGGCGGAGCAGCTGATCAACAGCTTCACCGTCAACGAGACCTATTTCTACCGCGAGGAGCACCAGCTCCGCTGCCTCGGCCGCTCCCTGCTGCCGGAGGTCGTCTCCCGGCGCGGGCCGGGAGACCTCGTGCGGCTGTGGTCGGTGCCCTGCTCCACGGGGGAGGAGCCCTATTCCATCGCCATCTGGCTGTTGGAGAACTGGGCGATGGTCGATGCCTACAACATCGAGATCATCGGTTCCGACCTGGATACCGAGGTGCTGGCCGCGGCGATGCAGGGCGAATATGGCGAGCGGGCTCTGGGGCGGCTGCCGCGTGACGTCGTGGAGCGCTACTTCGAGCCGCCGTGTGAGGGCAAGCGGCGGATCATCCAGGACCTGCGGGAATCCGTGCGCTTCACGGCCGCGAATCTGGTGGATGCCGCCAGCATGGCCGCGCAGGGCCGGTTCGATGTGGTCTTCTGCCGCAACGTGCTGATCTACTTCGATGACGAATCGCGGCAATCCGCCTCCCGCAACCTGTTCGAGGCGCTGAATCCGGGCGGCTTCCTCTGCCTTGGCCATTCGGAATCCATGGCGCGGATCTCCGGGCGCTTCGCCGTGCGCCGATTCGAGGACGCGGTCGTGTACCAGCGCCCGCAGCAACCGCCGGTGGCGGCATGAGCGAGCTGCTCGAACAGTTCCTGATCGAGGGGCGCGAGCTGGCGCAGCAGGCGACCGAGGACCTGCTGGCGCTGGAGCGCGACCCGGCGGACGCCGCGCGCCTCGATAGCGCCTTCCGCGCCGTGCACACGCTGAAGGGTTCGGTGGCGCTGTTCGACCTGCAGCCGATGCAGCGCGCGCTGCATGCCGCGGAGGACCTGCTGGACGCCGTGCGTGCCGGGCGACTCGGCGTCGGGCGCGGGGTGATCGACGCGCTTCTGGACTGCATCGGCGCGAGCGAGGCCTGGATCGAGGCGCTCGCCCGGACGGGGACCCTCCCGGCGGATGCGCCAGGGCGCGGGCGCGGGCTGGAGGAAGCGCTGCGGGCACCCCTTCAGGAAGACTCAGGAGCGCAGCCCGCATCCGCGGAACCACCATCCGACGCCTCCTGGGCCATCGCCCTGGCCGCGGCGGAGGCCCCGGCGGTCGCGGCTGCGCATGCGGCGGGACAGGAGGTGACCGCGCTGCGCTACGTGCCGGCGGCCGATTGCTTCTTCCTCGGCGACGACCCCATGGCCCTCCTGCGCGCGGTGCCGGAGATGATCGCCCTGCGCCTGGGCGCCCGTCAGCCCTGGCCCGACGGCGCGGCGATGGACCCTTTCGCCTGCAATCTCGTCATCGAGCTGCTGAGCACGGCCGGGGAGGCGGAGCTTCGGCAGGCCTTCCGCTTCGTGGCGGACCAGATCGCCACCGCCGCAATCGCTCCCTCCGCCCCCGCTTCGGCCCCCGCCTCTGCCTCGGAGGAGGCCTCCGCCCCGGGCGGCGCGCCCGGGTTGGGCGGACGCAGCCTGCGGGTGGATGCGGCGCGGATCGATGCGCTGATGGATCTGGTCGGCGAGATGATCGTCGCCAAGAACGGCTTGGCGCATCTCGTGGCCCAGGTCGTGGCACAGCTGGGCGAGGCCGATCCGCGCCTGGCCCGGGCCCTGGGCGAGAGCCAGGCGGGCATCGAGGCGCTGGCCGAGCAGATGCACCGGACCGTGCTGGGCGTGCGGATGACGCCGCTGGCCCGCAGCTTCAACCGCCTGCCGCGGCTGGTCCGGGACGCCGCGGCGGAGCTGGGCAAGACGGTGGTGCTGGACATCCGCGGCGAGGCGGTGGAGGCCGACAAGGCGATCGTGGACGGGCTGTTCGATCCGCTGCTGCACCTGCTGCGCAATGCCGTGGACCACGGGATCGAGCCGCCGGAGGCGCGGGCCGGGGCCGGGAAGCCAGCGGCCGGGCGCATCACGCTGGAGGCCCGGCGCGAGGGGGAGGGGATCCTCGTCGAGGTGGCGGATGACGGGCGTGGCATCGATCCGGCGCGGATCCGCCAGGCGGCGAAGGCACGGGGCCTGATGCCCGAGGCCGCGATCGACGCGCTTGGCGATGAGGAGGCCGTGCAACTCGTCTTCCGGCCGGGCTTCTCCACCGCCTCCGCGGTCACCAGCCTGTCCGGGCGCGGGGTGGGGATGGACGCGGTGCGGGCGGCGGTGGAGGCGCTGGGCGGGCGGGTTTCCCTGGCCAGCCGGCCGGGCGCGGGCTCCACCATCCGCCTGCTGCTGCCCCAGGGGGCCGCCGTCACCACCGTGCTGCTGGTGCGGCTGGGGGGGGAGGTGTTCGGCCTGCCATCCGACGCCGTGGCGGAGACCGCGCGCATCCCCGCCGGGCGGATCCTGCCCCTGCGCCAGGGCGAGGCCTTCGTGCTGCGGGACCGGACGGTGCCGCTGGTCCGGCTCTCGGCGCTTCTGGACCTCCCGGGCACCCCGCGCGGCGAGATGGTGCGGATGGCGGTGGTGGGGAGCGGCGCCGCCCGCGTGGGGGTGGAGGTGGATGGCTTCGCCGGGCGGGCCGACGTGCTGCTGCGGCCCCTTCCGGGGCTGCTCTCGGGCATGCCGGGCCTGCTGGGCACGGCCCTGATGGGGGATGGCCAGGTCCTGATGGTGCTCGACATGCCGGGGCTCATCGGATGAGCGTGCGGCTGGATGGACCGGTCATTCGCCTGGAAGGGGCGTGCCGGGTGGAGGATGCCGAGCCCCTGCTCTCCTTCCTGCAAGAGGAGCCGGGGCGCGTGGTGGACCTGTCCGCCGCCGGTGGGCTGCACGCGGCGGTCGTCCAGGTGCTGCTGGCCCTGCGCCCGCCGCTGGCCGGGCCACCGGGCGACCCTTTCACGGAGCGTTGGCTGGCCCCGCTTTTGGCAGGGCCGCCTCCGGGCTAGGATGCAGGCGGTAAGGCGGATTGGGGACGGGCGACGCTCCCGGGCGCGACCCCTCCTGGAGCATAGGCATGGCCACCACGGTCCTGATCGTCGACGACAGCAAGCTCGCACGGATCGTGGCGGGCAAGGCGATCCAGGCCCTCGAGCCGGGCTGGGAGCGCGTGGAGGCGAGCAATGCCGACGAGGCCCTGGCGCGGGTCGCAGCCGGGGGCGTGGACGTCGCGGTGCTCGACTTCAACATGCCCGGCAAGGACGGGCTGGCGCTGGCGGCGGAGCTGCGGGCGCTGCACCCCTCCATGCCGCTGGCCATCATCACGGCCAATGTGCAGGACGAGGTGATCGCGCGCGCCCGGGCCGTGAACGCCACCTTCGTCGCCAAGCCGGTAACGGAGGAGGGGCTGCGCGGCTTCGTCTCGGGCGCCACGCTTCGGCTGCGCGCGGGCGTGCGTTGAAGATGCCGGACATCGTGCTCAACGAGCTGGAGCGCGATGCCCTCACCGAGCTGGTGAACATCGGCGTCAGCCGCGCCGCGGCCAGCCTGCGCAAGATGGTCGGCGGCGAGGTGCTGCTTTCCGTCCCCTCCATCGAGGTGATCGGGCACGGCCGGGCGGCCACGCTCATCCGGGAGCGGGAGGGCGGGGAGCTGGTGGCGGTCTGGCAGGATTTCGCCGGCGCCTTCCGCGGCCGTGCCCTGCTGATCTTCCCGCAGGCGAACAGCCTGGAGCTGGTGCGCGCCGTGGTGGGCGAGGCGATGCCGGCGGAAGAGGTGGCGGACATGGAGCAGGAGGCGCTGGCCGAGACGGGCAACGTCATCCTCAACAGCTGCCTGGCCACCATGGCGAACATGCTGCAGGGCTCGCTCACCATGTCGTTGCCGCAGGTGATGCGCGGCCATGGCGGGGAGCTCCTGGGGACGTCGGAGCTCTCACCGGAGGAAGGGCTGGTGCTCTTCCTCTACATCAACTTCTCCGTCCGGGACCGGAGCATCCGCGGCTACATCGCCATGGTGATGGATCTCCCCTCCCTCGGCGCGCTGAAGCAGCTGGTGGGCGACTTCATCGACCGCGTCATGCGCGACGAGGTGGAGCATGGTGCCTAGCACGACCGGGGGCACCACCGTGGGCGCGGATGCCCCTGCCGGGCCGGGCGGCGGGGCCGGGGCGGGAACGCCGTCGGAGGTCCCTGCCGAACTGCGGCGCCTGGCCGGGCCCCTCGTGGACGCAATGGCGCGGTCTGGCCTGTCCATCGTGGTCAGCGACCCGCGCCAGGCCGATACCCCCGTCGTCTTCGTCAACGCCGCCTTCACGCGCCTGACGGGCTACGCGCCCGGCGAGATCATCGGGCGCAACTGCCGCATGCTCCAGGCACCCGGGACGGATGGGCAGGTCCGTGCGGCCATTGGCGAAGCCCTGCGCCAGGGGCAGCCCTTCGAGGCCGAGCTGCTGAACCGGCGCCGCGATGGCAGCCTCTTCTGGAACAGCCTCGTCATCGTGCCGGTGCGCGACGAGGCTGGGCGGCTGGCCTATTTCCTCGGCACCCAGGCGGATGTCAGCGCCGCACGGGAGGCGCCGGGCGTGCAGGCGGAGCTGCGCCTGCGCCAGGAGGCGCTGGACCAGGCGAATGACCGGCTGCGGGTCGCGCTCTCCACCTCCGGCGTGATGGCTTCCTGGGACTGGCACACGGAGGAGCGCCGCATTTTCGGCGATGCGCGCTTCGCCGCGCTCTGCCGGCTGAGCCCGGTGGAGGCGGAGCGCGGCGTGGCGCCTGCCGCCTTCTTCTCCATCATCCATCCGGATGACCAGATGCGCATCCGGCTGGCCGTCGGCGGGGTGTTGCGCGGGGCGGAGGTCTTCTCGAAGGAATACCGGATCATCCTGCCCGATGGCGCGATCCGCTGGGTGCATGCCCGCGGCCGCTGCTTCCGCGAGGCAGGGGCCGGCGGGCGCTTCCTGGGCACGCTGGTGGACGTGACCGACCAGAAGCGCGCGGAGGAGCGGCTGCGGATCGCGCAATCCGCGGGCGGGGTGGGCACCTTCGAGTATGTCAGGGGCTTCGGCACCGCCTCCGTCTCCTCGCAGTTCTGCCAGCTGCTGGGGCTGCAGCCCGCGCAGGACCTGCCGCTGCGCACGATCAACGCCGTGGTCCATCCGGAGGACGCGCCGGTGATCGACCTCACGGCACAGCCGAGGATCGGGACCGTCAGCCAGGCCGAGTTCCGCATCACGCGCCCGGATACGGGGGAGATGCGCTGGCTGACGCGGCGCGGCGAATTCCAGCGCGACACCGAGACCTCCGACCTTCGCTTCATCGGCGTCATCTACGACGTCACCGACGCCAAGCGTGCCGAGGTGGCGCTGCGGCGGCTGAACGAGGGGCTGGAGGCGCGCGTCGCGGAGCGCACGGCGGACCGCAACCGGCTCTGGCGGCTCTCGGCCGAGATCATCCTCGTCTCGCGCTTCGACGGGGAGATCACGGCGACGAACCCGGCCTGGCAGGCGGCGCTGGGCTGGTCGGAGGCCGAGCTGGTCGGGCAGAACCTCTTCACCCTGCTGCACCCGGACGATGCCGGGCGCGTGCGGGCGGAGCTTTCCACCCTTTCGCAGGAGGAAAGGCTGGCGCGCTTCGACAGCCGCCTGCGCGGGCGGGACGGCACCTATCGCTGGATCAGCTGGTCCGCGGCCTCCGGCGAGGGGCTGATCAACGCCGTGGGCCGCGACGTGACGGCGGAGAAGGAGCAGGCCGAGGCGCTGCGCCTGGCCGAGGAGCAGCTTCGCCAGTCCCAGAAGATGGAGGCGGTCGGCCAGCTGACCGGCGGGCTGGCGCATGACTTCAACAACCTGCTGACCGGCATCATCGGCAGCCTGGAGCTGCTGAAGGCGCGGGTGGCGCAGGGGCGGCTGGAGCAGGTGGACCGCTACGTAACGGCCGCGCAGGGCGCCGCGAACCGCGCCGCGGCGCTGACGCACCGGCTTCTCGCCTTCTCGCGCCGCCAGACACTCGCGCCCAAGCCGACGCAGCCGAACCGGCTCATCGCCGGGATGGAGGAGCTGGTCCGGCGCACCATGGGCCCCGCCATCCAGGTGGAGACGGTGCTGGCGGCCGGGCTGTGGCCCACGCTGTGCGACCCGAACCAGCTGGAGAACGCCCTGCTCAACCTGTGCATCAATGCGCGGGATGCCATGCCCGATGGCGGTCGCCTGACCATCGAGACGGGGAATGCCTGGCTGGACGACCGCACCGCGCGGCAGCGGGACATGGCGCCGGGCCAGTATGTCGCGATCTCCGTCACGGATACGGGCACGGGCATGCCGCCGGATGTGGTCGCCCGGGCCTTCGACCCCTTCTTCACGACCAAGCCGATCGGACAGGGCACGGGGCTCGGCCTTTCCATGATCTATGGCTTCGCGAAGCAGTCCGGCGGGCAGATCCGCATCCATTCGGCGGTGGGCCGCGGCACGACCATGCGCGTTTACCTGCCCCGCCACCTCGGCGAGGCGGAGGCCGATCAGGCGGCGCCGGAGCTGGCGACGGCGCTGCGGGCGGAGCAGGGCGAGACCGTTCTGGTGGTGGATGACGAGCCCACCATCCGCATGCTGGTGGCCGAGGTCCTGGAGGAACTGGGCTACACGGCGATCGAAGTGGGCGACGGGGCGGCCGGGCTGCAGGTGCTGCAGTCCGATGCGCGGGTGGACCTGCTGGTCACGGATGTCGGCCTGCCCGGGGGCATGAACGGGCGCCAGCTGGCCGATGCCGGGCGCGTGCTGCGTCCCGGGCTGAAGGTGCTGTTCATCACGGGCTATGCCGAGAACGCCGTTCTCGGGAGCGGCCATCTGGAGCCAGGCATGCACGTGCTCAGTAAGCCCTTCCAGATGGACCAGCTGGCCAGCCGGATCCGGGCGCTGATCTCGGACGCGTGATCCCGGAGAGGGCGCCGCCCTCTCCGGACCTTGCGTGCCGAAGGACTACTCGCGGGCGATCCCCATTTCCTGCAGCACGCGCCGGTTGCTGTCGCTTTCCGCGACGAAGCGGTCCCGGAACTCGGCGCCGCTCGCATAGCTCGGCACGGAGTTCAGCCGTGTGGCGGCGGTGCGGAAGCTCTCGCTGCCCACCGCCTCCCCGCAGGCGCGCTGGAGCACGGCGGCGGCGGCATCCGGCAGGCTGGCGGGGGCGATGAGGCCGCCGGCGGAGCTGCCGACAATGGGGTAGCCGGCCTCGGTCACGGTCGGCGCATCTGGCAGGGCGGCGAGGCGCGCGGCGTTGAACACGCCGGCGACGGGCAGGCCGGTGGAGACGGGAATGGAGGGGCTTTCGACGAAGGCCATGATCTGCCCGCCCAGCGCCGCCTGCGCCATCGGGCCCGCCCCGGTGAAGGGCGCGTGCAGCGCCTCCACCCCCGCCGCGCGGAGCAGCCGGGCAATCAGGATGTGCTGGGTGCTGCCCTGGCCGGGCGAGCCATAGACCAGCGCCTCCTTCTTGCTGCGGCCGAAGGCGACCATGCCGGCGATGTCGCGGAAGGGCGCCTCGCGCCCGAGGACGAGCACCTGCGGGTTGTCATAAACGAGGCAGAGGAAGCGGAAGCTGTCCAGCGAGTAGCTGAGCGGCACGAGATGCGGCTGCGCCGTCAGCGGCGTGTTGGGCGAGAGGCCGATCGTGTAGCCATCCGGCCGCGCGCGGGCGATCTCGGCATCGCCGATGGTGCCGGAGGCGCCGCCGCGGTTGACGATGACCACGCTCTGCCCGAGGGCCTGGGACAGGGCGGGCTGCAGGGCGCGCGCCATCAGGTCCGTGTTGCCGCCGGGCGGGTAGGGAACGACGAGCTGGACGGGGCGGGAGGGGTAGCTCTCCTGCCCGAGGGCCGCGCCCGGCAGGGCCAGCGCCAGCGGCGCCAGCAGCCCGGCACCCCAGCGCCGCATCCGGTTCCACCAATGGCCGCGCATCGCATCCTCCCCCTGGTTGTTGCGGGGAGACTAGGGGGCGGGGGTGGATGGCTCAACCACCCGGACTCACGGGGTGCCGGGAGCGTGGAGGGCCTGGCGAAGGCGTTCGAGGAGCGCCTCGCGGGTCCGGTCGTCCGGGGCCTTGTCCAGCGCCTCCTCGATGGAGAGGAGGAGGGCGGCGCGGGCGTTGTGCCAGTCGGGCTGGCCGACCGACTCCGCGGCCGCGCGGCGCCCGGGCGCCGCGGCATCGTCCCGCCGCGGCACGGCGCCGGGCTCCAGCAGGAAGGCCTCGTCCAGCAGCGGGCGGATCACCGCCTCCTCCGGCGCGATGCCGCGGCCGGTCACGCGCTTCGCCAGCCCCTCGATCGCTTCCGGCTCCCCATGGACGAGGAAGACGCCGCCATGGACCGGACCGCGCGCCGCGAGCCAGCGGCCCAGCTCGGGCCCATCGGCATGCGCGGAATAGCCCTGGATGCTGCGGATGGTGGCCGCGACCTGGATTGTCTCGCCCTGGATTCGGACGCGGCGGGCGCCGTCCTGCAACAGGCGGCCCAGCGTGCCGGCGGCCTGGAAGCCGACAAGGGCAACGACCGTGCGGGGATCCCACAGCCGAGCCTTCAGGTGCTGGCGGATGCGCCCCGCCTCGCACATGCCGCTGCCCGCGAGGATGATCTGAAAGCCCTCCTGCCGGGCGAGGCGCCGGCTCTCCTCGCCATCCGCGACATGGCGCAGCCGCGGGGAGCCCAGCGCGTCCCGCATCGCCTGACCGTCCTGGAGTGCGCCGGCGTGGTGGCGGAAGACGCGGCTGGCTCGCGTCGCCAGCGGGGAATCGAGATGGATGGGGGCTTCCGGAATCTCGCCCGCCTGCATGAGCTGCACGAGGTCCAGGATGACCTCCTGCGCGCGCTCGACCGCGAAGGTCGGGATGAGCAGGTTGCCGCCCCGGTCGGCGGCACGGCGGGCGAGCGCCCGCAGCGTGGCGCGGCGGGCTTCCGGCGCCACCGCGGCGCGGTCCTCGTCGCCATAGGTGGATTCGGCGATCACATGGTCGATGCCCCCCGTGGGCCCCTGGGGCGTGCCGTGCAGGCCACCTTCGTCGGGGCCGATATCGCCGGAAACAAGGACGCGCATGCTCTGGCCGCGTAGGGCGAACTCGATCTCGATCGAGGCGGAGCCGAGCATATGGCCGGCATTCCACCAGCGGGCGCGGATTCCCTCGCCGGGGGCGAGCCATTCGCCATAGCGCACGGCGCTGAAATGCGAGAGGGCGCGCTCCGCATCCTGGGCGGTGTAGATCGGCTCCACCGTCTCGCGCCCGCGGCGCCGGTTGCGGCGGTTGAGGATTTCCACCTCGCTTTCCTGCACATGCCCGGCATCGGGCAGCATGCAGGAGCAAAGGTCGATGGCCGCCGGGGTGGCGTGAATGCGGCCGCGGAACCCCTCCTTCACGAGCTTCGGCAGCAGGCCGCTATGGTCGATATGCGCGTGGGTGAGCAGGACGAAGTCCAGGCTCCGCGGATCGAAGGGGAAGGGCTCGTAGTTCAGCCCCTTCAGCGTCTTCGGTCCCTGGAACATGCCGCAATCGACGAGGAAGCGCGCATCCGGCGCCTGGAACAGGAGGCAGAGCCCCGTGACCGTCCGGGCCGCGCCGCAGACTTTAAGCCCCACCGTCATTTCCGCCCTCCGCCATGGCCGCGTTCCGCGATGCGCCTGTCCATGGCATCATGGCGCATCGGATCCGTTGTTTTCATCCACCGCCCATTCCGGAGCGAGATCGCATGCGCCGGCGCCGAGCCACGCCATCGCGGCCGAAGGACCGGCCGAGCTACCGCCTGGCCGTGCTGGACCGCGACTTCCTGCTCAGCCCCGCCATGCGCGGCGTGCGGCTGCAGATCGAGTGCACGAAGGCCGATGAGGGGCTGCGCGCCTGGGGCGTGCGCTCGACCGTGGTGGTGTTCGGCGGTTCCCGCGTGCGGGAGGACGGGCCGGGGCGGCAGCCCTTCTGGTACGCGGAGGCGCGCCGGTTCGGGCGCATCGTCTCCGAGCGCGGCGGTGCGCTGCACCCGGTGGCGGGCATCCGCGACAACGTCATCGCGACCGGCGGCGGGCCAGGCATCATGGAGGCGGCGTGCCGTGGTGCGCATGAGGCGGGCGCCCCGGCCATCGGCTTCAACATCCGGCTGCCGCATGAGCAGGCGCCAAACGCCTACACCACGCCGGAGCTCACCTTCCAGTTCCACTATTTCGCTATCCGCAAGCTGCATCTGGCCATGCGGGCGCGGGCGCTGGTGGTGTTCCCCGGCGGCTTCGGCACGCTGGACGAGCTGTTCGAGATCCTGACGCTGCGGCAGAGCGGGCGGATGGGGAAGGTGCCCATCCTGCTGGTGGACCAGGCCTATTGGCGTGGCCTGGTGAACTGGGAGGCGCTCCGCGAGGCCGGCATGGTGGGGCCGGACGACCTGGAGCTGGCCGGTTTCGCGGACGATGCCGAAGGTGCCTGGCGCGTGCTGGAGGAGAACGGGATCCGGGTACAGAGCTGAGGGACGCCGGCGCGTCCATGCGCCCTGCCGCCGCGCCCGGCGGACCGGGTGGCACGTCACCGAAGGGCGCTGCACCGTTCAGCGCAGGATCTCGAAGAAGCGCGTCTCGTCATCCAGCCGGGCATATTCCCGGGCGCGGAGGTCGTAGCGGGAGACGATGCCCCGCACCCGCCCATCCTGGCAGACCGGCAGGTGGCGGAAGCCGGCATCCTGGAGCAGGCGCAGCGCGTCCATCGCGTCCTGGCCCGGCGAAAGGGTGACGGGGTTGCGGGTCATCACCTCCGAGAGGAGCGTGCTGGTCCCGTCGAGCCCTCGGGCGAGGCAGCGCACCGCGTCCCGCCCGGTGAAGATGCCGGCGAGCCGGTCCCGGTCCTGCACCACGAGCACGGCGCCGACGCGCCGGTCATGCATGGCGGCGCAGGCCTGCGTCACCGTGGCATCCGGCGGCAGGGTCAGCGGGTTCTGGTCGCGGATGATCTCGGCGGCGATACGGTCCTGCATGGCGGCTTCTCCTCCCGGTGCGGGAGGATGGCGCGGCCCGGCCGGCGTGGCCTTGATCCAGCGCAGGGCCGCGGCCGGGATCACGCCACCAGCGCCGGGGCAGGCCCCGGCACTGGCGGGGTTCGGCCGCTATTGCGGGCCGAGCTGCTCGATCAGCGGGCGCAGGGCGTCGAGCTCGGCCTGGTTCAGGTCGCTCAGGGGCGAGCGCACCGGGCCGGCGGAATGGCCGACGAGGGTGGCGCCCGCCTTGACGATGCTGACCGCATAGCCCGGCTGGCGGTTGCGGATGGCGAGATAGGGGAAGAAGAAGTCGCGCAGCAGGCGGTCGACCGTCGCTCGATCCTTGTTGACGACGGCGTCGTAGAACTGCTTCGCGGTCTTGGGGATGAAGTTGAAGACGGCGGAGGAGTAGGTGGGCACGCCCATGGCGAGATAGGCCTGGGCATAGACCTCCGCGGTCGGCAGGCCGCCGAGATAGGTCAGCCGGTCGCCCATGCGGTTGTACACCGCGACCATCGCCTCGATGTCGCCGACGCCGTCCTTGAAGCCGATGAGGTTCGGGCATTCCTCGGCCACTGCGGCCAGGGTGTCCGGCGCCAGCCGGCAATTGGCGCGGTTGTAGACGATGACGCCGAGCTTCGTGGAACGGCACACCGCCGCGATATGCGCGCGCAGCCCGGCCTGGGAGGTCTCGGTGAGGTAGGGCGGCATCAGCAGGATGCCGGCCGCGCCCTGCTTCTCCGCCTCCTGCGCGTATTCGATCGCGATGCGCGTTCCATGGCCGGCGCCGACGACGATGGGCGTCTGCCCCTCGCAGGTCTGCACCGCCACGCGGGCGACATCGGAGAACTCACGCGGGGTGAGGGAGAAGAACTCGCCCGTGCCGCCGGCCGCGAAGAGGGTTGCGGTGCCATAGGGCGCCAGCCACTCCAGGCGGGCGCGGTAGCCCTCCAGGTTCAGGTCGCCATTGGCGTGGAAATCGGTGAGCGGGAAGGAGAGAAGGCCGGTCGGCAGGACGGCCTTGAGTTGTTCGGGCGTAAAGGACTGGGGCATGGGCTTGGCTCCTCCGGAGGGGAGGTCATACAAGCGGCTAACTTGTCAGACAAGTGGTGAAGGCCGGCCTCAATGGGGCCCCCGCGCGGCCTCCAGCGCCCGGCGCAGGCGCTCCCGGCTGTTCGAGAGGTGCAGCCGCATGGCGGCCCGCGCCTCATCGGCATCCGCGCGGGCGATCGCGTCGCGGATCTGGGCATGTTCCTGCAGCAGGCGCCGGAGATAGTCGGCCTTCGCCCGCGCATCGCCCCGGTGCAGGTCCACCCGCGCCCGGGGCAGCAGGTTAGGCGAGAGGCCGGAGAGCAGCTCGGCGAAGTAGAGGTTGCCCGACATCCGCGCGACGCAGAGATGGAAGTCCTGGTCATGCGCGGCGGAGCGGTCGGGTTCCTCCAACGCCTCGGCGAAGGCCGCGGAGATGGCATCCAGCTCCGCCAACTGCGCGGCGCTGTGGCGCTGGGCGGCCAGCGACGCCGCCTCGGATTCCAGCGCGATCCGGATCTCCACGAGCTTCACCACATCCTCGAGCGGCCCGATCTCGGAGGCATCCAGCCGGGGCGGGGGCGGCGCGGGGGAGAGCACGAAGGCGCCGCGGCCCTGCTGCGTCTCGATCTGCCCGCCGGCGCGGAGGGAGGAAATCGCCTCCCGCACCACGGTGCGGCTGACCCCGTATCGGGCCATCAGCTCCCGCTCGGTCGGCAGGCGGTCGCCGGGCCGCAGCTCTCCGCGCCCGATCCGCGCCTGGAGGTCGCGGGAGACCTGGATCGTCAGGGGAAGGCGGCCTGTCTCCTCGGTCGCGGCGGGGGTCTGGGCAGCCATGTCTCTCCTCGGATGGAGCCCCGGGCAGAGCGCCGGGGGCAACATCGCATGGGGATCATGCCGGTTCCAGGGCTGCCCCCGGGACGCCCGCGCCCGGTTCCCAGGGCGGGAAAGGGGGGAAGGCCCGGCTTCAGTCGGCTTTCAGGCGCGGCAGTGAGCCGTCCTTGAAGCGGCGCCAGGCCTTGGGAAGCTTCTCCAGCGCCGCGCCCCGACGCTCCCCGGCCCAGGCCTTCACCGCCTCCAGCGACGGGTCGAGATCCGCGCCGGAGCCGGCGAGGTGTTCCGTCAGGCGCACCGCCATGGCGGCGTCATTGAGAGCGCCAAGCTGCTCCTGCAGGTCCTTGCAACGGTCGAGATACGCTTCCACCCGCTTCTTCCGGTGCAGGGGGGCCAGGAACTCGACGGCGTAGCGAAGCTTCTTCAGCGCCTTGCGGAGGTCGTGCAGCTCCTCGTCCGAGCGATGGCGGATCCGGCGGCCGCGGCGCCGCACGCGCCGGTCCAGCCGCTCCTCCAGCTCCGGCGCCAGGTCGGCCAGGGGCTCCGCCATGGCGCCCCCATCCTCCCGGCCGGACAGGGCGGCGGGATCCTCGACCCAGGCGGCGAGGCCGAGGACGAGCCGGGTCAGGCCGGTGCCGTCGAATTCGGCGGCGAGCCGCTCATGCGCGGCCCGCCTTTCGGCCCCGGCCGGGCCGCGCAGCGCGTCCAGCAGGGGGGCGGGCACGCCGTCCCCGGCCAGGCGCGGCAGGGTTTCCTCGCAGAACACGTCCCAGTCCCGCGCTTCGCCGAGCATGCGCCCGAGCCCGCGGAGGGATTCCGTGAAGAGGGCTTCCTTCTCCTCCAGCAGGCAGGGGCGGAAGAGGGACAGCCCCGCCCGCAGCCGGCGAATGGAGACGCGCATCTGGTGCACGCCCTCCATGGCCCCGGAGGCCGCGGCGGGCTGGTTGGCGAGAAGGGTGGCGAGGGTGGCGCCGGCCATGCGGCGGAATGCCTCGGCGGCGCTGACGTCGGGCGGGAAGTCGGGCGCGGCGAGCTTGGGCGCCTTGCGCGGCTGGCCGGTCAGCAGCCACCAGCCGCGATCCGACTTGGCTTCTGTCCCGAGGCGCAGCGGCAGGTCGGTCAGCAGGGATTCCGCCAGCCGGTAGAGCGAGGCGGGCCGGCCCTCCTTCAGCTCCAGCTCCATCTCGCCGATCGGCTCCTGCGCCTCGCCGGCCCGGAGGCGGCCGCGGTCGATCGTCATCTCGATCAGGGAGTCGCCGCGCCGGAGGAGGCGGACGGCGCGCGTGACCTCCGCGGTGAAGAGCGGCGCCAGCGCCTCCTGCTCTTCCGCAAGCTTCGCGAAAGGGGTCTCGGCGAGGCGGGAGAGGTCGGGGCGGCTATCCGGGACGGGCCATTCCCATTCCCCGCGCCCGAAGGGCGTGTCGCCGCCGCGCAGCTTGAGCGTCTGCACGTGCCGGCCCCCGCTGCGGCGCACGCGCAGGCTGGCGCCGGCCCGTGCGAGGGCATGGTCCGGCGTGTCGAAATAGGTCGTCACCTCCTCCCTCGGAGGGGGGGCCTTGCCGCGGCCGGGCTTCAGGGCTGGGTGGGCGCCGAGCGCCGCTTCGGCGCCCTCCGGAAGGTGGAACTTGATTTCCAGCTCCGTGGGGCGGGGCTCTGTCGGGCTCGTCATGGTCGCATCGAACGCCGGCCTGGAAGCGGCGTTTCCAGCCGGGGCGGCGGAGCGTGATCGCAAGTTCGCTGACATCGAACTGTCACATTGGGCTGTCCTCCCTATTCTCGCGCGTTGCGGGCGCGGGGCATAGGCCTGGCGTGAATTCCGCGGGCGGAACGGGCGCGCACCGTTCCATGAGCCGTTAAGGATTGGCGCCCAGATTGCGGGCGTGCCCGCGACGAAACCCGCCTCCCGGAAGGGCTCCTCTCCCGCCGCGCCGCCGGGCGGGAGGCCCGGAACCCCGGCCGGCCCCTTGCCCCGCGACTCGCCCCGCGACTCGCCCCGCCCCTTGCCCGATCCGCGCAGCTTCGACCCGGTGAGCTTTCCGGGCCAGACGGAGGGGGAGGCCTGGCCGCCCGCGCATTTCGACTTCACCGCCCCGTGGATCCTCGGCGGCAAGCTCGCCTTCGAGCGCGATGCCTCGGGCGAGATGTGCGTCGTGCGGCGCTTCGAGCACCTGCGCCTGGTCGTGCCCTTCGAAGCGGCGCACCGGATGCTGGAACTGGCGCCGGGCGGCCGAGACTTCCGCCTGCTGCGGCTGGTGCCGGCGGCGCTGCGCTTCGTGGAGGTGGTGACGCCCGGCGACCCCGTGCCGCTGCTGCTGCGGGACGCGGAGGCCGTGATGCCGGCGGATCATCACCTCTATGCCGCCACTACCTCGCTGATGGAGGCGCTGGCCCGCCAGACCGGGGAGGAGGGCCGCGCGCTGTCCGACGCCATCCGGCGCGTGCAGCCCGGGCGGGACATGTTCGAGCGCGCGCTGGTGCATTGCGTGACGGTCGATGGCCTCTCGATGGAGTGGATCGCGCCGGTCGCCCGGCGCTTGCAGCGCCTGACCAACGCGCATGCGCGGGTGCTGGCGGCCGTGGCCAGCCAGCCCGGCTATGCCTCCATGGAGCGGATCGTCGGGCAGACGCGGCGGAGCCTGGCGGCGGACCGGCGCTGGGCGAGCGACCTGCTGACCCATGCGCTCGTCGGCATCGAGCCGATCCTGGCCCGGCCCCGCCTGGCCGCCGAGCTGCTTCAAAGGCAGGCCGAGGCCGTGTTGCGGCGGGGCGGGGCCCTTGGGGACATCCAGGAACTCGTCGCCGAGCAGGACCGGCTGCGTGACCGGCTGCACGACCTCTCCACCTTCTGGCAGCGCCTCGTCGCCGCCTGGCTGTCGGTCCATCCCGAGACGACCGACCGGCGGGAGATCGAGGCGCTGACCCGCAACACCATCCGGCGGCTGGGCCTGCGTTCGCTCTATCTCAGCCCCTGAGACGACCGGGGGCTGGCTGCCCGCGGTTTGCATCGAGCTGCTATCCCTGATTGATTGCCCGGGGCTTAGCATCAATTCGGGGTTGTGGGCGGATGGACCGGTCCAGATCAGGCGGGTTCGGGGGCTCCAGCCTTCCGGCGGGCGGGGCGCCGGAGGGCGCGGAGCCGCGGCGGCAAGCGGAGGGCCAGGGACGGGCCGGGGCGCGCGGCGCCGCCGGCCACCTCCCGGTGCGCTGGCTGATCACCCTCAGCTTCGTGGTGGTGATCGCCCTGATGATGGCGATGGGGGCGATCGGCTATCTCCGCCTGGCCGAGATCGAGCGCGAGGCCGAGCTGGTGGAGCGCGAGACCACCCCCGGCCTGTATGTCAGCTCCCAGCTGACCCTGGCCTGGGCGCAGCGCTTCGCGATGATCGAGGGGCATGTGCTGCTCGACGGCCAGGCCGAGCGCCAGGAGCTGGAGGCCCGGATGCAGGCGAACCGCGCCTCCATCGAGACGCTTTCCAGGCTCTACGAGGGCCTCCATGCGGATCAGTCCGATCGGGAGCAGCTGGCCGCGCTGAAGGCGCAGGAGCCGGCCTTCGTGGCGGCCGAGGCCGAGGTGCTGCGTTTCAGCCGGGAGGATCGCGACGACGAGGCTCGCGCGGCTCTGACCGGCCGGCTGTTACCGGCGAACCGGAACTTCCAGGCCGCCCTCGTGGCACTCATGGAGGTCAACAAAACCGAGGCGGACAAGGCCACCCGGCAGATCGTCGCCTCAAGCGATGCGGCGCAGCTCGGCATGTCGCTGACCCTCGCGGTGGCCGTGCTGCTGGCGGCCATTTGCGGCTATTTCCTTCTGCGCGCCATCACCCTGCCTTTAGGGCGGCTGGTCGAGGCGGCGGAGCTGATGCGGGAGGGCGACTTCAGCCGCCGCGTCGTGATCACCCGGCGGGA
The DNA here is from genome assembly GCF_900141905.1 of Muricoccus roseus. GTDB lineage: Bacteria > Pseudomonadota > Alphaproteobacteria > Acetobacterales > Acetobacteraceae > Roseomonas > Roseomonas rosea. The sequence goes on along the minus strand of NZ_FQZF01000030.1, from coordinate 8,851 downwards.
CGAGTTCGGCGTGCTCGCGCGCGCCTTCAACCGCATGATCGACGACCTCACCGCGCTGATCGGGCAGGTTCAGCGCTCCAGCATCCAGGTCAGCACCTCCATCACCGAAACCGCCGCGACCTCGCGCCAGCAGCAGGCGACGGCGAATGAGATCGCGGCCACGACGAGCGAGATTGGCGCGACCTCGCGCGAGATCTCGGCCACCTCCAAGGAGCTGGTGCGGACGATGGAGGATGTGGCGGCCGTGTCCGACCACGCCGCCTCCATGGCCGGGGAGGGCCGGGCGGGGCTGGCGCGGATGGAGGAGATCCTCGGCCAGGTCGCCGCGGCGGCCGGTTCGATCAACGCGAAGCTGGGCGTGCTGAACGAGAAGGCGGGCAACATCAACCAGGTGGTGACCACCATCACGAAGGTGGCGGACCAGACCAACCTGCTCTCGCTGAATGCCGCGATCGAGGCGGAGAAGGCGGGGGAATATGGCCGGGGCTTCGGCGTGGTGGCGACCGAGATCCGGCGCCTGGCGGACCAGACGGCGGTCGCGACCACGGATATCGAGCAGATGGTGAAGGACATCCAGTCCGCGGTCTCGGCCGGCGTGATGGGGATGGACAAGTTCTCCGAGGAGGTGCGCCGCGGCGTGCTGGAGGCGCAGGCCGTGGGCGGGCAGCTTTCGAACGTCATCGAGCAGGTGCAGGGCCTCGCGCCGCGCTTCGAGAATGTGAGCGAGGGCATGCAGGCGCAGGCGGTCGGGGCCGGGCAGATCAGCGACGCGCTCTCCCAGCTCGGGGAGGCGGTGACGCAGACGGTGGAATCGCTGCAGCAGTCCAGCCAGGCGATCGACGAGCTGAACCAGGTGGCCGGTGGCCTGCGGGGCAGCATCTCCCGCTTCCGGCTGCAGTCCTGACGGCGCGCGCATGCTGTTCCTTCTGTTCCGGCTGGGGGAGGACCGTTACGCGATCGAGGCTGGCCGGATCGGCGAGGTGCTGCCGATGGTCCGCATCAAGGCGCTGCCCGGGGCGCCCCGCGGGGTCGCGGGCCTTATCGACCATCGGGGGGCCCCGGTACCGGTCATCGACCTCAGCGCGCTGGCCCAGGGGCGGCCGGCCGCCTCGCGCCTCAGCACGCGCATCGTCCTTCTGCGCGATGGGACGCCGGACGGGACGCCGCGCTGGCTCGGGCTGATCCTGGAGCATGCGACGGAGACACTGCGCTGCGAGCCTGGTGATTTCGTGGACCCTGGCGTGGGCGGCGGCGAGGCTCCCCTTCTCGGGCCCGTGCGGCCCGACCCGGATGGGATGATCCAGTGGATCGACCCGCGGGCCCTGCTGTCGGCGGAGGTTAAGGACCTGCTCTTCCAGCAGGCGGCGGAGGCCGGTTGATGCTCGCCGCCATCGAGGCCCTGCTGAAGGAACGGATCGGGCTGGATGCCGCGTCGCTCGGCGGCTCCGGCGTCGGCCGCGCGGTGCGGGCGCGGCAGGAAGCCTGCGACCTGCAGGATGTCGAGGCCTATGGCGCATTGCTGCGCCAATCCCCGGCGGAGCTGCAGGCGCTGGTCGAGGCGGTGGTGGTGCCGGAGACCTGGTTCTTCCGCGACCCCGGCGCTTTCGAGGTGATGGCCCGGCTGGTGCGGGAGCGGAGCGCTTCCGGGCGGCGCACCCGGCTGATGAGCCTGCCCTGCTCGACGGGCGAGGAACCCTATTCCATCAGCATGGCGCTGCTGGATGCCGGGGTGCCGCTGGACCGCTTCACGATCGATGCGGTGGATGTCAGCGCGCGCTCCATCGCGCGGGCGCAGCATGCCATCTATGGCCGCCACGCCTTCCGCGGCGCGGAGACCGGGTTCCGTGAGCGGCATTTCGAGGCGGCGGAGGGCGGGTTCCGCCCCTCCGAGGCCGTGCGGAGGCCCGTGCGCTTCCTGCGGGGGAACCTGCTGGAGCCGGGCTTCCTGCCCGGCGGCGGCGGGCATGACGTGATCTTCTGCCGCAACCTGCTCATCTATTTCGACCGCCCGACGCAGGAGGCGGCGCTGCGGGTGCTGCACGGCCTGCTGGCGCCCGAGGGGTTCCTGTTCCTCGGCCCGTCCGAGACGGCGCTTCCCTCGCGAAGAGACTTCGTCTGGCTGAAGCTGCCCATGGCCTTCGCCTTCCGCAAGGCGCCCGGGACATCCCTCCAGGCCGTTGCCAGCCCGGTGGAGGCCGCACCGCGCCGCCTGCGGCCGATCCCGTCGCTGCCACCCATGCCGCAGCAGGCCCCGGCGCTGCGTGCCTTCCGCCCGGCGCCGCCCGTGGCGGTGTCTCCCCTGCCAGTGCTTCCCGCGACGATACCCAGGCCGGCTCCCGCCCCGCGCGCGGGTCTCGCGGAGGCGCAGCGCCTGGCGGATGCCGGCCATCTGGCGGAGGCGGTGCGGCAATGCGAGGCGGCCATCCGGGAGGGCGGTCCCTCGGCCGATGCCTTCCACCTGCTCGGCCTGTTGCGCGACGCCGAGGGGCGGCGGGCGGAGGCAGTGGCGCAGTACCGCAAGGCGCTCTACCTCGATCCGCAGCATGGGGAGGCGCTGGCGCATCTCGCCCTGCTGCTCGAACAGGGCGGCGACGATGCGGGGGCGCAGATGCTGCGTGACCGGATGGCCCGGGCCGCTCGGCGGAGCGCCGGCTGAGCATGGGGCCCGGGATGAATCCGGGGATCGATCCCTGCTGGGGGCGGGTGGGAGTCGCGGGGGACGCCTCCTGCCCCGAGTTGCGCGCGCATGTGCATTGCCGCAACTGTCCCACTCATGGCCGCGCCGCGGCGGCGCTGCTCGACCGGCCGCCGCCCGAGGGGTATCTGGCCGAGTGGACCGGGCATGTCGCGCGGGGCAGCGCGCTGTCCGGTCTTTCGCTCGACTTCGCCAGGCGGGAGGCGGCGAGGGCCGCGCGTTCCGCGATGATCTTCCGCATCGGCGCTGAATGGCTGGCCCTGCCAACGGGGATGCTGCAGGAGGTGGCCGAGATGCGGCCGGTGCATTCGCTGCCGCATCGGCGAGACGGCGTCGTGCTCGGGGTGACGAACATTCATGGCGCGTTGCTGATCTGCGTCTCCCTCTCGGTGCTGCTGGGGTTGGAGGCACTGGCCCAGGGCGGCGGCACGGGCACGCGGCGCCTGCTGGTGATCGGGCCCGAGGCGGGCCGCTTCGTCTTTCCGGCGGACGAGGTGCACGGGATGCACCGCTACGCGCCCGATGCGCTGTCCCCGCCGCCCGACACGGTTTCCCGGGCCGCCTCCAGCCATGTGCGCCATGTCCTGTCCTGGGAGGGGCGGAGCGTCGGGCTTCTCGATGGGGAGCTCCTGCTCGCCAGCCTGAACCGGCGGATCGCATGAGCGGGGGCGGGGAGGATTACAGCCAGTTCTCGCTGCTGGACCTGTTCCGGCTGGAGGCGGAGACGCATGGCCAGGCGCTGACGGCGGGGCTGCTGGAGCTGGAGCGCGACCCCTCGGCGGCGGCGCCGCTGGAGGCCTGCATGCGGGCCGCGCATTCGCTGAAGGGCGCGGCGCGGATCATCGAGCTGACGCCGGCAGTCGATCTCACCCATGCGATGGAGGACCTCTTCGTCGCCGCCCAGCGCGGGAAGGTGGTGCTGCGGCGCGGGCAGATCGACCTGCTGCTGCGCGGCGTCGACCTGCTGGGCACGATGGCGCGCGCGACCGAGAGCCCGGAGGCGGCCGGGAGGTCGGCGCGGGCCGAGGTGGATGCGCTGCTCGCCGCGCTGGGCGTGGCGGGGGAAACCCCTGCCGGGGCTCCTCCCCCCATCGCTGCTCCCCCTGCGCCGGAGGAGAGCGCCGCCCCCGCCCCTGCCGCCGCCACGCGCCCCGCGGCGCCCGAGGGCACCGACGGCACCGAGCGGATGCTGCGGATCACGGCCGAGAGCCTCAGCCGGCTGTTGGGGCTGGCGGGCGAGGCGCTGATGGAGGCGCGCCGGCTCCGGCCGTTCAACGACCGGCTGATGCGGCTCCGCCGGCTGCATTTCGACGCCGCCCGTGCCTTCGACGCGCTGCGCGAGGCGATGCCGCCGGAGGAGGCCGGGCCGGTGCAGCCCGCCCTGGCAGCGGCGCGGGGGCGGCTGGTGGCCTGCCAGGAGAGCCTGGCGGAGCGGCTGGCCGAATTCGAGGAGATCGACCGCCGCGCGCTGCAGATCGCCCACCGCCTGTATGACGAGGCGCTGGCCAGCCGGATGCGGCCCTTCGAGGATGGCGTGCGGCGCTATGCGCGCAGCGTGCGGGACCTCGGGCGCGAGCTGGGCAAGCAGGTGCGGCTGGAGATCCTGGGCGGTGGAACGCCGGTGGACCGGGACATCCTGGAGCGGCTGGATGCGCCGCTCGGGCATCTTCTGCGCAACGCCATCGACCATGGGATCGAGACGCCGGAGGAGCGGCGGGCGGCGGCCAAGCCGGAGGAGGGGGTGATCCGCCTGGAGGCCCGCCACCATGCCGGGATGCTGCAGATCGTCGTCGCCGATGACGGCCGGGGGATCGACCTGGAGGCGCTGCGGGCGGCGGTCCGGGCGCGGGGGCTGGCCCCCGCGGAGACGGTGGTGCAGCTGAGCGAGGCGGAGCTTCTGGAATTCCTCTTCCTGCCCGGCTTCAGCATGAAGGCGGAGGTGACCGAGATCTCCGGGCGCGGGGTGGGGCTGGATGCGGTGCAGGCGGCAGCGCGGCAGGTGCGGGGGAATGTCCGCGTGGCCACCGCGGCGGGGCAGGGCACGCGCTTCCGCTTCGAGCTGCCGCTCACCCTGTCGGTGATCCGCACCCTGATGGTGGAGATCGGAGGCGAGCCCTATGCGCTGCCGCTGGCAGGGATCGAGCGGGCGATGAAGCTGCCGCGCGCCGCCATCGAGGTTCTGGAGGGGCAGCAGCATTTCGACCTCGACGGCCGGCGGGTGGGGCTGGTCGACTCGCGGCAGCTCCTCGGCGGGGCGGAGGCCGCGCTGGGCGGGGAGGAGGTGTCGGTCGTCGTCATCGGCGACCAGCGGAGCAGCTACGGGCTGGCGGTGGACCGCCTGCTCGCCCGGCGGGAGCTGGTGGTGCGGCCGCTGGATGCGCGGCTGGGCAAGATCCCGGGGGTGGCGGCGGCGGCGGTGATGGAGGATGGCGCGCCGGTGCTGATCCTCGACGTGGAGGATCTCATCCGGGGCGTGGAGAAGCTTGTCGCGGCCGGGCGGCTGGGCCGGGTTGCCGCCGCCGGCCCGGCGGCGGGGCGGCCGCGCCGGCGCGTGCTGGTGGTGGATGATTCGCTGACCATCCGCGAGCTGGAGCGAAAGCTACTGACCCAGCGCGGCTACGAGGTGGAGGTGGCGGTGGACGGGATGGATGGTTGGAACGCCGCCCGTTCCGGCGGGTTCGACCTGGTCGTGACCGATGTGGACATGCCGCGGATGGACGGGATGGAGCTGGTCACGATGATCCGCCGCGACCCCCGGCTGCGCGACCTGCCGGTGATGATCGTCTCCTACAAGGACCGCGAGGAAGACCGGCGCCGCGGGCTGGAGGCGGGGGCCGACTACTATCTGACCAAGGGAAGCTTTCACGACGAGACCCTCGTTCAGGCTGTGGCCGAACTGATCGGCGAGGCCCAGCCGTGATGGCGGATCGGCCGCCATGAGCGGGGCGCGAAGCGGGGATGCCACCTTGCGGATAGGGATCGTCAACGACATGCCCATGGCGGCGGAGGTGTTGCGCCGGGTGCTGGCTCTGGCGCCCGAGCACCGCGTGGCATGGACTGCGCCGGGCGGGGCGGAGGCGGTGGCGCTCTGCCGGACCGACCTGCCGGACCTGGTGCTGATGGACCTGGTCATGCCAGGCATGGACGGGGTGGAGGCCACGCGGCGGATCATGGCCGAGACGCCCTGCGCCATCCTGCTGGTGACGGCGAGCGTGGATGCCAATGTCTCCCGCGTGTTCGAGGCGATGGGACATGGCGCGCTCGATGCGGTGGACACGCCGCATCTCGGCCTGGGCGACCCGCGCGAGGGGGCGGCGCCGCTCCTGCGCAAGATCACGGCGATCGGGCGCCTGGTGCGGGAGCCGGGCGGGGCCGCGGCGGCGCTGCGGCCGGCCGGGGCGGCGCCGGGGCTGCGGCAGCCCCTGGTGGCGATCGGCGCCTCGGCGGGTGGGCCGGCGGCGCTGGCGACGCTGCTGCGCGGCCTGCCCGCGGATTTTCCGGCGCCCGTCGTGGTGATCCAGCATGTGGACGAGCGCTTCGCGGAGGGGATGGCGGCCTGGCTGGCCGAGCAGGCGCCTATGCCCGTGCGGCTGGCGCGGGAGGGTGACGCGCTGCGGCCCGGCACGGTGCTGCTGGCCGGGAGCGAGGACCATCTGCTGCTGAAGGCGGCGGCGCAGCTCGGCTATGCGGCCGAGCCGCGAGACTATGTCTACCGCCCCTCGGTGGACGTGTTCTTCCATAGCGTCGCCGAACGCTGGAAGGGCGATGCGGTGGGCGTGCTGCTCACCGGCATGGGGCGCGACGGGGCGCAAGGGTTGAAGGCCATGCGCGGCAGGGGCTGGCACACCATCGCCCAGGATCGGGCGACCAGCGCCGTCTACGGCATGCCGAAGGCGGCGGCCGAGATCGGCGCGGCCGCCGAGATCCTCCCCCTGCCCCACATCGCCGCAGGATTGATGACCGCCATGGCCCGCCAGGCCGGGAAGGAACCGATGCGATGAACACCGATTTCCAGCACGGCGCGATGGGCCCCCGCCCGCCGGACGAGGATGCGATCATGGTGCTGCTGGTGGACGACCAGCTGATGATCGGCGAGGCGCTGCGCCGCATCCTGGCGAGCCAGCCGAGCATCGGGTTCCACTACTGCTCCGATCCGAACACCGCGCTGAAGGTGGCGGCGGAGGTGCGGCCGACGGTGATCCTGCAGGACCTTGTCATGCCGGGCGTGAACGGGCTGGACCTGGTGCGGCAGTACCGCCAGTCCCCGGCGACGCGGGACATCCCGGTGATCGTGCTCTCCACCAAGGAGGAGGCGGCGGTGAAGAGCGAGGCCTTCGCCGTGGGCGCCAACGACTACCTGGTGAAGCTGCCCGACCGGCTCGAGCTGATCGCCCGCGTCCGCTACCATTCCCGCGCCTATCTGAACCAGCTGCAGCGCGACGAGGCCTATGCCGCGCTGCGCGAGAGCCAGCGGCACCTGATGGCGGCGAATCTCGAGCTGCAGCGGCTGACGAAGGTGGACGGGCTCACCGGCCTCAGCAACCGCCGCTATTTCGACGAGTACCTGGCCGCGGAATGGGCGCGGGCGGCGCGGGAGGGTAGCCCGATTGCGGTGATGATGATCGATGTGGACGAGTTCAAGCGCTACAACGACCATTACGGCCACCTGGCCGGGGACGAGGTGCTGAAGACGGTGGCGGAGGCTATCCAGGCGCATTGCCGCCAATCCTCCGACCTCGCGGCGCGCTTCGGCGGCGAGGAGTTCGTCATGGTGCTCGCCGATGCCACGCCCGGGCGGACGGAGGAGCTGGGAACGGGCCTGTGCCGGAGCATTGAGCGGCTGCGGGTGCCGCATCTGGCCTCGCGGGTGGCCGGGCATGTCACGATCAGCGTCGGAGGCGCCCTGGCGGTGCCGGAGGCGGACACCTCCCCCATCCGGCTCGTGGATGCGGCGGACAAGGCGCTCTACCAATCGAAGGCGGCGGGGCGGAACCGGGCGACGATGATGCCGGAAGGGGTGGCCTAGCGACAGGGGGCCCGGAAACGGGCGGGATCGCAGGATTTTGCTCGGCCGCGATGGCATGGAACCGGGCCGGCACCTAGCGGTTCATTCATCGTCATCTGTTAACATGAACGCCTCTCCATTTGGCTCGACCATGCACCCGACCCGCCGTTCCCTGACGCGTGCCCTCCTCCTCGCCTCCGCCCCGTTCGGCCTGCTTCGCCCGGGAAGGGCTTCCGCCCAGGGCATGGTCGCGGCTCCGGTCATCGACATGCGCGAGCATCTGCGCCGCGCGCGGCTGGCGCTGCCGGCGGCGAACCGGACCGGGCGGGTGGCCATCGACCGCACGCTGGAGCGGCTGGGCGACCTGGCGGTGGACCTCTCGGCGGGGCGGCTGATCCTGGTAAACATCGCGGCCGCCGAGCTGATCGCCTATGACAGCGGGCGGGAGGTGATGCGGTCGCGCGTCATCGTCGGGGCGCGGCGGACGGCCACGCCGCAGCTCGCCACCTTCGTCACCTCGGCCCGCTGCAATCCTCCGTGGTACGTGCCTGCGAGCATCGAGCCGGAGGTGCGGGCCACCGGGATCACCGGCTTTCGCGTGGTGAACGGGCGGCTGATCCAGCCCCCGGGACCGACCAACCCGCTGGGGCCGATCCGGATCGGGCTGTACGATTCCGACGGCATCTTCCTGCATGGCACGAATAGCCCCGCGGCCTTCGCCCGCCAGGCGCGGGCCATTTCGCATGGCTGCGTGCGTGTGGAGCGAATCCGGGAGCTGACGGCCTGGATGCTGGACCAGACCCCCGCGGCGGTGCAGGCCCGGCTGGCCACTGGGCGCACGCTGGAACTCGTGCCGGCGCAGGAGGTGCAGGTCTCGCTCGCCTATCTGACTGCCTGGCCGGACCCGGCCGGGCGCGTCCTGCTGCATCCGGATCCCTATGGGCTGGACGTGCCCGGCGCGCGGCGGGCCGCCTATCGCCGCGTGACGCGCCCGGCGCCGCAGACGGTCCCCGAGGCGGAGGCAGCCGCGGCGGCTGCCACGCCCGAGGACAACCCCCTTTAGCAGGTTGCTGAAGAAGTCGGCCCTCGACGCGATTTGAGGAACATGATTCACCTCCGCAGGGCAACCGCGGGGTTGATGATGCGGGGGA
>NZ_FQZF01000029.1 GCF_900141905.1 Muricoccus roseus | reverse complement strand
GAACCGGCTGAGCGGCGGGGAGGGGGCGGACCGTTTCCGCTTCGATGCGCTGGGGGCCGGGAATGAGAGCCGGATCCTGGACTTCGCCGAGGGGGAGGACCGGATCGAGCTGGACGGTGCGGTGTTCGCGGCGCTGGGTTCGGCGGGGCCGCTGGCGGCGGAGGCCTTCGGCCTTGGTACGAGCGCGGGCACGGCCGGGCAGCACGTCCTGTACGACCAGGGCAGCGGCGCGCTGTTCTACGACGCGGACGGGGCGGGCGGGGCGAATGCCATCCGCATCGGCTCCCTCGCCCAGGGTACGAGCCTCAGCGCCGCCGACGTCTGGGTGGCGTAAGACCGGCAGGCCCGGCGGGGGAAGCCCCGCCGGGCCTCATAACTAGGCGCCGATCGGCTCGGCGGCGTTGCGCGCCGTGGCGGGCGAAGCGGCTTCGCCCGCCATGTGCCGCGCGGCGATGTAGCCGAAGGTGAGGGCGGGGCCGAGGGTGATGCCGCCGCCGGGATAGTTGCCGCCCATGATGCTCGCCATGTCGTTGCCAGCGGCATAGAGGCCCGGAATGGGCTGGCCCTCGGCGTCGAGCACCTGCGCGTTTCCGTTGGAGCGCAGCCCGGCGAAGGTGCCGAGATCGCCTACCACCACCTCCACCGCGTAGAAGGGACCCTTCGCAATCGGCGCGAGGCAGGGGTTGGGCTGGAACTCGGGATCGCCGTTGAAGCGGTTATAGGCGGTGGAGCCCTTGCCGAAGGCGCGGTCCTCGCCCGCTTCCATGTCGCGGTTCCATGCGGCCACCGTCTGCTCCAGCCCTGCCGGATCGATGCCGGCATTCCGCGCCAGCTCGGCGACCGTGCGGCCGGTCTTGAGGTAGCCGGAGCGGATGTTCGGGCCCACCGGCACGGGGAAGGGCTTCACGAAGCCCAGCCCGAAGCGGCGCAGGAAGGGCTGGTCCACCACGAGGAAGGCGCGTGCCGCCTCGCCCGGACCCGTGCTGGCGAAGAGCGCCTGGATGAAGTCGTGGTACGAGTTCGCCTCGTTCACGAAGCGCTTGCCGTTCGGCAGCACGGCGATGAGCCCGGGCTTCGCGCGGTCGATGAAGTGCGGGAACACGCCCCAGCCGCCATCCTTGCGCGGCACGCGGGAGACCGGCACCCAGGCCGCCGCGTTCGGATAGCCCTGCTCCACCGTGGCGCCGGCCCCTTCGCCCAGGCGCAGCCCGTCGCCCGTGTTGCCGGGCGGGGCGGGGGAGAAGTGGCCAGGGCTCCCGCGGTCGTTGTCGCGGTCATGCGGGAACATGCTGCGGCGCCGCTCCTTGTCCTGCGGGAAGCCGCCGGCGGCGAGCACGACGCCGCGGCGCGTGCGCACGCGCATCTCCTGGCCGTCGCGCCGCAGGATGGCGCCGCGCACCGCGCCGTCCTCCCGCTCCAGCCGGATGGCCGGGCTGTCGGTCCAGACCTGCACGCCGCGGTCGAGCGCGCTGCGGAAGAGGCGCGCCGCCAGGGCGTTGCCGTTGGTCAGCAGCATGCCGCGCCCGTTCACCAGCAGGTCCCGCGCATGGGCGGTGAGGCGGCCCGCGACATAGGCGGCCGAGGCGAGGGAGCGCGTGGCGTTGAAGAAGTGCTTCAGCTCCGGCCCGGAGCCCACCATGAGCCCGACGAAGGTCAGCTCCGGCAGGGGTGGGCGCAGGCGCTTCAGCTCGGCGCCGAGGCCCTGGGCGCGGTAGGGCTGCGCCTTGATGGAGCGCCCACCGGAGCGGCCGCCCGGTGCGGTGGGGTGATAGTCGGAGAAGGCGGAGGCGGCCTCGAAGGTCACGGCCGTCTCGCGGTCGAAGAAGTCCACGGCCTCCGGCCCGGCGGCGAGGAAGGCGTCCACTGCCTCCGCGTTGAAGTGGTTGCCCGCCTCGTGCCGGAGGTAGGTGCGGGCTTCCTCCACGCTGTCCTCGATTCCATCGCGGCGGGAGACGGGATTGTTCGGCACCCAGAGGAAGCCGCCCGAGACGGCGGTGGTGCCGCCGACATAGGGCTCCTTCTCCGCCACGATCACCGAGAGGCCGCGCGCCGCGGCCGCCACCGCCGCGGAGAGCCCGCCGGCCCCCGAGCCGACCACCAGCACGTCGCATTCCACCGTGTCGGTCATGCCGTTTCCTTCCCTTCATCCTGGGCGAGGCGCGCCACCGCGCGGCGGCGTGCGCGCAGCACGGTGCCCATTCCCTGTTCGCGCTTGGCCAGCCACGCGCCGTGACGCTCGGGCCAATCCGCGTAATCATCCTCGATGCCGAGCTGTTCGGCGGCGCGGCGCGGCCAGTAGGGGTCGCGCAGCGCCTCCCGCCCGATCGCTACCAGATCCGCCTGTCCGGCTTGCAGGATGGCCTCGGCCTGGGGGCCGTCCAGGATCATGCCCACGGCCTGAGTGGTGACGCCCGCATCCCGGCGGATCGCCTCGGCGAAGCCGGTCTGGAAGCCCGGGCCGCGCGGCACGGCGATGCGCCGCGTCTCCTCCGTCAGCCCGCCGGAGGAGACGTCGATCACATCGGCGCCGACTTCCCGCAGCGCGCGGGCGAGCACGATGGAATCCGCGATCCCCCAGCCGCCCTCGGCGCCGTCCACGGCGGAGATGCGGCAGAAGAGCGGCTTCGCGGCGGGCCATTCGGCGCGCACCCGGGCCGCCACTTCGAGGGCGAGGCGCATCCGCCCCTCGCGGCTGCCGCCATAGGGATCGTCCCGCCGGTTGGAGAGGGGCGAGAGAAAGCTGGCGATGAGATAGCCATGGCCGAAATGCAGCTCGGCCGCGTCGAAGCCGGCGGCCTCGGCACGGCGCGCCGAGGCGGCGAAGTCCTCGATGACGCGGTCGATGTCGGGCGCTTTCATCGCCTCCGGAACGCTCCATCCCGGGCCGGCGGCGATGGGGCTGGGCGCGATGCGTGGCCAGCCGAGCGCGGAGAGTTCGTCGGCCGAGAAGGCGCGGCCGCCATGCCAGAGGGGGTGGCTGCCGGCCTTGCGCCCGGCATGCGCGAGCTGCACGCCGATGGCCGAGCCCTGCGCATGCACGAAATCCACCACGCGCCGCAGCGGGGCCACATGGCTGTCGCACCAGAGGCCCAGATCCGCCGTGCCGATGCGCCCCTCCGGCGAGACGGCCGTGCTTTCCGTCAGGATCAGCCCCGCGCCGCCGAGCGCGAACTTGCCGAGATGCACGAGATGCCAGTCCGTCGCCCGCCCCTCCTCCGCCGCGTGCTGGCACATGGGGGAGATGACGATCCGGTTCCGCAGGCGGAGCGAGCGGAGATCGATGGGGGAAAGGAGGAGGGGGCGTTCCACCGTCACAGCACCCGATGGACCTCGACCAGGAAGGTCGTGATCTCCGCGATGAAGTCGAGGGCGTGGTGCTGCGACACCTCCGCGGCGGGGGAGGAGAAGGCGGCCTGGAGGTCCTCCACGCTGCGGAACCACATCTCCACCACGCCATCCACGGGGAGGGCGTCGTAGCCCGTCTCCGCACCGGCCTGGCGCGCGACGACGAGGTTCTGCGTGTAGCCGGCCAGGCCGGGAAACTTCCCGACCGCTTTCGCATGAAAGCCGAACCACTCCTCCCGGAACCGCTCCGCGCTGACATCGGGGCGGCGGCGGAGCAGGGACATGCGCTTGATCAGCGGGCCCTCCGCGACCGGGACCACCGGGTTCGGCCGCGCGACGAGAACGCCGCGCAGGACGGCGAAGCGGTCGTTGTCCGGGCCGATGGGGGCCATGGCGGGGGAGGCGGCGGCGGTGTCCATCGCGGCCAGGTCGTCGAAGGAGAGCTGGGAGATGCCGTCCAGCTCCCAGCCGCCGCGCGCGTGGTCGATGGCCAGCTGGGACCGGTCGGTGACGAGGTTCTGCTCGTAGCGCCGCAGCCCCGGCAGGCGGGCGGCGAGGGGGCCGTGGACCTCGCGCCAGTAGCGGCGGAATTCGGCGGGCGAGACGTCGGTTCGGCGGGCCAGGAGGCCCATGCGGAGGATCATGGGCACTACACCGCGAGGTAGCCGCCATCGACCACCAGCGTGCTGCCGGTGACGTAGCTGGACATGTCCGAGGCGAGGAAGACGACGGGGCCGACCAGCTCCTCCGGCTCGCCGTAGCGGCGCATCGGGATGCGGGCGAGGAAGCGCTCGGAGCGGTCGGGATTCAGGCGCGTGGCCTCGGTCATCCGGGTGGCGAAGGTGCCGGGGGCGATGGCGTTCACCCGCACCCCGTCCGGCGCCAGCTCCTGCGCCAGCGCCTGGGTGAGGGCACGTACCCCGGCCTTGGAGACGGGGTAGCTGACGGAGGTGTTGGTGGAGACGAAGGAGGCGATGGACGCGATGTTGACGATGCGCCCGCGGGTTGCGCGCAGCGCGGGGAGAAAGGCGCGCGTGACGTTCATCGTGCCGCGCAGGTTGATGTCCATCGCCGCGTCCCAGGCGCGGTCCAGCGCCTCGTCATCCACGGAGTGGCGCGGGCAGACGCCGGCATTGTTCACCAGCACGGAGAGGTTGCCCATCTCCGCGGCGATGCGCGTGGCGAGCGCCCGGCAGGAATCGAGGTCGGTCACGTCCAGCGCGTAGGGGGTGGCGGCGCCGCCGGCCTCGGCGATGCGGGATGCGGTCTCGGCCGCCAGGCCCGCGTCGATATCCGTCACGGCCACGCGTGCCCCGTGCTGCGCGAGGCCCAGCGCCATGGCCGCGCCATTGCCCTGGCCGGCCCCGGTGACGAGCGCGCATTGTCCTGACAGCAGCATGCCGTTCGTTCCTTCCCCTGCCGCGGGTTTGCCGCGGTCACTTGCCGCGGGGCGTCCATGACGCGGCCACTGGCGGGTCACCCCTTCGAGAAGGTGCCGCCGGTCAGGCAACCACTGCGCGAATGCTTTCGCAAGGAGCAAAATTAACCAGTCGGGGCTTTTTGTTCATTGCATATCGCTTCGGCGGCACTTAGCCTTTCAGGCAGATCGGGCATCAAAGACCCGGCTATCATCCGGGAGAGAGGCGGGCACGAGGGCCGCGCGATGCCGCGCCCATCCTCTCCCCCCGGCCTGATGTCACCCCGCAGGAGCGGGCGCCGCGAGGCGAAGGAGGAGGAAACGATGAACGGATACCAGCCCACCCGCCGTGATTTCGGGCGCGGCGCCGTCGCGGCGCTTCTGGCGGCGCCGGCCCTTTCGGGCCGCGCGCTTGCCCAGGCGCAGCCCGTGAAGCTCGGCTTCAACGGCGACCTTGCGGCCTCGCCTTCCGCCCAGTCCGGCCGCGCGGCGGTGGTGGGCATCGAGGCGGCGATCGAGGACCTGAACAAGGAGGGCGGCGTGCTCGGCCGCCCCTTCGCCCTCGTCATCCGCGACGACCTGTCCCAGCCGCCCAAGTCGATCCAGAACATGAGCGACCTGATCGACAACGAACGCGTCGTCGCCGTGCTCGGCCCGACGAATTCCGGCAACGCGCTGGCCTGGCGGCACATCCCGAACCAGAAGCGCATCCCCGTGATGGGCTGCATCGGCTCGGCGACCGACATCACCAGGCCGATGCGGGAAGGCGCGGAGAACTACATGTTCCGCGTGGGCAGCGTGGACCGCACCCAGGTCGTCACCATCATGGGCTATGCCAAGAAGAACCCGCGCACCGGCCGGATCGGTTTCCTGACCGAGACCACCGGCTACGGCCAGGGCGGGCTGAAGGACCTGCAGGAGGTGGCGCAGGCCCAGGGGATGACGGCGGCGGCGAACGAGAAGTTCAACGTCAACGACACGGACATGACCTCCCAGCTCGCCAAGCTCCGCTCGGCCGGGGTGGAGACGGCGCTGGTCTGGGCGCAGGGCACCCCGATCGGGCAGCTCATGCGCAGCATGGAGAAGATCAACTACTTCCCCACGGTGCTGACGAGCTGGGCCGCGGACAATCTCAGCTTCATCAACGCCGCCGGCCCGCAGCTGGCGGAGAAGCCGATCTTCCTCCGCACCGTGTCGGAAGACCGCACGCCGCACCAGCAGCGCTTTTTCGACCGGATCCGCCCGAAGATCGACGCGGATTCCGCCTTCTCCTTCGCTGTGCATGGCTATGACGGCACGATGCTGCTCGCCCGCGCGATCCAGCAGGCCGGGCGGACCGACGGCCCGGCCGTGAAGGAGGCGCTGGAGGACCTGCGCGGGACGCTGCAGGGCTACGCGAAGACCTATGAGAAGCCCTTCAGCCGGACCGAGCACGACGCGCTCGGCGCGGCCGACCAGCGCTGGACCTGCTGGCGCGACGGCAAGCTGGCCGCCTATTCGGACGACATCGTGCGCGGCCTGCGTCCCGAGGACTTCAAGGGCTGATTCCCCGCCGGGCCCCGCATCGGCGGGGCCCGGACGCGCAGACTGGCCAGGAGGATCGTGCCCGTGCTGGCAACCACGTTGCAGGCCCTGGTGAGCGGGCTGGCGATCGGCGGCGTCTATGCCCTGATCGCCCTAAGCTTCAGCATCACCTTCACCACCACCCGCACGCTGAACTTCGCCCAGGGCGAGTTCATCGGCGTGGGCGCCTTCCTCGGCGTCACGGTGCTCTACGCCCTTTCCTCGGGCGGGGAGGGCGGCAGCTTCGCCGCGCTCGCGCCGGCGGCCTCGGAAGGCTTCCGCTACCCCGCGGCCGCGCTGGCCGTGGGCGCGGCGCTCGGCACCCTCGGCCTGCTGCTCTTCCTCGCCGCCATCCGTCCCTTCGCCGGAAAGCCCGGCATGTCCTGGGTGATGAGCACGATCGGATTCGGCATCATCCTGCAATCCCTCGGCCTCGCGGTGTGGGGGCCGGCACCGGTGAACATGCCGTCCCCCTTCGGCGACGACGTGCTTCGCCTGGGCGGGGCAGGCGTCCGGCCGCAGGAGGTGGCGGTGCTGGTGGTGGCGGTCCTGCTGATGGCCGGGCTCGACTTCGTCATGCGCCGCACGCGGCTGGGCAAGGCCATGCGCGCCGTCGCCTATGACCCGAATGTCGCCGCGCTGATGGGCATCAACGTCACCGCCATCATGCTCGGCGCCTTCGCGCTCTCCTCCGCGCTGGCGGGGGTGGGGGGCGTGCTGGTCGCGCCCATCGCCTCCGCCTCGCTGTTCATGGGCATGGGCATCGCGCTGAAGGCCTTCTCGGGCGCGATCCTGGGCGGGCTCGACAATCCCCGCGGCTGCATCTTCGGCGGCTTCGCCCTCGGCCTGCTGGAATCCGGCGTGGCGCTGTGGCAGGCGCAGTGGCGCGAGATCGCCGTCTTCCTCCTCATCATCCTCGTCCTGGCCATCCGCCCCAACGGGCTCTTCGGCCGGCGCGCGCTGGACAAGGTGTGACGCGCATGCGGCATGCTCTCCTCGCCATCATGGTCGCGGGTCTGGCGGCCCTGGCCGCCGGGGTCGTGACGAACGACTTCTACCTCCGCATCCTCTTCAACATCGGCATCTACTTCCTCTGCGCCTCGGGCATGAACGTGCTGCTGGGCTATGCGGGCCAGAAGTCGCTGGGCCAGGCCGGGCTGTTCGCGGCCGGGGCCTATGGCGCCGCGCTGCTGACCACCTCCGCCTGGGATCTCGGGCCCTGGACGGCGCTGGTGCTCTCCACCGCCATCGCGGCGCTGTGCGGCGTGCTGATCGCGGCACCCTCCCTCCGCGTGCGCGGCCCGAGCCTCGCCATGGTGACGCTGGCCTTCGGCATCGTGGTCGAGAAGGTGGTGACGGAGGCGGAGGTCTTCGGCGGCGCGATGGGGATCTATGCCATCAAGCCGCTCACCCTGGGCGGCGAGCCGCTCGACATGAGGCAGTGGGTCTGGCTGGTGATCGCGCTCGGCCTCGGGCTGCACCTGTTGCTGCGGAACCTGCTGACCGGGCGCTACGGCCGTGCCTTCCTCTCCCTGCAGGCGGATGAGATCGCGGCTGGGGCGGTGGGCGTGCCGGTGCACCGCACGAAGGTGCTGGCCTTCGTCATCGCGGCCGCGACCTGTGGGCTGGCGGGCGCGCTGGTCGCGCAGCAGAACCAGTACATCAACTCCGACTTCATCAACTTCAATCTCTCCATCTTCATCCTGCTGCTCGTGCTCTTCGGCGGCGCGGGATCGCTGGCGGGGCCGGTGCTGGGGGCCGTGACGCTGACGGTGGTCAGCGCGCTGGTGGCGCGCTGGGCCTGGATCGAGCATTTCGTCCAGGGCGCGCTGCTTCTCTTCGCGCTCTATGTCATGCCCAAGGGGCTGGCCGGCGTGCTGGACGGGCTGTTCCGCGCCCGGCGCGGCGAGGCGCCGCGGCGGGCCGAAGCCCCGAGCGCCGATGCCCGGCTGCCCGTGCGGGCCGGTGCCGCCCGCGATACGCCGCTGCTCCAGGCGGAGGCCCTCAACAAGGCCTATGGCGGCGTGCGCCCGGCGCGCGATGTCTCGGCGCGTCTCACCCTCGGGCACATCCACGCGCTGATCGGCCCGAATGGCGCGGGCAAGAGCACGCTGATCAACATGCTCTCCGGCGTCGTGCGCCCGGATTCGGGCCGCATCCTCTTCCAGGGCCAGCCGCTCGGCCGCGCCGCGCCGCATGCCATCTGCGACCGCGGCATCGCCCGCACCTTCCAGAACCTGCGCCTGTTCCGCGACCTTTCCGTGCGGGACAACGTGCTGCTTGGCCAGCATGCGCGGATGCGGAATGGCTTCCTCTCCTCCCTTCTCGGTCTGCCCCGGGCGTGGCGGGAGGAGCGGGCGGCGGAAGCGCGGGTCTCCGAGATCCTCCGCTTCCTCGGCCTCTCGGCCCTGGCGGACCAGCCCGCCGGGGCCTTGCCCTATGGGCTGCAGCGCCGCGTGGAGCTGGCCCGCGCCCTGGCGACGGAGCCCTATCTGCTGCTGCTGGACGAGCCGGCGGCGGGCCTCAATCCGCAGGAGACGGCCGAGCTGGGTAAGCTGCTCCTCCGCATCCGCGACCAGGGCATCACCATCCTGCTGGTGGAGCACCACATGGATCTCGTCATGGCCATTTCCGACCATGTGATCGTGCTGGATTACGGCGCGACCATCGCCGAGGGCGCGCCGGCTGCCGTGCAGGCGGATCCGCGCGTCATGGCCGCCTATCTCGGCACCGATGACGCCGCCGCCGAGGAGGCTTCGGCCGAGCCGGAACTGGCGGTGCGGGCATGAGCCCGATGCTGGAGGTGCAGGGCGCCTGCATCGGCTACGGCCCGATCGAGGCGGTCAGCGATGTCTCCATCCGGGTGGAGACGGGGCAGGTCGTCGCCATCGTCGGCGCGAATGGCGCGGGCAAGACCACGCTGATGAAGGCGGTGGCCGGGCTGCTGCCCCTCTCCGCCGGGCGCGTGCTCTTCGAGGGGCGGGACATCACCGCCATGCCGCCGCATCGCCGGGTCGGCGCAGGCATCGCCCTCTCGCCCGAGGGGCGGCAGGTCTTCCCGGACCAGAGCGTGCGCGACAACCTGGAGCTTGGTGCCTGGTCCCGCGACCTCTCCCCCTGCGCGATGGAGGCGGCGATCGAGGCGCAATACGCGCTCTTCCCGCGCCTGCGCGAGAGGCAGGGGCAGATGGCGGTGACGCTTTCGGGCGGGGAGCAGCAGATGCTGGCCATTGCCCGCGCGCTAATGGGCGAGCCGCGGCTCCTCCTGCTGGACGAGCCCTCGCTTGGCCTCGCGCCGCTCGTCATCAAGGAGATCTTCGGCATCATCCGCGCCTTGCGGGCGCGCGGCATCACCGTGCTTCTGGTGGAGCAGATGGCCAATCTGGCGCTCGGCGTCGCCGACCAGGCCTATGTGCTGGAGACCGGGCGCGTCACCCTGTCCGGGAGCGGCGCGGCGCTTCTGCAGCATCCGCAGGTGCGCGCGGCCTACCTCGGCGCGGGGCACTGACCGGCTTCGCCCATTCGGCGTTCTGGTAGCCCAGCTCGGAGGAGAGGCGCCGCGCGAGGGCCAGCACGGCGCCCGCCTGCGGGCTGTCGGGGCCGCAATCCAGCATGTCCTCGTTGCCGATCGCGGTGATGGCGAGCTGCATCTGGCCCATATGGTCGAAGACGGGCGCGCTGATGGCGTTGATGCCGGGCACCGGGACGCCTTCGGTGGTGGAGTAGCCGAGCGCGCGGATGGCGGCGATGTCCCGCTCCAGCCGTGCCTCGGAGGTGGCGCGCCCCACCTTGCGCTTCGTGCCGCCCGTGCCCTGCAATTCCTCCTCCAGCAGCGGCCGGATCTGGGCGGGCGGCATGAAGGCGGCGAAGAGCTGGCCGGTGGCGGTGCCGGTGATGGTGTAGACCGAGCCGGCCCGCAGGTTCACATGGATCGCCTGGTTGGACTCCTGCACCTGGATGATCGTCGGGCCATGCGTTCCCCAGACGGCGATGGTCACCATCAGCCCCGTCTCGGCGGCGAATTCCGCGCCGGCCTGACTCGCCATGCGGAGAGGGTGCGCGCTCCGCATTCGCGCCAGCCCCATTTCCAGCGCGAAGGGGCCGAGGGCGTAGCGGCCGCTGACCTCGTCCTGCTCCACCAGCTGGAGCTTGCGGAAGCTGAGGAGGTAGGCATGGGCCTGGGCGGGGGCCAGCCCGGCGGCCTGGGCGAGGTCGCGGAGCATGGCGGGCTGTCCGAACGCCACCAGGGCTTGCAGCAAGCGTCCGCCGACCTCGATCGACTGTACACCCCGGCCCACCACCATTTACCGGCTCTCCGCGCCCTGAGGGACGATGATCCTCGCGCGAAGGGCTTACCACACCTCCGGGCGGGCCGCGACGGCACCATGCCGCACGGTCCGTCTCCGCGCCGGGGCGGAGGCGCTCACCGGCCGGGCCCGGCCGGCGCGTCCTGCTGGCCGGCCGCCCGGTCGAGCCATGCCCAGGGGCGGCGGTGGCGGTCCTCGGCGATGAAGGCCTCGATGCGGGGCGCATGGCTGAGGGTGAGGTCCAGATCGGTCCAGCCGTTCAGCAGCTTCGTGCGCCAGACCGGGTCGATGGTGAATTCCCAGCGGGCGTCGCCGGCTGTAACGAGGCGGGATTCGAGATCGACCGTCACCTCCCGCCCGCCCGCCTCCAGCCAGGCGAGCAGCGCCTCGATGGCCTCCTCCTCGAGCCGCGCCGGGAGCAGGCCGTTGTTCACGGCATTGCTGCTGAAGATGTCGCCGAAGCTGGGCGCGAGGACGCAGCGGATGCCGTGGTCCAGCAGCGCATAGGCCGCGGCCTCGCGCGAGGAGCCGCTGCCGAAGTTGCGGCGGGCGACGAGAATGGCGCTGCCCGCGCGCGCCGGATCATTCAGCGGGAAGCCCGGGCGCGGCGCGCCGTCGGCACCGAAGCGCAGGTCGTGCAGCAGGAACTCGCCATAGCCCGCGCTGCGCGGGCGGCTCATGAAGCGGGCCGGGATGAGCTGGTCGGTGTCCACATTCGCCTGGGGCAAGGGGCAGGCGGTGGCCGTCAGGGCGCGGAAGGGCTGCATCAGGCGCGGCCCTCCAGCAGCGGGCGCACATCCGTCAGGCGGCCGGTCACGGCCGCCGCGGCCACCATGGCGGGGGACATGAGATGCGTCCGCGCGCCCTTGCCCTGGCGGCCCTTGAAGTTGCGGTTGGTGGTGGAGGCGCAGCGCTCTCCGGCGGGCACGAGGTCGCCATTCATGCCGACGCACATGGAGCAGCCGGATTCCACCCATTCCAGCCCCGCCTCGCGGAAGATGCGGTCCAGCCCCTCCTCCTCGGCCTGCCGCTTGACCGGGGTGGAGCCGGGGGAGACGAGGCCGGGGATGCGGGCCTTGCGGCCGGCGAGCACGGCGGCCGCCGCGCGCAGGTCCTCGATGCGGCTGTTGGTGCAGGAGCCGATGAAGACTCGGTCCACCGGAACCTCCGAGAGCTTCTGCCCCGGGTGGAGGCCCATATAGTCCAGCCCGTCGCGGATCTGCGCGGCGCGCGCGGGGTCGGGCGCGCGGGCCGGGTCGGGCAGGGTGGCGGTGATGGGGAGTGCGTCCTCTGGGCTCACGCCCCAGGTGACGATGGGCGCGATCTCGGCGGCATCCAGCGTCACGGCGCGGTCGAAGGTGGCGTCGGGGTCGCCGGGCAGGGCAAGCCAGGCTTCGGCCGCGCGTGCGAATTCGGCGCGCTCGGGCGCGAAGCGGCGGCCGCGCAGGAAGTCGATGGTCGTCGCATCCGGCGCCACCATGCCGCAGCGCGCGCCGCATTCGATGGAGAGGTTGCACAGCGTCATCCGCCCCTCCATCGAGAGGGCGCGCACGGCCGAGCCGGCATATTCCACCGCATGGCCCTGCGCGCCATCGGCCCCGATGCGGGCGATGACGGAGAGCGCCACGTCCTTCGCGCCGATCCCCGGGCCGAGCGCACCCTCCACGGCGATGCGCATCCGGCGCGGGCGGCGCTGCCACAGCGTCTGCGTCATCAGCACATGCGCGACCTCGGAGGCGCCGATGCCGAAGGCGATGGCGCCGAAGGCCCCATGGGTGGAGGTATGGCTGTCGCCGCAGACGATGGTGAGGCCGGGCAGGGTGAGGCCCTGTTCCGGCCCGACCACATGCACGATGCCCTGGCCCGGATCATCCAGGCCGAAGAGGCGCAAGCCGTGCCGCGCGGCGTTCTCGGTGAGCTGGCCCACCATGTGGCGCAGCGCCGCATCGGCGATGGGGGCGCCGCGCCCGCGCGTGGGCACGTAGTGATCCGCGACGCCGATGTTCTGGGAGGGACGGGCGACGGCCGCGCCACGGGCCTTCAGCTGGTTGAAGGCATGGTGCGAGCCCTCGTGGAAGAAGTGGCGGTCGATGAGCAGCAGCGCCTGCCCGTCCTCGCGGGTCAGGACGACATGCGTGTCCCACACCTTGTCGAAGAGCGTGCGCGGCGCGTCCCCGGCCATCCTCCCTACTCCTGGCCCCGGCCGCTATTCCACCTGCACGCGGGCGTCGCGGACGACCCGGCCCCATTTCTCGATCTCGGCCGCGCAGAAGCGGCGGAACTCCTCGGGGGTGGAGGGGTTGGGCACCGAGCCCTCCGCCGCCAGCCGGGCGACCACCTCGGGCCGCGTCAGCGCCTTCTGCGTCTCCTCGTTCAGCCGCGCGATCACCGCGGCCGGGGTGTTCGCGGGGGCGACGAGGCCGGTCCAGTTCATCGCCTCGAAGCCGGGATAGCCGGATTCCGCGACCGTCGGCACCTCGGGCAGCAGATCCATGCGGCGCGGCGAGGTGACGGCGAGGGGGCGCAGCTCCCCCGTGTCCAGCATCCCGCGCACGGCGAGGGGGTTGGCGTGGAAGCAGTCCACCCGCCCGCCGAGAAGATCCGTCACCACCGGGGCGGCTCCGCGATAGGGCACGATGACGGTCTCGATCCCGGCGCGGATGTTGAAGACCTCGCTCGACAGGTGGCCGACCGTGCCGCTGCCCGAATGGCCGATGGTCAGGCCGCCCGGCTTCGCCTTGGCGCCCGCCACGAACTCCGCCAGCGTGCGGAAGGGCGAGGCCTTGGACACGACGATGACATTGGGCTGCACGGCGACGAGCGAGATGAAGGAGAGGTCCCGCAGCGGCTGGTAGGGGATGCTGGGATAGAGCGTGACGTTGATGGCGAGGTTCGCGCATTGCCCCATGCCGATCGTGTAGCCATCGGCCGGGGCCTTCGAGACCAGGTCGATGCCGATGTTGCCGCCGGCGCCGGAGCGGTTCTCGGGGATGATGTTCCAGCCCGTTCCCATGCCGATGCGGTTCGCCATCTCGCGCGAGATCACGTCGGTACCGCCGGCGGGCGGGTAGGGGATGATGAGCCGGATGGGCCGGGCCGGCCATTCCGGCTGCGCCCGGGCGGGCCTCGGGGCCGCCCAGCCCGCCAGCCCCGCCGCCACGGCTCCCGCCCCGAACTGACGCCTGTTCATCCCTGTTCCTCCCGTCTTCTTCTGTTCTGCCCCGGCCGCCTTCAGGCGGCGGCGTGCACCCTGTGGCGGTCGAGCCCGCCGCCCCGGATCATGGCGCTGGGCAGGCGCCGGCCGAAGATCCGTTCGGCGAGCGTGGCGGCCTCCAGCAGCGGTTCGAGCTTCACGCCGGTCTCGATGCCCATTTCCTCGCAGAGGAAGACCAGCTCCTCGGTTGCGATGTTGCCGGCCGCGCCGGGATGGGCGGCGAAGGGGCAGCCGCCCACGCCCGCCACGGCGGCATCGAAGGTGGACACGCCCATGCGCAGCCCGGAGAGCGCGCAGGCGATGCCCAGGCCGCGCGTGTCGTGCAGGTGCAGGACGAGCTTCAGCGCCGGCCACCGCTCCCGCACCGCGCCGATCACGCGCTCCACCCGCAGGGGCGTTGCCCAGCCCATGGAATCCGCGATGGAGGCGCGCTCGATCGTGCAGCCCGTTTCCTCGGCGAGGGCCAGGGCCTCGGCCAGGACCGAGACCACGCGCGCCGCCGGCACGTCACCCGAGAAGTTGCAGCCGAAGGCGGCCTGCACGCTGACCCGCGTCACCGGGACGCCGGCCGCCTGATGCGCGGCGACATGCTTGCGCATCGCCTCCAGCTGCCCCGCATGGTCGCGGTTGAGGTTCTGGCGCGAGAAGGCCTCGGAGGCGCTGACGGTGATGGAGCCGAAGATGGTCAGCCGATCCCGGAAGGCCAGGGCGCGCTGCAGGCCGGAGGGGCTGAACCAGAGGCCATGATATTCCACGCCGGCCCGGGGCGTGAAACCGGCCACCACGGCCTCCGCATCCGCCCAGCCCGGCACGAGCTTGGGGTTGACGAAGGAGGCCACCTGGATGCGCCGCAGCCCGGTGGCGGAGAGGGCGTCGATCAGCGCGATCTTGTCGGCGGTGGGGATCGGGCCGGGCTCGATCTGGAAGCCCTCGCGCGGGCCTTCCTCCTGGATGTCCACGCGGGTCGGAAGGTCGGTCATGCGGGGCTCCTCAGCTCTGGGCCAAAGCGGCGGGGGGCTGCTCCGAGGTGTCGGGCGCCCCCTTAGGGCCCCCGCTGGGCGCAGCCGCCCGCTCCGGTGCGGGGGGCAGGGCGGAGAGGATCTCCTCCGTGTGTTCGCCGGGCCTCGGAAGGTCCAGCCGGACACCGAGGCGGGAGGTCCCGAACTGGATCGGCAGGGCCGGCACGCTCGTCGGGCGGCCGTCCGGAAGCGTGACGGGCAACAGCCCGCCGCTCTCGCGCAGATGCGGGTCGTCATAGAGCTCGCCGGGGCGGTTGATGCGCGCGAAGGGCAGGCCGGCCTTCTCGCACATGGCTTCCAGCTCCGCGGCCACGCGCCGGCCGACGATGCCCTGCACCAGCGGGATCAGCGTCTCCCGCGCGGCGGAGCGGAGGGTGTTGGTGGCATAGGCCGGGTCCATCAGCGCCTCCTCGCCCAGCGCGCTGGTAAAGATCTCCCACTGGCGCTCGGTGACGACGCCGATGAAGAGCGACACGCCGTCGGCGGAGCGGAACACGTCATACACGCCCCAGGCGCGGCGCCCGGCCGCCATGGAGGGCGGCGCAGTGCCGGTGATCGCCTCCTGCAGCATATGGGTGGAGACCAGGAAGGCCGCGTTCTCGAAGAGGGCGGATTGCACGTGCTGGCCGCGCCCCGTCACCTCGCGCTGGCGCAGCGCGGCGAGCACGGCGATGGCGCCGAACATGCCGCCCATCATGTCGTTCACCGGCGCCCCGGCACGCAGGGGCTGGCCGGGCGGGCCGGTCATGTAGGCCAGGCCCGACATCATCTGCACCACCTCGTCCAGCGCGGTGCGATGCTCGTAGGGGCCGGAGAGGAAGCCCTTGAGCGAGAGATAGACGAGGCGCGGGTTGCGCCGGGAAAGCGCCTCATAGCCCAGGCCGCGCGCCTCCAGCCCGCCCGGGCGGAAGTTCTCGATGATGACATCCGCCGTGTCGATCAACCGCTTGAGCGTCTCCAGCTCGGCATCGTCGGCGGTGTCGAGCTGCACGGACTTCTTGTTGCGCGAGAGCGCCGCGAAGAAGCCGGTGCCGGAGGAGGTGAGATAACGGGTGCGGTCTCCCTTCCCGGGCGGCTCCACCTTGATCACCTCGGCGCCGAGATCCGCGAGGATGAGCCCGCAGGTCGGCCCCATGACCATGTGCGAGAACTCGATCACCCGGATCCCGGCCAGCGGCAGCGGATTGCCCGGCTGCGTCTCCGCGCTCTCGGTCACCACGCTTTCGGTCATGGGGAAGCGGTCCTGTTCATGCTCGGCCTCATGCTGGGCCTCATTGGGGCTGTATGCCCGCCTCGCGCAGCACGCTGGCCCAGCGGGTGATTTCGGAATCCACGTAGCGCCGCGCCTCCTCCGGCGTGTTCGCGAGGAGGCGCTCGGCGCCCATTTCCACGAGCCGGCTGCGCAGGGGGCCTTCCGCCAGGGCGGCGGCCACCTCCGCCTGGATGCGGGCGAGGATCGGGGCAGGGGTCCCGGCCGGCGCCAGGATGGCCTGCCAGACGGAGAAGGTGGCGGCGGGGAAGCCTGCCTCCGCCACGGTCGGCAGGTCCGGCATCACCGGGGAGCGCTGCGCGGCCGAGACGGCGAGCGCCCGCGCCTGGCCGGAGGTGGCGAGGGGGAAGGCGGTGAAGCCGGCGTCGTAGAGGAGGTCCACCCGGCCGGCGAGCAGGTCCTGCACCGCGGGCGCCGCGCCGCGATAGGGAATCTCCTCCATCCGCACGCCCGCCGCCTTGAGGAAGAGAAGCGTGACGAGCTGGAGCGCGCCGCCGGTGCCCGTGCTGGCATAGGTCATGCGGCCGTCGGCCGCGCGCAGCCGGGCGACGAAATCCGCCACGCTGCGGTCCGGCGAGCCGGGCGGCACGAGCATCACCATCGGGCTTTCGGCCAGCACCGTGACGGGGGTGAGGTCGGCCGCGGGGTCGTAGTCCAGCCGGGCGTAGAGGGACTTGTTCACGGCGTGGCCGGTGTTGCTGAACAGCAGGGTCGCGCCGTCCGGGCGCGACTTGGCCACCACCGAGGCGCCGATATTGCCCCCCGCGCCGGTCCGGTTCTCGACCACCACACGCTGGGGCAGGCGCTGGGAGAGTGCGTCCGCGATCATCCGCGCGATCACATCCGTGGGGCCGCCGGGTGCGTAGGGAAGGACCAGGCGCACGGGCTGGGTCGGCCAGACCTCCTGGGCGAGGGCGCCGCGCGGGGCCAGGAAGGGGGCGGCGCAGGTCGCCAGGGCAAGGCGGCGCGAGAGGCCACGGGGTCCAGCCGGCACGGTCATTTCCTCTTTTTTCCACTTGACAGAAAATATTTCTATTCCGAGTATTCCGTCACGGAACAGCTTCTGGCGTCAAGGGAAATGCGCTCCGGCCCGCCCTCCTCAGCTTCTCTGCCGGAGAGCGGCCCGGCGCCCGCCGGCCGCCGGCGCGGGCGGCCGCCGGGCGCGGGACGGGCCGCGGAGGAGGGCCACCGCGTGGAAGCGGTGGAGCGCGCGCTCTCCGTGCTCGAAGCCTTCGCGGATGGCACGCCGCGCCTGGCCCTGGCCGATATCGCGGCCCGCACCGGCCTCTATCCCAGCACCATCCTGCGCCTGGCCGGCTCGCTCGGGCGCTTCGGCTATCTCCGGCGGGACGAGCACGGGCTGTTCCGCCTGGGGCCAGCCTCGCTGCGTCTTGGCGCGCTCTACCGCCAGGCCTTCTCGCTCAGCGACCATGTCCGCCCCGCCCTGCGCCGGCTTGTCACCCGCACGGGCGAGACGGCCGCCTTCTATGTGCGCGAGGGCGAGAGCCGGATCTGCCTCTACCGCGAGCCCTCGCCGCGCCCGATCCGCCACCATGTGGAGGAGGGGGCCGCGCTGCCGCTGGACCGTGGCGCCAGCGGCCATGTGCTGATGGCCCATACGGGCGGGGAGGGGCACCGGCTGGATGCGGTGCGCGCCCGTGGCCTCGCCGTCTCCCTCGGGGAACGCGACCCGGAGACGGCGGCGGTGGCGGCGCCCATCCGGGGCCATGGCGGCACCTTTCTCGGCGCGCTGGGCGTGACGGGCCCGCGGGGACGCTTCGAAGGGGCCGATCTCGCCTCCATCGAGGAGGCGGTCGCCGAGGAGGCGCGCGCGCTCAGCCATGCGCTCGGCGGATGAACCACCGGAAGGGGGAGGGCAGGATGCTGCCATCGGACATCGAAACCCGGCTTCTCACCGAGATGCCTGCCGCGCTGCGGCGGCCGGTCGTCACCGAATGGTCGCGGGCGAACAAGCGCGGGCTGCCGGTGGACAGCTTCCTCGAGGGGCCATGCCTTGACAGGGCGGGGAACCTGCATGTCACGGACATCCCGCATGGGCGCATCCTCCGCATCTCGCCGGAGGGAGAATGGTCCGTCCTCGCCGAGTATGACGGCGAGCCGAATGGGCTGGCCCTGCACCCCTCGGGGGAGCGCATGGCGATCGCGGATTACAAGCAGGGCCTGCTGTCACTCGACCTCGCCTCCGGCGCCGTGACGCCGCTGCTCACCCGGCGCAACAGCGAGCGGTTCAAGGGGCCGAACGACCTGCTCTATGCCGGCGACGGCACGCTCTACTTCACCGACCAGGGCCAGTCCGGCCTGCACGACCCCACGGGCCGCGTCTACCGCCTGCGCCCGGATGGCGGGCTCGACGTGCTGCTATCGAACGGGCCCTCGCCCAACGGGATCGTCCTTTCCGCCGACGAGGAGGTGCTCTTTGTCGCCATGACGCGCGACAACGGCATCTGGCGCCTGCCGCTGCTGCCGGATGGCAGCACCGCCAAGGTGGGGCGCTTCGCCGCCTTCCACGGCACCAGCGGGCCGGATGGCATGGCGATGGACGGGGCCGGCAACCTGCTCGTCGCCCATGCCTCGCTCGGCTGCGTCTTCGTCCTCTCGCCCCAAGGCGAGGTTCTCGCGCGGCTGCGTTCCTGCCGCGGCCGCACGGTGACGAACCTGCTGCTGACCGGGGACGGCCGGGCCCTGATCACCGAATCCGAGACCGGCGCCATCCTCTGGGCAGCCTGGCCCGGCCCGGGCTGAGCGGGGGCGCCGGAAGGCGGGATTTCGCCGGAGGGCCCGGCGGTTGTACATCCCGGGCATGCCCATCGATCCCCGCCCGACCCTGGCCGCCCCGGATGACGATCCCTGGCTCTGGCTCGAGGAGGTGGAGGGCGAACGCGCCCTGGCCTGGGTGGCCGCCCAGAATGCCGCCACCCTCGCCCGGCTGGCCGATTCCCGCTTCGAGGCGGACCGGGATGCGGTGCGGACGGCGCTGGACCGGCCGGACAAGCTGCCCGCCGTCACCCGGCGTGGCGCCTGGCTCTACAACTTCTGGCAGGATGCGGCCCAGCCGCGCGGACTCTGGCGCCGCACGACCCTCGAATCCTACCGTGGCGCCGCCCCGGACTGGGAGCCGCTGCTCGACCTCGACGCCCTGGCGCGGGAGGAGGGCGAGGACTGGGTCTGGCATGGCGCCACGACCCTGCCCGGCACGCATGACCGCGCCATGCTTCGCCTCTCCCGCGGCGGCGGCGACGCGGTGGTGCTGCGGGAGTTCGACCTCACCGCCCGGCGCTTCGTGCCGGATGGCTTCGCCGCGCCGGAAGCCAAGGGCGGCGTGGATTGGCTGGACCGCGACACGCTCCTCCTCTCCTCGGCACTGGGGGAGGGGATGGCGACGCGCTCGGGCTATGCGCGCAGCGTGCGGATCTGGCCCCGCGGCACCGATCCGGCCGCCGCGCCCGTCATCTTCGGCTGCGACGCGGAGCATATGGGCGCCTGGGCGGGGGTGGAGCGGGAGGGCGGGGAGCGTCTCGCCTTCATCGACCAGATCGGCTTCTACGAGACCACCGTGCATATCGGCGATCGCGGCGGCCCGAGGCAGCGGATCGACCTGCCGGCGGATGCCGAGTTCCGCTGGCAGCGCGGCTGGATGGTGGTGCGCCCGCGCAGCCCCTGGGCCGTGGACGGCCAGACCCATGCGCCCGACACGCTGCTCGGCATCGGGTTGGACGCCTTCCTGGCCGGCGACCGCCGCTTCCAGACGCTGTTCACCCCCGGCGAGCGCCGGGCCTTGCAGGGCTTCTTCTGGTGCGACGGCCGGCTGGTCATCTCCGTGCTCGACGAGCTGCGCCCGGACTTCACGGTCTTCACCCCGGGGGCGGAGGGTTGGGCCGGCGCCCGGCTGCCGGGGCTGCCGGAGGCCGGCGTCGCGCATCTCTGGCCGTTGGATATGGAGTCGGAGGAATCGGACGGCTCGCTGCTCGCCCAGGTCGAGGACCCGATCACCCCGGCCAGCCTGCTGCTGACCGATGTGCGCCTCGCCACGCCCACGCTGCTCCGCCGCTCCTCCCCGACCTTCGACGCGCGCGGGATGGTGGTGACGCGGCACGAGGCGGTTTCGGTGGATGGCGAGCGCATTCCCTATGTGCAGACAGGGCCCGCCGGGGAGACGGGCGAGGCGCCGGTGCATCTCTCCGGCTATGGCGGCTTCCGCATCTCCCGCCTGCCCCATTACCAGGGGATGCTGGGCAAGCTGTGGCTGGAGAAGGGTGGCACCACCGTCGTGGCGAATATCCGCGGCGGCGGCGAGTTCGGCACGCGCTGGCACGAGGCGGGGCGGCGAGAGGGCAAGCGGCTGTCGCATGACGACTTCGCGGCGGTGGCCGCCGACCTCGTCCGGCGCGGCGTCACCCGGCCCGGGCGCATCGCGGCGGAGGGGGGCTCGAATGGCGGGCTGCTGATCGCCAACATGCTCACCCGCTATCCCGAGCGGTTCGGCGCGCTGTTCTGTACCATCCCGCTGATCGACATGCGGCGCTACACGAAGCTGCTCGCGGGGGCGAGCTGGATCGCGGAATACGGCGATCCCGACAAGCCGGAGGACTGGGCCTTCCTCCAGCACCTCTCCGCCTATCACGCCGCGGAGCCCGGGCGGCCCTATCCGCCGATCCTGCTGGCCACCACGCGGCGCGACGACCGCGTGCATCCGGGCCATGCGCGCAAGATGGCGGCGAAGCTGCAGGCCATGGGCTACACGGCCCTGTTCCATGAGCCCGGGGCGGGCGGCCATGGCTATGGCAAGGACAATGCGGAGATCGCGGGCTTCGCGGCGCTCGGCGCGGCCTTCCTGCGCCGGGCGATCGGGTGGGAGGCGGCGGAGGTTTAGGGCGGGCGCGCGGGCGCTCGCGCCGTCCTCGCTGCCCGGAACCGGCCCGCCGTGCGGCGGGCCGGTGCCTTCAACTGGCTGGCTGCAGGGACCCTGTGCGGCGCAGCTCCCCGTCGAAATGCGCGATGGTCGCGCGCAGCCCTTCCAGCAGCTTCACCTTCGGCTGCCAGCCCAGCACCTCGCGCGCCTTGGTGATGTCGGGCCGGCGCTGGCGCGGGTCGTCGCTCGGCAGGGGCTGGAAGACGAGGCGGCTCCTGCCGCCGATCTCGGCGAGGACCAGCTCGGCGAGCTCGCGGATGCTGAACTCCTCGGGGTTGCCGAGATTGATGGGGCCGGTCACCGAGGCCGGTGATTCCATCAGGCGCACGAAGCCGTCGATCAGGTCCGAGACGTAGCAGAAGGAGCGGGTCTGGGTGCCCTCGCCATAGATGGTGATGGGCTCGCCCCGCAGCGCCTGCACGATGAAGTTGGACACCACGCGCCCGTCATTCGGATGCATGCGGGGCCCGTAGGTGTTGAAGATCCGCGCCACCTTGATCTCCAGCCCATGCTGGCGGTGGTAGTCGAAGAAGAGGGTCTCGGCG
Organism: Muricoccus roseus; assembly: GCF_900141905.1. Lineage (GTDB taxonomy): Bacteria > Pseudomonadota > Alphaproteobacteria > Acetobacterales > Acetobacteraceae > Roseomonas > Roseomonas rosea. Next base: position 52,237 of record NZ_FQZF01000029.1, on the reverse strand, counting down.
CAGCGCTTGCCCTCGTCGTAGCAGGAGCGGATGCCGACCGGGTTCACGTTGCCCCAGTATTCCTCGACCTGCGGATGCACCGTCGGGTCGCCATAGACCTCGCTGGTGGAGGCCTGGAAGACCGGCACGCGCAGCCGCTTGGCCAGGCCCAGCACGTTGATGGCGCCGTGCACGCTCACCTTCGTCGTCTGCACCGGGTCCTTCTGGTAGTGGATGGGCGAGGCCGGGCAGGCGAGGTTGTAGATCTGGTCCACCTCCAGATAGATCGGGAAGGTGATGTCGTGCCGGATCACCTCGAAATAGGGGTTCGAGAGGAGCGGCGCGATGTTGTCGCGCGTTCCGGTGAAGTAGTTGTCGAGGCAGAGGACGTGATCGCCCCGGGCGAGCAGCAGCTCACACAGGTGCGAACCGAGGAAGCCCGCGCCTCCGGTGACCAGGACGCGCCTGCGTGTGTGCATCAAAGGCTCCCTTGGTGAATGCGCCGGCCCCTCTTCGCGCCGGCGCCGCCCGGCTTCAATAGAGGCTCGCCTTGAAGGTGCCCACCGGCGGCGGCGGCATCTGCCGCTGACCATAGGCTTCGGTGCAATTGGTCTCGTAGATCTTCCGCTCGGCCAGGTTCATGGCGGTCAGCCGCTCCTCGTCCGGCCAGTCGAAGTCCGGGAGGGGATCGGTGAAGATCTGCTCCTGCCCGTAGCCCCGCTTGGCATAGGCCTCGGGCGTGAAGTTGAGGCCGCTGGCGCCGACATAGCTCGCCTGGCACACGAAAGGCATGAGGCGGACCCGCCCGAGCCAGGCGGTGGCGATGGTCTTCATCGCATCCTGCGACAGGGCCCGGGTGGCGAGGCCGAGGGATTTGTGCACGCCGCCGATCCGCGACTTCGGCCGCTTGCGGTAGTCGCATTCCGAGACGATCTGGATATAGGGGTCGATCACCTCGCGCACCTTCAGCCAGTGCTCGCGGTTCACGGCATAGCCCCAGGCATGCCCCATCTCGACGATCTCGCGCTGGCGGGCGCGCTGCGTCTCGAGCGTGGCGCGGTGGTTCCCGTAGGCCGCGACATAGCCGACCTTGCCATGCGCGGCGGGAGAGGCCGCGAAATCCAGCATGCGCTGCAGCGTTTCGACATAGTGCGGGCCGAGGACCATGTCGTCCTCGAAGAACATGGCGCTGGGAAAGCCGCGTTCGATGAACACGTAGCGCTCCGCGCGGTCGAAGTTCAGCGCCACGCCGATGTTCTTCTCGGAGAGATGGACTTGGCCCTCCGGGAAGACCTCCTGGAAGGTGGCCACCGACGCGGCGATCTCCTCATCGGTCGCGTAGCGCTCGCCGCTGATGAAGTTGACGCCGTGGTCCTGGAAGAGGTGCACCTCGCGCAGGCCCTTGGCCACCTGCTCCTGCGCGCGGAGCGACAGCAAGGTCTCGCGCAGGTAGTCCGGCCGGTTGAAGGCCATGACCACGACGGGGCCGAGCCCGGCAGAGCCCGTGGCGGCCGCCAGGGCGTCTGACCGGGCGTCCGACCGGGTCTGGGTGTCGGCGGGTGGGGTCAATTCCCGTTCTCCAAGGCAGCGGCGTGGCGGTGGAGCCCCGTCGGGTGGCAGGCGGCGTCTCGGGCGGGGAGGGGTGGGCGGGACGAGGCGCAGCGCCCGAAGGCTCGCTCTCGCCGCGGGTACCGCAAGCTGGAACCGACGACCAGAGCCCACCTCCGTCCCGTGGCCGATGAGATGGCCGCCCCGGCATGGCGTTGTCTCACGCCGCCGTGTGGCGAGGCTAATCCAGGCACATGGCCGAAACAAGGGCGCTGCACCGCAGCGTAGCCGCCTGGGAGAGGGGCGGGGAGAGGGGCGGGCGGCCCTCCCCACGGCCCCGCCGCCGGCCTATCATTGCGGGTCCGCGCCCGACCGAGCCGCGGCCTCGCCCAAGACGGAAGACCGATGGCAGAGACCGACACCTTGCCCCTGGCGCAGCCCCCGACGGAGATCGACGAGGGGGAGGGGAAGGTGTTCCGCCACGCGCCCCGGATCTTCGCCGAGCGCGTTCCGGGGGCGGTGCGCCTGGGCGACGCCTGGGCGCCCGGGCCGCTCGAAGGGCTCGCGGACCGGGTCTTCTGCCCGGACGAGGCAAGCTGGGCCGATCTCGTGAAGGCGCAGCCCGGCTTCGCCGCGGCAGGGCTTCCCCTGCCGGCGGCCTCCCTCCTGCAGCTGCCGGCGGCCTCGCTCCTGCACCATGCGCGCGTCGAGGGCTTCGTCTTCACGGAAGGGCCCCGCTTCGTCAGGGAGTCGCGGGGAAGCCCGCGCGTGAATCCGGACAACGACCTCGTCCGCAATGTCGGGCGCGAATGGTATCTCGGCACCGAGCATCCCTTTGCCGGACAGCTGCGGCGGGGGGTGGTCTGCTACGATTCCGCCTCCCGCAACTACGCGCATTTCCTGATGATCTTCCTTCCCCGGATCGTCTTCGCGAACCGGCGGGTCTCCGATATGCCCTTCATCGTGCCCGACCTGCCGAGCTATGCGGCGGGGGGCGCGGGCATCCGCAACGAGATGCTCTACCGGCTGGCCGACATCCTCCCGCTCGACCGGGGCAACGTCTACTGGCACCTCCCGGACGGGCGCTGGTCCTTCGACGAGATCTCCGTCGTCGCGGTGGGGCCGGACCGCTGGGGCCTCGTCTTCCACCCCGAGGTGCAGGCCTGCTTCACCCGGATCTCGCGGGAGGCGCTGCGGCGCCGTGACCTGCTGCGGGGCGGGGGCGAGGGGCCACGCCGCATCTATGTCTCCCGCCAGGGCGCCCAGCGACGGCGCGTGCTGAACCAGGAGGCGCTGGACCCCGTGCTGGCGCGGCATGGCTTCGTGCCCGTGCGGCTGGAGGCGCTGGACTTCTTCGAGCAGGCGGCGCTTTTCGCCGGGGCCGAGGCGGTGATAGGCCTGCATGGCGCGGGGCTCGCGAACATCCTGTTCAACGACGGTGGCGCCACCCTGTTCGAGCTCTATCCAGAAGGCGAGGCGCAGCCGCATTTCGCGAATTCCGCCCTGAGCCGCGGCTGCCGCTACGTCCCGCTGCGCTGCCGCAAGATGAGCAAGCACCGGGACGTGGCGATCGACCCGGCGGCGGTCGAGGCCGCCCTGTCGCGGCTGCCGCCGCCGGCGGCGTGATCAGCCCGCGGGCTCGGGGTAACGGATGCCGGTGATCTCGATGCTGCTGGGGCCCGCGGGCGTTCGCACCACCACCTCGTCACCCACGCGCGCGCGGAGCATGGCCAGTGCCATGGGCGAGGCGATGCTGATCTTGCCCTGGGCCATGTTCGCCTCGTCCACGCCCACCAGCGTCACCGTCGCCTCCTCGTCGCGTTCGTTGAGATAGGTCACGGTCGCGCCGAAGAAGACGCGGTCCCGCTGGGTCTGCGCCGCGGGGTCCACCACCTCCGCCGATTCCAGCCGGTGGCCGAGGAACCGGAGGCGCCGGTCGATCTCGCGCAGGCGGCGCTTGCCCTCCTTGTAGTCGGCATTCTCGCTGCGGTCGCCATTGCCCGCCGCCCAGGCGACGATCTCCACCACGCGGTGCCGCTCCGCGCGCATCGCCTCGCGCTCCGCCCGCAGCGCGGCCTCGCCGGCGGGCGTCATGTAGAACTTGCCCCGGGGCAGTTGCGGTGCCGCGCCTTCCTCATCCTCGTCCATCAACCGCTCCAGCGCCTGCTATGGCGGCCGCCCATAGCACGGTCCGGGAGGGGATGGCCCAGAGGGGGTGGTTCCAGGCTCAGGCCCCGGCGGGGCGTGGGGCGCGGCCGTTCAACATTCCTTGGGCGGGGCTCGGCGGCCCTGGCCGGGGGCGCTCCGCCCTCCCATCCTCTCTCCGGAACGGGCAGGGGTGAGCGGGTGCGGTGTGTCGGCGCGATCGAAAGAGTCCGGCTGGCGCCAGCCCTCAGCCCCTTCATCCCCGAGGCGGTGGTGCTCGACATGGACGGCACGCTGCTGGACACGGAGAGCGCCTATCGTGAGGCCTTCCGCGCCGCCATGGCGCGCCTCGGCCATGAGCTGGACGAAGCCTTCTATGCGCGGCTGCTTGGCATCTCGAGCCGGGAGCGGGGGCCGATCATGCGCGCGCGCCTCGGCCGGGACTTCCCCTGGGAGGAATGCCTGCGGGACTACCGGACCCGGAAGGCGCTTCTGCTGGAAGGCCCGGTGCGCATCAAGCGCGGCGCGGCGGAACTCCTGGCGGCCCTGGCGGCGGAGGGGATGCCCTGCGCCATCGCCACCTCCGCCGGCCGCCGCACCGCGCTGACGGCGCTGGAGCGGGCCGGCCTGCTCCCCGCCATTCGCGTCCTGGTCACGCGCGACGAGGTTTCGGCCGGCAAGCCGGACCCCGCCCTGTTCCTGCGCGCCGCCGAGGCGCTGGGCGCGGCACCGGCGCGCTGCCTGGCGGTGGAGGATTCCCCGCCCGGCATCGCCGCGGCGCGCGCTGCCGGCATGCGCGTGGTGGTGGTGCCAGACCTCTTGCCGCCCGGGCCGGAGGCGGAGGAGGCCGGGCTGACGATCGCCGCCGATCTTCTGGAAGTGCGCGCGCTGCTGCGGAACTTACGAAATGGTGAAGCGCCGACGGCTTGATGGCGCGCCCCATCTGCCGAGGATCGTCTCTGGATATCCGGACGGATCTGATGCCCCTGCCTGCCCCATCCGCCGCATGTCCCCGGCCGCATGCCGCGCCGCCTGAAGAGGGCGCGGCATGAGGCTCGTCGTCTTCGGGCTCGCTCTTTCCTCCTCCTGGGGGAACGGGCATGCCGCGCTGTGGCGCGCCCTCATCGCCGCGCTGCTCGCCGATGGCCACCGCGTGACCTTCTTCGAGCGCGACGTGCCCTATTACGCCGAGAACCGCGACCTGCACGCGCTGCCCGAGGGCGGCGAGCTCGTTCTCTACAAGGATTGGGCGGAAGCCCTGCCGCAGGCGCGCCGTGCCCTCGCGGAGGCGGATGCGGGGATGATCACCTCCTATTGCCCGGATGCGGCGGAGGCGACGGCGCTGCTGCTGGACAGCCGCGCGCTCCGCGTCTTCTACGACCTGGACACGCCCGTGACCCTCGCGCGCCTCGAGGCGGGCGAGCCGGTCGGCTATATCGGCCCAGAGGGGCTGGGCGCCTTCGACCTCGTCCTCTCCTATACCGGGGGCGCCGCGCTGGATGCGCTGCGCGAGCGGCTGGGTGCGCGGCGCGTGGTGCCGATCTACGGCTCGGCCGATCCCGCCATCCATTGCCCCGTGCCGGCGCGGCCCGAATACGCGCTCTCCTATCTCGGCACCTATGCGGAGGACCGGCAGGCGCTGCTCGAGTCGCTCTTCCTCGAACCGGCGCGCCTCCGCCCGGCGCACCGCTTCGTGATCGGCGGCGCGCAATACCCCAAGGACTTTCCCTGGACGCCGAACACTTGGTTTCTGCGGCATCTTCCACCGGCGGAGCACCCGGCCTTCTACGCCGCCTCGCGCCTCACGCTGAACGTAACGCGGGAGGCGATGGCGCGTTCGGGCTGGTGCCCCTCCGGCCGGCTCTTCGAAGCGGCGGCCTGCGGGGTCGCGATCCTGTCGGACTGGTGGGAGGGGCTGGATGCCTTCTTCGAGCCGGGCCGCGAGATCCTGATCGCCCGTTCCACGGAGGAAGCCCTGGCCGCCATCGACCTGCCCGAGGAGGAACTGGCCGCGGTGGCGCGGCGCGGCCGCGAGCGCTGCCTGGCCGAGCACACCGCCCAGCGCCGCGCGCGCGAGATGGTGGCGGCCATTGAGGCCGCCAGTTCGCCCTTGCATTCCCCTGCATTCTCGCCGGCCCAGGGCGCGGGCGGATGAGCCGCGTCTGGGGCATCGTGCCCGCCGCGGGGCAGGGCACGCGCATCCAGCCGCTCGCCTTCTCGAAGGAGTTGCTGCCGGTCGGCAGCCGCGTGGACGAGAGCGGCGTGGAGCGCCCGCGCGCCGTCAGCGAGCATCTGGTCGAGCGTATGCTGCTCGGCGGGGCGGACCGCATCCTCTTCGTCATCTCCCCGCTGAAATCCGACATCCTCCGCTACTACGGCGCGAGCTACGGCGATGCCGCCATCGCCTATGCGGTGCAGGAGCGCGCGGCCGGGCTTTGCGACGCCATCTTCCGCGCCGTTCCCTTCGTCGCGCCGGAGGACCAGGTGCTGGTCGGCCTGCCGGACACGGTGTGGTTCCCCGCCGGGGCCCTGCGCGAGCTGGCCGATGACCGCCTCTCCTTCCTCCTTTTCCCCGTCGAACGCCCGGAGCTGTTCGATGCGGTGGACACGGACGCGGCGGGGCGCGTGCGTGAGGTGCAGGTCAAGCGCCACGGCGCCGCCACTCGCTGGATCTGGGGCGCCTTCAAGATGCCCGGCGCCACGCTGCATGCCCTGCATGAGCTGTGGGAGGCCCGTGACCGGCAGGACGAGTATATCGGCACGCTCGTCAATGCCTGGATCGCGCGCGGCAACGCCGCCTGGGGCGTGCGCGCGGGAAGCAGCTATGTGGATACCGGCACGTTGAACGGCTACCGCGACGCATCCCGGCTGCTCGATGGCCCGAGCGACACGCTCGGCCATGCGCTGCGGGAGATTGGCCGCGACACGGCGGGAGAGAAGGCTTGAGCGAGACGGAAGGCTGGACGAGCGAGCGCATCGCCGCCCGCGCGGTGGAGCTGGGCCCCTGGTTCCACAACCTCGACCTGCGGGGCGTGCGCACCGCGCCCGACCACTTCCTTGGCGACTATCCCGCGAGCAAGTTCCGCGGCTTCGCCCATGCCATTCCCGCCGATCTCACGGGCAAGACCGTGCTCGATATCGGCTGCAACGGCGGCTTCTACTCGATGGAGATGAAGCGGCGCGGCGCCGCGCGCGTGCTGGGCGTGGACTTCGACGAGGACTACCTCGCCCAGGCGCGCTTCGCCGCGGAGGTGGAGGGGCTGGACATCGAGTTCCGCCGCCTCTCGGTCTATGATGTCGCGCGGCTCGGCGAGCGCTTCGATGTCGTCGTCTTCATGGGCGTGCTCTACCATCTCCGGCACCCGCTCCTCGCGCTCGACCTCCTCTACGAGCATGTCGCGGACGACCTGCTGATCTTCCAGTCCATGCAGCGCGGCAGCGACCGCGTCGCGCCGGTCGCGCCCGACTACCCGTTCAGCGAGACAGCGGTCTTCGACGATCCCGGCTTTCCGAAGATGCATTTCATCGAGCAGTCCTATTCGGACGACTTCACCAACTGGTGGGCGCCGAACCGCGCCTGCTCGGCGGCCATGCTCCGCTCCGCCGGCTTCGCGATCGAGGCCGAGCCGGAGCCGGAGGTCTTCGTCTGCCGCCGCGCGGGGCGCGACCAGCGCTTCTACGGCGCCGTCTATCCCGCGCGCGGGCCGGAGGATGCGGAGGGCGGCGGCATCGCGCCCTGGGACGAGCGGCGGGACGAGTGAGCGCCACTTCCCTCCTCGCGCGCCTCGCCCGGCGCGAGGCCGTGGAGGAGCCGGTCGCCTTCGTCCTTGCCCATCCGGATGACGAGACTCTCGCAGCTGGGGCGGTGATGTCGCTGTTCCGCCGCCTGCTGCTGGTGCAGGTGACGGATGGCGCGCCGCGCAACCTGGAGGATGCGCGCGCCGCCGGCTTCGAAAGCGCCGCCGATTATGCCGCCGCGCGGGAGCGGGAGGCCCAGGCCGCGCTCCTGCGGGGCGGGGTGGAGGCGCGGCGCGTCACCCTCGGCGCCGCGGACCAGGGCGCCTCCCTGGCCATGGCGGAGCTGGCGCGCGCTGTGGCGGAGCAGCTGGCAGGGCACGGGGCGCGGGTGGTGCTCACCCATCCCTTTGAAGGCGGCCACCCCGACCATGACGCCGTGGCCTTCTGCGCCCATGCCGCGGCGGCGCTCCTCGCGGCGCGGGGCGAAGACAGGCCCGCGATCATCGAGGCGCCCTTCTACCACGCGGCGCCGGAAGGCTGGTCCATCGGCCGCTTCCTCCCCGGGCCGGAGCCGATCCGGCTGCAACTCACGCCGGGCGAGAGCGCTCGGAAGCGTGCCATGATGGACGCCTTCGCGACCCAGGCCGCCACGCTTCGCCAGTTCCCGCTGCGGCAGGAACTGTTCCGCCCGGCGCCGGCCTATGACTTCAGCGCGCCGCCGCATCCGGGGCAGCTCCTCTACGAGCGTCATGGCTGGGGCATGGAGTGGCCGCGCTGGCGCGCCCTGGCGGCAGAGGCCCGCCAGGCCCTCGGCCTCGCATGAGCGCCGCCCCGCTCTCCATCCTCTCGGTCGCCTATCCGCTGGCGCCGGTTGGGTCCGATGCGGTGGGCGGTTCCGAACAGGTGCTCTCGGCGCTGGACCGGGCCCTCCAGGCCGCGGGCCACCGCTCCATCGTCGTCGCGCAGGAGGGATCGGCGGTCGCCGGCACGCTGCACCCCGTGCCACGCCCGCGCGGCCCGCTGGACGAGGCCGCGCTCCGCCGCGCGGAGGACGAGACGGCCTCGGCCATCGGGGCGGTCCTCCGGACGGAGCATGTGGACCTCATCCACCTGCATGGCATCGACTTCCACGCCTATCTGCCGCCGCCCGGCCCGCCGGTTCTGGCCACGCTGCACCTGCCGCCCTCCTGGTACCCCATGCGCGCGCTGGACCCGCCCCGCCCGCGCACCTGGCTGCATGCCGTCTCCGCCTCCCAGAACGCCGCGCTGCGCTGCCGGCAGGATGCACGCCTGCCGCCCATCCCGAACGGTGTTCCGGTGGAGGAACTCGCCCGCTTCCGGCACGCCCGCCGCGGCCATGCGCTGATGCTCGGCCGCGTCTGCCCGGAGAAGGGGCAGCACCACGCGCTCGATGCCGCCCATGCGGCCGGCATGCCCCTGCTGCTGGGCGGGGAGGTGTTTCCCTATGAGGCCCATGAGCGCTTCTTCGCCGAGGAGGTGCGCCCCCGGCTGGATGCGTGCCGGCGCTTCCTCGGGCCGCTCGGCTTCGCCCGCAAGCGCCGGCTCCTCGCCTCGGCCCGCTGCCTGCTCGTGCCCAGCACCGCGCCGGAGACCAGCTCCCTCGTCGCCATGGAGGCCGCCGCCTGCGGCACGCCCGTCATCGCCTTCCGCGCCGGCGCGCTGCCGGAGGTGGTGGAGCATGGCCGCACCGGCTTCCTCGTGGAGGATGCCGGGGAGATGGCGCAGGCCATGGCAAGGGTCGGCGAACTGGACCCCGAGGAGATCCGCCACGTGGCGCGGGAACGCTTCTCCCGGTCCCGCATGGCGGCCGACTACATCGCCCTCTACCGGCGCCTCGCCGCATGAGGGCCGAGCTGCTCGACACGGAGGCGGCGCTCGCCGCCGTCCGGCCGGAATGGGAGGCGCTGTGGCGCCGCGCCGACGCGCGCCCCGGCGGCACCACACCTTTCCAGTCCCCGGCCTGGCTCTTGCCCTGGTGGGAGGCCTTCGGCACCGGCCAGCCTCGCATCGCCGTGCTGCGCGGCCCCTCGGGCCTGCTCGGCCTTCTCCCGCTCTACCGCCTGGAGGAAGGCGGGACGCGGAAACTGCTGCCCATGGGCGTCGGGATCACCGACTACCTCGATGCCCTGCTCGACCCCGAGGCGCCCGAGGGCGCGGCGGCGGCGCTGCTGCGCGCGGCGCTGTCCCGCCCCGGCGACGACACCCCCTGCGACCTGCCGGACCTGCCCCCCGGCGCCGCGCTGCGCGCCGCCCCCGCGCCCGAGGGTTGGCGCGAGGAGGGGTGGACCGGGGAGCCCTGTCCCGTGCTCGAGCTTCCGGGAACGGTGGAGGCGTTGCGCGGCCCCGTTCCGGCGAACACGCTCCGCAAGCTCCGCATGGCCCGGCACCGCGCGGATCGCGCCGGTAGCTGGAGCGCCGCCACCGCCGGGGAGGAGGAGGTCCTCCCGTTGTGGGATGCGATGGTCGCCATGCACCAGTCCCGCTGGACCCGGCGCGGCGAGGAAGGCGGCGTGCTGGCGGACCCGCGCGTGCTCGGCTTCCATCGCGCGGCGCTGCCTCGGCTCCAGGAGGCGGGCGCGCTGCGGCTTTATGCGCTGCGCATCGGCGGGGCGGTCGCCGCCGTGTTCCACGCCCTGGCCGCCGGGCCGGACCGGCTCCTGTTCTATCTGAGCGGCTTCGACGAGGCCCGGGCCTTCGAGAGCCCCGGCACCATCCTGCTCGGCCACGCCATCGAGGAAGCCATCGCTGAGGGCCGGCGCGAGATCCACTTCCTGCGCGGCGGGGAAGCCTACAAATATGCCTGGGGCGGGGTGGACCGGGTGAATGCCGGCCGCCGCCTCCTGCCGCCATGACGGCGCCGGACCCGATCGCCCTCTGCCTCTCGGGCCAAATCTCGCCGGAGGTCGCGCTCGCGCGGCTTCTGCTGGGCGGGGCGGCGCCGGCCGAGGTCGCGCAGGCCGTGGACGCGCGCCGTGACCCCGAGGATCCGCGCTGGCGGCGCCTGGACGCGCTCGCCGCCTCCGGTGCGGCCGGGCTGGAATCCCTCGCGGCGATGCTGCGCGAGGCCGGGGTGGACCACGCCGAGGCGGACGCCCCGCCGGAAGCGGCCATCGCCGGCATCGCCGCCCTGTTCGACCGCGCCGTGGCCCACGCGCCGGAGGCCAGCGTCGCGGCCTATTCCCTGGGCGACCCCGCCATCCTCGCCGCCGCCACGGATGAAATCCTGGACTGGCTCTCCGCCCAGGATCTGATCGGGCCGGAGCGGGACATCCTCGACCTCGGCTGCGGCATCGGGCGCGTCGCCGCGGCCCTCGCGCCCCGCTGCCGCTCCGTCCTCGGCCTGGACGTCTCGCCCGGCATGGTGGCGGAAGCCCGCGCGCGGCACGGCGCCCTGGCCAACCTTCGCTTCGAGGCCACCCCCGGCACGGGCCTCTCCACCCTCCCGGCGCACGGCTTCGACCTCATCCTGGCCGTGGACAGCATGCCCTATCTCGTCCAGGCCGGCGGCGGGCTGGCGGAGCGGCACATGGCCGATGCCGCCCGCATCCTCCGCCCGGGCGGCGCCTTCGCAATCTTCAATCTCTCCTATCGTGGCGATCTGGAACGGGACCGCGCGGATGCGGCCCGCTGGGCGGAGGCTGGGGGCTGGAGACTCGTGGTGAACGGCCTCACCCCCTTCCGGCTCTGGGACGGGGCGGCCTTCCTGTTCCGGCGGCCGGTGGTGAGGCGGTCCTGAACGGTGGCGCCCCGGGAGGGAGAAGGAATTCTCCCTCCCGGACCCTCCCTCATCTTCTTTTGGAAGACTGCCGTGGAATGTTGGGCTGGAGGTGCGCCTGAGGTCTATGACCTCAGGCGACTGAAGCGGCACCAAGCGCCACCGAAATCAAAAAGGCCTGCGGCGCAGCAGCGATCATCGCATCCCCGGTAGGCTTGGCGCGGGGTCCGGGGAGCCCGCTGGCTCCCGGGGGCAGCAAGCGCAGGCCCGGCATCCCTGTCCCTGTCGCCGCACATGCCGCCACCCTGCCGCATGGGACGTTCTGCGAGGGCGTATGATCAGGGGGGAGCAGATGGCCGGTCTGGCGGCGGAACCGGAGGGGCTGTTGGCCGCCGGGCTGGTGGAGCATGCGGCGCACGGCGGCGCGTTGATCCACCTGGCCCGCAGCGAGGCGCGGGCGGCGCGGCTGGCGGCCGCGGCCCATGCCCTGGCGCCCGGGTTGCGCGTGCTGCTCCTGCCCGCCTGGGACTGCCTTCCCTATGACCGCACCTCGCCGTCCCGCGCCGTGATGGGCCTGCGCATGGCGGCCTTGCACGCGCTCTCCGCGCGCGACGAGGGGCCGGTGCTGGTCCTGGCCAGCGTGGATGCCGCGACGCAGCGCCTGCCGCGGCCGGCAGCCTATGCGGAGCTGCGGCTGGAGGCCGGCCAGGCCGTGGAGGCGGAGGCATTGGAGCGGCGCCTGCGCCAGCTGGGCTACGTGCTGGACGACCGGGTGGACGAGCCCGGCGAGGCGGCGCTGCATGGCATGGTGCTGGACGTGCATCCGCCGGGGGAGGGAGCCTTGCCCTGCCGGATCGAGGTGGAGGAAGGCCGCATCGCCTCCATCCGCCGTTACGACCCGCTCACGCAGCGCAGCCTGGAGGAGGTCGGGGCCGTCACCCTCGGCCCGGTCTCCGAATGGGTCCTGCCCGAGGATTCGGAGGAGGAACACAGCCAGGGGGTGGAGCACGCCCTGGCCGATCTCCTTCCCGCCCTCACCACCCTTTTCGACCTGTTGCCCGGCGCCCCCGTGGTGCTGGACCCGGAGGTGGAGGAGCTGCGCGCGCAACGCGCGGCGGAGGTCGCGGACGCCTTCCGCGCGCGTTTCGCCCTCGCCGCCCCAGGGGAAGGCGTGCACCGCGCGTCGGAGCCGGCGAAGCTGCATCTCGACGAGGCGGCCTGGAAGGACGCCATGGCAGGGCGCGAGGTGACCGCGCTGGAGGAGTCGCCCGAGGACGAGCCCGAGGGGACGCTGCCGCGTTTCCGCGATGCCCGCGAGCCCGAGGATGCCTTCCTCGACTTCCTGGAGGAGGCGACCGAGGCCGGCCGGCGCGTCGCCATCGCCGGCCGGGGCCGCCAGCGCAGCCGTGCGCTCGTCGCGCTCATCCGCCAGCGCCTGGAGCGCGACCCCGTGCCCCTGGAAGGCTGGGCCGCCCTGCGGGAGTCGCCGCCGGGCACGATCGGCCTGCTCGAGGGCATGCTGGAGGCCGGCTTCACGACGGCGGACGCCGTTGTCATCTCCCCCAACGACCTTCGTCCCTCGGCGATCCGGCATGCCTCGCCCGAGCGGGAGCGGATCCTCCGCCTGGCCAGCACGGGCCTGCAGCCCGGCGATGCGGTGATCCATCTCGACCACGGCCTCGGCGCCCTGCGCGGGGTGGAGAGCGTGACGGCGGGCGATGTCACGCTGGATTGCCTGAAGCTGGAATATGCCGCCGGCGCGACGCAGCTCGTGCCGATCGACGAGATGGACCGGCTCTGGCGCTACGGCGCGGAGGCCGAGGGGGTCAGCCTCGACCGGCTGGACGGAGAGGCCTGGCCCAGGCGCCGGGCCGAGGTGGAGGCGCAGATCGCCGAGACGGCCCGGACCCTCATCGCCCTCGCGCAGGAGGCTGGGCAGCGAGAGGCCCCCGTGCTGAAGGCGCGCGGCGGCGCCTATGACCGCTTCGTCGCGCGCTTTCCCTACACGCTGACGGAGGACCAGGCAGAGGCGATCGACGCCGTGCTGGCCGATCTCGCCTCCGGCCACCCGATGAACCGCCTGGTCTGCGGCGATGTCGGCTTCGGCAAGACCGAGGTCGCCCTGCGCGCGGCGGCCGTGGCAGCCTTGGCGGGCAAGCAGGTCGCGCTGCTGGCCCCGACCACCGTGCTCGTCCGCCAGCATCTCACCACCTTCCGCCGCCGCTTCGCCGGGCTGCGCTGGAGGGGCGAGCCGATCCGCATCGAGCAGCTCTCGCGGCTTTCCTCAGCGACCGAGGCGAAGGCGGTGAAGGCCGGCTTGGCGGATGGGGGCGTGCGCATCGTCATCGGCACCCAGGCGCTCGCCGGCAAGGGCGTGCGCTTCGCCGATCTCGGCCTCGTCATCATCGACGAGGAGCAGCGCTTCGGCACGCGGCAGAAGGCGATGGTCCGCGGGCTCGGCGAGGGCGCGCATGTCATGGCGATGACCGCCACCCCCATCCCGCGCACGCTGCAATCCGCGCTGGTCGGGCTGGAGGAGCTCAGCGTCATCGCGACCCCACCCGGCCGCCGCCAGCCCATCCGCACCGTGCATGTGCCGCTGGACGACGCCGTGCTCCAGCAGGCCCTCGCGCGCGAGCATCGCCGGGGCGGCCAGAGCTTCGTCGTCTGCGCGCGCATCGAGGACCTGCCCGGCATGGGCGAGCGGATCCGCTCCCTGCTGCCCGGCCTCGAGATCATCGAGGCGCATGGTGAGATGCCGGCGGATCAGGTGGACACCGCGCTGGTGCGCTTCGCGGAGGGGGAGGGGGATGTCCTGCTCTCCACCAACATCGTCGAGACGGGGCTCGACGTGCCGCGCGCCAACACCATGCTCGTCTGGCGCGCGGACCGCTTCGGCCTCGGCCAGCTCCACCAGCTTCGCGGCCGCGTCGGGCGCGGGAGGGTGCGCGGCACCATCATCCTGATGACCGATCCGGATGACCCGCCCTCGGCCCTCACCCTCAAGCGGCTGAAGGCGCTGGAGGCCTTCGACCGGATCGGCGCCGGCTTCGCCATCAGCGCGCGCGACATGGACCTGCGCGGCGCCGGCGACCTGCTGGGCGAGGACCAGGCCGGCCATGTGAAGCTGATCGGGCTCGAGCTCTACCAGCACCTGCTGGACCGCGCCCTGCACGCGGCGCGCGGCGAGGCGGTGGAGGAGGACTGGATGCCCGTCCTCACCATCGGCATCCCGGCGGGTATCCCGCGCGACTACGTGGAGGACGAGGCGGCGCGGGTGGAGCTGCATGCGCGGCTCGCCGCGATGCAGCGCCGGGGAGACGCCGCCGCCCTGGGCGAGTTCGCCGAGGAGATGGCCGACCGCTTCGGCCCGCCGCCGGGCATGGCCGCCAACCTTCTCGCCCTGGCCCGCTTGCGCGTGCGCTGCCGGCGGCTCGGCATCGCGAAGCTCGAAGTGGGGCCCAGCGCGGCCGCCGCGAGCTTCCGCGGCACGCCGCCCGCCGTCGAGCCGCCGCTGGAGGCGCGGGGCGAGCGCATCCTGCTGCGGCGGAACAGCGAGGACGAGGCGGCGCTGCTCGCCACCGCCACGGAGCTGCTCAAGCGCCTCACGCCACGCAGGCGGCGCGCGGCGGCGAAGGGGGAACGCGAGGCGGCGTAGGGCGCCGCGCTAAAGGCCGGTGGGGAAGGTCTCCTCCGGCCCCGCCTCCTCCGGGCCGGGCAGCGGCGTCACGGCGGTCGTCTCGTCGAACCAGACATAGGCGTCGAACTGCTCCGGCAGGGTGCAGGCGGAGTAGTGGCTCCAGCGCTCCGTCTCCGGCCGGTAGATCACGCCGATGAAGCGCTCCAGCCGCTCCTCCATCAGCGCCTCCCGCAGCGCGGGCGGCAGCCGTCCCTCGCGCAGGTCCAGCAGGAAGCGCCCCAGGCCGCTTTCATGGGCGAGCCATTCATAGCTGTCGGGGCGGGAGGGGTTCACCCGCTTCACCTGCATCGGCTCGTCCCAGTCGGTCGCGCAGGCCACCGTGCCCGTATGCGTCCCGAAGCCGATCAGCGCGGCATCCTGCCCGAAGCGCTCGCGGCAGAGCTGGCCGATGTTCAGCTCCCCCCGCTCGCGCCCCATATCGGTGCGCGACGCATCGCCGATATGGGAGTTGTGCGCCCAGACCACGGCACGGGATTGCGGTCCCTTCGCCTCCAGCAGCGCGCAGAGTGTCTCGAACATATGCGTGTCGCGCAGGTTCCAGCTCCGCGCCCCGCCGTAATACATGAGGCGGTAGTATTCCTCGGCATTCTTCACCAGCCGCGCGCTGGCGGCCGCGTCCAGATAGCTTTCGCCACCGGCGCCCGCATAGTCGCGCCGCTTCTCCAGCAGGTCGCGCAACGTCTCCACCGCGCCCTCCTCGCAGGGCGCGTAGCCGCGGGAGAGGGCCATGCGGCCATAATCCTGCGGCTCGTCCATCCAGGGCATGAGGCAGCCATAGCGCTCCCGCGCCACCGCCGCCGCCTCGGGGTCCACCCGGTCGAGGTAGCGCAGCACCGCCTCCACCGAGGCGGAGAGGTTGTAGAGGTCCAGCCCGTAGAAGCCTGCCTGTGCCCCGGGCTCCCGCCCGGTATTCCACCCCCGCAGCCAGCCCAGGAAGGCGGCGACATCCGTGTTGCGCCACATCCAGGTCGGGAACCGGCGGAAGGGGGCCTCGCCATCCGGCTCGGGGGGGCGGCCGCGGAGCTGCCGGTCGATCGCCGCCGCATCGGGCCAATCCGCCTCCACCGCCACGATCGTGAAGCCATGCGCCTCGATCAGGCGCCGCGTGATGGCGGCCCGGGCGCGGTAGAACTCGGCCGTGCCATGGCTGCATTCGCCCAGGAGCACCACCCGCGCCCCGGCGAAGCGGTCGAAGAAGGCGCCGAAGCCCGGCTCCTCGGGGGCGGGCAGGGGCTCGGCTGCCTGGCCGATCATCGGTGCCAGGCTCTCAGTCGCGTTTCGCATGGGGCGTTAACGCGCCGCGCTCCCCTCCGGTGCGGGCCGCGCCGCCTCCAGGGTGCCATTCTTGCGCTGCCGGGGGCACCACCATAAGCTGCACCCTTCATCGCGCGAGGGTTGTGCGTGGCCAGTAGCCAAGACGTTCCCGACCCCATCCCCGACATGGGAATCGCCAGCATGCGCCTGCTGGTCCTCGAAATGACCGTGGCCGCCGTCGCCGCGCGCCTGCCGCAGAACGACTTGCAGGAAGTGGTTTCCATGCTGGTCTTCGTGGCCAAGAGCTCCGAGGCCGCGCGGGACCTGGACGAGCCGCCGGCCGACGCGCCGGGCCTGACGGATGCCAGCCATTACGCGACCCAGATGCTCGACCGCATCGCCCAGTCGCGCCGCTCGGATCGGACTGACGGGCGGCACTGACGCGGCCTGGCGCCCTCACTCCTGGCGGGGTTCCTTCTCCGCCCGGAGCCAGCGCGTTCTCAGTGCTTCCCGATCCCCCCGGCCATCGCTGAACAGGCGCAGCAGGTCATCGGGCACCGGCTCGTCCAGCGCGCCGTCCCAGCTCTGATGCAGGCTGCGCCGTAGCCAGAGATCGAAGGGATCGGCCTCCGAGAAACCCTGGTTTCGCCGAGCGGGACCGAGCGGCATGATGGCGCCTCCACGAAGCAGCACAGCGGCGAAAACGCACGGGGGCGGCATTCGCTTCGGGATCATGGTCTGGTCTGTTGGTCTGTCCCGGGGAGAGGAAGAAAGAATTCTTCCTCTCCCCGGACCACTCACCAGAGACCCCGCTGATCCGGGGTATCCACGACAGTCAGACGGGGTTCCAAGGGCCTCAGGCCCTTGGCGGGCGAGGGCGGAGCCCTCAAACGGAATCCAGCAAGCCGGAACTGCCGCAGGAGGGCCTCAGTCCTCCACCTCGATCTTCGCCTCCCGCACCACATCCGCCCAGCGCCGCATATCGGCCCGCCACACGGCGTCGAATTCCGCCGCGCCGGCCGGGGCGGGCTCGGCGCTGATCGTCCGCAGCCGTGCCTGGCCGGCCGGGGAGCGGACGGTCTCCAGGATGGCGTCGGAGAGTTGTTGCACGGTTCTGGCGGGCAGGCCCGCGGGTCCGTAGACGCCCACCCAGCTTGTCACCACGAAATCCGGCACCCCGGCTTCCGCCATGGTGGGCACGTCGGGGAGGTTCGGCAGCCGCGCGGCGGAGGTGACGGCCAGCGCCCGCAGCGTGCCTGCCTGGATCTGGCCGAACACATTGGGCAGGTTGTCGAACATGACCTGAATGCGCCCAGCCTGTAGGTCCACCACCGCCGGCGCGCTGCCGCGATAGGGCACATGGGTCATGGGCAGGCCCGAGCGCAGGCGGAACATCTCTCCGGTCAGGTGGATCGAGGTGCCCGCGCCCTGGGAGCCGAAGTTGAGCCCGGCCGGCATGGCCCGGCCCATCTCGATGAAGCCCTTCACGTCACGCGCGGGCGAGTTGCCGCCCACCACCATGACATTGGCGAATTCCGCCACGCGGGCGATGGCGGTGAAGTCGCGCGCCGTGTCGAAGGGCAGGTTGCGCCGCACCGCCGGCGTCACTCCATGGGAGCCGGCGCCGCCGATCAGCAGCACCGTGCCGTCCGCCGGAGCCTTGGCCACATAGTCGGAGCCGATGGTCCCGCCCGCGCCGGGCCGGTTCTCGACGATGGCATTCACCCCCAGCCGCTCGCGCAGCCCATCCGCCACCAGGCGGCCCGTGACGTCGAAGGAACCCCCGGGCGCATAGCCGACGATCAGCCGGACCGTGCGCGTGGGATCTATCTGCGCCGCCGCCGGGGGCGCGAGCGCGCCCAGGGCCAGCGAGGACAGGATTAGCGATGCGAAAGCGCGCTTCGTCATGTGGTTGGCCCCCAGCCTCCGGCGCCGGCCGTGCCCATCAGCAGCCGGTCGCCCGTGTTCAGCACCGTGGTGAGCTTGGAGCGCACCGCCTCCCTTCGTCCGTCGTTGCGGACCACCCAGGCTTCCGCCACGCGGCCATCCCCGCCGCCGGCGCTGCCCCGTGCCGCGTGGAAATGCCGCTCCCCCCGGAAGGTGAGGGTGAGCGGCCCGCGCAGCACCTCGTATTCGCGGTCGATGCCGCAGCCGCCGGGATGCAACCCCGCGCCGCCGGAACCCCGCCGCACGCGCCAATGGTGCACCCGCACCGGCGCATCGGTTTCCATCGCCTCGACCGGCAGGTTCATCGTGTTGCCGACATCGGTCGAGACGCCATGCACGCCCGGCCCCTGGGCGGAGCCGCCGCTGCCGCCGGCCAGCACCTCCGTCACCACCCGGGCCGAGCCGTCCGCGCGGCGGCCGGACAGCGCCATGACGGTCGAGCAGCCCGAATTGGCCGCCGGGATCCGGTCCGGCAGCGCCTGGGCGAGCGCGCCGAGGATGGCATTGGTCAGCAGCTTCACCGTGCCCGTGCGCGCGTTCAGCGGCGCGGGCATGCGCGGGTTCAGCAGCGACCCCTCGGGCAGGACGACGCGCAGGGGCCGCGCGCAGCCGCCGTTGTTCGGAATGTCCGGCCCCGTCACGGCGCGCAGGGCGAAGAAGCAGCCGGCCATCACCCCGGCGGGCGCGGCATTCACCGGCCCGCGCACCTGGGGCGAGGTGCCGGTGAAGTCGAAGGTGATCGCGTCGCCCTCCACCGTCACCCGCACCCGGATCGGCACCTCGCGGTCCAGCTCGATTCCGTCATTGTCGAGCGCGTCCTCATAGGTCCAGCTGCCATCGGGGATGGCGCGGATGGCCGCGCGCGTCGCGGCCTCGGCGCGGCGCACCAGCTCCTGCATCATCGCCGTCAGCGCATCCGCCCCATGGCGCCCCGCCAGCTCCTCCATCCGCGTCGCGGCCACGCGGCAGGCGGCGATCTGCGCCTCCAGGTCCCAGGCGAAGGCATCGGGCGTGCGGGTGTTGAGCGCGATGATCCGCAGGATCTGCGGGTCCGACACCCCTTCCCGCGCCAGGCGCAGCGGCGGCAGGCGCAGCCCCTCCTGGAAGATCTCGGTGGAGGTGGTGGGCAGGGAGCCTGGGGTGAGCCCGCCCAGGTCCTGGTGGTGCAGGATGGTCCCGGCGAGGGCGATCACCCGCCCCTCGGCGAAGACCGGCACCATCAGCGACACGTCCGGGATATGCGTGCCCCCGTCATAGGGGTCGTTCATCAGGTAGACGTCGCCCGGCCGCATCTCCTCCACCGGGAAGTCCCGCAGCATGCGCGCCACGGCCGGCATCAGGCATCCCAGCAGCAGGGGCAGGGAGATGGACTGCGCCATCACCGTGCCATCCGGCAGGAACAGGCTGGCCGAGGCGTCATTGGCCTCTCGCACGATGGGCGAGACGGCGGAGCGCAGCATCACCGCCTGCATCTCCTCCGCGACCGCCTCCAGCCGGCGGCGGAC
This sequence comes from Muricoccus roseus, assembly GCF_900141905.1. Lineage (GTDB taxonomy): Bacteria > Pseudomonadota > Alphaproteobacteria > Acetobacterales > Acetobacteraceae > Roseomonas > Roseomonas rosea. Next base: position 32,685 of record NZ_FQZF01000029.1, on the reverse strand, counting down.
GATCTCGATGGTGGCGGGGTCGAGGCGTTCGGCGCTCATGCGGCGCGCTCCATCAGCAGATGCGCCGGATGGGCCGTGACGCGCCATTCGGCCGGCACGACCAGCGTCGTGTCATCCTGTTCGAGAATGGCGGGGCCGCGCAGCACCTCGCCGGGCGCGAGGCTCCCGCGCGGCACCACCGCCACCTCCTGCGCCACCCCGCCGATCACCGCGGTGCGGCTTCCGGGCCGCGCATCGATCCGCGCGGCGACGGGAGCCGAGGCCTCCAAGGGCCGCAGCCGCCGTACCACGCGCAGCGAGACGAGCCGCACCGGGGCCTGGCGCGCATGCCCGTAGGCGGCGCGATGCGCGGCGATGAAGCCCTCATGGATGGCCGCGCCCGGCGCGGCGATGTCGGGCGGCAGGGCCACGTCCAGGCTATGCCCCTGGCCGATGAAGCTGGCGCTGGCTGTCACCAGCACCTCCGCTGCATCGGCCTCCGCCCCATCCGCCAGCATGGCCGCCCGCGTCTCCGCCACCAGCGCGCCGATCGCATCGCGCAGCGCCGCATCCGGCAACTCGTCCAGCGGCCGGCCGAAGCCCCGCGCGGCGTCATGTTCCAGCGGCGCCGCCAGCAGCCCCGTGGCGGCCAGCACCCCCGGCGCGGCCGGGACCACGATGCGGGTCTGCCCCAGTTCCTCCGCGATGGCATAGGCATGGAGCCCGCCGCCGCCGCCGGCCGGCACCAGGGGCAGCTCGCGCGGGTCGGTGCCGCGCGCCACCGTCACGCTCCGCACGGCTTCCGCCATGGTGGCGTTGATCACGCGGTGGATGGCCACCGCCGCCTCCCGCAGCCCGAGGCCGAGCGGCCCCGCGATCTCCCGCTCGATCGCCTCGGCCGCCGCCGCCGCGTCCAGCACCAGCTCCCCCGCAGCGAAGCGCGCGGGGTCCACCAGGCCGAGCACCACGGAGGCATCCAGCACCGTCGGCCGCGTGCCGCCGCGCCGGTAGCAGGCCGGCCCTGGCACCGCCCCAGCCGAGCGTGGCCCCACCCGCAGCCCGCCCGCATCGTCGATCCAGGCGATGGAGCCGCCGCCCGCCGCCACGGCCAGCACGTCGGCGGTGGGCACGCGCACGGGGAAGGTGCCGATCATCCCGTCCATCCGCAGCGCCGGCGCGCCGTCGCGGATCACCGCCACGTCGGCGCTCGTCCCGCCCACATCGATGGAAACGCCATCCGGCATGCCCGCGCCGCGCAGCACCGCCGCCGCCCCGATCGCCGCCGCCGAGGGGCCCGAAAGGGTCAGCCGGATCGGCTTTCCGCGCGCCGCCCCCGCGCCCAGCAGCCCGCCGCGCGAATGCATCACCTGCATCGGCACGCCGATCCCGGCGCCCCGCAGGATGGCCTCGATCCGGCCGAGATAGTCGCTCATCACGGGCTTCAGCGCCGCGTCGAAGGCGGTCGCGCAGGTCCGCTCATATTCGCGCGGCGCCGGGTCCACCTCGGAGGAGAGGGAGACCGCCATCGCCGGGCAGGTGTCCCGCACGATCTCCCGCGCACGCCGCTCATGCGCGGGGTCGAGGAAGGCGAAGAGGAAGCAGATCGCGACCGCCTTCACCCCCGCCGCTTCCAACGCCCGCGCGGCCCGCGCCACGCCCTCCTCGTCCAGCGGCTCCAGCACGCTTCCATCCGCGCCAATCCGCTCCAGTACCTCCATCCGCCGCTCCGGCGGGATCAGCGCCACCGGCGTCTGCGGTCCGAAGAGCAGGTCGTAGTTCGAGGCCCGGGTCATCCGCCCGAGCTCGATGATGTCAGCGAAGCCCGCGGTGGTGATCAGCCCGGTTGGCGCCGCCGTGTTCTCGAGGATCGCGTTGGTGGCCACCGTGGTGCCGTGCAGGAAGCGCCGGACCGCGCCCGGCGCCGCATCCCCGCCAAGGAGGCGGGAGAGCGCATGGCCCACGGCGCGCGCCGGATCATCCGGCGTGCTGGGAACCTTCAGTGAACGCAACGCCCCGTCGCCGCCGCGCAGCACGGCATCCGTGAAGGTGCCGCCAATATCGATACCGATGTCCAAGAGCCCGTTCCAACCTTTGCTTCAGCGATGACGAGGAGGGGAGCGGCGCGCGGCGCTCAGTCCAGCCGCACGCCGCCATCCTTCACCACGCGTGCCCATTTCGCCACCTCGGCCTTCACGAAGGCCGCGAAATCCGCCGGCGGCGTGGCCTCCACCCGGAAGCCCTGCTGCGCGAAGGCGTCGCGGATCTCGGGTGCCTGCATGGCGCGCGCCACCTCCTCATGCAGGCGCGCCAGCAGGGCAGGGGGCGTGCCCGGCGGCGCCAAGACGCCCTGCCAGGATTCCGCCTGGAAGCCGGGCAGCGCCGCCTCGGCCACGGTCGGCACCTCCGGCAGCAGCGGATGCCGCTCGGCCCCCGTCACCGCCAGGGCCTTCACCGTGCCCGCGCGCAGCTGCGGCAGGATGACGAGCAGGTCGGCGAAGGAGGATTTCACCAGCCCCGCCATCAGGTCCGTCGTCGCCTGGGCGGAGCCGCGATAGGGGACATGCGTCAGCTCCACTCCTGCCGAGAGCCCGAACATCACCCCGGTGAGATGCATGGAGGTGCCGTTGCCCGGCGTCGCATAGGTGATGCCCCCGGGCGCGGCCTTCGCCGCCGCGATATAGGCGGGCAGGTCCGCCACGGGCAGGGCAGGGCCCGCCACCACCACCAGCGGGGCCGAGACGACGCGGGAGACGGGCGCGAAACCCGCCACGGGATCATAGGGCAGGTTGGGGAAGAGGCTGGCCGCGATGGCGTTGCTGCCGGTCACGCCCATCAGCAGCGTGTGCCCGTCCGGCGCCGATTTGGAGACGAAATCCGCCCCCGTCGTGCCGCCCGCGCCCGGGCGGTTCTCCACCAGCACCGGCTGCCCCAGGGCGGGGGTCATGCGTTCGGCCAGGCGCCGCGCCAGCACATCCGTGCTGCCGCCGGGGGGGAAGGGCACGACGATCCGCACGGGCCGGGTGGGCCAGGCCGCCTGCGCCCGCGCCGGCATGGCCGCCGCCATTCCCAGGGCCCCTCCCAGGGCCCCTCCCAGAGCACCAAGGGCGAGTGCGCGGCGGGCGACGGGCGGGGTCATGGCCGGGTCCTTTCAGGGTGGGGGAGGGTCTGCATCAGGCGGCGCGCCGGAAACGGGTGGGCGCGAAGGGCGCGAGGTCGATCGCGGTCGCGCGGCCGGCGACGAGATTCGCCACCTCCCGCCCCGTGCTGGCCGCGCCACACATGCCGACATGCCCATGCCCGAAGGCGAACCAGGCATTGCCCGCCCGCGGCGCCGCGCCGATCACGGGCAGGCTGTCCGGCAGGCAGGGGCGGTGCCCCATCCATTGCGTCGTCTGGCTGGTGTCGAGATGCGGGAACATCTCCTTCCCCCGGGCGAGCAGCACATCCGCCCTTTCATAGTTCGGCGGTGCCGAAAGCCCCGCGAACTCCACCGAGCCGGCGAGGCGCAGCCCCATGCCCATGGGGTTCACCATCATGTTGTGCTCCACCGCCATGACGGTGTGCCGGAGCGCCAGGTTGTTGCTGCCGACCGTCACATGGTAGCCGCGCTGCGTCTCCAGCGGGATGGCGGGGCCAAGCTGCCGCGCGAGCCGGGCGGACCAGGCGCCGCCCGCCAGCACCACACCGTCGCATTCCACCTCGCGCCCGCCCTCCAGCCGCACGGCGGCCACCTCCGTGCCCGCCTTGCGGAAGCCGGTGGCGCGCGCCCGCACCACGGCCGCGCCATCCTGCGTGCAGCGGTTGAAGATGGCGCGGGTCAGCGCGGCCGGGTCGGTGGTGGAGCCGTTCTCCGGCGCCAGGATGCCGAAGCGGAAGCGCCCCTTCAGGTCCGGCTCCAGCGCGATGAGCTCATCCTCGTCCACGTCGCGCATCTCGACGCCGAGCGAACGGCGGAGATCCATCCCCCACTTCCACTGCCGCGCCGCCTCCGGCCCGGAATAGACATAGAGGCAGCCGCTGCGGTTCACGAGCGAGGTCGCCCCCGCCCGCTGCAGCAGCGGCTCGTAGCATTCGAAGATCGGCGCCAGCAGCCCGCGCAGCGCCGCCGCGATCCGCACGACCTGCGCGGGCTCGCTTGCCCGCAGGAAGCGCAGCAGCCAGGGCGCGGCCACGGGCGCGTAGGACCAGCGCACGGAAAGCGGGCCGAGAGGATCGAGCAGCCAGCCCGGCACCTTCTTCCACATGCCCGGCATGCCCACGGGCAGGCAGGCCGAGGGGGAGAGCGAGCCGGCATTGCCGAAGGAGGTCGCCTCCGCCGGGCCGAGCGGATCGATGAAGGTGACCTGGTGCCCGTCGCGCTGCAGCCAGGCGGCGCAGCAACTGCCCACGATCCCATTCCCGATGACGGCGATCCGCATCCCTGTCCCCATCATGGCCGCGGAGTCGGCACCGCCCCCCGGGGGAGCCTAGGAGAGGTCGGGCGATGCTGAACAGAGGCGGATGGCGGGCTGCCAGGTCATGAACCCCGCGCCCCGCCGGCCTCAGCCCTCGCCATCTTCGCCGAGAAGACGCGAGGCCCTCCGCCGCAGCCTTTCCAGCATTCCCCCCAGCGCCGCGATCTCCTCGGCCGTCAGCACCTCAGCCAACTCGGCCTGCAGCGCATGGGCACGGGGCACGATGCGGCGGTAGAGGGTCAGACCCCGCGGCGCGAGGCGCAGCACCTGCGCGCGCTGGTCCTCCGGATGCGCCGCCCGGCTGATCAGCCCCTTATCCGCCAGCCGGATCACCGCTCGGCTGACCTTCACCCGGTCCATCTCCGTCCGCGCGATCACCGCCTGGGTCGAGAGCGACTCCCCTTCGCCCAGCACCGCCATCACCCGCCATTCCGGGATGGAGAGGCCGAATTCCGCCTCGTAGCGCTCGGCGAAGGCCCGGCTCACGCTCTCGGCCGCGACCGAGATCCGGTAGGGCAGGAAATCCGCGAGGCGGAGCGGGGCATCGGTTTTCGGCGGGGGGATGGCGCGCCTCCTCATCGGGCACTTGATTTCGTCTCAAACGAGATGATATGCGGTGAGCATAACATCCAGGCCGCATCGCCCGCCAGAAGCGGGGCAAGAAGGCGGCATCAGGGGAAATGCCGGGAGGGGTCGGTCGTGCATATCGACTACCAGTTGCTGCGCTTCGAATACCAACGCTCGCCGGACCAATCGGCGGCGCAGGTCGCGCATCACCCCGTTGTGGTGGTGGGCGCGGGGCCCGTCGGCCTCGCCACCGCCATAGACCTCGCGCAATCCGGGCTGCGCGTGCTGCTGCTCGATGACGACCGCTGCCTCTCCCACGGCTCCCGCGCCATCTGCTTCGCCAAACGCACGCTCGAGATCTTTGACCGCCTCGGCTGCGGCGACCGCATGGTGGAGAAGGGCGTCACCTGGAATCTTGGCCGGGTCTTCCACCGCGACGAGCCCGTCTACAGCTTCGACCTGCTGCCCGAAGGCGGCCACCACCGGCCCGCCTTCATCAACCTCCAGCAATACTATGTCGAAGGCTTCCTGCTCGACCGCGCCCGGTCGCTTCCCAACATCGAGATCCGCTGGGGCAACAAGGTGGCCGCGCTGGATGCGCGGGAGGATGGCGTCGAGCTGACGGTGGAGACGCCGGAGGGCGACTACCGGATCCTCGCCGACTACGTGGTCGCCGCCGATGGCGCGCGCTCCCCCATCCGCCGGGCCATGGGTCTGGAAAGCAAGGGCCGCACCTTCCGCGACCGCTTCCTCATCGCCGATGTGCGCATGAAGGCGGACTTCCCGGCCGAGCGCTGGTTCTGGTTCGACCCCCCCTTCCACCCGAACCAGTCGGTCCTGCTGCACAGCCAGCCCGACGGCGTCTGGCGCATCGACTTCCAGTTGGGCTGGGATGCCGACCCGGAGGAGGAGAAGCGGCCCGAGAGGGTCATCCCCCGCGTGCGGGCGCTGCTGGGCCGGGACGCCGAGTTCGAGCTGGAATGGGTCAGCGTCTACACCTTTTCCTGCCTGCGGATGGAGCGCTTCCGCCATGGCCGCGTGATCTTCGCCGGCGATGCCGCGCATGGGGTTTCGCCCTTCGGCGCGCGGGGCGCCAACAGCGGCATCCAGGACGCCGAGAACCTCGCATGGAAGCTCGCCCTCGTGCTCCGCGGCGCGGCACCGGATTCCCTGCTGGACAGCTACGATGCCGAGCGGGTGGCGGCGGCGGACGAGAACATCCTCAACTCCACCCGCTCCACCGATTTCATCACCCCCAAGAACGAGAGCAGCCGCGCCTTCCGCGACGCCGTGCTGGAGCTGGCGAAGGACTGCGCCTTCGCCCGCCGCATGGTGAACAGCGGCCGCCTCTCGCTGCCCAGCACCTATCGCGCATCCCCGCTGAACACGCCGGATTCCGACGTGTTCGATGCTCCCATGGTCCCCGGCGCGCCCGCGCTCGACGCCCCGCTGGGCGATGACTGGCTGCTGCGCCGCCTGGGCGGCGGCTTCACCCTGCTGCATTTCGGCGCCTCAGCCCCCACCATGCCGGAAACGGTGCCCGCGATCCGCGTCGTCAATCTCTCGACGGAGGAGGATGCGGGGGGCGTGGCCGCGGCCCGCTACGACGCCCGCCCCGGCACCACCTATCTCCTCCGCCCGGACCAGCATGTCTGCGCCCGCTGGCGGCGCTTCGACCCGCAGGACGTGCGCGCCGCGCTCGACCGTGCGACCGGGAGGGCCTGATGCTCAATACCGAGACCAACATCGCCGCGCCGGACGAGTTCTACGAGGCGCTGCTGGCGATCCACCAGGATCTCACCCCGGACCAGGCGCGCGCCGTGGATGCGCGGCTGATCCTCCTCCTCTCCAACCATATCGGGGACATGGCCGTTCTGCGCCAGGCCATGGCCCGCGCCCGCCAGGGCATCGAGCCCGCCGGGCACGACGCCACCATCGCCGCCCGCGCCTGAAGGAATCCCGCATGTCCGGTTTCGCCAGCACCAACGACCTCGCCGAGAAGACCATCTCCTTCGACGAGCTGGGCCCGGGGCTCTATGGCTACACGGCGGAGGGCGACCCGAATTCGGGCGTCGTCATCGGGGACGAGGGCGTTCTGGTGGTGGACGCCCAGGCGACGCCCCGCATGGCGCAGGACGTGATCGCGCGCATCCGCACCGTGACGGACAAGCCGGTGACGCATGTCGTCCTCTCCCACTACCACGCCGTCCGCGTGCTCGGTGCCTCCGGCTACGAGGGCGCGCAGATTATCGCCTCCGACGTCACGCGCGACCTGATCGTCGAGCGCGGCCAGCAGGACATGGACAGCGAGATCGGCCGCTTCCCACGCCTGTTCCGCGGAAAGGAGAGCATCCCCGGCCTGACCTGGCCGCATGTGACCTTCCAGAAGAAGATGACGCTCTGGATGGGCAAGCGCGAGGTGCAGATCATCCATATCGGCCGCTCCCACACCGCCGGTGACACGGTGGTCTGGCTGCCCAAGGAGCGCGTCCTCTTCGCCGGCGACTGCGTGGAATACGGCGCCACCCCCTATTGCGGCGACGCGCATTTCGCCGACTGGCCCGGCACGCTCGACGCGATCCGCGCGCTCAGGCCTGCCGCCCTCGTCCCGGGCCGTGGCGCCTCGCTCACCACGCCGGAGAGGATCGAGGAAGGGTTGACCGGCACCGCCGACTTCACGCGCGACCTCTTCGTGATCGCGAAGAAGGGCGTCGCCGCCGGTGCCTCGCTGAAGCAGGTCTATGACGAGGCCATCTCCGCCATGCGCCCGAAATACGGGCACTGGGTGATCTTCGACCACTGCATGCCCTTCGATGTCTCGCGCGCCTATGACGAGGCGAAGGGCCTCGACCACCCCCGCATCTGGACCGCCGAGCGCGACGTCGAAATGTGGCGTTCGCTCGAGCACGGGACCGAGATGAAATCCGCCGAACTCGACCGGTAACAGGAGGCTCCCCCATGAATGCCCCGTTCCGCCCACAGCCGCTGACGAGGAACGAGACGGGCTACATGCCCGGCTTCGGCAACGGCTTCGAGACCGAGGCCCTGCCGGGCGCACTGCCCATCGGGCGCAACTCGCCCCAGCGCTGCCCCTACGGCCTCTATGCCGAGCAGCTCTCCGGCTCGCCCTTCACCGCGCCGCGCATGACGAATGAGCGGTCCTGGCTCTACCGCATCCGCCCGACCGTCGCGCATTGGGGCTCCTTCACGAAGATGGATGCCGGCCTCTGGCGCACGGCCCCCGCGGTGGAGGTGGACCTGCCCCTCGCGCCCCAGCGCTGGGACCCCATCCCGCTGCCGGAGGAGAAGGTCTCCTTCCTCGAGGGCATCCGCACCATCACCACGGCGGGCGATGCCGGCAGCCAGACCGGCATGGGCGCCCATGTCTATCTCGTCACCCGCTCCATGCAGGACGAGTACTTCTACAACGCCGATGGCGAGATGCTCTTCGTGCCCCAGCAGGGCGCGCTGCGCCTCGCGACCGAGTTCGGCATCATCGACATCGCCCCTGGCGAGATCGCGGTGATCCCGCGCGGCGTGAAGATCCGCGTGGAGCTGCCCGGCGGTCCCGCCCGCGGCTATCTCTGCGAAAACTACGGCGGCGCCTTCACCCTGCCGGAGCGCGGGCCCATCGGCGCCAACTGCATGGCCAACCAGCGGGACTTCCTCACCCCGGTCGCGGCCTATGAGGACCGCGACGCGCCCTCCACCATGGTGGTGAAGTGGGGCGGCACCCTCTGGCGCACCGAGCTGGCCCATTCGCCGCTGGATGTCGTCGCCTGGCACGGCAATTACGCGCCCTACAAATACGACCTGCGCCGCTACTCCCCGGTCGGCCCGATCCTGTTCGACCACGCGGATCCCTCGATCTTCACCGTCATGACCTCGCCCAGCGAGACGCCGGGCACGGCGAATATCGACTTCGTCCTCTTCTCCGACCGCTGGCTGGTCGGCGAGAACACCTTCCGCCCGCCCTGGTACCACATGAACGTCATGAGCGAGTTCATGGGTCTGGTGGAGGGTGTGTACGACGCCAAGACCGGCGGCGGCTTCGTCCCGGGCGGCTTCTCGCTTCACAACTGCATGCTGCCCCATGGGCCCGACATGTCCGCCTTCGAGGCCGCCAGCAACGCGGAATTGAAGCCGCACAAGCTGGAGGGCACCATGGCCTTCATGCTGGAAACGCGCCTGCCGCAGCGCGTCACGCGTTACGCCGCCGAGGCCCCGCAGTTCCAGCGGGACTATGCCGGCTACGGCGCGGGCCTGCAGAAGCACTTCAATCCGAACCAGCGCTAAGGGGTGACAAACCAGGAATGACCGACGCCACGCACGACCCCGCGCTCCGCAGCTGGGTGGAATCCGCCAACGGGCATCCGGACTTCCCCATCCAGAACCTGCCCCTCGGCACCTTCATCCCGCTCGACATGGGCGGCGCGCGGGTCGGCGTGGCTATCGGGGACATGATCCTCGACCTCACCGCGGCTCCGGTGGATGACGAGATCCGCGACGCCGCGGCGCATCCCGGCCTCAACGCGCTCTTCGCGCTGGGGGAGGGGGTGCGCAAATCGCTTCGCGCCCGCCTGTCCGAGCTGCTCTCGGACCCCGCGCATCGCGCGGCCGTCGAGCCGCATCTTCACCCCACGGAGGGCGCGACGCTTCTCGTGCCGAGCAAGATCGGCGACTACACCGATTTCTACGTGGGCATCCACCACGCGACGAATATCGGCAAGGTGTTCCGCCCGGATAACCCGCTGCTGCCGAACTACAAGCACGTCCCGATCGGCTATCACGGCCGCGCCTCCTCCGTGCGCGCCTCCGGCACGGATATCCGCCGCCCCAAGGGCCAGCTCAAGGCGCCGGACTCCGACACGCCCCGTTTCGCGCCCTGCGAGCGACTGGACTACGAGCTGGAGCTGGCGATCTGGATTGGCCCCGGGAACACGCTGGGCGACGCCATCCCCATCTCCCGCGCCCCGGCCCATATCGCCGGCTACGGGCTGCTGAACGACTGGTCCGCGCGCGACATCCAGGCCTGGGAGTACCAGCCCCTCGGCCCGTTCCTGGCGAAGAACTTCGGCTCGACCGTCTCCCCCTGGGTGATCACGCCGGAGGCCCTGGAGCCCTTCCGGGCCCCGCAGCCGCCCCGCCCGGAGGGCGACCCGGCGCCGCTGCCCTATCTGCTGGATGAGGCCGACCAGGCGGCCGGCGCCTTCGACATCGCGCTGGAGGTGCTGATCCTCACCGCGGCGATGCGCGGCAAGGGCATGGCCCCGCACCGGCTCTCCCTCTCCAACACGCGCCACATGTACTGGACCGTGGCGCAGATGGTCGCGCACCACACCTCCAATGGCTGCGACCTGAACCCGGGCGACCTGCTCGGCTCCGGCACCATCTCCGCCCCCGATGCCGCGGGCTTCGGCAGCCTTCTGGAGACGACGAAGGGCGGGAAGGAGCCCGTCCAACTCCCCTCCGGCGAGACGCGGCGCTTCCTGGAGGATGGCGACGAGATCATCCTCCGCGCCCGCGCCGCGCGCGATGGTTTCGCCGGCATCGGTTTTGGGGATTGCCGCGCGACCATCCTGCCGGCCAACTGACGCCCGACAACAAGCCGGCCAGCCGAGCCGGTACCGGAGAGGAAAGAACCATGAAGAGCATCACGCTCGGCCGCCGCGCCCTGATGGGCGCCGGCCTTGCCGCCGCCCTGCCCGCCTCGCGCGCGCTGGCCGCCTATCCCGATCGCGCCGTCCGTTGGGTCGTCGCCTATGCCCCGGGCGGCGGCACGGACACGCTCGCCCGGCTCGTCGGCGCGGCGCTCTCGCAGCGCCTCGGCCAGCCCGTGGTGATCGAGAACAAGCCCGGTGCGGCCACGAATATCGGCGCCGAGTTCACCGCCAAGGCCCCGGCCGACGGCTACACGGTGATGACCGCCGACAACGGCACGCTCGTCTTCAACACCGCCCTGTTCAATCGCCTGCCCTACGACCCCGTCCGGGATTTCCGCCCGGTGGGGCTGATGGCCCGCTTCCCGCTTTTCCTCGCCGTCGGCCAGAACGCGCCGGCCGACACCGTGCAGGGCCTGGCGGAGCGTTCCAGGGCCCGCCCGATCGACTGCGCGACGCCTGGCGTCGGCTCCCCCCACCACCTCGCGATGGAGCGCCTGGGCCGGGAGGCGGGCATCCGCTTCAACCACATCCCCTATCGCGGCGCGGCCCCCGCGCTCAACGACCTGCTGGCCGGCAACATCCCGATGATGGTGCTCGACTATCCCTCGGGCGCCGAGCACCTCCGGGGCGGCCGCGTGAAGGCCCTCGCCGTTCTCTCGGCCCAGCCGCTGGAGGACATGCCGAGCATCCCCACCGTGCAGTCCGCCCTCAACCTGCGCGGCTTCGAGGCCTATGCCTGGCAGGGCGTGGTCGTCCCCAAGGCAACGCCGGACGATGTGGTCGCGCATCTCACGAAGGAGCTGGACGCCGCGGTGCGCGAGGCCTCGGTGCGGACCCGCATGCAGCAGATTGGGCTGGAGCCGCTGACCGGTGGCCCCGCCGAGTTCGAGGCGCTGCTGCAGCGCGAGCGCGGCATCTGGCTGCCGCTCATCCGCGACCTGAAGATCACGCTCGACTGATGCGCCTGCATGGCTACTTCCGCTCCTCCGCCGCCTGGCGGGTGCGGATCGCGCTGAACCTGAAGGGGCTCACGGCGGAGCACGTCTTCCACCACCTCCGCCGTGGCGAGCAGCGCGCGCCCGATTATCTCCGCTGCAACCCCCAGGGCCTGCTCCCGGCCCTGGAGGTGGAGGATGGCGCGGTGCTCACCCAGTCCCTGGCCATCGTCGAATGGCTGGAGGAGACCCGTCCCGAGCCGCGCCTCCTGCCCGGCACGGCGCTGGAGCGCGCCCGCATCCGCGCCTTCGCCCAGGCCATCGCCTGCGACGTCCACCCCGTGCAGAACCTCAAGGTCCTCGCCCGGCTGCGGGAGGAGGGTTGGCCGGAGGAGAAGGTGACGGGCTGGGCGCGCTGGGTGATCCAGGAGGGGCTGGAGGCCTGCGAGAAACTTCTGGGGGAAGGGGAGGGGCCCTTCTGCTTCGGCGCCACTCCGACGATGGCCGATCTCTGCCTCATCCCCCAGCTCGGCAATGCGAAGCGCTTCGGCGCCGATATCTCCGCCTTGACGCAGATCAAGGCGGTCGCCGCCGCCTGCGCCGATCATCAGGCCTTCATCGCCGCCGCGCCGGAGAATCAGCCCGACGCGGAGTAACGAAGGCGGGAGAGGGAAGGACATTCCCTTTCCTGCCCGCGCGGCAGCATGGCGCGCCTGTCCTGCGGGATATCTTTGGGAATCCGCGCTCTTTCCGGCGGCGCGTGGCCTTCATAGCTTTGTGGGCATGAACGACACGCCCTTCCGCGCCGCCTCGTCCGGCTGTCGCCCGATGCCCTGTCGCGGCTGAACGCCGCCACCGAGCCCCCCCCGGGCCACCGCGACGCCGCCACGCCAGGGCGGCAACCCCGCATCGCCGGAGTTCCCCAGATGTCCGACACGCACGCCCTCGGCGCGCGCGAACGCCTCGCGCCGTCCCTGCCGTTCCGCGCCGCCCTGCCGCGGCTCAATCTCAGGTCCTATCGCCGCTTCCTCTCCCCGCTCGTCCTGATCCTGCTCTGGCAGGCGGCCTCCATGGCCGGGCTGATCGCCCCGCGCACCCTGGCCGCGCCCAGCACCATCATCGCCACCGCCTGGGAGCTGCTTCTCTCCGGCGAGCTGCCGCATCACCTCCTCGTCTCCCTCGGCCGGGTCGCCGGCGGCCTGGCCATTGGCGTGACCACCGGCATCGTCCTCGCGGTCATCGCCGGCCTCTCCCGCATCGGGGAGGAGGTGGTGGACGCGCCGATGCAGATGCTGCGCACGCTGCCCTTCCTTGCCCTCGTGCCCCTTTTCATCCTCTGGTTCGGCATCGGCGAGACGCCGAAGATCGCGCTCGTCGCCCTCGGCAGTGCCTTCCCCGTCTATCTCACCCTCTTCGCCGGCATCCGCGGCGTGGATCCGAAGCTGGCCGAGGCGGGACGCGTCTTCGGCCTGGACCGGCGCGGCCTGGTCCGCCACGTCATCCTCCCGGGCGCGCTGCCCTCCGGCCTCGTCGGCCTGCGCTACGCCCTCGGCAGCGCCTGGCTCTCCCTGGTCATCGCCGAGCAGATCAACGCCACCGCCGGCATCGGCTTCCTCATCAACGACGCGCGGGACTTCCTGCGCACCGACGTCATCGTCGTCGGCCTGCTCGTCTACGCGCTCCTCGGCCTCGGCGCCGACGCCCTCGTCCGCGCCTTCGAGCGCCGCGCCCTCGCCTGGCGCCCCAACCTCATCAAGGCCTGAACCGATGACCGACAACCGTCAGGTCTCTGTCCGCGGCCTCACCCGCCGCTTCGGCACCAACACCGTCCTCCACAAGCTCGACCTCGAACTCGAGCCCGGCTCCTTCACCGCGCTTCTCGGCCGCTCCGGCTCCGGCAAGTCCACCCTGCTCCGCACCCTGGCGGGGCTCGACCCCCGGCCCGTGGAGGCGCGGATCGAGGTGCCCGAGGCCGTGGCCGTCGCCTTCCAGGAACCCCGCCTGCTGCCCTGGAAGCGCGTTTGGGAAAACGTGACCCTCGGCCTGCCGGGCAAGGGCGCCCCGGCGCGCGCCGAGCGTGCCCTGGCCGAGGTCGGCCTCGCCCGGCACCGCGACGCCTGGCCCGCCACCCTTTCCGGCGGCGAGGCCCAGCGCACCGCGCTCGCCCGCGCCCTCGTCCGCGAGCCGCGCCTTCTGCTGCTGGACGAGCCCTTCGCCGCGCTGGACGCGCTCACCCGCATCCGCATGCATGCGCTGGTGCTGGATCTCTGGCGCGCCCACACCCCCACCACACTCCTCGTCACCCATGACGTGGACGAGGCGATCCTGCTGGCCGACCGCATCCTCGTGCTCGATGCCGGCCGCATCGCCGCCGACATCCCAGTGGGCATTGAGCGCCCGCGCTCCCATGGCGATGCCCGCTTCGCCGCGCTCCGCCGCCGCCTCCTCTCCGAACTCGGCGTGGAGGCCGAGGTGATCCGGGAAGCCGCCTGATGGTCACCCGCCGCGCCCCATCTGAACGGAGAGGAAATCCCATGACCCTCAACACGCTCCCCGCCGATGGTGTCGAATTCATCGGCATGGTCCAGCCGCGCCAGCAGTCGGAGATCCATCCGGCCAGCGGCCCCTCGATCGATCCCGGCTATCTCGTCGCCTCCGCCCAGGCGCATGACGAGGGCGGCTTCGACCGCATCCTCATCGGCTGGCACTCGAACGGGCCGGATGGGCTTCAGCTCGCCGCCCATGCGGCCGCGCATACGAAGAAGGTCGGCTTCCTCGTCGCGCACCGCCCGGGTTTCCAGGCGCCCAGCACGGCGGCCCGCGCCTTCAACACGCTCGACCAGCTCTCCAACGGCCGCGCCGCGCTGCACACCATCTCCGGCGGCGACGACCCGGACCAGGCGCGCGACGGCGACTGGCTCGGCAAGGACGACCGCTACGCGCGCACGGACGAGTACCTGTCGGTCCTGAAGTCCATCTGGGCCGCGAGGGAGCCGGTGGACCACGAGGGAACCTACTACCGCATCAAGGGGGCCTCGCCGGAGGTGCGCAGCGTGCAGTCCCCGCGCATCCCGCTCTATTTCGGCGGCGCGTCCGAGGCCGCGCTGCGCGTCGCTGGCAAGCATGCCGATGTCTATGCCCTCTGGGGCGAGACCCACGCCCAGGTGCGCGAGATCGTCAGCCGCGTCCGCGCCGAGGCCGCGAAGCATGGCCGCGCCGACCGCGTCCGCTTCTCGCTCTCCTTCCGCCCCATCCTCGCGGATACGGAGGACGCCGCCTGGGGCCGCGCCGAGGCCATACTGGACCGCGTTCGCGCGGTGCGCGGCAAGGCCGCCCTCGGTCCCGCGAATGGCGCGCCGCAGAATGCAGGCTCCCAGCGCCTCCTGGCCGCCGCCGCCCTGGGCGACCGGCCGGAGGGACGCCTCTACACCGCCATCGCGCGGGAGACCGGCGCGCGCGGCAACACGACCGCCCTGGTCGGCACGCCGGAGCAGGTGGCCCAGGCCTTCCTCGACTATTACGACCTCGGCGTGACCACCTTCCTCATCCGCGGCTTCGACCCGCTGGAGGATGCGGTGGAATACGGCCAGTCCCTGCTTCCCGCCACGCGCCGCCTCGTCGCGCGGCGCCTGGCCCAGCGCCTTCCGGCGGCCGCCGAATGAGCCGCCTCCTCCTCGGCCGCCGCGTCCTTCTCGGCGCCGTCGCCGTCCTGGCCGCTCCGCGCATCCTCAAGGCCCAGGCCCCCCTGCGCGTGGGCGACCAGCGCGGCAATGCCCGCGCGGTGATGGAAGCCTCCGGCCAGCTCCGGGGCTTTGGCGACCGCATCGCCTGGAGCGAGTTCCCCGCCGCCGCCCCGCTGGTGGAGGCCCTGAACGCCGGCGCCATCGACACCGGCCTGGTGGGCGATGCGCCCTTCACCTTCGGCGCCGCGGCCGGCGCGCCGATCAAGGCCATTGCCGCGACGCGCGAGAACCGGGAGGGCCTCGCCATCCTGGTGGCGAAGGACAGCCCCATCCAATCCATCCAGGACCTGCGGGGCAAGCGCATCGCCACGGGCCGCGGCTCCATCGGCCATCAGGTGATCCTCGCCGCGCTGGAGAATGCCGGCCTGCCGCTCGATGCCGTGCAGTTCGTCTTCCTGTTGCCGGCCGATGCGAAGGCCGCCTGGAGCCGCGGCTCGGTGGAGGCCTGGTCCACCTGGGAACCCTATGTCTCCCAGGAGGAGGTGCTGAACGGCGCCCGCCGCGTCGCCCATGGCCAGGGCATCACCCCCGGCCTCGGCTTCCAGGCCGCGCGCACGGAGGCCATCGCCTCCCGCCGTGAGGAGCTGGCCGAGTTCGTCCGCCGCCTCGCCGCCGCCCGCGCCTGGGCGAATGCGAATGTGGAGGGCTATGCGAAGACCTGGTCGGATCTGATGAATATCCCGGCCCCCGTGGCCGAGCACTGGTTCCGCCGCGCCGCCACCCGCGTCGTCCCCATCGACGACAGCGTGGCCGCCGACGAGCAGCGGAACATCGACCTCTACGCCCGCGCGAACCTCGTCCGCCGCCGTATCGAGGCGAAGGAGCTGCTCGACGCCTCCTTCAACACGGCCATCGCCTCCGGGAACCGCGGCGCTTGACCGCGGCCCCGGCCATCGCAACCCTCCCCTCCAGGGGAGCGACACAGGAGAGCACCACCATGCCCGACGGAATTACCACGAAGCCCGCCCCCCAGACCGAAGGCGCCCCCGGCCCCGGCCCCGGTCCCGGCTATGACTGGCGCAACAAGGGCATCCGCCATGTCAGCGCCGCCGACCGCAGCGGCGACACGCCCGAAACCCTGGGCATGAACCGCGAGGTCGCCATCTCCGGCAGCCGCACCGGCTCCCTCCATCTCTGGGCCGGCACCAACCGGATCGAGCCCAATTCGCAGACCGGTCCGCACCACCACGGGCCGCTGGAGAGCATCATCTACATCATCTCCGGCACCGCCCACATGCGCTGGGGCGACCGGCTGGAGTTCATCACGGAGGCGAAGGCCGGCGACTTCTTCCAGGTGCCGCCCTATGTCCCGCACCAGGAGATCAACGCCTCCGCCACTGAGGTCCTGCACTGCGCCCTCGTCCGCAGCGGCACCGAGGAGGTCGTGATCAACCTCCCCGGCATCGGGGTGGCGGAGAGCCCGGAATGGGTGAACGTCAGCACCGCCACCCTGCCCACGAAGAAGCCGGCCTGAGCCGGCCGGGCGGGGCACAGGCCCCGCCCGCCGCATGCACCGATGGACGAGATCGACCGCAAGATCATCGCCCTCCTCCAGGGCGACGCGACCCTCTCCGTGGCCCAGCTCGCCGATAAGGTGGGCCTCTCGCCCACGCCCTGCTGGAAGCGCGTCCAGAAGCTGGAGGCGAACGGCGTCATCACCCGCCGCGTCGCGCTGGTGGACCCGGAGAAGATCGGCGTCGGCCTCATCGTCTATGTCGCCATCGAGGCGGGCGACCACACGCCGGAATGGCTCTCCACCTTCTCCCAGGCCATCGCCGCCATGCCGGAGGTGATGGAGGCCCACCGCATGGCAGGAGAGGTCGACTATATGCTCCGCGTCGCCGTCACCGGCATGGCGGAGTTCGACTCCTTCTACAAACGCCTCATCGGCGCCGTGCCCATGCGCAACGTCACCTCCCGCTTCGCCATGGAGCAGCTGAAATACACCACGGCCTATCCGCTCCATCGCGGCCGCTTCCGGGACCGCTCCGGGCGGGAAGGGGAGGGATAGCGGACAACCCCGCCACCCCCGGGCCGTTGTGCGGAGAGCCCTCTCGGCTTCAGGAGACCTCCGCATGAGCATCTTCCGCTCCATCATGTCCAAGATCTTCGGCCATCCGGCCGCCGCCAGCCCCGCGGATGCGGGCAGCCCGACGCCGGGCACGACCGCGGCCACCTCCCCTGGCGGCATCGGCAGCCTCGGCGGCGCCATGGCGGCCCCGGCCGCCACCCCCAGCACTCCGGCCGCCGGCCAGGCCCCCACCGCCCCCGGCCAGGGCGGCTCCCCCGCCCAGGCCGTGGACGTCCAGGCGGTCCTGACCGACATGGCCTCGAAGAACCCGCAGAAGCTGAACTGGCAGAGCTCCATCGTAGACCTGATGAAGCTCCTCGACCTCGACAGCAGCCTCGCCGCCCGCAAGGAGCTGGCCGGCGAGCTCGGCTACACCGGCAGCACGGATGATTCCGCCGCCATGAACATCTGGCTGCACAAGCAGGTCATGCAGAAGCTGGCCGAGAATGGCGGCCGCGTACCGGACAGCCTGAAGGGCTGAAGCCCCACGGGGGAGGCCCGCGCCTCCCCCGGGTACCCTCAGCCCCGCGCCGCGAAGGCCTCCCCCAGCGCCGCCGCCTCGCCCAGCGAGGTGACGATCGCCTCCGCCGGGCCTTCCTCGCGCAGGGCGGCCAGCATCGCGCTCTCGGGCGGCGCGTCCCACAGCCCGACGATCACCTTTGCCTCCGGCAGCTGCCGCGCGATGCGGCGCAGGAAGTAGCGCAGCCCCGCCACGCTGTTCCCCTCCTCCAGCACGGAGAGGCAGACGAGCCGCACCAGGCCCGGGTCCAGCCGCCCGAGATTGGCGGTCTCCAGCGCCGCGCTCGTCTCCGCCCGCGCGCCCAGCCCGGCCCGGTGCAGCACCAGGGCCGCCAGCCGCGCCGTCAGCTCGTCCATCGGCCCGCGCCCGGCGATGCAGACCACCGCGCCCTCCGCGGCCCAGGCTGTGGGCAGGGCCGCATCCGCCGCCGGGGCGTCGCCGAAGTCGGAAAGGTCGTCCAGCAGCACGCCCACCTGCGTGCGGATCACCTCCAGCCGGTCCGCCTCCAGCGCCTCGCGCGACCAGTCCGTCTGCGCCAGCACCAGCCCCTGCAGCGCCACCATGTCGCCATAGGCGGCCAGGCCCGTGCCGGGCTCGGCCAGGATCTCCCGCGCCTGCTCCACCAGCCCGTCCGCATCGCCCTCCAGCGCGCGCTGGTAGAAGCTCTCCTGCGGCTGGAGGGGAGGGCGGTCGCCCAGCATCACATCGAAGAACTCGAAGCGCGGCACATGCCGCCCCAGCACCACCAGCCCGACCGTGAGCGGGGTGGATATCAGCAGCCCGATCGGCCCCCAGAGGAAGGCCCAGAAGCTCGCCGCCAGCACGACGGAGAGCGGCGAAAGTCCCGTCCGCTTGCCGAAGAGCAAGGGCTCCAGCACCTGCCCCATCACCGCCCCGCCGAGGATGAACACCGCGAGCACCGTGATGGCGAGGGACCAGCCCGGATCCACCGCCAGCGCCAGCACCAGCGGCGGCGCCACCGCGATGGGCGTGCCGATGAAGGGCACGAAGCGCATCAGCCCGGCGAGGATCCCCCAGAGCAGCGGGCTTGGCAGCCCCACCGCCCAGAGCAGCCCGGAGATCAGCACGGCATAGCCCGCGTTCAACGCCACCTGCGCCAGGAACAGGCGGGAGAGCCGCCCGGCGGCGTCGTTCATCGCCGTCATCGTGCGGTGCAGGTCCCGCGCGCCCGCGAGGCGGATCGCCCGGTCCCTCAGGTCCTCGCGGTAGAGAAGGGTGAGGATGGTGAAGATCACCACCAGCCCCGCTGTCGCCAGCGGATGCAGGATGGGCCCCAGCACCGAGCCCACCACGTTCAGCATCGCCGTGTCCGAGCGCGCCGGGGCGGCCACCACCACGGGCGCCTCCGCCGCGGGGGGTGTCTCCAGCGGCCCGCCGATGCCGATGCTGCCGAGCAGCCCTTCTCCCTGGCGCAGCAGCTCCCCCAGCCCGCTCAGCGCCCCCAGCTTCGTCCGCAGCGTCGCGGCATAGCGCGGCAGCTCCGCCGCCAGCTCCGCCGCCTGCACGCCGAGGGCGGCGAAGATGGCGCCGATCAGCGCGAAGGCCGCCAGCACCGTCACCAGCACCGCCACGCCCTTGCCCAGCCGCAGCCGCTGCAGCAGCCGCGCCACCGGGGCGAGCACGAAGGCCAGCAGCACCGCCAGCACCAGCGGCACCAGCACGTCGCGCCCGAAATAGAGGCCGGCCACCACCACGGCGGCCGAGACGAGCACGGCGGCGCCCGCGACCGGCCCGCCCACATGGCTCGCCAGCGGCACCGCCGCGGCATGGACCGGCGCGGCGGCGGGGGAGAGGCGTCGGTCGGGAGGAGCCATCGGCGGCGTTTCGTATCCGGAAGAAGGGCTGGCGCAAGGAACCGGCCACGCCCCCCACAACCCCCCAGCCCCCCCGGGCGTTGCGCGCCCGACCATCTTCGTTCCCGCCGCCAGCCCGGACCGCCGGGCGCGGGCGGGAGCCCGGGGGAAGAGCCTTGCCCGAACCGATCCGCGCGCCCGCCCCCGAGGCCCCGGCGCCCCGCCGCCGCTGGCCGCGCATCCCCCTGCTCGCCGGTCTCCTCGCCCTCGTCGCCGTCGGCGCCGGCACGGTGAGCTACGCCCTGAACGACCGCGACGCGGATGCCATCACGGCCGGGACCGAGACGGTGGTGGCGCTCGAAGGCGCCCTCTCCGCCATCAAGGATGTCGAGACCGGCCAGCGCGGCTACCTCCTGGTCGGCCGGGAGGAGTATCTCGAACCCTACCGGGCCGGCATCGCCGCGGTGGAGGAGCGCCTCACGGCCTTGGAGGCGCTCCGCGCGCCGGCCGGGCTGCCGCCGGAAACCCGCCTGCGCGCCCTGATCGCCCGGCGGGAGCAACTGGCCGAACGCTCCATCGCCGCCCGGCGGGAGAGCGGGGCGGAGAGCGCCCGGGCGGTGGTCGAGGCCGGCGAGGGGCGGGAGGCGATGGACGCGATCCGCGCCGAGGTGGCCACCCTCCAGGCACAGGCGCGCGCGCGGGTGGAGGCGCTGAACCGCCGCAGCGACATCCGCGCCCTCTGGCTCGGCGGCCTCTCCCTGGGTTCGGCCCTGCTCGCCTGCGCCCTGCTCGGCTTCTACGCCGTCACCCGCCGCCGCGCGGAGCGCCGCGCGAACGCCCTGCTCGACGCCGTGATGACGAACGCCCCCGTGGGCCTCGGCCTGATCGGGCGGGACCTGTCCATCACCAATGCCAACCACGCCCTGGGCGAGATCGCCGAGCGCATGACCGGCCAGGCGGCCGGCGCCATGCCCGCCCTGGCCGAGGCCATGCGCGGCCGCATCGAACCCCGCCTGCGCGCGGTGCTGGATGGCGGCCGCGCCCAGTCGGACGTCGCCATCGAATTCACCCCGCCGGACCGGCCGGAGGAGAGGCTGCATCTCCTCGCCACCCTCTTCCCCTTCGCGCGCGGCCAGGAAGGGGTGGGGGAGGCCGCCGGCCTCATCCTGATGGACATCACCCGCCGCCGCCGCGCAGAGGACCGGCTGCGCCGCAGCGAGGCGCGCTTCCGCACCCTCGCCAACTCCCTCCCGCAGCTCGCCTGGCAGACCGATGCCGCGGGCGAGATCGAGTGGTACAACCGCCGCTGGTACGAGTTCACCGGCACCAGCTTCGAGCAGGTGAAGGGCTCCGGCTGGAAGGCGGTGCACCACCCCGACCATCTCGAGCGCGTCGCGGCGCATTTCCAGGAGGCCATCGTCTCGGGCGAGCCCTGGGAGGACTTCTTCCCCCTGCGTGGCGCGGATGGCGAGTACCGCTGGTTCCTCAGCCGCGCCGTCCCCATTCGCGACGAGCCCGACGAGGAGAACCCGGAAGGCGCCATCACCGGCTGGTTCGGCACCAACACCGATGTCACCGAGCTGCGCACCGCACAGGAGGAAGCCACCCTCGCGCGCGAGGCCGCCGAGGATGCCAACCGCGCGAAGAGCCAGTTCATCGCCAATATGAGCCATGAGCTCCGCACGCCGCTCTCCGCCGTCATCGGCTATTCCGAGATGCTGGAGGAGGAGGCCGCGGATATCGAGGGCGGCGAGGTCCTGACGAAGGACCTGCAGAAGATCGGCGCCAATGCGCGCCACCTCCTCTCCCTCATCAACGACGTGCTGGACCTCTCCAAGATCGAGGCCGGTCGCATGGAGACCCATGCGGAGGAGTTCGAGGTGCCCACCCTTGTCTCCGAGACGGTCGCGACCGTGCAGGCCCTCATGGCGCAGAAGGACAACCGGCTCGAGGTGCGGCTGCCCGAGGGCATCGGCCCCATGCACAGCGACCAGGTGAAGCTGCGCCAGTGCCTCATCAACCTCCTCTCCAACGCAAGCAAGTTCACCGAGGGTGGCCGCGTCACCCTCACCGCCGAGACCGGCCGCGACGCCATGGGCCGGCGCGAGATCGCCTTCCGCGTCGCCGATACGGGCATCGGCATGAACCCGGAGCAGCTGGCGAAGCTCTTCCGCCGCTTCAGCCAGGCCGACAGCTCCACCACCCGCCGCTTCGGCGGCACGGGCCTCGGCCTCGCCATCACCAAGGCCTTCTGCACCCTGCTCGGTGGCGACATCGCGGTGGAGAGCGAGGAGGGGCGCGGCACGACCTTCACCATTCGCGTGCCGATGGACATGCGCGAGACCGGGCCCGAGCCCGCCGCCGAGCAGCCCCTCGCCACCCTGCCGGAAGGAGAGGCGGGAACCGCGGGCCTCGTCCTCGTCGTGGATGACGACCCCGCCTCGCGCGAACTGCTCTCGCGCTTCGTGGTGCGGGACGGCTTCGCGGTCGCCTGCGCGCATGACGGGGAGGAAGGGCTGCGCCAGGCGCGCCGCCTCCGGCCCACGGCCATCCTGCTGGACGTGATGATGCCGCGCATGGATGGCTGGTCCGTCCTCTCGGCCCTGAAGGCCGATCCGGAGCTGGCCGATATCCCCGTGGTGATGGTCTCCATCGTGCAGGAGCGCGCGCTCGCCGTCTCCCTCGGCGCGGCCGACTACCTGGTGAAGCCCGTGCAGTGGCACCGCCTCCGCACCGTGCTGGACCGCTACCGCGCGCCGGGCACGGCCCTGGTGGTGGAGGCCGAGGCGGAGCCGCGCATGGAGCTGCGCCGCTTGCTGGAGAGCGAGGGATGGTCGGTGGAGGAGGTGGAGAACGGTGCCGCCGCCCTGGCGCGCCTCACCGCGCCTCCTCCATCCGCCCCGCCGCTCGGCCTCGTCCTCGTCGCGGTCCCCGGACCGGAGGAGGACGGCCTCAGCCTCGTCCACCAGCTTCGCCGCAACGAGGCCCTGCGCGACATTCAGGTCATCGCCCTCACCGGCGGCAACGTGGCGCCCGCGGAGCTCGAGGCCCTGCGCGGCCAGGTCCGCCGCATCCTCCCCGCCGATGACGAGCCGCCCGAGGCGCTGCTGAGTGAGCTGCGGCGCATTGCCGCCCAGCGGAACCCGAATGCGCCCCCAGGGAACCCGCCGCCCCCGCCGCCGTTGGAGCGGCAGACGGAGAGCACGACACGATGACGAAGATACTGCTGGTGGAGGACCATGAGGAGCTGTGGGACTTCCTCTCCCGCCGCCTCCGCCGCCGCGGCTTCGACGTCGTCCTCGCCCATGACGGCCAGCAGGGCGTGGAGATGGCCGCGGCTGAGAAGCCCGACGTCATCCTGCTCGACATGAACCTGCCCGTGATGGACGGCTGGACCGCCGCCCGCATGATCCGCGAGGGGGCCGAGACCGCCCGCATCCCGATCATCGCGCTCACCGCCCATGCCATGTCCGGGGACCGCGAGAAGATGATCGCCGCCGGATGCGACGACTACCACCCCAAGCCCGTGGACTTCCCCCAGCTCCTCGCCCAGATCGACGCGGCGATGCTGGCGACCGAGGAGGGTTAGCCCTCTCCGGCCGACCGTTGGGCGATGCGGCGGCACGGTGGTAGCCTCAGCGCAGCCGAAGCCATGGCCGGGCGTTGACCCGGCGGATCAGAGAAGGACAGGCCCGATGCGCCGAACGCCCCTCCGCGCGTTCATCCCAGCCCTCGCCCTCGCGAGCCTCGCCGCCTGTTCTCCCGACCCGCCACCCGCGATGATGGGCGAGATCCCGCTTCGCGCGCCCACCCTGCCGCCCGCCATCGTCCTCGTCTCGCTGCCGGGCGTCGCGCCCGTGCCGCGCGTGTTGAGCGCCGAGCTGAGCCGGGGCGGCGAGGCCGTCTGCGCCCCGCTGGTGGGCACGCGGCTGGAACCGGTGGCGGACAGCACCTTCCGCCTCATGCTCAACCCGCCCGGCTTCGCCGTGACGCGCGAGACGGTGTTCCGGCGGACCGTGGATGCCCCGTTCGGTGGCCCGGAACTCGCCATGGATGGCGCGAATAACGGCCGCTGCGACTACGTCTTCCGCACGGCCTCGGCCGGCTGACACGGATGGGGGGAGGGGCAGCCCCCTCCCGCCCGCCTATTCCGCGCGGATGCCGGCGCGCTTGATCACCGGCTCCAGCGTCCGCTTCTCCCGCTCAATCAGCGCCGCGAAGGCCTGCGGCCCCTGGCCGCCGAGGATCGTGCCCTGCTCGGCCAGCCTGCCGCCCACCGCCGGGTCCCGCAGCGCCGCGGCCACGCCCTCCGCCACGGCGGCGATCACCTGATCCGGCGTGCCAGCCGGCGCCGCCATGCCGAAGGCCGTGCCGAAGACGAAGCCCGGGACGCCAGCCTCCGCCGCAGTCGGCACATCCGGCAGCTGCGCCAGCCGCTGCTCCGTCGCCACCGCCAGCGGCCGCACCGCATTCCCCCGGATATGGCCGAGGATGTTCGGCACGTTGTCGATCACCATGTCGATATTGCCGGAGATGAGGTCGGTGATCGCCGGCGCCGCGCCGCGATAGGGGATGTGCTGGATCTCCGTGCCCGTCGCGCCCTTGAACAGCTCCAGCGCCAGATGAAGGCTGCTGCCGGCCCCAGCCGAGCCGGCGGTGATCGTCCCCGGCTTGTCCTTTGCCGCCGCGACGAGCGCCGCGAGGTTCCGCCACGGCCGCGCATTCGCCACGCAGATCACCTTCGGCGTGGAGGCGAGCAGCGTGACCGGCGCGAAGGCCGTGTTCGTGTCATAGGGCATGGTCGGGTAGATGAACTGGTTCACCGCCAGCGGCCCCATGGAGGAGGCGAGCAGCGTGTAGCCATCCGGCGCCGCCTTCGCGACGAGATCGGCGCCGATATTGCCGCCCGCCCCCGCGCGGTTGTCCACCACGAAGGGCTGGCCGAACTTCGCGGCCAGGGCTTGCGAGACCGAGCGCGCCAGCGTGTCCACCAGCCCGCCGGGCGGGAAGGGGACCACGATGCGCACCGGCTTGTTCGGCCAGGTGCCCGCCCCGGCCGCGCCCTGGGCCCGCACGGCCGGCGCCGCCAGCAAGGCCCAGGCGGCGCCCAGCGCCGCCCGGCGGGTGATGGTGATGCTCATTTCTTGTGTTTCCTCCTCTGCACGCGGGGTGGCGCTAATGCGCGCCGGGCGTCGCCGGTGGCGGTGCCTTGGCGGCGGGCGGGAAGGGGTATTGCCCCGGCTGCGTCTCCACGGTGATCCAGCGCAGTTCCGTGAACTCCGCGATCCCGGCGCGCCCGCCGAAGCGCCCGTAGCCGCTTGCCTTCACCCCGCCGAAGGGCATCTGCGCCTCGTCATGCACGGTCGGGCCGTTCACATGGCAGATCCCGCTCTCGATCCGCTGCGCGAGCGCCAGCCCGCGCGCCACGTCCTTGGTGAAGATGGCCGCCGACAGCCCGTATTCCGTGTCGTTCGCCACCCGCACCGCCTCCTCCGCGTCCTTCACGCGGATCATGGCGACCACGGGACCGAAGCTCTCCTCGGCATAGATCGCCATATCAGGCGTCACCCGGTCGAGGATGGAGGCCGGCATGATCGTGCCCTTGCGCGGCCCGCCGCCCAGCTGGGTCGCGCCCTTGCCGACGGCATCCTCGATCAGCGCCTCCACCTTCCGTGCGGAGACCTCGTCCACCACAGAGCCCAGGAACACCGTCCCAGTGCGGGGGTCGCCCACTGGCAGCGTCGCGACGAACTCGGCGAAGCGGCGCGCGAACTCGTCCGCCACGCTCTCCACCACCACCAGCCGCTCGGTGGACATGCAGATCTGGCCCTGGTTCATGAAGGCGCCGAAGGCGGCGGCCTTCACGGCCTCCTCCAGGTCGGCATCCTCCAGCACGATCATGGGCGCCTTGCCGCCCAGCTCCAGCAGCACGGGCTTGAGGTGCTTCGCCGCATGCATCGCGATGATGCGCCCCACCGGGGTGGAGCCGGTGAAGTTCACGCGCCGCACCGCCTTATGGGCGATCATCGCCTCCACCACCGCCGGCGCATCCTCGGCGGCATGCGTCACCACATTCACCACGCCCGGCGGCACCCCGCCCTCGCGCAGCGCCTGGGCGATCAGGCTGTGGGTGCCGGGGCAGGTCTCGCTCGCCTTCAGCACCACCGTGTTGCCGCAGGCCAGCGGCAGCGCCAGCGCGCGCACGCCGAGGATGACGGGCGCGTTCCACGGCGCCATGCCCAGCACCACGCCCACCGGCGCGCGGATGCTCATGGCCAGGCAGCCCGGCTTGTCCGAGGGGATGACCTCGCCCGTGGTCTGCGTCGTCGCCGCCGCCGCCTCCCGCAGCATGCCGGCCGCGAGATGCACGTTGAATCCGGCCCATCCCGCCGTCGCGCCGATCTCCTCGGCCATCAGCCGGATGAACTCCGGCGCCTTCGCCGCCAGCGCATCCGCCGCCTTCAGCAGGATGGTGCGCCGCGCATTCGGCCCCAGCTTCGACCAGGCGGGGAAGGCCGCGGCGGCGGCGTCGCAGGCCGCCCGCGCATCCTCCGCCGTGGCGGCGGCTGCGCGCGTCGCCACCTCGCCCGTCACGGGGTTGCGGCGTTCGAAGGTCCCGGCGCCGGTCGCGGGCCGGTCGCCCTCGCCGATGATCAGCGGTACGTCGAGCATCGTCTGTCCTCCCCTTACGTCTTTTCGTCGTAGAGGGTGGCGATGGCGCCATCGACGGCCACCTCCACCAGATAGGGCCCGTCGGCGCTCATGGCCCCGGCCAGCGCGGCCTCCAGCGCCTCCGGCGTCTCCACCGCGCGCGCCGGGCATCCCATGCCGCGCGCCAGCGAGACAAAGTCGATCCCCGGCAGGTCGATCCCCGGCGCGTCCCGCACCTGCAGTACGCGGGAGAAGGAGCGCATGGCGCCGTAGCCGGCATTGTTCATGACGATCACGGCCAGCGGCAGCCGTTCCTGCACCGCCGTCCAGAGCGCCTGCGGCGAGTACATGAAGGAGCCGTCGCCGATCAGGCAGGCCACCCGCCGCCCCGGGCTGCCCAGCGCCACGCCGACCGCGGCCGGGAGCCCGTAGCCGAGCCCGCCGCTCGCCATGGTGAAGAAGCCGCCCCATTCGCGGATGGGCATCTGCGCGTGCATCGCGGGCCGGTGGGAGGGCGCCTCCTCCACCAGCACCGCGTCGCGCGGCATCGCCCGGTGCAGCCGGTGCAGCGCATAGGCCGCGCTCAGCGGCGCGGCCGCCGCCGGCGGCGCCGGGCGCGGGCGCGGGGAGGGAAGGGCGCGCGCAGCCCCCGGCAGCAGGGCCGCCAGCGCCGGGATCCCGTGCCGCAGCGCCCCCAGCACCGCCATCCCGGCGGGAGCGGAAGAGGCGGCCTCGGCATCCGTCGTCATCTGGATGATGGGGATGCCACTGCGGAACAGCGCGCATTCTCCCGCCACATGGAAGGTGAAGACGGGCGCCCCGATCACCAGCACCAGGTCATGCCCGATCAGCGTCTCGGAGACCTGCTGCGGCGCCGCGTGCAGATGCCCGGCGAAGAGCGGATGATCCTCGGGGAAGGAGAGGCGTGAGGAGAAGGGGCTCGTCCAGACCGGGGCCCCGACCCGCTCCGCGAGCGCCACCAGTGCCGGCCCGCAGCCCTCCGCATCCACATCCGACCCCACCACCAGCACGGGCCGCCGCGCGGCCGAGAGCAGCCGCGCCGCCTCCGCCAGCGCCGCCGGATCGGGCGCCGTATCCGGGAACCAGGCCCGCGGCACCACCGGCTGGCACGGCGCCGCCCAGTCATCCGAGGGGATGGAGACGAAGCACGGGCCGTAGGGCCGCTGCATCGCGATCCGGTGGGCCTGGGCGATCGCCGCCGGCACATCGGCCGCCCGCGCCGGCTCGATGCTGAACTTCACATAGGGCTTGGGGAACTGCGCGGCATCCGAGGCGCCGAGGAAGGGCAGGTTCGGCAGCAGCGCCCGCGTCTGCTGCCCCGCCGTGATCACCAGCGGCGCGCCGTTCCGGTAGGAGGTGAAGAGATTGCCCAGCGCATGCCCCACCCCGGCTGCCGAATGCAGGTTCACGAAGGCGCAGCGCCCGGTCGCGCGCGCATAGCCATCGGCCATGCCCATCACGCTCGCTTCCTGCAGCCCGAGCACGTAGCGGAAATCCGAGGGCCAGCGATCGAGGAAGGGCAGCTCCGTCGATCCCGGATTGCCGAAAACAGTGGTCATGCCCAGCCCGCGCAGCAGGTCGAACACCGCCTCCCGCACCGTCATGCCGGTTCTGGTCGTGGGCGTGGTCGTGCCATCCATCATGTGTCGTCCGAATCCAGCCCCGCGATCAGCCGGCGGAGCGTTTCGAGAAAAGCCTGGCGGTTCTCCGGCCCCACCAGCCGGTCCAGCGCCGCGTCATGCGCCGTCGCATGGCGCTGCAGCTCGGCCAGCGCCTCCTCCCCCTCGGGGGTGAGGCGCAGCGCGTAGCTCCGCCGGTCGGCTGCCGCCC
This sequence comes from Muricoccus roseus, assembly GCF_900141905.1. GTDB lineage: Bacteria > Pseudomonadota > Alphaproteobacteria > Acetobacterales > Acetobacteraceae > Roseomonas > Roseomonas rosea. The sequence goes on along the minus strand of NZ_FQZF01000029.1, from coordinate 4,437 downwards.
GGTCACGCCGGATCAGCCCGCGCCGCTCCAGCTCCGTCAGCTTCGGCGTGAGCGTGGATTTGTCGCGCCCCACGGCGGCGCCGAGCGCCGTCTGCGAGAGGCCCGGATTCTCGTGGATAACCAGGAGCGCCGCGAAATGCCCCGGCTTCAGCCCGGAATCGCCGGTCCTCCGCGCGAAGCCGGCGAAGGAGGCCTCCTGCGCCAGGCGCAGCTGGAAGCCGAGCATGTCCTGAAGCGGGCCGAGGCGCACCGACGCCAGCCCGCCGGGCAGGACGCGCAGGGTTGGCTGCTCCGCGCGGGGCTTGGACGTCCTGGCACGCGCGGGGGTCGCCCGGGTTGGCTGCGCCACGAAACCGCTCCTCCTGCCGGCGCGTCACGCCGCGCGCGCCGTGCCGGGTAAGATCGTAGGATATCAAACGATCTCGGCGCAAGCCTTCCGTGAAGGGCCGGACATCCCCGCGATCGCCAGGTCTCGACCCCTCCGCTCGTCGCGCAGGGCCGCGCGCTCCCCTCGTCCCGCCCCCCGGGCGGCTGGCTTCAGGGCCCCAGCAGCCAGCACGCCCCGGCCTGGCCGGAGACGTCCCGCGCCTCCGCCACGGCCAGGTGCAGCCATTCCGCGTCCCGGTTCCCCGCGATGATGAGATCCGCGCCCAGCCTCCGGGCCGCATCGAGGATCTCACCCGGCAAGTGCCCCTCCACCGGCCCGTCCGGCAGCACCTCGGCCGGCACGTCATGGCGCAGGAGGTAGCGGGCCATGTCCGCCAGCTCGCGCCGCTGCTCCTCCTCGGGTCGGCCATCCCGCACCGGCAGCAGCGCGACCCGCTCCGCCAGCCGCAGGATCGGCAGCGCCGAGGCGATCCCGCGCCGCGTGGCCCGCGTGTCCCGCCAGGCGACGAGCACCTGCCTGGCATCCAGCACCCGGGTCCGCTCGGGCACCAGCAGCACGGCGCGCCCCGCGCGCGCCGCCAACGCATCCAGTTCGCCCTCCGCCGCCTCGGCGAGGCCGAGGATGAGCAGATCCGCCGCCCGTGCCTCGCGCGCCAGCACGCCCGCCAGGGGCTCGGCGGAACCCCGCCACTCCCGCCGCCGCGCCGCCTTGCGGCTCGTCGCGTGGAAGCTGTCCCTCGCGCGGTCCAGCCGCTCCGTGGTCTCCAGGGAACCCGCCGCGAGGCCGATCAGCGTCGCATCGAACCGGTCCGCCAGATCCGCCGCGAGGAGGATGCGCGCCTCGGCCGTGTCCTCCAGACCCGCATGCACCAGGAGAGCCTTGTAGTCCCGCATCGCATCTCCCTCCGGGGCAGCGTCTCCGGCCCCGGCACCAGCCGCCGCGGTCATCCCGATGCAGGAAGCATGCGCGCCGCGCCGGCGCTTTGATCCGGATCAGCCCCGCGCCGCCGCGCCCGCCATGCGGCGGCGGCGCGCGGCCCGCGCCAGCTTCACGCCCTCGAGCAGCGCGAGCATGGCCAGCACCGCCAGCACCGCCCCGCCCATCCCGGAAAGGCCGGGCGGCCCCAGGCGGAACAGCGCCGCCGCCGGCGGCAGCAGGAAGACGACGAGGAGCAGGGCGCCGATGGCGGCCAGCACCCAGCGCAGCGCGGCATTCGGCCGCAGCACCGTCTCCCGCAGCGAGGTGCCGAAGACGCGGTTGACGAGGATGAGCCCGAGGCTGGCGAGCAGCAGGGTGAGGAAGGTGCGGCTGCGCAGCACCTCCTCCGGCAATCCCGCCCGCAGGCCCAGCAGGTAGATGGTGCCCGCCGCGGCCAGCGCGGCCAGCCCCTGCAGCGCGGACCAGCCGAATTCCGCGATCGAGATGAGCGGCGCGTCCGGCGCGCGCGGCGGCCGGCGCATCGCGTCCGGCTCCTCCGGCTCCGCCTCGAAGGCGATGGAGCAGACGGGGTCCACCACCATCTCCAGCAGCGCGATGTGCAGCGGTCCGAAGATTGGCGGCAGGCCGAAGGCCAGCGGCAGGAAGGCCAGCCCCGCGATCGGCACATGCATGGCGATGACATAGCCCATCGCCTTCCGCAGGTTGTCGAAGATCCGCCGCCCCATGCGGATGGTGCGCACGATCGAGCCGAAGTCGTCCTCCAGCAGCACGATCGCCGCCGCCTCCCGCGCCACGTCGGTGCCGCGCCCGCCCATGGCGATCCCGATATGCGCGGCCTTCAGCGCAGGCGCGTCATTCACGCCGTCGCCCGTCATGCCCACCACCTCGCCATCGGCCTTCAACGCCTCGACGATGCGCAGCTTCAGCTCGGGCGGGATGCGCGCGAAGACAGCGGCGCGGCGCACCGCCTCGCGGAACGCCTCCTCCGGCATCGCCGCCAGCTCCCGGCCGGTCACCACCGGCGCGCTGTCCAGCCCGGCGGCGCGGGCCATGGCGGCGGCGGTCGCAGGGTGGTCGCCCGTCACCATCGCCACGCGGATGCCCGCCGCCCGGCACTCGGCCACCGCCACCGGGACCGAGGGCCGCAGCGGGTCCACCAACCCGACCAGCCCGCGGAAGGCCAGCGGCGCCGCCTCCAGCCCGGCCGGCAGCGCCTGGCCCGGCGCCAGCCGCGCCTCGGCCAGCCCCAGCACCCGCAGCCCGCGCCCGGCCATCCCGGCCGCCACGGCCAGCACGGCGGCCGCCTCCTCCGCCTCCAGCCGGCAGAGCCCCACCACGGCCTCCGGCGCGCCCTTCACCGCGATCACGGAGGATCCGTTGCCCTCCCCCTCCTGCCAGACCCGGCCCATGGCCAGCAGGTCCGGGCGCAGCGGGTAATCCGGCCCGGCGGGCTCGCCCCTCCCGGGCAGGCCCGCCACCAACTCGCGCAAGGCGCGCTCCATGGGGTCGAAGCCCTCCGCGCGGCTCGCCCGCGCGGCGATGCGTGCCAGCGCCGCCCCGGCCGGCAGCAAGGGCCCGCCGCCCTCCTGCCGCGCGGCATGCACCAGCAGCCCGGCGGCATCCCGCAGCTCCGCCACCATCATCCGGTTCTGCGTCAGCGTGCCGGTCTTGTCCGTACAGAGCACGGTGGCGGCCCCCAGCGCCTCGATGGCGGCCGCACGCCGCGTCAGCACGCCGGCCCGCGCGATGCGGCTCGCCCCCATCACCGTGAAGACGGTAAGGATCAGCGGGAACTCCTCCGGCAGCATCGCCATGGCCAGCGCGATGCCGCCGAGCGCGGCGGCCAGCCAGTCGCCGTTCAGCAGCCCGTGCAGCAGCGCGGCCAGCACGCTCACCCCGATCCCCAGCACTGCGAAGAACCGCACGAGGCGCCGCACCTGCGCCCGAAGCCGCGGCGGCTCGCGCTCGATCTCCCCCAGCGCCTGGCCGATGCGGCCGAGCGCCGTGTGCCGCCCCGTCGCCGTCACCTGGGCGAGGCCCTCGCCGCCCACCACCAGCGTGCCCGAGAAGACCCTGGCCTCCTCCGCCGCATCCTCCCCGCCAACATTCTCCCCACCCGGCGGGCGCGCCCGCTTGCGCGCGGGGACGGACTCCCCCGTCAGCAGCGATTCGTCGGCCTCCAGCGCCGTGGCCGAGAGTAGCCAGGCATCGGCCGGCACGCGGTCGCCCTCGGCGAGCACCATCAGGTCGCCGCGCACCACCTCCCGCCCGGGAATGCGCCGCCGCACCCCGTCGCGGATGACGAGGGCGCGCGGGCTGGAGAGGTCGCGCAGCGCGTCCAGCGCGCGCTCGGTCCGCACTTCCTGGGCAATGGCGATGGTGACGGAGAGGGTCGCGAAGACGAAGAGCAGAAGCGCCTCCCCCGTGTCGCCGATCACGAGGTAGATCAGCCCGGCCGAGAGCAGCAGCGCGAACATCGGCTCGCGCACCGTGTCGAGCGCGACACGCGCGACGGAACGACGTTCCGCGCGCGGCAGGTCATTGGCGCCCTCCTGGCGCAGCCGCGCGGCGGCGGCGGCCTCCGTCAGGCCCTGGGGCCCGGCCGGCGTCACGGCACGCGCGCCACGGTCCTCTCCGAAGGTGCTGCTGTCGCTCACATCCGGTCCCCGTATGCTTCGCCGCCACCTCGCGCGCAGCGCCGGAATATCCGGTCAGCGGCGGTCAGCTTGTCTCAGGGCGGGGAAACCCGTTCCGGCAGAGGTGGCCGGAGCCGCGGGAATGCGCCCCTGCCGGCACTCTGCGCCTTGCCAGGCCAGCGCGCCTAGCAGGTCGCTGAATTACTCGGCGTTCTGGAGCGTTTTCCCGTCGGAGGGACCAGCGGCTTTGCGCGTCCGGCCCGTTCCTACGAGCGGCATGGACGCCGGATGCCGGTTTTCGGCTTCATGCTGCCAGCAGCCGGGGCAGTCGGGCCAGGTTGTTGGCGACCATCGTCAGGATGAAGCGGGATCGCACGCGTTCGATGCGACGATAGACGGTCTGGGCCATGCCGCCGACGGTCTTGGCCCAGCCGAAAGCCTCCTCGATGCGCTTGCGGTGTTTCTGGGACAGGG
>NZ_FQZF01000072.1 GCF_900141905.1 Muricoccus roseus | reverse complement strand
GGCCGACCCGTTCGGACCCCGTTCCACACACCATCACTCTGAGGGACAGCCGCCCTACCGCCCAAGCCCAGGCGGCCGGCCCATTACGGCATCTATGGAGAGCAGCCCCGAGCGGGTCTGCACCGCCTTTTCATAGAGTTCGGCTTCGACGCGCAGGGCAGCCTGGCGCTCCGCGGCTGCCTCGCGCTCTTCCTTGCGGGCAGCCGTGCGCCCTGCGGTGGCCTCGCGGCGGGCGTCGGCCTCCGCCTTGCGGCGGGCCTCGACATCGTTCAGCAGCTTCGCCTCGTCGGTCGCCTCTTCAGTGCGGCGTCGCGTGGCTTCGGTGCGCGCCGCAGCAAGGCGGCGCTCCGCCTCTTCACCGGAGATACTCGCGTCCTTCAGCGCCTTTTCGAGATCCGCAACGTCCTGCTCTACGCGGCGAGCAATCTGCGCCTGCGCTGTTTGCCGTCGCTGCTCCTGGGCGAAAGCCTCAGTACCTCCCCGCTCAAGCGCAGCGCGCAGCGCCTGGATGCGCTGCATGCTTTCCTGGACGTCCGCGAAGGGGTTCTCGACACGGGCCTGCGCCAGTGCAAGCAGCCGCTGGCGTGTGCCATCCAGCGCCGAGTTCAGTCCACCAACCTGCCCCTCCGTGCGGTTGGCAGCCGTGCCCACACCAGCCACGCCAGTCGCGGCCGGACCAGATGCCTCGCTGATTAGGGCGAGGTTGGCCGCGTTCTGCCGCGCCTTCTCGCCGCTCTCGGTCAGAGGACCAATCTGGTCTTGCAGTGCACGGGCGATGCGCTCCATGGAGGACGCGAATGGCCCCCCCGCCTGCGCGGCCGCATCGAACTGCCCGATAATCTCAAGGATCTTCGTGCGGGTGATCTCGGCAGCATTGTTCAGCTCGTCCAGGCGGGCGAGTGCCGACTGCTCTGCGGCGGTCGGACCTTCTCCACCTGAGGCCGTAGCCCCTTGGGCCGCCCGGCGGATGGAGCCGAGCCCGAAAGTACCTGCGTCGAGGCCGCTCACCACGGACCGAGTGGATTGCTCCAAGTCGTTCCGCTCGCGAGTGAGGCGGGCGCGCTCCCCGGCGAGAGCGGCGGCGCTATACTCGCGGTACGCGGCGGCGAGGCGGTTGAGCCGCTCGGCTTCCTCCTCCAGGCCCTTTACCAGCTGCTTGGCGGCCTCGTCAGCAAGGCGGGATGAAGCATCGATCTGCTTGAAGACGTCGTCCAGCTGCTTCCCGTTCAGCGCAGCTAGGGCGAGCTGTCCAGCGAACGCTGCGACGGTAATGCCCGCGCCAGCGATCGCGCCGGCCGGCCCGAAGATGCTGGCAATCTGGGGTCCCTGTTGGCCCAGAATGGTCAGAGCGTTCGTGCCCATCTGGGCTTGGACGGCCACGTCCTGCAGCTGCAGCCCCAGGCCACCGAGACGCTGCCGAAGGGTGTCGGTGCCGGCCGCAGCGGCGGTCGTCCCACCAACCGAGCGTCGGGCTGCGTCGTCGAGCCGCTTAAGCGCCGCCTCTCCTGCGGGGCCCAGAGCCTCTAGGTCGGCCCGGACCTTCTCCGCCCCTTTGGTGGAGAGGGTGAGGACGATGCTGCGGCTACCGCTCATTCACGCCCTCCTCTATCGTTTCGCCCGCTGGCTGATCGCTGCCCTGCGAAGCTGCATATCCGTGGGAACATCATGCCGAATGGAGAAAAACGTGCCGCGCTTTTTCGCATTTACGTTTTGGCTGCTAGCCCTTGGCTCTCCCGCCTTAGCGCAGCCATTTGGGATCTCCCAAGGAACCCCACTTGACCAACTCCGGGTTACTAGACCGCCCGAAAACGGCCTTGCCCAAGTCGAACCTCCGAAAGCACATAGTGAGTTTGAAAGTGTTAGCGTCTTGGTAACGCAATCACATGGTGTTTGTGCTGTGTCAGCAATCGGGAAAACTCACCGGGACGACAGGTATGGCATAAGCATTCGTTCCGCGATGCGGCAGGTAATCGGGCAATTAGAGACGGTGTACGGCCCATCAAAGCTGGACAACTTTCTGATGCAAGGTTCCATATGGAACCGACCTGCGGATTGGACGATGGGAATAAGGTCGAAGGAGAGAGTATATACAGCTACTTGGAGGAGGTCTGCCGAACGACCCTTGCCGAACAGTGTAAATAACATCGAGCTTTCCGCGATGGCTTTAAGTGACACGGCCACTTGGGTCCATCTAATCTTCCGCTTCGAAAACAATAATGCCTGCATTGCAGAAATGCGTCGCGGCGATGCGGGGGCGTTCTAAGCCTACTCGCCCGCCTCTTCCTCGCGCTCCGCCCGGTCCTGCCGGGCGAGCCTTATGCCCTCCGCACACGCCGCGAGGAGCGGCGCGGCCGTCGCCGGTTCCACCCCCATGCCGGTCGCCAGGGCAATGGCGCCCGCCATGTCCACCTCCGCACCCGCTAACCCCCCGCGGATGCAGGCCTTCACCGCTGCTTCGCAGGCCGCGCCCGCTTCGGTTTCGGGAGCGTGGACGACCCCGGGGCACTCGGCGCATCGCTGGGGGCAACCGTCGCAGTATTCCGCCCCTCCACCGAAGCGCCATCGGAGGAGGGCGCGGAGCCGTTTCCCTCCGCCACCACGGCCTTCACCGGCTGCTCATAGGCCCGGATGAACGCCAGGCCGGCCTGGGGGTGGGCAGCGAAGGCGTCGAGAGCCTCGGGCGTGACCGGCAGCGGCACGCCCTGTTCGTCCACCACGCCCTCCCACTTCACGATGCGGTCCGCCAGTGCCCGAATGCGCCCCTGGGTGAAGGCCCCCTCCAGCACGCCCACCTGAGCGTCGGAGGGCGGCTCGTCGTCCGGGATGCCGGCCGTTGCCTTGGCCTCGGATGCTGCCTTCATGGCGCGGTACTCGGCCGCACGCAGTGCCGCCACGTCAAGGGGTGGCACCCACACCCGGACGCCAGGCGCGACCACATCCAGCCAGATGAGTTCCTTGGAGGTGCGGAGGGTCAGCATCAGGCAATGGCGCGGATTGTCATTCGCGCTCCCTGGGTTTTGCGTTGCGGGTGATCCCAGCCGCGAGCAAAATGCGAGACGGCGCCGCCCCTGGCAGGGCAGACGCCGCCTCTGACCTCAAGCGTGGATGAGACGCCCTTGGCTGAGATCGGTGTAAGCGAGCCGGAAGAGGCTCGCAATCGGGCAGTTCGTTCCTGCCGAAAGTGTGGAGAGCTGCGGGACTATCCCGGCCGATGCCGGGCATGCATTCGAGCGCACAACCGTGCCTATTATGCCAAGAACAAGGGCACGCTCCTCGCGAAGAGCAGAAAGTGGCATGAGGCCAATCGCGACCGCGCAAACGCCTATGCCCGGGGTCGAGCCACGATCAACTTGGACGAGCATCGGGCCCGAAATCGAGCCAAGATGGCAAGATGGCGGGCCAAAAATGCCGAAGCTGTGCGCAAGAAGCGGCGCAGCTACTACGCTTCCGACCCTCAACGTCACTGCGCCTACACACTGAAATGGTGCCGCGCGAACCCAGAAAAGGCTGCAGCACAGGCGGCAAAGCGCCGCGCACAAAGGCGGCAGGCAACTCCTCGATGGGCGGACTTGGCCGTTATGACCCTCATCTATGCGGAAGCGGCGCGTCTAACACGGGCCTCCGGCATACGACACGATGTGGATCACATCGTGCCGCTTATCAGTACTGCAGTCTGCGGTCTGCACGTCCCCTGGAACCTACGAGTGGTCACACGCACCGAGAACCAGGCGAAGGGCAATCGCTTCTCCCCAGTGTTGAGTTTCGCTGAGAACTGACCCGGGGTTTTCATCGAGAACTGACCCGTGCAGGGATATGTCCCGCGGGCTGTGGCCGCGGGTCAAGCGGGT
>NZ_FQZF01000028.1 GCF_900141905.1 Muricoccus roseus | reverse complement strand
CAGGTGGAAGTCGGGTAACCGACGCAGCCGAGCGGTCCTAATCGCCCGATCGAACTCATCCCCCCCACCGCTGAGGCCTAAAAACCCTCGCCGTGCGCAGCACCAATACGCAAACCCCTCCCACACAACACACCAACCCATCCATCACACCATCCGTCCCCAAACCAAGATCTGGCCCGGTGGCCTGGTGCCTATAGCGAGGTTGCCACACCCGATCCCATCCCGAACTCGGCCGTGAAACACCTCCGCGCCTATGGTACTGCGTCTTAAGACGCGGGAGAGTCGGTCGGCGCCAGGCCACCAGACCAGATCTTGATCAAGGACAACTCAACAAAGCCCGTCAGCATACGCTGACGGGCTTTGTTCGTTGTGCTACCCGGGCGCAAGTATTGCGAGTGGGGCGATCCATCATGCCTGATACATCGGTGCGCCAGGAGCCATCCGCTACATCCTTCGTCGGAGAGCCTCGCGTCAGCGGCAATATCACGGCGCGCGCCCTTTCCGTCTCTGGGCCACTGCTGATCAGCGTGCGCCGCATCGGCGACCACCGCGGCTACTTCATGGAAACCTATAATCGCCGCGACTTCGAAGCCGTCGGCGTCACGGAAGCCTTCGCTCAGGACAATCAGTCTCTCTCCGCCACGCCCGGCACGCTGCGCGGCATGCACTTCCAGCTCGCGCCCCGGGCGCAGGCCAAGCTCGTGCGCGTCCTCCAGGGCGCGATCCTCGACATCGTCGTCGACATCCGTCGCGCGTCGCCGAGCTTTGGCCAGCATGTCGCCTGCCAACTCTCGGCCGATACGGGGGACCAGTTCTACGTCCCGGCCGGCTTCGCCCATGGCTTCGTCACGCTCGAGCCGGATACGATCGTCGCCTATAAGGTGAGCGACACCTATGCCCCCGAGCTGGATCGCGGCCTGGCCTGGGATGACCCGGATCTGGCGCTTCCCTGGCCTGACCTGCCCGGCGGCCCCATCCTGTCGGACAAGGACCGCCGGCACCCGCGCCTGCGCGACCTCCCCGACGCTTTCTGAGGCTACCCCATGCGCGTAATCGTCACCGGCGGCGCCGGATTCATCGGTTCGGCCCTCGTCCGCCTTCTCGTGCTCGAACTCGGCCACGAGGTGCTGGTCATCGACAAGCTCACCTATGCCGGGGATCGCCGCACCATTGCCGCCTGTGAGGGACGCCCCGGATTCGCCTTCCTCCAGGCCGACATCTGCGATGCCGAGCGCATGCGCACCGCCTTCACGGATTTCGCACCGGATGCGGTGATGCATCTGGCGGCGGAAAGCCATGTGGACCGCTCCATCGCCTCGGCCGCGCCCTTTATCCAGACGAATGTGATGGGCACCTTCGCCCTGCTGGAAGCCGCGCGCAGCCTCGTCGCCGGCTATGACGAGACGCGCCGCAAGGCCTTCCGCTTCCTCCATGTCTCGACCGATGAGGTATTCGGCACGCTCGGCCCGACCGGCGCCTTCACCGAGACCACACCCTACGATCCGCGCTCGCCCTATTCGGCCAGCAAGGCCGGCTCGGACCATCTCGCCCGCGCATGGCACGAGACCTACGGCCTGCCCACCATCATCACCAACTGCTCGAACAACTACGGCCCCTACCATTTCCCCGAGAAGCTGATCCCGCTCGTCACGCTCAACGCGCTCGAGGGAAAGCCGCTCCCGGTCTATGGCGACGGCGGCAACGTGCGCGACTGGCTCTTTGTCGAGGATCATGTCCGCGCGCTCGTCGCTGCGGTCACGAAGGGTGTCCCGGGCGAGACCTACAACATCGGCGGCCGTTCCGAGCGCACGAACCTCCAGGTGGTGCATGCCATCTGCGACACGCTGGACTGTCTCCGCCCGGCGGAGCGTCCGCGGCGTGAGCTGATCACCTTCGTCGCCGACCGCCCGGGCCATGACCGCCGCTACGCCATTGACCCGGCCAAGGCCGAGCGCGAACTGGGCTGGCAGTCCTCCGTCACCTTCGAAGGGGGCATCGAGCGGACCATCTCCTGGTATCTGGAGAACGAGGCCTGGTGGCGTCCGCTGCGGGAGACGAAGTACAGCGGCGAGCGCCTTGGCCTCCTGGCCGAGCCCGCAAAGGGCGCGGCGTGATGCGCGTCCTCATCGCCGGCCGCACCGGCCAGCTCGCCATCGAGCTCCTGGACCGCCTTCCGCGAGATGGCCACCAGCCCGTGGCCCAGGAAGCGCCCGAGCTGGACCTGACCGATCCCGCTTCCATCGCACGCGCGGTCGAAGCGGCGGCACCAGAGGCCATCATCAACGCGGCCGCCTATACGGCAGTCGACAAGGCCGAAAGCCAGCGCGACCTCGCCTTCGCCGTGAATGCGACCGGGGCGGGGCTCTTGGCCGAAGCGGCCGCCAGGCGCGGCATCCCCTTCGTTCACGTCTCCACGGACTACGTCTTCCCCGGCGATGGTGGCGCGCCTTACGCGGAGGACGCGCCCACCGGCCCGATCGGCGTCTATGGCGAGTCCAAGCTGGCCGGCGAGAAGGCGGTGATCGCTGCCAATCCGCGCAGCATCGTCATCCGCACGGCCTGGGTCTGCAGCCCACACGGCCACAACTTCATCAAGACCATGCTGCGGGTGGGGCAGGAGCGGGAGACCGTTTCCGTCGTGGCGGACCAGCACGGCGCTCCCACCTTCGCGGCGGACCTGGCCGATGCCATCGCCCGCATCCTGCCCAGCCTGGCCGCGGCACCTGCCAGCGATGAGCGCTTTGGCGTCTTTCATCTCACCGGCACGCCGCACACGACCTGGCACGGCTTCGCCGCCGCCATCTTCGAGGGCGCGGCGGCCCGTGGCCTGAAGACACCCGAGCTGCGCGCCATCACCACGGCCGATTATCCGACCCCGGCGCGCCGCCCGGCGGATGGGCGCCTCGATTGCGGGCGCATCGCGCGCGTCCACGGAATCCAGGCCGCCGACTGGCGCGCCTCTCTTTCGCGTTGCCTCGACGCGCTGATCGGGCCGGAGAAGATTCGATGAAGGGCATCATCCTGGCCGGCGGCAGCGGCACGCGCCTCTACCCCGCCACCATGGCGGTCTCGAAGCAACTCCTGCCCGTCTTCGACAAGCCGATGATCTACTACCCGCTCTCCGTGCTCATGCTGGCCGGGATCCGGGAGATCCTGCTCATCTCGACCCCGCACGACCTGCCGCTCTTCCAGCGCCTGCTCGGCACCGGGGAGCAGTGGGGCATCCGCCTCACCTATGTCGAGCAGCCGCGCCCCGACGGTCTGGCCCAGGCCTTCATCCTGGGCGAGGAGTTCCTGGCCGGCGCCCCGTCCGCCCTCGTGCTGGGCGACAACATCTTCCACGGCCACGACCTCGCGGACCGGATGGGGGAGGCCAAGGTCGAAGGCCCCGGCGCCTCGGTCTTCGCCTATCGGGTCGCCGATCCCGAGCGCTACGGCGTGGTGGAATTCGACGGGGCCCAGCGCGCCATCTCCCTTGAGGAGAAGCCGAGCCAGCCCCGTTCGGACTGGGCCGTCACCGGCCTCTACTTCTATGACGGCCGCGCGCCGGCCCTCTCCCGCTCGCTCAAGCCCTCGGCCCGCGGGGAGCTGGAGATCACCGATCTCAACCGCCTCTACATGGAGGAAGGCTCGCTCCGCGTGATCCGGCTCGGCCGCGGCTATGCCTGGCTGGACACCGGCACGCATGACAGCCTCCTGGAGGCCGGTGAATATGTCCGCGCCATCGAGAAGCGCACGGGCATGAAGATCGCCTCCCCCGAGGAGATCGCCTGGCGCCAGGGCTTCATCGACGACGCCGCCCTGCGTGCCCTGGCCGCCAAGCAGAGCAAGAGCGGCTACGGACAGTATCTCGAAGCGCTGATCGGCCAGGGGTGACCCTGGCCGCCATGGCGCGAAGACACGTTCCCCCCTCCCTCCGGTTTTGCTAGATCGGACGTCCCGCTACCCGAAATAGAACCGCCAGGCGCCCGATTGTCCTCGATGGTACCCGCTTCGTCTTCCGGCGCACCGGATAGCCGCGTCACGGAAGCCGAAATGGTCCGTGCGCCCGTCCTCGCAGCACGTATGCGGCACGATCGGGAGCGCCTCGCGGACGCTCAGGCCGAGATCCTGGCCCTGCGCGGCGAGGTCGAACGCCTCCGGGGCACCGTGCCCTACCGCGCCTATGAGAAGGCCCGCCGGGCCTATCACGCGATGCCGGGGGCGCTGCAGGGTGTGGTCCGGAGGTGGCGCGCCATGTCCTCGGCCCAGCCATCGGCTGCCCCCGAGCATGGCGTCCCCGAGCACGGCGCGACATCGCCGGGTTGGCGCGGCCGCGCGCTGGTCATTGACGATCACTGGCCGCAACCGGACCGCGACGCCGGTTCGGTGGAGATCGTGAATCTCCTCCAGTCCCTCGCGCGTCTCGGCTTCGATGTCGTCTTCGCCGCTGCCCGCGACCACCATACCGCCTTCGCCGCCCGGGACGCGCTTGTCCGCGCCGGCATCCGCTGCCTGACGCCGGAGGATGCCCCCTCGGTGGAGGCCTTCCTGGCCCGGCAGGGACCAGCGCTCGACCTCTGTGTCCTGTGCCGCGTCTACTGTGGTGGCCGCTTCCTGGAGCAGGTCCTGCGTGACGCCCGCAAGGCGCGGATCATCTTCGATACGCTCGACCTGAATTACCTCCGGGAGGAGCGGAAGGCCCGACTTGCCCAGGACGAGGCGGCCCTCGCCGTCGCCCGGCAGGTGCAGGAGCGTGAAGAGGCGATCATCCGCGCCAGCGACGCAACGCTGGTGGTTTCGAAGGCCGAGCTGGAGATCCTGGCCGCCGGCCTTCCCGAGGCGCTGGCCGTGGAGATGCCGCTCGCGCGCCGGGTGGCGCCGCCGGCGACGCCTTTCGGCGCCCGCCGCGGGATCGGCTTCATCGGCGGCTTCGCCCATGCGCCGAATGCGGATGCCGTCCGCTATTTCCTGGCCGAGATCTGGCCCCTGGTCCTGCGCGACCTGCCTGGAATCGAGCTGACCATCGTCGGCGCGGACTTCCCGGACGAACTGCTCCATGGCGTCGCGGGTTCCGTTCGCGCCCTGGGCCAGGTCAGGGATATCGGCCCCTGGTTCGAGGGCCTGCGCCTGACCATAGCGCCGCTGCGCTTCGGCGCCGGCGCGAAGGGGAAGGTCGCGTCCAGCCTCGCAGCGGGCGTGCCCTGCATCGTCACGCCCATCGCAGCGGAAGGCATGTCGCTCTCCGAGGAGGCGGGCGTGCTCGTTGCCGCCGACCCCGCCGCCTTCGCCGCACGCCTCCGCGAAGCCTACACGGACGAAGCGCTGTGGAGCCGCCTTTCCGCGGGCGGGCTCGCCCATGCCGGCACCCATCTTTCGCTCGAGGGATGGCAGCTCCGGCTCGACGGCCTGCTCCGGAAGATCGGCCTGTGAGCGCCCCGGCCTCCAGCCCCCTGCGCTGGTTCGGAGCCCTGCTGGTAGCGTTGGGCGCGGTGATGGGCTTCGTGCCGCTCACCCCCCTGTTGCCCCTGGCCGAGCTGGACAATGCCTGGGCCGTGGCGATGAACCAGGCCGTGGTCCAGGGCCTCGCCTTCGGCCGGGACCTGATCTTCACCTTCGGCCCCTATGCCGGGATCTACACCTGGCTGTTCAACCCCGCGACGGATGGCATGATCCTCGCCGGCACCGGCCTGCTGGCGGCGGCCGTCACGGCCGCGCTGCTGCATCTCGCGGCCGGGCGCGGGATGGTGGCGGCCATCCTGCTCGCCCTGTTCCTCAGCCAGATGTGGCTGCGCGACGCCATCTACTTCTTCATCCCAATGCTCTTCCTGGCGGTGATCGGCCGCGGGCCGGAGAGCTGGCGCAACAGCGGCGGCCGCATCGCCCTCGGCCTCCTGGTTCTGGCCATGGCGTTGCTGCCACTGGTCAAGGGCACCTTCGCCGCCGCCTCGGGGCTCGCCATGGCGCTGGGCTGCGGGTTGCTCCTCCTCCGCGGCGCCTGGCGCATGGCGGTGGCCCTCGGCCTTCTCTTCCTCCTGGCGATGCCGGGCTTCTGGCTCGCTTCCGGCCAGGCCCTGGCGGACCTGCCTCGCTTCTTCCTTTCCCTGGGCGAGATCATCCGCGGCTACACGCCCGCCATGGCGCTGGAGGGGCCGCTCTGGCAGGCCGCCGTGGCGGCCGGGGTGGCGGCCCTGGTCCTCCTGCTCAACCTCCGCGGCCTGGCGCAGGCCGGCTTGGCCGGCGCGATGCTGGGCCTGGGCGCGGCGGCCCTGCTGTTCCTCTCCTTCAAGGCCGGCTTCGTCCGCCAGGACGGCCACATCATCATTGCCGGGGGCACCATCGCCCTCGTCGCCTGGGTTCTGTTCCTCTGGGCCGGGCGGCACAGGCTGCTGTCCCTGGCCGGGCTGGCGGTCGGGCTGGTGGGCTGGGCGGTGCTGGACCATGCCGCCGCCGGCCTGACGCCCGCCACCTTCGTGCAGCGGCTCGGCGGCTCGGCGCTCCAGATGGCGGAAGGCACCGCCGCGCGGCTGCGCCCGGGGCGCCTGACGCAGCGCTACGAGGAGCAGATCGCGGCCCTCCGGCGGGAGCATCCGCTGCCGGCCGTGACCGGCCGCGTGGACATCTATTCGATCGGGCAGTCCGTGCTGCTTGCCCATGGCCTGCCATGGGCACCGCGGCCGATCCTGCAGAGCTACTCGGTCTACACGCCCGCGCTCGCGGCGCTGAACGCCGCGCATCTGGCGGGGCCGAACGCGCCGGATACGGTGCTGCTGGCGCTGGAGCCCATCGACAACCGGATGGCGGCGCTGGAGGACGGACTGAGCTGGCCCCTCCTCCTGACCCGTTATGAGGTGGTGTCCAGGCAGGGTGCCATGCTCGTCCTCCGCCGCCGGGCCGAGGCCGGGCCGCCGCCCGCCAGCCCCACCGAGGGCGTCGTGGGCGAGGTGGTGGCCCATGGCATGCACGGCTTCGGGGCGCGGGTGGCCCTGCCGGCCGACCCGCCGGCCCTCTGGGCCACCATCATCGCCAAGCCCACGCTGCTCGGCCGCCTCGTCTCCACGCTGCTCCGTCCGCCGCCGATCGACATTGCCCTGTCGCTTCCGGGCGGCCAGACCGTGACCCGCCGCTTCATCCCCGGAATGGCGGAGGCGGGCTTCCTCATCGCGCCCGTGGTGCAGGATGCGAGGCAATGGCTGAACCTCGCCATGCCCGGGAGCCCGATCTACGAGGATCAGCGGCCGGTGGCCTTCAGCCTCTCCGTGCAGCCTGGCGGGGAAGGGCTGTGGCGGGCGGAGTACAGCCTGGAGCTGCGGCGCTTCGCGGCCCCGCCGCAGACCGCCGAAGCAACCGCGGCCATGTTCCGCCGCCCGGCCCCGGCCAGCCCTTCGGCGGAGGGGGCGCGCTGCTACCTCGATACGCTGAACGGGGTGCCGATCGATCACAACGGCGCCGTTCGCCTGCCGGCCCGCTCACGCCTGAATGGCTGGGGCTTCGCCCTGCTACCGGAGGAGACCGAGCCATCCTCGATCTCCCTCACGCTCACCGGATCGGACGGCACGGTGCTGGAAGTGCCCACCGAGATCATGTCGCGCCCCGACGTGGGCGTCTTCTTCGGAAAGCCCGCCCTGGTGCGGATCGGGTTCCAGGCCCTGCCGGACCTCGCCGGGCTCAATGGCCGATACCGGCTGGGTCTCGCTCTGACCACGGCGCGTGGGCGCCAGTCCTGCTCCCTGTCCGCCTTCCCGGTCGAGCTGACGGGCGAGTAGCCTCGCCGGCAGGCGGCCGGGGGCGCTGTTCCAGACTCCGCAATTGCGGCCTGGGCTGCCCTCTGCCTATACGGAGGGCGCGGGAGGGACGGTGCGGCGGCAGGCCGGCCCCGGCCGCATGCCGCAACCGGATGATGTCGCAACAATCATGGATCAGGCCTGTTCGGCCAAAGCGCCAGCCCCGAGCGATCCCAGGCCGATCGCGGTGGACATGGATGGCTCCCTGCTCCGCACCGATACGCTGCATGAGAGCCTTCTGATCCTTCTGCGCCGCCGGCCGCTGCTGCTCCTGCTGCTTCCCTTATGGCTGCTCGGCGGGCGCGCCCATTTCAAGCGCCGCATCGCCGACCACGTCCTGCCCGACATTGCCGGACTTCCGGTGAACGAGCCCTTCCTCGCCTGGCTGCAGGAGCGCAGGGCCGAAGGGGCGATCCTGCACCTGATCTCGGCGGCCGATGAGCGGATCGTCCGGCGCGCGGCGGAGCGCTTCGGCATCTTCGACACCGCGATGGGCAGCGATGGCGTGAACAACCTCTCCGGCGCGCGGAAGCACGCCGCGATCGAGGCGCTGCTCGGCCCCGGGGCGCTGTACGCCGGGGACAGCCGCAAGGATCTGCCGATCTGGGCGGAGTGCCGCTCCGCCGTGCTCGTCGGCCGCACGGCGCGGCTGCGCGCGGCGCTCGGTCCCGATGTCGTGGTCACCGCCAGCTTCGACGCACCGCGCGCCGGTTTCTCCGTGTGGCGCAAGGCGTTGCGCCTGCACCAATGGGTGAAGAACGCCCTGATCTTCGTGCCGCTGCTCCTCGGGGGGCGCGTGCTGGAAGGGCTTCCCCTCGCCCTGCTGGGCTTCCTGGCCTTCGGCCTAATCGCCTCCGCCACCTATCTGCTGAACGACATGCTCGACCTCGAGCATGATCGGCAGCACCGCAGCAAGCGCCACCGTCCGCTTGCCTCCGGCGTGCTGCCGCTGAAGGAGGCGATGGCGGCGGTCGCCCTGCTCGCGCTGCTCTCCGTCGCCATCATCGCCTTCATGCCGCCGGCCTTCGCCGTGGTGGCCGCCCTCTATGTCCTGGTCACCCTCACCTATTCGATGGTGATCAAGCGCATGCTGATGCTGGACGTGATTACCCTGGCCGGTCTCTTCACCATCCGGATCGATGCGGGGATCGCCGTCGTCGGCGATCCGGTCTCGCCCTGGCTCCTCGCCTTCTCCATGTTCTTCTTCCTCAGCCTGGCCTGCGTGAAGCGGCATGCCGAATGCCTGGTCATGGCGGAGCGGGGGCTCGGCACCGTGCCCGGGCGAGCCTATCGGCCGGTCGATGCGCCCTGGCTGATGGCCATGGGCTCGGGCAGCGGCTTCGCGGCCATGTCCACCTTCTTCCTCTTCCTCGTAGGGAATGAGAGCCCGATCCTCACCTATCCGAACCCGCAATGGATGTGGCTCATCTGCGTCATCCTGGGCTACTGGCTTTGCCGCATCTGGGCCCTGGCCGCGCGGGGGGAGATGCATGACGACCCCGTGCTCTTCGCGGTCAAGGACCGGCTTTCCCTGGCCCTCGCTGCCCTGATCGCGGTGCTCACGTTGATGGCCCGGAACTGGGGGGCGTGAGAGCAACCTCCGCCATGGCCCTGCGCGACGACATGCTGTCCTGGGGACGGGCCCATCGCGCCCTCCACGAGGTCCGCCGGCCTGGCTTCGCGGAAGAGGCGCCGGCCATGCTCGGAGGGCAGGCCCCCGTGCTCGCCTATGGCATGGGGCGCTCCTATGGCGATTCCTGCCTCAATCCGGGCGGAACCCTGCTGGATATGCGGGGGCTCGATCGCTGGATCGCCTTCGACCAGGAGGCCGGCCTCATCGAGGTGGAGGCCGGGCTGACGCTGGCCGATATCCTGGAGCAGCTGCATCGCGTCGCCGCACCCGGGCGCTGCTGGTTCCTGCCCGTCACCCCGGGCACGAAATTCGTGACGGTCGGTGGCGCCATCGCCAATGACGTGCATGGGAAGAACCATCACACGGCCGGCTGCTTCGGCCATCACCTGATCTCCTTCCGCCTGCTGCGCTCCGGCGGGACGGTGCGCCGCTGTTCCCCCACCGAGAACGCGGACCTTTTCGCGGCCACGATCGGCGGGCTGGGGCTGACGGGGCTGATCCTCTCCGCCACCATCCAGTTGAAGCCGGTGCCCTCGCTCTGGATGGAGGTGGAGGACATCCGCTACCGCGACCTGCATGCCTTCCACGCCCTCACCGCCGAATCCGCCGATTGGGACTACACGGTCGCCTGGGTGGACTGCCTGGCCGGCGGCGCGGAACTGGGGCGCGGCATCTTCACCCGCGCGCGCCACGCGGTGACGGACCGTGCGCCGCCGCCGCCCCGGCTGGCGCCGCGCCTGTCCATGCCGATGGACGCGCCGGGCTTCCTGCTGAACGGCATGACGGTTGGCGCCTTCAACGCCCTCTACTGGCGCCGCGCCCCGGAACGGCCGATCCGCCGCATCGGGCCCTACGAGCCGGTCTTCTACCCGCTGGATGCGATCCGCGGCTGGAACAGGCTCTACGGCGTCGCCGGCTTCTACCAGTACCAGTGCGTCGTGCCCCATGCCGCCTCGGCGGAGGCCGTGCCCGCCCTGCTGCGCGCGGTGGCGGAGGCGCGGGATGCCTCCTTCCTCGCGGTGCTCAAGACGCTGGGGGATGTCCGCTCCCCCGGGATGCTCTCCTTCCCCATGCCCGGCGTGACGCTGGCATTGGACCTGCCCAATCGGGGCACCCGCACGCATGACCTGCTGAACCGGCTGGATGCGATCACGGCCGGGGCCGGCGGCCGGATCTACCCGGCCAAGGACGGGCGCGTGTCGCCCGGTGACTTCCAGCGCGGCTTCCCGAACTGGCGCGACTTCGCGCGCCATGTCGACCCGCATTTCTCCTCCTCCTTCTGGCGCCGCGTCAGCGCGCCGGCGGGGCATCCGACCAGGGGCGACGTGGCACCATGCTGAAGGTGGCGATCTTCGGGGCGACCTCCGCCATCGCGCAGGCCGTGGCGCGGCGCTTCGCGGGGGAGGGGGCCCGCCTCTTCCTCGTGGCACGCGACGCCGCGCGGCTGGAGGTGGTGGCGGCCGACCTGCGCGCGCGCGGGGCGGCCTCCGTGGAAACCGCCACCGCGGACCTCGCCGAAACCGGGGGCCATGCTGCGCTGGTCGAACATGCGCGCCTTGCCCTGGATGGGCTGGACGCCGCGCTCATCGCCCATGGCACGCTGGGCGACCAGAAGGCCGGCGAGGCGGATGCCGGCGCCATGCTGCGCGAGTTAGGGGTGAATTTCCTCAGCCCAGCCTCGCTTCTGACCCATCTCGGCAACCTGATGGAGGCGCAGCGCCACGGGAGCCTCGCCGTGATCGGTTCGGTCGCCGGCGACCGCGGACGGGCGAGCAACTATGTCTATGGCAGCGCCAAGGGCGGGCTCCGCGTCTTCACCCAGGGATTGCGTCACCGCCTCGGCCGCGCCGGCGTGGCCGTCACCCTGGTCCAGCCGGGCTTCGTGGACACGCCGATGACCGCCGCCATTCCCAAGGGCGGCCCGCTCTGGGCGACGCCGGACCGCGTGGCGGCGGACATCCACCGCGCGATGAAGACCGGCCCCGCCATCCTCTACACACCCTGGTTCTGGCGCTATGTGATGCTCATCATCCGCCTGCTGCCGGACTTCGTGTTCAAGCGGCTGAAGCTCTGATCCCCATGCCCGATCCTTCCGACAAGATCGTCCTCTTCGGCGCCGCCGGGCTGGTGGGGCAGAACCTGGTCGTGCTGCTGCGCGAGCGCGGCTACCGGCACCTCGTCGCCGTCGACAAGCACCCGGCGAACACCGCCATCCTGCGCCGCCTGCACCCGGAGGTGGAGGTGATCGAGGCCGACATGGCCGAGCCCGGCGCCTGGGAAGAGGCCTGCGCGGGCGCCGCCGCGGTCGTGATGCTCCAGGCCCAGATCGGGGGAGAGGTGGAGGAGGAGTTCCGCCGCAACAACATCCTCGCCACCGAACACGCGCTGGCCGCGATGAAGCGGCATCGCGTGCCCTATCTCGTCCATATCAGCTCCTCCGTCGTGAACTCCATGGCGCGGGACTGGTACACGGAGACGAAGAAGGCACAGGAGGCGCTGGTGGCGGAATCCGGCATTCCGCATGTGGTCCTGCGCCCCACGCTGATGTTCGGCTTGTTCGACCGCAAGCATCTCGGCTGGCTTTCGCGCTTCATGCGGCGCGTGCCGGTCTTTCCCATCCCGGGTTCGGGCCGCTACATGCGCCAGCCCCTCTATGCCCGGGATTTCTGCGGCATCATCGAGAGCTGCCTGCGCCACCGCACCACCGGCGCCTACAACATCACCGGGCGCGAGCGGGTGGACTATGTGGACATCATCCGCGGCATCAAGCGCGTGACGGGCGCGCGGGCGCATATCCTCCACATTCCCTATTCCGCCTTCTGGGCGATGCTGAAGGTCTATGGGCTGGCGCAGCCCAACGCGCCCTTCACCACGAAGCAGCTGAAGGCTCTGGTGACGCCCGACGAGTTCGAGCTGATCCCGTGGTGGGAGATCTTCGGCGTGCCCGCCACTCCTTTCGCGACCGCGCTGGCCGAGACCTATGGTCCTGGTCCCCATGCCGACGTGATCCTGGAATTCTGACACCATGACGGATGTGGCCGTGATCGGCGCGGGCGCGATGGGCCTGGCCGCCGCCTACCACCTGGCCAAGGCCGGGCACCGCGTGGAGGTCTTCGAGGCGGATGACCGCCCGGGCGGCATGGCCGCGCATTTTGACCTGGGCGGCCTCAGCATCGAGCGCTTCTACCACTTCATCTGCAAGTCCGACCGCCCGACCTTCGAGCTGATGGAGGAGTTGGGCCTGGCCGACGCGCTGCGCTGGCGCGACACGAAGATGGGCTACTACTACAATGGCGAGCTTCACCCCTGGGGTGATCCCGTCTCGCTGCTGCGCTTCCCGCATCTCGATCTGGCCTCCAAGGTCCGGTACGGGCTGCACATGTTCACCAGCACGAAGCGCCAGGACTGGCGGGCGCTGGACAAGCTGCATGCCGATGATTGGGTGCGGCGTTGGGGGGGCGAGCAGGCCTGGAAGGTGCTCTGGGAGAAGCTCTTCACGCTGAAATTCTTCGAGCACGCGCATGACGTCTCCGCCGCCTGGCTCTGGACGCGGCTGAAGCGCGTCGGCACCTCCCGCCGCAACCTGATGCAGGAGCAGCTCGGCTATATCGAGGGTGGCTCCGAGGCGCTGGTGCGGCGGCTGGTCGAGCGCATCACGGCCATGGGCGGGGTCGTCCATCTCGGGAAGAAGGTGGAGCGGATCGAATCCGGGCAGGGCGCCGTAACGGGCGTGACGGTGGACGGCGCCTTCCGCCCCTTCGGCCAGGTCATCAGCACCGTTCCGCTCGTCCTTCTGCCGAAGCTGGTGCCGGGCCTGTCCGCGCCGGTGCGCCGGCAATACGAGGCGCTGGAGAATATCGGCGTGGTGTGCGTGGTGCATAAGCTGCGCCGCGGCGTGACGGGGAACTTCTGGGTCAACACGAACGATCCGCGAATCGAGATCCCGGGGTTCGTGGAGTTCTCCAACCTCCGTCCACTCGGCGAGGAGAGGGTCGTCTACATCCCGTACTACATGCCGGTCACCCATCCGAAGTTCGGCTGGGACGACCAGGCGCTGATCGACGAATCCTTCGCCTATCTCCGGATGGTGAACCCGGCCCTGACGGAAGCCGACCGCATCACCTCCGCGGTCGGGCGACTGCGCCATGCCCAGCCCGTCTGCCCGCCCGGCTATCTCGACCGCCTGCCGCCCGTGCAGACCGAGCTTCGTGGGCTGCAGGCCGCCGACACCTCCACCTACTACCCCGAGGATCGCGGCATCGCCGAAAGCGTGCGGATCGGGCGGGAGATGGCGGCGCGTGTCGGCTGACGGCCTTCTCGCCCGGCTGCGCGCGAACCGCTTCGCCCGCTTCCTGCTCGTGGGCGGCTTCGCGGCCGGGGTGAACATCGCCAGCCGGTTCCTGTTCAGCATCGCGATGCCCTATGGCTGGGCGGTGCTCGCGGCCTATCTCTGCGGCATGGTCACCGCCTGGGCGCTCTCCCGCGCCTTCGTCTTCGAGGCATCGGGCGCGGGCTGGGGGCGGGAGCTGCTGCGCTTCGGCCTGGTCAACCTCGTGGCCGCTGCCCAGGTCTGGATCACGGCGGTGGGCCTGAAGGACCTCGTCTTTCCCGCCCTCGGCTTCACCTGGCATCCCGAGGCGGTGGCCCATGTGATCGGCGTGGCGCTGCCGGTCTTCACGAGTTACCTCGGTCACAAGCATTTTAGCTTCGCGGCCCGCCGCGCCTGAGATCAGGCCGCGCGCGCCAGGGTGTGCCGGAGAGGCCGATGCCGCTATAGGGAACGATCCCCGGGGCAGAGCCCAGGCTGCGGATATTGGGCAGGGAGTGATCGGCGCGAATGGCGAACGGACTGGATGAGCTCGACCTCGGTGCCGAGCTGGCCTGGGATCCGGTGCGGATCGTGCAGCCCGGCCCCTGGACGGGGCATATTCCCTTCGCCTTCTGGGTGGTGAAGGCGCTGCGCCCCACCAGTCTTGTGGAACTGGGCACGCATTCCGGCAACTCCTATTTCGCCTTCTGCCAGGCGCTGGATGCCTTCTGCCCCGGCGCCCGCGCCTATGCCGTGGACACATGGCAGGGCGACGAGCATGCGGGCCGCTACGGGGAGGACGTCTATGCCGATGTCGCCCGCTTCAACGCCTCCCATTACGCCCAGTTCTCCACCCTGCTGCGCACCACCTTCGACGATGCGCGCAGCTACTTCCCCGATGGCGCCGCCGGCGCCGGGATAGACCTGCTGCATATCGACGGCCTCCACAGCCACGAGGCCGTCCGGCACGACTTCGAAATCTGGCGCTCCGCGCTCTCCTCCCGCGGTGTCGTGCTCTTCCACGACGTCAATGTGCGCGAGCGCGGGTTCGGCGTCTGGCGCCTGTGGGAAGAACTGCGGGTTCAGTATCCCTCCTTCGCCTTCGATCATTCGAACGGTCTGGGCGTGCTCGGCGTGGGCCCGGACCAGGCTCCGGCCATGCGGGCCCTTTTCTCCCTCGGCGCTGACGCCGCCGCGGCCTTCCGCCGCCGCATCGCATCGCGCGGGGAGGCCTTCCAGCGCCAGGCGGAGATCCTGGCCGTGCGAGAGCAGGTGGCCGCGAAGGATGCCGGCCTGGCCGAGAAGGAGGCGCATATCGCCGACCTGACGGCGCAGCTGCGCTCCGCCGCGGGTGCCACCGACGCCGTGCGCGCCGAACTGGCGTGGAAGGAGGACCTCCTCGCCGCCCAGCGGGAGCTGGTGGCGGCGAAGGATGCGATGATCGCCGCCCTCGGTAACACCGCGGCCGCCCGCGCGGCCGCGCTGGAGACGCGCGACCACATCATCCTCTCCCGTGACAATCTCGCCATCCGCCTCACCGCCGACCTGCGGAACCAGCGGCACGAGTACGAAACGCGGCTGCACCACCTGCAGCGCGAGCGCGAGGCGATTCTGCTGGAGGCGCAGAACCGCGTCGCACAGGCCCAGGCCGCGGTGGAGGCGACCACGGCGCGCTACGTCAACTCCACCTCCTGGCGCGTCACCCGCCCCCTGCGCGTGGCGGTGCGTCTGCTGAAGGAGCGGCGGCTCGCGCCGCCGCCGGCCGCGCCTGCCCTGCCGCCTCCCGCGCTGGCACCCGCCGAGGCCGAGGCGCAGCCCGCCGGGCCGGAGGCTCCCTCCGCTCCCCCGGCGAATCCCCCGGTGAAGGCGGCCATGCGCACGCTGCTCTCGGCGCGCCTGGAAGCGTTCCTCGCCAGCACGGCCGATCTGCGCCTGCCGAGGGCGGAGCGGCCCGAGGTCAGCATCATCCTCGTGCTGTATAATCAGGCCGAGCTGACCTTCGGCTGCCTGGCCTCGATCGCCGAGACCCTGTCGGGCACGGATGCGCCGGGGGTGGAGGTGGTGATCCTCGACAACGGCTCCAGCGACCGCACGGGCGAGCTGCTGGACCGGATCGAGGGCGCCACCATCATCCGCAGCGAAACTAACCTGCACTTCCTCAAGGGCGTGAACCGCGCGGTGAAGTCGGCCACCGGCCGCACGCTGCTGCTGCTGAATAACGACGCGCAGCTCCTGCCCGGCGCGGTCGCCTCCGCCCTGCGCACGCTGGATTCCGCACCGGATATCGGCGCGGTCGGTGGCCGCATCATCCTCCCCGATGGCACCTTGCAGGAAGCAGGCTCCAGCCTGTGGCGCAACGGCGCCGCCTCCGGCTATGGCCGCGGCCAGGACCCGAACGCACCGGACTTCATGTTCCAGCGCGACGTGGACTACTGCTCCGGTGCCTTCCTCCTCACCCCCGCGTCGGTGTGGCAGGAGATGGGCGGCTTCGACGAGCGCTACGCCCCCGCCTATTACGAGGAAACGGATTACTGCCTCCGCCTCTGGGAGAGCGGGCGCCGCGTCGTCTTCGACCCGGATGCGGCCATCATCCACTACGAGTTCGGCAGCTCCTCGTCCTCCGACGAGGCGCTGGCGCTGCAGGCAGCCAACCACCGCATCTTCACCCAGCGCCACCGCGAGTGGCTGGACGGCCAGTTCCCGCTGGACCCGATGAATGTCGTCGCCGCCCGCAGTGCGCGCTCCGACAAGCCCCGCGTGCTGGTCATCGATGACCGCGTGCCCAAGCCGGAGCTGGGCACGGGCTATCCCCGCGCGAACCGGCTGCTGCATGAACTCGTCGAGGCCGGGGCCGAGGTCGCGCTGTTCCCGATCCACCGTCACGCCGAGACCTGGCACGGTGTCCGTCGCGCGCTGGACAAGCGGATCGAGGTGCTGATC
This sequence comes from Muricoccus roseus, assembly GCF_900141905.1. Taxonomy (GTDB): domain Bacteria; phylum Pseudomonadota; class Alphaproteobacteria; order Acetobacterales; family Acetobacteraceae; genus Roseomonas; species Roseomonas rosea. Next base: position 58,074 of record NZ_FQZF01000028.1, on the reverse strand, counting down.
GCGGCCGATCACACGCAGCTGCGTGCCTATCTCGATGCGCGCCGCGGGCATTTCGACGCGATCATCGTCTGCCGCCCGCCCAACATGGCCCTGTTCGAGCAGGCGGTGGGCGCCGATCGCGACGTGATCGGCGACGCACGCGTCATCTACGACGCAGAGGCCCTCTTCGTGACCCGCGACGTCCAGCGCCGCGAAGCCAAGGGCGATCCGCCGTCGGAGCTGGAGCGGCACCGGATGGTCGCATCCGAGATCGCGCTCACGCGTCTGGCCGATGCGGTGCTCTCCGTTTCGCCGGCGGAGCAGGAAACGCTCGAGACCTATGGCGCGAAGAACGTCCAGATCCTTGCCCATGCGCTGGAGGACGAGCCGCTCGCGAGCGGCTATGCAGAGCGCGACCGGATCGTCTTCCTCGGCGCCATCCAGGCGGAGGACGCGCCCAATGCCGATGCCGTGCGCTGGTTCACGAACGAGATCCTTCCCGGCCTGCGTCGCCAGATCGGCCAGGAGACGCGGCTCACCGTCATCGGGATGAACAAGGCGAAGTCGGTCGAGGCGCTGGGCGGCACGGCGCTCGAGCTGCGCGGCATGGTCGATGACCTGCGCGAGGGCCTAGCGGATGCGCGGGTGATGGTGGTGCCCAGCCGCTTCGGCGCCGGCATCCCGCACAAGGTTCATCAGGCCGCGGCGCTCGGCATCCCCATGGTGGTCACGAGCCTGATCGCCGGCCAGCTCGGCTGGAAGGACGGCCAGGAGGTGCTGGTCGCCGATGACGCTGCGGCCTTCGCCGCTGCCTGCGCCCGCCTCTATTCCGACCGCGACCTGTGGGAGGCCGTGCGCCGGACGGCGCTGGAGACGGTCCGACGCGAAACCGCGCCCGAGGCCTTCACGGCGCGCGTGCGCCAGCTCGTTAAGGCCGTCCCGATCACGCGCCGTCGCCCGGAGCCCCCGGAGGACGCGCCTGCCCGGGACGCGCGCCCGGAGCCGCAGCCGGAGGATGAGCCGAATACGAGCCGCCCGCTGGAATCGGACTACAGCCTCGCCCTGCCCTTCGACTTTCCGCCCATGGCCGCTCCGGCGCCGCGGGTGGCGGTGATCTGCCATCTCTTCCACCCCGAGATCGGGGCGGAGGTGCGCGCCTATCTGCGCAATCTCCCCGTCCCTGCGGATCTCTTCCTCTCCACGGACACGGAGGAGAAGGCAGCGGCGATCCGCGCGACCTTCTCGGGCTGGCAGAATGGTTCGGTCACGGTCCGCATCACCCCGAACCGGGGGCGGGACATCGCGCCGAAGCTCATCGGCTTCGCGGATGCCCATGCGGATCACGACCTGGTCCTTCATCTGCATTCCAAGCGCTCGGACCATGCGGACTTCCTCGCGCCCTGGCGCAGCTTCCTCTACGAGAACCTGATGGGCTCGCCCGCGGTGGTCTCCAGCATCCTGGATGCCTTCGCCCGCCTGCCGCAGCTCGGGATGGTCGCGCCACAGCACTACGAATCCATCCGGCGCTGGATCGGCTGGAACGGCAATTTCGACGCGGCCCGGGGCCTGGCTTCCCGCATGGGCCTGTCGCTTTCACCCGTGCGCGCGCTCGACTTCCCGTCCGGTTCCATGTTCTGGGCCAGGCCGGCGGCGCTGAAGCCGCTGCTGGACCTGAACCTCTCCTTCGAGGACTTTCCGGAGGAGGGCGCGCAACTCGACCATACGCCCGCCCATGCCATTGAGCGGCTCTATTTCCTCGCCTGCGAGCGCAGCGGCCATTCCTGGCTGAAGGTGGCGCAGCCCGCCCTCTACGCGGAGACCAGCACCATCGTCACGGCCCGCAGCCCCGCCGATCTCGGCCGCTTCCTCGGCGAGCACGGCGTGGCGCTGAGCGGCCCGGTGATGCTGCCGGTGCGGAAGGAGCCCGCGCCCCTGGTGACGCGCGTCCCGCCGGGCCTGGCGCAGCGCCTCAAGCAGCGTGGCTTCTGACCTTGCTGGGGCTGTTCCGCAGGGCGCGCGCTGAAGCCAACAGGAGTGCGGGGGAGGGGCGGGTCTCGGTCGTCATCCCGCTGTACAACCATGCCGCCTATATCGGCCCCGCCATCGAAAGCGTCCTGTCTCAGGGCGCCGTGCTGCGGGAGGTCATCGTCATCGACGACGGCTCTCGCGATGATTCCGCTGCGGTGATGATGCGTCTGGCGCAGCGTGATTCGCGCATCCGCTTCCGCTCGCAGGAGAACCAGGGCGCGCATGCAACGATCAACGCCGGCATGGCTGAGTGTTCCGGCGAGTTCGTCGCCATCCTGAATTCCGACGACATCTATCTGCCGGGCCGGCTGGATGCGCTGGCGCTGCGCCTGGATGCCGAACCGGAGGCCGCGCTGGCCGCATCCGGTATGGCGTTCATGGACGGCCAGGGGCGGGAGATCAGCAACGACTGGTATGCCGAGGTGCTGGCCTTCCACCGTGCCACGCCGGACATGGCCACGGCGCTGGTGAACGGCAACTTCCTCATGACCACCTCGAACTTCCTGTTCCGGCGCGACCTCGTCTCGCGGATCGGCGGCTTCGCGGCGCTGCGCTACACGCATGACCTCGACTTCGCCCTTCGCGCCCTCGCGCTAGGGCACCGCATCGCGCTGCTGGACGCGCCGCTGCTGCGCTACCGTATCCATGGCAGCAACACGATTTCTGAGGATCATCGCAAGGTGCGGGCCGAATGGGCGGCCTCCGCCGCTGCCTATCTCACCCTCCTTTGGGACCGTCCCGATGCGCCGGAGCCGGATTGGAGCCGAGTAGGTCCCATGAGCGAGGTGCTGGGGCGCCATGACCTCGCGCGCGCCGTGCTGCCTTGCATGGCCTATCTGCGCCGCCACGGAACTGGCCGCCTCGATCTCGCCCCACTCTTGTCGGACGAAGCCTTCAGGGCGCAGCTGCTGGGGTGGGTGTGATGCGGATCCTCGTCCTGAGCAATCTCTACCCGCCCAATGTCGTCGGCGGCTATGAACGCCTCTGCCACGAGGTGTCCAGCGAGCTGGTGGCGCGTGGCCATGAGGTGACGGTCCTCACCAGCACCTTTGGTGCGGAGCGGGCCGATTACCCCGGTCAGCGCGTCATCCGGGAGCTGGAGCTCCTCACGGGTTCGGACATCTACACCCCCTTCTCCGGCGGAGAGGAAGAGCGTGCGGCGATCAACGCGCGCAATCTGGCCGCGCTGCGCCGGGTGCTGGACGAGGTCCGGCCGGACATCGTCTTCGCCTGGAACCTCTTCTTCCTCGATTCCTCAATCCTGGCGGAGCTGGAGGCCAGCCCTTACCGGACCGTCGTGATGTTGACGGACAACTGGCTGCTCGTCATGCGCAATCCGGCCTTCGTCAGCGGCTTCTTCCGCGACATGGTCCATGGAGCGGGAAGCTTCGTGCCACCCGCTCAGCCCGCTTCCTGGCGTGTGGCGGCCGGGCGCGCGAAGCGTGCCTTGCAGCGGCTGGCCGGCATCACGCCACCGCGCAAGCTGGAGGCCATCTTCGGCTCCCGCTTCATGCGGGACTTCTACGCGGCCGGCGGGACGGTGTTCCGCACGCATCGCGTGATCCACAACGGGGTGAAGCAGGCGCCGCGCGGGGCGGCGCCCGTGCCGGACCGGACGCGGCTGGTCCAGCCCGGCTCGCTCCGCCTTCTCTTCGCGGGCCGCCTCGTGGACCTGAAGGGCGCGCATACGGCGGTCGAGGCCCTGTCCTTGCTCGATCCCTGGGCACTTGGCGTCGGTCGCATCACCCTGACCGTGATCGGCGACGAGCAGGACAAGGCGTACATGCGGCGCTTTGCGCAGGCTGTTGAGAGCAGTGGACGACCCGCGGATGTCGTGCTCCGCCCGGTGGTGGCGGAAGCCGAACTGCCCGCGCTGTTCGACTCGCATGATGTGTATCTCTTCCCTTCGCTCTATGAGCCCTTCTCTCTCACGCTGATCCACGCCCTGGCCTGCGGGATCCCGACCATCGCCTCCGATGTAGGCGGCAACCCGGAGATCGTGCGGGACGGAGAGTCGGGGCTGCTCTTCCGGCGTGGCGACGCACCGGACCTGGCCCGTGCCATCGCGCGCCTGGCGCAGCACCCCGCACTCCGCGCACGTCTGGCCCATGAGGGCGAGGCCACCGGCCGCCGCTTCACCTTCGAGCGGATGGTGGGCGAGATGGAACGCTTCCTGCAGGACGCCGGTTAGGAATGGAGCGGGATCTTGTCGGGCGCCTCGCCGGCGCCGAATGCCTGGTGCTCGGGGCGGGCGGCTTCATTGGCGCCAATCTTTGCCCGGCCCTCGCCCGGGCCGGTGCGGTGGTGCATGGCTTTGGCCGCGCGCCGGCCCATCCTGAAGCACTTCCCCCGATGCCTTGGACCGATGCCGAGTTCCAGGACCGTGCAGCGCTGGCCGAGGCTCTGGGGGGAAAGGACGTCGTTTTCCATCTGCTCGGCGGCAGCATCCCGGACCTGGCGGAGCGTGACCCGGCCGAGGATCTGCGCGGCAATGCCGCGGCCTCCGTCGAACTCCTGGAGCTGTGCCGGGCCGCCGGGGTGAAGCGCATGGTCTTCATTTCCTCCGGCGGCACTGTCTACGGCATGCCGCGGCGCCTCCCGATTCCGGAGGATCACCCGACCGACCCGATTTCGGCCTATGGCATCCATAAGCTGCTGGTCGAGAAGCATCTGGGGTTGCAGGCGCGTCGGAACGGCCTTCAGGCGGTGGTCCTGCGGGCCGCCAATCCCTACGGACCCTACCAGAATCCGCATCGCGGCCAGGGTGTGATCGCCGCCCTGATGGCACGGCGCCTTTCGGGGCAGCCCGTCGAGATCTGGGGTGACGGGCGTGTCGTGAGGGACTTCCTGCATGTCGACGACATGGTGGACGCGATGCTGCGCGCGGCCGTCTATGCCGGGCCGCACCGGGTGATGAATCTCGGCTCTGGCATCGGCCGATCCATCCTCGAGGTCGTGGCCGCGGTGGATCAGGTCCTGGGTCTGGAGGGCGCCGACCTCGTGTTCCGGCCGGGGCGGGCCGTGGACGTACCGGTGAATGTCCTGGATGTTTCGCTGATCCGCCGTGAACTGGGCTGGACGCCCCGCACCGGCTGGCTGGAAGGCCTGCGGGGCACCGCGGATTGGCTCCGTCAGAGCGGCGTGCTGGGCGCGGGGCGTCAGGATGAGCGGGCACGCGCCCTGCGGGGCTGCGCATGAGCCGCAGGCCAGTCCTCCTCTCCACTGAGCCTGTCCACGCGCAGGCCCGGAACGGCTGGGCGCAGATCACGCTGGATCTGACCGGCGAGGAGTCTTCAGCGATCCTCTTCGTCACGCTCCATGATGGGGCGGGACATTCCCTTTCGGGCAATCTCTACCTGCACGAAGCCGCGAAGAGTGGCGGCGCGGGAGGGATGCGGCAGAAGCTGGTCTGCTTCATCCCGGGCGCTGCGACGGAGCTGCGTCTCCACGCCGTCGGACACGCCGCATCAGCCCTGGGCAAGCCGCGGCTCACCATGCGGCGTCTCACCAGGGCACTCGCTTCCGCCAAGCTGCTGCTCAAGGCCCCTCGCGGCACCCTGTCAGGCCTCCTGCGCCACGCCTCGCTCCGGCCAGGGCTGCTTCGCCGGCAGATCCGGCAGATGCTGGCCACGACCGCCTATGAAGCTCGCATCCCCCGGCAGGATTATGCCACCTGGATCACCTTGTTCGACCAGTGGGACGGCGAGACCTTCCCGTCCAGCGCAGCACAGCCCTCGATCGCCTATCTCGTCCTGGCCAGGGATCCCTCCTCCGAAGCCCTCGCCGCCACGCTGCGCAGCCTGGCTACGCAGCGAGGCGGCGTGGCCCACAAGGTGATCGATCCGGCCTCCGATCGCGTCTTCGCGGAGGCGATGGAAGGTCTCGACACGGATTATGTCGGCATCCTCTCGGCCGGTGAGGTGCTGCCCTCCCACGCCACCCTGCTGGCGGCTGACCAACTGCACCGGCTCGGCGAGCCGGAGGTCGCCATCGCGGATGACGACGAGATCTCGCCAGGCGGAGAGCGGCACTCGCCGCACTTCAAGCCCATGCCGAACCATGCGCTGATGCTGTCCGGCACGCTCGCGCGCGGCCTCTGGCTGGTGCGCCGCTCCACCTTCCTCCGCCATGCCGTGGCCGGTGCGGAGTCGGCGGAGGAGCTGCGCACCCTCGTGTGGCTGGCGCGCTACGAGGACAAGCCGGACCCTTTCAGCCAGCGCATTCCCTTCGTCCTGTCGCACCGGCGGCCGGACACCGAGACGGCATCCCTGGAGGGGCTCTCCCGCGTGGTGGAACAGCACCTCGCCAAGGGCGGCCCCGCCATCGCGCCTGAGCCGAACTGGCCGGTCACCTTCAACCTGCGGGATCGCCGTGCGGAGGAGCGGATCACCGTTGTCATCCCCTCCACCCTTCGCCAGCCCCATTCCCTGAGCTGCGTCCGCGCCGTGCTGGAGGGAACTGACCATCCGGGCCTCGACCTGCATGTCGTGGTCATGCAGCCCTCCGAGCTGGATGCGAAGCAACGCGGCGCGGCGGAGGAACTGCGGCGATACCCGAACGCGCATGTCACCTGGCTCGAGGCGGCGCGGTTCAACTTCTCGGCGGCGAACAACCACGTCGCGGCCCGGACCAGCAGCGACCACATCCTGCTTCTGAACGACGATGTCTCGCCGATCCGGGCGGACTGGCTTCGCTGGATGGCCGCCTTCCTGCGCGACCCTCGGGTGGGCGTGGTGGGTGCGAGGCTTCTTTACCCGGATGGCCGGGTGCAGCATGGCGGGGTGATCATGGGGCTGGCTGGCCTGTGCGATCACGCCCATCGCTACCTCCCCGGCTCGGATCCGGGCTACATGCACCGCGCCGTCCTCGCCCAGCAGCTTTCGGCCGTGACAGCCGCCTGCATGCTGGTCCGCCGCAGCCTGTACGAGCAGGTGGGCGGATTGGACGAGAGCTATCCCAGCGCCTTCAACGATGTCGATTTCGCGCTCCGCATCGGCGAGACCGGGCACAGCATCGTCTATGTGCCGCAGGCGGAGCTCCACCATCACGAGCTTCAGACCTATGGCTCGCATTACGCGGGCGATCGCCAGCCCTTCCAGGAGGAGGAGATCCGGCGGATGCGCCAACGCTGGTCCAAGGTCTGCGCCGCGGACCCGTTCCACAACCCGAATCTCGGCCTCACCAACGGCTTCGAATGGCGCCTCGCCTTCCCGCCCCGTGTCGGCGCCGAATACGGGTAGCCCTCGGCTTCCGGGGGGAAGCTATACCCCGGGCCTATAGTTCGGGCCGAAAAAGCGATGTGCCGACCGGCCGGCCCGGCGCCTAGCATCCTCCCCGCCCGACGAAGAGCGGGCTGGAGGACGCCGGAATGCAGGGGCCCTTGCCGTTGCGGGAGTTAGGTCGCCCGGGCCTGGCTGGCTCGGTGGCGACCGGCGGGACGCGTCTACCGCGCCGGGCGGCGCTCGCGGGCCTGCTCCTCGCCCCCTGTGCCGCCCCTCGCCTCGCCCGCGCCCAGTCCCCCTGGCCTGACCGCCCGGTGCGGATCGTGGTGCCCTTCACCCCCGGCGGCTCCACCGACATCATCGCCCGCGCCCTCGCCGCCGAGCTGCAGGAAGCGCTGGGCCAAGCTTTCGTGGTGGAGAACCGCGGCGGCGCCGGCGGTACCATCGGCACCGAGCTCGTCGCCCATGCGCCGCCCGATGGCTACACCCTGCTGATGGGGCATATCGGCACGCTCGCCGTGAACCCGTCCCTCTACCGCAACCTCAGCTACGACACGGTCGGCTCCTTCGCCCCCATCACCCTCGCGGCCATCGTGCCCAATGTGATGGTGGTGAACCCCCGTAAGAACGATGTGCGTGGCATCGCGGATCTCGTCGCGCTCGCCCGCCGGCGTCCCGGGGGCCTCACCTATGGCTCGGGCGGAAACGGCTCCGCGGCCCATATCGCCATGGCCGCCTTCACCCTCGCCACCGGCACGCGGATGGAGCACGTCCCGTATCGCGGCACCGGGCCGATGATGAACGACCTGATCGGCGGCACCATCGACCTCACCTTCACCGGCGGCCCGCCGGTCCTGCCGCCGGTGCGCGCGGGCCTGCTCCGGGCCCTCGCGGTCTCCTCCGCCCGCCGCCTCGCCGGCGCGCCGGACATCCCGACCGTCGCCGAGCAGGGCTATCCCGGCTTCGAGGCCAACCAGTGGTACGGCCTCGTCGCCCCCGCCGCCACGCCGCGCCCGGTCATCGACCGCCTGAACGCCGAATGCACCCGCATCCTGCGCGGCGAGAAGCTACGCCCGCGGCTGGAAGGGGAGGGGGCCGAGGCCGCCCCGGGCACGCCCGAGGCCTTCCGCGACTTCATCCAGGCCGAGCGCAGCCGCTGGGCCGAGGTCGTGCGCCTGGCCGAGATGCGGCCGGACTAGGGAGGAACGGAAGCACGCGCAGCGGCTGGGGAGTTCACTCTCCGGCCTTCTTCACCTTGACCGGCGAGAGAACCCGACGCATCCCCGAGGGGCAGGATTTGGAGAGCCCCATGCGCGCCGTCTTCGTGGATGCCAACCCCACCCTCGCGGCCGTGGCCGAGCGCCTCCGCCGCGCCAGCGACATCCCCCTCCAGAACAACATCCAGCCCGACATCACCTCGGAGGCCCTCCCGGCCCTGCTCGGCGATGCCGAGATCGCCATCATCGACCACACTCACCTGCCCACCTCCATCGCCCGGCAGTGCAAGGGCCTCAAGCACGTCGTCTTCCTCGGCACCGGCGCCCGCAGCTACATGAACCCGGAGGAGCTGGAGGCCGAGTGCGGCATCCAGGTCCATATCATCAAGGGCTATGGCGACACGGCGGTGGCCGAGATGGCTTTCGCCCTGATGTGGGCCGCCGCCAAGGGCCTCGCCTACATGGATCGCGGCATCCGCGCCGGGAAGTGGCTCCGCACCGATGGCGTGGAGCTCACCCGCAAGACCGTTGGCCTCATTGGCTTCGGTGGCATCGGCGCGGAGATGGCGCGGCTCTGCAACGGCGCCGGCATGCGCGTGCTTGCCTGGAACCGCACCGCGCGCGAGGCGCCCGGCGTCACCTTCGTCGATCTCGACACGCTGCTGGCCGAGAGCCACGTGGTCTCCCTCCACCTGCTGCTGAACGACGAGACGCGCGGTTTCCTCTCCGCCGAGCGCATCGCGAAGATGCGCTCCGGCGCCATCTTCGTGAACACCGCCCGTGGCGCCATCACCGATGAGGCGGCACTGGCGAAGGCGGCGGAGAGCGGCGCGATCGGCCATATCGCCCTCGACGTCTATGCCGAGGAGCCGCTGCCGGCCGGGCACTTCCTCTCGAAGGTGGAGAACGCGACGCTGGCCGCCCATTCCGCCTTCCGCACGCCGGAAGCCAGCGACAACCTGATCGAAGCCGCTCTCGAGCACTGCCGCCGCATCGCCCGCGGGGGCTGAACGCCATGGGCAGGCACGTTGCCGTCATCGGCGCCGGAATCGAGGGCGCGGCCAGCGCGGTGGAGCTCCTCCGCGCCGGCCATCGCATGACGATCATCGAGCCGGCCGAGCCCGGCGGCCAGCAGGCGGCCAGCTTCGGCAATGCCGGCTGGCTCTCCTCCCATTCCGTGCTGCCGCCCAGCGCGCCCGGGCTGTGGAAGAAGGTGCCGGGCTTCCTGCGCGACCCGCTCGGCCCGCTCGCCGTGCGCTGGCAGTACTTCCCCAAGGTCCTGCCCTGGCTGCTGCGCTACCTCGCGGCCGGCAGCACGGAGGCGAAGCTCCTTCGCATCGCCCAATTCCTCCGCCCGCTGCTGAAGGACAGCCCCATCCTCCACGCCGCCCTGGCGAAGGAGGCGGGCGTGCCCGAGCTGATCGAACACAAGGGCCTGATGAACGCCTGGCATTCCCGCGCGGGCTTCGAGGCCGAGGCCATGGGCTGGCGCATCCGCCGCCAGGTCGGCATCACCTGGACCGAGCTGGAGGGCGAGGCGCTGCGGGCCGCCGAACCCGATCTCGACCCCGCCTACACCTTCGCCGTGCTGACGGAGGAGGCGGGGCGCTGTCTCTCCCCGGGCCGCTACGTCGCGGCCCTCGTCGCCCATGCCCAGCGGAACGGCGCGGAACTCCGCAAGGCGGCCGCGACCGGCTTCCGCCTGGAAGGCCGCGCGCTGAAGGGCGTCACCCTCTCCGACGGCACCATGCAGGAATGCGACGCGGCCGTGATCTGCTGCGGCGCCCGCTCCGCGCCCCTGGCCGCGCAGCTGGGCGACCGCGTGCCGCTGGAAACCGAGCGCGGCTATCATGTCATGCTCCACGGGGTGAATGTCGGCCCGCGCCACTCCATCGGCCTTGGCCCGGCGAAGATGGTGGTGAACCCGATGGCGGATGGGCTGCGCGCCGCCGGGCAGGTGGAGATCGCGGGGCTGGAGGGAGCGCCCAACTGGAAGCGCGCCGAGATCCTGCGCGACCACCTGCTGAAATCCTTCCCCGCCCTGCCCAACCCCTACCCGGCGGACCGCGTCACCACCTGGCTGGGCCACCGCCCCAGCACGCCGGACGGCATGCCCGTCCTCGCCCCCGCCTCGGGCTGCCCGGATGTGGTCCATGCCTTCGGCCACGGCCATGTCGGCCTCGTGGCCGGGCCGCGCACCGGCCGCATCGTCGCGCAGCTTCTCTCCGGCCGGCCGCCGGAGATCGACATCGCTCCCTTCTCCCCCCACCGCTTCCGCTGAGGCCGCGATGACCGCCATCCCCGCCCCCACCCACCGCCGCGGCATCGCCCGCGGCGGCAAGGCCCTGTACGGTGCACCGCTGGGCATCCTCATGCTGGAGGCCCGCTTCCCCCGCATCCATGGCGACATGGGCAATGGCGGCACCTGGCCTTTCCCGGTGCTGTACCGCGTCGTCCGCGGCGCCAGCCCGGAGAAGGTGGTGCTGAACAGCGCGAACGGCCTGCTCGACACCTTCCTCGAAGCCGCCGCCGACCTCGTCTCCCTCGGCGCCGAGGCCATCACCACCAATTGCGGCTTCCTCTCCCTTTTCCAGAAGGAACTGGCGGCGCATGTCGGCGTGCCCGTCGCCACCAGCTCCATGATGCAGGTGCCCTGGGTGCAGGCCATGCTGCCGCCGGGCCAGCGCGTCGGCCTCGTCACCGTCTCCGCCGCCACCATGACGCCGAAGCATCTGGAGGCCGTGGGCGTGCCGCTGGATATCCCCATCGAGGGAACGGAGAATGGCCGCGAGTTCTTTCGCGTGCTCATCCGGGCCGAGAAGGACGACATGGACATCGACCTGGCCGAGCAGGATGTCGTGGAGGCCGCCCAGCGCCTCGTCGCACGCCATCCGGAGGTAGGCGCCATCGTGCTCGAATGCACGAACATGCCGCCCTATGCCGCCGCCGTGCAGCGCGCCACCGGACGCCCCGTCTTCGACATCTACTCGATGATCACCTACTTCCACGCCGGCCTCCGCCCGCGCGACTTCGCCATCCGCTGATCGCCGGGGCGGGCGCCTCCCCGGCGCCGGCTTCCCGCACGCTTCCACCGCGCCGCTTGTCCCGGAACCGGGTGAGCGCCACTCTTGGCGCCAACCGAAAAGAATTCCGGAGGAAGCGTGCGATGATGAACAGGCGTGTCCTGCTCGGGGCGGCCCTGGCCGCCTCCGCGGCCCGGCCCCTCGCGGCCCAACCCGCCTGGCCGGACCGGCCAGTGCGCGTCGTCGTCCCCTATCCGCCGGGCGGCTCGAACGACATCGTCGCCCGCCTGCTCTGCGAGGCGCTGCGCGAGCGGACCGGCCAGCCCTGGATCGTGGAAAACCGCTCCGGCGCCGGCGGCAATATCGGCGCCGATGCCGTGGCCAAGGCCACCCCCGACGGCACCACGCTGCTGCTCACCGCACCAGGTCCGCTGACCATCAACAACGCGCTCTTCGCCACCATGCCCTATGTCGCGTCGCGGGATTTCGCGCCGCTCGCCCTCGTCGCCACCGTGCCCATCGTGCTGATGACGAGCCCGGGGCTCGAGCTGCGCGACGTGGCGGGGCTGATCGCGCTCGCCAAGGCGCAGCCGGGCCGGATCGCCTTCGGTTCCTCCGGCAATGGCAGCACTAACCACCTCGCGGGCGAGCTGTTCCGCAGCATGGCCGGCATCGACATCGTCCATGTGCCCTATCGCGGCGCCGCCCCGGCGATGACGGACCTCGTGGCCGGCCAGATCGGTATGCTGTTCGACAACCTCCCGGCCGTGCTGCCGCAGGTGCGGGAGGGCCGGGTGCGTGCCCTCGCCGTGGCCGGGGAGAAGCGCGCGTCGGCGCTGCCCGATCTGCCCACCCTCGCCGAGGCGGGGTTGCCGGGCTTCCAGGCGGAGGCCTGGTTCGGCCTGGCCGGGCCGTCTGGCATGGCGCCGCCCCTGCGGATGCGCGTGGCCTCGCTCGTCACCGAGGCGCTGGCGGAACCCGGCCTGCAGGCGAAGCTGGAGGCGACGGGCGCCGAGCCGGGCAAGCTCACGGGTGAGGCCTTCGGGGCCTTCCTGGCGCGCGAGCGCGACATGTGGTCGCGCGTGATCGAGGCCTCCGGCGCGCGCGCGGGGTAGGGCGCCTACGCCTCCAGGAAGAAGCGCCGCACCAGCAGGGCCGTCTCGTCCGGATCCGAGGCGGCCACGTGGTAGGAATCGTTCTCCAGCACCACGAGGCGGGAATCCGGGATGCGCTCCTGCCAGGCGCGCACCTCCTCGGCCGAGCCGAGGCCGCTGCCGGTCGTCGTGACCACCAGCGTCGGCGCCTGGATGCGCCCCACTTCCGCCGTCACGTCCACGGTGGGAACCATTTGCAGGAAGCCTTCCAGCGTCGAGGCCGCGGTGCGGGACATCAGGTCCTCCCACCACTGCAGCTGGGCCGGCGTCATGCGCGTGCCCATGCGGCCGGCATTGGAGCCGCGCACCCAGGCCCGCACGCCCTCAGAGGCGATCTGCGCGCGCCAGCCCGGCGTGCGGGCTGCCATGTTGGTCAGCGAGGCGGGACCGCCGAGAACCGCCAGCCGGTCCACCAGCTCCGGATGGCGTGCGGCGGTGGCGAGGGCGATGGTGCCGCCGATCTTGCCGCCGGCCAGATGCACGCGCGCGCCGCCGAGATGCCGGATCAGCGCCGCGACGTCGTTCACGAGGTTCTCGAAACGCCAGGGATGATCCGCCGGCAGGGCCGGGGAATGGCCGTAGCCACGCAGGTCCATCCTCACCACGCGCGCCTGGCGCGAAAGATAGGGCACGAAGGCGCGGAAGGCCTCCCCGCTTTCCGCCAGCCCATGCAGCATCAGCACGGTGGGTACGGGGAGCCAGGAGTCGGTAAAGTCATCCACGGTGTAGTGGACGCTGATGCCGGGCGCGGTTTCGAGCAGGGGCATGGGCTCGGTCCTCAAATGCAGCGCGTGCCGCCGCCATCGACGTCGATCATCGTGCCGGTGATGTATCCGGCGCGGTCGGAGCAGAGGAAGGCGACGAGCCCCGCCACCTCCTCCGGCGTGCCGAGGCGGCGCAGGGCGGTGCTCTCGATGGCGGCCTGGTTCTCCGCCTCCGCGCTGCGACCCGTATCCGCGGCGCCCTGGGCCGTGAGCGTGTCCCAGCGCGGCGTGCGGATGGGGCCGGGATTCACGCCCGTGACGAGCACGTTGTCCGGCGCGCATTCCTGGGCGAGGGCATGGGTGAAGGCCAGCAGCGAGGCGTTCACGGAGCTGCCGACGATGTAGTTCGCGCGGGGTTGATGGCCCGAGCGCCCGATGATGTTGATCACCCGGCCCCAGCGCCGCTCCCGCATCGCCGGCGTCAGGGCACGGGCGCAGCGGGCATAGCCCATCAGCTTCAGGTTGATCGATTTCGCCCAGATGGCATCAGGGGTGTCGCCGATGCGGCCCATCGGCGTGGCCCCGGCGTTGTTCACCAGGATGTCCACCCCGCCCAGCGCGGCAACGGCCTTCCGCATAGCATCATCCGCCGCCTCGGCGTGGGAGAGGTCGGCGGAAACGGGGATGACAGTGCTGCCGGTTTCGGCCTGCAGATCCCGTGCGGCTGCCTCCAGCCGGGCGGCGTCGCGCGCCAGGATGGCGACGGAGACGCCCTCGCCTGCCAGCTCGCGGGCGATGGCACGGCCGATACCGAGGGAACCGCCCGTAACCACAGCGCGCCGGCCCCGCAACGCGAGCTCCATCGTTTCCCCCTTCGTTTTCTCGCCGGCAACCTTCCCGCTGCATGGCGGGGTGTCAATCGGCGCCGGGGGAAACGGCGCCGCTAATGCAGCGCTTCGCCCGGCCGCAGTATCGGCCGTAACAGGGCCTCCAGCTCCGTCTGCGCCAGCGGCGCCGGCTTCTCCCCGCCCCAGCGCTGCGCTTCCCCCACCGCGGGCAGCACGGGGCGGATCAGCGCGGAAATCGTCGCCCGTCCGTTCCGGTCCCGCAGCATGGAAACGTAGTTCTGCACCCAGACCACGGCGCCGTCGGAGCGGACATGGCGCTTCACGATGGTGAAGGGCTCGTCCTCCGCGCGCAGCCTCTCCAGCTTGTGGCTGTTCCCGGGCCAGTCATCGGGATGGGTGATGTCATGAATCGTACGCTGCAGCAGGGCGCTCATTTCATAGCCCAGCAACTCGCAGAACACCCGGTTCACCTGCGTGAACTGACCATCCTCATCGGCCAGGGCCTGTCCGAATGGCTGGCTGAGCATGCTCTCGTTCCGAATCTCGCAACGGCCTGTCCGCGGCGCCTCTGGGGAACGGTGTGAACGCTCCAGAGGGCGTCAAGTCACCGGAGGGGAACCCATGACCCGCTGCCCGGTTATTCCCCTTCGCCATGGCGTCCCGGTCACATCAGCAGGAGATTAGCCCCATGCCCCGCATCCAAGGCGCGGTCGTCGTCATCGCAGGTGCCTCCAGCGGGATCGGCCGGGCCACCGCCCAACGCCTGGCGCGGGAGGGGGCCCATCTCGTCCTCGCCTCCCGCCGGGCCGATACGCTCGAGACCGTTCGCCAGGAATGCGAGCGCCTGGGCGCGGAGGCCGTCGCCGTCCCCACCGACGTCACCGACGCCCAAGCCGTGAAGGCCCTCGCCGAGGCGGCCCGCGCGCGCTTCGGCCGCATCGACGTCTGGATCAACAATGCCGGCGTCGGCGCGGTGGGCGTCTTCGACGAAGTCCCGATCGAATCCCACACCCAGACGGTCCGCATCAACCTGCTGGGCCAGGTGAACGGCGCGTATGCCGTGCTGCCCATCTTCAAGCGCCAGAGGCACGGGGTGCTGATCAACACCCTCTCCATCGGCTCCTGGGTGCCCACGCCTTTCGCCGCCTCCTATGCCGCCTCCAAGGCCGGGCTGCGCGGCTTCACGGAATCCCTGCGCGCAGAGCTGCAGGACTGGCCCGGCATCCATGTCTGCGACGTGTACCCGGCCATCGTGGACACGCCCGGCCTGCGCCATGCCGCGAACCACAGCGGCCACCGTATCGGCGCCGGTGGCCCTATCTCCTCGCCCTTCGAGGTGGCGGAGACGATGGCATCCCTCATCCGTCATCCCCGGGCTGCGGCGCCCGTGGGCTGGTCCGCCCAGGCCATGCGGCTGGTCGCCACCCTCGCGCCGGCGCCGACACGCTGGGTGGCCGGCAAGATGATGCGGAAAGGCCTGGCCAGCGCGCCCAAGGCCGCGCCGACCGACGGCAACCTCTTCACGGCGCCCGCGGATCATGGCGTCTATGGCGGCTTCCGGAACGAGGCGGCCATCCGGATTCCCGCCAAGGCCTGGCTGGCCGCCGCGGGAATCATCGGCTTCTGGCTCGCCCGCAGACGCTGAGAGGAAAGCCCGCTTGGAGATCGACATCCCCGAGATCCGCGCCGAGGTCGAGGCCGCCTTCGCCCGCTACGAGCAGGCGCTGGTGACCAACGACGTCCCGGTGCTGGAGGAGCTGTTCCGGGACGCGCCGGAAACCATCCGCTACGGCGCCACCGAGAACCTCTACGGCATGGACGACATCCGCGCCTTCCGCCGCGCCCGCCCCTCGGTGGGGCTGATGCGCAGCACCGAGCGCACGGTCATCACCACCTTCGGCCGGGACTTCGCCGTGGCGAACACGCTGTTCCGGCGAGAGAACGCGCCGGGGAAGGTAGGACGCCAGAGCCAGAGCTGGGTGCGCTTCCCCGAGGGATGGCGCGTCGTCGCGGCGCATGTGAGCGTAGTGGCCGAGGAGTAAGCAGAGGCGGCGGGGCGTCCTGTCGAGGGCTCCGCCCTCACCCGCCAAGGGCCTGAGGCCCTTGGAACCCCGTCTGACTGCCGTGGATACCCCGGATCGGTGGGGTCTCTGTTGAGAGGGCTTTTCCTACCCTTGCAGTCGCCTGAGGTCCCAGAGCTCAGGCGCACCATCAGCCCAGTGCTTCCTAACTTCTAGAAAAAGATGATGGGTCGAAGGCACTGCCTTCGACGGGTCCTGGGAGAGGAAGAATTCCTTCTTCCTCTCCCCGGGACGAACCAACAGATCAGAACAAAGCCCGCACCGCGCCCAGAGGGATGGGGTAGGCTTCACCCCGCCACGGTCTTCTGCCGCTGCACGCCCAGCCCCTCGATGCCCAGCCGCATCACCTGGCCCGGCTTGAGGTAGACCGGCGGCTTCATTCCCATGCCCACGCCGGGCGGCGTGCCGGTGGTGATGATGTCGCCGGGGTGCAGGGTGATGAAGTTGCTGACGTAGGAGACGATCGTGCGCACGTCGAAGATCATCGTGCGCGTCGACCCGTCCTGCATCCTCCGGCCATCCACCTCAAGCCACATGGCCAGATCCTGCGGATCGGGAACCTCGTCCGAGGTGACGAGCCAGGGGCCGACCGGGCCGAAGCCATCGGCGCTCTTGCCCTTATCCCAGAGCCCGCCGCGCTCCATCTGCCACTCGCGCTCAGACACGTCGTTGCAGATGGCATAGCCCGCCACATGCTCCAGCGCCGCCTCCGGCGAGACGCGCTTGGCCTGCGTGCCGATGATGATCGCGAGCTCCACCTCCCAGTCCGTCTTCCGGCTATCCGGCGGAATGGCGACATCGTCATCCGGCCCGGCCAGGGCGTTCAGCGACTTCAGGAAGACGATCGGCTCTTTCGGCACCGCGGCGCCGCTCTCCGCCGCGTGGTCGGCATAGTTCAGCCCGATGGCGACGAAGTTCCGCGTGCCCGCCACCGGCGGCCCCAGCCGCGTGGCGGCCGAGACCATCGGCAGCCCGTCCGGGTCCAGCGCGGCCAGCTTCGCGAGCCCGTCCGGCGACAGCGCCTCGCCCGCCAGATCGGGGATTACGCCGGAGAGGTCGCGGATCACGCCATCGGCATCGAGCAACCCAGGCTTCTCGGCGCCGGGCGCGCCGTGTCGCAGCAGCTTCATCCTGTATCCAATCGTTCTCGTGGGTGCCCGATGGCTCCGCCCTCAGGCGAAGCTCTCCTCCAGGAAGACCTGCACGGCCTGGAACAGCGCGCCCCGGTTCCGCTCCAGCATGATGGAATGCGTGCCCTCGGCCAGCATCACAAGGCGCTTGCCGGGCGATTGGGCCAGGAGCGGGAACAGGGTGGTGGCCATGGCGGGCGGCGTGTCCCTGTCCCATTCGCCCAGCACCAGCAGGGCCGGCGCCGTGATCTTGGATGGATCGTAGAAGGGCTTCCCGGCGTCCCAGTAATCCCGCAGGTCCTGCAGCACGCCATTGGGCGCCCGGAGCACCGAAGGCACCTGGCGCGACCCCTCGGGATCGGTCGCGAAGGTCGCGTCCGCCCAGTACTCGTACCAGCCGGGCGGGATAAGGCCCGCGCGCTTGCCGTCGGGCACCCCCGCCATCCAGCGCTCCCGCGCCTGGGCGCGGGTGACGGTGCGGTAGGCGGGCAGGGGGCCTTCCGGCACGGGCACCGCGCCACGGCTGTTGGCATCCCGCAGCCAGAGCGGCGCGTAGAGCACCAGCCGGTCCACCAGCGCCGGATTGTCGGCCGCGAAGCGGGAAACAAGGGTGGTGCCCCAGGACCAGCCGATCAGCCCGGTCTTCGCCACGCCCCGGGCCTCGCGGATATGCTTCAGCGCGGCCGCGATATCGGCCACGGCCTGCTCCCCCCGTGTCGGCGGCGGGGAACGGTCCGCGGGTGGGCGGGTGGAGCGGCCATAGCCCGTCAGGTCCAGGCTCCAGACGTCGAAGCCCCGCCCGGCCATGTAATCCATCCAGGAGACGCCCGAGAGCGGCAGGTCGAAGCCCGTGCTCGCGGGATAGGTCGCCCCATGGACGCAGAGGATGGTCCTGTCCGGCCGTGCCGGGCCCTGAGCCTCCGGGCGCTTGTTCCGCAGGTAGATCTGCATCCCGGGCTCGGCGCCGGGGATCAGCATCTCATCCATCACCACGCCGGCCGGCTGGGCAGCGGCGGGGCGGATCCCGGCTGCCAGCGGCAGGAGAAGGGGGGATGCGAGCATAGCTCGGCGGGCGATGGGGCCTGGACCGGCCATGTGAGCTCTCCCCTGTCGACGCCAGAGCCGGTTCGCTGTGCCAACTCTGATCGGGCCGAGGTTAGCACCCCGGGGGGAGGCGCCACCAGAAGCAGCCCGGCCCCCGCCGGTCACGCTTTCCCGGCCGCCTGTGCCTCCCGCGGGGATGCCCGAGGGTTGAGCGGCGCGGCCACGGGGGTGGTGCCCGGGACGGGCTGGAACGGCCCCTGGCGGCTTGCCGGGAGCGGTGCGCGGGCGCGCATGCGCCAGAGGGCGAAGGTCAGAACCAGCCCCGCCACGCAGGCCACATGGACGAACAGCCCCTCCGCCCCCAGGGCGGACATGGCCGCGGAGCCCAGCAACGGCCCTGCCGTCGCGCCGGCCGAATAGGCCAGGACCAGCCCGCCGCTCGCGGCCACGCGCTCGTGCCGACCGAGATGGTCGTTCATATGCGCCACGCAGAGCGGATAGAGCGCGAAGGCGAAACCGCCGAACAGCGCGGCGGCGGCGAAGAGCGCCGCCGGCCCGCCCTTCGTGAAGAGAGGAAGGCAGACCGCCGCCCCGGTCAGGGCGGCCAGCGTGCCGACGATGACGCGGCGCCGGTCGAACGCGTCCGACAGCCGGCCCAGCGGCCATTGTAGCAGCACGCCGCCGAAGATCACCGCGCTCATGAACATGGCCGCGCCCTGCGCCTCCAGCCCCGCCGCGGCACGCGCAAAAACCGGCCCGAGCGAATAGACGGAGCCGAGGATGAGGCCGCTGCCCACGGTCCCGGCGAGGCCCAGCGGCGAAGTGGCGTAGAGGCGGCGCGCCGGGAAGGAGGCGACATCCGGCAGGGGCGGCGGCGCCTGCCGCGTCAGCGCCACCGGCAGCACGGCGAGCGAGACGAGGACGGAGACGAGCATGAAGACGCGGGGCTGCCCCGGGCCTTCGTCCAGCCCCAGCAGGAACTGCCCGACCGCCTGGCCGGAATAGAGGCAGATCATGTAGAGGGCGAGGATCTTGCCCCGGGTAGCGGGGGTGGCGTGGTCGTTCAGCCAGCTCTCCACGCAGATGAAGATTCCCGCCATGCAGAAGCCCTCGGCCAGGCGCAGCGCCGCCCAGGGCAGCGGATCCCCGATGAGGGGATAGGCGAGGGCCAAGGCCGAGGTGACGGAGGCGAAGGCGCCAAAGGCGCGGATATGCCCGGCCCGCACGACCACCCGGTAGGCGAAGAGCGAGCCCAGGGTGAGGCCGGCGAAATAGGCGGCCATGACCAGGCCGGTGGCGATCCGCCCCGCGCCCAGGGAATCCAGCCGGAGGCTGACGAGGGTGGCCAGCGGGCCATTGCCCATCATCACCAGCGCCGCCCCGGCCAGCAGGGCGGCCACGGGGCGCAGGCTGCCCTGCCCCGGCGCCGCGGCCTGCCCGCCGCTCACACCCCCACGCGCCCGGCCGCTTGGCGATAGGCGATGTGCCGCTCATACTGGGCCAGCACGTCGGCGATCAGCGCCTCGCGCGGCTGGCCCATCATGTCGTAATCCTGGCCACCCTCGCTCAGGAACACCTCCGCCCTGAAGTAGCGGTCCCGGGCCGTCGCATGGGTGCCACGCTCAAAATAGGCGAAGCTCGGCAGAGCATAGCCGCGGGCCCGGAGCCCGTAGCGGAACTCGTCGGCCGTACCGGCCATGGCGGCGAGGCCGACCCGCTCCTCCTCCCGCCGCATCGCGGTGTCCACTCCGCGTCGCCGCAGCTCCTCGCACACCGCTTCCAGCGCGGGGGTGGCCACCTCGGCCAGGTAGCGCAGCACCTCCGCATGCGAGGGGTGGTGCAGGATGCCGTGCAGCTGGCGCTGCCAGCCCTGCTCCGGCGCGATCCGCGCGGGGGAGGCGTACTGGATGCTCCGCCGCAGCGCCTCGGTCCGCAACGCCTTCAGCAGCCCGTAGCAGATCACCAGCATCACGAAGGTGAAGGGCAGGGCGCTCGCGATCGTGGCCGTCTGCAGGCTCTGCAACCCGCCCGCCGAGAGCAGCACCGCCGCGATCAGGCCGGAGATCAGCGCCCAGAACACGCGCCGCCAGACCGGCGCATCCTCCGCGCCGCCGGCGGTGATCGTGTCGATGACCAGGGCCGCGGAATCGGCGGAGGTGATGAAGAAGGTCACCACCAGCAGCGTCGCCAGCGCCGAGGACAGGGTGGCGAAGGGGAACTGCTCCAGGAAGGCGAAGAGGGCCAGCGGCACGCTGGTCGCCACCGCCTCCGAAACCGCCGTGGTGGCGCCGGAAAGCTGGAGGGAGATGGCGGTGTTCCCGAACACCGTCATCCAGATGAAGGTGAAGCCCGTGGGGACGAACAGCACGCCGAGGACGAATTCGCGGATCGTGCGCCCGCGCGAGATGCGCGCGATGAACATGCCGACGAAGGGCGACCAGGAGATCCACCAGGCCCAGTAGAAGAGCGTCCAGCCGGCGATCCAGTCATTCGGCTCGTAGGCGTAGAGCATGAAGCTGCGTTCGAAGAAGTGGTCGATATAGCCGCCGATGTTCTGCACCAGGGCCTGCAGCAGGAACACGGTCGGGCCCACCACCGCCACGAAGATCAGCAGGACCACCGCCACCACCATGTTGAACTCGCTGATCCGCCGGATGCCCGCATCCAGCCCCATCACCACCGAAATAGTGGCCATGCCGGTGATCGCGGCGATGAGGGCGATCTGCACGAGGGTGCTGCTGGGCAGGCCGGTGAGATGGCTGAGGCCCGCATTGATCTGCAGCACGCCCAGGCCCAGCGAGGTGGCGACGCCGAATACCGTGCCCAGCACCGCGAAGATGTCGATGGCCTGTCCGATCGGGCCATGGATCCTCTCCCCGATCAGCGGGTAGAGCGCCGAGCGAATCGTCAGTGGAAGGCCGTGCCGGAAGCCGAAATAGGCCAGTGAAAGGCCGACCACGGCATAGATGGCCCAGGCATGGATGCCCCAGTGGAAGAAGGTGATGCGCATCGCCTCGCGCGCCGCTTCCACCGTGGCCGCGTCGCCAACGGGCGGCTTGGTGAAATGCGTCACCGGTTCGGCGACGCCGAAGAAGACAAGGCCGATCCCCATGCCGGCGCTGAACAGCATGGCGAACCATGAGCCATAGCTGAAATCGGGTTCCGAATGATTGGGGCCGAGCCGCACCGTGCCGTGGCTGCTCAGGGCCAGATACAGCACGAAGAACACGAAGCCCGCGACGGAGAGGAGATAGAACCACCCCAGCCGGCTGAGGATCCAGCCCTGGGCCGTGTTGAAGACCCGCCCGACCGCTTCGGGCGCGATGACGCCGCAGAGTGCGATGGCGGCGATCAGCGTGGCCGAGATGATGAAGACCGGGCCCAGGGGCCTGTTGGACTGCGGGCTGGGTGCGGCGGGCGTCGTGTCGGGCATGGGTTCCACTTCCAATGGCATCACCCGGCGAGGCTGGTCAGGAACCAGGGCCGGGCGGTGGAGCGGGCGGACCTAACGGCCGCGTCATCCCTGGGCAACGCCACGGCGGCACATTTGTTGGTCATCCCTGCCGTTGTTTCCGCCGCGCAATGCGCGGCGAGCCCCGCGCGGAGTGGAACCGTGACCCGCGCCAGCCCGCATGACTGCCCGGGCCCCGCAGCTGTTACGGTCCGTCCATGAAAGCTGGAACGCAGGGGAGGAGCGCCTGGTGGGCGGAGGCGCGGGCGATGCTCGTCCTCGCCTGGCCGATGGCGCTGACCAACCTCTCCCAGATGGCGCTGCTGGCGACCGATTCGGCCTATCTCGGCCACCTCTCCACCGAGGCCCTGGCTGCCGTCACCCTCTCCGGCACGCTGTTCTGGACCATGCTGGCGCCGGGATTCGGGCTGTCCTTCGCCGCCGCCGCCATGCTGGCGCAGGAGCGGGGGCGCCGCATCGGCCATGTGCGGGCCATGCGCCGCACCCTGCGGGCCGGGTTCTGGGCGGCTCTCCTCGGCGCCGTGCCGGGCATGCTGCTGCTGTGGAACGGTGGCGCGGTGCTGCGGGCGCTGGGCCAGGAACCCGCCCTGGCGGAGGCGGCGGAGCAGTTCCTCCGCTGCATGCTGTGGGGGATCCTGCCCTTCGGGCTCTTCCTGAACCTGCGCGGGCTGATGGCGGCGATGGAGCGGCCCTGGCCGCCCCTCCTCATCGGCCTGATGGCCGTGCCGCTGAACGCGATGATCGGCTGGGTGCTGATCTTCGGGAATCTCGGCGCCCCCGCGCTGGGCGTGCGCGGCGCCGGCATCGCCGGCGCGGTGGCGGACACCGCCATGTTCCTCGCGCTCGCCCTTTTCGTCGTGCGGGACCGCCGGCTGCGGCGCTACCGCTTCTTCGGCCGCCTCTGGCGGCTCGACCTCGCCCGCCTGGCCCGCGTGCTCCGCCTGGGCATGCCCATCGCGGCCCAGATGCTGCTGGAAATCGGGCTGTTCAGCGCGGTGGGTCTCGCCATGGGCGCCTTCGGCGCGCAGGCGGTGGCGGCCCATGCCATCGCGCTGCAGATCGCCAGCATCACCTTCGCCGTGCCGCTCGGTCTCGCCCAGGCCGCCACGGCGCGGGTGGGCCTGGCCATCGGGGCCGCCCGTGCCCGCGCCGCTTGGCGCGCGGGCTGGACCGCCATCCTCCTCTCCACCGTCTTCATGGGTCCGATGGCGGCGCTGATGCTCCTCCTCCCCGGCACCCTGGCGGGTCTCTTCCTCGACCCCGCCGCCCCCGGCGCGCCGGAGACCGCGGCCCTCGCCACCACCCTTCTTCTCTTTGCTGGGCTGTTCCAGCTCAGCGACGGACTGCAGGTGGTGGGTGCCGGCGCGTTGCGCGGGCTGCATGACACGCGGGCGCCCATGCTCATCGCCGCGCTCGGCTACTGGGGGCTCGGCTACACGGTGGCATTGGCGCTGGGCTTCCCCCTGGGCTTCGGCCCGGCCGGCATCTGGGCCGGTCTGGCCATTGGCCTGGCGGGGGTCGCGCTGGCCATGATCTGGCGCTGGGCCCGCCTCTCCAGACGGGGCGGGTTGACGGAGGGGCGCCGCCTTGCGCCCATCGCCGGATGAGCACCCCCTCCCTCTGGAAGAAATCCGCCACCCCCGAGAGCCTGGAGGCCCGGGCGGGGAACACCGCCATCTCCCTTCTCGGCATCCGCATCACCGAGATCGGGCCGGACTACCTCCGCGCCACCATGCCGGTGGACCACCGCCATGTGCAGCCCTGGCGGGTGCTGCATGGCGGCGTCTCCGTCGCGGTTTCGGAGACGCTGGGGAGCATCGCCGCCTATCTGGCCGTGCCGGAGGGCTTCCATGTCGTCGGCATCGAGATCAACGCCAACCACATCGCCCCAGTGCCCGAGGGGCAGGAGGTGACGGCGGAGTGCCGGCCCTTCCACACCGGCCGCTCCACCCAGGTCTGGCAGACCGAGATCCGCCGCGCCGATGGCCGCCTCGCCTGCGTCTCGCGCATCACCTGCGCCGTCCTGCCGGACCCGGGCGCCGAGCCGCGCCGGTAACCCTTGGTATCTCGCGGCGGCGGACAGGAAACTTGGTCGCGTGCAGAGTGCTTCCTGCCGGTCACGGCAATGCCGATGGCAATGGAGGTCACACGATGCACAAGCCAACGCTTCTGGCTGCCACCCTGGTCCTGACCGGCGCCGCCGGCCTGGCCCTGGCGCAGACTGCTCCCAGCCCCGCCACCCCCCCCGCGGCGCCGAGCGCCCCGCCGGCCCAGGCGCGGGCGCCCATGCCTCAGACCCCGCCCGGTCCTCCTGGCCAGCGTGCCGAAGGACCCGGCCCGCGCGGCCCCGGCCCCGGCCCCGAGGGGCGCGGCCCCGGCATGGACGGCCCGCCTGGCCGTGGCCCCTGGATGATGGGTGGCTATGGGCACCCCGGAATGGGGGAGGGCTACCCCATGCACATGTGGCACCACGCCCCGCGCTCCCGCGCCGCCAGCTTCCATGTCGAGCGCGGCGACGCCGAGATCCACATCCAGTGCGCCGAGGGCGAGCCGACGCGGGCCTGCGTCGATGCGGCCTCTGTCCTGCTGGACAAGATCGCCGCCTTGCCCGGCGGGCGCTGAGGTCCCGCGGGGGGCGGGCTCCGGCCCGGCCCCCCCCGGCTCCACCTCTCTGGTCCCACCCCTCTGGCCCCGCAGCTTCGTGATCCCCGCCCCGCGGCATGCCGATGCGGGCGGATGCTAGGGGAGGGGGAGGGCAGGGGATGAACCCCGCCGGAACCCGGAGGATGGGCCGATCCGCCTGATCCCGCTCGCCACCGCCCTGCTGGTCGCCCCTTTGGCTGCCCCTTTGAGCGCCCTCGCGCAGGAGGCCGTGCCACCGAACGAGCCCGACGGCGTGGAATGGCGCGGCGCCATGCCGAGCCTTCGCCTCGCCGATGGCGCCTTTACCCTCACCCCCACATTGCGCCTCGACGCCGATGCGGGCTCCTTCTTCGGGCAGGATCGGGCCGGAGGGTACCGGAGCGGCGTGAACCTGCGTCGCGGCCGGCTGGGCATGGAAGGCCAGCTGGCCCCCGGATGGACCTATAGCGTCGTCTGGGAGTTCGGCGGTCCCAGCCCCAATGACTATGGCGAGCTGTATGAGGCGCAGGTCGCCTATACCGGCCTTGGCTGGGGCACCATCCGCCTGGGCGCCTTCCAGCCGCAGCACCTCCCGGAATATGCCGGCTCCTCCTTCGACCTGCCCTTCCTCGAGCGCGCGGCGATCAGCAACATCGCCGCCAGCCTCGCCTCCGGCAGCGCGCGGATGGCGGCCGGGCTGGAGGCGCGGGGGGAGCGCTGGAACGCCAGCGCCTATGTGACGGGCGGCGACGCCACCACCCCGCATGACCACCGGCAGCGGGGCGTCGCCGGCCGCGCGGTGGCGCTGCTGCCCGGGCTGGACGTGCAGCTAGGGCTGAATGCCGCGGCTCAGTTCCACCCCGGCACCAGCCCGGGGCCCGAGAGCATCCGCTTGCGCGACTACCCCGAGCTGCGCGTGGATTCCCGCCGCTTTCTGGATAGCGGGACCATCGGTGCCGACAGCGCCTGGGCCGCCGGGCCCGAGCTGGCAGGGCGCCTCGGGCCCCTATATGTCGAGGCGCTCTGGCAGCGCGTGGAGGTGGATGCCACCGCCGGCGGCACCCGCCGCTTCGAGGGCTGGTACGCGGAAGCCGCCCTTCCGCTCGTCGGCAACCCGAGGGAGCGGTCCGCCGAGACGGGCAGCTGGAAGCGCCCCAAGGGGGAGGATGGACCGGGCGCGCTGGAGCTTGCCGCCCGCTACAGCACCGCGGACCTGCGTGCCGACAGCCGCGGCGCGCGGCAGGATGTATGGACCCTCGGGCTCACCTGGTTCCCAACCGAATCCGTCCGCCTCGGAATTCAGTATGAGAACGGGCGCATCCGGCGCGGGGGCGATGATCGCGACTTCCAGGCCATCGGCTTGCGCGTGGCCCTGAATCTCTAGGGGCGGCCGGGGCGTGACAGGGCGCCGGCGGCGGTTCGCAATAACGTCGGTCGGGAGCCCCGGAGCAGCCGGTCACGAATAACCTTGAGAAAATTGGCAACACCCCCTATATAGGGTTTGTCAGGTTCGTTGTTTCGGTGTGCCTCTCAGGCCCATTCATTTGGGATCCTGGTTTGTTTCCGTCTCAAATTGAAGATGATCTGCTAGGCAATACTGCCTAGTGGTTTTCCGTTTTTTGATCGGAATTAAACCATGGCTATCGGCACCGTTAAGTGGTTCAACGCGACCAAGGGTTTCGGCTTCATCCAGCCCGAGGACGGCTCCAAGGACGTCTTCCTGCACATCTCTGACGTTCAGCGCGCTGGCATGCAGGAGCCCCGCGAGGGCGACAAGATCGAATACGATGTTGTCAGCGGCCAGCAGGGCAAAGTTTCGGCCGGCAATCTGCGCCAGGCCTGAAAAGGGTCGAGCGGCCTTCGGGCCGCTCCCCCGACTGCCGTCGCATCGCTGCGATGGGCCTTGAGCCCCGGCTGGAGATTTCCAGCCGGGGCTTTTTTTATGGTCTGCGCTGGGAAGCGAACCTTGGGGAGGGCCAAGCCCTCCCCAAGGTCTGGCCGCCTCAGCAGCCGCCTGGAACCGCCTCCAGCGTCTCCAGCCGGCCATTCACCGCGAACTCGCCGAAATCCATGTTCAGCTCGTCCGCGACGCCATTGGCATAGTAGCGAAGCCCCACCTCGTAATCCGGGGAGGAGGCGCCACCGCCATTACTGTCCTTCCCGAAGAAGGCGATCCGCATCCGGCCGCTCTCCTGGTTCCCCAGCAGCGGGAAGCGCGGCTTGGCCTCGGTCTCCCGGTTCCACTGGGAAAGAATGGTGGTGCTGTCCTGCGCCCCATCCTCGCTCGTGCCATCCATCAGGGGCACGTTGAGCATGCGCTGGCTGGCGCGTGCGGCGGCGATGGCACGGATGGTATGGGCCATGGGCAGAAGCGTGCCCGGCGGCAGGGACTCCTGCGACGCGCGCGGCTGCTCGTAATTCGCGACGCCCGAGCCATCGGGCTGCAGCGTCGCTTCGCCGGAGATGCGGTTGCTCACCGCGCCGGCCGTCATCTGGGTGAGGGAGAAGCGGAGGCGGCGGCCGTCCTTGCTCTCCCAGGTGGCGTAGTCGGACGCCGTTTCGAGCGTCTGCCCGTCCCGGTCCTGCAGGCGCATCGTCAGGCGCTGCCGGCTGGCCCAGCCGTCACAGGCGTCGAGCACCTCGAAGAGCATCACCCCCTCGGCCCGTGCCACGTCGGAATTGTCGCGCGCCTTGTCGAAGGTGAGGCGGTAGGCGGCGCGATGCGCCACCATGTCCTGCGCCCCCGGCATGGCCGCCGGCGCCGGGGTGGCGGCCTGGTTGGCGGCCGGGGCGGCGGCGGGCTGGGCGGGCGCCGGGCCGGTGAGAGCCAGGGCCGCGCTCAGGGTGACGGTGGCGGCAAGGAGGGAGCGCAGGCGCATCGAGGAGCCTTTCCAGTTCGCCCCCTGACTTAGGCGCTCTTCGGCGCCGTTGCACCCTTCGCGGCATCCTTCGCGGGCGGAAGGTCGGGCTTAATGTGCAGTTCCTTCCAGCGGCCGGGCTCCACCGTGCTCGGCGCGCCCATCATCAGGTCTTCGCCCTGCTGGTTCATGGGGTACATGTTCACTTCGCGCAGGTTCGGCTCGTCGGCCAGCAGCATCACGATCCGGTCAATGCCGGCCGCCATGCCGCCGTGCGGCGGGGCGCCGTAGCGGAACGCGTTCAGCATGCCGCCGAACCGCTCCTCGACCGCGCTCTCGGGGTAGCCGGCCATCCCGAAGGCCTTCACCATGATCTCGGCCTTGTGGTTGCGGATCGCGCCCGAGGCCATTTCGTAGCCGTTGCACACGATGTCGTACTGATAGGCCGGGATGGTCAGCGGGTCCCGCTTCTCCAGCGCCTCCATCTCGCCCTGGGGCATGGAGAAGGGGTTGTGGCTGAAATCCACCTGGCCCGTCTCCTCGTTCAGCTCGAACATGGGGAAGTCCACGATCCAGCAGAAGCGGAAGACATCCTTCTCGATCAGGTCCAGTTCCTGGCCGATGCGGGTGCGGACGGTGCCGGCGAACTTCGCCGCATCGGCCTCCTTGCCCGCGGCGAAGAACACGGCATCCCCCGGGCCGATGCCGCAGGCGGCGCGGATGGCCTCCACGCGCTCGGGCTCCAGGTTCTTGGCGATCGGGCCCTTCGCGCCATCGGCATCGAAGGCGATATAGCCCAGCCCGCCGGCACCCTGGCTGCGGGCCCATTCGTTCAGCTTGTCGAAGAAGCCGCGGGGCTTGCCGCCCGCGCCCGGCGCCGGGATGGCGCGCACCACGCCGCCGCCCGCCGCGATCTTGGCGAAGAGGCCGAAGCCGGAGCCCGCGAACTGCTCCGTCACATCCCGGATGATCAGCGGGTTCCGCAGGTCCGGCTTGTCCGAGCCGTAGTCCAGCATCGCCTGGGCATAGGGGATGTGGCGCCAGGGGCCGCCATCCACCGGGCGGCTGCCCGCGAAGCGCTCGAAGGTGCCGCGGATCACCGGCTCCATCGTGTCGAAGACATCCTGCTGGGTGACGAAGCTCATCTCGACATCGAGCTGGTAGAACATCAGCGTGCGGTCGGCGCGGCCGGCCTCGTCGCGGAAGCAGGGGGCGATCTGGAAGTAGCGGTCGAAGCCCGCCACCATCGTCAGCTGCTTGAACTGCTGCGGGGCCTGGGGCAGCGCATAGAACTTGCCCGGATGCAGACGGGCGGGGACGAGGAAGTCCCGCGCGCCCTCCGGCGAGCTGCTGGTCAGGATCGGGGTCTGGAACTCGTTGAACCCGGCGGTGATCATCCGCTCCCGGATGTCGTGGATGATCTGGGCGCGCAGGATCATGTTCCGCTGCAGCCGCTCCCGCCGCAGGTCCAGAAAACGGTAGCGCAGCCGCATCTCCTCCGGCGCGTCGTCATCGGCGGCCACCTGGAAGGGCAGAACGTCGGCGGCGGACTGCACCACTAGCTCCCGCACCCGCAGCTCGATCTCGCCGGTGGCCAGGCGCAGGTTCACGGTGGAGGGCTCGCGCGCCACCACCTCGCCCGTCACGGTGATCACGCTTTCCGGCCGCACGCCATCAGCGGCGGCGAAGACCTCGGATCCCAGCGGGATCACGCATTGGGTCAGGCCGTAATGGTCGCGCAGGTCCACGAAGAGCAGGCCGCCATGGTCGCGCTTGCGATGCACCCAGCCGGAGAGCCGGACGGTCTGGCCGGCATCGGCGGCGCGCAGGGCGCCGCAAGTATGGGTGCGGTAGGCATGCATGGTGCGGGGAACCTGGGTCTGGTCTCGTTCGGGGCGGCAAGAGGGGCAGCCGGCCCCCCCCTGTCAACCCTCGGCTCGCCCCTTTAGGCGCGCCCGGCCGTATCCACCAGAAGCAGCGGGTCCACCTTCAGCTTCGCCAGGGCCCGGCGCCACTTCGCGTCCTGGTCCTCCTCGGCGAAGAGGATGGCCTCGTCGGGTGAAACGCTGAGCCAGGCATTGTGCTGGATCTCGCTCTCCAGCTGGCCCGGGCCCCAGCCCGCATAGCCCAGGGCGAGCAGCCCCTGGCGCGGCCCTTCGCCCGAGGCGATGGCCTTGAGGATGTCCACGCTGGCGGTCAGGGCGAAGCCGCCCTCGATGGTCAGGCTGCCCTCGCTGGACCAGTCCTGCGTATGCAGCACGAAGCCGCGCCCACCCTCCACCGGCCCGCCGGCATGCAAGCGGATGCGCCGCTGCGGCGGGACGGGGGTGACGTCCAGCTGCTTCAGAAGCTCGTCGAAGGTGAGGTTCTCGATCGCGCGGTTCAGCACGATGCCCATCGCCCCCTCCGGGGAATGGGCACAGAGGCAGATCACGCTCCGGGCGAAGCGCGGGTCCTCCATGCTGGGCATGGCGATCAGAATCTGGCCGCCGAGCCAGCCTTCCTCGGCCGGGCCGGGCTTGGACACGCGCGAGAGCTGGATCGGGGGAGACTGCTCCTCCATCTCCTCGATCTCGTCCTCATCCTCGATCGGGGGCGGGGGAGCCTTGTCCTTTGGGCGCCGGGTCATGCTCCGAAGATGGCGGCAGGGGAGGGGGGCTGCAACCCGCTTGTGGCAAGCTTCGCGACACCGCGTGTTGACAGCGGGCCGGAAGGGGCGCCGAAACTGCGCCCGCAACCCGAGGACCCCCATGCCCATCCAGACCGGCGATGCCATCCCCTCCGTGAAGATCATGCAGGCGACCCCCGAGGGCCCGAAGGAGGTGGACACCGCCGCCCTTCTCGGCACCGGCACGGCCGTGCTGTTCGGCGTTCCGGGCGCCTTCACCCCCACCTGCTCCGCCCGCCACCTGCCCGGCTTCGTCCAGCAGGCCGCGGCGCTGAAGGCCAAGGGCGTGGACACCGTGGCCTGCGTGGCGGTGAACGACGCCTTCGTGATGGCCGCCTGGGGCAAGGACCAGGGCGTGACCGACGAGGTGGCGATGCTGGCCGACGGCTCGGCCAATTTCATCAAGGCGCTCGGCCTGGAGATGGACCTGACGGCCCGCGGGATGGGCGTCCGCTCCCAGCGCTTCGCCCTCGTCGCGAAGGACGGCAAGGTCACCTATGTTGGCGTCGAGCAGCCCGGCGCCTTCGAGGTCAGCAGCGCCGAGGCCGTGCTGGCGAAGCTGTGACCGACCCCGCGCGCTGGGGTCTCCTCGCCTGGCAGGCCGGCTGGGTCTTCACCCTCCGGAGCCTCGACCTGATGGCCCGCCCGGATGGCGCGGGGGCGGAGCTGGCCCGCATGGCGATGGAGAAGCAGAAGGCCTTCGCCGATGGCTGGATGGCGGCCGGGGCGGCCGCGATGCGGGGCGAAAACCCCGCCGCGGTGATGGCCGCCGCCGCCCGCCCCGCGCATCGCCGGGTTTCGGCCAATCTGCGGAGCCTGCGCCGCAGGAGCTGATACGGCGATCCCGGTCTGATCTGTCGGTTTGTCCCGGGAGAGGAAGAAGGAGTTCTTCCTCTCCCCGGACCCCTCACCATCATCTTCTTCTTCGAGTTTGGAATAACTGGGCTGACGGTGCGCCTCGGGTCGATCACCCGAGGCGACTGCAAAGGTAGAATCAGGCCCTTCACCAGAGACCCCTTCAATCCGGGGCATCCACGGCAGTCAGACGGGGTTCCAAGGGCCTCAGGCCCTTCGCGGGTGGAGGGCGGAGCCCTCCCCGGGACGGGATGAGAAACCTCTCCCCCCGCGCCGGCGCTTCACCCGCTCTGGGCAGGAGAGGCGGTCGGATGATCCTTCAGGGCAAGCGTGCCTTCGTCACGGGGGCGGATTCCGGCATCGGCCAGGCCATCGCGGTCGCCTTCGCGCGGGCCGGCGCCGATCTCGCCGTCACCTTCCATACGGACCAGGCGGGCGCGGCCGAGACGGCGCGGCGCATCGAAGCCGCTGGCCGCCGTGCCTTCGTCACCCAGCTGGACGTGATGGATTCCGGCGCGGTGGAAACCGCCTTCGAGACCGCGCGCGCCACGCTCGGCGGGCTGGACATCCTGGTGAACAATGCCGGCAAGGGCATGGGCGGCAAGAAGCCCGTGGCCGAGTTGGCCGATGAGGATGCGGAGGTGGTGATCCGCACCAACCTCCTCGGCCCCCTCTGGTGCTGCCGGGCCTTCCTGCGCGGCAACCCGCCGGCGGGCAGCAAGATCATCAACATCACCTCCGTCGCCCAGCACCTGCCGACGGATGAGAGCGCGCCCTATGGCATGTCCAAGGCCGGGCTGGGGTCCCTCGTCCGCAGCCTCTCGGTGGAGCTGGCGCCGAAGAAGATCAACGTGGTCGGCATCGCCCCGGGCCTGATCCAGACGCCCATGACCCAGGAGCGGCTGGACGACCCGGTGAAGCGCGAGGCCTCCTTCAAGGAAATCCCCTGGCACCGCGCCGGCCAGCCGGAGGAGATCGCCAGGCTCGCGCTCTTCCTCGCCAGCCCCGATGCCGAATACATCACCGGCCAGACCGTGGTGATGGATGGCGGGCTGACGATGAACTGGGGCGGCGCGTAAGGGGCGGCACCTCCGGAGGCGGCGGCTCAGCGCAGCGGCGAATCCGCCGGCACGCCCTCGGGCAGCTGGCTGCCGTTCCGCCAGCGATGGGTGCCGGAGCCATAGGCGACGATGCCGCCATCCGGCCCGCGCACCTCGGTGCTGGTGAAGAAGATGTTCCGCCCCGCCGTGACCACCCGGCCCTCGGCCAGGATGCGCCCCTCGGTCACCTGGCCGGTGAAGCGGGTGTTCAGGTCCAGCGTCACCGCCCGTCGCACATTCCCGGGAACGGTGCAGAACAGCCCGGCATAAGCCCCGGCCTGGTCGATGAGGGAGAGCAGCACGCCCCCATGCAGGATCCCGCTGCGGTTGAAGTGCTTGCGCTCCACCACCACGGCCAGCCGCGCGAAGCCGTCGCGCCATTCATCGACGGTGATGCCAAGCAGGTCGTGGAAGGGGGCGGTGTCGTCCATCCCCCGCCCGTAGCGCCAGATCAGGCGATCTGCAAATCCTGCAGCGCCGCCTCTAGCTCCTGGAAGGTGGGCATATAGGCGGAGGGGGCCATCTTGCGCCCGGTCTCGACCGAGACCTGGGGCGCGTTGCCGTGCAGATGCGCGACCAGCACGGCGCGGATCACCTCGAAATACTTGCACTCCTCCTCCACCACGCCCTTCAGCCGTGCGGCGATCGGGCCCATCAGCCCATAGGCGAGCAGCACGCCGAGGAAGGTGCCCACCAGCGCGCCGCCGATCATGCCGCCCAGCACGGTCGGCGGCTGGTCGATGGCGGCCATGGTCTTGATGACGCCCAGCACGGCGGCAACAATTCCGAGCGCCGGCAGCGCATCCGCGATGTTCTGGATGGCGTGGGAGGAATGCATCTCCTCCTCCCGGATCTTCTTCAGCTCCCGCGCCATCACATCCTCGATCTGGTGCGGGTCGTCGGCATTCATCCCGACCATCCGGAGATAGTCGCAGATGATTGCGACCGCGTGGTGGTTCGCCTTGATCTTGGGGAACTTGTTGAAGGCCGGGCTCTCCTCCGGCTTTTCAATATGCGCCTCCAGCGCCATGGCCCCCTTGGTCTGCACCAGCCGCACGAACCAGTAGAGCAGCGAGAGCATCTCGACGTAGTCGGACTTGTGGAAGCGCGCGCCCTTGAGAACCTTCCCGAAGCCGCCGAGCGTGTGTTTCACGTCATGCATCGAGTTGGACATGATGAAGGCGCCGATCGCCGCGCCGCCGATCATCAGTGCCTCATAGGGTAGCGAGTGCAGGATGATGCCGAATTTTCCACCCGCGATGGTGTAACCGCCGAAGACGGTGACGAGCAGGAAGACGAAGCCGATGATCGTCGTCACGGGGCGGCATTCCTCGCCGGGGGAGTTTCGCGCAGCAGCAGCACCGAGACGCGCCGGTTCGCCGCGTTCTGCGGGTCCTCTGGGATCAGCGGCTCGCGCTCGGCCAGGCCGGTGACGCTGCGGATGCGGGCTTCCGCCACGCCGCCTTCGGTCAGCAGCCGCCGCGTGGCGTTGGCGCGCTCGGCCGAGAGATCCCAGTTGGACCGCGCGCCGGGCCGGAAGGGCGTCGCATCCGTATGCCCGGTGATGGCCACCTCGTAGGAGACGCGGTTGATCACCGCCGCCACCTTGCCCAGCAGCGCCCGCACCTTTTCCGAGGGCGCGCTGCCGCCCAGGGCGAACATCGGGGTTCGTTCCCCGTCCAGCAGCTGGATCCGAAGCCCCTCCGGCACCTGCTCCACGCGGATCTGCCGTGCCAGCTCGGCGAGGGCGGGGTCGTCCTGCACCGCGCTGCGGATCTGCTCCGCCAGCCGGTCCATCACCTCGCGCTCCCGGCGCTCCAACTCCTCGCGCAGCGCCTCGGCGGAGGCCTGGGCGAGGTCCGCCTGGGTGCCGCCCTCGCCACGCCCGCTTCCGGCTTCCGCCTGCGCGGCCATGATCCGGGCCGGGGTGGCCGTCTCGTCATCGCCCTTCGGGCCCTCGCGCCGCTCCACGGGCGTGGCCGGGCTGTCGCTGTCATCCTCCTCCAGGTCGAAGACGACGGGGCGCGGTCCGGTCTCCACCCGCACGGAGGAAGCGTTGGAGGACATCTGGCCCGATTCGTTCGGCGTGCGCCCACCGAAGGGCTGGCCAGAGCCGCTGGGCCGCTGGCCCATCACATTGGTCGGGTTGAAATAGTCGGCCAGGCCCCGCCGCTGCTCCTCCGTCGTGGCGTTCAGCAGCCACATCAGGAGGAAGAAGGCCATCATTGCCGTGACGAAGTCGGCATAAGCGACCTTCCAGGCACCACCATGGTGGCCGCCCTCGCCGCCCTCCTCCTTCTTGATGACGATGGTGACGCCTTCGCCCTTGCGTTTTGCCACGGCCCAGCACCCGATGCCCGGGCGCAAGGTGACTCCATGACGTTAAGCCCGGGTTGATCGGCCCCGCGCCGCCCGTTCACCCGTGCGGGAGGCAGGCGGCCTTGAGCTGGCGGAAGGCGGCCGCGCGATGGCTGATCGCGTGCTTCCGCGCCGGATCCATCTCGGCGAAGGTCCGGCTCTCGCCAGCCGGCACGAAGATGGGGTCGTAGCCGAAGCCCTGCGCGCCCCGCGGCGGCCAGACCCATTCGCCCGGCGCCTCGCCGAGGAAGGCCTCCACATGGCCGTCGGGCCAGGCGAGGACGAGGGCGCAGGAGAACCAGGCCTTGCGGTCCGGCGAATGGCGGGCCAGCCGCTCCACCTTCGCCATGGCCGCGGCATAGTCCCGGCTTCCATCAGGCTGTTCCGCCCAATCGGCGGTGTAGACACCCGGGGCGCCGTCGAGCGCCGCGACGGAGAAGCCGGAATCATCGGCTAGCGACACCATTCCGCTGGCCCCCGCGGCCGCCTTCGCCTTCAGCGTGGCATTGCCGATGAAGCTCGTCTCGGTCTCCTCCGGCACGGGAAGCCCCAGCTCCCCGGCCGTCACCACCTCGATCCCGTGCTCCGCCAGCAGCGCCGCCACCTCCCGCGCCTTGCCCGCATTATGGGTGGCGAGGCAGAGGCGCTCCTCCGTGAGCGGACGATGCGTCACGCGCCCACCGCTGCGCGCTGGGCCGCGAACAGCTCCGCCGTGCCCTTGCGGGCGAGGCCGAGCAGGCCCGTCAACTCGGCCTCGGAGAAGGGCGCGCCCTCCGCGGTCGCCTGGATCTCCACGATCCCGCCGGAGCCGGTCATGACGAAGTTGCCGTCCGTATGCGCGCTGCTGTCCTCGGCATAGTCGAGGTCGAGCACCGGGGTGCCCTGATGGATGCCGCAGGAGATGGCCGCCACCTGGTCCCGCAGCGGGTTGGCGGACATGATGTTGGAGCGGATGCAGTGCTGGAAGGCCAGGTGCAGTGCCACCCAGGCGCCGGTGATGGCGGCGCAGCGCGTGCCGCCATCGGCCGTCAGCACGTCGCAGTCCAGCACCACCGACAGTTCGCCCATCGCCTTCAGGTCGGTCACGGCCCGCAGGCTGCGGCCGATCAGGCGCTGGATTTCCTGGGTGCGGCCGGACTGCTTGCCGCGCGCCGCCTCACGGTCCCCGCGCGTATGGGTCGCGCGTGGCAGCATGCCGTATTCCGCCGTCACCCAGCCCTGGCCCTTGCCCCTGAGGAAGGGCGGCACCCGGCCCTCGACGCTTGCCGTGCAGAGCACCTCGGTCACGCCCATGCGGATGAGGCAGGACCCCTCCGCATGGCGGGCGAAGCCCGGCTCGAGCTTCAGCTCGCGGAGCTGGTCGGCGGGGCGGCCGGACGGGCGAGCCCAGGCGGGGATGTCGGACATTCGGCGGGCCTCTCCTGGCAGGGAGGCGGGAGGAACACGCCCGGGGCCCCCCCTGTCAACGCCGCCTCGGCCGCGCCGAGGTCGCCCGGCGGCAGCCAGAGGGTGAGCATGGTCGCCCAGGCCCCGACGGAGGGCAGCCCACGGCCGCCTCCGGATCGCTCGTTGCCGCTCCTGTCCCTCGCGTCGCCCATGGCGCCCTCCGGCATCCAGGCCCCTATTGGGCACCTCTGCCTGAGACCGAAGAATGTCCCGGCTGTGACGGATTGTGGCAGCACAAACTTGCGATCTGTTGAACGGAATGGGCGCCAAGCCCTTGTTTAAGGGGTGCCGAGGCGCGGGAGCCACAGCACCAGCGCGGCCAGCGCCGCCAGCAGCACCGGCGGGGTGATGGCTAGCCCCACCCGCATGTACTGGCCCCAGGTGATGGTGATCCCCTTGCGCGACAGCACATGCAGCCAGAGCAGCGTCGCCAGGCTGCCGATCGGGGTGAATTTGGGCCCGAGGTCGCAGCCGATCACATTGGCATAGACCATCAGCTCCCGCGTCGCCGCCGGAATGCCCTGGGCTTGCTCAATCGAGAGGGCCCCCACCAGCACCCCCGGCATGTTGTTCATCACCGAGGAGAGCAGCGCGGCCCCGACGCCCGTGCCGATGGTCGCGGCCCAGGGGCCGTGCCCCGCGAGCCAAGCGAGCCCCCCGGCCAGGAAGGCCGTCAGCCCCGCATTCCGCAGCCCGTAGACAACGAGATACATGCCCAGGCTGAACACCACGATCTGCCAGGGTGCCTCCCGCAGG
This sequence comes from Muricoccus roseus, assembly GCF_900141905.1. Classification (GTDB taxonomy): domain Bacteria; phylum Pseudomonadota; class Alphaproteobacteria; order Acetobacterales; family Acetobacteraceae; genus Roseomonas; species Roseomonas rosea. The sequence continues at coordinate 21,509 of NZ_FQZF01000028.1, read as the reverse complement.
ATGCGCCCCACGGGCACCACCCCGCCCCGCCGGGCGAGGGCGAGCAGCACGAGCGCGCCGCCCCCGGTGACCGCCGCCACCGGAACGCCCAGAGGCGCGAGCACGAAATAGGCGGCCAGCAGCAGCCCCAGTGCGGGAAAGGCCGCGCGGAACACCAGCGGGTCGCGGATCGCTCCCGCCGGGTCCTCCAGCCGGGCCAGCGGATAACGCGCCGGCAGTGCACGGCCGTAGAAGGCCCAGAGCACCAGCAGGGTTGCGGCCAGCGAGACGAGGTTCACCGGCACCATCACCGCCGCATAGCGGTTGAAGGTGATGCCGAAGAGGTTGGCGGAGACGATGTTCACGAGGTTGGAGATCACCAGCGGGAGGCTGGTCGTGTCCGCCACGAAGCCGGTCGCCACCACGAAGGCCAGGGTGGCCGCCGGCGGGAAATCCAGCCGGAGCAGGATGGCGACGACGATCGGCGTCAGCAGCAGCGCGGCGCCGTCATTGGCGAAGAAGGCGGCGATGACCGCGCCCAGCAGCACCACCAGCGGAAACAGGCGCCGCCCGTTGCCGCCGCCCCAGCGCGCGACATGCAGCGCCGCCCATTGGAAGAAGCCGGCTTCGTCCAGCAGCAGCGAGATGACGATCAGCGCGACGAAGGTGAAGGTCGCATCCCAGACGATGCCCCAGACCACCGGCACGTCCGCCCAGCCGATGACGCCCGTCACCAGCGCGAGTGCGGCGCCGGCCATGGCGCTCCAGCCGATTCCCAGCCCGCGGGGCTGCCAGATGACGAGCACCAGGGTGGCGGCGAAGATGGCGAGGGCAAGCATCCTTCAGCGCACCCGCTGGCCCTGGGCGTCCAGCACCGGCTCGCCATCCTCCTTGGCGAAGGCGCCACGTGGCGCTTCCGGCAGGATGTCCAGCACGGCCTCGGACGGCCTGCAGAGCCGGACCCCGAGGGGCGAGACCACCAGCGGACGGTTGATCAGGATGGGATGCGCCATCATCGCATCGATCAGCTGATCATCCGTCAGGGAGGGATCGCCCAGCCCCAGCTCGGCATAGGGCGTGCCCTTCTCCCGCAGCAGGGCGCGGGGCGTGAGCCCGGCCCGCGCCAAGAGCTGCACCAGCAGCGCACGGGAGGGCGGCGTCTTCCGGTATTCGACGACATGCGGCTCGATCCCGGCATGGCGGATCAGCGCGAGGGTGTTGCGCGAGGTCCCGCAATCCGGGTTGTGGTAGATGACGATGTCCATGGCCGTCTCCTCGGTCAGCAGCAGGGCTTCAGGGCTTCGATCACGGGCGCGCAGAGCTCCGCCCGGCTGCCGCAGCAATCCTTCAAAAGGAACAGGGTGAGGTCGCGCAGCCCATCCAGCCCGGCGCGGTAGATGACCGACCGGCCCTGCCGTTCGGCCTGCACCAGCCCGGCGCGGGAGAGCACGGCCAGATGGGCGGACATGGTGTTCTGCGGCACCCCCAGGCGCTCGGCGATCTCTCCCGCCGGAAGCCCGCCGGGCTCCGCCGCCACCAGCAGGCGGAAGGCTTCGAGCCGTGTGGACTGCGCCAGCGCCCCGAGCGCGGCGACCGCCTCTGTTGTATCCATACATCCAGAATTATCGATTGATTTGGTGCTGTCCAGCCCTATCTCAGTCGGCCGCCATGCGTTGACGCTGGGGGTGCCGCTCCCTAGCTTCTAAGGTCCACCTGACCCACGGAGAGCAGGCACCGAATGGGCGCCCAGCCCAACCAGCGACCCGGCATCGTTCCCCCCAAGGCCAGCCAGGCGAGAAGCCCGCTGCCAGGCCTCGACAGCCGCAGCGCGTCCATCCTGCGGCAGGTGGTGGAACTCTATGTCGAGACCGGGGAGCCCGTCGGCAGCCGCACCCTGTCCCGCCGCCTGCCCACCGCCCTTTCCCCCGCCACCATCCGCAACGCCATGGCGGATCTGGAGGAAGCGGGGCTGCTCTATGCGCCCCACACCTCCGCCGGCCGCCTGCCGACCGAGCGCGGCCTCCGGCTCTTCGTCGACGGGCTGCTCGAATTTGGCGACCTCACGGAGGATGAGCGCGAAGCCATCGCCATCCGCTGCGCCGCCTCGGGCCGTTCCATGCAGGACACGCTGGCCGAGGCCGGGCAGATGCTGTCCGGGCTGGCGGGCGCCGCGGGCCTGGTCGTCGCGCCCAATGCCGAATCCAATCTCCGGCATATCGAGTTCGTGGCCCTGGGCCCGGGCCGTGCGCTCGTGGTGCTGGTCGGGGATCGCGGGCAGGTCGAGAACCGCATCATCGAGGTTCCGGCAGGGCTTCCCGCCGGCGCCCTCGCCCAGGCTGGCAATTACCTGAACGCCCGCCTCAACGGCCGCACGCTGGAGGATACGCGCCACCTGGTGGAGGCCGAGATCTCCGCTAACCGGACGGCGCTGGACGCGCTGACCAACCAGGTCGTTCAATCCGGCCTGGCGACCTGGGCGGGCGGGGGCGGCGGCTCGCTGATCCTGCGCGGCCAGTCCCGCCTGCTGCAGAACCTGGACCAGGCGGCCCGCGTGGCCGAAATCCAGTCGCTCTTCGACCGGCTGGAGGCGCAGGAGACGATGCTGCGCCTGCTGGAACTCGCACAGCGCGGGCAGGGCGTGCAAATCTTCATCGGCGCCGAAAGCGGCGTGTTCGACACCGCCGGACTCTCGATGGTGGTGGCGCCCTTCCGCAACGGGCAGGAAAAGATCGTCGGCGCCATCGGCGTGATCGGGCCGACGCGCATCAACTACGGGCGGGTGATCCCGGTGGTGGATTACACGGCCCAGGTAATCGGGCGCATGCTGGGGTAGCACCCGCGCTTCTTTCTGGGCTGACGGTCTGTCCCGGGGAGAGGAAGAAGGAATTCTTCCTCTCCCCGGACCCGTCGAAGGCAGTGCCTTCGACCCATCATCTTTTTCTATGAGTTTTGAATTGCGGGGCTGACGGTGCGCCTCGGGTCCATGACCCGAGGCGACTGCAAAGGCAGGATCGGCACCGGAAACCAGAGACCCCACTGATCCGGGGTATCCACGGCAGTCAGACGGGGTTCCAAGGGCCTCAGGCCCTTGGCGGGTGGAGGGCGCCCTCCTCCAAGCCCGTCAGACCCACCGGGAGGACGGAATCACTCCTCCGCCGTGCTCCGGAGCGGCGGCGCGTCGCGCTTCGCGCCCGGCTTGATGGACGTGGCCTCCTTCACCGGCACGGTGGCGTGGTGGCCGGCGGGGCCGTGGGAGGCTTCGTCGGCGTGGTCGGGGTTCTTGTACTGCTCGGGGTCCAGACCGGGGCCGGAATCATCCCCGCCCGGGTCCCGCAGCGGGTCGTGCTGGCCGACGCTGGAGGGGCGCGCGTTCTTCGTTTGCGTGCCCCAGTTCTCCAGGTCCCCGGGAACCTTGCTCTCGCCCGTCTTGGGCGTCGCGTTCTTGCCGTCATCAGCCATGTTCCGGCCCTCCGTGTCTTGCGGGGGGAACGCAGGTGGCGGGGAGGGGTTGTTCCCCCCCCGCGACTCTCAGGCGGCCGGCTTGGCCTCGGTGGTGAGCGCGGCGAGGACGGCGTTGCGGAGCCCGTCCAGTTTGCGCTCGTTCTCCACCTTCAGGCCGAACAGGTCCTTCACATAGAAGACGTCCACGGCCCGCACGCCATAGGTGGTGACATGGGCCGAGGCGATCTGGACGCCCTGGGCGGAGATGGCGGCCGTCACGTCATGCAGGAGGCCGGGGCGGTCGCGCGCATTCACCTCGATCACGGTGTGGGTGTTGCTCGCATGGTTGTCGATCACGACGCGGGGCGGCACCGTCACGGCGCGCAGCCGCGCGGGCTCGCGCTTCACCTTGCTGATCTCGTCGGTGATCCGCATCCGGCCGGAAAGCGCCTGCTCCACCATCACGGAGAGGCGGGCGAGCCGGTGCGGCGCGTCGAGCGCGCCTCCGGCCGCATCCTGCACCCAGAAGGTGTCCAGCGCCATGCCGTTGGTCATGGTGTGGATGCGGGCATCGACGATGCTGGCGCCGGCCACGGCCAGGGCGCCGGCAATCTGGCTGAACAGGCCGGGATGGTCGGCGGTGTAGACCGTCACCTCCGTTACCGCCCGGTCCTCCAACACCTCGGTGCGGACGGTGAGCGGCGCGCCGGTCGCCTCGGCCTCACGGATCATCGAGGCGTGGCGCGCATGGGTCTCGGGATCGAAGGAGAGCCAGTAGCCGGGATAGCCGAGGCCGAGGAAGTGCTCGACCTCCGCCTGGGGCCGCCCTTCCAGCGCCGCCGAGGCCGCTTCCCGCGCGCGGGCCACGCGCACGTCGCGCTCGGGCACGGAGAGGCCGCCGGCCAGGACTTCCGCCACGCGCCAGTAGATCTCGCGCAGCAGGGTGGCCTTCCAGCCGTTCCACACCTTCGGCCCTACCGCGCGCATGTCGCACACCGTCAGCACCAGCAGCAGGCGCAGCCGTTCGGGCGACTGCACCACCTCGGCGAGGTCGAGGATGGTCTTGGGGTCGTCGATGTCGCGCTTGAAGGCGGTCTGGCTGACCAGGAGGTGGTTCAGCACGAGCCAGGAGACCGTCTCGGTCTCCTCGGGGGAAAGGCCGAGGCGGGGGCAGAGGTCCTGGGCGATTCCGGCGCCAAGCTCGGAATGGTCGCCGCCCCGGCCCTTGGCGATGTCGTGCAGCAGCACGGCGGCGTAGAGGGCGCGGCGGGACTGCAGCTGGCCCACGAGTTCGGAGGCCACGGGGGCGATGGAATCCAGCTCCCCGCGCTCCAGCGCGTTGAGCACGCCTACCGCCTCGATGGTGTGCTCCTCCACCGTGAAGACATGGTAGGTGTCGAACTGCATCAGCCCGACGATCCGCGCCCATTCCGGGATGAGGCTGGACAGCACGCCCGCCTCGTTCAGCGCGCGCAGCCAGTGGGCGCTCTGCTTGCCGGCGAGGATATCCAGGAACAGCACGTTCGCCGCGGCCTGGCCGCGCAGGCGGGTGGCGTAGCGGGCATTGCGGATCAGGGCGCGCAGGCCGAGCGGATGGAGTTCCAGCCCCCGGTCCCGCGCCACGCGCATGATCCGCAGCATGACCGCCGGATCGGCCGCGATGTCGTGGTCCGGCGCGAAGAGCAGCTTGCCGTCGGCGAGCGTCAGCCCGGCCTTGCGCATCATCTCGTCCGGCGCGGGTTGCAGGGCGGGCATGCCCAGCGCCGCGCGCTCGATCGCCGGTTCCAGCAGGCGCTTGAGGCGCACCACCTCACGCGCGGTGAGGAAGAGGTGCTTCATGAAGCGTTCCACCCCGTCCTGCTTGCCGTGGCGCGTGTAGCCCATGCGGGCGCCCACCACGGGCTGCAGGTCGAAGGTCAGGCGCTCCTCGGCCCGGCCGGTGACGTAGTGGAGGTGGAAGCGGACGGTCCAGAGAAAGGACCAAGCCCGGCGGAAGGCGCGGGCCTCCTGGGCGGTGAGCAGGCCGCCGCCGGGGCTGTCGGGCCCCACCAGCTGCCACATCTTCTCCACCCCGAAGGCGTAGCGGGTCAGCCAGTACATGGTCTGGAGGTCCCGCAGCCCGCCGCGTCCCTCCTTGATATGCGGTTCCACCAGATAGGGGCTGTCGCCGTAGCGGGCGTGGCGCAGGCCGCGCTCGATCTGCTTGGCGTGAAGGAACTGGCCCAGGCCCCATTCCTGCCGGGCGGCCGTATAGGCCTCCTCGAAGCGCGCATAGGCGGTCGCGTCACCCTCGAGGAAGCGCGCATCCAGCAGCGCGGTCTGGACGGTGGTGTCGGACTTCGCGTCCTCGATGCACTCGGCGATCGAGCGGGTGGCGTGCCCGACCTTCACCCCGAGGTCCCAGAGCAGGTAGAGCATGAACTCCACCGTCCGGCGCCCCACCGCATCCAGCGGCGTATCGGAGACGAAGAGCAGGTCGATATCGGAATACGGGGCGAGGGTGCCGCGCCCATAGCCCCCGGTGGCCGCCAGGGCGAAGCCGGCCGGGCGGCCGGGGCCGGCGGTGGCCGCCAGGCTATAGCGCAGGATGGCGGCGATCAGCCCGTCCATCTCCGCGGCCAGGGCACGGGCGGCGACCAGCCCGGGCAGGCTCTCCCGCTCGAACCTCTCCTGCATGCCGCCCTGGATGCGGCTGAGATGGCGGCGCAGCAGTCCCAGCGCCGCGTCGCGGGAGGGCGGAGGGGTCGAATTTAGCCCCTCCAGCCCCGGCTGCGGCTCGACGGGGGCTTCGGCGGCGCCGAGGCCAGCGGTGTTCATCCGACGGAAGATAAGGAGTCACGCTGCGGCGCAACAGCCGTCTCGCCGCCTGAGAGCATGGATTTCAGCCGGTAGAGAGCTTCAAGCGCCTCGCGTGGCGCCATCGCATCAGGGTCCAGCGCCTCCAGGGCGGTTCGGAGCGGGTCCGGCTCCCCCTGCGGTTGCCCCTGGGCGGGCTTGTGCGCGCCCGGCGCGGCGAAGAGGGGCAGTTCGCCCGAAAGCGGGTCCAGCCCCCGTGCCCGCTCCTCCAGCGAGGCCAGCACCACCTCCGCCCGCGCCACCACCTCCCGCGGGACGCCCGCGAGGCGCGCGACATGCAGGCCCCAGGAGCGTTCCGAGGCGCCGGGGCCGACCAGGTGCTGGAACACCACCTGCCCCCGGTGCTCCCGCACCTTCATGGCGGCGGGGGCGAGTTCCGGCAGCTTGCCGGCCAGCGCCGTCAGCTCGTGGAAATGGGTCGCGAAAAGGGTGCGGGAGCGGAGGCGGTCATGCAGCGCCTCCAGCACCGCCCAGGCGATGGCGAGCCCGTCCCAGGTGGCGGTGCCGCGCCCCACCTCGTCCAGCACCACGAAGCTGCGGGGCCCGGCCTGGTTCAGCACCGCCGCCGTCTCGCTCATCTCCACCATGAAGGTGGAGCGGCCGCCGGCGATGTCGTCTGCCGTGCCGACGCGGGAGAAGAGCCGGTCCACCAGCCCGATCCGGGCGGCTTCGGCGGGGATGTAGAGCCCGGCCTGGGCCAGGACGACCATCAGGGCATTCTGGCGGAGATAGGTGGACTTGCCCGCCATGTTCGGCCCGGTGAGGAGGCAGAGGCGGCGGCCGGGGGAGAGATCCGCGTCGTTGGGCACGAAGGCGGGGCCCCGGTTCCGGCGCAGCGCGGCCTCCACCACGGGGTGCCGGCCTTGCGTGACGCAGAAATCCGGGCGGTCCGGCATCTCCGGCCGGCACCAGCCCCCGCCTGCCGCCAGCTCCGCCGAGGCGGCATGGACGTCGATCTCCGCCACGGCCCGGGCGGCGGCGGCGATGCCGGGGGCGGCGTCCAGGCAGAGCTTGCGGAGATGCCGCACCACCAGCGCCTCCCGCCGCGCCGCCTCGTCCCGCGCTTGGGAGAGCTTGCGGTCCAGATCGGTGAGCGCCCCGCAGGTGAAGCGGTGGGCATTGGCCATGGACTGGCGGTGCACCGGCGCCATGGGGCCGGGTGCGGGCTTCTGGCGCAGCAGGGCCTCGCCCGCCGCCGCCGGCACCTCGGCCAGGAAGCCGAGCTGCTGGTGGTGGCGGATCTTGAGGCTGGCGACGCCCCAGGCCTGGGCCAGGTCCAGCTGCAGGGCGAGGATGGCGCCGCGCGCATCGTCCCGCAGGCGCCGCAGCGCATCCAGCTCCCCATCGTACCCCGGGCCGATCACCCCGCCATCCTCCAGCCGGGCGGGCAGGTCCTCGGCCAGGGCGCGGGCCAGCTCGCCGCGGGGGGAGTTCGCCGGCACCAGCGCCTCGCCGGCCTGCACCAGCAGGGGCGGGATGGGAGGCACGCCGGCGGCATCGCCGAAGGCGGCCTGCATCGCCTCGGCCCGGGCGAGTCCGTCGCGCAGCGAGGCGAGGTCGCGCGGGAAGAAGCGTTCCACCGAGAGGCGGCCGAGGGCACGCGCCATGTCGGGGGCGCCCTTCAGCGCGTCGCGCAGGGCGGCGCGCACCGAATCGGCGGCCAGGAGGAAGGATACGGCATCATGCCGCGCGGCGATGGGGGCGCCCTCGGCCAGCGGGGCGGCGAGGCGCGCGGCCAGCTCGCGGGCGCCGGCCGCGGTCAGGGTCCGGTCCACCGCACCAAGAAGGCAGTCCTTGCCACCCCGCTCGGCCTTCAGGATCTCGAGGCTCCGGCGCGTGGCGGCATCCATGCGCAGCGTGCCCTCGCCGCCCCGCGCCTCGGGCGGGGCCAGGCGGGGGAGGGTGCCGCCGGAGGCGCCGCGTACATAATCCAGCGCCATGGCCAGGGCGTTGGTCTCGCCATCGGTGAAGGCGCCGAAGGCGGCCAGGCTCGCCACGCCCCAGGCCTCGGCGGCCAGCCGCGCGCCATCCCGGGGCGGCGTGGCCTCGCGCACCATCCCGCCGAGCGGCGTGAGGGCATCGCCGGCCGCCAGGGCCTCGGGCGCCACCACCTCGGCCGGGTCCAGCCGGGCAAGCAGGGCGCCGAGCTCCTCCGTGGGCAGGCTTTCCGTGCAGACATGGCCGGTGGAGACGTCGAGCCAGGCGGCACCCACCCGTGCCGCCCCCTCGGGCGCCAGGGCCAGGAGCCAGGAGGGACGCGCGCCCTCCAGCAGCGACTCCTCCGTCACGGTGGCGGGGGTGACGATTCGCACCACCTCCCGCCGCACGGCGGGGGCCTTGCGCGCCTTCGCCGCCTCGGGCGTTTCCATCTGCTCGCAGATGGCCACCCGGAAGCCGCGGCGGATCAGCCGGGCGAGATAGGCCTCCATCGCATGCACGGGCACGCCGGCCATCGGCACGGGCTGGCCCCCATGTTCGCCACGATGGGATACGGCCAGGCCGAGCGCCTCGCCCGCCGTGATGGCATCGGCGAAGAACATCTCGAAGAAATCGCCCATGCGGAAGAAGACGAGCGCATCGGGATGGGCCTGCTTGGCGGCGAACCACTGGGCCATGGCGGGGGTCGCGCCGGACGCGTTCGGGATGGCGCTGGGGGTCGGCGGGGCGGCGTCCATGGCGGGACTCCTAGGTTGCGCGGCGGGTTCGGTCCAGCGGGCTTGCGGCGGGGGGCCGCGCCGGCGCAGGCTTTCGCCGAGGAGCCCGGGACAGGGCCGGGAGGAGGTTCGGAATGGAACGGCGAAGCCTGATTCGCGCCGGCGCGGGCGCGGCGATCATCGGCGGCATGGGGCGCCTCTCCGCCCCGGCGCTCGGCCAGGACATGCGCGCCCGGACCCTGCGCTTCGTGCCGCAGGCGAACCTGACCAGCCTGGACCCGATCTGGACCACGGCGACCGTGACCAGCAACCACGGCTACTACGTGTTCGACACGCTCTATGCCGTGGACGCGCAGAACCGGCCCCGGCCCCAGATGGCGGAAGGGCATGAGGTGCTGGAGGATGGCCGGCGCTGGCGCTTCCGCCTGCGCGAGGGCCTGCGCTTCCATGACGGGGAGCCGGTGCGGGCGGCGGATTGCGTCGCCAGCATCAAGCGCTGGACCGTGCGCGACCCCTTCGGCCAGCTCCTCGCCCGCGCGGTGGCGGAGTGGCGCGTGCTGGACGACCGCGGCTTCGAGGCCCGGCTGCACCGGCCCTTCCCGCTGATGCTGGATGCGCTGGCCAAGCCCGATGCCAGCGTCTGCTTCATCATGCCCGAACGGCTGGCCTCGGCCGAGGCCACGCGCGCCATCACCGAGATGATCGGCTCCGGCCCCTATCGCTTCCTACCCGGCGAGTACAATTCCGGGTCCCGCGTCGCCTATGAGAAGTTCGACGCCTATGTGCCGCGCCAGGAGAAGCCGGAGCGTGCCTCGGGCGGCAAGGTCGCGCATTTGCAGCGCATCGAGTGGCACGTGATCCCCGATGCCTCCACCGCCGCCGCGGCGCTGACCAATGGCGAGGTGGACTGGTGGGAGCGCCCGCTTTCCGACCTGCGGCCGATGCTCTCCCGCAGCCGCGAGATCCGGCAGGAGATCCTGGACGTGGAGGGCCGCATGGCGCTGATGCGGCTGAACTGCCTCCAGCCGCCCTTCGACGACGTGCGCCTGCGCCGGGCCGTGCGGCTTTCGGTGATCCAGGAGAACTACATGCGGGCGGCCCAGGGGGACGATACCTCCGTCTGGACCGACACGCGCAGCCTCTTCCCCAAGCGCACGCCCTACTACAAGGACCATGCGGACCTGATGCCGGGCAGCCTGGACGCCGCGCGGGCGGCGCTGCGAGAGGCCGGCTACACCGATGCCAGGGTGGTCATCATCAACCCCACCGACTTCCCGGATATCGGGCCGCTGGGCCAGGTGACCGGCGATGCGCTGCGCCGGATCGGCATGAATGTGGAAATGGCCGAGAGCGACTGGGGCACGGTGATCCAGCGCCGCAACTCGCGCGAGCCGGTCGAGAAGGGCGGCTGGAGCATCTTCCACACCACCGGTACCTCCAACACCTATGGCAGCCCGGCGATGTCGCCGCTGATCCGCGGCCAGGGCGAGGCCGGCTGGTTCGGCTGGTGGAAGAGCGACCGGGCGGAGGCGCTGACGGCCGAATGGCTGGAGGCGCCGGACGAGGCCGGCCGTGCCCGCGCCGCCGAAGCCCTGGGACGTCTGGCGCTGGAGGAGGTGTCCACCGTGCCGCTGGGGCAGTTCACCATCCGCACGGCCTTCCGGCGGAACCTGACCGGGATGCTGGAGGGCAGCTCGCCCTATCCCTGGAACATCCGCCGGACGTGACGGGTGCCGCGCCGCGGCATTTTGCCGCAGTGCAGCTTCCGCAGTGCAGCATGCAAGAATCTCGCCGTTGGCATTCCCGTGCGGCCACCGACACGCTAAATCCGGCGGTCCTGGCGCCCAGGACTGGCGTGGATAGCGGGAGAACGAAGGCATGGACGACGCGCGCCGCACCGGATCGGGAGATTCCCGCACCGCCCGCATCACCCGGGAAGAGGCGCTCGCGCTTCATGCCGAGGGCAAGCCCGGCAAGCTGGAGATCCGCCTCACCAAGCCGCTTGCCACCGCGCGCGACCTCTCGCTCGCCTATTCGCCCGGCGTGGCGGAGCCCTGCCTGGAGATCCACCGGGACCCTTCGCTCGCCTATGACTACACGGCCAAGGGCAACATGGTGGCCGTCATCTCCAACGGCACGGCCGTGCTCGGCCTGGGCGACCTGGGCGCGGTCGCCGGCAAGCCGGTGATGGAGGGCAAGGCGGCGCTGTTCAAGCGCTTCGCCGACGTGGATTCCATCGACCTCTGCGTCGATGCCTATGACGTGGACGAGTTCGTCAACTGCGTCCGTTTCCTTGGGCCTTCCTTCGGCGGCATCAATCTCGAGGACATCAAGGCCCCCGAATGCTTCGTCATCGAGCAGCGCCTGCGCGAGATCATGGATATTCCCGTCTTCCATGACGACCAGCACGGCACCGCCATCGTCGCCGCCGCCGGGCTGATCAATGCGTGCCACCTCACGGGGCGTGAGCTGCGGGACACGAAGCTCGTCATCAACGGCGCCGGTTCGGCCGCCATCGCCTGCGCCGAGCTGCTGCGCGCCATGGGCATGCGCCCGCAGAACATCGTCATGTGCGACACCAAGGGCGTGCTCTATCGCGGCCGGGTGGAGGGCATGAACCAGTGGAAGTCCGCCCACGCCAACGACACCGAGGCGCGCACGCTGACGGAGGCGCTGCGCGGCGCCGATGCCTTCTTCGGCCTGTCCAAGAAGGGCGCGGTCACGCCCGACATGGTGCGCGGCATGGCGGAGAAGCCGATCATCTTCGCCATGGCCAACCCCGACCCGGAGATCACGCCGGACGAGGCCAAGGCCGCGCGCCCGGACTGCATCATCGCGACAGGCCGTTCGGACTACCCGAACCAGGTGAACAACGTTCTCGGCTTCCCCTTCATCTTTCGCGGCGCGCTGGACGTGCGCGCCAGCACGATCAACGACCACATGAAGATCGCCGCCGCCGAGGCGCTGGCGATGCTGGCGCGCGAGGACGTCCCGGAGGAGGTGGCGGGCGCCGGCGGCGGCGCGGGGCTGCGCTTCGGCCCCGAATACATCATCCCCCATGCCTTCGACCCGCGCCTGATCTCGCGCGTCTCCCCGGCCGTCGCGAAGGCCGCGATGGACAGTGGCGTGGCCCGCAAGCCCATCATCCACATGCAGCACTATGCCCGCATGCTGGCGCAGAAGCTGGACGCGGCCGGTGGCGCGCTGGAGGCGATCACCGAGCGCGTGCGGCAGAACCCGCGCCGCGTGGTCTTCGCCGAGGGCGAGGAGGAGAAGACGATCCGCGCTGCGATCGCCTTCCGCAACGCGGGCTACGGCACGCCTATCCTGGTCGGACGCGAGGACCGGGTGCATGCCACGGTCGCCGCCCTGGGCGTGCCGCTGCCGGATGGCATCGAGATCCACAATGCGGCGCTGTCCGACAGCAACCGGCGCTACGCGGAATATCTCTATGCCCGCAAGCAGCGGGAGGGCTTCCTGTTCCGCGATGCCCAGCGCGCGGTGAACCTGGACCGCAACATCTTCGCCGCCTGCATGGTGGCGATGGGCGATGCGGATGCGCTGATCACCGGCACCACCCGCTCCTACGCGGCCAGCCTGAAGCAGATCTCGCTCGCGATCGACCCCGCCCCGGCCTCGGATGGCGGGGAGGGCGTACTCTTCGGCCTCACTCTCCTCCTCACCCGCCGCGCGGGCACCGTGCTGCTGGCCGATACGGCCATCCATGAGCGGCCGGACGCGGAGACGCTGGCCGAGATCGCCGTGCAGTCGGCGGCCCAGGCCCGGCGCCTCGGGCTGGAGCCCCGCGTCGCCTTCCTCTCCTTCTCCAACTTCGGGGACCCGCGCGGCAGCATCATCCCGCAGACCGTGCGCGATGCGGTGGCGCTGCTGGATGCGCGGGGCGATGTGGGCTTCGAATACGAGGGCGAGATGGCGGCCGATGTCGCGCTCGACCCCAGCCTGCACGCCCTCTACCCGTTCTGCCGCCTCTCAGGCGCGGCGAATGTGCTGGTCATGCCGGGCCTGCACGCGGCCCATATCCTCTCCAAGGCCGTGCCGCGGCTGACGAGCGCGACGGCCATCGGGCCGCTGCTGATGGGCCTGTCCAAGCCCGCGCAGATCCTGTCCATCGCGGCGGGGGTGAACAACATCCTGGATATGGCCTGCCTCGCCGCGCATGATTCCCTGGCAAAGTAGGCGCTGCCCGCCGGGAAGGCCCTGCCTTCCCGGGGGTGACGAGCCGATGTGGGGGAGGCCGGGTCACCCGGAGGGCGTGGCTGCTACGCCCCCTTCTCCACGATGAAGCCGATCGAGGTCGCGACCAGCCCCTGGATGGAGAGCCGCAGATGCGGCGGCTCGGGAATGGCGAGTGGCGCCTCGCTGCCGGGATAGGGCGGCAGGTCCACGAACTGGTCCAGGATGCCGTTGCCCGTGCCGAAATCCACCGGAAGCATCCGGTGCCCGGCCAGGGCGAGGCGGGCCTCCAGCTCCTCGATATGGTGGCGCTGGAAGAGGACCGTGGTGCCCTCCTCGATCGTCTTGCCCTCGGGGTTCATGTTGAACTCGGTGGTGTGCACCGCGACGCCACCGGGGCGCAGGCACTTCATCGCCTCCACCACGAAGTCGAGGCCCTGGCGGATCGAGCCGCAATGCTCCAGCGAGCAGATGGACCAGAGGAAGTCGAACCCCCCGTGCAGGTCCGCCGGGATGGCGTTCATGTCCACCGCGCGCATGGCGACCCGCGAGTTGAAGGTGTCCATGTCGATCAGGCCGGGCTTGAAGATGGTCTCCACCCGGCCGCCATGCTGGTCCGTCTCGATCCAGTTGCGGGCGCGCAGGTCGCTGGCGTCGATATCGGTCGCGAGGATCTCGGTGCCGCGGGCGGCCATGAAGCTCGGCAGCCATTCCGCGCCCACCGCGAAGCCCAGGCCCCGGCGGCCCGGGGCCATCATGTTGCGCTCATGCAGGGCCTGCAGCGCGTAGCAATCCTCCCACACCTTGCGGTGGTACATGGGCACGAAGCCGATCTGGCCGCACCAGTGGCGCAACCAGTGGCTCTCGATATCCTCCTGCCGGCACAGGCGGCCGCCGAAGCCCATGGTCACGGGGTCGGGCGGCAGCGGGGCGAGGCGCCCGGCCAGCCCGGCCTCATAGAGCTGGCTGGCCATGGCGGAGCCCATGACCTTCGTGTTCCAGGCGGCCAGCTCCGCATTGCGGGCGGCGGCGCCGGAGGCGACTTCGAGGGTCTGGAGCTTGCCCAGGATCTGCTTCGGCGAGGAACGTTTCAGGCCGCGGGCCAGGGAGCGGAGGCGACGGAGCAAGGGCGTCTGGTTCCCGAGGTGGTTGAGGCGCCGGCCCCGGAAAGGGCTGGGCGGGCCAGTAGGCTACCTACCGGGGCATCCGTCGCGTGACCACCCCGGCATGGGCCAGGGGGAGATCACGCTCCGTGTACCCGGGCGGTGCGGCCAGCCGGGCTCAGCTGTCCAGCCGGATGCCGAGTTCCCGGATCAGCGGGCGCCATTCGGCGTTCTCCCGCTGCACGAAGGCCGCGAACTCGGCCGGGGAATAGTTCGCCTGCTCAATGCCGAGGGTGGTGAAGCGGGCCTTCATTTCGTCCGACGCAATGGCGCGCGCCAGCTCGGCCGAGAGCCGCGCGATGACCGGGGCGGGCGTGCCGGTGGGCACCGAAATCCCCTGCCAGCCATAGGCGATGACATTGGGGAAGCCGAGCTCGCGCGCCGTCGGCACCTCCGGGCTGGTGGGGGAGCGCGCCTCGCTCAGCACGCAGAGGGCGCGGACCTTGCCGTCCCGGATGAAGGCCGTGCCGGTGGCGCAGTCGATCATCACGCTGTCCACCGTGCCGGAGAGCAGGTCCTGCATGGCCGCCGGGCCACCGCGATAGGGGACATGGGTGGCCTCGAAGCCCGCGCGGCGCTTGAACATCTCCATCGCCAGGTGGTGCGGCGAGGCGACGGCCGGGGAGCCATAGGTGGGCGCGGTGAGCTTGGAGGCGGCGATATAGCCGGCCAGGTCCCTGATCGGGCTGTCCGCGCGCACGGTGAGGAAGAGCGGGAAGCGCCCGATGAAGCCGACGCCAGAGAGATCCCGGTCCGGGTCATAGGGCAGGCGGGCATAGAGGGCGGGGTTATAGACGAGGATGCCGTTATCCACGTGGAGCAGGGTGTAGCCATCGGCCGGGGCCCGGGCCACGGCCTCGCTGGCCACCACGGCGCCGCCGCCGGGGCGGTTCTCCACCACCACGTTCTGGCCGAGGCGCGGCCCCATCATGCCCGCGATCATCCGCCCGAAGAGGTCCGAGGCGCCGCCCGGGGGATAGCCGATGATCAGGCGCACGGGCCGGTCGGGCCAGCCACCCTGCGCGCGGGAGGGGGAGGGGATGAGGGAGGCGGCGCCGAGGCCCAGGGCCCCGCCTACGAGGCCCCTCCGCGTCGCCATGGGTCGCGTCAGCATCAAAAGTCTTCCCATCGGATCGGGCCGGCATCATGCGGCAGGGCCCGCGCCGCGCCAATCGGAGGCCGGGGGGCGAATCGGGCGGTCCAGCCAGGTTCCGCCCAGGCGGGGGTCAGGGCAGCGGCAGGACTGCCCAGAGAATCATCAGCCAGAGCGGCAGGGTCGCGACGGCGACGACATGCTGCATCGTGGTCATCGCCGCCATGATCGGGGCGTCGCCGCCCATCATCCGCGCCATGACATAGGCGGTGGAGGCGGTGGGCAGCGCCATGAAGAGGGTGGCGATGGTCGCCGGCAGGGCCTCGAGCCCGAAGAGCCGGCAGAGCAGCAGGGTGAGCGCCGGCATGGCCAGCAGCTTCCAGGCGGCGGTGGCCCCCTGGAGCGGCAGGCGGTCGCGCATCGCCTCCGCCCCCAGCGCCGCGCCCACGGCCAGCAGGCCCAGCGCCACGGAAGCCTGGCCGAGGGTGCGGGCCAGCGGCGCCAGCCCCGCCGGGAGCCCCCCGAGGGCCGCCAGCAGGAAGCCCGAGGCGCAGCCGATGATCAGCGGGTTGAGCGCCACCTGGCGGAGCATGGCGAGCGGACGGGGCCGGGAGCGGCCGCCCCCCATGGCAAAGGCGAGGGTCACGATCACCTGCACGCAGGGCACGATCAGCCCCGTGGCCACCGCCGCCAGCCCCGTGCCCGCCGCGCCGAACACCGCGCCCGAAATGGCGAAGCCGAGCAGGTTGTTGAAGCGGATGCCGCCCTGGAGGACCGAGGTGGCGGCCGGATGCGCCTGGCCGAAGGCGCGCGCCAGCAGCAGCGAGGCGCCGGTGCCGAGGAGCAGCGTCAGCCAGAGGGCCGCCGCCATCCCGCCCACCGGCAGGGAGCCGAGATTCACCGCCGCGATGGAGGAGGCGAGAAGGCAGGGGAGCAGGACATAGAAGACCAGCTTCTCGATCCCGGCCCGGACCGCATCCTCCCGCAGCAGGCGCCGCTTGAGGAAGGCGCCGAGCGCGATCATCCCGAAGGCGGGCACGAAGGCGTCGAGCCAGGGTCCCATATTGGCTAGGCCAGGTCCTCGGCGGGTGCCTGGCGGGCGAGGCCGCCGAAGGCATCCAGCAGCCTGCCGCGCCACGCATGCAGCGGGTCGTCGGGCGTGAGCAGCGGGAAGGCGGAGACGCAGCGGGCCCATTGCAGCGGGCCGAAGGCGATGTAGTCCGCCGCCCCGGCCGTGGGGCCGGAGAGCCAGGGCCTCTCGCGCAGCACCATCCGCAGCGGGTGAAGGTCGCGCCGGAAGGCCTCCACCGTCCCCTCCCGGTCGGCGGTCATTGCCGCCAGGGGCTTGCCGAAGCGGGCCTCCCGCGTGCGGGTGAAGTATTCGGCGTCCTCGGGCGCCAGATGGGCGGGGATGTCGGAGACGACCAGGCGGACGATCGCCGGCATCATCACCGCATCCGACCACGTGTTCACGAAACGGGACAGCGCCCGCCCGCCCTCTCCGCCAAAGAGGCTCGGGGCGCCCGGCCAGGTGTCCTCGAGATATTCGAGGATCCTCCAGCTCTCATGCACCGTGCGGTCGCCATGGCGCAGCACCGGCACCTTATCCGTGCCCGCATCGGCGATGGCGGCTTTCTCGGTGAAGCGCCAGGGCCGCGTGACATGGCCGATGCCCTTATGGGCCAGCGCCATGCGCACCCGCCAGCAATAGGGCGAGAAGCGCCGGGCCGGGTCGGCGCCGCAGAGGTCATGGAGGATCACGTCCATGGGGCCTATGCTGCGCCCGGAATCAGATGGGGGGAAGCGCATGGGTGCGGATGCGTTGCTGGCGCTCGACCAGGGCACGACCTCGACACGGGCGATCCTGTTCGACTCGGCGCTGCATCCGCGCGCGACGCATCAGGTGGAGCTGCCGCAGCACTTTCCCGCGCCGGGCCGGGTGGAGCATGCGGCGGAGGACATCCTGGCCCATTCCATCGCCTGCCTGCGCGGGGCCATGGAGCGGGGCGGGGTGGCCGCGGGTTCGGTCGCCGGCATCGGCATCACCAACCAGCGCGAGACAACGGTGGTCTGGGACCGGGCGACGGGCCGGGCGGTGCACCGGGCGATCGTCTGGCAGGACCGGCGCAGCGCGCCGATCTGCGAAAGGCTGCGCGCGGAGGGGCTGGAGCCCCTGCTGACCGAGCGCACCGGGCTGCTGGCCGACCCCTATTTCTCCGCCACCAAGCTGATGTGGATGCTGGAGGAGATCCCGGGCCTGCGGGCCCGCGCCGCGCGGGGGGAGCTGGCCTTCGGCACGGTGGACAGCTTCCTGCTCTGGCACCTGACCGGCGGCCGGGTGCATGCGACGGATGCCACCAACGCGGCCCGGACCATGCTGTACGACATCCGCCGGGGCGAATGGGACGAGGAGATCCTCCGCGCGCTGGACATCCCCCGCGCCCTGCTGCCCGAGGTGCGGGACTGCGCCGCCGAGTTCGGCACCACGGACCCCGCCCTGTTCGGCGCCCCCATCCCGCTGCGCGGCATGGCGGGGGACCAGCAGGCGGCCACGCTGGGCCAGGCCTGCTTCCGTCCGGGCATGGCGAAATCCACCTACGGCACCGGCTGCTTCATGCTGCTGAACACGGGCGAGACCCCCGTGCGCTCCACGCACCGGCTGCTCACCACTGTGGCCTGGCAGATCGGCGGGGCGCGGACCTATGCGCTGGAAGGTGCCATCTTCGTCGCCGGCGCGGCGGTGCAGTGGCTGCGGGATGGGCTGGGCATCATCCACAGCGCGGCGGAGGCCGGGGAACTGGCCGCGCGGGCCGACCCGGATTCCGGCGTGGTGATGGTGCCCGCCTTCACCGGCCTGGGCGCGCCGCATTGGGATGCGGGCGCTCGCGGCGCCATCCTGGGCCTCACGCGCGGGGCGGGCGCGGCTGAGATCGCCCGTGCGGCGCTGGAAAGCGTGGCCTGGCAGACGCGGGACCTGCTGGATGCGATGCGCGCGGATTGGCCCGGCATGGGGGAAACCGTGCTGCGCGTAGACGGCGGCATGACGGCGAGCGACTGGACGATGCGCTTCCTGGCGGATGCGCTGCAATGCCCGGTGGACGTGCCCGCCGTGGCCGAAACCACCGCGCTGGGCGCGGCGTATCTGGCGGGCGTGCAGGCCGGGCTCTGCCCGCCGCCGGGCGACAACGCCACCCATTGGCGCCGCCGCGTGCGCTTCGAGCCGGACATGCCGGCGGAGGAGGCGGACCGGCGGCACGCGGCCTGGTGCGCCGCCGTGGGCCGGGTCCTCGGCTGAAGCGCGTCCCAGAGGGAATGCGCTTCAACTCCCGCGGCAGCCGCCAACAGATGGGTGGTCCAGGAACCTCAGGTTCCTGGCGGGGTGCAGGGGCAGAGCCCCTGCGGCACCGTCAGATTCCCCGCGTGTTCAGATACACCGCATAGAGCGACCGCGCCCCGGTGATGAAGAGCCGGTTCTTCTTCACCCCGCCGAAGCAGAGATTGGCCGCGCGTTCCGGCAGGTCGATATGGCCGATCGGGGCGCCGGCCTTGTTGAACACGCGCACGCCGTCCTGCTCCGCATTGCCCATGCCCCAGCCGCACCAGAGATTGCCGTCCTCATCCACGCGGAAGCCATCGGGCGTGCCGCCGGGTTCCGCCGTGATGAAGCTGCGGCGGTTGCCGAGGCGGCCCTTCGCATCAGCCTCATAGGCGAGGATGCTGCGCGGCGTGGTGCGGCTCTCGACGATGTAGAGGATGGATTCGTCCGGGCTGAAGGCGAGGCCGTTCGGGCCTTCGATGCCCTCCGCGGCCAGTTCGATCGTGCCGCGCGCGGGATCGACGCGGTAGACGTTCTGCGGCAGCTCCTGCTCGGCGCGCTCTCCCTCATTGTCGCTGAGGATGCCGAAGGCGGGATCGGTGAACCAGATCGTGCCGTCAGACTTCACCACGACGTCGTTCGGGGAGTTCAGGCGCTTGCCCTCGAAGCGGTCGGCGATGGTGGTGATGCGTCCGTCATGCTCGGTGCGCGTGACGCGCCGCGTCAGGTGCTCGCAGGTGATCAGCCGGCCTTCGCGGTCGCGATAATTGCCGTTGGCGTTGTTCGAGGGGGAGCGGAACACCGTCGTCGCGCCGCTCACTTCGTCAAAGCGCAGCATGCGGTCGCCCGGCACGTCGGACCAGATGAGGCAGCGATGATCGCCGAACCAGACGGGGCCCTCGCCCCAGCGCGTGCCGCCGGCCAGCTTCTGCACGGGCCCGTTCATCAACCTGTAGCGCGCGAAGGACGGGTCGAGGTCCCGCAGCCTCGGGTCGGGGTAGCGCGCGCTGGGGGTCCAGGGGGCCTCGTTGTCGAAGGGGGCTGTGGGGGGAAACGCTTCCATGCGGCAAGGCTGCTTGGTCGCGCAACCTCCCGCAAGCCCCTCACGTTGCAGAACCGCAAACCATCATGGAGGCATCGCAAGTGCGCGGAATTCTGCTGTGGCTGATCGGCATTCCCATCCCGATCATCATCCTGCTCTGGCTCTTCGGCGTGCTCGGCTGACGCCCGAAAGGGGAGGCGAGAGGCCCGGTCCGGAGCAGGCCACGGCGCCCTCCGGCGGTATTTCGATCCCCGAACGAGAGGGCCGCTCCGGTGTTCCGGGGCGGCTTTTCTTTTGGGGGACGCTCCGTTAGTTCCGGAGGTCTCTCGACCATATCGGAAGCCCCATGCCCCAGGATCGTGTTGTGCCCGTGGTGTTGTCTGGCGGGGTTGGCACGCGTTTGTGGCCGTTGTCGCGGGAGGGGTATCCGAAGCAGTTCTGGCCGCTGACCTCGGGGCAGAGCATGCTGCAGGAGACGGTGGGGCGGGCGACGGGGCCGGGTTTCGCGGCGCCGATGGTGATCTGCGCCGAGGCGCACCGCTTTCTCGTGGCCGAGCAGCTGCGCGAGGCCGGGGTGGCCGGTGGGCGGATCGTGCTGGAGCCGGCCGCGCGCAACTCGGCGCCCGCCATCGCGGCGGCGGCCTTGCTGGCGGCGGAGGAGGATCCGCACGCCCTTCTCTGGGTCATGGCGGCCGATGCCGCCATCCAGGACCTGCCGGCACTGCATGCGGCGCTGGAGCGGGCGGCGGCGGCGGCGCGGGCCGGGCATATCGTCGCCTTCGGGATGCGCCCCACCCGTGCCGAGACGGGCTTTGGCTATATCGAGGCCGGCGCGGCGCTGGCCGATGCGCCGGGGGTCTCGGCCATCGCCTCCTTCATCGAAAAACCCGACCTCGCCCGGGCGCAGGCCCTGCTCGAAGGGGGTAGGCACCTGTGGAATGCCGGCATGTTCGTTGCCCGCGCCGCCAGCCTGCTGGCCGAGCTGGAGCGGCTGCAGCCGGAGCTGGTGGCCAGCGTCCGCGCCGCGGTGGACGGGGCCAGCCGCGACCTCGACTTCGTCCGCCTCGGCCCCGCCTTCGCCGGCGCCCCCTCCATCTCGATCGACTATGCGGTGATGGAGCACACCGCCCATGCCGCGGTGGTGCCGGCCGATCTCGGCTGGTCCGATGTCGGCTCCTGGGACGCGCTCTGGCAGGTCTCGCCCAAGGACGGACGGGGCAACGCCACCCAAGGCCCGGTGGAGCTGCTGGACGCCGACCACTGCTATGTCCGCTCCGAGGGCATCCTGACCACGGTGGTGGGGCTGAAGGATGTGGTGGTGGTCGCCACCGAGGATGCGGTGCTGGCGCTGCACCGCGACCGCGCCCAGGACGTGAAAAAGCTGGTGGACCAGCTCAAGGCCAGGAAGCGCCCCGAGGCGGCCGCCCACCGGCGCATGTACCGCCCCTGGGGCCACTATGAGGGGCTGATCCAGGGCGACCGCTTCCAGGTGAAGAAGATCCTTGTCCGCCCGGGCGAGAAGCTCTCCCTCCAGAAGCACTACCACCGCGCCGAACACTGGGTGGTGGTCAACGGCACCGCCATCGTCGAGCGCGACGCCGAGCGCATCCTCCTGCGCGAGAACGAGTCCGTCTACCTGCCGCTGGGCTGCGTCCACCGCCTGGAAAACCCCGGCATGATCCCGCTGACCCTCATCGAGGTCCAGTCCGGCGCCTATCTCGGCGAAGACGACATCGTCCGCTTCGAGGATACATACGGGCGCGCGTGAGGG
>NZ_FQZF01000038.1 GCF_900141905.1 Muricoccus roseus | reverse complement strand
GCCTTGCTGTTCCACCTGCTCAGCAAGCTCTACGAGCGCACCAGCGTGGTCATCACCACCAACCTGAGTTTCAGCGAGTGGGGCGGCGTGTTCGGCGACGCTAAGATGACCACGGCCCTGCTCGACCGGCTCACGCACCACTGCCACATCCTGGAGACCGGCAACGACAGTTTCCGGTTCAGGAGCAGCTCGGCCGAACCCAGGAACAGGAGGGCCAAAGCACCCGCTTGACCCGCGGCCACAGCCCGCGGGACATATCCCTGCACGGGTCAGTTCTCGATGAAAACCCCGGGTCAGTTCTCAGCGAAACTCAACATCGAGGTGATCCGCGCCAACATCGACACGCACGAGGTGACCCCATGAACGCGACTGTTCGCCCGGAGACGGCGACCCCTGTGCATC
This sequence comes from Muricoccus roseus, assembly GCF_900141905.1. Taxonomy (GTDB): domain Bacteria; phylum Pseudomonadota; class Alphaproteobacteria; order Acetobacterales; family Acetobacteraceae; genus Roseomonas; species Roseomonas rosea. The sequence goes on along the minus strand of NZ_FQZF01000038.1, from coordinate 39,499 downwards.
CGGCGCTCATGTCCCGGCGCAAGGTCTACCCCAACGCCCCCCACAGCTACGCCGATCACGAGATGGCGCAGGCCCGCGCGAACCAGCGGCACGCCGCCCTCACGCTGCTCGTGGACAAGCTGGAGACCGCCCTGGGCAACGCGAACGCGCGGCTCCAGCGGGGCCATCAGACCGACGACACGGTGGAGACGCTGGACCTGCTCTGCGCGTGCGTGGATCGGGTCGTGCCCGACCTCACGGCGCACATCGAGGATCTGGAGGAAGTGCTGTGACGGAGAAGGCGATGCACGCCGCCTGGGGCGCGTTCTGCGCCGCGATGGGGAGGACGGTCTGATGGAAGATCGCATGTCTTGGCGCTGGTGGTACCGGAACCCGCGCTACCGGCTCGCCATGAAGCTGCGGTGGTGGGCAAAGCGTCTCGACCCCGCGCATGACGCCCGCGAGCGCGCAAGAGACCGCGCCCTAGACGGCTACAAGCGCGAGCTTTCTCAGGCTTGGCGCGAACTGGACCGCAAGGCTGAGGAGATCGCGCGCCTCCGCCGGCTCGATGCCTTTCTGTCGGGGCGGACCACCCCATGACCCCCGCCCTTTCCGAGGATCAGGCGCCGTTCTTCGATCCTGCGATCCGCGACGAGCCGCACATCCGCGAGGCGCTGGATACGCTCGAAAGGTGGCTCCGCACTAAGGACCACCGCCCGCCGCGCCAGCTCGCGGAGGACATTCGATACCTCATGAACACAGCCTTCAGCAGGGGAGTGATGCGGTGATGACCCTCCTCCACATCCTCGGCGGCGGCATCCTCTACGCAGGCTTCCTACTGCTGCTCATCGCCCTCTTCGCGCTCGTGGGGGGGTGAGATGGGCAAGATCGAGAGCTTCGGCGAGGCGGCCGACGACCGCGGCGATGCGTGGGAGACGGGCGCATGACCCCCACCGCGCATCGTGATCTCGCGGCGCGGCTGGAGGCGGCCGAGGGGGCGAGTAGGGAGTTGGATGAGGCGATCATGCACGCCCTGTTCGACCGCGAGGAGCGTCACATCGGCGCCGAGGAGGAGCAAGACGACGGCTCCTGGGCTCCTGTGAAGGATCGGGTCTGGGTCAACCGGACGACCGGGAAGTGGGTGAGCACGCACGCGCTCAACTTCACCTCCAGCCTGGACGCCGCTCTGACGCTGTTGCCGGAGGGCGGCGAGTGGTCCCGCCACCGTGGCGCGAATGACCGGATGACGATGGCCGTGTGGGCGCCGGGTATGGTCTCGATCTACGCGCAGGCCGCCACCCCCGCGCTCGCGCTTGCCGCCGCCGCGCTGCGTGCGAGAGCGGCGATGATGGAGGAGCAGGGATGAGCGCGCACCCGAACTGGAACGGTCGCCCGCCGGAGGAGCATGAAGGGGCGCCGGCGCATCTGCTGCGGGATGCTGCGGGTGCACAGTGGACCGCCTCAGTCCGTGACGGATGGTGGCAGATCGCCGGGCGCCCCTACGTCGCACGCGTCAACCAGGGAGGCCTTCTCGAAGGCTGGTCCTACGTCTCGCCCCTCTACCCGATCACCCCCGCCCAGGTCGCGGAGGCGGTGAAGGCGGAGCGGGAGAATGAGCGGGCTGCGTGCCTCGCTGACTGTGACGCGCACATCAAGGACATGAACGAGCGGGCCGAGGTGAGCCGTCGCAACGGAGATTTGGATCTCTCCCTTGCGTATCACGACGGCGCCGTTGCGGGCCGCATGATCGCCAACCGCATCCGCGCCCGCAGCACCCCCACCCCGGAGCCCACCCATGACGCATCCTGAACCCTCCCCCTCGCAGCGGGACGAGACGGGCGTGGTAACGCGCGGCTACGAGGCCGTGAACAAGGCACTCCGCATGGCGAAGAACGACCCTAAATGGCGAAGAACGACCCTAACGGCAAGCTGCTGCGGGAGGTCATGGAGGACCGCGCCGCAGCCCCCACCCCGGCGCAGGGCGGCGAGGCGGAGGCGGTAGAAGCTCTCTGCCAACGCATCGAGCGGCTTTACAGCGAGGAGGCGGACGGCGCGGAGAACGCAGGCAAGACCGCGCTCCCGCTCACGTTGCAGGAAGCGGTGAACCGCCTCCGCGCCCTCCCCGCCCCATCGGCGCCCGGAGCTGAGGTGATGCGGCTGCGGGAGGTGCTGGAGGTGATCGAGCGCCAGTCCGGGAACGTCGCTTACAACGTCGCGCAGCCGGACTGCCCGATGCCGACGCGCGAGGACATCGTCCAGTGGGAACGCGAGCGCAAGGATATGATCCGAGCCGCCCTCGCCCCCGACGCCGCGCCCGAGGAGGGAGCATGAACCAGAGTGTGAACGGCGATGGGCACTACCGCCCATTTGAGGTCCATTATGGCTACCTTGGAAGGCGGTGGGCCATTGAGATCATGGCAACTTCCTTTGAGGACGCCGAGGCGAGGGTTCGTGCGCTGGCCTTCGCCCGTCTTGGAGGCGAGATCGTGCTGCACGTACCGGTCGCGCCGCGCACGGGCTGGTTAAACCGATTGGTTCGCCGTCTTCTCGGCGCCGCGCCCGAGGAGATCAGCCGTGGGTGAACAGCGAGCGCAGCACCGCATCCCCGTTTCTGCTGCAAAGAAGGTGGCGGACCAATTCGACCTGAAGCAATGCCTCCTGATCGGCTGGGACGGGGAGCGCGTGCACGTCGTCACCTACGGTCAGACGGAGGCGGATTGCGAGGCGGCAGCTAAGGCGCAGGACTTCTGGACCGGCCGCATCCGCGAGTTCTCGTTCAAGGGAGAGGCGTCATGAGGTGCGGTTACTGCGGGTCACCCCTGCACCCGATCAGCCATTGCCCGAAGACATGGGGTGGATCAGTTCGGCACGCGCAGTTGCGCTGCACCTACTGCGGCGGGACCGACCACAACTATGAAGGCTGCGCCAAGCACGCGGGCGGCGGGAAGATGCCGGGCGCGGTGCGGATGGTGAAAGGGGGATGGCGCCAATGAGCAATTGGAAGCCGATAGAGACGGCGCCGACCGACTACACAGAGATCATCGGCATGGACGCGCGCGGGCATGTGTACCGGACGTGGTGGTTCGCACCCTCGTCCATGACGAGAGACTGGCTGCGCGTGCCGGGCAACAAGGAGTGGAAGCCCCTATGGTGGATGCCCCTCCCGCCCCCGCCCCGCAGTCCCGATGCCGCCGAGGGCGGGGAGGTGGTGGGGTGAGCGAGAAGATGAAACCGACGCGCTACGTCATCATCAATGACTGCGACGCTCCTGAGCCCAGGATGGTCTGCCAGTGGGTGCCGGGGGTCGGCTACTGCTACCTCGACCGGCGAGGCATCAAGCCAACCTATGATGGCATGACCGGGACGCACGCGACCCCGGTTGAGGCTTTCGGCTTCGTGTGGACGGATAACCCAGACGGAACGGTGAGCTTCTACCGGTCGGAGCGCCCGGTGACCGCCACTTACCAGGACGGCAAGCTCCGCCGCTGGCAGGACCGCGCTGACGGTTTTGAGTTCCGGCGTCTTGTCGCCGGAGCCCTCAAGATGCCGGAGAACCCCCATGCCTAACGCACAGCCTCCCGCCAGCATGGACGGGCCGGGCGGGGTGGAGGAAGCGGCCATCCGTGACGTGCGCGTCTCGGCCTGGTTCGACACCAACACCTTCGAGAAGAAGCACGGGGTGCAGGTCTTCGTCCCGGGGCGCGGCTGGCTGCATCTCGCAGTCGGAGGGGTCGCCGCGATCTTCGACACGGCAGAGGAGGCCAAGGCCCAGGCCGATGAGGTCAAGCAGCAAGCCTCCCTCGCCAACCGGCCGGAAGGAGGCGGGGATGGCCGCTGATCGCATGGGCAAGAAGGTCGAACAGGTTGCGTCTTCGCTGCTCGCTACGTCGCTCGGCCTTTACTCGGGCCAGGACGCTCGCGTTGGGATGCGCTCCGGCATGGGGGACGCCGCGACCCTTTGCGACGAGATCGCGGAGGAAATCGCGCTCGGTGGGCGCCCATCACAGCGGCGCGCCGAACTGGCAGCCGTAGCCACACGGTGCGCCGACGCAATCGAGGCAATGCGTGCTCAGGTGGAGGTGCCCCGTGACTAACCCCACCCCGCAACACCCCCCTCCCCGCCCCCTTGGCCGATCTGCTGGCGGCCGGGCGGATACAGGTTCAGCAGAACGCGGCTGGCGACTGGCTCTGGTGGTGGAAGGAAGGGGAGGAGGAGAAATGACGCTCGATCGCGCGAAGGAGATCAACAGCCTCCTTACCCACGCCTGGATGGTGTGGAGCGGCATCTACGCGGGCGAACCTCCTTCTCTTCAGGGCATCAGCCTGGCCGAGGCGGAAGAGGCGTCACGCGTTATCGCCGCACATCCGGGGGAGCGCCTACCTTGTGGGAGGGTGCGGCTCACTAGCCATGTCCATGTCAGCCGCGTCCCGAGGCTCTACGCCTGGGCGGTGGTTCGGGGGCAGACCGCGCCCGCCCCCGTCGAGGAGGGCCGAGATGCCTGAACGCGCCGCCCCTCGCCTTCTGACCCGCGCGCAGCTCCGCTGCTACCTCGGCGGCCTGGACTGGTCCGCCGTGTCGCAGCGGATCGCCAATGGCCGCATCCCCGGCCCGCTCTGGGGCCTGGCGCCCACCGACCCGGCCGCGCGCTGGGACCGGCGGGCCGTGGACCGGGCGCTTGACGCAGCCTCCTCCATCCCGGCGTCCATCGAGGATGACGCCCGCAGCCTGGACCGAGCCCTTGGCCTCATCTGACGACAACCAGCGCCCCCAGCACGTCAAGCAGGTGAAGGGGCGCTGGTATTGGGACCCGCCCGACCGGCTACGCAAGAGCCACGGCCTCAAGACCGTGGCGCTGGGCGGAGACACCCCAAACGCATGGGCCGCCGCACGCAGCCTGAACAAGGAGCACCTGGCGCTTGCCGCGGAAGCGCCCCTGCCAGGGAGCGTGGCCTGGCTCCTGGGCACCTTCAATGAGACCGACCGCTTCAACGGCCTGGCCGCCAGCACCCAGAAGGACTACCGGCACCTCGCCAGGGTCCTGGGCGGCGTGGAGGTGGGCAACACCACCCTGGGGCGGATGGCGGCCATGTCGATCCGGCCCCGCCATGCCGATGGGCTGTTCGCCAAGCTGAAGGCCGAGCGCGGCCTGCATACCGCGCACTATGCCTGCCGCTACGCGCGCCGGGTCTGGAAGTGGGCGGCCCGGAAGGAGCTTGTCGGGCCGGTGAACCCCTGGGCCGGGATGGAGCTTCCCACCCTGCCCGCGCGCAAGACACTCTGGACGAAGAAGCAGGTCGATGCCGTGGTGGCCGGCGCCTATGAGCAGCAGCGCCCGAGCCTGGCCCTGGCAACCCTCCTCGCCTACTGGCTGGGCCACCGCGAAGGGGACGTGCTGTCCCTGACCTGGGAGGCTCTGGGGGAGACCCACCGGGAGACCTCGAAGACCGGCGCACAGCTTCCGGTCGTCCTGTCAGCCTATCCCGAGCTGGTGGAGGCCATCGCCGCGGCGCCACGGGGCAAGGTCCATGTGGTCGAGCGCGAGGGTACCTGCACCGCCTACAACGAGCACACCTTCCGGCATGAATGGCGGGCCATCGCGGACCTGGCCGGCATCCCTAAGACACACCAGTTCCGGGATCTGCGCGCGACCGCCCTCACGGAGCTATCCGACAGCGGCGCCGACATCCTGCACATGCGGACCCATGGCGGCCACAAGACGGCGGCCATGGCAGCGCGCTACGCGAGGCCCACCGCAGAACAATTCAAGCGTGCGGCGGCGGATCGGATGGCGGCTCGTGAGGCTGCGGAGCAGGGAAACCGCCCGGGAAGCAGGGAAACTGACGTCCCCGCGAAGCCCGTAAGTGCCCGTAAATCCTGATGGAATGGTGGGCGCACAAGGGCTCGAACCTTGGACCCGCTGATTAAGAGTCAGCTGCTCTACCAACTGAGCTATGCGCCCATGCCATCCGGCATTCCCGGGCTTCGCGACCAGCGCTCGTCTCGGGTGGGCGGCCTTCTACCCCATCCAGCGAGGAGGTCAACCCCTTCCTCCGCTCATTCCCGCGCGACAACAAACTCCGCGTCCCGGTGAACATAGGCACTGCCCAGCAGCCCGAATCCGAGCATCACCGTCAGCATGGCCGAGCCCCCATGGCTGATCAGCGGCAGCGGCACCCCGCCCACCGGAATGCTCCCCGTCACCATCGCCACATTCACGAAGACATAGAGGAAGAAGTTCATCCCCAGCCCCAGCGCCAGCAGCCGCCCGAACTGGTGCCGGCACCGCAGCGCCGTCAGCATCGCGAAGAGGATGACCAGGGCCAGCAGCCCCAGCGTCCCCAGTGCCCCCACCAGGCCGAATTCCTCGGCGATCATGGTGAAGATGAAGTCCGTCTGCTTCTCCGGCAGGAAGTTCAGGTGCCCCTGCGTGCCCTGCAGGAAGCCCTTCCCCCACATCCCCCCGGAACCGAGCGCGATCTTGGACTGGATGATGTTGTACCCCGCCCCCAGCGGATCGCTCTCGGGGTCGAGGAAGGTGGTGATCCGCGCCCGCTGGTAGTCGTGCAGCCGCTCATAGGCGATGGGCGCGGCGAAGCCGACGCCGGCGGCCAGGATGGCGAATTTCCACCACCGCACCCCCGCCGCCCAGAACATCGCCGCCCCGACCATCCCCGTGATCAGCGCGGTGCCGAGATTGGGCTGCTTCAGGATCAGCGCCACGGGCACCAGCACCGCCAGGGCCGGTGGAAGGAGGAACAGCGGATTCCCCATCCGCTCCCAGGTCGCCCGGTGGAACCAGGCGGCGAGCGCCACCACGAGCAGGATCTTCATCAGCTCGGAAGGCTGGAGCTGGATGGGCCCGATATCGATCCAGCGCTGCGCGCCCTTGCCGATATTGCCGTGCAGCAGCACGAGCACGAGAAGCCCTACCCCGACGGCATAGCCCACCCAGGCGAACCGGGCGATCACCCGGATGTCCACGAGGGAGAGCGAAAGCATCAGCACCAGCCCGAAGCCGAAGCGAAGCGCGTGCTTCGTCGCATAAGCCTCCGGCGCCCCGCCCCCGGCGGAATAGAGCGCCACATAGCCCACCCCCGCCACGGCGCAGAGGATGAGCACGAAGAGCCAGGGGATCTGCCAGAGCTTCTCCAGGATCCCGAAGCTGTGCTGCCGCATGAGAAGGCGGCGCTCATAGATGGGCTGGTCGCGCAGGATCATGGGCGGTTCCCCCCCGGCCCGGCCTCCGCCACCCGGGCGGGCGGGGCGGTCACGGGCTGGCGGAAGCGGTTGATGGTGTCGGCCATGATGTCGCGCGCGATCGGCGCCGCGGCGCCCGAGCCGCTGGTGCCATGCTCGACGATCACCATCACCGCGTATTGCGGGTTCTCATAGGGCGCGAAGGCCACGAAGAGCGCATGCGGCCGCCACTCCCGCGGCATGGATTCCACCCGGAAGCCCCGCTCGCGCTGCTCGCGGCTCACCCGCCGCACCTGGGTCGTGCCGGTCTTGCCCGCCAGCTGGCCCATATTGGCGGGCAGGCGGGCGCCGCGCGCCGTGCCCCCCTCCTCGTTCACCACGGCCCACATGGCCTCCCGCACCAAGCGCAGGTCCCGCTCGGGGATGCCCAGGGAAGGCCAGTCCTCCGGCCTCACCCCCTTCACCGGCCTCCCGCCGACCGAACGGGTCAGATGCGGCTGCACCGCCCGCCCCGTCGCCAGCCGCGCCGTCATGGTGGCGAGGGAGAGCGGGGTGAGCTGGTAGAAGCCCTGGCCGATGCCATGCACCACCGTGTCGCCCAGGTTCCAGGGCTTGCCCTGGGCCAGGCGCCAGTCCCGCGTCGGCATCAGCCCCCGCCGCGTGCCCGGCAGCTCGATCTCCAGGTCCACGCCCAGCCCCAGCCGCCGCCCCATGGCCGCGATCCGGTCGATGCCCGTCCGCTTGGCCATTTCGTAGAAATAGACGTCGCAGGAGTATTTGATCGCCCCCCGCATATCGAGGCTGCCATGGCCGTAGCGGGAGTGGCAGTGAAAGCGCGTATCTCCCAGGTCGTAATAGCCGGGGCAGGAAACCCGCTCCCCCGGGGTGCAGACCTTCGCCTCCAGCGCCGCCAGCGCCACCACCATCTTGAAGGTGGAACCGGGGGCATAGAGCCCGTTGGTCGTCTTGTTGATCAGCGGCGTCTGCCGCTTGCTCGTCCATTCCCGCCACTGCGCGGCGGAAACCCCGGCATTGAACACGTTGGGATCGAAGGAGGGCTGGGTCGCCATGGCCAGCACCTCGCCCGTCCGGGCATCCAGCACCACGGCGCTGGTCCCCTCCTCGCAGCGGGCGCGCACGGCCCTCTGCAACTCGGCATCCACGCTGATCTGCACGTCCTGGCCGGGCTGCCCCTCGCGCCGGTCCAGCTCGCGGATCACGCGGCCCACCGCATTCACCTCCAGCCGGATCGAGCCCGCCCGCCCGCGCAGCGCCTTGTCGTGGAAACGCTCGATCCCGGCCCGACCCACGCGGATGCCCGGCAGCTCCAGCAGCGGGTCCTCCCCGATATCGGCCTCGGCCGGCGGCGCCACATAGCCCACGACATGCGCCAGATGCTCGCGCTCCGGATATTCCCGGGTGGTGCCCACATCCACCGAGATGCCCGGCAGGTCCGGCGCGTTCATCTCGATCCGCGCCATCTCCTCCCAGCTCAGGAACTCGCGCACCGTCACGGGGATGAAGCGCCGCCGCCGGCGCACCTCGCGCTCGATCCGCGCCCGCTCCACATCCGTCAGCGGCACGATCCGGTGGAAGGTATCGAGCACGGCCGGCACGTCCCGCGCATCCTCGGCCACGATCAAGGCGCGCCAGTTGAGCTGGCTGCCCGCGATCACCTTGCCCTCCCGGTCCAGCACCCGGCCGCGCGGCGGGGCCACCAGCCGGGCGGAGATGCGGTTCTCCTCGGCCAGGGTGGCGTAGCGCTCCCCCTCCTCCACCTGCAGCTTGTTCAGCCGGTAGCCCAGGAAGCCCAACGCCCCGAGCTGCACCGCCCCCAGCATCAGGGCCCGCCGGGTGAAGACGCTCCGGCGGGCCGCCTCCTCCTTCCGCGCCGCGCTCATCGGTGCCCCCTCATGCCAGCGCCTCGGCGCGCTGCATCGCGCGATGCCCCCGGGCCATCAGCCAGGCCAGGGGCGGGTAGATGCCAATCGTCAGGCCCAGCTGCGCGATGGCCGGCACCGTCGGCGGCGCCTGCCAGCCCAGAAGAGCCTGGAGAGTGTAGCCGAGCCCCACCGCCAGCACGGCGAAGCCGCAATAGGCCAGCCAGACCAGCAGAAAGGACTGCTTCGCCAGCACCCGCCGCAGCCGCAGCGCGGCCGCATGCACCAGCAAAAGGGTCAGCACTCCAATCCCGAGCGGCGCGAAGCCCAGCAGGTCCTGCAACAGCCCGATCCCGAAGGCGGCCGGCGCCGGCATGGAAGCCGGGCGGAACAGGCTCCAGAAGAACACCCCGGCCAGGGAGACGGCCGGCAGCAGCGAAGGCAACCCCACCGGCGCCGCCGCCAGGATCATGGCCGCCACCGTGGTCACGCTCGGCGCGGCGGAACGCGCCAGCGCATCCAGCCGTGCCAGCAACCCGGGGGCGGAGGCGGGGCGTCCCTTCCGGGCCATCGGCTCAGCGCCGGGGCCGGGCGGCCGGGTCGGGTCGCGCGACCGCCTCGGGCGGCAGGATGCCGGCGAGGCCGAACTCGAAGATCCGCAACAGGTCCAGCCGGTCGAGCTGGGCGAAAAGCTCCACCTCCGGCCAACCCGTCTCGCCCAGCCGCACCACCCCCACGGGCAGGCCGGCCGGGAAGGTGGCCGATTCGGCGGAGGTCACGACGCGGTCCCCCTCCTGCGGCTGCATGCCCGAGGGCCAATGCTGCAAGCGCGGCCGCGCGCCATTCGTGCCGACCATGATGGCCCGCGCCCGGGACCCCTCCAGCACGACGGGGATGCGGCTGTTCATGTCGGTCACCAGAAGAATGCGCGCAGACCGGGCGCCGACCTCGGTGACGCGCCCGGCCAGGCCCCGCTCGTCCAGCGCCACCTGGCCCTTCTGCACCTGCAGGAAAGGCCCGGTCGAAATCAGCACGGCCCGCGCATAGGTGCCCCCGGCATCCGCCACCACCCGCGCCGTGCGGAACTGCGGCGCCGGGTCAGGCACGAAGGAGAGCTGCCGTCGCAGCAGCGCATTCTCCGCCTCCAGCGCCAGGGCCGCGGCCTGCCAGCGATGCAGGCGGTCATTCTCCTCCCGCAGCCGCGCCGCCTCCCCGCGCAGGTCCAGCAGCATGCGGGCCTCGCCCACGGCCTGGCGCACCGCCCCGATCGGCTCGGCGGCCACGGAGTAGAGAGGCGCCAGCAGATCTGCCAGCGCCATCCGCGTCCGCTCGACGAAAAGGGCATCGGCCTTGCCGAGCAGCATGGTGCCGAAGGCGGCCGCGATCAGAACAGGGACGGAAAGCCGCGCCAGCGCCTGCCGGAGAGGGACGCTCAGACGAATCATGCCGATCTCCCCTCCCCCTCAGCGGAACGTCGCTCCGATATGGGAGGACCGCCGCACAAAAGTTTGATCGTGAAGAATATTTATAGAACGTGAACGACACGGGATCACCCGTGCCGTCGCTTCCCCGGGGATATCAATACATCGAAGACAGGACGTGGCGCAGCCGCTTCATCTCTTCCAACGCACGGCCCGTCCCCAGGGCCACGCAGGACAGCGCCTCCTCGGCCACGCTCACGGGAAGCCCCGTCGCCTCCCGCAGCACATTGTCGAGCCCATGCAGCAGCGCCCCGCCACCGGTCAGGACGATGCCCTTGTCCACGATATCGGCAGCCAGCTCGGGCGGGGTGTTCTCCAGCGCCACCTTCACCGCCTCGACAATCTGCGAGACCGGCTCGGCCAGGCTCTCGGAGATCTGGCGCTGGGAAACATAGACCTCCCGCGGCACGCCATTCATCAGGTCGCGCCCCTTCACCTCCGTGATGGGCCCCTCCTCCCCCGCCTCGGGCGGGGCCGCGGCACCGATCTCCATCTTGATCCGCTCGGCCGTGCTCTCGCCGATCAGCAGGTTAAACTGGCGGCGGATATAGGAGATGATGGCCTCGTCCATCTTGTCCCCGCCCACCCGGACGGAACGGGCATAGACGATGCCGCCGAGGGAAATCACCGCCACCTCGGTCGTGCCGCCCCCGATATCCACGATCATGGACCCCGACGGCTCCGTCACCGGCAGCCCGGCCCCGATCGCGGCCGCCATCGGCTCCTCGATCAGCAGCACCTTCCGCGCCCCTGCCGACTCGGCGCTCTCCTGGATCGCCCGGCGCTCCACGGCGGTGGAGCCGGACGGCACGCAGACGATGATCATGGGAGAGGCAAAGCTCCGCCGGTTATGCACCTTGCGGATGAAGTGCTTGATCATCTCCTCCGCCACCTCGAAATCGGCAATCACGCCGTCCCGAAGGGGCCGGATGGCGGCAATGTTGCCGGGGGTGCGGCCCAGCATCAGCTTGGCCTCCTCCCCCACCGCCAGCACCTGCTTGCGGCCGCGGATATCGGCGATGGCCACCACCGACGGCTCGTTCAGGACGATGCCCCGGCCCTTCACATAGACCAGGGTATTCGCCGTGCCGAGGTCGATGGCCATGTCGGCGGACAGGAAGCCGAACAGGCGGGAGAACATGCGGGGGTGACCTCGGGAAAGGGCGTGGAAAAGCCGGACGGGCCGGGCGAGGGGTGACTAGCGGCAAGGGCCGGGCCGCTCAAGCCGGAAACGCGCACCCTCCCCCAAGATGACATGGCCGCAACCGGCCAGGACGGGGCGCGTTCCAGCACCATCGATGAACAGGACCAGGAACAAACTGATGCGGAAGACCAGCCTCGCCCTCCTCGCCGTCGCCAGCCTCGGCCTCGGCGCCTGCGGCTACAGCACCGGTGACCGGGCGGTCTCCGGCGGTCTCCTCGGCGCCGGCGCCGGCGCGGCGATCGGCTCGCTCTCCGGCAGCGCCGGAACCGGCGCCCTGATCGGCGGCGCGGCCGGTGCCGCCGGCGGCGCCCTGACCAGCGGCAACGACATCAACCTCGGCCGCCCCGTCTGGCGCTGACCCTCCCGGGGGCGCCGATCTGAGAAAGGGCACCCCGCAAGGGGTGCCCTTTTTCTTTGCCTTGGGCTGACGGTCTGACCCGGGGAGAGGAAGAAGGAATTCTTCCTCTCCCCGGACCCGTCGAAGGCAGTGCCTTCGACCCATCATCTTTTTCTTCGAGTTTGGAATCACTCGGCTGTCGGTGCGCCTGAGGTCTTGGACCTCAGGCGACTGAAGACGCAGGAAAGGCATCCTTCAACCCGAGACCCCACCGATCCGGGGTATCCACGGCAGTCCGATGGGGTTCCAAGGGCCTCAGGCCCTTGGCGGGTGGAGGGCAGAGCCCTCCTCTAACCCCCCCAAAAAACCCCGATCAGGCCGCCGGAGCCGCCGCCATCTCCGCCGGCGCCGTCCGTTCCCGCTTCACCAGCAGCTTGTTCAGCGCGTGCACATAGGCCCGGGCGGAGGCGACGATGGTGTCGGTATCCGCCCCCTGCCCGTCCACCAGCTTGCCCCTCTCCTCGAAGCGCACGGTCACGCGCGCCTGGGCATCGGTTCCGCCGGTGACGGACTGCACGGCGTAGAGCTTCAGCGCCACCTCATGCGGGTAGGCGGCGCGGATGGCGTTGAAGGTGGCGTCCACCGCCCCGTCCCCGGCCGCGATGCCCTCCTGCTCCTCCCCGTCGATCTCCAGCTTCACCGCCGCCATGGGGCGGGTGTTCAGGCCGGAGGTCACGGTCAGCGCCGTCAGCTTCACCCGGTCGTTCTGGCGAACCACCTCGTCATCCACCAGCGCCGAGATGTCCTCGTCGTAGACCACCTTCTTGCGGTCGGCGAGGTCCTTGAAGCGGCGGAAGGCGTCGTTCAGCGCGTTGTCGCCCAGCTCGTAGCCCAGCGCCTTCAGCTTGTCGCGGAAGGCCGCCCGGCCCGAATGCTTGCCGAGCACGAGGGAGTTGGTGGTCCAGCCGACGCTTTCGGGCGTCATGATCTCATAGGTGGAGGCATCCTTCAGCACGCCGTCCTGATGGATGCCGCTCTCATGCGCGAAGGCGTTGCGCCCGACGATCGCCTTGTTCGGCTGCACGTCGAAGCCGGTGATGGTGGCCAGCAGGCGCGAGGTGCGCAGGATGTTGGGCGTGACGATGCCGGTCTTGCGCGCCAGCGCATTGCCCCGCGTCCGCAGCGCCATCGCCACCTCCTCCAGGGAGGCGTTGCCGGCGCGCTCGCCGATGCCGTTGATGGTGCATTCCACCTGCCGCGCACCGGCCTGGATGGCGGCGAGGGTGTTGGCGACCGCCAGGCCCAGGTCGTCATGGTTGTGGGTGGAGAAGATCACGCCATCCGCGCCCGGCACGCGCTCGCGCAGCATGGTGAAGATGCGCGTCATGTCCTCGGGCAGCGCGTAGCCGACCGTATCCGGCACGTTGATCGTGGTGGCGCCGGCCTTGATGGCCGCCTCCACGCAGCGGCACAGGAAATCCGGATCGGTTCGGCTGCCATCCTCGGCGGACCACTCCACGTCGTCCGTATGCTGGCGGGCCAGCGTCACGCTGCGCACCACGGCGGCCAGCACGTCCTCGTTGGACATGCGCAGCTTCACCCGCATGTGCAGCTCGCTGGTCGAGATGAAGGTATGGATCCGCCCGCGCGCGGCCGGCTTGATCGCCTCCGCCGCCCGGATGATGTCCCCATCCGCCGAGCGCGACAGGCCGCAGATCACCGGCCCGCCCTTGGCGAAGCGCGTCGCGATGGAATGCACGCTCTCGAAGTCGCCGGGGCTCGCGATGGGGAAGCCCGCCTCCAGCACATCCGCGCCCAGCTCCGCCAGGCTCTCGGCCATGCGCAGCTTCTCCTCCAGGTTCATGGAGAAGCCGGGGGACTGCTCGCCGTCGCGCAGCGTGGTGTCGAAGATGATGACGCGGTCGTCGGCGATCTTGCCGAAGCTGGGATGATTGCTGGCCATCTGTGCCGTTCCTTGAATGCCGTGTGCCAATGTCGTGTCGATGACATGCGGGCGCGTCGCCCGGGGAACCCCCTGAGCGATGCGGGCCAGTCAGCCGCGCGTCACGCCCAGGGGCGGCGAAGTCGAAGGAGAAGCGGAAGGAGGGCGAGGGCCGGGCGCACGGGCTGGCCGGCCAGGGGGCCGGTCGCGAAAGGCGCGGAACGGGCGGGGTTCGCCTGCATGGCGGGGAAGCTACGTCGCCGATCGGATCGAGGCAAGCGCGGAATGGTGCCGCGGGGCCCCTTTCCGGGGCCCCGCGAACCGGCTCAGTTCTTGGTCTGGTCGACCAGCTGGTTCTTCTTGATCCAGGGCATCATGCCGCGCAGCCGCTCGCCCACCTGCTCGATCGGGTGCTCGGCCAGGCGGCGGCGGGTGGCCTTGAAGCTGGCCTGGTTCACCTTGTTCTCCAGCATCCAGTCGCGCGCGAACTTGCCGCTCTGGATGTCGTCCAGCACGCGCTTCATCTCCGCCTTCGTCTCCTTGGTGACGATGCGCGGGCCCGTGACGTACTCGCCATACTCGGCCGTGTTGGAGATGGAGTAGTTCATGTTGGCGATGCCGCCCTCATAGATGAGGTCGACGATCAGCTTCACCTCGTGCAGGCACTCGAAATAGGCCATCTCGGGGGCGTAGCCCGCCTCGGTCAGCGTCTCGAAGCCCGCCTTGATCAGCTCCACCAGGCCACCGCACAGCACGGCCTGCTCGCCGAACAGGTCGGTCTCGCACTCCTCCTTGAAGGTCGTCTCGATCACGCCCGAACGCCCGCCGCCGATGGCCGAGGCATAGGAGAGCGCGATCTCGAGCGCGTTGCCCGAGGGGTTCTGGTGAACGGCCACCAGGCAGGGCACGCCGCCGCCCTTCTGGTACTCGCCGCGCACCGTATGGCCGGGGCCCTTCGGCGCGATCATGAACACGTCGATATCGGGGCGCGGATCGAGCAGGTTGAAGTGCACGTTCAGCCCATGCGCGAAGGCGAGCGCGGCGCCCTCCTTCATGTTGGCGTGCAGGTGCTCGCGATACAGGTCGCCCTGGCCCTCGTCGGGGGTCAGCACCATCACCACATCGGCCCACTTCGCCGCCTCGGCGGGGGACATCACCTTGAAGCCCGCGGCCTCGGCCTTCTTCGCGGAAGCGCCGGGACGCAGGCCGATCACGACCTCCTTCACGCCGGAATCGCGCATGTTCATGGCATGGGCATGGCCCTGGCTGCCGAAGCCGATGACCGCGACCTTCTTGGCCTTGATCAGGTTCACGTCCGCGTCGCGGTCATAGTAAACGCGCATCTGCACTCCCCTTTGGGTCGAAAACGCTGGGATATCTCGGGGGCCGGGCGCTTCGCCGTCCGGCCCGGTTCTCAGGCCGCCAGGCTGCGCGGCCCGCGCGCGATGGCGACGGCCCCCGTGCGGGACACCTCCGCCAGCCCCAGCGGCCGCATCAGCGCCACGAAGGCGTCGATCTTCTCGGCCGCGCCGGTCATCTCGAAGGTCAGGCTCTCATGGCTGGCATCCACCACGCGCGCCCGGAAGGCATCGCCCAGGCGAAGCGCCTCCATCCGGGCCTCCCCGCGGCCGACCACCTTCACCAGCGCCAGCTCCCGCACGAGATGCGGCCCCTCCATCGTCAGGTCGGCCACCATGTGCACCGGCACCAGCCGGTCCAGCTGCGCCTTGATCTGCTCGATGATCATGTCCGTCCCGGTGGTGACGACGGTGATGCGCGACAGGCGCCGCTCCTCGTCCACCGGCGCCACCGTCAGGCTCTCAATGTTGTAGCCACGGCCGGAGAACAGGCCGATCACGCGCGCCAGCACGCCCGCCTCGTTCTCCACCAGCACGGCGATCGTCGCCGTGCGCTGCATCGCGTCGGACATGCTCAGACCAGCACCTTGCCTTCATCCGTCACGCCGGCAACGCCGCCCGCCTGCCCCGCGCCGAGGATCATCTCGTTATGCGCGGCGCCCGAGGGGATCATCGGGAAGACGTTTTCCTTCTGGTCCACGCAGATATCCGCGATGACCGGCCCGGGATGCGCGATCATCTCGCGGATCACCTCGTCCAGATGGCTCGCATCCGTCGCGCGCAGCCCGCGCGCATGGAAGCTCTCGGCCAGCTTCACGAAATCGGGCAGCGCGGCCGAATAGCTCTCGGAATAGCGCGAGCCATGCAGCAGCTCCTGCCACTGCCGCACCATGCCCATATATTCGTTGTTCAGGATGAAGACCTTCACGGGCAGCCGGTACTGCGCCAGCGTCCCCATCTCCTGAATGTTCATCAGGATCGAGGCCTCGCCGGCGATGTCAATGACCAGCGCATCGGGATGCGCGATCTGCACGCCCGCCGCCGCCGGCAGGCCGTAGCCCATCGTCCCCAGCCCGCCGGAGGTCATCCAGCGGTTCGGCTTCTCGAACCCGAAATACTGGGCCGCCCACATCTGGTGCTGCCCCACCTCGGTGGAGATGAAGGTATCCCGCCCGCTCTCGCGCGTGATCTCGTAGAGCCGCTTCACCGCATGCTGCGGCTTGATGATGGAACCGCTCTGCTCGTAGCGCAGGCAGTCGCGCGCGCGCCAGCCGTCGATCTCGCGCCACCAGCCCGCCAGCGCCTCGCGGTCCTGCTCGGCACGGTCCGCCTCCCAGGCCTCGATCAGCGCGCGCAGCACCTCCCCCGCATCCCCCACCACGGGAACGTCCACCTTGACGTTCTTGTTGATGTTGGAAGGGTCGATATCGGCGTGGATCTTCTTCGAATTGGGGGAGAAGGCGTTCAGCCGCCCCGTCACCCGGTCGTCGAAGCGCGCGCCGATGTTGAACATCACGTCGCAGCCATGCATGGCGAGGTTCGCCTCGACCGTGCCGTGCATGCCCAGCATCCCGATGAAGCGCGGGTCGCTGGCCGGGAACACGCCAAGCCCCATCAGCGTGTTCGTGCAGGGCATGTTCGCCATGCGCACGAACTTCGCCAGCAGCTCGCTCGCCTCCGGCCCCGCATTGATCACGCCGCCCCCGGCATAGACCACCGGCCGCTTCGCGCCCTTCAGCAGCGCAACGGCCTTGCGGATCGGATCCGCATCGGGACGCGTCTGCGGCCGATAGGACCGATGCTCCTCCTTCGGGGCCTCCTCATAGGTCCCCTTGGCCAGCAGGATGTCCTTCGGCAGGTCCACCACGACAGGCCCCGGCCGGCCGGAGCGCGCCACGTAGAAGGCGTCATGCACCGTGCGCGCCAGCTCGCCGATCTTCTTGACGAGGTAGTTGTGCTTCGTCGCCGGCCGCGTGATGCCCGTCGTATCCGCCTCCTGGAAGGCATCGTTCCCGATCAGATGCGTCGGCACCTGCCCCGTGAGGCAGACGACGGGGATGCTGTCCAGCAGCGCATCCACCAGCCCCGTCACCGCATTGGTGGCACCGGGGCCGGAGGTGACGAGCACGCAGCCCACCTTGCCGGTGGAACGGGCATAGCCCTCCGCCGCATGCACCGCCGCCTGCTCATGCCGCACCAGGATGTGACGGATGGCATTCTGCTGGAACAGCGCATCATAGATCGGAAGGACGGCACCGCCAGGATAGCCGAAGATAACCTCTACGCCCTGGTCCTTCAGCGCGCGAAGGACGATCTCCGCGCCCGTCAGGGTGCCTTGATCGGTCGGGGCGGGAAGGGTTGCGGACATGCGGCTTTTCCTCAGCGAGGGTTGCGCGGACCGGTGGTCTACGGCCCCCCCGACATGGGGTCAATGCACGATTTTCGTAAATGACAAGATTTCTCGCAGATCGCTTTCCGAAAATTGCGCATGACCCTCGATCCGCGCATTGATGATATGCGTGACGCTCGGGGCAGCCAGCGGATGGTGCCGGAACCAGGTCGCCTGCCGCTTGGTGTACTGCCCGATGGCAAGGCAGGCCCGACGCCCCGCCTCCTCCAGTGAAAGCCGCCCCTCCAGCACCGCGGAAAGCTCAGGCACCCCATGCGCGCGCATCGCGGGCAGGGCGGGATCCAGCCCCAACGCCCGCAACGCCCGCACCTCCTCCATGGCCCCGCCCCGCAGCATCCCCTCCCAGCGCGCCGCGATGGCCGCCCGCAGCGCCTCGCGCGGCGGGTCGATCAGGATGGCGCTGAACCCATGCGGCGCCGGCCCGGTCGAGGGCGCGGTCTCCTGCCATTCCGCCATCCCCCGCCCCGTCGCGCGCCACACCTCCCAGGCCCGGGCCAGGCGCTGGCTGTCGCTCGGCCGAAGCCTCGCGGCACTCCGCGGATCCACCTCCAGCAGCCGCGCATGCAACGCCGCCGGACCCTCCTCCGCCAGCAGCCGCCGCGCCTCCTCCCGCGCCTCCGGCGGAATGGCCGGCATCTCGGAAAGCCCGCGCGTCAGGCTGCTGAAATACAGCCCCGTCCCCCCGCAGAGGATCGGCAGCCGCCCCATGGCCGCGGCCCGCCCCATCGCCTCCAGCGCCGCCTCCCGCCACCAGGCGACCGAAGCCGCCCGCGCCGCCGGATGCACGCCATAAAGCGCATGCGGCGCCAGCCCCTCCTCCTCAGGAGACGGCCGGGCGGTCAGCACCCGCAACTCCCGGTACACCTGCATGGAGTCGGCATTGATCACCACGCCGCCCAGATGCCGGGCGAGCGCCAGGGCCAGGGCCGACTTGCCGGAGGCGGTCGGTCCGGCGATCAGCAGGGCTTGCGGTTGCTCCATTTCGGGTCCGGGGGCATGAACCGCGCCCATGTCGCATGTCCTCACCCTGATCGCACCCCCGGGCCGGCTGTCCTCCGCCATTCTCGCCCGTGTCCGCGACGCCCTCTCCGCCCTGGGCGCCGATCTCGGCGCGCCGGACTGGCTGGCCGAGGCCGAGGCGCTGGACCTCCCCTTCTCCCACCTGAATCCCGAACAGGCCGTGGCCGCCGCCCGCGCCGCCCTGCAGGCCGAACCGGTCGATGCCATCGCCCAGCCGGCGGAAGGCCGCCGCAAGCTCCTCCTCATCGCCGACATGGACAGCACCATCGTCACCTCGGAAACCCTGGACGAGCTCGCCGCCTATGCCGGCCTCAAGGACCGTGTGGCAGAGATCACCCGCCGCAGCATGAATGGCAAGCTGGACTTCGCCGCCGCGCTCCGCGAACGCGTCGCCATGCTGAAGGGCCTCTCCGTGGACGCGCTCGAAGCCACCTGGAAGCAGACCCACCTCATGCCCGGCGCCCGCGCCCTGGTCCGCACCATGTCCGCCCACGGCGCCCACTGCGCCCTCGCCTCCGGCGGCTTCACCTTCTTCACCGGCCGCGTCGCCGAGCTCTGCGGCTTCCAGAGCCACCATTCCAACACCCTGCTGGATGACGGCCGCACCCTCTCCGGCACCGTCGCCGAACCGGTCTTCGACCGCGACGCCAAGCTCGCCACCCTCACCCGCCTCGCCGCCGAAAAGGGCCTCCCCCTCTCCGCCACCATCGCGGTCGGAGACGGCGCCAACGACCTGGCCATGATCGGCGCCGCCGGCCTCGGCGTGGCCTACCGCGCCAAGCCGGTGGTCGCGAACGCCGCCCGCGCGCGCGTGGACCACGCCGACCTCCGCGCCCTGCTCTACGCCCAGGGCTACCGCGCCAGCGACATCGCGGCGGACTGATCCCGGCAGGTCTCATCCTGGGCTGATGGTCTGTCCCGGGGAGAGGAAGAAGGAATTCTTCCTCTCCCCGGACCCCTCACCATCATCTTCTTCTAGAAGTTTGGAATCACAGGGCTGATGGTGCGCCTCGGGTCATCGACCCGAGGCGACTACAACGGAAGGAAGGTCGCCCTGCAACACGAGACCCCATCCATCCGGGGCATCCACGGCAGTCAGACGGGGTTCCAAGGGCCTCAGGCCCTTGGCGGGTGGAGGGCAGAGCCCTCCGGGCCCTTCACCCCGCCGGCGCCTCCAGCCCGAACACCTCCCGCAGCCCCATCCGCCCGGCGGGGCTGACGGCCAGCGCGCGGGACCCGGCAACCCGCCGCACCCAGCCCAACTCCAGGCATCGCCGGCACAGCGCCGCCCCCAGCGCCCCGGCTAGATGCGGCCGCCGCTCGCTCCAATCCAGACAGGGGCGGCAGAACGGCCGCCCGCGCGCGGCGGGAATGGCCACGCCCAGCCCTTCCAGGAACCGCCCGCCCGCCTCCGTCAGCGCCCCGCCATCCGCCGAAAGATCCAGCAGCCCGCGCGCGACCATCGCATCCGCCATCCCCACGGCCAGCCGCCCGGCCAAATGGTCGTAGCAGGTCCGCGCCTCCCGCAGCGCCGAATCGCGCGGCCCCGTCCGGGGCTGCGGCAGGGGCCGCGCGGCGGAAAGCGCCATCAGCCCCTCCAGCACCCGCGCCACCTCCGGCGAGGCCAGCCGGTGGTAGCGGTGCCGCCCCTGCTTCTCCACGGCCAGCAACCCCGCCTCCACCAGCCGGGCCAGATGCCCGCTGGCCGTGGTGGGCGCCACGCCGGCCACCCCGGCCAGCTCCCCCGCCGTCAGCGCCCGCCCATCCATCAGCGCCGCCAGCATGTTCAGCCGCGCGGGGTCCCCCAGCGCGGCGGCGGTCTCGGCAAGGGCGGCTGTGCTGACCATCCCCCGGGGATACCGCGCCCCGCACCGCCCATGCTACGGCCGGGCCCGCAGCATCGCGCGGCCACAGCCCGCAGGATCGGCGCCGCCACCGCACCGGAGCCACCATGGACCCCGCCTTGCTCGCCGCCATCGCGGCCACCTTCACCCTCGCCGGCTTCGTGAAGGGCGTGATCGGCCTCGGCCTGCCCACCATCGCCATGGGCCTCCTCGGCTCCCTGATGCCCCCGGCCGAAGCCGCCGCCCTCCTCGTCATCCCTTCCATCGTCACGAACATCTGGCAGATGGCGGGCGGCCCGGCCCTCGGCCCCCTGCTGCGCCGGCTCTGGCCCATGCTGGCCGGAATCGCCCTCGGCAGCTGGGCCGGCGCGGGCCTGCTCACGGGCACCCGCACCGGCACCGCCATGGCCGGGCTGGGCGCCGCCCTCCTGGCCTACGCCATCATCGGCCTGCTCCCCTGGAAGCTCCCCCGCGTCCCCCCGCGGCACGAACCCTGGGCCGGCCCGCTCACCGGCACGGCCACCGGCCTCATCACCGGGGCAACCGGCGTCTTCGTCATCCCCGCCGTGCCCTATCTCGGCGCCCTCGGCCTCTCGCGGGACTCCCTGGTGCAGGCCCTCGGCCTGTCCTTCACCGTCTCCACCTTCGCCCTGGCCGCCGCCCTCGGCGGAGCCGGCGTCTTCAACGCGAACCTCGCCTGGGGATCCGTGATCGCCCTCGCCCCCGCGCTGCTCGGCATGGGCCTGGGCAACGCCCTCCGCCGCCGCGTCAGCCCCGAAACCTTCCGCCGCTGGTTCTTCCTCGGCCTGCTGGGCCTCGGCGCCCAACTCCTCGGCCGCGCCCTGGTATGAGAGGGGGGGCTCCGCCCTCAACCCGCCAAGGGCCTGAGGCCCTTGGAACCCCGTCTGACTGCCGTGGCTACCCCGGATCGAAGGGGTCTCTGGTCGAGGGCGCTTTTCCTGCCTTTGCAGTCGCCTCGGGTCATGGACCCGAGGCGCACCGTCAGCCCCGTGATTCCAAACTGATAGAAAAAGAAGAAGGCGAGGGGTCCGGGGAGAGGAAGAATTCCTTCTTCCTCTCCCCGGGACAAACCATCAGCCCAGGAAAAGTCCCCCGCCCCTCAAACCGTCCGAAGCGCCGCGCAAACCTTCTCCAGCTGCGCGTCCGTCATCTCCGGGAAGACCGGCAGGCTCATCACCTCCGCGGCCGCGCGGGAGGTTTCGGCGCAGCCCGCCGGCCCGGTGGCGATCCGCCCGGCATAGGCGCCCTGCTCATGCACCGGCACCGGGTAGTGGATGGCCGTCATCACGCCCAGCGCGCGTAGCCGGTCCATCACCGCCTCCCGGTTCGGCACCCGCAGCACGTATTGGTGGAACACATGCTCCACCCCCGGCGCGCGATAGGGCGCGGTGAAGGGCCCGTCCGCCAGCGCGGCATCATAGGCCGCCGCGATCGCCTGGCGCCGCGCATTGCCCCTGTCCAGCAGCGGCAGCCGCACGCGCAGGATCGCGGCCTGCATCTCGTCCAGCCGGCTGTTCACCCCCACCTCGTCCGAAATGTAGCGCCGGTGCCAGCCATATTGCCGGATCGCGGCCATGCGCTTGGCCAGCGCCTCGTCCGGCGTGGCGGTGATGCCGGCATCGCCCAGCGCGCCCAGGTTCTTGGTCGGGTAAAGGCTGAAGGCCGAGGCATCCCCGATCGTGCCCAGCATCCGCCCGTTCAGCCGCCCGCCATGCGCCTGCGCCACATCCTCCACCACCGCGATCCCCGCCGCCCGGCAGGGCCCGAGGATGGCATCCATGTCGCAGGCATGCCCGTAGATATGCACGGGGATCACGGCCCGGATCGGCGGCAGCCCCGCCGGCGGGTTGCGGATCACCTCCAGCAGCTCCGCCGGGTCCATGCAGAAGGTCCTGGGGTCGATATCGATCAGCAGCGGCGTCGCGCCCGTCATCTCGATCGCGGCCACCGTCGCCACCGCCGTGTGGGAAACGGTCGCCACCGTGCAGCCCGGCCCGATGCCGAGGCCGCGCAGCACCAGCGCGATGGCATCCGTGCCGTTCGCGCAGCCCACCGCGTGCATCGCCGGCGCATCCCCGCCCGAGAGCCAGGCGCCATACTCCCGCTCGAAGGCCGCGCCCTCCTGGCCCAGGATGTACCAGCCGCTGTTCAGCACGCGGCTCACGGCGGCATCGATCGCGTCCTTCTGGGCGCGGTAGGCGGCCCCCAGGTCGGCCTGCGGAACGATAATGTCCTGTGCGTTCATGGGAACGTCAGTCCTCAGATCTCGTCGGAGAGATAGGCGGGAAGGCGGGGGCGGAACCAGTCGACCGTCCGGCGCAGCCCCTCGGCCAGTGTGACGCGCGGCCGCCATCCCGTCACGCCCCGGAACAAACGGTCATCCGCGTGGTAGGAGCCGATGTCGATCGCCGCGCGCTCCGCCGGGAAGGTCTTCAGCACGTAGCGGCCCTCCCCCGCCGCGGCGAGCATGGCATCGCCCAGGTCCTGCAGCGTGATCGGCGCCTCGCCCCCGATGTTGAACGGGCGCCCGGCCGCCGCATCCGGCTTGCTCGCCAGCGCCTCGGCCGCCGTCACGAAGGCGGCCACCACGTCATCCACGAAGGAGAAGTCGCGCAGCTGCCCGCCGCCCCAGATCTCGAAGGCCTCCCCCTCCAGCACCCGGCGCACCCAGATGCCGAGGAAGGTCTGCCGCGCATCCATCACCCGCATCCGCGGGCCGTAGCAATTGGTCAGCCGCAGCGCCGTCACCGGCCGCCCATGCACCCGGTTCTCCAGCAGCCAGTACTGCTCCGCCGCGAACTTCGAGACGCCGTTATTGTCCGGCGGCACGATCGGGTGGCTCTCCGGCACCGGCAGCATCTGCGGCCTGCCATAGAACTGCCGGGTGGAGGCATGCACCACCCGCGCGGCCGGCGCCGCATCCCGCAGCGCCGCGATCAGCCGCAGCTGGGCATGGCCGTTGATGGCCAGGTCCGTGAACGGGTCCGCCTGGCTGCCGGCATGGCTGGTCTGCCCCGCCATGTTGAACAGCACGTCGACCCCCTCGACCAAGGGGTGCAGGTCCGCGTCGCGCAAGTCCTGCTCCACCAGCCGGGCGCCGCTGCCCTCGAGATTCGCCCGGCGCGCGCCGGTGCCGGGCAGCAGCGCGTCGAGCGCCACGACCTGCGCCCCCGCCGCCCCGAGCGCGTGGCACAGCGCCGAGCCGAGGAACCCCGCCCCGCCCGTCACCAGCACCCGCTTGCCCTGCCAATCAGCACTCATCCGCCCACCTCGCACCGGCCTGTTCCCCGGGGTCCCGGACCACTCCTGCCCCCGGCGGAAGCCCGCCAATCGCAGCATCCACGCGGGCGGGGGCGGAACCGGGACGGAAATGCGGCGGTCCCTGGGCGTCTGTCCAGCGGTGCCGCGGCGCTTTCCGCCCCGCCAGCCCTCTCCCTAGCCCGAATCATCCGCCGCGTTGCCCTCATCCTTGCGGGAGAGCCGGCTGCGGGTGATCTCGTAGAAGCCGAAGAGAAGGAGGATCTGCCCCGCCAGCACCTCCACCGCGCCAAGCAGCCGCGCCCCGTCATCGGTCGGCCAGATATCCCCGTAGCCCACGGTGGAAAGCGTCACGATGGAGAAGTGCAGCGCATCCCGGAAGCTGAGCTGGATGGGCCCATGCGGCCCGGCGAAGAGCGGCGTGCGCGAAAGGCCGTCCGCGATGCGGAAAAGGCAGGCGAAGACGACGGCGATCAGGGAGAACAGCGCCGCATAGGTCGCGATCGGCACCATCAGCGCCACCGCGCGCGCGCCGATGGCGTCCATCACCTGCGCCATGTCCACCAGCAGCCGCACCAGCTCGCGCACGGTGCGCGCGGCCAGCACCCCGATCAGCGTCGAGCCCGCCAGCATCGCCACGCCCTGCCATTCCGGCCCCAGCCGGTTGGCCGGCGAGGCAAGGCTGGCCACCGCGATCGCCGCCACCATCAGCATGAATTGCCCGATCCGGCGCAGATGCTCCTCGTCCGGCGGCTCCCCGCCCTCGACGATGTAGCGGAGCCGCGCGCGGTGGCGCAGCACCGCCCAGAGAAAGGCGAGCACCGGGATGAGGAAGGCCACCCCCTCCACCACGGCCCCCGTGTCCGGAAAGGCAGACCGCCCGACCACGGTGAACAGCGCCGCATAGGTCGCGAACCCCACCCCCGTCCCCAGCGCGAAATCCAGCCCCTCCGGAAACAGCCGGAACAGGAGCCCGAAGCCCAGGGCGGCCGAGGCCAGCACCACCAGCGGGAAGAGCAGCCCGTGATCCCCCACCCCCGCCGCGACCAGCGCGCCCAGCCCCATCGTGGCCAGGAAGGGGCGCCGCCAGCTGCGGTCGCGCAGGAAGGGCCTCATGGAAGGGCCATCAGGGCGCCCGGGCGATGCCGGTGATCTCGACCTTCCACTGCGGGTTCACCAGCGGCGCCTGAATCGTCATGCGCGCGGGCTTGGCCGAGCGGTCGAGCCAGGTATCCCAGGCCCGGTTCATCGCCGGCGCGTCGTTGATGTCCGCCAGGATCACCTGCACCGAAAGCAGGGCGCGCTTGTCCGTCCCCGCATCCTCCAGCAGCGTGTCGATCTGGGCGAGGATATCGGCCGTCTGCCCCTCCGCATCCAGGCTGGCATCATCCGCCACCTGCCCGGCCAGGAAGATGAAGCCCCCCGAGATAACAGCGCCGCTCAGGCGCTCCTCCTCGGCGATGCGGCGGATATCCATGCGAATCTCCCTTTCGGCTGACCGCGGCAGGGTGGCACGCGCGCCCCGATCCACAAGGGGCGGCCCGCCCCTTGGCTGACGCGCGGCCCGCCCCTCAGCTCACAGGCGCCCCGTCCGGCCCGCCCTCGGCGCGGAAACCCACCCGCATCCCACTCGCCGGAGCCCGGTCCAGCTGCGGCCGCAGCCCACGGCGCGCCCCCACCGCCTCCGCGGCAGCCGCGATCGCATCCTTCTCGCCCTCGTTGCAGACGATGGTCACGGTGCCCCTGGCCTCCAGCGCCCGCTCGATCTGCGCATCCCACTTCGTCGCCATCACGCCACTCCTCCCGCGCCCAGCCCTGAACGCGCCAACAGCGGGATCGGTGCGGGCAGGCGCTCGCAGCTTGTTGCCCGCCCGTTCCATTGTGCCCAACGCAAGGCCGTGCGAGCAGACCCGCATGGGCGACCTGCTGAACAAGACGATCCTGGCGAGCCGCTACCTCCTGGCCGTGTTCTACCTCGGCCTGGGCGCGGCCCTGGCCATCTACGCCGTAAAGTTCGCCGCGAAGATCTACGAATTCGCCACCAAGGTCCTCGGATCGGACGAACACGACAACCTCCTCGCCCTCCTCTACCTCCTCGACTCAGCCCTCGTCGCCGCCCTGGTCGTCACCGTCGCCCTCTCCTCCTGGGACTCCCTCGTCTCGCGGCTGAAAGCGGATGCGGAACGGGAAAACATGAGCTGGGTCGCGAAAGTCGACCCCGGCAACCTCAAGATCAAACTGGCCACCGCCCTGGTCGCCATCTCAGGCATCAACCTTCTGCAGATGTTCCTGGAGATCAAGCAAACCGAGGACCGCGTGCTCTTCTGGGCCATCGCCATCCACGGCGCCTTCCTCATGGGCGTCCTCGCACTCGCCATAGCCGACCGGCTGGAAGGCACCACCGAAGGCAAACCCACAGCCGAAACCCCCACCGGCCAGAAATCCGGCGCCCTGCCCGGCCGCTCCCAACGCCTCGAAACCGGCCCGGACCAACCGCCGCCGCGCGGGAACTAAGGCGCTCGGATCGAAGAGGAGGGCTCCGCCCTCCACCCGCCAAGGGCCTGAGGCCCTTGGAACCCCATCGGACTGCCGTGGATACGATGATCGAAGGGGTCTCTGGTCAGGAGTCCCCTTCCTGCCTTTGCAGTCGCCTCGGGTCATGGACCCGAGGCGCACCGTCAGCCGAATGACTTCAGCTTGAAGAAAAAGAAGAAGGTGAGGGGTCCGGGGAGAGGAAGAATTCCTTCTTCCTCTCCCCGGGACAAACCGTCAGCCCAGAACAGCAACCCGAAGCAACCGCCCGCTCACCCCGCGAGATGCCGCCGCCGCATCATCCGCGCCAGCACCCCGTCCACCGGCCCGGCCACCACCGAGCCGATCCAGGCAAAGCCCGCCGACAGCACCACCGCGGGTCCCGTCGGCACGTCCAGATGGTAGGAAAGAAGGATCCCCGCCGCCGAGGCCAGCATGGCGATGCCCACGGCGGCATAGACCATGCCGCCCACCCCCCGCGCCCAGTGCCGCGCCGCGACGGCGGGAAGCATCATCAGCCCCACCGCCATCATCGTGCCCAGCGCCTGGAAGGCCGCCAGCACGTTCAGCACCACCAGCGCCATGAAGAGCAGATGCCACACCCCGCCCCGCGCCCCCTCCGCCGCGGCGAAGGAGGGGTCGAAGCATTCCAGCACCAGCGGGCGCCAGGCAAAGGCGAGGGTGAGGAGAGTGAGGGTCGAAACCCCAGCCATCATCAGCAGCGCGGGGTCGTCCACCCCCAGCACGCTGCCGAACAGGAGATGCGTCAGCTCCACTGACCCCGCCGAGGCCGAAACCATCGTCACGCCCAGCGCCAGCGCGACGAGATAGAGCGCGGCCAGCGCCGAATCCTCCCGCCCGCCGGTGGCGCGCGAAATCGCCCCCGCCCCCAGCGTCACCACCAGCCCCGCCACCAGCCCGCCCAGCGACATGGCCGTGACCGAAAGCCCCGCCAGGATGAACCCCGCCGCCACCCCGGGCAGGATGCCATGCGCCAGCACATCCGCCGTCAGGCTCATCCGCCGCAGCATGAGGAACACCCCCAGCGGCGGCGCGGCCACGGAGAGGACAAGGCAGCCCACCAGCGCACGGCGAAGAAAGCCGAACTCGGCGAAGGGGGCGATCAGCAGGTCGTAAGGCAAGGGATCAGGCAGCGCGTTCGCAGGCGGCGGCCGCGTCGTCCCAGCCCTCCGACATCATCCGGGCCCGCATGCGGTTGGAAGCGGCCAGCGCCCCCTCCGTCGCCCCCCAGGCCACGGGATCCCGGGCCAGGAGAAGCGTCTCCGGGAACTCCCGCCGCACCAGCTCCAGGTCATGCAGCACGGCCACCACGGTGCGGCCCTGCCCATGCCACTCCCGCACCAGCCGCAGCAGGTCGGCCGCGGTCCGGGCATCCACCGCGTTGAACGGCTCGTCGAGCAGGATCACCGGCGCGTCCTGCACCAGCAGCCGGGCGAAGAGCAGCCGCTGGAACTGCCCGGCCGAAAGGCTGCCCACCGGCCGCCGCGCGAAGCCGCCAAGCCCCACCGCCTCCAGCGCCGCCTCGGCTCCGTCCCGCCCGCCCGGGCCGATGGCCCCGAACGCGCCGCAGCGCCGCCAATGCCCGAGCATCGCGACATCCAGGCAGGAAATCGGAAAGCCCCGGTCCAGCGCCGACATCTGCGGCAGCAGCGCGATCCGCTCCACAGGCCGCTCGATCCGCCCCTCATCCACCGGATGCAGCCCGGCAATGGCCCGCAGCAGCGTGGTCTTGCCCGCCCCGTTCGGCCCGACGATCGCCGTCAGGCTCCCCGCCGCGAACTCCCCGGAAAGGTGATGCACCGCCGGGTGCCGGTCATGCGACAGCGTCACGTCGCGCAGGCGGATCGCGCCGCTCATGCCGAAAGCGCCCAGGCCACCGCACCCCACAGCAGCACGGACACCGCCAGGGCCCAGCCCAGGCGCGGCAGCGCCCCGGCCGAAAGGGCCAGCGGGTCGTCGAGGCGCCAGCGCCGGGGGCTGTTCTGGGTCGGTCGGGTCATGGTGTTACGACATAACATACGCCGGGAGGGATGCCGCTTCAACGCCCGGGGCCTGGAGAAGCCACGTCCGCATCGCCACTCTCCCCGCCACGATGGACATGCCCCCCCCGCCTTCGCCCCCCCTTCCCGCGCCCCCCCGCAGCGACGAAGCCGAGCTCCGCACCCGCCTCAACCGCCACAAGGCCCTCGCCACCGGCCTCCTGGCGGGAATGGCCGGCGTCACGCTCGGCTCCTACGCCCTGCCCCCGGGTTACTGGACCGACCTCCTCCAGGCCTCCGCCAAGGCCGGGCTGGTTGGCGGCCTGGCCGACTGGTTCGCCGTCACGGCCCTGTTCCGCCACCCCCTCGGCCTGCCCATCCCCCACACCGCCATCATCCCGCAGCAGAAGGCCCGCCTCGGCCAGGGCCTCGGCCGCTTCGTCGCCAACCATGTGCTGACCGAGGCGGAGGTGCGCCGCGTCGCCGGCCGGATCGACGCCCCCGCCCTGCTCCGCCGCTTCCTCTCGGACCCCGAGCGGGTGCGCCCGGCCGCCGAGGCCCTGGCCGCCTCCCTCCCCCGCATCCTCCGCAGCCTCGAGGATGCGCGCGCCCGCCGCATGCTGCTGCGCCTGCTCCCGCGCATGGTCTCGGGCCCGGCCGCCGCCCGCATGGTCGCCCGCGCGCTCCGCCTGCTCGTCCAGGGCGGGCGCCACCAGGAGGTCTTCGGCCTCGCCCTCTCCCAGCTCAAGGCCGTGGTGGCGGCGAAGGAGGAAAGCCTCAAATCCGCCATCTCCCAGCGCGTCCGGGCCGAAGGCGGCGCGCTGGTCGGCTGGGTCGCCGGCGCCGCCGTCGCCCGCCGCGTGCTGTCCGCCCTGAACGCCGAGCTGGACAAGATGGAACCCGGCGACAGCGAACTCCGCGCCGCCTTCGAGGCCTGGGTGGAAGCCGAGATCGACAAGCTGGAGACCGACCCCGCCCGGGCCGAGGCGATCGGCGCCGCCCTCCGCGGCGCGCTCGCCCATCCCGCCGTCTCCACCTGGCTGCTGGATGCCTGGGCCCGCCTGCGCGCGGCGCTGGAAGCCGATGCGGCGCGGCCCGAAGGACGCACCGTCACCCTCATCGCCGGCTTCCTCCGCAACCTCGGCGACCTGCTGGAACAGGACGAAGCCGCGCGCGCCCGGGTGGACCGCTTCATCGAAAGCACGCTGCTCACCGTGCTGCCCGCCGCCCAGGGCCGCATCGCCGGCTTCATCGCCGAGGTGGTGGCCGGCTGGGACACGGCGACCGTGGTGGAGAAGATCGAGCTGCGCGTCGGCCGGGACCTGCAATATGTGCGGATCAACGGCACCATCGTCGGCGCCCTGGCGGGCGGAGTCCTCTTCGCCCTGCTGCACGCCGTCTTCGGGCGGGTCGCCTTCTAGAGGCTCGGTCCGGGCCGCGGCAGGGGCGGGACAACCTCCCCGCCCCCTTCCCTGGCCCCGTCCCTGCCCTGGCGGGCCGCCCGCAGCTCGTCCCGGATCTCCTGCAGCAGCAACTGCTCGCGCGTCGGCCCCTCGTCCTTCTTCGGCGCGGCATGCAGCCGATGCACGAGCCGGACGAGCCAGAACACCGCGAAGGCGACGATGACGAACTTGATCACCGCATTGATGAACTGACCGACCGCGATGACGGCCGCGCCGGACTGGCGCGTGGCATCCAGCGAAGGCCCGCGTTCGCCCGCGAGCACGACGAACAGGTTGGAGAAGTCGATCCCGCCGACCAGCAGGCCGATCAGCGGGTTCAGCAGATCCTCGACCAGGCTGTTGACGATGGCCGTGAAGGCCGCGCCGATGACCACGCCGACCGCGAGGTCGATCACGTTGCCTCGGGCGATGAAGGCCTTGAAGTCACCCAGCCAGCCGGGCTTGCGGATCGGTAGTTCCATGGTCAGGCGAGCTCCGTCTTCTTCCGCCGAAGCCAGGCAATGTGCCGCCGCAGCTCATAGATACGGTCGGCATAGCTGTCAGGCAGCTTGAGCTCGGCGGCTTCCTTGTCGAGCGCGTCCAGCTTCGCGGCGGTCTGCATCGACAGGCCCTTCGCGCTCTCCTCGTCCACCGTACGGACCTTGTTGTAGATATTCCAGAGCTGCCGCTCGATCTGCCAGGTGTAGATGGGCGGCGCGATGCGGGCGAGCGGCAGCAGCAGCGTCACCAGCGGGATCAGCAGCACCCAGAGCCGCTCCACCGTCACCGCCAGCCAGAAGGGCAGATAGGTCTGCAGGAAGGAAACGCCCTTCTCGTAGAAGCGCGCGGCATCCGCCTGCAACGGCACCTCATGCCCAAGCCCGGAGGGAAAGCGGCCCTCGGCCGCGAAGAGGCTGCGCGCCTTATGAGTGTCGCGCAGGATGCGCATCATCAGCGCGGCAACCTGCGGGTTCAGGTCGTCCCGCGCGAGAAGCGAGGCCGCCGGCGCCATCAGCGTCACGTCGCCGCGCGGCAGGTCCTCGGCCAGGCTGATGCTGCCATTGGGCAGCCGCACCGGCGTGAGATAGGGAAGATGCACGGCATAGGCATCGGCGCGGCTGGCGAAGTTCAGCAGCTCCACCCCCTCCGTCCGGATCAGCCGGTTGATCGCCTCGTTCGGCTGCGCCGCGACCAGCACGACCGCCTGGATCTGGCCCTGCACCAGCGCCTCCGCCGCCTCGTTCCCCGCCAGGGGCACGGGCTGGATGGCATCCGCGCCAAGCCCGTTCGCCTGCAGCAGCGCGAGGGCAAGGATCCGCGTCCCGCTGCCTTCCGGCCCGACGGCAACGGCCTGCCCGCGCAGCGCCTGCACGGGGCTGCCCCCCTCCTGGCGCCGCCGCACGAAGACCCAGGCCGGCTCGTAGAAGACCTGCCCGAGCGTGACGAGGCGTTCCTTGCCCACCGCCCCCGGCACGCCGCCCTGAACCAGCGCGAGGTCCACGCGCCCCTCGCGCAGCAGCCGCACATTCTCGGCCGAGCCCTGCGTCGGCACGCGCTCCACCTTGAAGTCCTCGGCCTCCAGCTCCTTGGCGTACTGCTCCACCGCCCGCGCATAGGCGCTTTCCGGATTGGCGGAGACCGCGAAGCGCACCGTGTCCGGCGGCGCGGGCGAGACGAATCGCCAGGCGATCACCAGGCCGATGATGGTCGCCACGAGCACGAGGCCCCAGGAGCGAAGGAAGGCTTTGACGGCTTGCCACATGCCTGCCGCAACGAAGCCGCGCGAGCAGGGTTGCCCCGCCGGGACGAGGAGAGCGCATGCGGCGCCGAAACCGATGCGCGACGGCCACGTTGCGCTTCCGATCCGCATGTCGGCCCGCCGGGCCGATCAGCGGGATCGACCCAAACAGGAGACCTCGATGTCCCGCAAGTTCGCGCTTCTCGCCGCCGCCTGCGCCTTCACGGCGATCATCGGCGCCGGCTCGGTCGCGCATGCCCAGGCGCAGAGCGACATGATCCCGCCCGGCGCGCCCCTGCCCGGCGGCTCCACCGCCCGCGGCCCCGTCGAGTCCGGCAATCTCGCCCCGGCCGGCCGCACCGCCTATTCCGGCTCCGGCGCCGCCTCCTCCACCACCTCGGCGCGCCCCTACCGCCACATGCGGGGCAACCGCCAGGCGGTGCGCCGCGACATGCGCCAGCGCCGCGCCGCGGCCACCGCGCCCTCCGACCGCGCCTATCTCGGCGGCGGCGCCGTCTATGAGCGCGGCGCCGACGGGACCCTGCGCCCGGTCATGTAAGGCCGGGCGGTCCCTGACCGCCTCGTCGTTGCGGGCGCCGCCGGATCCCCGGCGGCGCTTCGCGATTCAGCCCGCCGCCGTCAGCGATTCAGCCCGCCGCCGTCAGCGGTTCAGCAGCACGTCCGGCAGCCAGGTCGCGATCGGCGGCCAGATGGTGATGACCGCCACCGCGACCACGAGCATCATGAAGAAGGGCAGCGAAGCCCATGCCACCGCCGTCTGCTCCCTTCCTGTCTGCGCCTGCATGACGAAGAGGTTGAACCCCACGGGCGGCGTCACCTGCGCGATCTCGACCAGCAGAACGATGAAGATTCCGAACCAGACGAGATCGAACCCGGCCTGCTGCACCATGGGCACGACGATCGAGGTCGTGAGCACGATCATCGAAACGCCGTCCAGCGCCGTGCCGAGAAGGATGTAGATCACCGTCAGCATCGCGATCAGCCCGAACGGCCCGAGGCCCAGCGACGCGACGCCGGCCGCCAGCGCCGTGGGAATGCCCGTCAGCGCCATCGCCTTCGTCAGATAGGCCGCGCCCGCCAGGATGAACATGATCATGCAGGACAGCCGCGTCGCGCCAGCCAGGCTGTCCCGGAAGTTCGTCCAGCTCAGGCATCCCGTGGCGGCCGCAAGCGCGAGGGAGCCCAGCACGCCAAACCCCGCGGCCTCCGTCGCCGTCGCCCAGCCCAGGATCATGGAGCCGATGACGGCGAGGATGAGCAGCGCGCAGGGAATCAGCTGCGTCGAGCTTCGCAGCTTCTCCGCCAGGCTCATGCGCGGCTCGGGCGGCGGCTGCTTCCTCGGGTTCAGCAGCGCCCAGACGATGATGTAGAGGCTGAACAGCCCCATCACCACCAACCCGGGCACGCACCCCGCGAGGAAGATGCGGATGATCGAGACCTCCGCCGAAACGGCATAGACGACCATGATGATCGAGGGCGGGATGAGGATCCCCAGCGTGCCCGAGGTCGCGAGGCTGCCGATCGCCACGTCCTGGTCGTAGCCGCGCCGGCTCAACTCCGGCAGCGCGATCTTCGACACCGTCGCACAGGTCGCGGCGGAGGAGCCGGAAACCGCGCCGAAGATGCCGCAGGCCAGGATGTTCACATGCAGCAACCGCCCGGGAATGCGCCTGACCCATGGCGAGAGCCCGTTGAACAGCTCCTCCGAGAGCTTCGTGCGGAACAGGATCTCCCCCATCCAGACGAACATCGGCAGCGCCGCGAGCGTCCAGGACCCCGTCGCCTCCCAGAAGGAGGTGGCGAGGAAGGTTCCGGGCTGCGGATGCACGAAGACGATGGCCACGAAACCCGCCGCCGCGAGGCTCATCCCGATCCAGAGCCCGCCGGCCAGGAACAGGACGAGCAGCAGGAAGAGCAGCGCGGAGAGTTCAAGCAGTCCCATCCGCCTAGCCCTCGACCGAATAATCGCCGCGCGCGGCCCGCGCCTCGGCGGCGAGCACGTAGCTCGGCTTGCCCCGGCGCAGCACCGTCACCAGCTCGTCCAGCACCGCCACCAGCAGAAGGCCCGCGCCAATCGGCATGGTCAGCTTCGGGATCCACAGCGGGATCGGCAACTCCCCCTGCGCGACATCCTCGATCTCCAGCGAGAACAGGACATCGTCCACCATCCACCAGATCGCATAGGCGCAAGCCACCGCTGCCAGGCTCAGGGCCAGGATCTCCATCCCCCGCCGCGCGCCCGGCGGCACATGCTCGATCAGCAGCCCCACCCGGATCAGCTCACCCCTGCGGAACGTCAGGGCGAGGGCAAGGAAGGTGGTCGCCACGCAGAGATAGGCGCTGATGTCGTCCGAACCGGGAAAGTGCATGCCAAGGAAGCGCAGCCCCATCTGCGCCACCATCACCAGGAAGATGCCGAACAGGGAGAGCGCGGCCAGCACCGCGCCACCCGCGTAAAGGGCGTCCAGCCCCCGCCTGATCACCGCCCCGCGCTCAGCCGGCGCGATAGGACTCGACCAGCTTCTTCCCGTCCTCGCCCGCCTTCGCGGCCCATTCCTCCGTCATCGTCGCGCTGATCCGGGAAAGCCCGTCCCTCAGCGCCTGGCTCGGCTGCTCGATCTTCAGGCCACGCGCGGCCAGCGTGTCCTGCGCCTCCTTCTCCGCCGCGCGGGACATCTCGAGCCCCCGCGCCTGGGCCGCCTGCGCGGCCTCCTGCACGGCGGTCCGCTGCGCCGCCGGCAGCGCCTCGAAATCGCGCCGGCGCACGAAGACGATGTTGTTCGTGTAGGTGAAGTTCACGGGGGTGAAGACCTTGCAGTAGTCCCAGGCCTGAGTGTCCACGCCCGTCGCGGCGCTGGTCACCATCCCGTTGATCACGCCCGTGGCAAAGGCCTGTGGCACCTCGCTGGCCTGCACCAGCGTCGGGTTCGCACCGACCAGCGCGGCGAAGCGGTTGGTCATGGTGTTGAAGGTACGGAACCGCGTCCCGCGCAGCGCGTCGAGGCTGTCGATCCGCGCGTTGCTGTAGAAGCCGCCCGGAGGCCAGGGCACGTTGTACAGGATCGAAAGGCCGGTGCGCTGGAACCGCGCCTCGATATAGGGCCGCGCGAGCTGCGCCAGCTTCACCGAGGCCTCGAAGCTCGGCGCCAGCAGCGGCACGCCGTCCACCTCGAAGAACGGATCCTCGTTGCCATAGGCCGAGATGAGGATCTCGCCGAGCTGCACCTGCCCCTGCTGCACCCCCCGCTTGATCTGCGGCATGGGCAGCAGCGAGCCATTGGTGTGCAGCTGGATCTGCAGCGCCCCGTTGGTCGCCTTCTGCACGTCCTCGACGAAGGCCCGGACGTTCTTCGTGTGGAAGTTCGTGTCCTGATACGGGGTGGCGAAGCCCCAGCGCGCCCCCTGCGCGCGGGCCGCGCCCGCCCCCCCGAGGCCAGCGGCACCGGCGGCGCTGGCCGCCAGAAGGTTCCGACGGGTGAAGACCATGTGCCCTGCTCCGCTGCGGTAGCTGCGATTCCGCCGGCATCATCGGCACCAGCGCAGTCCGGGCGCAAGGGCGCAGCACCGCCCCATCGGGCCCTCCCCGCCCGCGCCTGCCCCCTATCGCGGCATCCGTGCGAGGCGAAGGGCCGATTCTGCCACCGGATCGGGCGGCAGCGCGGCCAGCGGGGCGTGGCGCAAAACCTCCACCGCCCCGCCGCGCGGGGCACAAAGGGCCGGATCGCTCTCCTCCCCGAACAGCGCCAGCGTCGGGCAGCCGGCCGCGGCGGCGAGATGGGTCGGCCCCGTGTCATTCCCCACCGCCACCGCCGCGCGCCGCGCGATCGCCGCCAGCTGGAACAGGGTGGTCCGCCCCGTCAGGTCCAGCGCATCCGGCGCCGCGGCACGGATGGCCCCGGCCAGCCCCGCCTCCCCCGCCCCGCCCGCCACCACCGCCGGTATCCCCAGCCGCGCGGCCAGAGCCGGAAAGCCCGGCCAGCGCTTGCCCGGCCGCGCCGGGCTCGCCCCGGGGATCAGCAGGGCAAAGCGCGGCGGCAGCGAAAAGCCGGAAAGATCCGCCTCCAGCCACGAAAGCTCCGGCACCGGAAATTCCGTGATCCCGGCCATCCGCAACTGGTCCCGCTGCCGCTCCACCGTATGCATCCGGTCGCGCCCAGGGTTGGCATGCGGATGGCTCGCCCCCCGCGCGATCCCCGACCACTCCGCGCCCCCCCCGACAAAGAGCCGGTAGCGCGAGGACCGCGACGAGGTCTGCAGGTCATAAACCCGGTCGAACCGCCCCGCGCGCAACCGCCGCGCCAGCACGAACAACCCCGCGACATCCGTGCTGGGCGGCCGCCCATTCTCCCAAACCCGGTCGAACCACGGGCTGCGCCGCCCCAGCTCCGCGAAGGGCGGCGTCGTCAGCAGCGTGATCTCCGCCCCCGGATGATGCGCGCGAATGGCGGCGAACGGCCCGAAGGCCTGCACGAAATCCCCGAGCGCCGCGAGCTTGATGACAAGAATGCGCCCGCTCACCCCGCCACCTCCCGATACAGCGCCAGCGTCGCCTCCTGCATCGCACGCGTGGTGTAGCGCGCCAGCACCGCCGCCCGCGCGGCCTCCCCCATCGCCACCCGCGCGGCGGCGGGCTGCGCCAGCGCATGGGAAATGGCCCGCGCCAGCGCCGCCGGATCGCCGGGCGCCACGCGCCACCCCGTCACCCCCTCCTCCACCGTCTCCCGCGGCGCCCCGAGATCGGAGGCGATCACCGGCCGCCCCATCGCCTGCGCCTCGATCACCGTCCGCCCGAAAGCCTCCGCATCCGTGCTGGCATGAACAACGACATCGGCCAGCGCCAGCGCCGCCGGCATATCCGCCACCGCGCCGGCCAGACGCAGCACGACGCCGCTCTCCACCGCCAGCGCCTCCAACTCCGCCCGATACGCCTCCCGCCCCTGCGCATCCCCCGCGAAAACCACCACCGGCCGAGGCTCCTCCAGCAGCGCCACCGCCCGCAGCAGCACCGCCTGCCCCTTCCACCGCGTCAGCCGCGCCGGCAACAGCAGAACCGGCCGCCCCTCCGGCAAACCCCAGCCCCGCCGCAACCCCTCCACCCGCGCCGCCTCCACGGCCGCCGGATCGAAGCGCACCGGATCCACGCCCCGCGGAATCACCCGCAGCCGCTCCGCCGGCACCCCATGCCGCTCCCGCACCAGCGCCGCGATATGCTCGCTGATCGCGATCACCCGCTCGCCCCGCGCCATCACGGAGTTGTAGAACCGCTTCCCCGGAAAACCCTCATTGTAGCTGCCGTGATAGGTGGTGACGAAATGCACCCCCGCCCGGCGCGCCGCCATCAGCGCCGACCAGGCCGGAAACCGGCTCCGCGCATGAATGATCGCCACCCCCTCCTCCCGCGCCAGCCGCGCCAGGGCCCCGGCATTCGCCACCAGCGCCGAAGGACTCTTCCGGTCCAGCGGCAACACCACATGCCGCGCCCCCGCCGCCTCCAGCTCCGCCACCATCGGCCCACCCGCCGAGGCAACGACCGCCCGCCCCCCCGCCTCCACCAGCGAGCGCGCGATCTCGACCGTCCCGCGCTCCACCCCCCCCTGGCCCAGGGCGGGCAGCACCTGCAGGACGGGAGGCGGCGGAATGGGCATGGAACCCGCCCTTACAGAACCAGCCCCGCCCCGTCACCCGGCCCCACGCTCCCACGCGGCCCATCACCGGCCGCCAGCCGCCCCCGCCCACGCCACCGCCCCCCCTCCCGGCCAGCAGCATCACCCGCGCCAAGACCGCACAGAGAGGAATCACCCACCACCCGCCCCGCTTGTGCCGAAGCCACCCCCGGGGCTAGGCCGCCCCCCATGAACGAGATCCGCGGCACCCTCACCCGCCCGGACGGCGTGGCCCTCGCCTACGCCGCCCTCCCCGGCTCCCCCGCCTCCCAAACCCCCACCACCGTCTTCCTCGGCGGCTTCCGCTCGGACATGGAGGGCTCCAAGGCCCTCCACCTCCGCGACCACTGCGCCCGCACCAACCGCCCCTTCCTGCGCCTGGACTATTCCGGCCACGGCATCTCAGGCGGCGACTTCGAACAGGGCACCATCGGCGCCTGGGCCGAGGACGCCGCCCAGGTCATCGAAGCCGTCACAACAAAGGATGGCGCCCCCGGCCCCCTGATCCTCGTCGGCTCCTCCATGGGCGGCTGGATCGCCCTCCTCCTCGCCCGCCGCTGGGGCACCGCCCGCATCCGCGCCGTCATCGGCCTCGCCGCCGCGCCGGACTTCACCGAAACCCTCATGCCCGCCGAATTCACCGCCGCCGACCGCGAAACCCTCGCCCGCGACGGCGTCCTCCGCCGCCCCTCCCAGTACGGGGCCCCCATCCCCATCACCCTCCGCCTCCTCACCGAAGGCCGGAACCACCTCCTCCTCCCCGGCCCCATCCCCTACGAAGGCCCCGTCCGCCTCCTCCAGGGCATGGAAGACCCCGACGTCCCCTGGCAGCACGCCCTCCGCATCGTCGAAGCCCTCCCCGGCCCCGACGTCACCCTCACCCTCATCAAGGACGCCGACCACCGCCTGTCCCGCCCCCAGGACCTGGACCGGCTCACCCGCACGCTGGATGCGCTGCCGGTCGGGTGACCGGCGCTGTGGAACCCGGCTAGCCTAGCTCATGTGGCCCGGTGGAAGGCTCTGCCTTCCCCCGATACCCCCAACCGCCAGGAGCCTGAGGCCCCTGGACCCGCATCGATCCGACTGAACCAGTTTCGGGACATCAAAGATCGATCTGACGGCCGAACCCGGGACGTGATGCTGCAGCCTCAATCGTGTCCTCAACCCGGTCAAACTTACCGCCGACTCTGATTTGCGCCTCACTGACAGCAATTTCCGAGGACATCACTACAAGTGACCTCAAACCTTTAAATATAGTCATTGATCTTAATATCAAAAGGACGAGAAAACTGCTAACAACAGCGTTGAGCAGCGGGATAAGGCTAAAGCTGTCAATGGTGAGACCAGCTACGTTCAAATTTGGCACATCTAGGGACCAGTTCAGCAGTTTCCCTAGTATAAGAAGACCGCATGCAGAAAAAGAAAGCCCAAAAAGGGCAGCCCAAATTCTCAATTGAAAGAGAAGTGCATCTCGGACCTGTCCAATTTTCTTGACCGACAACCCGCCCGCACGCAAGATTGTCGCAGTAAGGATGGCAGTTGGCAGCACTCCAGCCATGAGCAGCGCCAGCAGCGCCACAATCTCCGAGGTCGCTGAATTGTAGAAATCGTGATTCAGAGATGCACCGCCCAGAGTACCCAGCAATAAAGCAAGCACGATTCTGGCATACCTCCCGTATAGGTGCGGCAGGGCAGCCAAAACAACGCGCGCGTTCATTCCTCTATATGTCCGTTCTCAACAAAGTGCCTATATGCCGCAAACAACTTTCTTTGGACATCTTTCTCGTCGAGCAGACTTCCGACGGTCAGTACCTCTGCGGGGTAACTAAGCTTCATTAACAGGTTGCTGAAGAAGTCGGCCCTCGACGCGATTTGAGGAACATGATTCACCTCCGCAGGGCAACCGCGGGGTTGATGATGCGGGGGACGGACGAGACGAGCGGGTCGCTGTTCAGCTACGTCGATCTTGAGGCGCGCATCCCGGCGCGGCATCCCCTGCGCAAGATCCGGCAGGTGGTGAACGAGGCGCTGGCCAGCCTGGATGCCGATTTCGAGGTGCTTTACACCGACTTCGGCCGCCCCTCGATTGCGCCCGAGCGGCTGATCCGAGCGAGCCTGATCCAGATCCTGTTCTCGGTCCGCTCCGAGCGGCAGCTGATGGAGCAGATGCA
>NZ_FQZF01000027.1 GCF_900141905.1 Muricoccus roseus | reverse complement strand
CGCATCCTCGCCGTCACCGCCAGCGCCATGCCCGACCAGATCGCCGAATGCCTCCGCGCCGGCATGGACGGACATGTCACCAAGCCCGTCGACCGGCGCACCCTCCTCGACACAATCGCCATGCGCGAGCCGGCGCACGCCTGAGGCGGTCCCGGCTCCGGGCCAGGGCGGCTTGACGCCGTCCTCCCGCGGCGGGACACCCCACCCCCCGCCACGAAGAGCCCCCGGCGCTCCAACCGCCGGCCGGCCAGGAGCATTCCCTCCCCATGTCCCAGCGCGTCTTCTCGGGCATCCAGCCCTCCGGCGTCCCCACCCTCGGCAACTACCTGGGCGCCATCCGCAACTGGGTGCCGATGCAGGACACGCATGAGAGCATCTTCTGCGTGGTGGACCAGCACGCCATCACCATGTGGCAGGACCCGAAGGAGCTGACGCGGCAGACGCGCGACATGGCGGCCGCCCTCCTCGCCTGCGGGCTGGACCCGGAGCGCTGCATCCTCTTCGTCCAGTCCCATGTGCATGCCCACACGCGCCTGGCCTGGATCTTCAATTGCGTGGCCCGCATCGGCTGGCTCAACCGCATGACCCAGTTCAAGGACAAGGCCGGCAAGGACCGCGAGAACGCCGGCGCCGGCCTCTATGTCTATCCGAACCTCATGGCCGCCGACATCCACGCCTACCACGCCACCCGCGTGCCCGTGGGCGAGGACCAGAAGCAGCACCTGGAGCTGGCGAACGACATCGCCGAGAAGTTCAACCACGACTACGGCGTGGAGTTCTTCCCGCATATCGACGCCCACATCATGGGCGTCGCCGCCCGCGTGATGTCGCTCCGCGACGGCACGAAGAAGATGAGCAAGTCGGACCCCTCCGACCAGTCGCGCATCAACCTGAACGACGACGCCGACACCATCGCGCTCAAGATCCGCCGCGCGAAGACCGACCCGGAGCCCCTGCCCTCCGAGATGCAGGGGCTGGAAGGCCGGCCGGAGGCGCGCAACCTCGTCGGCATCCTCGCCGCCATCACGGATACGACGCCCGAGGCGGTGCTGCGCGAATATGGCGGCCAGGGCTTCGGCAGCTTCAAGGGCGTGCTGGCGGATGCGCTGGTGGCGCATCTCTCCCCCATCGCCTCGGAAGCGCAGCGCCTGCTGGCCGATCCGGGCGCGGTGGACGCCCTGCTCCGCCGTGGCGCGGACCGGGCGCGCGCCATCGCGGAGCCGATCGTCGCGAAGGCGGAGGAGCTCGTCGGCTTCCTGCCCCCGCGCTGAGCCGCCCGCTCCGTGCTCAAGGGCATCCTCACGGTCGGCGGCTGGACCATGGCCAGCCGCGTGCTCGGCTTCCTCCGGGACATGCTGATCGCGGCCAGCCTCGGCGCCGGCCCGATCGCGGATGCCTTCTTCATCGCGCTCAAGCTGCCGAACCTGTTCCGGCGGCTCTTCGGCGAAGGCGCGTTCAACGCCGCTTTCGTCCCCGCCTTCGCGTCCACCCTCACCCTCGACGGCCGGGCCCAGGCCCGCGCGCTGGCCGAGCGCATGTCTACGCTGATGACGCTGTGGCTGACGCTGCTCGCCGCGCTCGGCATGGTCTTCATGCCGCAGGTGCTGCATGTGCTGGCGCCCGGCTTCACCGACGAGCCCATCCGCTTCGGACTCGCCGTCGAGATGACGCGGATCACCTTTCCCTATCTCGTCTTCATCTGCCTCACGGCCCTCATCTCCGGCGTGCTGAACGGGCTGGACCGCTTCGCCGCCGCCGCTGGCGCGCCGGTGCTGTTCAACCTTCTCTCCATGGCCGCGCTCTTCGCGCTCACGCCCTTCGTCGCCACGCCGGGCCATGCCCTGGCCTGGGGCATCACCCTCTCGGGCGTGGCGCAGTTGCTCCTCGTCTGGATCGCGGCCGCCCGCGCCGGCATGCCGCTGCGCATCGTCTCCCGCCCCCGCCTCACGCCCGCCGTGCGGCTGGTGCTGCGCCGCATGGGCCCCGGGCTGGTCGGGGCGGGGGTGACGCAGCTCAACCTGGCGGTGGATGTCATCATCGCCTCGCTGCTGCCCGCGGGCGCCGTTTCCTACCTGTACTACGCGGACCGCATCGGCCAGCTTCCGCTCGGCGTCATCGGCGCCGCCATCGGCACGGCCATGCTGCCGCTGCTGGTGAAGCAGCTGCGCGGCGGCAAGCCGCTCTCGGCCCACCGCACCATGAACCGGGCGCTGGAACTCTCCCTCGCCCTCGCCCTGCCCGCCGCCGCCGCCCAGGCCGTGCTCGCCTGGCCCATTATCTCCGCCCTCTTCATGCGCGGCGCCTTCGGGGAGCTGGAGGCGGCCGCCACCTCCGCCGCCCTCACGGTCTATGCGCTGGGCCTGCCCGCCTTCATCCTGGTGAAGGCCTATGTCCCCGGCTTCTTCGCACGCGGCGACACGGCCACCCCCGTGAAGGTCAGCATCGTCATCGTGGTGCTGAACCTGGCCCTCAACCTCATCCTCACGCGCTATATCGCCCATGTCGGCATCGCGCTCGCCACCGGCCTCTCGGCCTGGGTGAACGTCATCGCCCTGGCCTGGATCCTGCGTCGCCGCAACCAGTGGCGCCCGGACCGCCGCCTGCGCCGCCGCCTGCCGCGCCTGCTCCTCGCCACGCTCGCCATGACCGCCGTGCTGGTCGCGCTGCGCATGGCCATCCCGGAACCGGTGGGCTCCACCGCAAGGCTCGTCGCGCTGGGGGTCTATGTGGCGGCCGGGCTCGCCACCTATTTCGGGCTCGCCCAGGTGCTGGGGGCGCTGAGCCTCGGGGATCTTCGCCGGCGTCGGTGAGCGGGCCGGAAGGTGGTGCGCCGGTGGGTCTGTCCCGGGGAGAGGAAGAAGGAATTCTTCCTCTCCCCGGACCCGTCGAAGGCAGTGCCTTCGACCATCATCTTTTTCTTCAAGTTTGGAATCACAAGGCTGCCGGTGCGCCTCGGGTCATGGACCCGAGGCGACTGCAAAGGCAGGAAGAGACGCCCTCAACCAGAGACCCCTTCGATCAGGGTATCCACGGCAGTCAGACGGGGTTCCAAGGGCCTCAGGCCCTTGGCGGGTGCAGGGCGGAGCCCTGCTCCGCGAAGCGCCGGAACGTCAGAACCTCCGCCCCCGGTATCAGCCCGCCGCCAGCTTGTCCTGGGTCCTGGTTTCGAAGTCGCTGGCGTCGTGCCGCTCATGCAGCTGCTCCGCGGGGTCGCCCGTCACGCGGTTGACCATCCGCCCACGCCGCACGGCCGGCCGCGCGCCGATGGCATCCGCCCAGCGCTGGACGTTCTTGTAGTCCTGCACCTGCAGGAACTCGGCCGCACCGTAGAGCCAGCCCTTCACCAGCCCGCCATACCAGGGCCAGACCGCGATATCGGCGATGGTGTACTCGGCGCCCGCCAAGTATTCGCTCTCGGCCAGCCGGCGGTCGAGCACGTCCAGCTGGCGCTTCGCCTCCATGGCGAAGCGGTCGATCGCGTATTCGATCTTGGTCGGGGCATAGGCGTAGAAATGGCCGAATCCGCCGCCGAGATAGGGGGCGCTGCCCATCTGCCAGAACAGCCAGGACAGGCATTCGGCCCGCGCGGCGCCTTCGGTTGGCAGGAAGGCCCCGAACTTCTCCGCGAGATAGACGAGGATGGCGCCGGATTCGAAGACGCGGACCGGGTTCGGACCGCTC
This sequence comes from Muricoccus roseus, assembly GCF_900141905.1. Taxonomy (GTDB): domain Bacteria; phylum Pseudomonadota; class Alphaproteobacteria; order Acetobacterales; family Acetobacteraceae; genus Roseomonas; species Roseomonas rosea. Next base: position 71,380 of record NZ_FQZF01000027.1, on the reverse strand, counting down.
CGGTCCATCAGCGCCGGGATCTTGGAATTCGGGTTCACCGCCACGAAGCCGCTTCCGAACTGGTCGCCCTCGCCGATGCGGATCAGCCAGGCATCGTATTCCGCGCCGGCATGGCCGAGCGCCAGCAGCTCCTCGAGCATCACCGTGACCTTCACCCCGTTGGGCGTGGCCAGGGAATAGAGCTGAAGCGGATGGCGGCCGACCGGAAGCTCCTTCTCATGCGTCGGCCCCGCGATGGGGCGGTTGATGTTCGCGAACCGGCCGCCGCTGGCCTTGTTCCAGGTCCAGACCTTCGGCGGCACGTAGTCGGATGTATCGGACATGCGGGGGGCTCCTCAGGAACGATGGGCCCAACATCGTGCCGCCGGGCCGGATTGGCTACACCGGGCGCGACGCGCCGCCCTCCGCGAAACCCCGCCATCCCTCCGCCCGCAGCTCGCAGGCCGGGCAGGTGCCGCAGCCATGCCCCCAGGGATGCATCGGCCCGCGTTCCCCGCGGTAGCAGGTATGAGTGTCCTCCACGATCAGCCGCACCAGCGCCTCACCCCCGAGCCGCTGGGAAAGCCGCCAGGTCTCGGCCTTGTCGATCCACATCAACGGCGTGTGCAGCACGAAGCGGCGCTCCATGCCCAGGTTCAGCGCCACCTGCAGCGCCTTGATCGTGTCGTCGCGGCAGTCCGGGTAGCCGGAATAATCCGTCTCGCACACGCCGGCGATGATGTGGCGCAGCCCCCGGCGATAGGCGAGCGCGGCGGCGAAGGTGAGGAAGAGGAGGTTGCGCCCGGGCACGAAGGTGTTGGGCAACCCGCCCGTCTCCATCTCGATCGCCACGTCCCGCGTCAGCGATGTCTCCGAGATGGCGCCGAGCGAGGCAAGATCGACCATGTGGTCCTCGCCCAGCCGCGCCGCCCATTCGGGCTTCAGCGCCCCCAGCCCCTCGGCCACCGTGCGGCGGCACTCCAGCTCGATCCGGTGCCGCTGCCCGTAATCGAAACCCACCGTCTCCACCCGCCCGAAACGCTCCAACGCCCAGGCCAGGCATGTCGTGGAATCCTGGCCGCCGGAGAAGAGGACCAGGGCGCCTTCGTCTTGCATGAGCGCCTTATACCGCCATGCCGGGGTTCCGACCTATCCGGGGCTTCGCCGAGCGGGCTCCGCCCTGCACCCGCCAAGGGCCTGAGGCCCTTGGAGCCCCGTCTGACGGCCGTGGATACCGTTGATCGGCGGGGTTTCTGGTGGACGGGTGTTTTTCCGGCCCCTGCAGTCGCCTCGGGTCGATGACCCGAGGCGCACCGTCAGCCCAAGGATTCCAAACTACTAGAAAAAGATGATGGTCGAAGGCACTGCCTTCGACGGGTCCGGGGAGAGGAAGAATTCCTTCTTCCTCTCCCCGGGACAGACCAGCAGCCAAAGGCGGGTTTCAGCCCGGCTCCGCGATGCTGATCGCCGTCTCCAGCAGTGCCCCCGCCTCCAGCAGGATGTCCTCCCGGTAGCGGCCGGCCACCAGCTGCACGCCCATAGGCACGGGGCCGGAAAGGTCGGTCGTCACCGTCAGCCCGGGCAGGCTCATCAGCGGCAGGCCAACCTGCGGCAGCAGGGATTCGATCACCTGATCGAAGGCCTCGGGCGATTGCAGGTCGAACAGGTCGGGGAAGGGCGGCTCGGAGGCTACGGGCATGATCGCGACGGGATAGCGCTCCAGGAACAGGCTCCACTCCCGCAGGTAGCCGGCGCGGGCCTGCAACGCGTCCTGGAAGGCGTTCATCTCGGGTTCGGGGCAGAGGCGCTCCATCTGCGCGAAGATGAAGTTCGCGTCCGGGTCGTTCTCCTCCGCCAGCGCCTTCTTCAGCCCGCGCCGGCTCTCGGCCAGCCAGAGCATGGCCTGCAGCTTCCCCGGCTCGCGCAGCTTCGGGATGGGCGTCTCCGCCACCGTCCAGCCGGCATCCTGCAGCTTGCGCCCGGCGGCGCGCAGCGCCTCCTCCACGGCCGGCGTGGTCGCCAACCCCTCGGGCCGAATGCAAAGCGCGGCGCGCCTGGGGAAGGCCGGCCCCTCCAGCGGCGCGGGCACCCACCAGGGGTCCCGCGCATCCGGCGCGGCCATGGCCCGCAGCGCCAGGCGGATATCCGCGATGCTGCGGGCCAGCGGGCCCGAGACCGCCATCAGCTGCGCCCCGATCGCACGTTCCGCCGAGGAGGGGTTCCAGGCCGGCACCCGGCCGATGGTGGGCCGCAGCCCATGCACGCCGCAGGCATAGGCGGGATAGCGGACGGAGCCGCCGATATCGGTCCCGTGCGCGATGGCCCCGATCCCCGCCGCCACCGCCGCGCCCGCCCCGCCGGAGGAGCCACCCGGCGTCAGTGCGGGGTTCCGTGGGTTCCGCGTGTGCCCGTGCAGCGAATTGCGCGTGACCCAGTGCAGCGAGAAGGCCGGCGTGTTCGTGCGCCCGATGATAACAGCACCGGCCTTGCGCAGGTTCGAGACCACCGGGTTGTCCACCTGCGCCACCAGATCCTTCTGGATCCGCAGCCCATTCGTGGTGGCGAAGCCCTTCTGGTCCACATTCACCTTGGTGGTCACCGGCACCCCGGCCAGCGGCCCCGGATCCTCCCCGCGGCCGATGGCGGCGTCCACGGCCCGGGCGGCGGCCAGGGCCTCCTCCGGCATGAACTGCACCACGGCATTGATGGCGGGGTTCGCCGCCTCCAGCCGGGCCAGCGCATCCCGCGCCACCTCCTCGGCCGAAAGGTCACGCTTGCGGATGCGTTCCGCGATCTCGCTCGCCGTCAGGCGCCAGGACTCGGTCATGGGGGCGCATTCCAGACCCGGCGGCCCCGCTTGTCCAACCCGGACTCGCGGGCATGGGGCGGAGGCGCCATGGCTGCTAAAAGCCAGCCCGCCGCCCCAGCCCGGACGCCTCATGAACCGATCCACCCCTCAAGGCGTCCTGCTCGCCTTCCTGGCGTATTCCGCCTACGCGGTCAGCGATGCCTCCGTGAAAATGCTGCACGGCTCGCTCAGCGCCTATGAGGCCGTGTTCTTCGGCGCCCTGTCCGGCGTGGTGGCCCTGCCCCTGGTCCGCCGCCGGGGGGAGCGGCTGGATGATGTGTTCCGCGCCCGCAACCGCGGCATGTGGTTCGTGCGGGTGGGAGCCGCGCTCACCGGGAGCGTCGGCAGCGTGACGGCCTTCACCCATCTCTCGATGGCCGAGGCCTTCTCCCTCCTCTTCCTCATGCCGACCTTCGTGACCATCCTCTCGGTCATCTTCCTGAAGGAGCCGGTGGGCTGGCGGCGCTGGGGCGCGGTGCTGCTGGGCTTCGCCGGCGTGCTCATCGTGCTGCGGCCGGGCTTCCGGGAGCTCAACATCGGCCATCTCGGCGCGGTGGTCGGCGGCCTCTCCGGCGCGCTCACCGTCGTCACCCTGCGCCGCTTTGGCCAGAGCGAAACCCGCATGTCGCTCTACGGCGCCAGCCTCATCGGCCCGACCGTCGGCGGGGGGCTGCTGATGCTGCCCGACTTCATCTGGCCGAGCCCGATCCAGTGGGTCTGGCTGCTCGGCTACGGGCTGCTGATGGCGCTGGCGAACATCCTGGTGATGCTCGCCTCCGCGCGCATCCCCGCCAGCCTCGTCGCCCCCGCGCAATACAGCCAGATGCTCTGGGCCATCGCGCTCGGCTACCTCGTCTTCGGCGACGGGCTGGACGCGACGATGGCGCTCGGCGTCGCGGTCATCATCCTCTCCGGCATCCTCACCTTCATGCGGGAAAAGGTGCGGAAACCCCAGGGCTGGCGGCGTGTGCCGCCGACGCATCCGCGATAACTGGCGGTCTGTCCCGGGGAGAGGAAGAAGGAAGTCTTCCTCTCCCGGCCCCCTCACCTTCTTCTTTTTCTTCGAGTGGGAGTCATTCGGCTGACGGTGCGCCTCGGGTCATCGACCCGAGGCGACTGCAAAGGCAGGAAAAGCACCCTCGACCAGAGACCCCATCGATCCGGGGTATCCACGGCAGTCAGACGGGGTTCCAAGGGCCTCAGGCCCTTGGCGGGTGGAGGGCGGAGCCCTCCGGCCCTCACCCCCCGGTGAAGCGCGGCTCCCGCTTCTCCATGAAGGCGGCGCGGCCTTCATGGTGGTCGGCGGAGAGGAAGAGCGTGGTCTGGAAGTGCCGCTCCGTCTCCAGCGCCGCATCCAGCCCCGCGGAGAGCATGGCCTTGGTCAGCGCCATCGGGGCGGGCGCCTGCTCGGCCAGGAAGCGCGCGCGGATCAGCGCGTAGTGCAGCGTCTGCCCGCGCGGCACCACCTCCTCCACCAGCCCGATACGTTCGGCTTCCGCCGCCGTCAGCTGCTCGTGCAGCATGAGGATGCGCCGCGCGCGCCCCGCGCCGATGCGCGCCGGCAGGGTGAAGGGCAGGCCGAGATCGGCCATCAGCCCCACCTTGCCGAAGCCGGCCATGAAGCGGGCATCCTCGGCCACCACCACCAGGTCGCAGGCACAGGCGAGGGAGAGGCCGGCGCCCACGCACCATCCCTCCACCGCCGCGACGACCGGCTTGTTCCCCGCCGCCAGCAGCCGGATCAGCCGGTGCGACCGCCGCATCCGCTCCGCGCCCGACATGGCGTCACGCACATCCATGCCCGAGATGTCGCCGCCCGAGCAGAAGTTGCCGGAGGCGCCATAGACGACGACGGCGCGGACGGAGGGGTCGCCCTGCACCGCCTCCATCACCTCGGTCATGCGCTGGCGCAGGGGAATCGCCAGGGCGTTGCGCCGCGCCGGGTAGTCCAGCGTCAGCGTCAGCACCGCGCCCTCGCGCGCGATGCCCAGGTTCATGCCCTCCGGCATGGGGGTGGAGGAGGTCGTGTCGCTCATATCCGGTGCCTGCCCTTCGTGCGCGTCAGGCGCCTGCCGTCTCGCGCGCGTCGTGCAGCGGCGCGGCGGTGACGGAGCGCAGATGGTCCAGCGTCACGCCCGGGGCGAGGTCGCGCAGCGCGAAGCCCTCCGCCGTCACGTCCAGCACGGCCAGGTTGGTATAGATCCGCGTCACCGCCTTCATCGCCGTCAGCGGGTAGGAACAGGCCTCCACCAGCTTCGGGCGCCCGTCCTTGGTGGTGTGCTCCATCATCACCCACACGCGCTTGGCGCCTGCTGCCAGGTCCATCGCGCCGCCCACCGCCGGCGCGGTGTCGTTCTCGCTCGTCGCCCAGTTCGCGATGTCGCCGTTCTGCGCCACCTCGAAGGCACCGAGCACGCACAGGTCGATATGCCCGCCGCGGATCATCGCGAAGCTGTCGGCGTGGTGGAAGTAGCTGCCGCCGGGATGCAGCGTCACCGGCTGCTTGCCCGCGTTGATCAGCCAGGCATCCTCGCGCCCCTTCTCGGGCGCCGGGCCCATGCCGAGGATGCCGTTCTCGGAATGCAGCACCACCTCGCGCCCGCCGGGGATGTGGTCGGCGATCAGGGTGGGCATGCCGATGCCGAGGTTGCAGTACCAGCCGTCCGGAATGTCCTGCGCGGCGCGGGCGGCCATCTGGGTGCGGGACCAGGGTTGCATGTGTCGTTCCTCCCTCAGGCCGCGTCGGCTTCGCCCCAGGGGGCGCCGCGCTTCACATTCAGCACGCGGTCCACGAAGATGCCGGGCGTCACCACCCGCTCCCCCTCGATCGCGCCCAGCTCGACGATCTTCTGCGCCTGCACGATGGTCAGCTTCGCCGCCATCGCCATGACCGGGTTGAAGTTCCGCCCGCTGCGTCGGTAGGTGAGGTTGCCCCAGCGGTCCGCCTCCCAGGCCTCCACCAGCGCCACGTCGCCCGGCAGCGCCAGCTCCATCACATGCGGGCGGCCGCCGAACTCGCGCGTCTCCTTGCCCTGGCCCAGCTTCGTGCCCGCGGCGGTGGGGGTGAAGAAGGCGGGGATGCCGGCGCCGGCAGCACGCATCCGCTCCGCCAGCGTGCCCTGCGGCACAATCTCCAGCTCCAGCTTCCCGGCCTTGTACAGCTCTTCGAACACCACCGAGCCGACGCTGCGCGGGAAGGAGCAGATGATCTTCCGCACCCGCCCCAGCTCCATCAGCCGCGCGAGCCCGGTGCGGCCCGTGCCCGCATTGTTGGCGACGATGGTCAGGTCCGTCGCCCCCTGCTCGATCAGCCCCTCGATTAGGTCATCCGGCTGACCCGCCGCGCCGAAGCCGCCGACGAGCACGGTGCTGCCATCCTTCACCCCCTCCATGGCGGCGGCCATGTCGCGGACGATCTTGTCGATCACTGCTGCTTCTCTCCCGAATGCATATGGGCGGCGATCCGATCATAGGGCGGAAGCGCCGCGATCGCGGGCATGTCCCCCGCCAGCAAGGCCCGGCCGGCCTCGAGCGCCGCGCCATAGGCCGCGCGGGCGATCGCGCCGCCCACGCTCACGCGCCGCACGCCGAGTTCGGCGAGCCGCGAAAGGGGCACCGCGCCGGCGCGGGGCCCGATCAGCAGGTTCACCGGCCTGGGCGCCACCGCGCGCACCACGGCGCGGATGGCCTCCTCATCCGGCAGGGCCGGGGCATAGAGGCAATCCGCCCCCGCCTCGGCAAAGGCGACCAGCCGGCGGATCGTGTCGTCCAGGTCCGGCCGCCCGTGCAGGAAGTTCTCGGCCCTGGCGGTCAGGATGAAGGGATGCGGCGCGGCCCGCGCCGCCCGCACCGCGGCCGCGATCCGCGCCACGGCCCGGTCGAAGCCATGGATCGGCGCGGCCGGATCGGCCGTGGTGTCCTCGATGGTGCAGCCGCAGAGCCCCGCCCCGATCGCGGCTTCCACCGTCGCCGCCACATCCTCGGGCGCGGGGCCGAACCCGTCCTCCAGATCGGCCGAGACCGGCAGCTCCGTCGCCCGCACGAGGTCCCGCGCATTGGCCAGCGCCTCCTCGCGCGAAACCGCCGCCTCGCCATCCCGGCGCCCCAGCATGAAGGCCAGCCCGGCGGAGGTGCTGGCGACGGCCTGGAAGCCGAGCCCCGCCATCAGCCGCGCGCTGCCCGCGTCCCAGGCATTGGGCAGGGCGAAGCAGCCCGTCTCGTGCAGGGCGCGGAAGCGCTCCGCCTTCTCCCCTGGAGAGGCGCTCACGCCGCCATCTCCGCCATGCGGTCGTTGGTGAAGCCGTGCAGGCGCATCGGCACCGGCGCCATCCCATGCAGCGTGCGCAGGATGTTCGCCGCCAGCCAGGCATCCTCCAGCGCACCGTGCAGCGCCGTCTCCCGCGCCAGCCCGCACTCGGCGGAGGCATGGGCGAGGCCGGAGCGCCGCCCCGGCCGGTGCCGGCGCCAGGCCAGCATGGTGCAGAACTCGCCCGACCAGGGGCGGGCCATGCCCAGCCGGTCGAACTCGCCGCCCAGCATCCGCCGGTCGAACGAGAAGTTATGCGCACAGCCCAGCGCGCCGCCGAAGAACTCCGCCACCTCCTCCGCATGCTCGGCGAAGCCGGGCTGCCGCGCGAGATAGGCATCGGACAGCCCATGCACGCGGTAGGCGCCGAAATGGCAGGGCATGCCGGGAGAGAAGACGAGATGCAGCGTCCCCTCCGGCTCCAGCGCCGCATCCAGCCGCACGGCGCCCAGCGACACGACGCGGTCCTGGCCCGTGCAGCCCGTGGTTTCGGTGTCGAAGACGATGACGGGACGGCCGGGGATCAAAACGGATGCCTTTCGGGATGGCGGGAGGCCGGGAACCTCGTCCCCGGCCTCGCATGCTGGGCGTTCAGGCCGCCAGCTCGCGCGCGGTGATGGCGTAGCGGAAGCTGGCCGGGTCCAGGCAGTCCTGCTCGCCGCGCGCGGTCATGGCGCAGGGATACATCAGGAAGTTCGGGCCCATTGCGCGCGGCGCGCCGGGAAGCGCGATGTTGGTGGCGCTGTTGTAGCCCACCCAGTTCATCTCCCAATGCCCGAACAGCCGCTCACGCTGGCGGCGCACATGGTCGCTCTCCAGCGGCGCGCCTTCCTCCAGCACGATCTTGCGCAGGTCCGCCGGGTCCACCGGCACCCAGCCGCGGCCGTCGACGAACATCTCCGTCCGGCAATGCTGCGCGCGGGTGATGTCCGGGCTGCCCGTGCCGAGGGAGCGCGAATGCTCCGAGGGCGCCACGCGGATGCCGTACACATCCCGCGCAGGAATGCCGCAGGCGCGCGAAAGTCCGGTCATCAGTGCGTTGATGTCCGCGCATTTCCCGCCCAACCAGCCGGTCTCCAGCATCGTCTTGATATCGCCGGTGCCGCAGCCACGCGTCGCGCCGTCGCGGAAGGTGTTCTCCACCACCCAGTCATAGATGGCGCGCAGCCTCGCCTCCGGCGCCTCCACCCCGGCGGTGATGCGCCGCGCGGTCTCGGCCACGATGCCGTCGGTGGGCACGCTCTCGGTCGGCGCGGTCCAGAAGGCGCGCTCCGCCGCGCTCAGGCCACCGGCCTCCACGCCGCGCGACCGCGTCGCCACCACCTGCCGCACCACGACTTTCTGCTCCCGGGGCGAAGGCCAGGTCACCCGCAGCACCTCCGCGCCGTAGCGCGCCTCGCGCAGCCGCTCCACCTTGCCCGTGCTCTCCACCTCAGGGTCGAGGGCCTGCTGATAGGCGGCGGCGGTCTGAGCCAGCGGCAGCCAGAGGGTGGCCGGCTCGTCGCCCGTCTCCACCACCACCTCGGTCCGCATCTCGAAGCGGCGCCATCCCGGGGGAAGCGCCGCCAGGGAAAGAGCCGCGGCCCCGGCCAGGGCCGGCAGGAAGGGCAGGCCGGCGGCGCCGGCGGCGCCGGAGAGAAGGGTGCGACGTTTCATGGCGTTGTCCTACACGGGGAACTTTGACGCGGCCGGCATTCTCGCCCCCCACCCCCCGTGGCGCAAGCGCCACCAGGCGCGGGCGACGTCGCTCACCCCCGCGCGGCCAGCTCGATCACCGCATCCGCCGCGAAGGCGCCCTGCCCCTCCGGCAGCACCAGAACCGGGTTCACATCCACCGAGGCCAGCGCCTCCCCCGCCGCGACAGCGAAGGCCGACAGCGCTGAGAGCGACCGCGCCAGCGCCGCCACATCCGCCCGCGGCCGCCCGCGCGCGCCATCCAGCAGCGGAAAGCCGCGGAGGGAGCGGATCATCGCCTCCGCCTCCGCCACATCCACGGGGCAGCGCCGCAGCGCCACGTCTCGCAGCACCTCGATGAACACGCCGCCCAGCCCCACCATCGCCACCGGCCCGAAGACCGCGTCGCGCGTGATGCCCAGCGCCACCTCCACCGCGCCGCTGATCTGCCGCGCCACCAGCACCCCGGTCACCCGCGCATCGGGGGCGTTCTCGGCCGCGTTCCACATCAGGCGCTCGTAATTGGCGCGCACCGCAGTTTCGTCCGCCACGTCCAGCATCACCCCGCCGACCTCCGACTTGTGCAGGATGTCCGGGGAAAGCAGCTTCATCACCACGGGGAAGCCGATGGCCCGCGCGGCGGCCACCGCCTCCTCCATGCTGGCCGCCGTGGCCTCCGGCACCGGCGGCACCCCGGCCGCGGCGAGGATGCGCTTGGCTTCCGCCTCGTCCGGCGCGGCGGCGGGCAGGCTCACCTCCGGCAGTTCCAGCCCGGCCCGCGGCGCGCGGGCGAAGGCCTGCCCGAACCGCCCCTGCGCCGCCAGCGCCACCACGGCGCGGGAGGGATCCTCGAAGACGAGATAGCCGTCCGCCTCATATTCCCGCACCCGCTCCGGCGGGGCGAGGACGCTGAGGCACCACAGCCGGTCCGGATGGTCCGCCCGCACGGCGTTCAGCTCCGCCCGCAGCTTCGGCGCCAGGGTGGGCGAGGCGCCCACCTGGGTGAAGAAGGCAATCAGGCTGGAATAGCCCCCATCCTCCACCATGCTGCGGGCGAAGGCCCCCACCATGGACATGTCGTTGAAGACCTGCGCCGTGCAGTCCACGGGGTTGGAGGGGTTGCTGAACGGGATCAGCGCCCGCAGCCGCGCCTGGGCGTCCTCCGGCATGGGCGGCATGGGCAGACCCAGTTCCTCCGCCGCGTCCGAGATCATCACCCCCGCCCCGCCGGAGATGGAGACCACCCCGAGCGTGTTCCGCACGGGGTAGAGTCGCGGCGTCGCGGCATAGACGACGTCCAGCAGCTCCTCCGTGTTGCGGGCGCGGTGCACGCCGAACTCCTCCAGCACCACCCCCGTCACCGCGTCATCCCCTGCGATGCTCGCGGTGTGGGACCGCGCGGCATGGGCCCCCAGCGCCGAACGCCCGACCTTCATCATCACGACCGGCTTCCCCGCCCGCCGCGCCGCCTCCAGCGCCGCCAGGAAGCGCGGCCCCTCCCGCACCCCCTCGGAATAGGCGGCGATGATCTCCACCCCGTCATCCTCGGCCAGCCAGCCGATCACGTCGCCCAGCGTCACCTCGGCCTCGTTGCCCGTGGTGATCAGCACCGGCGTCGCGATGCCCCGGTTCCGCGCCGCGCCGAACAGGTGGGTGCCATAGGCGCCGGACTGGCTGGCGATGCCCACCCGGCCGCGCCCGGCCAGCGGCTCCACCGGCCAGCCATTGTCGAAGGAGGAGGTGAAGATGGGGAAATAGCCCAGCGGCGCGTTGAACAGGCCCAGGCAGTTCGGCCCCAGCAGCCGCATCCCATGCCCGCGCGCCATGGAGACCAGCCGCTCCTGCGCCGCAACGCCGGCCTCGTCCACCTCGGCATAGCCGGCCGTGAAGACGATGACCGCGCGGCAGCCGCGCCGGCCCAGTTCGTCCACCGCCTGCTCGGCCAGCGCCCCGGGCACGGCCACCACCGCCGCCTCCGGCACCCCGGGCAGGGAAGCGATGTCGGGATAGGCCCGCAGCCCCTGCACTTGGTCGCGCTTGGGGTTCACCGGCCAGAGCCCGCCCGCGAAGCCGCGGCGGATCATGTTGTGCACCGGCCGGCCGCCGATGCGGGTGGGGTCGTCGGAGGCTCCGATCACCGCGACGTTCCGCGGCGCCACCATCGGCCGCAGCGAGGCGAAGCCCGCCCCCGTCACCGACCCCACGCCCCCATCGGCCATTCCGCGTCCTCCCGCCTTCGAGGCGCAAGGCTGCGCCGGCCCGTTGCGGCAGGCAAGGCGGCGGCGGGCGAGGTGGAGGCGGGCGAGGTGGAGGCGGGCCGAGCTACGGAGCGCTAACCCTCCTCCGGGCCCTTCTCGTCCTCGTCATAGGAAACCTCCGCTCCGCCCACCACCGCGAGGCAGTCGGCATAGGTCGAGAGGATCCAGTCGCGGTCATGCTCCTGGCCGTCCTTGGAGGACTCCATGATGATCCGCAGGAGGGCGAGCGCCACCGCGGGCTCGCTTTCGCCCTGGATGTCGATCCTCGGAAGCTCGGACACGGCCACCCCTTTCCTGTGCGGTGCAGCGGTTTCTACGCGGTAGAACCGCATCGGCTGCGAGCGGCACGCGGCGATCACGGGGAGTTTGAAGCGCGGAAATCTGCAAATCGTTCGCAACTGCATTGCATCGCCTGCGCGGGTGCGATATGCGCTGGGCCTCCGACTGACGTATCGCGGCTCCGGCGCCCCCCGCCGGGCCGCAACGCCCGCTTGCCGGGCCACGCGGCGCGATCGCCACCGGAGAGACACAAGGACGCGCAGAGACATGCCCCTCGCCCGCCCCGTCCGGCCCCGGACCATGCTCCTGACGGCGGCGCTCGCCATCGGCGCGGCCCTGGCCTCCTCCCCGGCTCCCGCCCGGGCCCAGGCTTCTGCCCAGGCCCCTGCCCAGGCCCCTGCCCAGGAAGGCACCGCCGAGACCCCTCGTGTCGGCATCGAGCTGAACCGGCTGGAAGCCCGCAATGAGGGCTGCCGCGTGTGGATGCTGGTCCGCAACCCCGGCGCCGCGGTCGATCCGCTCCGCCTCGACCTCGTGGTCTTCGGCAAGGACCAGGTGGTGAACCGCCGCATCGCCCTCGATCTCGGCCCCCTGCCCGCCGAGAAGACCATGGCCCGCATCTTCGACCTGACCGGCACGCCCTGCGACGGCGTCGGCCACATCCTTCTGAACGACGTGCTGGCCTGCGGCCCCGATGCCCCCGCCGCCTGCCTCGCCCGCCTCGCCGTCAGCTCGCGCGCCCAGGGCGTGGCGCTGGAGAAGTAAGCATGAATCCCGCCAGCCCCGCGGCCCCGGCCGCGCCCGCCATGCCTGCTCCCGCCATCCCCTCCCCCATCGGCGCGGCGATCCCCCCCCCACCCGGCGGCGGGCAGGCGGCGACGGACCTCGCGCACGCCGCCGCCGCGCATGACCTCTCGCCCCTCGGCCTGTTCATGCAGGCCGACCCGATCGTGAAGGGGGTGATGCTGCTGCTCGTCCTCGCCTCGATCGCCTGCTGGGCCATCATCATCGAGAAGATCATCGCCACCCGCCGGCTGAGGGCCGAAGCGCGGCGCCTGGCCGGCGCCGCCTCCGGCGCCGTCACGCCCGACCAGGGCCTGGCCGCCGAGGTGATCCGCGCCGGCGCCCGCGAATGGCATGAGGGCCGCGACCCCGCCGAGAGCCGCGGCGAGTACCGCGAGCGGATGGAGCACGCCATGCGCGCCCCGCTGGTCGCCGCCTTCCGCGCCGCCGAGCCCGGCCTGCCGCTGCTCGCCACCATCGGCGCCATCGGCCCCTTCGTCGGCCTGTTCGGCACGGTCTGGGGCATCATGAACTCCTTCTCCGGCATCGCCCGCAGCGGCGATACCAGCCTCGCCGTGGTCGCGCCCGGCATCGCGGAGGCGCTTTTCGCCACCGCCATCGGCCTCGTCGCCGCCATCCCCTCGGTCATGGCCTACAACCGCTTCACCGTGGGCTTCACGCGGATCCGCCAGGGCGCGATGGCCTCCATCCATGAGCTGGCGACCGGCATGGCCCGCCGCCCCGCTCCCTCCCGCGTGCGCGCCGCGGAGTAGCCCGGCATGGCCATGTCCGTCGGCGGCGGCCTGGGGGATGACGAGGACGGCGCCCCCATGGGCGAGATGAACGTCACCCCGCTGGTCGACGTCATGCTCGTGCTGCTCATCATCTTCATGGTGGCGGCCCCGATGATGACCGTGGGGGTGCCGGTGAACCTGCCGCGCACCGCGGCGGCCCGCACCGCCTCCTCCAACCCGCCCGTCATCCTCACCGTCGCCCCCGGCGGGAAGCTCTATGTCGGCAAGGAGGAGGTGACGGAGGACGCCCTCACCCAGCGTCTCGTCGCGCTGCACGAGGCCGATCCCGAGGCCCCCGTGCATGTCCGCGGGGACCGCAGCGTGCCCTATGGCGACGTGCTGCGCGTGATGGGCCGCGTCTCCCGCGCCGGCATCACCAAGGTGTCCCTCATCGCCGAGGCCGACGCCGCCGCGCCCGCCGTGCAGGCGCGCTGAAAGGGCGCGGCCCGATGGACCACCTCCTGGCCGAGAAGCCGCGGGAGCGCGAGATCCCGCTGCCCAAGCTGCCTCCCGGCCCGCCGCCCGGCCCCTCCCCGGCGGTGCTGGCGGCGGCCATGGCCAGCGCGCTCCGGGCCCAGCCCGCCCCGCAGCAGCCGGCCGGGCTGCGCCGCATCCTGCGCCCGGCGGCCTGGGGCCTCTCCGCCCTTCTCCACCTCGCCCTGGTGGTGCCGCTCCTCCTTCCCTCGGAAACGCCCGAGGCCACGGTCCCGCCCATCGAGGTGGAGACCACCCCCGCGCCCGAGCCCCTGCCCGCGCCCGACCCCGCCCCGGTGACCGAGGAGGCCGCCGCGGCCCCGCCCGAGGCGGTGGCCGCCACCACGCCGCCCCCGCCCGACGCCGCCCAGCCCCCGCCCCCCGACGCGGCACCGCCCCCGCCCCCGGAGGCCGCGGCCCCGCCACCCCCGGAATCCGTCCAGCCGCCCCCGCCCGAGACGGTGGCCGCCGCGCCGCCCCCGCCCGTGGCCCCGCCCCCGCCCGAAGCCGTGCGGCCCCCGCCGCCGGACCAGGTGGCGATGATCGAGCCGGACCCGATCGCCCCGCCCGAGCCCGAGGCCCCGCCCCCGCCGGAGGTGCAGGCCGCCGAGCCGCCGCCGGTCGAGATCGCCGAACCCGTTCCCCTGCCCCCGCCCCCCGCCCCGCCGCCGCCGCCCGTGCCGCAGCAGGCCCGCGCGCCCCGGCCCACCCCGCCGCCGCCGCCGCGCCGCCCGCAGGTGGCCGAGCAGGCGCCGGTGCAGCCCTATGCGCCGCCCGTCCAGGCGCCGGTCGCGCCCAACCCGGTGCCCGCGCCCTCGGCCGCCCCGGCCCGCGCCTCCTCCATCCCGCCCAGCTATGTCGGGATGATCCAGGCCGCGCTGCGCCGGGTGCAGCGCTACCCCGCAAGCGCCCGCGCCCGCCGCGCCCAGGGCGTGGCCATGGTGAACTTCACCCTGGCCCGCGACGGCCGGGTGGTCACCGCCCGCCTCGCCCGCTCCTCTGGCGACGAGGACCTGGACGAGGAGGCCCTGGCGATGCTCGAGCGGGTCAGCATGCCGCCCCTGCCGGACGATTATTCCGGCAGCACCATGCCCCTGGTGGTGCCGATCAGCTTCACCCTGCGCTGAGCCCGGGCTGGGTGGGGCGCAGGCGGTTCCTCACCCGGCCAATCCGCCCTAGCCTCTGCCCAGGAACGACCAGGCAAGGCCAAGAACCATGAATCTCGCCCGCTTCCCCCGCATCCGGCTGGGCCATCTGCCGACGCCGCTGGAGCCGATGGAGCGGCTCTCGAAGCACCTCGGCGGGCCGAAGCTCTGGATCAAGCGGGACGACTGCACCGGCCTCTCCACCGGCGGCAACAAGACCCGCAAGCTGGAATACCTAATGGCCGAGACCCTGGCGCAGGGCGCCGACACGGTCATCACCCAGGGCGCCACCCAGTCCAACCATGCCCGCCAGACCGCCGCCGCCGCCGCGAAGCTCGGCCTTGCCTGCCACATCCTGCTCGAGGACCGGACGGGCTACACCGACCCCGCCTATACCCGCTCCGCCAACGTCCTGATGGACCGGCTGCACGGCGCCACCATCTCCCGCCGCCCCGGCGGGGCGGACATGCAGGCGGAGATGGAGGCCCTGGCGGAGGAGCTCCGCAAAACCGGCCGGCGCCCCTACGTCATCCCCGGCGGCGGCTCCAACCCCGTGGGGGCGCTGGGCTATGTCGGCGCCGCGCTGGAGCTCGTGGCCCAGGCCTCCGAGATCGGGCTGCGGATCGACCATGTGGTCCATGCCACCGGCAGCGCCGGCACCCAGGCCGGGCTCGTCGCCGGCCTCGTTGGGCTGAACAGCGGCATCCCCGTCCTCGGCATCGGCGTCCGCGCCCCGCGCGAGAAGCAGGAGGCCAATGTCCTCACCCTCGCCCAGCGCACCGCCGACCATCTCGGCCTGCCCCAGGGCACGATCCGCGCCGAGCATGTGCGCGCCAATTGCGACTATGTCGGCCAGGGCTACGGCATCCCCACCCAGGGCATGGTGGAGGCGGTGAAGCTGCTGGCGGAACAGGAGGGAATCCTCCTCGACCCCGTCTATTCCGGCAAGGGCATGGCCGGGCTGATCGACCTGATCGGCAAGGGCCGGTTCGGGCCCGAGGAGAACGTGGTGTTCATCCACACCGGCGGCGCCGTGGGCCTGTTCGGCTACCCCGACGCCTTCGACCTGCCGGCGGAAGCCGGCTGAACCAGGCCGGCCGGCGGAAGCCGGCTGAACCAGGCCGGCCGGCGGAAGGGACACCCCCCTCCGCCGGCGCACGGCCACCTGCCGGGCCTAGAAGATTCGGGAGACCGGCAGGCCCAGCGCCATGGCCCCGGCATAACGGGCCTGCGGGCCGCTCTGTAGCGGATGGAAACGGGCACCCTGGATGTCCCGGAAGAGCCGCTCCAGGCCGTTGCTCCGCAGGAAGCTCTCGCCACCGCCCAGCTCCATGGAAAGCTCGGCGGCGCGGATCGCGTGCTCGGCGAGGATCGCCTTCCCCGTCATCACGTCGTTCACGGTCTCGGCGGAGGGCGCGTTGCGCTCGGCGGCCTCCACCATCCAGCGATGGGCCAGGCGGGCCGCGCGGAGCGAGGTCTCCATCCGCCCGGCGAGGGCGAGGCGGTCCTCGCTGGGCGGCTTCCTGGCGGCCATGGCGAGGGCCAGCTCCCCGGCGCGCTCCGCCACGCCGAGATAGGCCGCGTAGATCAGCGGAAAGGCGATGGTGGCGATGATCTGGAACAGCGGATGCCACTCCCCGGCCCGGCGCTTCACGGAAACGCCCGCCTCCGGGATGAACAGATCCTCGATCGCGATCTCATGGGATCCCGTGCCGCGCATGCCCAGGGCGCGCCAGGTGTCGAGGACACGGATCTCCGGCGCCTTCATCGGGGCGGCGAAGTGGATGACGCTGTCGCCCTCCTCCCCATGCAGGACGGCCCCTGTCATCAACAGGTCGCCGGCGGGGGAGCCGGAGGAGAAGACCTTCCGGCCGGAGACGCGATAGCCCCCCTCCACCTTCTCCGCCGTGCCGGAGCCGCCGATCCAGTCGGACCCGCCGCTGGAGAGGAGGATGATCCGCTCGGCCGCGACGCGGCGGAGCAGCGGCTCGACGGCCGTGGCCTGCTGGTGGCGCCAGCGAAAGGCCGGCACGGCGACCTGGTGGGTGTGCATGGAGAAGGCGAGGGCCGTGGAGCTGCACCCATGCGCGAGCAGGCGCAGCATCTCCGCGAGGTCTCGGATGCCGGCGCCGCCCCCGCCGAGCTCCCGCGGGACCCCGGCCTCGACCAGCCCGGCCTCCTTCAGCAGGGCGTAGTTCTCGGCGACGAAGCGGTCGGCCTCGTCGGCCTCGGCCGCGCGCTCCGCCAGCAGCGGGACGAGCCGCTCCGCCTGCGCCGCGGCGCTTTCGATGTGGCCGGCGTCAGCGCCGGGGGAAGTGGCGGTGATGCTCATGGACCAGTCCTCCTCTGCCCCCTGTTCCGGGGTGCGGTGGAAGGATGGCGGGAGGGGCAGCCGCCCGGCCAGTTCCAGAACTGTACTGCGGCGGGGGCGGCATCTGCTCTAGGATGCCCCGGCAACCCTGGCAGGGGAGGCCGCATATGGACGGCCCCGGCGGCTACGGTCAGTTCTGCCCCGTCGCGATGGCATCCGAGATCCTGTGCTCGCGATGGACCGTGCTGGTGCTGCGCGAGCTTCTCTGCGGCACCACCCGCTTCAACGAGCTGCGCCGGGGCGTGCCGCGCATGTCGCCGGCGCTGCTCTCCAAGCGCCTCAAGGAACTGGAGCGCGCGGGGGTGATCCTCGGCGTCCCCAATGAGAAGGGGGTGACGGAGTACCGCCTCTCGCCAGCGGGCGAGGATCTGCGGCCGATCGTATTGGGAATGGGGTTCTGGGGCCACCGCTGGGTGGAATCGCATCTCTCGCTCCGGAACCTCGACCCCTCCCTGCTGATGTGGGACATGCGGCGCAACCTCAGGGCCGAGATCCTGCCCGCCCACCGCTGCACGATTCAGTTTCAGTACCCCGAATTGCCGGAGAGCAGGCGGAACTGGTGGCTGCTGGCGACGAAAGGGGTGGTCGACCTTTGCAGCTTCGACCCGGGCTTCGACGTGGATCTGCTCGTCACCTGCCCGCTGCGCACGATGACGGCCATCTGGATGGGCGTGTCCTCGGTCCGGCAGGAGATCGAGGCCGGGCGCCTGGAGCTGCTGGGCAGCGGCCAGGTCGCGCGGACCATGCAGCAATGGCTCGGCCTCAGCCCCTTCGCCGCCGCGCCGCGCCGGGTCCCGTGACGCGGCGCGGCCAGCCGGGGCAGCGCCTAGACGGGCTCCGTCGCCTTCTGTCCATCCCCGCAGAGCCGCCGCACATCCGCCAGCAGCGCCGCGCCGTCCCAGGCCGCCGCCCCTTCCAGCCGCCCGCGCTCCCGTCCCTCGCGGTCGATCAGGATCGTGGTCGGCAGCCCGCGCGCCTTGAAGGCCCGCATGGCGGCCGAGCCCGGGTCCAGCCAGATGCCCAGGTTCCGGATGCCGGTGCGCGCATAGAAGGGTTCCACCTGCGCCCGTCCCCCCCGGTCCGAGGAGGCGGGGATCACCAGGATGCCATCCCCGGCCAGCAGCGCCGAGAGCCGGTCCAGCGCCGGCATCTCCTCCACGCAGGGCGGGCACCAGGTGGCCCAGAGGTTCAGCACCACCCCCTTGCCCGCGAAATGGCCGATCTCCCGCCGCACCCCCTCCGGGTCGGTCAGCGCGAACTCCGGCAGGGCCTTCGGCCCCTCCTCCCGCAAGGTGCCGATCGCCTGCGCCCGCGCTGGACGTTGGGGGAGGGCCGCGCCTAGTGTCCCGCCCGCAAGAAGGCCCAGCGCGCCGCGGCGGCCAAAACTCACCACTGATCGAGATCTCCTCACCCGTGCCCGACGACCACGCCAAGCCCCAATCCACTGCCAATGCCGCCCAGGCGAATGCGGCCTGGGGCGGGCGCTACGCGGCAGGCCCCTCCGCCATCATGCAGGCGATCAACGCCTCCATCGGCTTCGACCGCAAGATGTGGCGGCAGGACATCAAGGGCAGCCTCGCCCATGCCGCGATGCTCGCCCATGTGGGGATCATCTCCGCCGAGGACGAGGCCGCGATCCGCGACGGGCTGAATGCCATCGGCGAGGAGATCGAGGCCGGGGACTTCCCCTTCAGCGAGGCGCTGGAGGACATCCACATGAACATCGAGGCGCGGCTGACCGAGCGCATCGGGGAAGCGGGCAAGCGCCTGCACACCGCCCGCAGCCGCAACGACCAGGTGGCCCTCGATGTCCGCCTCTGGACCCGTGACGCAATCGACGGGCTCGACGCCCAGATCGCCGATGTGATGAAGGCGCTGGCCGAGAAGGCCGCCGAGCACGCCGGCACCGTCATGCCGGGCTTCACCCATCTCCAGCCCGCCCAGCCCACCACCTTCGGCCACCACCTGCTGGCCTATGTGGAAATGCTCTCGCGCGACCGCGGCCGGCTGGCCGATTGCCGCCGCCGCCTGAACGAAAGCCCCCTCGGCGCCGCCGCCCTCTGCGGCACCGGCTTCCCGATCGACCGGCACATGACCGCCGCCGCGCTGGGCTTCGACGGCCCGACGCGCAACAGCCTGGACTCCGTCGCCTCCCGCGACTTCGCGCTCGAATTCCTCTCGGCGGCCGCCATCTGCGCCACCCACCTCTCCCGCTTCGCGGAGGAGGTGGTGATCTGGACCAACCCCTACTTCAACTTCGTCAAGCTGTCGGACGCCTTCACCACCGGCTCCTCCATCATGCCGCAGAAGCGCAACCCGGATGCGGCGGAGCTGGTGCGCGCCAAGCCCGGCCGCATCACCGGCGCCCTGGTCGGCCTCCTCACCGTCATGAAGGGCCTGCCCCTGACCTACGGAAAGGACATGCAGGAGGACAAGGAGGGCATCTTCGACGCGGCCGAGAACCTGGCCCTGGCGCTGGCCGCAACGGCCGGGATGGTGCGGGACATGCAGCCCGTGGTCGGCCGCCTGGCCGAGGCCGCCGGCGCCGGCTTCTCCACCGCCACCGACCTCGCGGACTGGCTGGTGCGCGAGCTCAAGCTCCCCTTCCGCGACGCCCACCACGTCACCGGCCGCCTGGTGGCCAAGGCCGAAAGCATGAACGTGGACCTCGCCGGCCTCACCATCGGCGAGATGCAGGCGGTGGAACCTCGCATCACGGAAGCGGTGTTCGGCGTGCTCTCCGTCGCCGCCTCCGTCCGCTCGCGCACCTCCTTCGGCGGCACGGCGCCGGCGAACGTGGCCGCCATGGCCCGCGAATGGGTGGGGAAGCTGGCATGAAGGCACTTACCCTCCTGGCCGCCGCCCTGGCGCTGGCGGCCTGCGGCCGCGTGGGCCCGGTCCGCTCCCCCGGGCCGGCCGACGCCATCATCTATCCGCGCGCCTATCCCCACTTCCCGCCCGGCACCCATCCGGGCGACCCGCCCGTGACGCCCCGCCCGGCCGACTCCCTCACCCCCGGCGCCCCACCCGCCGAAACCCCGCTGGAATCGGGCGACCCGCCGATCGCCCGCCCCGGCAGCCCGCGCTGAACCCATGCGAAGCCTGTCCCTCATCCTCCTGCTGGCGGGCGGCGCGGGGGTGCTGGGCACCTTCGCCATGGCCCTCTCCGGCGATACGCCAGGGGCCACGCGCATGGCCGGCATCGCCGCCTCGGCCCTCATCCTCGGGATGATCCTCCACCGGCGCTGACGGCCGCGCCAGCGGAGGGCTCCGCCCTCCACCCGCCAAGGGCCTGAGGCCCTTGGAACCCCGTCTGAATGCCGTGGATACCCCGGATCGATGGGGTCTCTGGTTGAGGGTGCTTTTCCTGCCTTTGCAGTCGCCTCGGGTCCATGACCCGAGGCGCACCGTCAGCCCCGCGATCCCAAACTTCTAAAAGAAGCTGATGGTGAGGGGTCCGGGGAGAGGAAGAACTCCTTCTTCCTCCCCCCGGGACAGACCGAAACCCCAGAACACCGCCCCGCAAGGCAGCAATGCGAAGCCACCGGTTGTGGCCCGGCCCCGCAACCCCGATATGGGGCTGGCGAGGTTGCCGTCGCGCCCTCCGTTTTCCCATGCGCCGCTCCCCCGCGCCGAGCCCTGCCCCATGAGGCAGGCCGCCGCGTCCAGGCGCCCCTTTTTCTTGGACGTCTGGAATGCCTTTCGACACGCTCCCCACGCCGCTGCGCGATGCGCTTGCTGCCCGCGGCTATGCCAACCCCACCCCCGTGCAGGCCGCCGTACTGGCCGAGGGCACGGCGGGCCGTGACCTGCTGGTCTCTGCCCGCACCGGCTCCGGCAAGACCGTCGCCTATGGCCTGGCCATGGCCGGCGATCTGCTGGGCGATGCCGCCCGCCTGCCGGCCCCCGGCGCGCCGCTCGCCCTGGTCGTCGCCCCCACGCGCGAACTGGCCTTGCAGGTAAGGGCCGAGCTGACCTGGCTCTATGGCCCGGCCGGCGGTCGCGTCGCCTCCTGCGTCGGCGGCATGGACCCCGTGGCCGAGCGCCGCGCCCTCTCGGCCGGCGCGCATATCGCGGTGGGCACCCCCGGCCGCGTGCGCGACCATATCGAGCGCGGCAACCTCAAGACCGACGCCATCCGCGCCGTGGTGCTGGACGAGGCCGACGAGATGCTCGACCTCGGCTTCCGCGAGGAGCTGGAGGCCATCCTCGGCACCCTGCCGGCGGAGCGCCGCACGCTTCTCTTCTCCGCCACCGTGCCGCGCCCCATCGCGCAGATGGCCAAACAGTTCCAGCGCGACGCCCTGCGCATCGAGGCCACCTCCGGCGACGAGCCGCATGGCGACATCACCTACCGCGCCGCCCTGGTCGCCCCGGGCGACGTGGAGCGGGCCGTGGTGAACGCGCTGCGGCTGGAGGCGGCGCCGATTTCCATGGTGTTCTGCGCCACCCGCGCCGCGGTCGCCCGCCTGCACGGCAACCTGACGGAGCGCGGCTTCGAGACCGTGGCCCTTTCGGGCGAGCTCTCCCAGTCCGAGCGCACCCGCGCCCTGCAGAGCCTGCGCGACGGCAAGGCCCGCATCTGCGTCGCCACCGACGTGGCGGCCCGCGGCATCGACCTGCCGGAGCTGGACCTGGTGATCCATGCCGAGCTTCCGCGCGACCCCGACACCCTGCTGCACCGCTCCGGCCGCACCGGCCGTGCCGGGCGCAAGGGCGTCAGCCTGCTGATCGTCCCGCCTTCCCGTCGCCGCATCGCCGAGCGCCTGATCCAGGCCGCCCGCGTCGAGGCCGATTGGGGTCCCGCCCCTTCGGCCGAGCAGGTGCGCGCCAAGGATGCCGAGCGCATCGCCGCCCGCGCGACCGAGATCCTGCGCGAGGAAGCCGCCGAGGAGGATCTGGCCATCGCCCGCACCCTCACCGGCCTCAGCGGCACCGGCCTCAGCGGCACCGGCCTGGGCGGCACCGGCCTGGGCGGTGACCCGGCCGGCTGGAGCCGCCCGGAGGACGGGGCCTCCCCCTCCGGCATCGACCCGCTCGCCCTCGCCGCCGCCCTGGTGAAGCTCCTCCGCGCGCCCCTGCCGGCCCCGGAAGAACTCGCCTCCGCCGCGGCGGAGCGGCCCCGCCGCGCGCCGGGCTTCGACGGCCCGCGCGAGGCCGGCGGCCCGCCCCCGTCTTCCGAGGGCGTCTGGTTCCGCGTCAGCGTCGGCCGCGACGGCCAGGCGGATCCGCGCTGGATGCTGCCCTTCCTCTGCAAGCGCGGCGACGTCTCCCGCGCGGAAATCGGCCGCATCCGCATCCAGGGCCGCGAGACCCAGGTCGAGATCGCGCCCTACGCGGCCGCCCATTTCGCCGCCAACGCCCGCCGGCCGGGCGGCGAGGAGGCGCATATCCGGATCGAGCCGATGCAGCCGATTTCGCGCGCGGCGGCACCGGTGCGGCGCAAGCGGGCCTGAGGCGGGCCTCCTGAGCCGGGCCGCCGGAGGCGCTCAGGCGTTTCCGGCCGTCTTCTGCCGAAGGGCCGCGCCGATCGCCTCCATGAGAAGGGGCGGGCTGGCCAGGACAGGGACGGACAGCGAGGCATCCAGCTCCGGCTGGAGATGCGCCAGCGAGGCCTGGGCGAGCACCAGCACGTCCACCTCGCCGGCCAGCGCCGCCCCGGCGGCGCGCACCATCGCGTCATGCCCGGCGCGGTCGCCCGCCATCAGGGCGGAATAGGCCTCCGGCTTCACCACCGGCACGATCGACAGCTCCCGCCCCTGCCCTGCGGCATGGGCGCGCAGCAGCGCGCTGCTGGGCTCCACCGTGCTGGCCGCCGTGCAGAGCAGGCCGATGCGCGGGCCCCGTCGCACGGCCTCCGCCGCCATCGGGTCGTCGATCTTCAGCACAGGCTGCTGCACCACCTGCCGCGCGATATCGACCGCCGGCGAGGTGGAGGAGCAGGTCACCACGATCAACTCCGCCCCGGCTTCCGCGGCCAGCACCACCTGCGAGACCACGCGGCGGTAGACCAGGGCCTTCGGCGCGCCCCGCAGCAGGTCCTGCAGCAGGCTCTCATTGAGGATGTGGAAGACCTCCGCATCGGGATAGGCGCTGCGCATGCGCTCCCGGAAGCTCTCCACGAGGAAGCCGACCGTGTGAATGAAGCCGATCCGTCGCGCCATGGCGTCCTCCTGAATGGATCATTTATTCCAATCTTCCACATATGGAAAATATGCGCCATAACGGCGGGGCCGGAACGGGGGGAACGATGCAGATTTCCGCAGGCAAGCTCTGGTCGCTGCGGCGGCTATCGGATTCACGCGGCTTCTTCACCATGATCGCGGTGGACCAGCGCCCGGGAGTGGAGCAGCTCGTGGCTGACCGCCACGGCTCACCGGACTGGAGGGAGATCGGCCGGATCAAGCGCCTGCTGATCGAGGAGCTGTCCCCGCACGCCTCGGCGATGCTGCTGGATCCGCAATACGCCTATCCCTTCGCCAGCCAGTCCGTGGACCCCTCGCGGGGGCTGCTGATCACGCTGGAGCAGTTCGCCTGCGAGGAAGGGCCGGGCGGGCGGAAGACGCTGATCTACCCCGGCTGGTCCGTCGCCAAGATCAAGCGGCTGGGCGCGGATGGCGTGAAGCTCATGCTCTGGTACCGCCCGGACGCGGCGCCAGACGTGCTCGCGCACCAGCACGCGCTGGTGGAGCAGGTCGGGCGCGAATGCCGGGAGCACGACATCGCCTTTCTGCTGGAACCTCTGGTCTATCCGCTCGGCGGCAGCGCCGCCGGCGATTCCTACCATGAGGATGCGGACAAGCGGCCGGAGATGGTGCTCGCCACCGTCGAGGAGTTCCGAAAGGAGCGCTACGGCATCGACATCTTCAAGCTGGAGACGCCCATCGCCGCGAAGGCGATCGTCGATCCCGATGACGGCAGCGCCGAGGCCGCGCAGACCCAGGAATGGTTCGACCGGATCGACGCCATGCTGGACCGCCCCTGGGTAATGCTCTCGGCCGGCGCGGCGATGGAGCCCTTCCGCCGCATCCTCACCTACGCCTTCCGGGCCGGGGCGAGCGGCTACCTGGCGGGGCGCGCCATCTGGTGGCCCGCGGCGCTCGAATACCCGGACTGGGACGCCTTCCGCACCCGTGTGCGGGAGCATGGCCTGCCCTATGTTTCCCTCGTGCAGTCGCTGCTGGCGCAGCATGGCCGGCCCTGGATGTCGAAGCCCGCCTTCTCCGGCAGCCCGGAAATGGCCCATGCGGGGCCGGAGTTCCTGCAGAACTACCAGGGCTGAGCCAGCAGCCCCTCGACCTCCGGCCGGGACGGGACGCCCGCGCGCCCGCCCGGCCGGGTGCATTTCAACGTCGCGGCGGCCACGGCGAAGCGGGCCGCCGCCGCGACGCTGGCGCCTTCGGCCAGCGCCAGCGCATAGGCGCCATGGAACACGTCGCCCGCGCCCAGCGTATCCACCACCGTCACGCGCGGCGGGGCGAGGCGGTGCGGTTCGTTGCCCTCCAGCCAGAGATATCCATCGGGGCCCGTGGTGACGCCGAGCACCGCCCGGGGCAGGCGGGCGCGCAGGGCACGCAGCCCCTCGGCCGGGTCGGCCTCCCCGGAATGGTGGCGCAGCGCGGGTTCGGAGAAGACCACATGCTCCGCCTGGCCGATCAGCGCCGCGGCCTCGGGCAGCGGCCCCAGATCCGCGTCCAGCACGGAGGGAATGCCGCGCTCCCGCGCGATCGCCAGGGCACGAGACGCGCCGAGCGGCCAGCCCATATCCACCAGAACGGCGCCACATGCCCCGATGCCGGCGGGATCGAGCCAGGCAGGCTCCACCTGCAGGCCGCGGCCGGGAAAGTTCAGGATGAGCCGTTCCCCCGCGGGGTCCACGGCCACGGCGGACCAGGCGGATTGCGCCCCCGCCAGCTCCGCCACGCCCGCAACATCCACGCCGTAGCGCGCCAGCTCCGCGCGGATCACCGCGCCCGTGTCGTCGGCGCCAACGCGGCCGAACAGCCGCGCCTGGCCCCGCAGCGCGGCGATGGCGACGGCCGCCGTCGCCGCGGGGCCGCCGCCGGCCTCGCTCACCGCGCTGGCATAGAGCTTGGTCGCCTGGGTCGGGAGAGACGGCACCGACAGGATGCGGTCATGCACCGTCATCCCGACGCAGGCGACGGACGCCATGCGGATCAGGCATCCGCCAGCGGCAGGAGATCCACGCCGGTGTAGCGCTTGAAGGCCTCGGCAAGCCGCCCGTCCGCCTTCGCCTTGTCAATGAAGCCGTTCACCGCGCGCAGCAGGTCGTCGCTGCCGTGGCGCATGGCGATGCCGATCATCTGCGTGCCGAGCGAGAGCTTCTTCTCGTAGTTGCGGCCGGGCTGCAGTCGGTTGGTCTGGGCGGGGATGAGGAAGCCTGTGGCGGTGGCATCCACCTGGCGCGACATCAGGGCCTGGATCGTGCTGGCGTCGTTGTCGTAGCGCATCATGGTCGCGCCAGGGGCACGCTCGACCACGATCGGGTCCTGGATCGCGCCGCGCACCACCGAGACGCGCTTGCCGCGCAGGTCCTCGAAGCTGCGGATCTGCGTCTCGCGGGGCGCCATGATGATGCTCTCCTGCGCGCAATAGGGCTTGGAGAACAGCACCTGCTCCGCACGCTGCGGCGTGATGGTGAGGGTAGCCATCACCAGGTCCGCCTTGCCCGTCAGGATGAAGGGGATTCGGTTCTGGCTGGTGACGGGCACCAGCTCCATCGGCACGCCGAAATCCTGCGCGAGCATGCGGCCCACCGCGATGTCGTAGCCGTCCGGCTGCATGGAGGTGTCCAACATGCCCCAGGGCGGGTTGTTGGTGTCCATCGCGATCAGGATCTTACCCCGGCGCTTGATGTCCGCCACGGTCAGGGCGCCCGACTGGGCATGGGCGGGCCCCGCCGCGAGCGGCAGGAACGGCGCGAGGGCCAGCGGGGCGAGAAGGCTTCGGCGATTCATCATTGTTTCCTCCCAGGGGTTGCTTAGTCGCGGATGCTGATGGCGCGGACGAACTGCACCAGCTCCGGTGTGCGCGGCCGCTCGAAGATCTCGGCCGGCGTTCCTTCCTCATGCACACGCCCGGCATGCATGAAGACCACGCGGCTGGCCGCGCGGCGCGCGAAGCTCATCTCATGCGTCACCAGCAGCATGGTCATGCTGCGGGCCGCCAGGTCCTGCACCACCTCCAGCACCTCGCCCACCATCTCCGGGTCGAGCGCAGAGGTGATCTCGTCGCAGAGCAGCACCTTAGGCTCCAGGCCCAGGGCACGGGCGATCGCCACGCGCTGCTGCTGGCCGCCCGAGAGGGCGGAGGGATAGGCCTCGGCGCGCGGCGCGAGGCCGACGCGCTCCAGCAGCGCCTGGGCCGCCGCCTGCGCCTCCGCCTTGCCGCGCCCGAGCACGACCGTCTGCGGCAGCGCCACGTTCTCCCGCGCGGTCAGGTGCGGGAAGAGATTGAAGCTCTGGAACACCATGCCGACATCCTGCCGCAGCGCGCGCAGCACCTTCGGCGCGCGGCTGACGACATGGCCGGCGACGGTGATGCTGCCGCCGTCGATCGTCTCCAGCCCGTTGATGCAGCGCAGCAGCGTGCTCTTGCCGGAGCCGCTCCGTCCGATAATCGCCACCACCTCGCCCGCCGCGACATCCAGCGAGACGCCGTCGAGCACGGTCTGGGCGCCGTAGCGCTTATGCAGCGACTGGACTTGGACGATCGACATGCAGCTTCTTCTCCAGCCGGCGGCTGAGCAGGGTGAGGGGGAAGCAGAGGATGAAGTAGACCGCCGCAGCGACGAGATAGACGCTGATCGGCTGGAAGGTCAGGTTGTTCACGAACTGCGCGGCCTGGGTCAGCTCCTGGAAGCCGATGATCGAGGCGAGCGACGTGTTCTTGATCACCTGCACCATGAAGCCCACCGTCGGCGGGATCGCGATGCGCACGGATTGCGGCACGATCACGTGGCGGAACTGCTCGTAGCGGCTGAAGCCCAGCGCGGCGGAGGCCTGCCACTGGCCCTGCGGCACCGCCTCGAGCGCGCCGCGCCAGATCTCCCCGAAATAGGCCCCGGCGTAGCAGGAAAGGGCGACGGTGACCGCGACATAGGCGTTCTGCCCGTAGCCCGTGAGCGCCAGGCCGAAGAAGACCAGGAACAGGAGCATCAGCAGCGGCGTGCACTGGAACAGCAGGATCCAGACCCGGGCGAAGCCGCTGGCGAAGCGGTTGCCCGAAACTCGCATGAAGGCGAGCACCGCCCCCAGCGCGCCGCCGCCCAGATAGGCGATGAGCGACAGGATCACGGTCCAGCGCGCCGCCTGGAGCATGAAGAGGAATTCGGGCGTCCCGAAGCTGCGCATCAGAGGCGCCCCCGCCGCGCGAACCAGCTGTTCTCGAGCCAGGCGAAGAGCAGCTTCAGCGTGAAGGCGATCGCCAGGTAGATCAGCGTGACGACTATATAAACCTCGAAGGGCCGGAAGGTCTCGGTCTCCAGCACATGGCCGACCGCCGTCAGCTCCTCGGCCGAGACGGTGGAGACCACGCTCGATCCGAGCATCACCAGGATGAACTGGCTGCCCAGCGCCGGAGCCGCCACACGCAGCGCCGGGAAGAGGACGATGTGGCGGATGATGTCGGTGGTGGTGAAGGCGAGCGCCCGCGCGGCCTCGATCTGCCCCCGCGGAACCGCCATGATGCCCGAGCGGATGATCTCGGTGGTATAGGCCGCACAGTTGACCGACATGCCGATCAGCGCCGCCGTGACAGGGTCCAGCGCGATGCCCACCGAGGGAAGCCCGAAATAGATGAGGAAGAGCTGGATCAGGAAGGGCGTGTTCCGGATCGCCTCGACATATGCCCCGATCAGCCGGTCCGCCCAGCGGCCGCCGAAGCTGCGCAGCACGGCGAACAGCGTGCCGAACACAAGCCCCGCCACCATCGCGGCCACGGAGAGCTGGATGGTGAGCCACGCGCCTTTCGCGAGCAAATCCATGCTCGCGAACACGGCCCCGAACTGGAACGTGTAGGCCATTCTTCCCCTGGGTTTCTTCCCGGGAGGAAGGCTAGCCTCCTGAAGAATACATTTCAACTTTCCAATTTTGGAAAATTGGTTCCATCATGCCCACCGTTCGGGATGACGAAATGACACCAGACGCGAAGCGGAGCAGCCTCCTGGAGGAATTGCGGCGCCGGCACCCCGAGCTCAGCCCACGCCTGCAACAGGCCGCGCGGCACATCCTGGACCATCCGAACCAGGCCGCGCTGAGCACGGTGACCGCGCTGAGCGAGGCGGCCGGCGTGCAGCCCTCCGCCCTCATCCGGCTCGCGCAGGCGGTGGGGTTCTCCGGCTTCTCGGAGATGCAGAAGGTGCTGCAATCCGCCCTCGTCGCCGCTTCGCCCAGCTATGGCGAACGGGTGCACCAGCTTCGTGCGGCCGGGACGGGCGGCGGGGCCATGGGCCTGCTCGAGCAGGCCGGCGCGCTGAACCAGCTCTCGCTGCAGAATCTGATCGACACGGTGGATGCCGCCGCGCTGGACCGCGCCATCGCGCTGCTCGCCGCCGCGCCGCTGGTCCATGTCGTCGGGCAGAGGCGCTCGCATCCCGTGGCAGGCTACATCGCCTACGGCCTCACCCGCTCCGGCAAGGCGGCGCGGCTGATGGCGGGCGCGGCCGGAATGCTGCGCGACGAAACGGAGACGATGCGGCCCGGGGATGCGCTGGTGGTCATCAGCCTCCATCCCTACTCCGCCGACGCGGTGGAGACCGCCTCATGGGCGGCTGCCCATGGCGTTTCCGTCGTCGCGATGTCGGATGGCCCGCTCAGCCCCCTCCTGCCCTTCGCCTCGGTGGCGCTGGACGTGCGGGATGCGGAACTCTTCGGCTTCAGAGCGCTGGTGGCGCAGATGTGCCTGGCGCAGGTGCTGGTGCTCGGCGTGCTCCAGGCCGGGCGGCCCGTCGGGCCCTAGGGCCGGGTGCCGCCGCCGCCCCCTGGCACTACCCCAGCAGCCCCATCGCCCCCCGCCCCGGCGGCCGGTCCGTCACCCCCGCGGCGCGCGGGTTCCACCACCACCCGCCCCCGGGCCCGACGACCACCCCCGCATGCAGGCGCGGCGCCGGGACATAGCGCTCCTCCCCGCCCAGGATCGCCGCCCCGCGCGGCGCCAGCGCATGGGGCGGGTCGCGCGAAACCAGCCGGCGCGTGCCGGTGGAAAGCCGCTTCAGCACGTCCCGCAGGATCAGGTCCGTCACCGGGAAGACCGGGTCGGCGCCGCGCAGCCGCCGGAACAGCGCATCCTCGCTGCGTGCCCCTTCGGCCACGGCCTGCATCACCTGCCGCTCCGTCAGCCCCAGCCCGTCCGTCACCCAGGGCAGGTCCTGCAGGTGGCGGCGGATGGCGCGCGCCAGATGCGGCAGCGGCAGCGCCCGGCGGGAAAGCCGGTCCAGCGCCGTCGGGTCGGGGTCCGCGAAGGCCTGCCAGGCCTCGGCCCCGGCCTCCACGGCGGCCCAGGGCAGGGCGGCCGGCACCAGCGCGTCCAGCTCGGCCTGGGTGTATTCCGCGAAGGGGCGCACCCCGTCGCAGGGCATGAGCCAGAGCCGCCCGGCCAGGGCCGGCCAGTCCGCCAGCAGCGAGAGCAGCCGGATCAGCACCGCCTGGTCCCAGAGGTCGTGCTCGAACCACAGCAGGATGCGGTTATACCCCGCCAGCTCGCGCAGTGCCGCGTATTCGCCCAGCAGCCGCTCGCGCACCTCGCCCAGATCCGCACCGTAATGGGCCGCGACGAAGCCCGCGCGCCGGGCGATGTACTCCTCCGGGAACTCCCCATGCACCGGCCCCTGGCACACCGGGTCGGCGAGGCAGAAATAGGCGCCCGGCACCCGCCCCCGCAGGTCGTCGCCGCAGCGGATGGAGGCGGCGCCCCCGCTCATAGCGCCCGGTGGGCGATGTCGCGCCGGCAGAAGCCGCCCGGCCAGTCCAGGGCGTCCACGGCGGCATAGGCCGCGTCCCGCGCCGCGCGCAGGTCCGGCGCGCTGGCCCCGATGCCCAGCACGCGCCCGCCCGAGGCCACCACGGCGCCATCCGCCCCGCGCGCCGTGCCCGCATGGAACACCCGCACCCCCGGCACGGCCGCCGCCGCCTCCAGCCCGCCGATCACCTCGCCCTTCCGCACCGCACCGGGATACCCGCGCGCGGCCATCACCACCACCAGCGCCGGATCCTCGGACCATTCCAGCGAAACGCCGGAAAGATCCCCGCGCGCGGAGGCGAGCAGCGCCGGCAGGAGGTCGCTCCGCAGCCGCATCATCAGCACCTGGCATTCGGGGTCGCCGAAGCGCACGTTGAACTCGATCACGCGCGGGCCCGTCTCCGTCAGCATCAGCCCGACGAAGAGCACGCCGCGGAAGGGCGCGCCGCGCCGGCCCATCTCCGCCAGCACGGGCTCCACCACCCGCGCCATCACCTCGTCCCGCACCGCATCCGTGAAGGCGGGCGGCGGGGAATAGGCGCCCATGCCGCCCGTGTTCGGGCCGGTGTCGCCATCGCCCACGCGCTTGTGGTCCTGCGCGGCGGCCATGGGGATGGCGCGCGTGCCGTCGCAGAGCGCGAAGAACGAGGCCTCCTCGCCGGTCATGCATTCCTCGATCACCACGGAGGCGCCGGCTGCGCCATGCACCCGGCTTTCCATGATGTCGGCGATGGCCGCCTCGGCCTCCTCCAGCGTGGCGGCCACCACCACGCCCTTGCCGGCCGCCAGCCCATCGGCCTTCACCACGATCGGCGCGCCCTGGGCGCGGACATAGTCGCGCGCGGCCCGGGGGTCATCGAAGCGCCGCCAGGCCGCGGTAGGGGCGCCGGCCGCGTCCAGCACCGCCTTGGTGAAGGCCTTGGAGCCCTCCAGCATTGCGGCGGCGGCACTCGGCCCGAAGCAGGGAATGCCCGCCGCGGCACAGGCATCGGCCAGGCCCAGGGTCAGCGGCGCCTCAGGCCCCGCCACCACCAGCTCCACGCCGTTCCCGCGCGCGAAACCCACCAGCCCGGCCACGTCCTCGGCCCCGATCGCCACGCATTCGGCATGGGCCGCGATTCCCGGGTTCCCCGGCGCGCACCACAGCTTCGTCAGAAGCGGGCTCTCCGAAATCCGCCATGCCAGCGCGTGCTCGCGCCCACCGCCGCCGACCAGCAGAACCTTCATCTCGCGCCCGATCCCCTGTTCCGTCGCAGCGCCTTATGCCGTGGAAGCCGCCGCGCGTCAGGTCACCAACGGGAACATGACGCAGAATCCCGCCCCGCGAGGCTGGGCCATTTCCTCCAGCCGGCCGCCCACCTGGCGCACCAGCCGCCGGACCAGCTCCGTGCCCGAGCTGCCTGGCCGGGGCGGCCCCATCCCGACCCCGTCGTCGCGCACGCAAAGCCGCGCCTCGGCGCCGGGCGGAACCTCGAACTCCACCCGGATCACCCCTTCCCGCCCCTCGGGAAAGGCATGCTTCAGCGCGTTCGTCACCAGCTCGTTCACGATCAGCCCCAGCGGAACGGCGCGGGAATGCGGCATCTCCACCGACTCCAGCGCCGTCTCGATCAGCACGCCCTCCCGCCGGGCGGAAAGGTTGCCGCAGAGCGCCTGGAGGTAGTCGGCGACGTCGATCAGCCCCGTCCCGCGCTCGAGGCTAAGCTGGTCATGCGCCACGCCGATCGCCGCCACCCGGTCCATCACATGGCCGAAGATCCGCCG
The DNA here is from genome assembly GCF_900141905.1 of Muricoccus roseus. Classification (GTDB taxonomy): domain Bacteria; phylum Pseudomonadota; class Alphaproteobacteria; order Acetobacterales; family Acetobacteraceae; genus Roseomonas; species Roseomonas rosea. The sequence goes on along the minus strand of NZ_FQZF01000027.1, from coordinate 39,727 downwards.
CGCCTCGGTATCCGGCAGCCGCCGCCGCTGCATCACCAGCAGCGAGAGGATGAGCTGCAGGTCGTTCTTCGCCCGGTGCTGCAGCTCGCCGCGCAGCATCCGCTCCTGCGCCAGCTGCCGCGCCGCATCCGCGGCCGCCTCCGTCACCTCCGTCACCCCGCCCCGCCGCGCCAGCGCCAGGCCCAGCGTGTTCGCCATGGCGGAGAGGAACTGCACGTCATCCGGGCCAAAGCGCCGGGGCACGTCGCTGTCCACCTCCAGCACGCCCCAGACATCCCCATCCACCGCCACCGGCACGTTCAGCGCCGAAACGATCCCATGTTCCCGCAGCACGGCGGAGTAGCGGAACTCCGGGTCATGCGGCAGGTCGTCGATGATGTTGGGCTGCCGCGTCCGCAGCGCCTGGCCGGGCAGGGAGGCGAGATCGGTGCCGAGGCTCACATGCCCCACCACCCCCGGCCTCCAGCCCACCCCGGCCACGATCAGCAGGTCCCCGCTCTCCGGCCGGTGGCGGAGCGCCTTGGTGTGGCGGATGCCGATGCCGCGCGCGGCCTGTACGCAGGCCAGCTGGACCAGCCGCTCGGCCTCGCTCGCCTCCGCCGCCATGCGCCCGAAGTCGTTCAGGATCTCGCCATAGCGCCGCACCCGCGCGAGCTGCACCTCCAACGGCTCGTCCCTCGACACTCCGGCATCGTCCATCAAGACCAGCACTCCCCTTCGGTTGCAGGAGCGAAAGGGGCAAGGCTCGGGCAAGGTTTCGCTCCCCGCGTGGCGCGCGCGGGCGCGAGCGCCCATAATGCCCCCATGGACGGCACCAGCAGCGGCAACATCCCGGAATACAGCGTCTCCGAGATCTCGGGCGCGGTGAAGCGCACTCTGGAAAGCGCCTTTGGCCGCGTCCGCGTGCGCGGCGAGATCTGCGAGTTCAAGACCTACCCCTCCGGCCACTCCTACCTCTCGATGAAGGACGAGGCCGGCACCATCCGCGCCATCATCTGGCGCGGCGCCCTCTCCAAGCTCGCGGTCAAGCCCGAGAACGGGGTGGAGGTGATCGCCACCGGCAAGATCACCGCCTCCGACAAGCGCTCGGACTACGCGCTGCAGATCGAGAAGCTGGAATATGCCGGCGAGGGCGCGCTGCTCGCCCGCATCGAGAAGCTGCGCCTCCGCCTCGGCGCTGAGGGCCTGTTCGACGAGGCGCGCAAGCGCCCCCTGCCCTTCCTGCCCGAAGTGATCGGCGTCATCACCTCCGAAAAGGGCGCGGTGCTGCACGACATCCGCACCACCCTCGCCCGCCGCTTCCCCCGCCGCGTGCTGCTCATCCCCGTGGCGGTGCAGGGCCAGGGCGCGGCGGAGCAGGTGGCCGCCGCCATCGCCACCATGGGGGGCCTCTCGCCGCTCGGCCGCATCCCGCGCCCAGATGTCATCATCGTCGCGCGCGGCGGCGGCAGCCTCGAGGACCTGATGGCCTTCAACGAGGAAATCGTCGTCCGCGCCGCCGCCAGCTCGCCCATCCCCCTCATCTCCGCCGTCGGCCACGAGACCGACACCACGCTGATCGACTTCGCCTCCGACCGCCGCGCCCCCACGCCCACCGCCGCTGCCGAACTCGCCGTCCCCTCGCGCGAGGAACTCCTGGCCGCCCTGCAACAGCGCGGCACGCGCCTGCACCGCGCCGGGCATTCCGTGCTGGACCGCGGCCGGCTGCGCCTGGCCCGCGCCGCCTCCGGCCTGCCGGACCTGCCCGCCCTCATCGCCGCGGGCCGCAACCGGCTGGAGGATCGCGGCCACCGGCTGCAGCTCGCCCCGCGCGCCCTCATCGCCACCAAGCGCCGCGCGCTGGAATCCACCGCCGCCCGCCTGCCCCGCCCGCAGGAGGCCATCGCCGCCCGGCGCGCGGCGCTGAACCTTCTCCAGCTCCGTGTCGCCGGTGCCGCCCGGGCCGCCATCGGCCGGCACTCCCGCGCCCTGGCCGGCCTGCCGGACCCCGCCCCCTTCCTGCGCACCCGCCTGCGCGAAGGCCGCGCCGCCTTCACCCGCGCGGCCGAGCGGCTGGACGCCGCCGCCCAGCGCCGCCTGGCTGAACGCAACGCCACCCTCGCCCGCATCCCGGACCCCACGCCCATCATCCTGGGCCGCCTGCGCGAATCCCGGGCGGCGCTGAACGGCCTCGCCGCCCGCCTCGAAGGCGCCTCCTACCAGGCGCTGCTGGAACGCGGCTTCGCCCTGGTGCGCGACGCCAATGGCCTGCCCGTCACGGCGGCGGCCAGCGTCGCGCCGGGGCAGAAGCTCGCCCTGCAATTCGCGGATGGCCTCGTGAACGTGACCGATGACCGCGCCAGGAAGCGCGGGAAGGCGGATGTGCAGGGGTCGCTGCTGTAGGAGAAAGGCCGGGGGGAGGTATCCCCCCGGACCCCCTTCTATTTTTGTCGGTTTGCTGGAGCACGGATGAGCGATCGCGCGCTGAACTTGTCACGCAGGGCCACCCTCGCGCTGCCGGCGCTGCTGCTCGCGAGGTCGGCGGCGGCGCTCGTCCTGCCGGAGCGCATCGCCCAGGGCGCGCTCGTCACCGGGCGCGCGGATCCGGGCAGCCGCGTCGCCTTCGAGGGGCGCAACCTCCGCGTCTCGCCGGATGGGCTCTTCGTCTTCGGCCTCGGCCGCGATGCCGGCCCGCAGGCGACCCTCACCGTCACCGTCCCGAACGGCGCGCGTGAGGAACGCCGCATCGCCATCGCCCCGCGGGAATGGGACATCCAGCGCCTGGAGGGCCTGCCGCCCCGCATGGTCACGCCGGATGCCGAAGCCCTGGCCCGCATCCGGGCCGAGCAGGAACGCCTCAACGCCGCCCGCCGCACGGACACGGCCACGCCCCATTTCGCGGAGGGCTTCGAATGGCCCGCCCGCGGGCGGATCAGCGGCGTCTATGGCAGCCAGCGCATTCTGAACGGCCAGCCGCGCGCCCCGCATCTCGGCCTGGATGTCGCGGTGCCCGTCGGCACGCCACTCGTCGCCGCCGCCTCGGGCCGCGTCACCCTCGCCGAAGACCTCTACTTCACCGGCAACACCATGCTGATCGAGCATGGCCACGGCGTGACCACCCTCTACGCCCACATGTCGCGCCTGGATCTGCGTGAGGGAGACCCCGTCTCGCGGGGCCAGGTCATCGGCGCCTCAGGCGCCACGGGCCGCGTGACCGGCCCGCATCTTCATCTCGGCCTCTTCTGGCTCGCGACCTCGCTCGATCCGCGGCCCGTCCTTCCCTGATCTCCCGTCCCGCGCCTCAGGCGGCGGCGGGGCGCAGGCTCGCCGCCGGGGCCGGCGGGGAAGCCGGCATGGCGGGCAGGGCCATGGAACCGGCGGACATCGTCATCAACCCGCTCCGGGAGTCCGGGCGGGGGCTTTCCAGCAAGGGCCGCGGAGCGCCGCGCAGCAGCACCCGCGGCGGGAAGTAGTCGCGGCCGGGAAGCGGAACGCGCATGAAATCTCACTCCAATACAGGGCCTTAAAGCACTGGCCGCGCCGGAAAGTGTTGCCCGGCGCCCCGCCCCGCAAGACGCCGCGCCGTGACAAGACGGTGAAGAGCTCTGCCGGCTTGCCGCCGCCCGGAACGCGGTGCCGGAGCTGGCGTTGCGCGCCACCCCGCTTCTTCCACAGGCGTCATGAAGCGTGTGCTAACGCTTCATGACGAAGCGCCCCGCAGCCCGTTCCATGCCCGAATGGCCTGTAATCGGCCGGCACGGGAACTTCCGTATCCTAGGTTAGAACGCGCGGATTATCCGTTCACGGCCCGGGCTGCGTCATCGGCCACCACCCGCCCGTCCTCCATCGCCACGATCCGGTCCGCCACATCCAGGATGCGCGGATCATGGGTCACCAGCAGGATGGCGGTCCCGCGGGACCGCGCCAGGTCGCGCAGCAGATGCACCACCTCCTGCCCGCTGGCCTTGTCCAGCGCCGCGGTCGGCTCGTCCGCCAGGATCAACCCGGGGCTGCCCACCAGAGCCCGCGCCACCGCCACGCGCTGCCGCTGCCCGCCGGAAAGCTGTCCGGGCTGCTTCCCCGCATGCTCGGCCAACCCGACGGAGGCCAGCATGGCATCGGCCCGCTCCAGCCGCTCGCGCTCGCCCGTTCCGCCATCCAGTTCCAGCGCCATCGCCACGTTCTGCCGCGCGCTGAGGAAGCCGAGGAGGTTGTGGCTCTGGAAGATGAAGCCGATCCGCCGCCGCAGCGCCACCCGCTCCGCCTCCCGCGCGCCGGCCAGCTCGCGCCCCAGCACGCGGCAGGATCCCTGCTGCACCGCGCGCAGCGCGCCCGCCAGCGTCAGCAGCGTCGTCTTGCCGCTGCCGGAGGGGCCGGTGAGGATCACGATCTCCCCCGGCCCGACGCGGAGGTCCACCTCCCGCAGAACCTCCCGCCGAAGCGCGCCTTCGCCATAGGCGTAGGTGACCTCGCGGATCTCGACCGGGTTCTCCATCAGAACATGTCCGCCGGATCGGCGTCGCGCAGCTTGCGCACCGCCAGCAGCCCGGCCACGCCGCACATGGCGAAGATCATCAGGAACACCGTCACCGCGCGCTCCGTGGCCATGGCCAGCGGCAGGAAGGTCGCATCCGCGATCACGCCGTAGAGCATCGCGGAGGCGATGGTGCCCGGCACGAAGCCCAGCAGCGCGAGGATCCCGGCCGCGCCCAGCACCACGCGCGAGAGATGCGCGTTGGAATAGCCCATCGCCTTCAGCGTCGCGTATTCCTTCAGATGCCCGGCGATGTCGCTGAACAGGATCTGGTAGACGATCACCATGCCGACGATCAGCCCCATCAGGCTGCCGAACGAGAAGATGAAGCCGATCGGCGTCGCCTCCTCCCAGTAGCGCAGCTCGTGCCGCCGCAGCTCCTCCTGCGTCAGCACCGCGACATCCGGCGGCATGATCGCGCGCAGCGCCGCCTGCGCCGCCAGCAGGTCGGCCCCGGGCTTCAGCCGGATCGCGGCCAGGTCCACCAACGCCTGCGGCCTCTCCCGCACCGCGCGGCGGAAATTCACCTCCGACAGAACGGCATTGCCGTCCGCGCCGAAGGAGGTTCCCATCTCCACCGTGCCCACCACGCGCATCTCGCGGTTGCCGATCTGGACGGCGAACGGCCCCTGCTCCTGGAACATCCGCAGCACCGGGCCGAATTCGGGCCGCGAGCGCGCGTCGAAGGCGATGGTGTCCGGCTGCTTCAGCGCCTCGCGCATCGCGGCCAGCCCGGGCAGGTCCAGCACCCCCGCCTCGGCGTCGAAGCCGATGAGCTGGATCATGCGCCGCCTCCCCGACTCCGGGTTCCGGAAGCTCGCCTGCGCCAGATAGACCGGCACGGCCGCCTGCACCGCCTCCACCCCCAGCGCCTGCGAGACCCGCACGCGCGGGATGGTCTCCGGCCGGAAGGAGGCGAGCGTCATCGGGCTCATCAGGAACAGGTCCGCCCGCATCGCGCCGATCAGCGTCGTCGCGCTCTCGAACAGCGCCGCACGGAAGCCGAGCTGCATGAAGACCAGCACGCAGGCGAACATCACCCCCGCGATGGCCGAGGCCAGCCGCGCCCGTTCCGAGCGCAGCTGCCGCCAGGCCAGCCGCACCGCCAACCAGGAGCCGGAGAGGAAGCCGGGTGCCCGCATGGCGCCACGCGCGGCGGGCCGAAGGTCGGACATCGCGTTCACGGCCGAATCGCCACCTGAACCTGCATGCCGGAGCGCCGCAGCAGCGCCTGGCGCCCCGCCTCGTCCAGCGTCAGCCGCACCTCCACCGTGCGCGCATCCACCGCCGCCACGGGGTCCGTGCCGGCCTGGGTCGTGCGCCGCACCACCCAGCCGATCTCGCGAACCACGGCATGGTGGCGCGCGGCCTCGCCCGGTACCACCACCTCGGCGGCGGCACCTTCCCGCAGGCGCGGCAGGTCGGTCTCATAAACATCCGCCACCACGTCGAGGCGGGAGAGGTCGCCCATCTCCAGCACGCCGTCGCTGCCCACCGCCTCGCCCGCCCGCGCGATCACGCGCAGGATCGTGCCGTCGGAAGGGGCGCGCAGCCGCGCGAGATCCGCATCGGCCCGTGCCCGCGCCAGCGCGGCCTCCGCCGCGGCCAGATCGGCCTCGGCGCGTGCCACGTCCTCATCCCGCGGGTTCCGCAGCGTCTCCAGATCGGCCTCGGCCGTGGCGCGCTCCGCCGCGCGCTGCGTGGCGAGGAAGCGGTTCCGCTCCGCCTGCGCCGCCGCCCCCGCGCCGGAGGAGACGAGGGATGCCGAACGCGCCGCGTCGCGCCGTGCCGTCTCCTCGGCCGCGCGCAGCGCCGCCACGCGCGCCTCGGCCGCGGCCACCTCGCTCTCGCTGCCGCCGCGGCGGGTGCGCTCCAGCGTCGCGCTGGCCTGCGCCATCCGCGCCGCCGCCTCGGCCATCGCAGCGTCGCGCTGCCCGGCATCGGCGAACTCGGCCAGGACCTGCCCGGCCTTCACCGTGTCGCCCTCGTCCACCAGCAGCCGCTCCAGCCGCGCGCCCATGCTCAGCCCGGGCGCTGCCAGGCGCCGGATGCGCCCGGCCGGCTCCACCCGCCCCAGCGCACCCACCCCGGCGGGCGCCGAGGCAGCGGCCGGCGGCGCCACCGCCCCGCCCATGGGCCCGGAAGCGAAAGGGCCCAGCCCCATAGCCCAGGCTCCGATCCCGGCCGCCGCCAATACGGCGCCGACCACCGCCCAGCGCTTCACGTTCCCGACTCCAGCAGCCCGAGCAGCGTGGCCCGCAGCGCCGCCAATTCCTCCGCCCCTGGTTCGTAGAGGCGGAACAGCCGCGCCATGAACAGCCCGTCGCCCGCCAGCATCACCGCCCAGGCCACGCCGGGCGGCGCCCCCTCCTCCGCCACGCGGGTTCGCACGCGGGCGAAGAACTCCCGGATGGGGTCGATCAGCGCGGGGTCGTGGTGGAAGGCCGCCAGCAGCACCGCCGCCGCCCGCGCATGCGCCTCCGAAATGTCCGGCTGATCGAAGGTGAAGGCCAGGCAGGCCCGCAGGGCGCGCAAGGGCCCTTCCGGCTGGGCCGCCGCCATGGTCTGGAAATCCGCCTCGATCCCCTCCGCAAGCCGCCGCATCAGCGCAACCAGCAAGGCTTCCTTGGAGGCGAAGTGATAGAGCAGCCCGCCCTTGGAGACCCCGGCCTGCCGCGCCGCCCCTTCCAGCGTCAGGGCGGGGACGCCCCGGGCACGGATGATGCCCTCTGCCGCGTCCAGAACACGGGTTCGGGCATCAGGGCGGGTCGCGGCGGGAGGTGGATCGGGCGGCATGCCCTTTAACTATACCGGCCGGACGGTTTGTCCAGACCGTCCAGCCGGTATAGTAAACCTATCCGCGCAGGGCTTCCTCCAGCACCCGCAGCGCCCCCTCCGCAAAATCCTCCATATTCGCCGCGCGATCGGTCGAGCCGGTCTCGAGGGTGCGGGCCAGCATGCCGGCCCCGCAGGCCGCGAAGCAGGCATGGCCCGCCGCGTCGCCATAGCGGTTGCCGGAAGGGCCGGTCGCCCCGCTCTCCGCCAGCCCCCAATCCGCCCCCAACCTCTCCCGCACGCGCCCGGCGAGGAAACGCGCATAGGCCTCGGTGGAGGGCCGCATCCCCGCCATCTCCTCGGCGGTGATGCCCAGCAGCCCCGCGCGCGCCGCGCCCGTGTAGACCACGCCCCCGCCGAGGAAATAGGCCGAGGCCCCGGGCACCGCGAGCAGCCGCGCCGCGATCAGCCCGCCCGCGGAACTCTCCGCCACCGCCACCGTCTCCCGCCGCGCGATCAGCAACGCCGCCACACGGACGGCCACGGCCTCGCTGCTCATGCCGCGGTCAGCACATGCACCGCGCGCCCCGCCACCAGCTCACGCGAGGCGCGGCCATAGGCCACCATATGCGGCGCCGCCCCATGGGCCCGCAGCGCCTCCGGCGTCGCCCATTTCTCGATCACCATGAAGCTGTCAGGCCCGATCGGCGCCTGCACAGGCCCGAAATCCGGCAGGTCCACCACCGGCGCGTATTCGATGCACCCCTCCTCGGCCAGCACCGCCGGCATGTTCGCGCGGAACAACGCCAGCAAAGCCTCCCGCTGCCCGGGCCGGGCGGTGATGATGGCGACGACATGAACCATGGATGCGCGCTCCGTCTTGCTTGCGCGCAGGCTAGGCCAAGGAGCGGTGGGACCGATACCGGGCTCCGGCGGAACTTCCGGAGAGGAGGGCTCCGCCCTCCACCCGCCAAGGGCCTAAGGCCCTTGGAACCCCGTCTGACTGCCGTGGATACGATGATTGAAGGGGTCTCCCGTTGAGGGTGCCCTTCCTGCGTTTGCAGTCGCCTGAGATCCAAGACCTCAGGCGCACCGTCAGCCCCGTGATTCCAAACTTCTAAAAGAAGATGATGGGTCGAAGGCACTGCCTTCGACGGGTCCGGGGAGAGGAAGAATTCCTTCTTCCTCTCCCCGGGACAGACCGAACAGCCCAGAACCCGCGCCAATCACCCGAGTTGCAAAGGCCCCAGCAACGCGTCCAACTGCGGGTAGAGGAAAGGCCGCGCGTTCTGCGAGAGGTGGATCGGGTCGCAGTAGAACTGCTTGTCCGTCACCCCGTCCTCCGCCCGGAACAGCTGGGGCGCGACCGTGAGGAAGCCATGCCCCCGCTCCGCGCAGAGCCGGGCGAGGGTGGCGTTGAAGTGCAGCGTGGCTGCCTTGCGTTGCTCGAAGCTGCCATAGACCGGGTAGCGCGGGTCCTGGATGCGGTCGAGCCAGGTGGGCGCGATGGGGCCCCAGGCCACCGGCCGGAAGCCCTGCGCCGCGATGCCGTCCAGGAACGCGATCACCCGCGCGCAGATATCCTCGACGATGGCCTCCACCGGCCGCCCCTGGCGTTCCGCCTGCTGGCAGACATGCGCGCGGCAATCCACCTCCCCAAAGGAGAACACCACCCGCGCGCCGCGCGGCACCGCACCGCTCTCGCCCAGCAGGTATTCGATCTTCTCGGTCGCCGCCGTGCTGGAACCGCGCACGCCCAGCTGCCAGGCCAGCCCGGCGCCGAGATGCAGGCCCACGAAGCCCGGCACCATGTCCCGGAACAGCTTGATCCCGCGCTCCAGCCCGGCGTACCCGGTCGTCTCGTCCTTGCCGGCGAGGAAGCGCACATGGCTGTCGCCGACGACATAGAGCGTCTCCATCCCCGGAAGGGGCGCGGCTTGGTCGGTCAGCTTCAGGGCCTCGATCGGCAGGGGCGAATCGGGCGAATCCGGTGCCACCTGGCGTAGCGCGAAGCCCAGGCGCTGCAGCAGGCCGGCCAGCCCGGCGGGCCCGCCCGCCCAGGCCCCGGCCAGCCGCGCGTCATCGACCTGCAGGGTCCCGTGCTGCGCCAGGCTGAACCGGCAGAAGGCGATGAGGTCCAGAACATGGCGCGGGGGCAGCCGCATCACGGCCTCGCCCAGCCGGAACAGGGCCGCCTTGTGCTGCACGAACTGACGGTACCACGCCATGTTCCGCGGCATGATATGGTCGGTGGAGACGATCACCGGATCGAGCGGATCGAAGGAGAACTTCGCGCGGCCGGTTTCGATGTAGGTCCGGATCCCGAGCTTCGCCATCGCTGTCCCCCGCACGCCGCCGTGCCGGATGCAGGCCGCACCCGGCCCACCGGCCCCTCCACCCCACTACCTTGTCGCACCGCAATGTAAAGCGAACCGCCTCAGCAGCCGTGGAAGCCGCCGCCCGGCAGCGGCACGAGCTCCAGGATGCCCAGCACGCGGAAGCCGCCCCCCGGCTCCACCACCGCGAAGGCCCCTTCCGGAAAGGCCCGCCCGCCGACCGGCGGCCCCGCGATCATGATCAGCGGCGTCCGGTGCCCCACCAGCACCCGGTTCACCCCGGCCGCCACGGGCACCGAGAGCAGCCGCCGATGCCCTTCCATGACCTCCTCCAGCCGCCCGCCGGCGAAGTCGTCGGCCAGCAGCTCATCCGTCACCCGCACCCGCGCCGCACCGAAGGCGGCCTCGGCCGTGTCCCGCGCCCGGAACACCGGCCCGGCCAGCACCGGAAGCTCCACCGGGATCTCCAGCTCCTCCAGGCGGCGCCCAATCGCGGCCGACTGCGCGCGACCTATGACCGAGACGTTCCGCTGCCCCGCCCGGTCCCCCACCCGGAAGGACCGGTCGCAGGCCTCCCCGCGCGTATCGGCATGGCGCAGGAAGAGCACCAGCCCGCCCTGCCGCAGGCGCGCGACCAGCGCATCGCCCTCCGGCGTACCGGGCGAGACGGGACGGAGCTCCTGGGCGGCCGCCGGAGCGGCCAGGAGAAGCAGAAGGAGCAGGACGCGCCGGATCATGCCCGCATCCTCGCCCGGCCCGGCTCGCCCGTGCCAGTCACGAAGCCCCCATGCGCAACCGGCCATTCCGGCGGCCCTCCCTTTCCGCTAAGCCCCCCGCCATGCGCTACGTCTCCACCCGCGGCGAGGCCGCACCCCGCGACTTCGAATCCGTCCTCCTGGCCGGCCTGGCCGAGGATGGCGGCCTCTTCCTGCCGGAGACCTGGCCCATCCTCCTGCCGGAGGACTGGCGCGCCCTGCGCGGCCGCCCCTATCCCGAGATCGCGGCCGAGATCATCGGCCGCTTCACCGGCGACACCTTCGAGCCCGGCGTGCTGCTCTCCATGTGCCGCGACGCCTATGCGGGCTTCACCACCCCCGCCGTGGCGCCCCTGGTGCAGCTGGACGAGCGCCGCTTCGCGCTCGAGCTGTTCCACGGCCCCACCCTCGCCTTCAAGGACTTCGCCCTGCAACTGCTGGGCCGCATGTTCGACCATGTGCTGGCCCGGCGCGGGGAGCGCATCACCATCGTCGGCGCCACCTCGGGCGACACCGGCTCCGCCGCCATCGAGGCCTGCCGCGACCGCCAGAACCTCGACATCGTCATCCTGCATCCGGAAGGCCGCACCAGCGCCGTGCAGCGCCGCCAGATGACGACCGTGCTCTCCCCCAACGTGCGCAACCTCGCGGTCCGGGGCGATTTCGACAATTGCCAGGACCTGGTGAAGGCGATGTTCAACGACGCGCCCTTCCGCGCCGAGATGAACCTCTCCGCCGTCAACTCCATCAACTGGGCGCGCATCGCGGCGCAGATCCCCTACTACGTCTACGCCGCCCTCTCCCTCGGCGCGCCGGAGCGCGAGGTGGCCTTCGCCGTGCCCACCGGCAATTTCGGCAATGTCTTCGCCGGCTGGGCCGCCCGCCGCATGGGCCTGCCCGTCTCCAGCCTCATCATCGGCTCCAACCGCAACGACATCCTCGCGCGCTGGATCACGGCCAACGACATGTCCGCGCAGCCCGTGGTGCCCAGCCTCTCGCCCAGCATGGACATCCAGGTCTCCTCCAACTTCGAGCGCCTGCTGTTCGAGCTGCTGGGCCGCGACGGCGCGCAGACCGCCGCCACCATGCGCGCCTTCCGCGAAACCGGCACCATGCCCATCCCCGAGGAGGCCTGGCGCAACGCCGCCGCCCTCTTCCGCGGCCAGGCGGTGTCGGATGAGGAGACCATCGCCGAGATGCGCCGCCTCTACGCCCAGGGCTACGCCGCCGACCCCCACACCGCCGCCGGCACCGCCGCCAGCCACGCCCATGCGCCGGATGCGCCGGGCACGCCCATCGTCATCGCCGCTACCGCCCATCCCGCGAAGTTCCCGGACGCGGTGGAACAGGCGACCGGCACCCGCCCCGCCCTGCCGCCCCACATGGCGGACCTCTACGAGCGCGAGGAGCGGTTCAGCGTCCTGCCGAACGACCTTTCGGCCGTGCAGTCCGCCGTGCGCGCCCACGCCCGCCGCAACGCGGACTGAAGCGGAAGCGGCCCGGTGAGCGCCCGTACTGCGCGTCGCTGACCGGCTCCATCCAGTCCACGGCCTTGCCGTCCAGCTTCTCCTGGATGGCGATATGGGTCATGCCCGTGCCCGCCGTGGCGCCGTGCCAGTGCTTCTCCCCGGGCGGAAACCAGACCACGTCGCCCGGCCGGATCTCCTCCACCGCGCCGCCCTCGCGCTGCGCCCAGCCGCAGCCCGCCGTGACGATCAGCGTCTGACCCCGCGGATGCGTGTGCCAGGCCGTGCGGGCGCCGGGCTCGAAGGTGACCATCGCCCCCGCCACGCGCGCGGGATCCTCCGCGTCGAACAGCGGGTCGATGCGCACGGCACCGGTGAAGTACTCCGCCGGCCCCTTGCCGGAAGGCCGGGAACCAACCCGCTTGATGTCCATCGCTTTGCTCCTCTGCCTCGGCCCCGCGGCCGGCGGCCCTTCCCCTTTGCCGGGCGGAAGCCTGGCCCATAAGCTGCCACCCAGGAAACGTCCAAGGCAGAACCATGCCCGCATTGTCCCGCCGCTCGCTCATCGCGGCCAGCGCCAGCCTTCCCCTCCTGCCGGCCCTCCGGCCGGAACAGGCCCGCGCGCAGGCCCCCTGGCCCACGCGGCCCATCCGCGTGGTGGCCTCCTACGCCCCGGGCGGCGGGGTGGACGTGCCCACCCGCCTGCTGGCCGAACCCATGGGTGCCCTTCTCGGCCAGCCCCTGGTGGTCGAGAACCGCGGTGGGGCCACCGGCTCCATCGGCGCCGCCGCCGTCGCCGCCGCGGCGCCGGATGGCTACACCATCCTCTCCGACGCCTCGGGCCAGGCCCTCAACCCGGCCCTGATGACCAACCTCCCCTTCGACTATGCCACCGCCTTCGCGCCCATCGGCCGCGTCTGCACCCTGCCGCAGGTGCTGGTGGTGCTGCCGGCCGGGCCGGGGAGCCTGGCCGCGCTGATGGAGGCCGCGCGGAAGAAGCCGGGCATGACCTATGCCTCCTCCGGCATCGCCTCCGGCCCGCATCTCGCGGGCGCCGTGCTGTCGCGCCGCGCGTCGCTCGGCCTCGTCCACGTCGCCTATCGCGGCTCGGCGCCCGCCATGCAGGATGTGCTGGCGGGCGCGGTGGACATGGCCTTCTCCACCACGCCCCAGGCCGTGCCCCTCATCCGCGAGGGCCGCCTGCGGCCGCTGGCCGTCACCACCCGCGAACGCCTGCCCTTCCTGCCCGATGTCCCCACCGTGGCCGAAGGGGGCTTCGAGGGCTTCGACGTGAATGACTGGGTGGCCATGTGGGCGCCCGCCGCCACCCCCGCCCCCATCCTCGACCGCCTGAACGCCGCGCTGAACCAGGGCCTGGCCGACCCCGCTCGGCGGGACCGCCTGCTGAACGGCCTGGGCGTGCTGCCCACCGGCGGCAGCCGCGAGGACCTCGCCCGCTTCGTGGCCGAGCAGCGCGTGGCGATGCGCGAGGTGGTGCGCGCCGAGAACATCCGCATCGAGTGATGGCAGGCCCTGGCCGGACGAGGAAGCGGCGCGCTCGCGCGCTCAGGCGCCCCGCTTCTCCGGCCCCTCCGGCTCCGCGCGCCCCTGCGGCTCGTCATGCCGCACCGGCGCGCCTCCGCCGAGCTCCTCCAGCTTGCGCTTCACCTTCCGGTCCTCCTCCGTCAGCGCCGGCGGAAACCGCGGCGCGACGCCGGGCGGCACGGAATCGCCGGGATCGTGGCTCGGATCGTCCTTGTTCGCCTGGGTCATGGGGCACCCCGCCGGATGATGAAGACCCGTGGAAAGCGCCCGCCCGAAGCGCCAGTTGCAGCCCCCGCACCCCCGCCCCCCATCCCGATCCCAGGAAATCCCTGATTTCGCGGGCGAATTCCTGAACCGAATTTAGCCGGCAATGTTGAAGTTCGCTGTGAGGAACGGCACGTAAAAGGCCTGCCCCGCGCGGCACGCCCGAGTCGCTGCGCGGGCCAGGCGCCCGGCCGCCCGCCGGTGACCACAAGACGGCCGGAAGGGCATCGGGATGGGGTTGCTCCTCGCCGCCGTCGCGCTCCTTCTCCTGGCGGCCGTGCTGGTCATCGCCCATGGCGCGGCTCCACAGGCCGCGCCCCCCGCCGAAACGCCCGCCCCCAGCCTCACACCCAGCCTCACGCCGCGGCAGTTCGAGCAGCACTGCGCCGACACCCTCGCGGCCCATGGCTGGACCGTCTCCGTCGGCCGCGGCTCGGGCGACCAGGGGGTGGATGTCCTGGCCCGCAAAGGCAAGCGCAGCGTCGTGTTGCAGTGCAAGCTCTACAACCGGCCCGTCGGCAACAAGGCCGTGCAGGAAGCCCTGGCCGGGCGCGGCTATGCAGGGGCGGATGGCGCGGCGGTCGTCTCCAACGCCCCCTACACCGCCGCCGCCCACGCCCTCGCCGCGCGCGTCGGCGTGCTCCTCCTCCACGTCTCCGACCTGCCCCGGGCCGATCGCCTCTTCCAGTTCCCCGCCACCCCCACGCCCCCACCGGAAGCCGAGCCCACCCGCGCCCGCCGCCGTCGCGCCCGGCGGGCCACCACCCGCCCCTGGCGCCCCGCGCTGCGCATTCCCCTCCTCCCGGCCGCCGTCTTCGCGGGCTTCATCCTGCTCTTCCCCCGCCTCGCCCCGGAGGATGCCAGCCCCACGGAGCCGCGCCGCCTCACCCGCCCGGCCCTGCCCCTGCCGCCACCCGCCCCGCCCATCCGACAGGCCGCGCGCTGAGGGCCGGGAGGGCTCCGCCCTCCACCCGCCAAGGGCCTGAGGCCCTTGGAACCCCGTCGGACTGCCGTGGATGCCCCGGATCAATGGGGTTTCGGGTTGAAGGGGATTGATCCTGCGCTTGCGGTCGCCTCGGGTCGCGGACCCGAGGCGCACCGTCAGTTGAATGACTCCAACTCGAAGAAAAAGATGATGGGTCGAAGGCACTGCCTTCGACGGGTCCGGGGAGAGATCGACCCCCGTTTCCCCGGTGCAACCTCGCACCCCGCGCCCGAACACCCTACATTCAGCCCTCGAAACGCCCTCCCCAGGTCCCGGAAGCCATCCCCACAGCATGACCGAGCACATGACCGAGGCGACTCTGGCCGCCGCCACCGACCCTGCCCTGAACGGCGGCGCCCTGCGCCTCACCCGCCTGCCCAACGGCCTCACCATCGTCTCCGACACCATGTCGCGCGTGGAGACCGCCTCCATCGGCGCCTATGCCCATACCGGCACGCGCGACGAGGAGGCGCATGAGAACGGCGTCTCCCACTTCCTCGAGCACATGGCCTTCAAGGGCACGGAGAAGCGCGACGCCCAGGCCATCGCGCGCGAGATCGAGGCCGTCGGCGGCCATCTCAACGCCTACACGGCGCGCGAGACCACGGCCTATTACGCCAAGGTGCTGAAGGAGGACCTGCCGCTCGCCGCCGACATCCTCGGCGACATCCTCACCCACTCCACCTTCATCCCGGAGGAGGTGGAGCGCGAGCGCGGCGTCATCCTGCAGGAGATCGGCCAGGCGAACGACACGCCGGACGACATCATCTTCGACCACTTCCAGGACACGGCCTACGCGCACCAGCCCATGGGCCGGCCCACCCTCGGCCCGGCCGAGATCATCGAGAAGCTCCCGCGCGAGGCGCTGACCGGCTACATGCGCCGCCATTACGGCCCCTCCCGCATGGTGGTGGCGGCCGCCGGCGCCGTGGACCATGACGCGCTGGTGGAGCTGACGAAGAAGCACTTCGCCGACCTGCCCACCATTGCGCAGCACGAGGCCGAGCCCGCCCGCTACACCGGCGGCGAGTTCCGCGAGGAGCGCGACCTCGACCAGGTGCACCTGCTGCTGGGCTTCCCCGGCCCCGCCTATGGCGACCCGATGCACTACCCGACGATGCTGCTCTCCACGATCCTCGGTGGCGGCATGTCCTCCCGCCTGTTCCAGGAGATCCGCGAGCGCCGCGGCCTCGTCTATTCAGTCTATTCCTTCCACTCCCCGTATCGCGACCACGGCCTCTTCACCATCTACGCCGGCACCGGCGAGGAGCAGGCGGCCGAGCTGATGCCCGCCACGCTGGAGGAGCTGCGCCGCGTGCAGCACGACGTGACGGAGGAGGAGCTGGCCCGCGCCAAGGCGCAGCTCCGCGCCTCCGTGCTCATGTCCCTGGAATCCACGGGCTCGCGCTGCGAGCAGCTCGCCCGGCAGCTCCAGGTCCATGGCCGCATCATCCCGGTGGAGGAGACGAAGGCGAAGATCGCGGCCGTCACGGTGGAGCAGATCCAGCAGGCCGCCGCCCGCGCCTTCCGCGCCGCGCCCACCCTCGCCGCCCTCGGCCCCGCCGGCCGCGTACCGCACCTGCCGGAAGTGGTCGAGAAGCTCGCGGCATGAGCGCCGTGCTCGACCGCGGGAAGGCGGACCCGCGCGAAACCCTCGCCGCCCTCGTCTCCGCCGCCCGCGCGGCGGGGGCGGATGCGGCGGATGCCATGCTCGCCGCCGGCGCCTCCCTCTCCGTCCAGATGCGCCTGGGCGAGGTGGAGAATGTCGAGCGGAGCGAGGGCTTCGACATCGGCCTGCGCGTCTTCCTCGGGAAGCGCCAGGCCATCGTCTCCACCACCGATGCCGACCCCGCCGGCTTCGCCGCCCTGGCCGAGCGCGCCGTCGCCATGGCCCGCGCCGTGCCGGAGGACCCCTTCGGCGGCCTGCCGGAGCGGGTGCCCGCCCTGGCCGACCTTCCGCTCGACATGGATGATGGCGTCGAGCCCGATGTCGCCGCCCTCACCGCCCGCGCCCGCCGCGCGGAGGAAGCCGCGCGCGCCATCCCCGGCGTGACGAATTCCGAGGGCGCCGATGCGGGCTGGAGCCGCACGGTCATCGCGCTGGCCGCCTCCAACGGCTTCGCCGGCACCTACACGCGCAGCGGCCACAGCCTCTCCGTCACGGCGCTCGCCGGCCAGGGCACGGGGATGGAGCGGGACTACGACTACGCTTCCGCCACCCACCTGTCCGAGCTCGACGACCCCGAGACGCTGGGCCGCAACGCCGGGGAACGCGCGGTGCGCCGCCTGAACCCCATCCGCCCCGCCACCGCGCGCCTGCCCGTCCTCTATGACCCGCGCGTGGCCGGCTCGATCCTCGGCCATCTCGTCGCCGCCGCGAACGGCGCCGCCGTCGCCCGCGGCACGAGCTTCCTGCGCGAGAGCATGGGGACGGCGATCATGGCGCCGGGGCTCACGGTGCGCGACGACCCGACGCGCCCGCGCGGCCTCCGCTCCCGCCCCTTCGACGCCGAGGGCATGCCCACCGCCCCGCTCGTGCTGGTCGAGAACGGCGTGCTGAACCACTGGATCCTGGACTGGCGCTCCGCCCGCCAGCTCGGCCTCGCCTCCAACGGCCGCGCCTCGCGCTCCGTCGGCGGCCCGCCCTCGCCCTCCACCACCAATCTCTGGCTGGAACCGGGCACGCTGACGCCGGAGGCCCTGATGGCCGATATCCGCGAAGGCCTGCTGGTGACGGAGATGATCGGCAGCAGCATCAACGCCAACACCGGCGACTACAGCCGCGGCGCCTCCGGCTTCATGATCCGCGACGGCCAGGTCGCCGAGCCCTTCTCCGGCGTCACCATCGCCGGGAACCTGCGGGAGATGTTCCTCCACATCACCCCGGCGAACGACCTTCGGTTCAGGCGCGGCACGGATAGCCCGACGCTGCGGATCGAAGGGCTGACGATGGCGGGCGCGTAAAGAGGCCGGGGAGAAGGAATTCTCCCCGGACCCCTCATCTTCTTTTTCAGGGCTGCCGCGGAAGGCCGGTCAGGGATCTCTGAAATTCGGCGCGGGGTCCGGGGTGGCCGTTGCCACCCCGGTGGGGGTGCAGGGGCAAAGCCCCCGCGGGCCATCAGGCCGCCTTTTTCCCGGTCAGCCCCCACTCCGCCAGCCGCTGCTCCAGCATCCCCTGCTGCCGCTCCGTCAGTGGCCAGGCGCCGGGCGGCCGCACATGGCCGCAATCATTCCCCATCAGCTTCAGCGCCGCCTTAACCACGGAGACATTGGTGCCGTTCCCCTCCTCGGCGCGCAGCTCCTCGAAGGTGCTCATGGTCGCGATCAGCGCATTGGCCTTCGCATAGTCACCGGCGGCCAACGCGGCGTGGATCGCCACCGAATGCTCCGGCCACACATTGATCAGCCCGGAGGTGAAGCCCCGCGCGCCCACGGCGGTCAGCGGCGGCGCCCAGACCTCGGCGAGGCCGCCCACCCACACCGTCTTCGGGTCGGCGCGGCGAATCGCCTCGGCCAGCTTCAGCGGCTCAGGCGTCGCCCATTTCACGCCCGCCACGCCGGGAATGGCGCAGAGCTTCTCGATCGCCTCCAGCCCGATGCCGGCATTCCGCAGGTACAGCACCAGCGGCAGCCCATCCCCCGCCTCGGCCACGCGCTGCACATAGGAGACGACGCCGCGCGGCGCGACGAAGGGATCGGGCGGCTGGTGGACCATCAGCGCCGCCGCGCCGGCCTTCTTCGAGGCACGGGCGAGGGAGGTGGCGTCGTGGATGCTGCGCCCGACGCCGCCGATCAGCGGCACGCGGCCGTCGATCATCTCGGCCGCCGCATGCACCATCCGCTCCGCCTCGGCGGTGGTCAGGCCGTAGAACTCGCCCGTGTTGCCGTTCGCGGTCAGGATATGCACCCCCGCCTTCACGGCGCGGTCGATGACCGGCCGCAGCAGCTGCGGGGCGATCCCGTCCTCCCCGTCGAAAGGCGTCACCAGGATGCCGGAGATGCCGGGCAGGGCGCCCAGGACATCGGGATGGGGTGCGGGCACGGGCGCCTCCTCGGGAGTTCTGTCGCGGCGCCAAGCTGACAAATCCACCCACAACTTGTCAACCTGTATGACAGGTTGGCAGGGGCCCGGAAACCCGCCATCCTGCGCCCCCGAGAAGGAGAGCGGCATGAAGCTGGTGCCCGGGCGCAAGGAACGGTTGGGCGACCAGCTCTACGGCCAGATCCTCGACCAGATCATCGCCGGAACCTACCGGGAAGGCGACAAGCTCCCCTCCGAAAGCCAGATCTGCCAGGCCTTCCAGGTCTCCCGCCCCACGGTGCGCGAAGCCCTGATGCGCCTCCACGCCGACGGGCTGGTCGCCACCCGCCAGGGCTCCGGCACCTTCGTGCAGAAGCGCCCCTCCGGCCACCTCACCCGCCTCGCCCCCGTCTCGGACATCGCCGGCATCCTCCGCTGCATGGAGGTCCGCATGGCGCTGGAGGACCGTGCCGCCGGCCTCGCGGCCGAACGCCGCGGCGCGGCCGACCTGGACCGCATCGAGCGCGCCCTGGCCGCCCTCCGCTCCAGCCTCGAAGCCGGCGCGGTGCCCGTGCAGGCCGATTACGACTTCCACCGCGCCGTCGCCACCGCCAGCGGCAACGCCCTGTTCGCGGAGATGCTGGAGGTGCTGCACGAGACGATCCACCAGTCCATGACCGTCGCCCTCGGCATCACCCATACCCGCTCGAAGGAACGCGCCCGCCGCGTGATCGAGGAGCACGAGGCGATCGCCGAGGCCATCCAGCGCCGCGACGCGGAAGGCGCCAGCCTCGCCATGCGCTACCACCTCCACCGCGCCCGCCAGCGCGTCACGGACGGGCAGAGGGAGCTTTAGGGCTTTGCCCTATGCCGTCTGCCCGAGAATCCAGCCTTCCCATTCCGGGGCCTGCCGCACGCCCGGCGCCGGCGCGCGTCGGCCTTCGACGACTTCGATCATCCCCATCAGCCCGATCGTCGCGTCGAAGGCATCTTCGCCGTCCTTGCGCGGCCCGAAGCCGTCCGTGAGAACGGCCACCATATCGGACGATAGCCGAACTCCATGTCTCTCACAGCGCTGACCTAACCCCGCCGTCGCGGCACGCCGGTCCTCCTGCCGCTGCTTGCTGCCGCCCCTCCGGAAGCGGACGCCGACATGTCCGTATGCCTCGGCCGGGTATGTCTCGCAGAGGACAACGCTTCCCTGCTCGACTGAAGAGAGAGCGGCGACGTCGAATGGCCAGAGCAGCGCCCCTGCCCGCCGCGCGGGTTGCACCACGTCGCGCCAGCCGGAAATGGCGGCCTTGCCGACCTGGTTACCGCCGAGTGTCCAGAACAAGGAACACGCAGCCCTGCGGTCGCTCGTCGCCCTCTCGCATTCCCGCCGGAGGGCGTCCATGTGCTCCACGCCGAGCGCGGAAAGCAGGTGCGCCTGACGAGCCGAGGACGAGGAAACACGAGGATAGAAGGGGCGATGCAGCGAAATATCCTGCGCCTCTTCGCTGACATCATAAAAGCGCGCCCACGGTCCCAGGCCGAATTGGTCGATGGCTTCGCTGAAGCCGCTGAAACCCGTCCTGCGGCCGACCTGCACGGGCATCCCGACTGGAAAGTCGAAGCCGGCCAAGGTCGGCAGCGGCCCGCTGAACAATTCTCCGACGAAATGCTCCACCCGGCCCACCAGGCGTGGCGCTTCGACGAGCCAGCCAGTGGCATCCCGACGCGCTTCGGCGAACCACCGCTTGCCCGGCGTCGTGCTCCAATCCGCATGAACGAGACGAGAGAACGAGGACAGCGACATACCCGGAGTTATGCAGAAGAACCGGGCTGTGGACCAGCAGGGTGGGGCTCACCCCGCGCCGCCATGCGCAGCGCCGCCACCAGCGCCCGCGCCGGCGGCGAAAGCGATCGCCCGGCCCGCCAGGCCAGCACCACCTCCCGCTCCAGGTCCGCCGCCTCCACCGGCACGGCCAGCACCGCGGGCGCCAACGCCGCATCCACGGCAGAGGAGGGAAGGATCGCCACCCCCAGCCCCGCCCGCGCCAGCCCGATCGCGGTGCTCATATAGGTCACCTCATAGGCCGGGCTGACCGCCATCCCACGCGCGGCGAAGCACCGGTCCACCAGCACGCGCACGCTGCTCTGCGGGTCGGTCAGGATCAGCGGCTCAGCCGCCAGGGCGGAAAGCGGCACCGCGCCTGCTCCGGCCAGCGCATGGCCGCCCGGCACCACCGCCACCATCCGGTCCCGCAGCAGCCGCTCCGTCCGCAGCTCCGGCTCCGGTCCCAACTCGGTCCCGATCGCCAGCTCCACCTCCCCCGCCTTCACCAGCGCGGGGATGCGGTGCGCCACCGCGTCGCGGATCATCACCCGGATGCCGGGGCTCCCCTCCCGCAGCCGCGCCAGCGCCTCCGGCAGCACCGTGGTGCCCACGGAAGGCAGCGCCGCCAGCCGCACCAGCCCCGCGCGCTGCGCCGCCACCTCCCGCGCCTCGCCCACCAGCAGGTCGAAATCCCCCACCAGCCGGCCGAAGGCCTCGGCCAGCCGCTGCCCCTCGGCGGTCGGCACGCTGCCGCGCACGCTCCGGTCCAGCAAGGTGAGGCCGAGCGCCTCCTCCAGCCCGCGCAGCTGCACCGTCAGCGTCGGCTGCGAAACGCCCAGCGCCTGGGCCGCGCGGGTGAAGCTGCCCAGCCGCACCACCGCCACCAGCGCCCGCGCCTGCCGAATCGAAACATCCATAGAAGAACCCTATGGACACCATCAGGAACTTTCCATTGCCTGATGACCGCCGCCATGCAGGATTCCGGGCCGCTCCAGGAAAACCGCAGGCCCGCAGGGCCGCGCACGAGGAAACGCCCATGCCCCAGCCCACGCGCCGCCTGCTGCTCGGCGGCCTCGCCCTCTCCGCCCTGCCGCGCCTCGCCTCCGCCCAGGGCGGCCCTCAGGGCGGCTACCCGAACAAGCCCATCCGCATGATGGTCCCCTTCGGCGCCGGCACCTCCACCGACATCATGACGCGCCTCGTCACGCCCCGCATGTCGCAAACCCTCGGCCAGCCCATCGTGGTCGAGAACCGCGCCGGCGCGGGCGGCGTCGTCGGCTCGGACGTGATCGCGAAGTCCGCGCCGGACGGCTACAGCCTCGTCATGGGCTCCATCGCCTCGCATTCGGTGAACGCGTCGCTGATGCCGAACATGCCCTATGACGTGCTGCGGGACTTCCTGCCCATCTCGCTCGTCACCAACGCGCCCAACCTGCTCGTCATCAGCCCGCAGATCCCCGCGCGCACCCTGCCGGAATTCATCGACTGGGCGAAGAAGCAGCGCTCCGTCAGCTACGCCTCAGCCGGCAACGGCACCTCCTCGCATCTCGCGGGCGAACTGCTGAAGCTGCGCACCGGCGCGCCGCTGGAGCACGTGCCCTACCGCAACGCCGCCCAGGCGCTCACCGATGTCGTCGCCGGCCATGTGCCGATGACCATCTACCAGGTCACCGCCGTCCTCCCCTTCGTGCGGGAGGGCAGGATGCGCGCCCTGGCCGCCACCTCGGCCAACCGCCTGCCCTGGACCCCCGACGTGCCCACCGCCATGGAGCAGGGCGTGGAGAATTTCGAGGTCTCCGCCTGGCACGGCCTCTTCGCCCCGGCGAACACGCCGGCCGAGATCCGGGACAGAATCTACGCCGCGCTGAAGGGCGCGCTCGACGCGCCGGACCTCCGCCCGCAGCTGCTGGACCAGGGGCTGGAGCCCGTCGGCATGCCGCCCGCCGAATTCGCCACCTGGCTGCGCGGCGACATCGCCAAATGGGCCGAGGTCATCCGCGTCTCCGGCGCGAAGGCGGATTGAGCGCGCATGTCCCCTCTCCTCCGCATCGGCTGCGGCTCCGGCTTCTCCGGGGACCGCATCGACGCCCGCGGCCCCGTGGTGGATGCCCTCATCGCGACCGGCGGCCCCGCCGCGCTGATGCTGGAGGTGCTGGGCGAGCGCACCCTCGCCCTCGCGCAGCGGGACCGCCGCGCCAACCCCGATGGCGGCTACGAGCCCGCGCTGGAAGCCCTGCTGCGCCCCATCCTCGCGCGCTGCGCGGCGCATGGCATCCCCATCATCACCAATGGCGGCGCCGCCAACCCGCGCGGCGCCGCGCGCGCCGTGCTGCGCCTGGCGCGCGAGCTCGGCCTGCCCGAGCTCCGCATCGCCGTGGTGGAAGGCGACGACGTGCGCGGCACCGACGCACTGGACGACCTCCAGCCCTGGGAAGGCGATGAGGGCGCGGTGCTCGACCCCGCCCAGGTCATCGCCGCGAATGTCTATCTCGGCGCGGCGCCGATCGCGGAAGCCCTGCGCGGCGGCGCCCAGGTCGTCATCACCGGCCGCGCCGCCGACCCCGCCCTCGCCCTCGGCCCCATGCTCGCGCATTTCGGCTGGGCCGAGGATGACTGGAACCGCCTGGCCGCCGGCACCGCCTGCGGCCACCTTCTCGAATGCGGCTCCCAGGTCACCGGCGGCTACTTCGCCGATCCCGGCTTCAAGGACGTGCCGGACATGCACGCCATCGGCTTCCCCATCGCCGAGATGGACGAAGACGGTGGCTTCACCATCACCAAGCCCGGGGGCACGGGCGGCTTGGTGAACCTGCGCACGGTGAAGGAACAGCTCCTCTACGAGCTGCACGACCCCGCCGCCTACCTCACCCCCGACGTCACGCTCGACATCACCGCCATCTCCCTCGCGCAGGAAGGCCCGGACCGCGTGCGCGTCACCGGCGCGCGCGGCACCCCGCGCCCCGCGCGGCTGAAGGCCACCGTCAGCCTCCCCGGCGGCTGGCTGGGCGAGGGCGAGATCTCCTATGCCGGCCCCAATGCCCGCGCCCGCGCCGAACTCGCCGGCCGCACCCTGCGGGACCGCCTGCCGATGCTCGGCATCCAGGGGCGGGTGCGCGTGGACCTCATCGGCATCGTCAGCGTCTTCGACGGCGATGCCGGCATCCTCGGCGACACGGACCTCACCGCCGACCCCGCCGACCTCCGCCTCCGCCTCGCCGTCGCGACGGAAACGAAGGAGGACGCCGAGCGCGCGGCGCGGGAGGTCCTCTCCCTCCTCTGCTGCGGCCCGGCCGGCGGCGGCGGCGCCCGCACCCGCGTGGTGGACCGAATCCGCACCCTCTCCTTCATGGTCCCGCGGGACCGCGTGCACCCCCGCGTCACCCTGCTGACGCTGGAGGACGCCGCATGAGCGCACCCATGGACATCCCCCTGCACCGCCTGGCCCATGCGCGCGCGGGCGACAAAGGCAACCGCCTGAACATCGGCCTCTTCGCCTACCGCCCCGAAACCTGGCCCCTCATCGCCGAACAGGTGACGGAACAACGCGTGCTGGACCTCTTCGCCCATCGCGGCGCCACCCGCGTGCGCCGCTACGACCTGCCCAACCTCGGCGGCTTCAACTTCGTCATCGACGACGTGCTGCAAGGCGGGGTGAACGGCGCCCTCAACCTGGACGGCCACGGCAAGACCCTCTCCTTCCGCCTGCTCGGGCTCACCCTTCGCGTGCCGGCGGAGCTTCAGTCCTGAGCTGACGGTCTGTCCCGGGGGGAGGAAGAAGGAATTCTTCCTCCCCCCGGACCCCTCACCATCGTCTTCTTTTAGACGTTTAGAATCACCGGGCTGACGGTGCGCCTCGGGTCATCCACCCGAGGCGACTGCAAAGGCAGGAAAAGCACCCGCAACCAGAGACCCCATCGATCCGGGGTATCCACGGCAGTCAGACGGGGTTCCAAGGGCCTCAGGCCCTTGGCGGGTGGGGGGCGGACCCCTCCTCTCCCCACCCCTGACCGCTTGACGGCACCGAGCCGCGCACGGAATGCTGCCCCCGCATGCGCCGCTTTCCGAACGCCGCTGACCGACGCCGACGCCGCGAGAACCGCGGAGGGATCGTGCTGTCCTGCGATGTTCGGCCACGGCGGTTGAGGGGCGAGCCCCTCAACTAGGCCAGGCGCTCCTCGAGGATCTGCCCCAGCCTCCGCGACACAGGTCGCGGGGGCTTTTTTGCATTCGACGGAACCGAGCATGACAGCCGAGACCGAGCTTCCCGTGCGGAACCAGCTGGAAGCCTACAACGCGCGCGACATCGACGCCTTCATGCGTTGGTGGAGCGAGGATTGCGAGTATTACGAGTTTCCGTCCCGCCTTCTCGCGCGCGGCGCGGCGGAGGTCCGGGCGCGCCATGTCGCGCGCTTCCAGGAACCTCATCTTCTCGGCTCGCTGATCAGCCGCACGATCGTGGGCAATCTCGTGGTCGATCATGAGCGCGTCACCCGCTCCTTCGCGGACGGGCCGGGCGAGGTTGAGGTGATCGCGATCTATGAGGTGGAGGAGGGAAGGATCCGGAAGGCGTGGTTCAGGACCGGGCCGCGCGAAACGGCCCCGCCACGGATCCGGGCCGCCACCGCCGGGGACGCGGAGGCGATCCGGGACTTGGTGCGCGCGGTCTATGCCAAATGGGTGCCGGTCATCGGCCGCGAGCCCGGGCCGATGGTCGCCGATTACGACCACGCCCTGCGGGAACACGCCTTCGCCCTGCTGTTCAGCGGCTCCACCCTCGCCGGGCTGATCGAGACGGTGCTGCGCGACGATCATCTCTGGGTCGAGAACCTCGCGGTCGGGCCGGGGCACCAGGGCCGCGGCTTCGGCCGCCAACTCCTGGCCCATGCGGAGAGGGAAGCCGCCAGGGCCGGCCGGGGCGAGGTCCGCCTCCTCACCAACGGTGCCTTCGAGGTCAACATCGCCCTGTACGGACGCCTCGGCTACGCCATCACGCGCCGCGAGCCCTTCATGGGCGGAACCGTCGTCCACATGGCCAAGGTCCTGGGCTGACCGGAGCCGGCTGGGGCGGGGGGAACCGCTCCCCGCCCCTCGCCGCGCGTGCTATCGCCATGCGTGCGAATCCGGAGGAACGGCGCATGTCCCTGAAGATCTACGGTGTCCTGCGGTCCCGTGCGACGCGCCCCATCTGGGCTGCGAAGGAGATGGGCATCCCCTTCGAGCATGTGCCGGTGATCCAGGCCTACCGCCTGAAGGACCATACCGCCGCCGATGCGCCCCTCAACACCGCCTCCTCCGCCTTCCGCGGCATCAACCCCAACGGGCTGATCCCCACGCTGGAGGATGACGGCTTCGTCCTGCACGAATCGCTCGCCATCACCCTCTACCTCGCCCGCAAGGCCGGCAGCCCGCTGGGCCCGCAGGATGCGAAGGAGGAAGGTCTGACCGCCATGTGGTCCCTCTGGGGCCGCGGCATCGAGGATGATTGCCTCGCCATCCTCCAGAAGAAGGATCCCGAAGCGGCCGCCAACCGCCTGCGCGCGCCCTTCGCGGTGCTGGATTCCGCGCTGGAGGCCAGCGGCGGCTACCTCGTGGGCAACCGCTTCACCATCGCGGACATCAACCTCGCCGAGGTGATCCGCTACGCCCAGCCGGACCGCTCGCTGTTCGAAGCCGCGCCGCATGTCCAGGCCTGGATCACCGCCTGCCAGTCCCGCCCCGCCTACCAGGCCATGATGAAGGAGCGGGAAGGAGAGCCTGTCTGAGGCCCCCCCTCGTGAAACCGGCGGCCGGCGTTCTATATTAACTTCCTGTGAGAATGACCCTCGGGAGGACCACCCTCATGCGCCGCAGCGCACGTCTCCTGGCTGCCTTTGCCACCCTGGCGCTCGCGCTCGGCCCCGCCATCGCGGAAGCCCGGCCGGGCGGCGGCTTTTCGTCGGGCAGCCGTGGCGGCCGCACCTATAGCGCGCCGCCCAGCACCCGCACCGCGCCGGGCAGCAGCACGCCCTTCCAGCGCAGCGAAACCCCGCGCCAGGCCCCTGGCTCGGCCCAGCCGGGCTATGCCCAGCCGCGCCCCTCGCCTTCCTACACCACCCCCAACCGGGGCGGGATGTTCGGCGGCGGCTTTATGTCCGGGCTGATGGGCGGCCTGCTCGGCGCCGGCATCGCGGGCATGATCTTCGGCCATGGCGCCTTCGGCGGCATGTCGGGCGGCGCGGGCTTCCTCGGCTTCCTGCTGCAGCTCGCCCTTATCGCCGGCATCGTCTGGCTGGTACTGCGCGTGCTGCGCAACCGGCGCGCCTCGCCCATGGGCGACCCGGCCATGGCCGGCGCCGGCGCCGGCCGCAACGCCTATGCGCGCGAGATGGACGGCGGCACGGGCCGTGGCTCCGTCGGGGGGCCCATGGGCGGCATGGGCGGTGGCCCCGCCGCCCGCCCGGTGCAGATCGGCCAGGCGGACTTCGCCGCCTTCGAACAGGCCCTGGTCCGCATCAACCAGGCCTGGTCCGCGCGCGACATGGCCGCCCTCGGGCGCCTGACGACGCCGGAGATGGCCCGCTACTTCGAGGGCGACCTGCGCGACCTGACGGCCCGCGGCTGGCACAACGAAACCCGCGACGTCCGCCTGGAAGCCGGCGACCTGTCCGAGGCCTGGGCCGAGGAGGGGATGGAATACGCGACCGTGGCGATGCGCTTCAGCCTGGTCGATGTCACGCGCGACGGCACCGGCCGCGTGGTGGAGGGCGACCCGACGGCCCGCCAGACCGCGACCGAGGTCTGGACCTTCGTCCGCCGCCCCGGCCAGGACTGGCTGCTCTCGGCCATCCAGCAGACGGGCTGAGTTGGCAGGGCCGGCCCCACAGGCCGGCCCGCCGAAACGGAAGGCCTGCCCCATCCAGGGACAGGCCATACGAAAAGGGCCGCCGGCGATGCCGGCGGCCCTTTTTCAAACCTCGGGTTCAAGCCCCGGAGGCGACGGGACCTCTGGGCCCCGTGCCCTGCGCGTCAGGAATGCTGACCGCCATTGCCGGTCGCACCGGACCGCTCGAGGAAGCTCTGCGCGGCATTCACCGCGCCGTTGCTCGCCAGGGGCGTGCGGCTATCCGCCTGCTGCGTCCAGGCCGGGACGGCCGTCGGGCCGGCCACGTAGAAGCCCTCGGCCAGGGAAGGAGCCGCGGTCGCGCCCATCAGCGCGGCGGCCAGGCCCAGGGTCCGGAGGGTCTTGGAAATCATCGGGGAAGACATCGCTCTATCCTGTTCATGGATGGCGACGGCACCATGTCGTCGTCGTCTGGACCCCATATATGAACGGCCTGCCGGGCACTCCACCGCAGGGCACGGATAGTCCCCATTCGTCCCGTGGATAGCTGTGCGCCCGTCGCGCGCCGCTAGATCATCCCCTTCAGCCGCAGCAGCCCGAAGGCCGCGATGCTCATCGCGTCCAGGATCACCCCGTCCCGCAGCATCGCCTCCAGCTCCGCGAGGGAGAAGTCGCGGCAGATCAGGTCCTGCTCCGTGCTCTCGCGCGCCGTCTCGCCGCGCGTCAGCTCAGTGGCCAGGAAGACATGGCCGCGCTGGTTGCAGTAGCCCGCGCCCTGGAACATCCCGCCCGCATAGGTCATGCGCCCGGCGATCAGCCCGGTTTCCTCCCGCAGCTCGCCCGCCGCGATCTGGGCGGGGTCCGTGCCGGGCCGGGTCTCCCACATGCCCATCACGAACTCCCACATCCGCTGCTGCACGGGGTAGCGAAACTGCTCCACCAGCGTCACGCGCCCGTCCTGCACGGGCACCACCACCACGAAGTCCGAGCGTTCGACGACGCCATAGAGCCCCTGGGACCCGTCCGCGCGGCGGATGATGTCCTCCCGCACGCGCGTCCACGGATTCTCGTAGGCCAGGCGCGTGGAAAGCGTCTCGATGGTCAAGCCATGCCCCCGTTGATCGAAATCACCTGCCCCGTGATGTAGCCCGCGCGGTCCGAGGCGAGGAAGGCGACCAGCTGCGCCACCTCCTCCGGCGTCCCGGCCCGGCGCGCGGGCACCATCGCGCGGATCTGCTCCTTCGTGAACGCCTGGGTGGCCGGGCTCTCGATGATCCCCGGCGCCACCGCGTTCACCGTCACGCCGCGCGGCGCGCATTCCATGGAAAGCGACTTCACCACCCCATGCAGCCCCGCCTTCGCCGCCGCGTAATTCGCCTGCCCCCGGTTCCCCATGAGGCCGGAGACGGAGGAGATGGCGATGATCCGCCCGAAGCGCGTGCCGATCATCGGCAGCAGCAGCGGCCGCACCAGGTGGAAGAAGCCGTTCAGCGAGACATCGATGACGGAATGCCACTGCTGCGCGGACATGCCGGCCATCGGCGCGTCGTCATGCGTGCCGGCGTTGTGCACCACGGTCTGCACCGGCCCGGCCTCCAGCACGCGCGCCAGCGCCGCCTCGCAGGCCGCCGCATCCGTCAGGTCGAAGCCCACCGCCTCCGCGCTGCCGCCGGTCACGACGATCTCCTCGGCCACGGCGGTCGCGCGTTCCGGGTTGCCGCTGCCATGCACGATCACATGATGCCCGTCCCGCGCCAGCGCGCGGGAGATGGCGGCGCCGATCGGGCTCGCGCCCCCGCTGACGAAGGCGCGGATCATGGATTCTCCGGAATGATGATGGCCGCCTGGCCCGAAAGCAGCGGAACCCCGCCCGCCGTGACGCGGAAGGCATAGACGAAGCCCCGCGCCGCGCGCGAGAGCGCCCGTGCCTCCACGCGCAGTTCCTCCGCCACGTCATCCAGCCGCGAGACCTCCAGCGAGACCCCGCGCAGGCTGGCGAGGTAGCCCGGCGGCTGCGCCGCCCCATCCCCGGTCAGCGCCCCATGCGCGGCCATGGCCTGCAGCGCATATTCCACCCCGCACACCGCCGGCAGCATCCCGTCCCGCCGCAGCGGGTTCCCCGCCTCCCGGTGCGACACCGCGGCGCAGAGGATGGACTCCGCGTCATGCTCGATCACGCGGTCCAGCAGCCGCATCGCGCCCGCATGCGGAACCCGAGGGGTCATGCCGCGCCCGGCGTCCCATCCGGCGCCAGGTCCGGCTCCACCCCCAGCACCACCGCGCCGCCATCCAGCAGCGGCAGCCCGATCCGCGCGGCGCGGCCGGCTGCCAGGGTCTGCAGCAAGGGCAGCGCCCGCGCCGCGGGGTTCCCGGCCATCAAGGGCCCCAGCGCGCCGGCCGAAGCCGCCTCCGCCCGGTCCGCCAGCTCCACGGACAGCACGACCGGCGCCTCCTCCGGCACCAGCACCAGCGCCATGCCGAACACCGTGTCCGTCAGGCGCCGCGCATCCAGCGGGGGCGCCAGCGGCGCGTCGTAGCAGCAGAACAGCACCGGCACGCGCCGCGCCACCACGGCCGCAGCCGCCTGCATCAGCCCCATGGGGAAGCTGTCGTCATGCCCGCCCAGGCTGACCGAGGCGCGGTTCGACCCCACCGCGATCCCCCAATACCCCGCCGCCGCATTGTGCACGGAGTTGTGGAACTGCGTCGGCGAGATGGCGCCACCCGGCGTCGCCAGCGCGTCGAGGATGGACCCGACCACCGCGCCATCCCCGTTGGAGGAGGCAAAAACCGTCTCCAGCGCCTCCGGCGGCAGTCCGGAATCCGCCGCCGCCTCGGCGGCCACGGCCAGGGCCAGCCGCACCGCCACGCTGGTGCGTCGCCGCTCCGTCGGCGGCAGGGCGGCGGGCGGCGCCAGCACCACCGGCGCTGGCTCCCACCCCGCTTCCCCCGTCAGCACGGCCCGGCTCGCCGCCCAGCCCGGCAGACCGGGGCCGAGCAGCCCCACCCCCGCGATCCCGCATCTCACGACAGAAGGGCCCTCACGCCTGCCCGATGACGAGGGCGCAGTTGCTGCCGCCGAAACCGAAGGAATTGCTCAGCACGCGCCGCACGGGCGCCTGGCGGTTCTCCACCGCCACATCCACGCCGAAGCCGGGGTCCGGCGTCTCCACTCCCAGGCAGCCCGGCACAAGCCCATCCGCCACGCAGATCGCGGCGATCACCGCCTCCAGCGCGCCCGAGGCCCCCAGCGTGTGCCCCGTCCACCCCTTGGTGGAGGAACAGGGCACGCGGTCCCCGAACAGGGCGCGCACGGCATGGCCCTCCATCGCGTCATTCGCCCGCGTGCCGGTGCCGTGCAGGTTGATGTAGTCCACCGGCCCGCCGCCCGCCGCGTCCAGCGCCGCGCGCATTGCCGCCACCGCGCCCAGCCCCTCGGGATGCGGGGAGGACATGTGGTGCCCGTCCGCGCTCGCCCCGGCGCCCAGCAGCGCCACGCCGCCCCCCGGCGCATCCTCCGCCCGCACCAGCAGCGCGAAGCCCGCCGCCTCGCCGATGGAAATCCCGTCCCGGTCCGCCGCGCAGGGCCGGCAGGCCGCGCGGGAAAGCAGCTCCAGCGAGTTGAAGCCGTGCAGCGTCATCCGGCACAGCGTGTCCACCCCGCCCACCACCACCGCATCGCACAGCCCCGCCGCGATCATGGACTGCGCCTCCAGGAAGCTCCGCGCCCCCGAGGTGCAGGCGGTGGAGATCGCGATGGCCGGCCCGCGCAGCCCCAGCCGCGCGCGCACATAGCGGGGCAGGGCATAGAGGTCGTGCGTATGGGCGAAGTCGAAGCCCGGGGGCAGCGCGCCATCCGCATCCCGCCCGGCATAGGCCAGCTCGGTCTCGGCAATGCCCGAGGTGCTCGTGCCCATCACCACGGCCACCCGCGTGGCCCCATGGCGCGCGGCAGCCTCCGCGACCGCCTGCTCGAACCCGTCCTGCCGCAGCCCCAGCTCCGCCAGCCGGTGGTTACGGCAATCATACCGCGCCAGCGCCTCGGGCAGGACCACCTCCTCCAGCCCCGGCACCCGCCCCACCCAGATCCCCTCCGGCATCCCGGGCAGGTCGCAGGGCGCCAGCCCGCCCCGGCGCGCATGAAGGGCGGCGCGCGTCGCCTCCAACCCCGTGCCCATGGCACTGGTGGCGGTGAAGGCGGTCATCGCGAGAGGGGGGAGCATGGAAGGCATCTGGCCGCTGTATCGCATCGCGCAACGTCCCTGTGCAGCAGGGATTTCTCGCTGGTTGATCTGTTGCGGGCCGGTTGGGGCTGTTCGGCGGTCCCCGGGGAGAGGAAGAAGGAATCCTTCCTCTCCCCGGACCCGTCGAAGGCAGTGCCTTCGACCATCATCTTTTTCTGGAAGTTTAGAATCACTCAGCTGACGGTGCGCCTCGGGTCCATAATCCGAGGCGACTGCAAAGGCAGGAAATAGCCCCGAACCAGAGGCCCCTTCGATCAGGGTATCCACGGCAGTCAGACGGGGTTCCAAGGGCCTCAGGCCCTTGGCGGGCCGAGGGCGGAGCCCTCGCCGAGCGGCGGTGCCAAGGAGAGGGCGAGAAGAAAGGCCGCCGCCACCCCCACCGAGACCGTCACCCCGATCCCGTGCAGCACCGGCGTTTCGCAAAGGGCCAGCATCCCGAAGGTCAGCAGCGTCGTCACCGTGCAGGTCAGCACTGCCCCGAGGGTCCGCGCCGCCTCCTCCGGGTCGCGCGCCGCCGCGCCCAGGAACAGCGCGTAATCCAGCCCCACCCCGGCCATGAGGAGCAGCGCCGCGAGGTGGAAGGGCGTCAGCCGCTCCCCCAGCGCCGAGAGCACGGCCAGCACCACCAGCACCGCCCCGAGGATGGGCGCCACCCGCAGCAGCGCCGCCCGCATGCTGCGAAGCCCGAGGCCGAGCAGGGCGAGCACCCCCAGCGCCCCCACCCCGCACCAGAGCAGCGCCCCCTGGGTGGTGGCCGCGATCATCGCCTCCGTCTCGCCCTTCACATCGACGAGGAGCACGCCGGGGTCGCCCAGCCCCGTCACCGCCCTCCGCACCGCCCCGGCATCCTCCACCCCGGCGAGCAGCCCCATCCCCACCCATTCATGGCCCCGCTGCGAGAGCAGGGGGGAAAGCCGGGTGGAGATCAGCGGCGCGGCCGCCAGGGCGGCGGAATCCAGCAGGGGCAGGCGCCGGCTCTCCTCCACGGCGTCCAGGAAGGGCGCGAAGGCCCCGGCGCGGAAGGGCAGGCCCCGCATCGCCTCGGCGAGCCGCGCCTCCAGCACCGCCCGCTCCGGCATTCCGGCCAACCGGGTCTCCTGGGTCGCCCGGCTGGGCAGGTAGCGGCTCGGCAGGTCCAGCCCCGCCAGCCGCCCATCGGCCAGCAGGGGCGCCAGCGCCCCCGCCACCCGTTCCGAGGCCCGCAGCACCGCCTCCTCATCCGCCCCCCGTAGCGCGACGAGGTGCCGCACATCCGGCGCCCCGAGCTGCGCCCGCAGCGCCGTATCGAGGTTCCGCTCCGCCTCCGGCACCGGGCTCAGCCGGGCGATGTCATCCTCCCAGCGCGGCGGCCCGGCCAGCGCCATCCAGCCCAGCGCCACCGCCACCGCGCCGGCCGCCAGGGCCGGCCGGCCGGAAAGCCAGCCCAGGCCGCGCATCACCGGCCCCGGCAGGGGCCGCGCCAGCACCTCGTCCCGCACCAGCCAGGGCAGCACCCAGCGCGTCACCGCCGCCCCCGCCAGCAGGCCCGCGGCCCCGAACAGCCCCAGCTGCGCCAACCCGGGAAAGCCGGAGGCCATCATTGCCACCAGCCCCAGCGCCGCCGCCCCGGCCGCCAGCCGCAGGTTCGGCCAGATCCGCCGCGCCGCTTCCCCCAGCGCCTCCCCGCGCTGCCGCGCGGTCAGCAGCAGGATCGGGTAGTCCACCGCCACGCCGAGCATGGTCACCCCGAAGCCGAGCGCCGCCCCCTGCACGCGCCCGAACACCAGCGCCACCGCCAGCGCCCCCGCCAGCGTTCCCGCCAGCAGCGGCACCCCCGCCACCGCCAGCACCGTCACCGAGCGGTAGCGCCACAGCAGAAAGCCCAACAGCAGCACGCCGGAGAGAATGGCCATCCGCTCCACATCCGCCTTCACCGCCGCCGCCGCGCTCGCCGCGAACACGCCGGGCCCGGAAAGCAGCAGGCGTGGCCCCTGAGGTCCGGCCCCGGCGAACGCCGCCCGCACCGCCTCCGCGGCCTGCCGCTGCGCCTCCGTATCCGTGCCCAGCGCCTTGCTCCGCGCCACCATCAGCGCCCGCGGCGGCCCCTCCCCGCCCGCGAACCAGGCCCCGTGGCGCACCTGCACGCCGCTGCCGCCCAGCCAGCCCTTCACCGTCTCCAGGAAAATCCCCGTCGGGTCCGCGAAGCCCAGCCGCGACAGCACGCCCGAAAGGGAGGAGCGCAGCCCGTCCAGCAGCGCCTCCAGCCCCCGCCGCAGCGCCGCCTCCTCGAAGGCGCCCTCGGACCGCCCCAGCAGGTAGCGGTACCGGAACAGCAGCGCCTGCTCCGCCTCCGTCAGGTCCGCCGTGCCATTGCCCACGAAGACGAAGAGCCCCGTGGCTCGCATGGCCTCACCCATGGCGCGCGAAACCCGCGCCAGCTCCGCCTCCTCCGCCCCCTCGATGCCGATGAGGAGCAGCGTCGTCGCCGCCCCCTCGCGCAGCTCGGTCAGCAGGAAGGCGGCCTCGGGCGTCGCCGCCGGGGGCAGGAAATCCGCCATGTCCGTCCGCACCTCGACGGCGCGGAACAGCAGCGCGCCCAGCAGGGCCAGCACCCCCAGCGCCAGCAGCGGCCGCAGCACCCCGGCCGGAACGAACCTCATTCTGCGCGGTATCCTGTTCTGGTCGGCGTTCCGGCGGGGCCAGCCCGCGCTGCCAATTGCCCACGGCCGCCCGCACCACAAGCCCCGGGGAGGATCAGGACCGGTACGAGATCCGCATCACCGAGGATTCGTTCCCCACCGTCTCGAAGCGCGTGATGCGCCCGGCGGCGCCCTGCACCTCCACCCGCTGCACCACCGCCCGCACCCGCATGGAAAGCGGGCTCAGCCGCAGGGTCCAGTCCTGCAGGCTGCCGGAGAACCCCACCTCGTAATGCTCGCGCAGCACGGCCAGGTCCCCCGCCAGGGTGGAGCGGATGGCCTCCACCAGCGCCCGCACCTCGGGCGCCTGGTCCAGGTTCACCTCCTGCCGCTCCCGCCCGGCCCGCTCATAGACCAGCCGGGCACCCGAAACCGTCACCTGCTCCGCAAAGGGGTACACCACCCGCTTCTCCAGCGTGGAGGGCGCCTCCCAGCGCAGCGTCCCGCTGCTGGAGAGCGTGTCGGCCAGCCCGGCGATGGACTTGCTCTCCTCGAACACCGCCTCCGTCCGCCGCACGGCCGACAGCGCCGCCATCACCGCCTCCAGCCCGCCCGTCTCAGGCTGAGCCTGGGCACGGGCCAGGCGCGGCAGGGCCAGCAACGGCAGGCCGAGCGCCGCCCGGCGGGCCACGGAAGGCCCGCGCGCCGGGGCCGCCGCCGCGGCGGGCTCCGCCATCTCCTCCCAGAAGTCGTAGAAGTTGAACCAGTTCTCCGGATGCGCCCGCGCCACCACCTCCAGCCGCACGGCATAGCGCGCGGCCACGGCCCGCAGGTCCTCCTCCCGGCTCGCCCGGTTCAGCACCACCCGGTCGGCGAAGGGCTCGAACAGGATCTCGTAGCGCCGGGGCCCCTTCCAAATGCCGAAGGCGAGCATGACCGGCGCCTTCAGCACGGCGGCCAGGATATGCGGCCCGGCCGGGAAGGGCGCCGAAGCGCCAAGGAAGGGCAGGGGCACCACCCGGTCCTCCCCCACCGCCGGGCGCCTGTCGGCGAGAATCCCCACCAGTCCGCCGCGCTCCAGGCATTCCTTGGCCCGCAGCATGGAATCCGGCCGCCCCAGCGGCACCACCAGCTGCGCCTTCTCCTGCGACAGGGCGGAGAACAGCTTGTTCGCCAGCTGGGCATTGGCCTCGTACATGAAGGCCATCACCTCCACCGGGCAGCGCCGCCCGGCACAGCCATCCGCCAGCGCCCGCATGGCGGTGAAGCTGCCGAGATGCGCGCCGAGCAGCACGCAGCCCTGCCCCTCGGCGATCTTCGCATCCAGCGCCTCCAGCCCGGAGACCGTGATCCGGAAGCCCGTCGTCTGCCCCCGTAGCAGGTACACCCGGTCCAGCATGGTGGCGGCGAAGGCGAAATAGGGCCGCCAAAGGTCCCGCCAGCCCGTCTCCCGCCCCAGGGCCCGCCGCTGGAAGCGCCGCACCGCCTCCTTCTGCCGCGCCGGCGCCGTGAGGAGGAAATAGGCCGTCACCGGAAACAGCAGCGCATAGGAAAGGCGCCACCCCGCCACCCGGGCGATCCAGCCCATCAGCCGCAGGGCCGCGCCCCCGCGCTCGCGCTGCTGCAGCCAGCTCACGCCAGCTCCCCCTGGAAGGCGAGCACCCCCTCCACATGGCCGGTGAAGGCCAGCCGCCCCGTGGCGGTCCGCCGCAGGGCGATCTCCACCACCTCCTCCGGCCCCACGGGCCGCAGGAACTTCGCGGCCGGCAGCCCTGCCCCATCGGCCAGCCCCGCCTTCCGCGCCGCCTCCATCACCCCGTCCAGCAGCACCACCCCCGGCACCACCGGGCGGCCGGGAAAATGGCCGGGCAGGCAGGGATGGTCCGCCGGCACCGCGAAGCGCGCGGCCCAGAGGGCCTCGCCCACGGCCTCGGCCGGCCCCGCGCTCACCCCGCCTCCCCTTCTGTTTCCCCATGGGCCGGCACCCCATGGGGCAGCGCGTCCCGCAGCGCTTCCAGCTTCTGCCGCGTGATCTTGCCCACCGCGTTGCGCGGCAGCCGCTCCACCAGCACCACCGGGCGCGGCAGGAACACCGCTTCCACCCGCTCCCGCAGCGCCGCCACGATCTCCGCGCTCGTCCGGCCGGGCGCCACCACATAGGCCGCCAGCCGCGCCGCCGGGTTCGCCTCCAGGTCCTCGGGCGCGACGAAGACCCCGTCCTCCACCCCCTCGATCTCGGACAGCACGCGGTTCAGCAGCGCCAGCGAGGCCCGCTTGCCGCCCCGCTTCACCATGTCCCCGCGCCGCCCGATCAGGCGGAAGCGCCCGCCGCCTCCCATCTCCACGAGGTCCGAAAGCGGCACCGGCTCAGGCAGGCCCGGCACCACGGCCGCGGCCGCATCCGCCCCCTCGGCCCGCAGCGCCACCCCGTCATACAGGGCCCATTCCTCGCCCTCGACTGTCCGGCGGCTGGCGATGGAGCCCATCTCCGTCGCGCCATAGATCTCCAGCACCGGCGCCCCCAGCACCGCCTCCGCCTCGGCCGCCAGGGCCGGGGAGAGCGGCGCGGTGGCCGAGATGAAGGCCGAAACCCCGGCCACCCTGCCCGCCACCAGCGCCCGCAGCTGCAGGGGCGTGGTCACCACCACCCGCCGCCCCGGCGCGGCCGCCACGGCCTCCGCCACCTCCACGGGGTAGAAATGCGGGCCGGAATGAATGGCCATGGGCGCGCGCAGCGGCAGCACCATGGTCGTCTCGAAGCCATACATGTGCTGCGCCGGCACGGTGCCGATCACCGTCGCCTGGTCCGCCGCGTCATCCAGCCCGAAGCGCGCCGCCGCCGCCCGCGCGGCCGCCACCAGCGCGGCCCAGGGCTTCGCATGCGCCGCCGGCTCCCCCGTGCTGCCGGAGGTGAAGCCGATCGCGGCCACCCGCTCCGCCGGAATGGGGAAGTTCGCGCCCAACCCCTCGCCCCAGGCGCCGGCCGCCACAGCGGGAATCACCGTCTCCACCCCGTCGGCCACCGCATAGGTGCCGGGGTAGCGCGCGGCCAGCTCCCGCTGCCGGTGCGCCGAACGGTCCGCCGAAAGCAGCGTCACCTGCCCCCGCGCCAGCGCCGCGCCGAAGGCCACCAGCGCCAGGTAGCGGTCCGCGCACAGGTTCAGGGCGTAAGGGGCCTCCGGCAGCCGCGCCGCCAGCGCCGCCACATCCGCGAGGAACCGCCCGGCCGTGACCGGCACATCCCCCAGCCGCGCCAGCACATCCCCCGGCGCGCGGTCCAGGAAGGCGATGTCACCCATGGCGCGCCCGCTCCGCCCGAAGGATGGCCCCCAGCGTCTGGGTCGGCCAGGCGATGCCGCCGGCGGGAAAGAGAAGGCTCCGCACCACATGCTCCCCCAGGAAAAGCGCCAGCATCGCCGACTCCGGCCACAGGCCCGGGTCGATCCCGGCCAGCGGCGCCGCGATCTCCACCGCCGCGAACAGGGCCAGGACCACGGCCCAGAACAGCGTCAGCCCCCGCGCATAGCCCGCGCATTCCGCCGGGTCACGCCGGTCGTCGAAGCGGATGTAGCGGGCGATCAGCGGCTCCCGCCCCGGCCGCAGCGTGCGCGCGAAAGCCCAGGCGAAGCCCGCCGTCCAGAAGGCGGGCAGCAGCGCCCAGAGCCGTTCCAGCACGGCCCCCACCCCGTCCGGCCATAGGTCCCGGGGCACGAAGGGCAGCAGGAGGAAGGGCAGCGTGGCCCAGAGGCGCCAGCCCAAAGCCTTGCCCGCGCCGGGCATGCTCAGCCCACCCGGTTCTTCTCGATATGCGCCGCCAGGCTCCGCAGCGAGGCGAAGATCCGCCCGTTCCGCTCGTCATCCGAACGGAGCTGGAAGCCGTACTGGCGCGAGATCGCCAGCGCCATCTCCAGCGCGTCGATGCTGTCCAGCCCCAGCCCCTCGCCGAAGAGTGGCGCCTCCGGGTCGATTTCCTCGGGCCTGACCTCAAGCTGCAGGGCCCCGACGACCAGCGCCGCCACCTCGGCTTCCAGCACCGTCATCACGCTCGTCGAACTCACTCGATACGTCTCCACCCTGGTCCGGTCAGCGACTTGGGGATAAAGCACACAGAATGGTGAAACGCCGCAAAAAAGCTCCGTGAGAGCGCAGGAACCGCAACGGGGCACTCCAATGGCCCGTCCCGGCCTCGGCAAAGCGGCCCTCCCCGGGGCCGCCGGCCCCTTCGCGTCCGTCTCCCACCACCTCACCTTCACCGCCGATATCGAGCCCAGCCCCGCCGACCCCCAGCGCACCCGCCACCTGGCCGCCACCGCCGCCCTGCTGGACCTGCTGGACGAAAGCGGCGCCCGCGGCACCTTCTTCATCCTCGGCGAGGTGGCGGACGCCACCCCATGGCTGGTGCGCGACATCGCCGCCCGCGGCCATGAGGTCGCCTCCCACAACCAGACCCACCGCGCCCTCGAAGCCCTCGGCCCCGCCACCCTGCGGGCGGAAGCCCACCGCGCCCGCGCCCGGTTGCAGGACCTCTCCGGCCAGCCCGTGCCCGGCTTCCGCGCCCCCTACTTCTCCCTCACCCCCCGCACCGAATGGGC
This sequence comes from Muricoccus roseus, assembly GCF_900141905.1. Taxonomy (GTDB): domain Bacteria; phylum Pseudomonadota; class Alphaproteobacteria; order Acetobacterales; family Acetobacteraceae; genus Roseomonas; species Roseomonas rosea. The sequence goes on along the minus strand of NZ_FQZF01000027.1, from coordinate 974 downwards.
CGCGGAGGCGCTGATGGAGGCCGGGCACCGATACTCCTCCTCGGTCCTCCCCGGGCGCGGCTTCCTGCACAGCCACCCCACGGCACCCCGCCGCCCCTTCGTCTGGCCCTGCGGCCTGCTCGAACTGCCCGCCCCCGTCGCGCCCCTCGGCCCCATGACGCTGCCGGCCCTGGGCGGGATGTACCTCCGCTACGTCCCGGCCTGGGACCTGCGCTGGATGCTCCGCCGCCTCGAAGGGCCGCTGGCCTGGACCTACTGCCACCCCTACGACATCGACACGGCGGAACCCTTCCGCTGGTGCGCCGCCCTGGGCGTGCTCGGCAGCATCTTCCTGCGCGCCAACCGCGGCGTCACCGCCCGGCACCTGCGCGCCATGCTGGCCGGGCGCATCTCCCGGCCCCTCGGCGAAAGGCTGGAGGAAGCCTGGCACCTCGCCGGCACCGCCCCCACCCCGCGCCATCTCGCCCTGGCCGAGATCGAAGCCTGAGGAGGGCTCCGCCCTCCACCCGCCAAGGGCCTGAGGCCCTTGGAACCCCGTCTGACTACCGTGGATACCGTTGATCAGCGGGGTCTCGGGTTGCCGGGCGCTGATCCTGCCTTTGCAGTCGCCTCGGGTCGTGGACCCGAGGCGCACCGTCAGCCGAGTGATTCCAAACTTCTAACAGGTTGCTGAAGAAGTCGGCCCTCGACGCGATTTGAGGAACATGATTCACCTCCGCAGGGCAACCGCGGGGTTGATGATGCGGGGGACGGACGAGACGAGCGGGTCGCTGTTCAGCTACGTCGATCTTGAGGCGCGCATCCCGGCGCGGCATCCCCTGCGCAAGATCCGGCAGGTGGTGAACGAGGCGCTGGCCAGCCTGGATGCCGATTTCGAGGTGCTTTACACCGACTTCGGCCGCCCCTCGATTGCGCCCGAGCGGCTGATCCGAGCGAGCCTGATCCAGATCCTGTTCTCGGTCCGCTCCGAGCGG
>NZ_FQZF01000009.1 GCF_900141905.1 Muricoccus roseus | reverse complement strand
GGCGCAGGGCCGCTCAGGGGCGGCCGATGGATTGGTACTGGAATCCGGCCTCACGGAAGGCCTGTGGGTCCCAGGCGTTGCGGAGGTCGAGGACGGTGTTGCCGGCCATGGTGGCTTTGAGCCGCTCGGGCGAGAGGGCGCGGAACTCGTTCCACTCGGTCAGCAGCACGAGGGCATCGGCGCCGTCCGCGGCATCGAGCGCGCTTTCGGCGAAATGCGTGGCGGCCGGCATGAGCTGGCGCGCATGGGAGGGCTGGGGGTCGTAGGCGCGGATGATAGCCCCGGCCTGGGCCAGCTTGGGCACGACGACGAGGGAGGGCGCGTCGCGCATGTCGTCCGTCTCGGGCTTGAAGGTCAGGCCGAGCACCGCGATCGTCTTGCCCGCCACCGAGCCGCCCATGGCCGCGATCACCCGCTCCGCCATCGCCTCTTTCCGCGCCTCGTTGGCCGCGATGGTCTGCTCGACGATGGTGGCCGGCGCCCCGAGCTCCTGGGCGGTGCGGGCCAGGGCCAGCGTGTCCTTGGGAAAGCAGGAGCCGCCATAGCCCGGCCCGGCATGCAGGAACTTGCGCCCGATGCGCCCGTCCAGCCCCATGCCGCGGGCGACGTCATGCACATCCGCCCCGGCCTTCTCGCACAGGTCGGCCATCTGGTTGATGAAGGTGATCTTGACCGCGAGGAAGGCATTGGCCGCGTATTTGATCAGCTCCGCCGTCTCGATCCCCGTCTGCACGATCGGCGTCTCGATCAGGTAGAGCGGCCGGTACAGCCGCCGCAGCACCTGAAACGCCCGGTCGCTCTCCGCCCCGATCACCACCCGGTCCGGCCGCATGAAGTCGCCGATCGCATTGCCCTCGCGCAGGAATTCCGGGTTGGACGCCACCTCGATCTCGGCATCCGGCCGCACCCGCGCGATCAACTCCTGGATCTGCCGCCCCGTGCCCACCGGCACCGTGCTCTTGGTCACCAGCACCAGCGGCCCCTTGGCCGCCCGCGCCACCTGCTCGGCGGCGGCGAACACATAGCTCAGATCCGCATGCCCATCGCCGCGGCGCGACGGCGTGCCGACGGCCAGGAACACCGCATCCGCACCCTCCATCGCCTCGGACAGGTCCGTCGTGAAGGACAGCCGCCCGTCCCGCACGTTCTCGGAGACCAGCTTGTCCAGCCCGGGCTCGTAGATCGGAATCCGACCCGCCCGCAGCGCCTCGACCTTCGACACCTCCGTGTCCACCACGCAGACATCCACGCCGAACTCGGCAAAGCAGGCACCAGACACCAGCCCGACATAGCCGGCCCCGATCATCGCGACGCGCATGCAACCCCCTGGCTCACCCCCCGCAGGCGCAGAGGATCTCCACCTTCCTTATCGCCACGGCGGGGCCAGGTCGATATGCGGCCATCCCGGGCGCCGGGCGGGCCGGCGCTCAGCTCATATATTGCGGCAGGAAGGCGCGCACGGCCGCGGCCAGATCCGGCCGCTTCAGCGCGAAGGCGATCTGCGCCTCGAGGAAGCCGGCCTTGTCGCCGCAATCGAAGCGCCGGCCCTCATAGCGCAGCCCGTGGAAGGGCTGCTTGCCGATGAGCTTGGCCATTGCGTCGGTCAGCTGCACCTCGCCGCCCGCACCGGTCTCCATGAGGGAGAGGTAATCGACCACCTCGGGCATCAGCACGTAGCGGCCGATGATGGTGAGGTTCGAAGGCGCATCCTCGATCTTCGGCTTCTCGACCAGCCCCTTCACCGAGACGAGCCTGCCCTTGTCCTCCAGCACGTCCAGCACGCCATACTTGTTGACGCGCTCCATCGGCACCTCCTCGATGGCGACGACGTTGCCCCCGGTCTCCTGATAGGCATCGGCGAGCTGCTTCGTGCAGGAGACCTCGCACTGCATCAGGTCGTCCGGCAGCAGGATGGCGAAGGGGTCGTCGCCGATGAAGGTGCGGGCGCACCAGATGGCGTGGCCCAGGCCCATCGGCACCTGCTGGCGCACGGTGGTGATGGAGCCGGGCTCCACCGCGCTCGCGCGCAGGTCGGCCAGGATCTGGTCCTTGGCGCGCTCCTTCAGCGTACGCTCCAGCTCATAGGCCACGTCGAAATGCTCGACGATCGCGGTCTTGCCGCGGCCGGTGATGAAGCAGAACTGCTCGATCCCCGCATCGCGTGCCTCCTCGACCGCGTACTGGATCAGCGGCTTGTCCACCACGGGCAGCATTTCCTTAGCCAGCGCCTTGGTGGCGGGAAGGAAACGGGTGCCCAGGCCCGCAACGGGCAGGACGGCCTTCTTCAACGGCTTCGGCACGGGAGGCGATTCCCCTGTCATCGTGTTCAGCGGCAGATGTGCCATGGCTGTTGGAACTTGGGAATGTGGCCGGGCCATGGCCTCGCCGTGCCGCTTGCGGGACCGCACCGGCAGGCCGCGCGCGGAAAGAGACGGGTATTCCTCTGCCGTTTCAGCGCCCGGATCGCGGCAGAAGGGCATCCCGGGCTGCGTTCAGGCGCGCGGCGAGCCAGTCGGAGCCTCCCGCGTCGGGATGGGCGCTCCTCATCAAGCGCGCGTGAGCGGCGCGGATCTCGGCCTCGCTGGCGCCCTCCTCCAGCCCCAGGATCGCCAGCGCCTCGACACGGTCGGGCAGGGGATTCGCATCCGGGCGGCCGCCGCCCCGGCCACCCGTGGCGGCCCCCCAGGCGGCATCGCCGCGCCAGCCCGGATGGGCGCGGTCCAGCCAGGCCTCCAGCAGGGGCACGCTCTCCGGGTCATCCGACGCGGCCTCCGCCAGCAGCCCGCGCAGCTCGGCAGGGGTCAGATCGGCAAGGTCGCGCCCGGCCTGCCGGCCCCCCCTGATGCGGCCGGAGAGAGTGCCCGCGGCGGGATCGAGGCGCATGGTGAGCATCGCCGTTTCCACGGCATCGGCCGGGGCCGGTCCGAGCGGGGCAGGAGGAAGGCGGGACTTCCACCACCGCCAGAGAACCGGGCCGAACAGCGCCAGCGCCCAGAACACCTGCCCCGCGCGCCCGGTCAGGAGCAGGACGGCGGCCAGCATGAGGCCCAGCCCGGCCAGTATGCCGGCCAGGGCCCATTTCACCTGGGTCGGGCTCGCCGTGCTGAAGGCGCGCAAGCCCAGGAGCACAAAGGCGAGCAGCGCCGCGCCCGCGGCGACCGGGATCATGAACGCGGCGCCGGAAGCTGCGCCAGCAACCCGGCCGAGCCGGGCAGCCGGGCCAGCGCCTCCCGCCCGCCCGTCGCGAAGGCGGAGGCACCGCGCAGCAGCGCGGCCAGCGTCCCGGGGCTGCGATGGTCGAAGGGCGCCCAGGCGCCGCCGGACTGCCGGGCTATGCCGCGCAGCACGGGGGTGGCCAGCGGGTCGTCCCCTTCCTGGAACACGAAGGCGGGCGTGCCACGCGCCCCCAGCCGGGAGGCGGCTGCCAGGATCGGTGCCGCCTCCTCCTCCACCGCATCGCCCACGAAGACCAGCGCATGCAGCCGCGCCCGCCCCGCCTCGGCCTCGGCATGGCGGAGGAGCCGGAGGATCTGCGTGTGCCCGCCCCGGCAGGAGACGCCCGTCATCTCGGCGGCCAGCGCCCGCGCATCGCCGAGGAAGGGCGTTGCGCGGAACTCGCCATGGCCCCGGTAGAAGGCGAGGCTGACGGCCAGCCCGCCGGCGGCGCCGGCGAACATCTCGGCCTGCACATGGCAGGCGCGGTCCCAGGTCGGCTGCCGGCTGGCCGTCGCATCCACGGCAAAGAGGAGCCGCGCGGGCGAGGAGGCCGCGCGCAAGGCGGGGACGGAGGCGGCGCGCTGCAGGAAAGCAGCGACGGCGTTGCGGGACGGGGCGGGAACCGGCGGCTGGGCCATGGCATCATTATGGGGTGGCGGAGCCGCTCGCGGAACGGCGGGTGGCGCCGGGCCCGTGTCTCTCCTAGCTTCCTCGCCATAAAAGGGAGATGCCGGACATGCGCCGACGCCACCTGCTCCTCGCGGGCTGCTTCGTCCTTCCCGTGGCGCTCGGCGCGTATGCCCAGGCCGAGGCGGAGCGGCAGCTCGATGCCGCCATCGAAAGGCTGCGGACCGGGCTGGGGCCGAACGGCACGGTCGAATGGCGCAGCCGCAGCGTCGATCCGGTGACCGGAACGGCGCGGCTGGACGGGGTGACGGTGCGGCAGGGCGCCGAGCGCATGACGGCCGCCCAGGTGGTGCTGGATGGGCTGGCGGGCGACCGTGTCGGCCGCGCCGTGCTGAGCGACCTGCGGCTGGAGGGGACCAAGCGCCCGGACCAGCCCGGCCCGATGGTCATGACCGCCGGGCGGGTCACCCTGGCCGGGCTGGTGCTCCCCGCCACCGGCGCCGGCCCCGCCGTGAACTGGGCCGAAGCCGCGGTGGAGGAGGCGGTGGCCGAGGGCATCCGCGTGGAGGCGCCAGGCCGCGGCGATGCGGAGCTGGGCCGGCTGAGCCTGGCTGGCTACGCCCCCGGCACCGTGCGCGAGGCGGTGCTGGAGGGCTTCCGCTTCACCGACCGGCGCGAGGGCGAGACGCGCCTGCGCCTCGGCCGCGCGCGGCTGGCGGGGGCGGTGGTGCCGCGCATCGGCGCCGAAGCCGATCCCTGGGCCCTGGCCGCCGACAGCGCCCTGATCGAAGGGGCGGAGATGGGTTCGGAAAAGCACCGCATGTCCATGCGCCTCGGCCGGATGCAGCTGGATGGCTGGGGCCCCGGCCGGCTCACCACCCTGGCCGCCGAAGGGTTCTCGGTGGAGGGCGAGACGCCGGAGAGCGGCCCCTTCGTGGCGGAGCTCGGCCGCGCGGGGATTGCCGGCATCGCGGGGCGGGACACGGCCTATGCCGTCACCCACGACCTGAACCCGCCCCAATCAGTGCAGGGGCAGGAGCAGACGGCCTCGCTGGAGGGGCTGGCCGTCTTCACCGCCGGCCGGCCGCTGCTGCGGATCGGCGCCGTCCGCGCCCGCAACAGCTGGGACGCGGCCGCGCCGGGCGCGGAGCTCGGCTCGCTCGCCGTGGAGGGCATCGCCCTGGACATGCCCGCCGAATACGGCGGCAGCTGGCTCGACCGGCTCGGCTTCAAGCGCGTGCTGGCCCGCCTCGGGGTGGATACGCGGATGCTGCGGGGCGAGGGGCGGCTCGTGAGCGACCCCTTCACCCTCCAGGCCGAGGGCATGGGAAGCCTCGGCGTCACCATGGACCTCCGGGGCATCCAGATCCCGGAGCCCGGTCGCCCCTCCATCGCGAAGGACGATCCGCTCGCGGTGGTCGGGAACTGGTCCCTGGCCTCCATGACCCTGCGCTACACGGAGGAGGGGCTGCTCCGGGCCCTGCTGGCCCAGCAGGCGGCGCGGGAGCGGGTGCCGGAGCGGCAGCTGCGCGACCGCTATGCCCAGTTGGTGCAGCGCACGCCCGTGCCGGGCACGCAGGCCGGCAAGGAGCCGGCGGAGATCCGTGGGCTCCGCGACGCCCTGGCCGCCTTCGCGCGCGACCTCGGCACGATCGAGATCGCGATGCGGCCGGCCAAGCCCGTGCCGATGCTCGAATTCATGACCCTGGGTAGCCGCCCGCCGGAGCAGGCCGTGCGCAGCCTCGGCATCACCGCCCGGGCGACGCCCCCGGCCCGGTAGGGGCGCGGCCGTCAGGCCGGCTGCGCCGCCGCGATCGCCGAGAGGTTCACGATCCCCCGCGCCGTGGTGCTGGGCACCATGACATGCACCGGCTTGTTCATGCCGAGCAGCATGGGGCCGAGCTGCAGCCCGTCCGCCGCCGCCTTCAGCAGGTTGTAGGCGATGTTGGCGGAATCGAGGTTGGGGAAGACGAGAAGATTGGCCGAGCCGGTGAGGCGCCCATCCATCACCGCGCGGTCGCGGATGGCGGGCTCCAGCGCCGCATCGGCATGCATCTCGCCATCCACCTCCAGCGAGGGGTCGCGCTCGCGGATGAGCCGCAGCGCGTGCCGCATCTTCCGGGCGGAAGGCGCGTCAGAGGCGCCGAAGGAGGAATGAGAGAGCAGGGCCACGCGCGGCGTCACGCCGAAGGCGCGCACCTGCTCGGAGGCGAGCAGCGTCATCTCCGCGATCTGCTCCTCATCCGGCTCCACCAGCAGGTGCGTGTCCACGAAGAAGAGCGTGCCGGCCGGGAGGATGACGCCGGTCATGGCATAGACGCGGCCGGCATCGGGGCGCTTGCCCACGATGTCGAAGGCCTGGTGCCAATGGGTCATCCACTCGCCCGTGCCGCCGACGATGGCGGCATCCACCCGGCCCGTCTCGAGCAGAAGGGTGGCAGCGACGGTGGGCCGGGTGCGGAGCGCGCGGGCGGCGGCATCGGGCGGGATGCCGCGCCGGTCGACCTTGCGCTGGTAGAGGGAGAGAAGCGGGGCGAAGGCCTCCTCGTCCGCGGACGGGTCCATCACCGTGACGCTGCCCTCGAGATCCATCCGTAGGCCCATGGTGCGGACCTTCTCGGCGATCACCTCGCGCCGGCCGATGATCACGGGCTCGGCGATGCCCTCGTCCAGCACGGTCTGCACCGCGCGAAGCGTGCGCTCGTCCTCGCCCTCCGCATAGGCGATGCGTCGGCCGGCATTGCGGGCCGCGGCGAAGACCGGGCGCATCAGGTCGCCGGAGCGGAAGACGAAGCGCTCCAGCTCCCGCCGGTAGGCGGGGAAATCCTCGATGGGCCGGGTGGCGACGCCGGAATCCATGGCCGCGCGCGCGACGGCCGGCGCGATCTCCAGGATCAGCCGGGGATCGAAGGGCTTGGGGATGATGTATTCGGCGCCGAAGATCGGGGCATGGCCGCCATAGGCAGCCACCACCACCTCGCTCGCCTCCGCCCGCGCCAGCCGCGCGATGGCCTCCACCGCCGCGACCTTCATCTCCTCGTTGATGGTGGTCGCGCCCGCATCGAGCGCGCCGCGGAAGATGAAGGGGAAGCAGAGGACATTGTTGACCTGGTTCGGATAGTCCGACCGGCCGGTGGCGACGATGGCATCCGGCCGCGCGGCGCGCACGGCCTCCGGCAGGATCTCGGGCTCGGGATTCGCGAGCGCCAGGATCAGCGGCTTCGGCGCCATGGAGGGCAGCCATTCCGCCTTGAGCACGCGCGGCGCCGAAAGGCCGAGGAACACGTCGGCGTCCGGCAGCGCATCGGCCAGGCTGCGGGCATTGGTCGCGCGGGCGTAGCGGGACTTGTACGGGTCCATCAGGACCTCGCGGCCCTCATAGACCACGCCCTCGATGTCGCAGACCGTGATGTTCTCGCGCCGCGCGCCCATCGCGACCAGCAGGTCGAGGCAGGCCAGCGCCGCGGCGCCCGCGCCCGAGGTGACGATCCGCGCCTGCTCGATCGGCTTGCCCTGGAGCAGAAGCCCGTTCCGCACCGCCGCCGCCACGATGATGGCCGTGCCGTGCTGGTCGTCATGGAAGACCGGGATCTTCATCCGGGCACGCAGCGCGCGCTCGATCTCGAAGCACTCGGGGGCCTTGATGTCCTCAAGGTTGATGGCGCCGAAGGAGGGCTCCAGCACCGCGACCGCCTCGACGAACTTCTCGGGGTCGCGTTCCTCGACCTCGATGTCGATCGAATCGATGTTCGCGAACTTCTTGAAGAGGACCGCCTTGCCCTCCATCACCGGCTTCGAGGCGAGGGCCCCGATGGCGCCGAGCCCGAGGACGGCCGTGCCATTGGTGATGACCGCGACCATGTTGCCGCGCGTCGTGAGGTCATAGGCGGTGGCCGGATTGGCCGCGATCTCCAGGCAGGCCGCCGCCACGCCGGGTGAATAGGCCAGGCCGAGATCGCGCTGGGTGGCCATACGCTTGGTGGGCTCGATCGACAGCTTCCCCGGGCGCGGGAGGCGATGATAGTCGAGCGCGGCTTTGCGGAAATCCTCGTCCATTCCGCCGTTATGGCCCTGCGTGCCCTCTGGCGCCAGACGGGAACCGCCCCCGCGCCGCCGCGTTCGGCGCATGGCAGGATGCGAGGGAGATGGCGATGGCGGGACCGTCGGACGATCCGGGCGGGGAGCCCCGGCCGGGGGACAGGGCCCTTCCGGGCACCCCCGGCACGGAGGAGGTGGTCTGCCCGGAATGCGAGGGGAAGGGCGAGCTGATGGGCAAGCCCTGCCTCGCCTGCAACGGCACGGGCATGGTGACCGGAACCCCTGGGCGGGACGACCCGCAGCCGCTGGGCTGAGACGCCACGCTGCAAACCAGGCTTGCGGAGAGGGAAGGGGGCTGGGAGCGGGGCCGGTGCGGCGCTACATCGGCCGCATGGCGGTCAGCCGAAGGGTCGGCCATGGCCGGAGAAGACTGAGAGAAGATGGTGCGGTCGAGAAGATTCGAACTTCCACGGGGTTGCCCCCACCAGCACCTCAAGCTGGCGCGTCTACCATTCCGCCACGACCGCAAACAGGAAACGGCCGGGGCCGCTCCGAGGTGGGGGGCGTATAACGGATGAGTGCGGCGGCGGCAACGGGGGGTGAAGCCCCGGAATGGCTGATTTCCGACAGCCGCATCCCGGTGCCCGAGGCGCTGGCGGCCATGGAGGCCAGGGTGGCCGGAATCCGCGCCGGAACGGCGGGCGAGGCCGTGTGGCTGGTAGAGCATCCGCCGAGCTACACGGCTGGCACCTCGGCCCGCCCTGAGGGATTGCTGGACACCCGCTTCCCGACCTTCGATGCCGGGCGTGGTGGCCAGTGGACCTATCACGGCCCCGGCCAGCGCACCGCCTATGTCATGCTCGACCTCACCCGCCCGCATGGCACGATCCCGGCCCGGGACGTGCGCGCCTATGTGCATGGGCTGGAGGAGTGGATGATCCGCGCCCTCGACCGATTCAACGTGAAGGGCGAGCGGCGAGAGGGGCGGGTCGGCATCTGGGTGGCCGACAAGTCCCGCGGCACCGAGGCGAAGATCGGCGCCATCGGCGTGCGCGTCTCGCGCTGGGTGTCCTGGCACGGCATCGCGCTGAACGTGGAGCCGGACCTGTCGCATTTCGGCGGCATCGTGCCCTGCGGAATCGCGGAGCACGGCGTGACGAGCCTGCACGACCTGGGCCTGCCGGTGACGATGGAGGAGGCGGATTCGGCGCTGATGGCTTCCTGGGCGGAGGTGTTCGGCCCCTAGCCGCGCGTGGCGCGCTTGCCCTGTCCGCCGGGCGGGGCCACGCTTCGCCCCTCGGGCATCCCGGGCCGGCGGCATCCGGCGCGCATTCGCGGAGGACAGAGGTGGCGGCGATCCCAGGGCGGGCCTTCCCGCCATTTCCGGCGCGCGGCGCATGAGCGCGACCGCCCTCCGCCGCAACCTCACCCCCACCGATGCGGTGGCGGAGGCGCGGGCCCGCTACGCCGCCGCGCGGCCGGAAAGCGCCGCCATCCACGCGCAGGCGCGCGGCAGGCTCGCGGGCGGGAACACGCGCTCGGTCCTGTTCTACGCGCCCTTTCCCACGGCCATGGAGCGCGGCGAGGGCTGCTGGCTCCTGGATGTGGACGGGAACCGCTATCTCGACCTCTGCGGCGAGTACACGGCGGGGCTGCTCGGCCATACCGATGCGCGGGTGGCCGCCGCCGTGGCGCGCGCCATGGACGGCGGCATCAGCCTGGCCGGGGTGGGGCGGGCGGAAGGCGCCTTCGCCGCGCTGATGTGCGAACGCTTCCCCGTGCTGGAACGGGTCCGCTTCACCAACAGCGGGACGGAGGCGAATCTCCTCGCTCTGGCCGCCGCGCGGGCCTTCACCGGGCGGACCGCCGTCATGGCCTTCGAGGGCGGCTATCATGGCGGCGTGCTGAGCTACACCGCCGGGCAGAACCCGGTGAACATGCCGGTGCCCACCCTCCTCGTGCCCTACAACGACATCGAGGCCGCGCGGACGATGCTGCGGAAGCGGGGCGGGGAGATCGCGGCGGTGATCGTGGAGCCGATGCTCGGCTCCGGCGGCTGCATCCCCGCCGCCCCGGGCTTCCTCGCCATGCTGCGGGAGGAAACCGCGGCCTGCGGCGCCCTGCTGATCTGCGACGAGGTGATGACCTCCCGCCACGGCCCCTCGGGCGCGGCGGCGCTGGCGGGGGTGCGGCCGGACCTCGCCACCTTCGGGAAGTGGATCGCCGGCGGGCTCACCGCCGGCGCCTTCGGCGGGCGCGAGGCCGTCATGGCGGTGTTCGACGGCCACCGGCCAGGCTCACTGCCCCATGCCGGCACCTTCAACAACAACGTGCTCTCCATGGCCGCCGGGCCCGTCGCCCTGGCCGAGGCCTTCCCCCCCGCCCGGGCCGAGACCCTCTTCGCCTTCGGCGAATCGCTGCGTGCGCGGCTGAACGCGGTGTTCCGCGAAGCCGGGGTGCCCGCCTGCTTCACCGGCATGGGCTCAATGATGACGGTGCATTTCCGCGACCCGCCGCCCGACCGCCCCTATGCCGAGGGGCCGGAGGAAGCCGCGCTGCGGGAGTTGTTCTTCTTCGACATGCTGGAGGCCGGGATCTACCTCGCCCGGCGCGGGATGGTTGCGCTGAGCCTGCCGGTCGGCCCGGCGGAGGCGGACCGCTTCGTCGAGGCGGTCACCGGCTTCGTCGCCGAACGCGGGCCGCTGCTGCGGGGCGCGGCATAGGGCGGGCTTTCGCAGCAAAGGGGAGGGCTCTGCCCTCCACCCGCCAAGGGCCTGAGGCCCTTGGAACCCCGTCTGACTGCCGTGGATACCCCGGATCGAAGGGGTATTCCGTTGAAGGTACCTGTTCCGGCCGCTTCAGTCGCCTGAGGTCCTAGACCTCAGGCGCACCGTCAGCCGAGTGATTCCAAATTTCTGGAAAAAGATGATGGTGAGGGGTCCGAGGAGAGGAAGAACTCCTTCTTCCTCTCCTCGGGATAGACCAACAGCGTGGCGAAATCAGCGACCGCTGTCGCGGAAGTCGCCGTCGCGCCAGCCCCGGTCCTTGCGCTCCGGGCGGGCCGCGTCGGGCCGGCGCTGGGCGCCGAAACCGCCACCGCTGCTCCGGCCCGGCTGGCTGGCGCCGGTGCCGCGGCCACCCTGGGGCTGGCCGCTGGCATGGCCACCGGGGCGGCCCTGCGCATGGCGCTGGCCGCCGCCGTCGCGGCGCGGCGGGCGCTGCTGCTGCTGGCGGTTCGGCCGGCGCGGCACGGGGCCGGTCGGGATGTCGCCCTCGGCCGGAACCTCCTGGCGGGTCAGCTTCTCCACGGCGCGGAGCAGCGCGACCTCATCCGGCGCCACCAGCGCCACCGCCTCGCCCGAGGCGCCCGCGCGGGCCGTGCGGCCGATGCGGTGCACATAGGTCTCCGGCACTTCCGGCAGGTCGTACTGGATGACATGGGTCACGCCATCCACGTCGATGCCGCGGGCCGCGATGTCGGTCGCGACCAGGATCGGCGCGGTGCCCTTCTTGAAGGCCTCCAGCGCCCGCTCGCGCTGGCCCTGGCTCTTGTTGCCATGGATGGCGCCGGCGGAAAGCCCGTCCTGCTCCAGCTGCTTCACGATGCGGTCGGCGCCGTGCTTCGTGCGGGAGAAGACCAGGGCCCGGCCCACGCCCTCGCCGCGCAGCAGGTCGGCCAGGATGGCGCGCTTGCCGTCGGCGCGGGTGTGGATCACGCGCTGGTTCACCCGCTCCGCCGTGGTGGCGACCGGGGTGACCTCCACCCGCACGGGGTCGGGCAGCAGCTCCTTGGCGAGCTTGGCGATGTCGTCCGGCATGGTGGCCGAGAAGAACATCGTGTGCTTCGTGCGCGGCAGCATGCCGGCCACGCGGCGGATGGTCGGCCAGAAGCCGCGGTCCAGCATCTGGTCCGCCTCGTCCAGCACGAAGGCCTCCACCGCGTCCAGCTTCAGGGCCCGCTGGTTCAGCAGGTCCATCAGCCGCCCGGGGGTGGCGATCAGCACGTCCACGCCCTTGGCCATGGCGCGCTTCTGCGGGTTCTCCGGCACGCCGCCGAAGACCAGCGCGGTGCTGGGGCGGATGTGGCGGCCATAGGCGCGGACGCTCTCATGGATCTGCGAGGCCAGTTCGCGGGTCGGGGAGAGGATGAGGACGCGGCAGGTATAGGGGGCCGCGCGCTTCGGGTTCTCATGCAGCCGGTGCAGCAGCGGCAGGGAGAAGGCGGCGGTCTTGCCGGTGCCGGTCTGGGCGATGCCCAGCACGTCCCGGCCCTGGACCGCGGCCGGAATGGCCTGGGCCTGGATGGGGGTGGGGGTGGTGTAGCCCTCTTCCTCCAGCGCGCGCAGAAGGGGCGCCGCGAGGCCGAGCTCGTTGAACTGCGTCATGGATTCCAATCGGGGCGGCCCATCCCGGGCCGCGCGAAGCGGGTGGAGGCGCCCCGCGTGTCCGGTCGCATCCAGGGTATCGGAGATGTCGACGCCCCGGTCAGGGCCGCGCGCATCATTGCGCGAGGCGGCCGTCTCACGCGGCCGGGACGTGGCCGCGGCTTGCGGCCGGGCACGGGCTCTACATGGGGCAAGCCGTGCTGCGGCGCAAGATCGAAGCGGGCGTGGCACGGGTGCGCTTGACGCGGGGCGGCCCGGCGGCCAGCAGGGGAGGCATGGGGCGCCAGCAACTCCTGCACCTTCCGACGTGGCGGCTGAGCTGGCGGCAGCGCCTGGCGCGGCTCGCCCTGCTGCTCCTCCTGGCCCCGCCGGCACTGATCCTCCTCTTCCGCTTCGTCCCCGTGCCCTTCACCCCGCTGATGGTCATCCGCTCCATCCAGGGCGAGGGCTGGCGGCATGACTGGGTGGCACTGGAGCGAATCGCGCCCGCCCTGGCCCATTCGGTGATCGCGGGGGAGGACAACCGCTTCTGCGAGCAGGCGCTGGGCTTCGACTTCGCCGCGCTTCGGGGGGAGATCGAGGACTGGTGGGAGGGCGAGCGCCCGCGCGGGGCCAGCACCATCACCATGCAGACCGCGAAGAACCTCCTCCTCTGGCCCGGCCGCGACCCGCTGCGGAAGGCGGCCGAGGCCTGGCTGACCCCGCAAATCGCCCTGCTCTGGCCGAAGCGGCGGGTGATGGAGGTCTATCTCAACAGCGTGGAGTTCGGCCCCGGCATCTACGGGGCCGAAGCCGCCGCCCAGGCCTTCTTCGACAAGCCGGCCGCCGACCTCACCCGGCGGGAGGCGGCGCGCCTGGCGGCGGTGCTGCCGAGCCCCCTGAACTGGTCCGCCGCGCGCCCGTCCGAGCACGTGCTGGGGCGTGCATCCACCATCGAGCGCCGGGTGGGGCAGCTCGGGCCATTGCTGGACTGCGTCCGCTGAGGCTCCATCCCGATACCCGTTCGCCAGGGGATCGGGGGCGAACGCAGCCATTCTTTGTCTTGTCTTCGCTCTGCGGGATCGACCTGCGGGAAAGCTGGCATCCGGTTGGGCCTTTCGGCGTTGGTCCCGACATGGCCGCTTGTAACAGGCCGAAGGCGTCATCCCTCCCGCCAGGCCAGGGGTGCCAACAGCGGGGACGTGATGCCCGACTTCGACAAGATGATGCAGCGGCAGCAGGTCCTCGCGGATTTCGGCGAACTCGCCCTTCGCTCCTCGGACCTGGACAGGATTCTTGCCGAGGCCTGTCGGCTGGTGGGGGAAGCGCTCGGAACCGGGCGCGCCAAGATCCTCGAGATCGTGCATGCCGAGCGGCAGCTCCTGGTCCGGGCGGGCGTGGGATGGGATCCCGGGATTATCGGGTTCCTGCGGATGCCCATGGAGGAGCGCACCTCCGAAACCTTCGCGATCGAGGCTGGCGAGCCGGTGATCTCGCGCGACATCGCCGCTGAGGACCGCTTCGATGTCCCGCGCTTCATGAAGGAGGCGGGGGTGGTCGCGCTGGTGAACGTGCCGGTCTTCCTGCCCGGCGGGCGGGCCTATGGGCTCCTGCAGGTGGACGACACCCGGCCGCGAGACTTCGGTCAGGACGAGATCCAGTTCCTGCGCACCTACTCCACCCTCCTCGGCCCGGTCATCGACCGGCTGCTCCTGGCGCGGGCGCTGCGATCCACGGAGGAGCGCTTCCGCCTCACCGTGGAAGCGGCCCTGGACTACGCCATCTTGCTCTCCGACCCACAGGACCGGATTACCGACTGGCTGCCCGGGGCACAGGCGGTCTTCGGCTGGACGGCCGAGGAGGCGGTCGGGCAGCCCGTTGCCATCACCTTCACCCCCGAGGACCGGGCAAGTGGCCAGGACCGGTGGGAGACCGAGACCGCCCGCAAGGAGGGTGTCGCCCCTAATGTCCGTTGGCACCTCCGCAAGGACGGTCAGCGCGTCTTCATCGAGGGGTCCACCCGGGCGCTACGTACCCCTGACGGCAAGCTGCTGGGCTTCCTGAAGATCGGCCAGGACGTCACCGAGCGGCGAGCCGCGGAGGATCGTCTGCGGGAGAGCGAGGAGCGGTTCCGGCAGTTCGGCGAAGCCTCCTCGGACCTCATCTGGGTCCGGGACGCCGAGACCTTGCAGTTCGAGTATCTCAGCCCGGCCTTCGAGGCGATCTACGGGGAGGCCCGGGAGGCGGTCCTCAGCGGCGACACGCTCCAGCGCTGGGCCGACCTGATCCACCCCGATGACCGCGAGCGGGCGCTCTCCATGATTCATCGCGTCCGGGCCGGTGAGCGGGCGATGAGTGCCTTCCGGATCATACGTCCCTCCGACGGCGAGATCCGCTGGATCGAGAACACCGACTTCCCTCTCTATGACAGCACCGGCCGAGTACAGCGCGTTGCCGGGCTGGCCAAGGACGTCACCGAGGCCCGCATGAGCGCCGCCCGGCTGGAGGTACTGGTGAACGAGTTGCAGCATCGCAGCCGCAACCTGCTGGGCGTCATCGCCTCGGTCGCGTCCAAGACCCTCGGCGAGGAGGGAGCCGCCGCGGACTTCCAGGCCCGGCTGCGGGCGCTCAGCCGGGCGCAAGGCCTGCTCAGCCGGTATGGCAGCAACATCGCCGAGGTCGGTGCGCTCGTGCGCGCGGAGCTTGCAGCGCACACGGAGGTCCACCCGCCAAAGGTGGCGGTCTCTGGCCCACAGGTGCTTCTCACAGCCCGGCAGGTGCAGAACTTCTCCCTGGCCCTGCACGAGCTGACCACCAATGCGGTGAAATACGGCGCCCTGCGGGACGGCAAGGGGCAGCTCTCCGTCACCTGGACGGCGGAGCGGATCGGAGAGGGGGAGCGCCTTCTGACGCTGGACTGGATCGAGAGCGGGGTTGACCTGCAGCCCGAGAAGGTGACCCGGCGTGGCTATGGGCGCCAGCTGATCGAGAAGGCGCTTTCCTACGCGCTCCGAGCCAGGACGGAGTTCGTGCTGGGCGAGGATGGAGTGCGATGCCGCATTCAGCTTCCGCTGGAATGATCCAGTTTGTGGCCCTCGCCGGGAAAAGCTGCAACGCCCTTCTCCTTTCCTGGACCCGCATCATGAAGACCGAACGCTGATGTCGACCGCCGCAGGACCATTGGTTGGCCGCCGCATCCTCATCGTCGAGGATGAGTACCTCATCGCGGAGGCAATGGAGGAGTGGCTCAGCGGGGCGGGTGCGAAGGTCGTCGGGCCCGTGCCCAGCGTCGAGCAGGCCTTCGAGCTCATCGAGGAGCCGGAGAAGGTGCTGGACGGGGCCGTGCTGGACGTGAACCTTGGCCGGGGCGAGACCGCCTATCCCGTCGCCGACAGGCTGAACGAGCGCGGCGTGCCCTACCTGTTCGCGACGGGCGACGTTCGCATCATCGACGATCCCGGGCACCGAAAGCGCCTCCGCCTCGAAAAGCCCCTGAGCAGGCAACAACTGGTCAGGGAAGTGGAGAGGCTCGTGTCCGGTTCGCCAGCGCATCCGGATTGAAGAAGGCAGCCGCGGGCGGGCAGCGAGCACCCCTCATCGCGCCCGCGCCGCGAATGCAGGACGCCGGCTGTCTCCGGTGGCCGCCGCGTCATAATACTGGGCCGAACGCCGAGGAGTCCCGGATGAGCCAGCTTTTCCAACCCCTGCGCGTGGGCGGGCTGGAGCTTCCCAACCGCATCGTCATCGCGCCCATGTGCCAGTATTCGGCCGAGGATGGCCGCGCCACCGACTGGCACATGATCCATCTCGGCCACCTGGCGCTCTCCGGCGCCGGGCTGCTCATCCTGGAAGCCACGGCGGTGTCCCCGGAGGGGCGCATCTCCCCCGACGACCTCGGCCTCTACTCGGATGAGGACGAGGCGGCGCTCGCGCGGGTCATGACCGCGATCCGGACGACCTCCGCCATGCCGGTCGCGGTGCAGCTCGGCCATGCCGGGCGCAAGGCCTCCAGCCGCGCCCCCTGGGAAGGCGGCGCCCAGATCCGCCCGGGCGAGCCGCGCGGCTGGCAGACCGTCGCCCCCTCCGCCCTCCCGCATTCCGAGGGGGAGGCGCCACCCGTCGCCCTCGACCGCGCCGGGCTCGACAAGGTGCGGGAGGATTTCGTCACCGCCGCCCGCCGCGCCGCTCGGCTGGGTCTGGATGGCATCGAGCTGCATGGCGCCCATGGCTATCTGCTGCACCAGTTCCTCTCGCCCCTCTCCAATCAGCGGGAGGATGCCTATGGCGGCAGCCGGGAGAACCGGATGCGCTTCCCGCTGGAGGTGTTCGAGGCCGTGCGCGCGGCCTTCCCCGCCGAGCGGCCGGTCTGGGTGCGGGTCTCGGCGACCGACTGGGTGCCGGGCGGCTGGGAGGTGGAGGACACCATCGCCTTCGCCCGCGCCCTGGGGGAACGCGGCTGCGCCGCCATTCATGTGAGCACCGGCGGGGTCTCCCCCAAGCAGGTCATCCCGCTCGGCCCCGGCTACCAGGTGCCCCATGCGGCGCGGGTAAAAGCCGAGACGGGGCTGCCCACGATCGCGGTCGGCCTGATCACGGAAGCCGAGCAGGCAGAGGAAATCGTCGCCTCGGGCCAGGCAGACGCCATCGCCCTGGCCCGCGGCATCCTCTACGACCCGCGCTGGCCCTGGCATGCCGCGGCGAAGCTCGGCGCCCGGGTCGCCGCGCCCAGGCAGTACTGGCGGTCCCAGCCGCGGGAATACAAGGACCTCTTCGCAGGCGCCGCGTACGGACAGCGGTAGGAAGGGGCGCGGCGCTTCGCCTTCCGACCTGTACTTGCCGCGCCCTGGGAGGCTTTGCCTCCCAGACCCTCCACCGGGGCCCCGGCGGGGGCCCCGGACCCCGCGTTTAGCCTGCCGGGGATGCCCTGATCGCTGTCGCGCCGCAGGCATTTTGATTTGAGGGCACGCGCTGCGTTGTCAGTCGCCTGAGGTCATAGACATCAGGCGTACCTCCAGCCCCACATTCCACGGCAGTCCTGAAGAAAAAGATGAGGGAGGGTCCGGGAGGGAGAATTCCTTCTCCCTCCCGGGGGCAGCCAGAAGCCCACCTCTCAGAGCGTCGGCCGCCGCTGGAATCCCGGCTCGTCCGGCGGCTCCGCGAAGCTCTCCTCGATCTCCTCCACCCGGGCGAGGGGCGGGCCATGGCGGGCGGCGAGGAGGACGGCGCCGATGCAGGCTTCGTCCCCGGCCAGCAGGGCTTCCACCGAACCATCCGCGCGGTTGCGGACCCAGCCGCCGAGGCCCGCGGCCGCCGCCTCCCGCACCAGCCAGTCCCGGTAGCCGACGCCCTGCACCCGCCCCCGGATTCGCAGGAGGCGCGCCTTCACCGGGAGAGCTCCAGCAGCCGCGCGGCCAGGGCGATATCGACCGCGATCCGCTCCCGCCGTGCCAGGGCCTCGGAATCGGTGCCCCAGAAGGATTCCTGGTAGGTTTCGTCGATTGTGGCGAGGCGATGCGCCTCGGCCGCGTCGATGCGGCCCGCGGAGAGGGCAAGGCCGAGGACGAGGCTGCCCATGGCGGGGACGGCAATGCCCAGGGCCGAAAGGCCGAAGGGGGTGTGGGCCGCGACCGCATGGTGCAGGGCACGCAGGGAATCCGGCGGCTGCGCCACATGGATGATTCCCCGCGTCACCTGCAGCGGCGCGTCATGGTGCAGGGCCGCCCAGTCGAGGAGGGGCTGCCAGTGCTCGGCCTGGAGGGCCGCAAGGCGCCGGTCCTCCGCCCGGTAGCAGAGCAGGTCGCTCCCGCCATATTCCGCGATGGCCGCGGCGCTCGGCGCGGGGTCGGGCGCGATCCGGTCCACCGCGGTTCCGACCAGGCGGGTGAGGGGGACCTCCTCATAGGTCATCTCATTGCCCCGGGCGCCGCCGGCGACGTGCCATTCCGCCGCCAGCGCCTCGGCCAGCGGCCGGCTTTGCAGATGCAGGGTGGTGCCGCCGGGCAGCCGCAGCGGGCGGCCGTCCAGGGCGATGCCCCAGCCGGAATCGACCGGCTGGACCGTGGCTTCATTCCAGAAACGCTTCATGGGGGGGAATTGGGGTGCCGGGGGGTGGCGTGGCAAGCTTCCGCCGATGGGATCGGCACTGATCTATGGCGCGGCGGCGCTGGCGGAAATCGGCGGGTGCTTCGCCTTCTGGGGTTGGCGGCGCCTGGGATGGCCGGCCTGGGCGCTGCTGCCCGGCCTGCTCTCCCTGGTCACCTTCGCCTGGCTGCTCACCCTGGTGGAGGCCTCGGCGGCCGGGCGGGCCTATGCGGCCTATGGCGGCGTCTATGTCGCCGCCTCCCTCGCCTGGCTCTGGGCCGTGGAAGGGCGCGTGCCGGATGGCTGGGACCTCGGAGGCGCCGCGCTCTGCCTGATCGGGGCCGCGGTGATCTTGTGGGGCGGCGGCGCGGCGCGCTAGGCGCTCCGCCTGGGGAAAGCCGCCCTTCAGGAGAGGAGCGGCGCCCTGTCCGAAGGCGCGGGGACCGGCGCCCGGACCAGGGCGGCCCCCAGCCCGGGCTCCGGGCGGCCCAGCAGGAAGCCCTGGGCATATCCGGCCCCGAGGCGGCGCAGCAGCGCCCAGTCCTCAGGCCGCTCCACCCCCTCCACCACCGCCTCCAGGCCGAAGGCGCCGGCGATGGCCAGCAGGGCCGAGAGCACCGGCTCGCGTTGCGCGGGCGGGAGGGCGAGGATCGACCGGTCGAACTTCAGCAGGTCGAAGCGAAAGCCGCGGAGGCTCGAGATGTTGGAGAAGCCCGCGCCGAAATCGTCGAGGGCGAGGGCCACGCCCATGGCCCGGAGGCGGCGGATCGTCTCGCGCGCGCTGGGATAGCGCGAAAGGGACATCTGCTCCGTCAGCTCCAGCACGAGGCGCTCCGCCGAAAGGCCCGTGTCGCGCAGGATGCCCGCGACCATCGAGGCGAGGTCGGGCTGCTGGAACTGCACCGGGGAGAGATTGACGGAGAGCCGCCAGCTTCCCCCGGCCGCGCTCGCGGCCGCGCAGGCCTGGCGGAGCACCCAGGCGCCGATGGGAACGATGAGGCCACTCTCCTCGGCCACAGGGATGAACCGATCGGGCGGGACGGGCCCGCGCACCGGGCTGTTCCAGCGCAGCAGCGCCTCCATGCTCGCCACGGCGCCATCCTCGCAGCGGAAGATGGGCTGGAAGACGAGGGACAGCTCCTCCCGCGCGAGGGCGAGGCGTAGCTCGGCGGGCAGGGTGGCGACCGAGCGGAGCGCGTCCAGCGCGGCCGATGCCGGCTCTTCCTCCGGCGCGGCCCGGGCGGTCGGGCTGTGCAGCCGAACGCCGCCGCCGCCATTGTGCTTGGCCTCGTAAAGGGCCTTGTCGGCGTTGCGGAACAGCGCGTCGGGATCGCTGCCATGGTCGGGCGAGAGGGCGACGCCGATGCTGACCCCGACACGGACCACTCCCCCCTCATCGAGCGCCACGGGCCTGGAGAGGCTGGCGAGGATGCGTTGGCCGACCGCCTCGGCTATGGCGGCATCGGCGCCGGGCAGGATCGCCGCGAATTCGTCCCCACCCAGGCGGCCCACCAGGTCGGCCGGCCGGACAGCCGCACCCAGCCGGGAGGCCAGCCGGCGCAGGAGCTGGTCCCCCGCGGCATGGCCATGCACGTCGTTCACGGTCTTGAAACCATCGAGGTCGAGCAGCAGCACTGCCATGGGCCTGCCCTCCTCCACGCCCCGCTCGAACGCGGCGTGGAGCGCACGGCGGTTGGGCAGGCCGGTCAGCGCGTCGTGCATCGCCTGGAAGTTGAGGATCCGCAGCGCCTCCACCTCCGCGGTGCGGTCCCGGGTCGTGCCGCGGAAGCCGACCATCCGGCCCGCCTCGTCCAGGATGGGCACGCCGTTCACCTGGAAATGGACGAGGCTGCCGTCGGTCCGGCGGGTGCTGTACTGGAAGTCGCGAAAG
The DNA here is from genome assembly GCF_900141905.1 of Muricoccus roseus. Taxonomy (GTDB): domain Bacteria; phylum Pseudomonadota; class Alphaproteobacteria; order Acetobacterales; family Acetobacteraceae; genus Roseomonas; species Roseomonas rosea. Next base: position 166,318 of record NZ_FQZF01000009.1, on the reverse strand, counting down.
GGCTCGCCCGCCTTGTTGCTGGCGATCTGCCGGTCCCAGGTCTCGGCCGGGGTGATGGGGTCGAGGGCACGCAACTCCGCCAGGGTGGTGCCGACCGCAAGCCCCGGAACGTCGCGCTTCACCCCCGTATGGTCCGAGATATGGACGAAGCGCCCCTCCATATCGGTCTCCCACACCAAGTCGGAGGAGCAGAGGGTCAGGTCCTCGGCGCGGCGGAGCGCCTGTTCCATCCGCCGGTTCGCCGCGTCCAACCGGCGGATCTCCTCCCGCCGGGAGCTCATGAAGGACCAGAACAGCGCGAGCAGCAGCACCGCATGGCCCAGGATCAGCAGGGCGGAGACGAGGCCATGGTGCGGCGCGTGATGCGCGCCCTCAGGCAGCGAGACCCGCAGATCCAGGAGAAGGAGCAGGAACTGCCCTGCGAGAAGCAGGGGAACAGCCAGTCTCCGCAGCGACATGACGGTTTTCGCCTGATGCGACAATGCAACCGACGGTAGACGGATCGGGCGGGCTATTCAACTTTCAACGAGGAATGTTCGCCATTTCAGCGGAAGGTCTACGCGGACGGGACGGAGGCGGATTTGTGGTCCGCCCCGCCCCGCTTGGACACCTCAGTTCAGCTCGTTCTTGAAGAACCGGCCGTCCCGCATGATGGCGAGCATCGCCGCACCCTGGTTCTGCAGGCAGGAGAGATCCTTCAGCGGGTCGCCGTCCACCACCAGCAGGTCGGCCTTCGCCCCGGGGGCCAGCACGCCGATCTCGCCCTCCATCATGCAGAGCCGTGCCGCCAAGGTGGTAGCGGAGACGAGGATCTCATGCACCGGCAGCACCCGCGCGCGGATCTCGAACTCCATGGACTGGTACTTGTGCAGCCCGCCCAGCAGGTCCGAGCCGAAGGCCATCGGCAGGCCGGCGCGGCGCATGATGTCGAGGGATTCCAGCCCGGCGGTGCGGACCGTCTCGATCTTCGCGACCGATTCCGGCCCGAGGCCCAGCGCCTTGCCCTCCAGCGCCAGCCCCTCATAGGCGACGAGGGTGGGGCAGGCGATGGCGCCGGCCTTCGCCGCCATCTCGGCCGTGTTCGGCCGGATGAGGTTGCAATGCTCCAGCGAGTGGACGCCGCATTCCACCGCGCGGCGGATCGCCTTGTCCGTATAGAGATGCGCGGCGACATAGGTGCCGGCATTCTCCGCCTCCTCCACCGAGGCGCGGATCTCGTCGCGGGAGAAGCCGAGCGCGTGGATGGGGTCGTTGGGCGAGGCGACGCCGCCATTCGCCATGATCTTGATGAAGCGCGCGCCGGACTTGATCTCCTCCCGCGCCGCGCGGCGGACGGCATCCACCCCGTCGCAGATGCGGCCCAGCGAGCCGACGCGGTTGGCGAACACGCCCTCGCGGTCGTCGGAGCGCGCGCGGAAGTCGGAATGCCCGCCCGTCTGCCCCAGCGCCTTGCCGCAGGGAATGACGCGGGGGCCGTCGATGAGGAACTCGTCCACCGCGGTGGCGATGCCGGGCTCCGCGCCGCCGAGGTCGCGCACCGTGGTGAAGCCGCGCATGAGCATGCCGTGCATCACCTTCGCCGCGCGCATCATGGCGAGGGAGGAGGGCTGCGCCGCGTTCTCGGCGAGGTTCACCATGGCCGCGATGACATGGACATGCGCGTCCACCAGCCCGGGCATGATGGTCTTGCCGCGCAGGTTCACGCGGGTGGCGGAGGAGGAGGTGATGGGCCTGTCCGACACCTCGCGGATGCGGTCGCCCTCCACCAGCACCTCCATCCCGCCGCGCAGCTCGGTCGCGCCGGGTTCCAGGAACTGTCCGTTGGTGAAGATGTAGGAGGTCATGCTCTCTCTCCGTCTCGGCGCGCCGGCTTCACCGCGCCACCGCGTAACCCTGCATGCCGCGCGGATTGGCCGCGGCCTTGACCATATGCGTGTCCCCGTCCGCCTCCCGCGCGCAGGCGGAAAGGCGGCCTTCGGACCAGGAATCCCCCAGCGTCACCGCGTGCCCGCGGCGGCGCAGCTCCTCCACCGTCGCGGCGGGGAAGCGGTTCTCCAGCGTTAGCGTGCCGAAGCCCGTCTCGCGCGGCCAGAAGGAGGCGGGGGCGTGGTCCGTGTGGAAGGCCGGCGCGTCGATCGCCTCCTGCAGATTCATGCCGTGATGCGCATGGTGCAGGAAGAGAAGCAGCGACCACTGCTCCTGCTGGTCGCCGCCCGGCGTTCCGAAGGCGAGATAGGGCTTGCCGTCCCGATAGGCGAAGCTCGGCGTCAGCGTGGTGCGCGGCCGCACGCCCGCCGCCATGGAGGAGGCGAGCCCCTCCGTCAGCCAGAACATCTGCCCGCGCACGGTGAGGCCGAAGCCAAGCCCGGGCACCACGGGGCTGGACTGGAACCACCCGCCCGATGGCGTGGCCGCGACCATGTTGCCCCAGCGGTCCACCACGTCCACGTGGCAGGTGTCGCCGCGATGCGTGCCGCCGGCCGTGGTCACGGCCTCGCCCGCGCGGTCCTGCCCGCCGCGCGCATCCTCGCGCGCGACCGTCGGCTCGCCCGTGCCCACGCGCGGCTCCTTCAGCGTGCCGGCGGCGGCGAGCGGCGGCAGGGTTGGGGCGCGGCCTTCGGGCGAACCCGGCCGGAACTCCCGCGAAGCCTGATCTCCGATCTGCGCCCGCCGCTGCGCCGCGTATTCGGCCGAGAGCAGCGCCTCCAGCGGCACCGGCGCGCTGTCGCCATACCAGCAATCGCGGTCGGCGAAGGCGAGCTTGATGGCCTCGGTCACCACATGCACGAAATCCGGGCCCAGCGGGTCCATCTTCGCCAGGTCGAAGCCCGAGAGGATGTTGATGGCCTGGAGGAAGGACGGCCCCTGGCTCCAGGGGCCGCATTTGAACACGCGGTAGGCGCCATGGTCGGCGAAGACCGGGCGCTCCACCGGCACCTGCCAGGCGGCCATGTCCTGCCCGGTCAGCAGGCCCCGGTTCTTCCGGCCGGAAACGTCCCACACCTCCGCCTCGCGGTAGTAGCGGTCCACCGCCTCGGCGATCGGCCCGCGATACCAGTAATCCAGCGCACGGCGGATCTGCGCCTCGCGCCCGCCCACCGTCTCGGCATCGGCCAGAAGCCGCTCATAGGTCGCGGCCAGGGCGGGGTTGCGGAACAGGCGCCCGGCCTGCGGCACCTGCCCGCCGGGCAGGTAGATCTCGGCGGATGTGGGCCAATGCGTCGCGAACAGCTCCCGCACCGAGGCGATGGCGGCGGGAATGCGCGGCACCAGCGGATAGCCTTCGCGCGCATAGAAGATGGCGGGCTCCAGCACCTCGCGCAGCGTCGCGGTGCCCTGGTTCAGCAGCAGCGTCATCCAGGCCCCGAAGGCGCCGGGCACGCAGGCCGGCAGCAGGCCGGAACCGGGGACGAGGTCGAGCCCCAGCCCGCGCATCCGCTCCATGGTCGCCGCGGCGGGGGAGGGGCCCTGGCCGCAGATCACGATTGGCTCCTCCGCCCCGGCGGGGCAGGCGATGATGGGGGCGTCGCCACCGGGCCCGTTCAGATGCGGCTCCACCACCTGCAGCACGAAGCCCGAGGCGACGGCGGCATCGAAGGCGTTCCCGCCCCGCTCCAGCACGCCCATCCCCGCCGCCGAGGCCAGCCAATGGGTGGAGGCGACGGCGCCGAAGGTGCCCCGCAGCTCGGGGCGGGTGGTGAAGCCGGACATGTCAGTGTCTCCCGAAGCGGGCGGGGTCGAAGGGGGTGAGGTCGAGGCCGGGCGTGCCGCTGGTGACCAGCGCCGAGACGAGCCGCGCGGTCGTCGCGGCCAGGGTGAGGCCGAGATGCTGGTGTCCCGTGGCGACCACCGCATTCGCCAGGCCCGGCACCGGCCCGAGGGCGGGCAGGTAGTCCGGCAGCGTCGGCCGGTCCCCCTGCCAGCGCGAGGCCGCCTCCGGCACCGGGCCGAAGAGGTCCCGCGCATGGCGGACGAGGATTTCGGCGCGCGACCAGTCCGGCGCGCGCCCGGCGGCCCCCAGCTCCACCGTGCCCGCCAGGCGCGTGCCGTGCTCTATGGGGGTGGCGATGAAGCCGCGCTCGGCGAAGGCGACGGGGCAGGGCAGGGGCACGGAACCCGGGGGCAGCATGGCGTGATAGCCGCGCTCCGCCGTGAGGGGCAGGCGCAGGCCGAGCATCGGGGCCAGCCGCGCGCTGGCGAGCCCGGCGGCAAGGATGACGGATTCCGCCGCGCGCTCTCCGCCGGGCGTCTCCACGGCGGCAATGCGCCCGCCCTCCCGGCGCAGCCCCGTCACCGGCTGGGCGAGGATCTCGCCGCCCTCGGCGGCGAAGCGAGCGGCAAGGTCGCGCACCAGGCGCTGCGGCTCCACCGCATGCGCCGCTTCGGGAAAGAACTGCCCGCCCGTGACAGGGGCGGAGAGCCCCGGAATCCGCGCCGCGACCTCGGCCGGGCCGAGGGATTCCAGCCGCACCCCATGGGCGGCCATGATGGCCGCTTCAGCCTCGGCGGCGCGGCGCCCGGCCTCGCTTTCGGTGACGGCGATGGCGCCTTCATACCGCAGCAGCGCGGCGAGGTCAGGCGTGTCGAGCAGGTCGCGCCAATCCGCCACCGCATCCCGCAGCAGCGCCGCAAGGGCAAGCGTCCCGGCCTCCACCCGCCCCGGGCGGCTGGCGGCCGCCATGCGGAGGAACCAGGGCAGCATGGCCGGCAGCCCGCGCCAGCGCAGCGTCAGCGGGCCCTGGGGATGTGCAAGCATGCGCGGCACGGCGGCGATCATCTCCGGCCGCGCCAGGGGCTGCACCTGCTCGATCGCGATATGGCCCGCATTGCCGGCCGAGCAGAGCGAGCCGGGCGGGGAGGGGTCCACCAGGAGAACCCGCCGGCCCGCGCGCTGCAGGGCGCGGGCGCAGGCCGTGCCCACCACCCCCGCCCCGATGACGGCGACCGGCGCTTCGCCCTGCATCACACTAGGAAGCCGGCGCGCAGCGGGTCGCGCTCGTTCACGAAGATTGTGTTGATCCCATGGGTGCGCGCCCAGCCGGCGATGCTCGGGATGATCGCCTCGTGGTTGCCCACCACGGCCTTGCCTTCCACGCGACCGTCGAAATGCGTGCCGATGATGCTCTCATGGATGAACTCGTCGCCCACCGAGAGCACGCCGCGCGCGGCGAGCTGCGCCATGCGGGCGGAGGTGCCGGTGCCGCAGGGGGAGCGGTCCACCGCCTTGTCCCCGTAGAAGACCGCGTTGCGCGCATGGGCGCGTGGGTCGCGCGCGCGCCCCGTCCACATCACATGGCTGACGCCGCGGATGGTGGCATCGTCCGGATGCACCACCTCGACGATCTCGTTCAGGCGGCGCCGCAGCTCCGGGCTGTAGCGGATCACGTCGTCGGCTGAGAAATCCTCCAGCCCCGCGAAGCCGGCCTGCGGCTCCACGATCGCGTAGAAATTGCCGCCATAGGAGATGTCCACGCGCAGCCGCCCCATCCCCGGCATCTCCACCTCCACCTCCGGCAAGGCGAGGAAGGAGGCGATGTTGCGGATTCGCACGCTGTCCACATGCTCGCCGCGACGCTCATAGGTGGCGACGATCCGGCCGGCGGGCGCGTCCAGCCGCAGCTCGCCCTCCTTCTCCGGCCGGGCGAGCCCGTTCTCGATCGCCATGGTGACGGTGCCGATGGTGCCGTGCCCGCACATGGGCAGGCAGCCCGACGTCTCGATGAAGAGGATGGCGATGTCGCAATCCTCGCGCGTCGGCGGATAGAGGATGGAGCCGGACATCACGGAATGCCCGCGCGGCTCGAACATGAGGGAGCGGCGGACCCAGTCGTGATGGGTCAGGAAGTCCATCCGCTTCTCGCTCATCGTCGCGCCCCGCAGGAAGGGGCCGCCGCCGGTGACGAGGCGGACCGGGTTCCCGCAGGTATGGCCGTCTATGCAGGAAAAGGTGTGGTTCCCCGGGGGTACCGGTGTTTCGATTCCCTGCATCGGCGAGCAATCCCTTGCGGCACGGCCCGACGCCTATAAAGGACATTTTATCCAATTGACAGTCCGCATGGCTTGCCGCTTGCATGAACGAACCCGCCGAGGCGGTGCTGACGGAGAGGTGGATTGGCAGGAATCGCGGCAGCGTCAGAGGGGGCGGCACCGGCGCGCGCCAGCACGCCGGCGGTGGTGCATCGCCGCGTCTCGGCCGCGGCGGTGCTCGTCTGGGGGCTGATCGCCACGGGGGTGCTGGCCATGGCCGTGCCCCTGGTGATGACGGCCTATATCAGCCTGTTCCGCGACGCGGTCGTAGTCTTCCCGCCCTCGGGCTACTCCGTCTCCTGGTATGCCCGGATCCTCGAATTCCCGCGCTTCGGCGACGCGCTGGGCACCAGCCTCCGCATCGCCGCCATGGCGACGCTGGGCAGCCTGGCGCTCGGCATCCCCGCCAGCCTCGCCCTGGTGCGCTACCGCTTCCTCGGCCGCGGCCTGCTGAACGTGCTGCTGCTCTCGCCGCTGACGGTGCCGGGCGTGGTGATCGGCCTCTCCATCTACGTGCTGGTGGTGGAGACGGAGATCGCGACCGAGGTGCCGTTGATCGGCTCCGACCTCGTGCTGGTGCTGGCGCATCTGCTCATCACCGTGCCCTGGGTCATCCGGCTCTGCGTCGCCAACCTCGTGGGGCTTGACCGCTCGGTGGAAGAGGCGGCGGCAAATCTCGGCGCCCGGCCCTGGTCCGTGCTGTGGCGCGTGACGCTGCCGATGATGCGCCAGGGCATCGTGGCCGCCGCGCTCTTCGCCTTCATCGTCTCCTTCGAGAATATCGAGATGACGCTGTTCCTGATCGCGCCGGGGCAGACGACGCTGCCGATCTCCGTGCTGCAATACCTGGAATACAAGGTCGATCCGCTGGTGGCGGCGGTGGTGATGGTGCAAACCCTCGTCATCGCCGGGCTGCTGCTGCTGCTGGACCGCTATGTGAAGCTGAGCCGGATCGTCTGATGAGCGACACCTATCTCCGAATCGAGGGGCTGACCAAGCGCTTCGGCGCCAGCACCGCCGTGCAGGACGTGAACCTGGATGTGCGGCAGGGCGAAATGCTCGTCCTGCTCGGCCCCTCCGGCTGCGGCAAGACGACAACGCTGCGCATGGTCGCGGGCTTCGTGGAGGCGAGCGAAGGCCGCATCCTGCTGGAAGGGCGGGACTATGCGGGGCTCCCCCCCTACCGGCGCGAAATGGGCATGGTGTTCCAGAGCTACGCCCTGTTTCCGCACATGACCGTGGCCCAGAACGTCACCTTCGGCCTGCGCATGCGCAAGCTGCCGAAGGCGGAGGTGGAGGCCCGGCTGGCAGAGACGTTGGAGATGGTGAAGCTGGCCTCCATGGCCGACCGCTATCCCCGCCAGCTCTCGGGCGGGCAGCAGCAGCGCGTCGCGCTCGCCCGCGCGCTCGCCATCCGCCCGAAGGTGCTGCTGCTGGACGAGCCGCTTTCGAACCTGGACGCCAATCTCCGCCAGCAGGTGGCGCGCGAGATCCGCGGGCTCCAGCGCGCGGCGGGGCTGACGGCGCTGATGGTCACGCATGACCAGGACGAGGCCATGATGATGGCCGACCGGCTGGTGGTGATGAACGAGGGTGCCGTGCAGCAGGTAGGCACGCAGGAGGAGCTGTACGAGCGCCCCGCCAACCCCTTCGTGGCGCGCTTCATCGGCCACAGCAACCTCATCCCCGGGGAACTGGCCGAGGGGGAGCGGCTGATGCTGCCCGGCGGCGGCGCCATCCGCCTGGCCGGAGGCTATACCGCCACCGGCCCCTGCACCCTGGCCATCCGGCCCGAGCGGGTGCGGCTTTGCGGCCCTGAGGACGCCGGGGCGCGCGTGGTCGCGACCGTCGAGGATGCCACCTATGTCGGCGCCCATATCGAGGTGCTGCTGGTGCTGCCGGACGGCACGCGGCTGATCCTGCACGACCCGACGGATGGCGGCGCCGCCCGCCGCTTCGCCGCGGGGGACCGGGCCGGCATCGCCTGGGACCCGGCCAGTGAACGCCTCTTCGATTCCGCCGGCGCGCCGCTGGCCGCCCGCACCCCTGTTCCTGCCTGACCCCCGCCTGAACCCCCGATGAAGGAGCCCAACATGACCGACCGGCAACCAGGCGCCTCGCGCCGACAGCTTCTCGGCCTGGGCGCCGCGGCCGCCGCGCTGCCCTTCATGCCCCATGTGGCGCGTGCCCAGGCCTCCGGCCGGCTCGTGGTCAGCACCTGGGGCGGTGACTACGCCCGCCTGCTGGGCAGCAATATCGACCAGCCCCTGCTCGCGCCGAAGAACATCGAGGTGACGCAGGATGTGGGCACGGAGCCGGCGCGCGTCGCCAAGCTCATCGCCCAGCGCCGCCTGCCGCGCGGCAATGTGGACATCATCTGCGCCCAGGCCCCGCAGTCCTACGACCTGAACGAGGCGGGGCTGCTGGAGCCGCTGGACGAGGGCAAGGTGCCCAACATGAAGTACGTGCTGCCGGAGCTGCGCACGAACTACGCCCTGCCGCACATCTTCAGCCCGCAGATCTTCATCTACAACACCGAGCGCGTGCAGCAGCCGCCCACCGCCTTCGCCGACCTGATGGCCGACCGCTATAAGGGCAAGGTCGGGCTGCTGGACAACAGCTTCATCTACATCGTCATGGCCGCTGCCCTGGCGAAAACCGGCGATGCCTCCAACTTCGCGGCGGCGAAGCCGGACCTGGAGAAGCTGGTCCGCGACGGCAACAAGACCTACACCGTGACCGACGCCTTCGCCCCCGCCCTGCGCTCGGGCGAGATCGATGTCGGGCCGGTCTGGCAGGCGCGCACCATCTTCTGGCAGAAGGCCGGCGTCTCGGTGCAGAGCTCCTTCCCGAAGGAAGGCAGCATCGTCTACGTCTCCTCCATGAGCGTGCCGAAGAACGCGCCCAACAAGACCGCCGCCTTCGCCTATCTCAACGCCATGCTGGAGCCCTCCGCCCAGCGCGGCTTCGCCGACAGCATGGGCTACCTGCCCACCAGCAGCCAGGCGACGCTGGAAGGCGAGGTGGCCCAGCGCCTGGCCCTGCCCGAGCCCAAGCCGAAGCTGGTGGCGCCGGACTACGCCAAGCTTGCCGCCGCGCGCGACGACCTGAATGACTGGTGGCGCCGGCTGTTGGACGGGCGATGAGCCGTCCCTCCAAGCGCCGGACCACGGGCCTGACGGCCGGGCTGCTGATCGGCCCGGCCACCTTCCTGGTGATGGGGGCGCTGGTCACGCCCCTGCTCCTGCTCGCGCGCTACAGCCTCAACCGCTACGACCGCACGAACTTCATGGTCGAGGCCCTGACGCCCGAGAACTACCTGCGCTTCTTCTACGACCCCTTCTACACCGGGGTGCTCTGGACCACGCTGTGGATCGCGCTGGTGACGACGGTGCTGTGCCTCGTGCTGGGCTTTCCCATCGCCTACCGGCTGGCGCGGTCGCAGAGCCGGTGGAAGTCGGTGGGCGTGCTGCTGGTCATCCTGCCGCTCTTCATCGGCAGCACCGTGCGCGCGCTGGGCTGGATGGGCGTGCTGGGGCGCGGCGGGCTGGTGGACAGCACGGTCGCCGCCCTCTCGCCCGGCTCCAGCTTCCCGCTGCTCTACACGCCCTTCGCCGTGGTGGTCGGCATTCTCTCCATCAACCTGCCCTACATGGTGCTGACGCTGCAGAGCGTGATCGAGGGCATCGATGCGCGTGTGGAGGAAGCCGCCGACAGCCTCGGCGCCGACCCCTCCCGCCGCTTCTGGCACGTGGTGCTGCCGCTGGCCCTGCCCGGGCTGGCGACCGGCGGGGTGCTCGTCTTCATCCTCGCGATGAACGCCTATGCCACGCCGCTGCTGCTGGGCGGCGCGCGTTTCCAGATGATGGCGCCCATGCTGTTCCGGGAATATGCGGTGAACAACAACTGGCCCTTCGCGGCCGCCATCGCCTTCATCCTGATGGTGACCACCCTCACGCTCACGGCCGCCTCCAGCGCCTTCGTGCAGCGCCGCTACAAGGCGGCCTGAGGGTGGCTGGGCGCAAGCTGCAACGGCAGACGGTGGTGGAATCGGCCACCGACGAGTTGCGGCGCCGCATCCTCTCCGGCGAGTTCCGGGAAGGCGAGGCGCTGCGCCAGGACGCGCTGGCCGAGGAATTCGGCATCAGCCGCATCCCCGTGCGCGAAGCCTTCCGCCAGCTCGCCGCCGAAGGGCTGGTGACGATCCACGCCCATCGCGGCGCCGTCGTCAGCTCCCTCTCCCCGGAGGAGATCGCGGAGCTGTTCGACCTGCGGGCGCTGCTGGAGCCGGACCTGATCCGGCGCGCCGTGCCACGGATCGGACCCTCCGATATCGCAGAAGCCGAGCGAATCCTGGTGGACTATTCCGCCGCGATCGACCGGGCGGACCTGAACGCATGGGGCGAGCTGAACACCGAATACCACCTGGCCCTCTACCGTCCCGCGGGCCGGGTCCAAACCCTGGCGATGGTCCGCACCCTGCTGGCGAACACGGACCGCTACACCCGCCTGCAGCTTGCCGTCGCCGACGGCACCGAGCGCGCGAAGGCCGAGCATGCCGAGCTTCTCGACATCTGCCGCCGCGGCGCGGCCGAAGAGGCGGCGCGCTTCACCCGGCGCCATGTGCTGGAGGTGAAGCGCGACCTGCTGCGCCTGATCGCCGCTCCGGCTGAGGAGGCCCCGGCTCCGCTGGCCGGTTGATACTGCCTTGCCCATTCTGGGCTGATGGTTTGTCCCGGGGAGAGGAAGAAGGAATTCTTCCTCTCCCCGGACCCCTCACCATCATCTTCTTTTAGAAGTTTGGAATCACTCAGCTGACGGTGCGCCTCGGGTCATGGACCCGAGGCGACTGCAAGGGCCGGAAAAGCACCGGCCACCAGCGACCCCGCCGATCAACGGTATCCACGGCAGTTCGATGGGGTTCCAAGGGCCTCAGGCCTTTGGCGGGTGGAGGGCGGAGCCCTCCCTGTCCTGCCCCTTTGTTTTCCGGCTGGCATGACGATTGCGAAACCCGCAACCTACTCTCTCGGCGCCGCTTCGCGGGGCCGGCGGATGCGGGGCAGGGGGGATGGGCGGCCGGTGACACCACGAACGCGTGCCTGTGCAGGCCGGCAGGGAATGCGGCGTTGAGCGCCTCCGCCCTGGAAGTCCGCGACCTCGCCGTCACCTTCGCCACCGAGCGCGGCCCGCTCCGCGTGCTGGACGGCATTTCCTTCTCCCTGCCCGCCGGGCGCACCGTGGCGCTGGTCGGGGAAAGCGGCTGCGGGAAGTCCGTCGCCTCCCTGGCCGTGATGGGCCTGCTCCCACCCAGCGCGAAGGTCGCGGGCACCATCCGCCTGGAGGGGCGCGAGATCGCGGAGCTGCCGCCGGAGGAGCGCCGCCGGATCCGTGGCGCCGAGATGGCCATGATCTTCCAGGAGCCGATGACCAGCCTGAATCCCGCCTTCACGGCAGGAGAACAGGTGGCGGAGGCGCTGCGCCTGCATCAGGGGCTGGACCGCGCCAGGGCGCATGCGGCGGCTGTGGCGATGCTGGAGGCTGTCCGCATCCCCGAGGCCGCGCGCCGCGCGCGGCAATACCCCCACCAGCTCTCCGGCGGCATGCGCCAGCGCGTGATGATCGCCATGGCGCTGGCCTGCCGCCCGCGCGTGCTGATCGCCGACGAGCCGACTACGGCGCTGGACGTGACCGTGCAGGCGCAGATCCTCGCGTTGCTGGACGAGCTACGCGGCGGCACGGGCACCGCGGTGCTGCTCATCACCCACGACCTCGGCGTGGTGGCGGACCACGCGGACGAGGTGGTGGTGATGTATGCGGGCCGCGTGGCGGAAAGCGGCCCGGCAGCGCAGGTGCTGGCCATGCCGCAGCATCCCTATACCGTCGGCCTGCTCGGCGCCGCGCCGCGGCTGGATGGCCCGCGCGGCACGCGGCTGGCGACGGTGGAGGGCACGGTGCCGGACCTGGCGAACCCGCCCGAGGGCTGCCGCTTCAAGACCCGCTGCCCCTTCCGCATCGCCGTCTGCGACACGGTGCCGGCGCTGCGGGAGATCGCGCCCGGCCACCGCGCCGCCTGCCACCGCGCTCCGCTCGACCAGATTCTGGAGGCCGCGTGAGCGCACCGCTGCTCGAGCTCGAAGGTGTTGTCCGCCACTTCCCCGTGCGCGACGCGCTCGGCCGCCGGCGCGGCGCGGTGCGGGCGGTGGATGGCGTCTCGCTCTCGGTGGAGGAGGGGGAGGTGCTGGCCGTCGTCGGCGAAAGCGGCTGCGGCAAGTCCACCCTCGGCCGCCTCGCCCTGCGCCTGGAGGAAGCGGATGCCGGCGCCATCCGCTTCGCCGGGCAGGATCTGCGCGCCATGGCCCCCGCGCTGCTGCGCCGCCAGCGCCGGCACATGCAGATGATCTTCCAGGACCCCTATGCCAGCCTCGACCCGCGCATGACCGTGGGCCAGGCCGTGGGGGAGCCGCTGCGGCTGCACGGCATCGTGCCGCGCTCGGCGGAACGCGGCCGGGTGCAGGAACTGCTCGCGCGCGTCGGGCTGCGGCCCGAGCATGCCGACCGCTGGCCGCATGAATTCTCCGGCGGGCAGCGCCAGCGCATCGCCATCGCCCGCGCCCTGGCCAGCGGCCCCCGACTGATCGTCGGCGACGAGCCGGTCAGCGCGCTCGACGTCTCGGTGCAGGCCCAGGTCATCAACCTGCTGCAGGACCTCATCCGCGAGTTCCGTCTCGCCTTCGTCCTCATCAGCCATGACCTCGGCGTGGTGCGGCATGTCGCGGACCGGGTGGTGGTCATGTATCTCGGCCGCATCGTGGAGGAAGGGCCGGCCGGCCAGCTCTTCGCCACGCCGCGGCACCCCTACACGCGCGCGCTGCTGGCCTCCGTGCCCGGCGGGGGAGCGAAGGCGGCGCCGTTGCAGGGCGACCTGCCCAGCCCCATCTCGCCGCCCGCCGCCTGCCGCTTCCACACGCGCTGCCCCCATGCCCAGCCGATCTGCCGGGAACAGGAACCGGCCCTGGTGGCGGGCACGACCGCCGCCATGCCGGGCCATCGCGCCGCCTGCCACTTCCAGGACGTGCTGCCGCCCGTCGCCCCCGCCGCGGAGCACCAGCCCGGCGGCGAGCGCCTCGCGCGGCTGCAGTCCTTCTTCGCCCCCAAGCCCCCCTCGGGCGCCAGCATCGGAACCGCCGCATGAAAGCCCGCTTCCTCGCCCCCCTCGCCGTGGCGGCGGTCCTCTCCGCCGGGGCCGCGCAGGCGCAGAACCTGCCGAACCTGCGCATCGGCCTGCGCGAAGACCCGGACATCATGGACCCGACGCTGGCGCGCAGCTTCGTCGGCCGCATCGTCTTCGCCAGCCTCTGCGACAAGCTCTTCGACATCAACGACAAGCTGGAGATCGTCCCGCAGCTCGCCACCGGGCATCGCTGGGAGGATCCGAAGACCCTCGTCATCACCCTGCGCGACGGCGTGACCTTCCATGACGGCGAGAGGATGGACGCCGAGGCCGTCCGCTTCTCCCTCATGCGCCACCTGACCATGCAGGGCAGCTTCCGCCGCGGCGAGATCACGGATCTCGAGGCCGTGGAGGTGGTGGACCCGCTGACGGTGCGCCTGCGGCTGAAGCAGCCCTCCGCCCCCTTCCTCAGCCAGCTCACGGACCGCGCGGGCATGATCGTCAGCCCCAAGGCGGCCGATGCGGCGGGGCGGGACTTCGGCGCGCGCCCGGTCTGCGCCGGCCCCTTCCGCTTCGTCGAGCGCGTGGCGCAGGACCGCATCGTGCTCGAGCGTTTCGCGAATTACTGGAACGCCGCGAACATCCATTTCAACCGCGTCACCTTCCAGCCCATCACGGACAGCACGGCGCGCCTGGCCAACCTGCAATCCGGCACGCTGGAGCTGATTGAGGTCACCAGCCCGAGCGACGTGCCCGGCATCCGGCGCGACCGGCGCCTCGGCCTCGCGACGGTGGACGGGCTGGGCTACTGGGGCATCATCTACAACATCGGCAACGGGGCCCGCGCCCAGTCGCCGATCGGCCAGGACCGCCGGGTGCGCGAGGCCTTCGACCTCTCGATCGACCGCGAGGCGCTGATCCAGGTGGTGTATGAAGGGCTGCACACGCCCTCCTCCCAGCCCATCCCCCCGGCCTCGCCCATGCATGTGCGCGCCCTGCGCGTGACCGCGCGGAATGTGGACCGCGCCAAGGCCCTGCTGCGCGAGGCCGGCATCCGCACCCCCGTGACCGTGGACCTGATGGTCGCCAACAGCCCCGAGCTGCGCCAGGCGGCCGAGGTCATGCAGTCTATGGCCGCGGAAGCGGGCTTCGAGTTGCGGATCGTCGCCACCGAATTCGCCTCCGCCCTCCAGGCCGGGGTGCGCGGCGACTTCCAGGCCTATCTCAGCGGCTGGTCCGGCCGCCCGGACCCGGACGGCAATGTCTGGACCTTCCTCCACAGCCGAGGTGCCCAGAACGACGGCAAGTATGCCAACCCCGAGGTGGACGCGCTGCTGGACCAGGCCCGCGCGGAGAGCGAACCGGCCAGGCGCACCGCCCTCTATGCCCAGGCCTTCGGGATCGCGCTCACCCAGGACCGCGCCCGCAGCTATCTCTGGCACCCCAAGACCATCGTGGCGCACACCACGCGCCTGCAGGGCTTCTCCCTGGTGCCGGACGGGTTGATCCGCCTCCAGGGCGTGCGGCTGCGCTGACGCGATGTGGGGATGGCTGCTGCGCAGGCTGGGGCAGATCATCCCCACCCTGCTGATCCTCTCGGTCCTGATCTTCGCCCTCCAGCAGCTGATGCCGGGGGACCCGGCCATCATCATGGCGGGGGAGGAGCGGGGAGACCCCCAGGTGCTGGCCGAGATCCGCGCGGAGCTGATGCTCGACCGGCCGCTCTGGGAACAATACGGCGCCTGGCTCTGGCGCCTCCTGCACGGGGATCTCGGCTTCTCCTGGCGCATCCGCCAGCCCGTGGGTGAGCTGATCCTGGAGAAGCTGCCCGTCACGCTGCAACTCGGGCTCATGGCCTTCGTCATCGCGGTCGTCATCGGCGTGCCGGCCGGCATCGTCTCCGCGGCCTATCGCGACCGGCCGGCGGATTGGGCGGCGAACGGCATCGCCCTCGCCGGCATCTCCACGCCGAACTTCTGGCTCGGGATCATGATGATCCTGCTGTTCAGCGTGAATCTCGGCTGGCTGCCGCCCTCCGGCTACGTCCCGCTCACCGAGGACTGGCGGCAATCCCTGGCCACCACCATCATGCCCGCCTTCGTCCTGGGCGGCGGGATCGCGGGCGTGTTCATGCGCCACACCCGCGCGGCGATGATCGGCGCGCTGGGGCAGGACTATGTCCGCACCGCCCGTGCCAAGGGGCTGCCGGAACGCGTGGTGATCGGCCGCCACGCGCTGCGCAACGCCCTCATCCCCGTCGTCACCCTCGGCACCATCGAGCTGGGGCGCCTCCTGGCCGGCGCGGTGCTGACCGAGCAGATCTTCTCCATCCCCGGCTTCGGCAAGCTGATCGTCGATGCCGTGTTCAACCGCGACTACCCCGTGGTGCAGGGGGTGGTGGTGGTGACGGCGCTCATCTTCGTCACCCTCTCCCTCATCGGGGACCTGCTCTACATGGCCATCAACCCGCGGCTGCGCGTGGCATGAGCGCCAGCGCATCCCCCGCCGTCGCCCCCGCCGGCGCCCCCGCCGTCGCCCGCGCGGACAGCCCCGGCCGCCGCGCGCTGCGCCGCTTCTTCCGGCACCGCCTGGCCGTGCTGGGGCTGGTGGTGGTGCTCGTCTTCGTCCTGGCGGCGCTGCTGGCCCCCTGGATTGCGCCCTATGATCCCGTCGCCACCTCCTGGTCCCGCATCCGCCGCGCGCCCTCCGCCCTCCACTGGTTCGGCACGGATGAGAACGGGCGCGACGTCTTCTCCCGCGTGCTCTGGGGCGCGCGCGCCTCGCTGATGGCGGGGGGGCTCTCCGTCACCGCCGCGCTGCTTCTCGGCGTTCCCTTCGGCCTCCTCGCCGGCCTGGCCGGCGGATGGGTGGACACGATCATCTCCCGCATCACCGATGCGATGCTCTCCGTGCCCTTCCTCATCCTCGCCATCGCGCTCGCCGCCTTCCTCGGCCCCGCGCTGGAGAACGCGATGCTCGCCATCGCCATCTCCGCCAGCCCCATCTTCGTGCGGCTGGCACGCGGCATGGCGATGGAGGCGAAGGCGACGGAATGGGTGGAGGCCGCGCGCTCGCTCGGGAACCCGCCCTGGCGAATCGCCGTGCTGCATGTGCTGCCGAATATCGTGCCACCGCTCCTGGTCCAGGCGACGCTGTCCATCGCGGAGGCCATCATCGCCGAGGCCTCGCTCTCCTTCCTCGGCCTCGGGCAGCAGCCGCCGAATCCCTCCTGGGGGTCGATGCTGAACGCCGCCCAGCGCTTCCTCACCCAGGCGCCCTGGATGGCGGTCTATCCCGGCCTGGCCATCTTCCTCGTCGTGCTTGCCTTCAACCTGCTGGGCGACGGGCTGCGCGACGCCCTGGATCCGCGCGCCAGGGGCCGCTGATCCCGCGCCCGGGCACATCCCGGGCCGCTCCCTTCATCATCCTCCATCCCGCCCGGTGCATCGCGCCGGGCGGGCTTCGGCATGGGCGCTCCACGGCGAAGACGGCGCACGAAAAAATTCACGCATGCGCGAAAACTGTTTGACGCAGATCAATGACAAGTCAAATATCGCTTCGGATGCAATACAAAGTATTCAGGTAGAATACAAAATGCCGGACGGCTTCGACATGCATGAGGAGGGCGAAGGCGCGTCGGAAGGCGGCGTCCGGCCACTGGGCTCGGCGCTGAAGACCCTCGCGCTGCTCGACCATCTCGGCCGCACGCGGAGCGCCGTCCGCCTCGCCACCCTCTCCCGCGAACTCGGGATCGGGCGCGCGACGATCTACCAGCGCCTCGTCACCCTCATGGCCGCAGGCTGGGTCGAGCAGACCTCCGAGGGCCTCTTCCGGCTGACGCTCCGCGCCGCACGCGTGGCCCAGGCGGCCACGGAACAGGCCGGCCTCGGCGCCCGCACCCTGCCGATCCTGGAGCGCCTCTCGGCCGAGACCGGCGAGGCCGCCTCCCTCGCCGTGCTGGAAGGCGACGCGCCCTGCATCGTCCAGCGCGTGGAGCCGCAGGGCGTGCTCCGCGTCGAGATGCGCGTGGGCGCGACCATGGCGCTGGCGGGCAGCGCCTCCGGGCGCGTGCTGCTCGCCTATCTCGAACCCGAGCGCGCGCGCCGCATGGCGCCGGAGCTCGACCCCGCGATCCTCGAAGCCGTGCGCCAGAGCGGCCATTCCATCTCCTCCGGCCAGACCATGGAAGGCATCCGCGCCGCCGCGGTCCCGGTCTTCGGGCATGACGGCGCCTGCGCCGCCGCCCTCTCCCTCGTCGCCCCGGTGCAGCGCTTCGCGCCGGATGGCTGGATCCAACCCCTGCGCGACGCGGCCGAGGCGTTGCGCGCCATCATGGAGGGCCGCCCCGCGTGAGCGCCGCACTTCCGATCCAACGGGACACGACGCCGCGGCCCTCGCCGCGCGGCCCGGATGTCCTCATGCAGCCCGAGCGGCTGGCCGCCTTCCAGCCCAGCCGGATCAGCTGTTCCCGCGCGCTGATGGCGCAGGCCATTGCCGAGCGCTGGCGCATCACCACGCGCCGCTTCGACATCGGCGCGGATTCGGCCGGCACGGCGGTCTACGAGATCGTGACCCCCGGCGGAACCTTCAGCTTCCTCGCCTATTCCAACACGCCGCAGCGCGCCGGCCGCACCGGCCGCATCATCGGCCGCACCTGGGATATGACCGGGGCGCTGGTCGAAGGCGTGGCGGATGACGCGGTGATCGAGACGACCCGCCGCGAGCTGCCCAAGCTCTATGCCGGCCGCGCGACGCCGGGCTCGCTGATCTGGTGCCGCTCCAACCGCAGCATGCGCGTCTTCGACGCGACCGTGGCGGCCCTGGCGGAGGGGCGGCAGCCCGAGCCCGCGCTGGTCGCCCAGGTCTGCTACCTCATGCGCAACACGGGCCTGGACGGCAACGGCACCTTCGGCACTCGCTCCTTCCTCGCGCTGGAAGAGGGCCATGCGCTGCGCCACCCGCTGGCCGCGCAGATGCTCGCCGCCTACATGATGCGCGAGTTCGCCGCGGACCTGGTGAACCACCTGGCATCGCTGCAGTCGGCCAAGGCTGTGGCGCTCTCGACGGAGAATCGCCGCTTCCTCGGCATCGGCAATGGCTCCGCGCTCGGACTCATCCTGTTCATCAACAACCACCCGCGTCTGATGGACGCCTGGATCCGCGCGCGGGAGGAGGCGATCACCGCCGCCCGCGCGCTGCCGGTCCGGCCCGGGGACGCGGCCCTTGCGCGGCTCGAAATCCTGCTGCGCCGCGCTGCGCGCTTCCGGCGCGAGGACCGTATGGTCTATGACGCCTTCGCCCCGAGCGCTCTCATCGCGGAGCAGCTGGAAGCGGTGGCCGGCCTCGTGGCCGCCCTGCACGAGCGTGGCACCGACGCCCCCTATCCGCTGGACACGCTCGCGACGGAAGTCGGCGCGCGCTTCCATCCGGAGACGGAGGAGACCCTCCTCTCCCTCATGATCGAGCTGGTGCCCGAGGAGGCGGATCGCCTCGCCCGCGGCATGATCGTCAGCGAGGAGATGGAGGCGCAGCCCGCCATGCCGCTCGGCCGGCTGCGCGAGATCCTGCGCCGCGAATATGCCTGGGCCCTGGCCTGGGACATGTCTTCGCCCGGCGCCTATGCCCATGTCTGGTACAAATCGGCCACTGCCGAGGAACCGCGTCGCGGCCCGGCCTCCGAGGCCCCGCCCGACACCTTCAATCTCGGCCTCGACCTGCCCGGCCTCGTGCAGGCGCTCGATGCCGCGATGGAGGGGCGCGACCCCGCCGAGCCGGTGGGCCGCCTGCTGCTGGCGCGGCCGGACCTTCGCCAGATCATCACGCGCGTGCAGAGCCTGGCCGGGCTGCACTACCACCAGCCCCGCGCGAACATCATGGGCGACGACTTCGTGCCCGCGCATATGGTGCGGCTGATGAACGTCGCGCTGCATGGCGTGGACAAGACGCGCGACTATCTCGCCCGCAACCTGCGCGGCGTGCTGTTCCACGGTGCGCCCACCGCCGCCGAGCTGGCCGGGGGCGCCGATCAGGACTGGTTCTATCCGCCGGAGCCGCAAGCATGAGCGCCGCCTGCACCGAAGGGCCCGTGACACTGCTGCCGCGCGAGGTGCGGCTGGTGGTGGAGCGGATCCTGCTTCTCACCGCCGTTCCATCCGGCGCCATCCCGGCTGTGCGGGACGTGGTGCTGTATTCGGCCGCGGCCGGGCTCGGCGGCCTGCCGCTGCTGCGCCGCCGCTTCGAGGCGCTCCGCCCGGCCTCACCCGAGGCCCTCCAGGTGGCGGAGACGGCTCCTGGAACCCTCGCGATCGATGCCGGCGGGCAGCATGCCTGGGTGGCGCTGCCCTTGATCCTCGATGCGCTGGAAGTGGCCGCGAAGACCGATGGCGCGGCGCTCGCCACCGTCACGAACATCCAGGACCCGGAGGAGCTGCGCACGGCCTGCGCCCTGGCTCCTCGCCGCGGGCTGGCGGTCTTCTTCACCGACGGCGCCTGCACCGGCCCGGCCACGGGGCCCGATGCGGCGCTGCTGCGGGCCGAGAGGGGCGGTGCCACGCTGCTGGCCGTCCCTGCCACCTCGCCCGATGCCGTGCTGAGCCATGCGCTGCGCCACGGGGTGGTGGTGGAGCCGGAGCTGTGGTGGGCGCTGCACCACCTCTCCAACACCGCCCTGGCGACGGACACGCCGGAATCGCGGCGCCATGCCGGCCCGGTGATCGTGGAGCCGGATGGCCGCGTCATCGGCCGGACGGACCATGACGACGACACCGACATCTCCCTCCTTCTCAGCCCGAAGCCGGAATCCGCGGATGCTCATTGACGGCCTGCAATGCGGCCACTTCACGCCGGAGGTCTTCGCCGCCCTGCGGCGCGGCGGGATCGGGGCCGTGACCGTGACCTGCGGCTTCTGGGAGGACCCGATGGAGTCCTTCGACGCCTTGGGCCGCTGGCGTGACCTGATCGCCGAGAATGCCGCCACCTGCGCCGTGGCCCGCAGCCCGGCCGAGATCGAGGCGGTGAACGCCTCGGGCCGCACGGCGGTCATCCTGGGCTTCCAGAACACAGACCTCTTCGGCGGCCGCATCCGGCTGGTCGAGATGTTTGCGGAACTCGGCGTGCGCGTCGTGCAGCTCACCTACAACAACCAGAACTCGGTTGGCGGCAGCTGCTACGAGCCGAATGATGGCGGCCTCGCCCGCTTCGGCCGCGAGGTGGTGCGGGAGATGAACCGCGCCGGCATGCTGATCGACTGCTCCCATGTCGGCGAGCGGACGACGCTGGAGGCCATCGCGCATTCCGAGAAGCCGATCGCGGTGACGCATGCGAACGCCACCAGCCTCGTGCCCCACAGCCGCAACAAGAGCGACGCCATCCTGCATGCCCTGCGGGACTCGGGCGGCGTGATGGGATGCGCCGTCTACCGCAACATCACCGGCGATTACTATTGCGCCTCGGTCCGCAACTGGTGCGAGATGGTGGCGCGCACCGTGGACATTGCGGGGATCGACACGGTCGCGGTCGGCACGGATTACGGCCATGACAACACGCCGGCGGATTATGCCTGGATGCGCATGGGCCGCTGGACGCGCGGCATCGACCACGGCGCCTCCTCGGCCGGCAGGCCCGTGAAGACGCCGAAGGCGGAGTGGCTGGCCGAAGGCGTCTCCGGCCTGGGGCAGATCCCGCAGGGGCTGCGCGAGGTGGGCTTCCAGCCCGCGGAAATCGAGAAGATCACAAGAGGCAACTGGATCAGGCTCTACGGGGCCACGTTCCGGCCGAACTGAGGAGGCGAGAATGGCACAGAAGGGTTTCACCCGCCGCGCGGCGCTCTCGCTGGGCGGCGGCATCGTGGCGGGGCTCGCGGCCCCCTACTTCAAGCGGGTGCGCGCGGCGGAGGTGTTGCACATCAACACCTGGGGCGGCGTCTGGGAACGCGCCGCCATCAAGAACCTCTTCGAGCCCTTCACGCGCGATACGGGAATCGAGATCCGTCCCGTCTCCCCGGTCTCCTTCGCCAAGCTGGCCCAGCAGGTCCGCAGCGGCGCCTATGAGTTCGACGTGACGACCCTCGGCGCGGGCGAGATCATCCGCGCCAACCAGGCGAACCTGGTCGAGAAGCTGGACAACACCGACTTGGCCAAGAGCCCGCCTTTCCCCGGCGCGGTCTTCCAGAACGGCGCGAGCAGCCACGCCTTCGCCACCGTCATCGCCTACCAGAAGGCGAAGTACCCGAATGGCGGCCCGCAGAACTGGGCGGATTTCTGGAACCTGGAGAAGTTCCAGGGCTCGCGCTGCATGCAGCGCTATGCCTCCCGCATCCTGCCCATCGCCCTCGCGGCCGATGGCGTGCCGACGGACAAGCTCTACCCGCTGGACATCAACCGCGCCTTCCGCAGCCTGGACAAGATCAAGCCGGCCGTGCGCGTGTGGTGGACGCAGGGCCAGCAGTCGCAGCAGCTTCTGCGGGACGGCGAGATCGACTGCATCGCCCTGTGGCACGCCCGCACGCTGGAGCTGATCGACCAGGGCCAGCCCGTGGAGATCGTCTGGAACCAGGCGGAGATCGAGCGCGCCTACTGGGTGGTCGCCCGCGGCACGCCGAACAAGGACAACGCGATGCGCTTCCTGGAAGCCGCGCTCCGCCCCGAGCGGCTGGCCGGCTTCTGCCGGGATTCCCTGAACGGCCCCCTGAACCCGGCCGCCTTCAACCATCTCAGCGAGGCGGAAGCCGCCCGCATGCCCACCGCCCCCGCCTACAAGGGCAAGGTGTTCGAGCAGGACATCCTGAACTTCGGCGCCGACGTGAACGCCGCGACCCAGCGCTTCGAGCGCTGGATCGGCACTTGAGCGCGGCCAGCGCAGCCACGGGGGGGAGCAGCCTGAGGTCCTGGCTGCTCCTCGCACCGCTCCTGGTGTTCCTCGCGGCCTTCTTCATCGTGCCGCTGGCCCAGGTGGCGGTGATGAGCGTGACCGAGCCCGAATTCGGCTTCGGCCACTATGCCGAGATCGTGACGGACGGCTTCCACCTGCGCGTTCTTGGGGAAACCTTCGTCACCGCCCTGGTGGTCTCGCTCTGCTGCCTCGTCCTCGGATTCCCGCTCGCCTATGCCATGGCCGCGGCCCCCGCCGGCCTCGCCGCCGCCATGATGGTGGTGGTGACGATGAGCTTCTGGACGAGCTTCCTCGTCCGCACCTATGCCTGGATGGTGCTGCTGGGCAATCGCGGCCCGGTCGCGCAGTTCGTGGAATGGCTCGGCTTCGCCACGCCGGAGCTTCTCTTCACGCGTTTCAGCTCCACCGTCGCCATGACGCATATCCTGCTGCCCTACATGGTGCTCAGCCTCTATGGCGTGCTGAAGCGGATCGAGCCCTCCCTGCCGCGCTCCGCCGCCAGCCTCGGCGCCAGGCCGGCCTCGGTGATCCGCCATGTCGTGCTGCCGCTCGCGGCGCCGGGCATCGCCAACGGGCTCACCCTCGTCTTCGTCCTCTGCCTTGGCTTCTACGTCACGCCCATCCTTCTCGGCTCCCCACGGGAGCAGATGGTGGCGGGCGTGATCGGCCAGCAGGTGGAGGAGTTCCTGGCCTTCGGCGAGGCCTCGGCGATGGCCATGGTGCTGCTGGCCAGCACGCTCGTGGTGCTGGGTCTGTACCACCGCCGCTTCGGCCTCGACCGTCTCTGGGGCTGATCCGATGCGCCTCTTTCTCATCCTGCTCGGCGCCGTGGTGCTCGCCTTCGTGGCCACGCCGCTCCTCATCGTGGTGCCGATGTCCTTCAGCACCGCCGTCTCGCTCGAATTCCCGCCCCCGGGATGGTGGACCGGCTATTACACCGCGTATTTCAGCGATACGCGCTGGACCCGGCCGACGCTGAACAGCCTCGGCATCGCCGCCGCCGTCGCCGTGCTCACCGTGGTGCTGGTCACCCCGGCCGCCTTCGCCCTCGTCCGCCACCGCTTCGCGGGCAAGAGCCTGGTGAACCTGCTGCTGATGCTGCCGCTCGCCGTGCCGCACATCGTCATGGCCATCGGCTACTACGCCTTCCTTGCCGACATGCGGCTGCTGCAGACCTTCCCCGGCATCATCCTGGCGCATACGGCGCTCTCCGTGCCCATGGCCTTCCTGGTGCTCTCGGCCAACCTCAAGGGCTTCGACCGCAGCCTGGAACGCGCGGCCATGTCGCTCGGCGCCAGCCCCGCGGCCACCTTCCGCCACGTCACGCTGCCAGTGCTCTGGCCCGGCTTCGCGGCGGCGGCGCTTTTCGCCTTCGTGCAGAGCTTCGACGAAACCGTCGTCGCGCTCTTCATCTCGGGCCGCGACACCGAAACCCTGCCGCGCCGGATGTTCGACAGCATCCGCACCACGGCCGACCCGGTGATCGCGGTCGTCTCCACCCTTCTTTTCCTGGCGGTCGCCGCGCTGGTGATCCTGCCCGTCCTCTGGCGCGCCCTGGCGCGCCGCCGATCGGAAGCCCGCCCGTGACCAAGCCCTACCTGGAGCTGAAGAACCTCTCCAAGAGCTATGACGGCCGCCACCGCGCGCTCGATAGCGTCGACCTGACCGCGGCGAAGGGGGAGTTCATCACCTTCCTCGGCCCCAGCGGCTCGGGGAAGACCACCACCCTCATGCTCATCGCCGGCTTCGAGGCAGCGACCGAGGGCGAGATCCTGGTGGACGGCGTCTCCATCACCCGCGTGCCGCCCCACAAGCGCGGCATCGGCATCGTCTTCCAGAACTACGCGCTGTTCCCGCACCGCACGGCGCTGCAGAACGTCCTGTTCCCGCTGCAGATGCGCAAGCTGCCCAAGGCCCAGGCCACGGAAAAGGCCCGCGCCATGCT
The DNA here is from genome assembly GCF_900141905.1 of Muricoccus roseus. Taxonomy (GTDB): domain Bacteria; phylum Pseudomonadota; class Alphaproteobacteria; order Acetobacterales; family Acetobacteraceae; genus Roseomonas; species Roseomonas rosea. The sequence continues at coordinate 142,286 of NZ_FQZF01000009.1, read as the reverse complement.
CGCCCTGGTGGGACTGGATCGCTTCGCGGACCGCCACCCGCGCGAGATGTCCGGCGGGCAGCAGCAGCGCGTGGCGCTCGCCCGCGCCCTCGTCTTCGACCCCGCCCTCCTGCTGCTGGACGAACCCCTGGGCGCGCTCGACAAGAACCTGCGCGAGAACCTGCAGATCGAGATCAAGCGCATCCAGCGCAGCCTCGGCGTGACCACCATCTTCGTCACCCATGACCAGTCGGAGGCCATGGCGATGTCCGACCGGATCGTGGTGTTCGAAGGTGGCCGCATCCAGCAGGCCGGCACGCCGCTGGAAATCTACGACCGCCCGGTGAACGACTTCGTTGCCCGCTTCGTCGGCGACAGCAACCTCCTTCCCCTGCGCTTCACCGACCCCGCCGCGGGCCTGGGCGAAATCCCCGGCATCGGCGCGGTCCGCATCCCCGCCCAGCCGGCCCACAAGCCCGGGCAGGCCGCCACGCTGCTGCTGCGGCCGGAGGTGCTGGGCCTCGCCCAGCAAGGCGCGGAGAACACCTGCCGCATGCGGGTCGAGACCGTCGTCCACTTCGGGGACAGCGCGCTGCTGATCGGACAGGCCGGCGGCACACCGCTCCGCGCGCGCCTCCCGGGGCATGCCGCCCAGGGGATCGCGGAGAACACCGATATCGGGCTCTCCTGGAACGCTGCCGCCGGGCACCTCATTCCCGCTGATTGAGGCGCCGTCGGTCTGTCCCGGGGAGAGGAAGAAGGAATTCTTCCTCTCCCCGGACCCCTCACCATCATCTTCTTTTAGAAGTTTGGAATCATCCGACTGACGGTGCGCCTCGGGTCATGGACCCGAGGCGACTGCAAGGGCAGGAAACGCGCCCAGCAACCCGAGACCCCTTCAATCCGGGGTATCCACGGCAGTCGGACGGGGTTCCAAGGGCCTCAGGCCCTTGGCAGGCGAGGGCGGAGCCCTCACCCTTCAGCCTCAGCCCAGGATCAGACCTCGAACGCCTCACCCGGCTTCGGCAGCCGCACGCGCGCGGCCTGGTCGCCCATCTCGCGGAGGAACGCATCCGCGGAGGGGGCGATGATGGGGAAGGTACCGAAGTGGCAGGGCAGGATCACCGGCACATCCGGCAGGAAGCGGCGCATGGCCAGGGCCGCGCCGCGTGCACCCATGGTGAAGCGGTCGCCCATCGGCACCATGGCCACCTTCGGGCGGTAGAGTTCGCCGATCAGCGCCATGTCGGAGAAAACGTCGGTGTCGCCCATGTGGTAGACGGTCGGCTGTGCCGCGTCGCGGGGCGTGATCACCACGCCATTCGGCAGGCCGAGGTTATGGGTCACCCCGTTCTCGTCCATCTCCGAGGAGGAGTGGAAGGCGATGGTCATGGAAACCGTGAACTCGCCCTGGTCCGTGGTGCCGCCCGTGTTCATCGGGTCGGTCTTCTCCACGCCCTTGCGGGCGAGGTGCTGGCACAGCTCGAAGTTCGTCACCAGCTTCGCGCCGGTGGCCTTCGCGATCGCCACGGTGTCGCCGACATGGTCGCCATGCCCGTGGGTGAGCACGATATGGGTCGCGCCCCTCGAGGCCTCCTCGACCGTGCCCTTGAAGGTGGAATTGCCGGTCAGGAAGGGGTCGATCAGCACGACCGCGCTGCCGAACTCCAGCCGATACGCGGAATGGCCGAACCAGGTGATCTTCATGCCGTCCTCCTCGACGAGAGGGGGTTGGTTTAGCCGGGGCGGTCCGCGCCGGCCAGGAGGCGGGGGCACACAGGGCCGTGGGGCGCCTCAGCCCGTCGCCGCCTCCCGCACCCTGTCCATCCCATGGAACACCGTCACCGTATCCCGCCGGGCCACCGCCACCAGGTTCATGTCCAGCGCCCGCGCCCGGTCCAGGGCGAGGGCCGTGGGGGCGGAAATGGCGACGAGCGTGCGCGCCCCGATGGCGGCCGCCTTCTCCACCAGCTCGAAGGAGCAGCGGCTGGTGACGAGGACGAAACCGTCCCCCGGCGCCTCGCCGCTCCGCATCAGCGCTCCGGCCAGCTTGTCGAGCGCGTTGTGGCGGCCGACATCCTCCCGTACCGCGGCCAGGCTGCCATCGGCGCGCGCGAAGGCCGCGGCATGGACCGCCCGCGTCTCGTCATTCAGCGGCTGGGCCCCTTCCAGCGCGTCCAGCGCGCGGCGGATGGCGGGAAGGTCGATGGCGGGGGCGGGGCCTTCCGGCCGGATGGCCTGCGGCATCTGGTCCAGTTCCTCGATCCCACAGAGACCGCAGCCCGTGCGCCCGGCGATGGAGCGGCGCCGGGCCAGATGCGCCGTCAGCGCCGTGGGCGCGAGCCGGATGGCCAGCCGCAACCCGCGCGGATCCACCTCCACCTCCACCTCGCGGATGCCCGCGGCCTCCGTGACGATCCCTTCCGTCAGGCTGAAGCCATAGGCGAAGTCCTCGAGGTCCGAGGGGGTCAGCATCATCACCGCGAAGGGGACGGAGGAGTAGACGAGGCTGACCGGCACCTCCTCCGGCACGGCGCGGGTGGTCGGGCGGGGCTCGCCGTCGCGGCCCACCACCAGGGCCGGGGCGGGGCGGCTGCTCGGGGGCAGGGTCATCGGGGTCGCCTCCTCAATTCCAGCAACGCCGCCGCGGGGGCCGGGTCGCGTCGCGGCTTCAGCGCGCCTTCGCGCGGGGGCTTCAGCGCGCCTTCGCGCGGGGGCTTCAGCGCGCCGTCACGCGGGTGGCCAGCGTGCCCTCGTCGAAGCCGGCCTCGTAGCGCAGCCCCTTGCGCGTGGCCCAGGCCCAGGCGGCCGTATAGAGCGGGATGACACCGAGATCCGCCATCGCCCCCTCCATCGCCGCCTGCTGGGCGGCCCGCCGGCGCTCCGGGTCGATGGTGGCGGCCGCGGTCTCGATCAGCCGGTCCACCTCGGGGTTGGCGTAGCGCCCGCGGTTGAAGCCGCCATAGCCGCGCGCCTCGTCCACCGAATGCAGCGCCTGGCGCATGACGATCAGGTTGTCCCCGATGCTGCCCCAGCCATTCAGCAGCAGGCTCGCGTCGAAGCGCGTCATGCGGGTGTAGAACACCTGCGGCGGCTCGGCTTCCACGGCGGCCTGGATGCCGATGCGGTTCAGCATCTGCCCCACCGCCTGGCAGGTCTGCCGGTCATTCACATAGCGCCCGCTGGAGCAGTGCAGCGTCATGCGGAAGCCCTGCGGATAGCCCGCCTCCGCCAGCAGCTTCCGCGCGCCGGCGGCGTCGTAGGGCGCGGGCGGGATTCGGCCGGAATGGCCGAACATGCCGGCCGGCGCCGCCTGGTTCGCCGGGCTCGCCATGCCCTCCATCACGCGCTCCACCAGGGCCGGGCGGTTGATCGCGGCGGAGATCGCCCGCCGCACCTCGATCCGGCGGAGCGGGTTGGGGGTGAGGGGTGTGCCATCCGCGCCGGTGACGAAGGGCGAGGTCTCGCGCGATAGGTCCGGCACGAGGAACATCGTGCGGTTGCCGTCATGCTGGAAGACGGAGACGCGCGCATCCCGCCGCAGGCCCGCGATATCCGCCGTCGCCACCTTGTCGATCACGTCCACGCTGCCGGAGAGCAGGGCGGCGAGGCGCGAGGCATCGCTCGGGATAGGGCGGAAGACCACCTCCTCCCATTCCGGCGCGGGGCCGGAATAGGCGGGGTTGCGCCGCAGCTCCAGCCGGTCGCCGGGAATCCAGCGGATGGCGCGGTAGGGGCCGGTGCCGGTCGCCGCTTCGCCGCGGTTGAACCGCTCGGTGGGCGCATCCTCCCCCAGCGCGGCGGAGATGATCCGCACCCGCGCGAGATCGGCGATCAGCAGCGGATAGGGCGTCTCGGTCCGCAGCCGGATCCGGTGCGGCCCGGCCACCTCCACCTCCCGGATGGCGCGCACATAGGGCGCGACCGTGCCGGCGGGGTTGCGGATGGCCTTCGCCCGCCGGATCGAATAGGCCACGTCCTCCGCGGTGAAGGGCCGGCCGTCCGAGAAGGTCACGCCCTCCCGCAGGTCGAACTCCCAGCTCGTGTCATCCGTGTTGCGCCAGGCGGTGGCGAGGTCCGGCACGATGTTCAGCGCCGCGTCCATGCTGACGAGGCTGCCATAGACATGCTGCTGCATTGCCGCGCTGGTGAAGGTGGGTGCGACATGCGGGTCGAGGGAGGTGAGGTCGGTCTGCAGGGCAATCGTCAGCGGCTCGGACCGGGCCAGCCCCGTTGGGAGCCCGGACGCCAGAACCAGGAGCCCGAGCGCTACGCGCCGCGCCAGAACCAGCCATCCCGCCATCGCCGCCCCTCCCGAATGGCGGGGTGGGCTAGGCGTCGCGCCCCGCCACCACGCGCCCCGCGCATGGATTGCCGCCGAGCCAGTAGCACAGCTCAGCCGGCGCATCGATCCGGTACAGGGCCAGGTCGCAGCGCATCCCCGGCGCCAACATGCCGCGGTCGGCCAGGCCCAGCGCCGCGGCCGCATGGCGCGTGACGCCGAGCAACGCCTCCTCCACGGTCAGCCGGTACAGGGTGCAGGCCATGTTGAGCATCAGCAGCAGGGAGCGCGCGGGGGAGGAACCGGGATTCATGTCCGTCGCGATCGCCATGCGCAGCCCCGCCGCGCGCATCGCCGCGATGTCGGGGTGCCGTTCCTCGCGGATGAAATAGGTGGCGCCGGGCAGCAGCACGGCCACGCTTCCGGCCGCCGCCATCGCGGCCAGCCCCTCGGCCGAGGCATGCTCCAGATGGTCGGCCGAAAGCGCCCCGAAGCGCGCGGCGAGGGCGGCGCCGCCCAGGTCGCTGAGCTGGTCCGCATGCAGCTTCACCGGCAGGCCGCATTCGCGCGCCGCCTGGAACACCGCCGCCGTTTCCGCCGGGGTGAAGGCGATGCGCTCGCAGAAGGCGTCCACCGCATCCACCAGCCCTTCCTCGGCCAGTGGCGCGATCATCCCCGCCACCAGCGCGGCGTACTCCCCCTGCCGCCCCCTGTATTCCGGCGGCACCGCATGGGCGCCGAGGAAGCTGGTCGCGACCGAGACGGCCCGCTCCCGCCCCAGCGCCCGCGCCGCGCGCAGCATCCGCCGCTCGGCCTCGAATTCCAGCCCGTAGCCGGATTTTACCTCGATGGTGGTCACGCCCTCGGCCAGCAGCCCGTCCAGGCGCGGCAGGGCGGAGGCGATCAGCGCGTCCTCGCTGGCGGCCCGCGTGGCGCGCACGGTGGAGAGGATGCCGCCTCCCTCGCGCGCGATCTCCTCATAGGTGGCGCCGGCGAGGCGGCGCTCGAACTCCCCGGCGCGGTTGCCGCCGAAGACAAGATGGGTGTGGCAGTCGATCAGCCCGGGCAGGATCCAGGCCCCGCCGCAATCCGTGCGCGGCGCCTCCGTCGCGGGAAGCTCCCCACGCGGACCGGCCCAGGCGATCCGCCCGTCCCGGGCCGCCACGGCGCCGTCCCGCACCACGCCCAGCCCATCCTGCATCGTGCAGAGATGGGCATTCACCCAGACCCGGTCGAACTCAGCCATGGCCCAGCCGCGCGAAGCGCCCCTCCGCGATCAGCGCGGAGACGGCGGCGATGTCCGGCGCCATGAAGCGGTCCTCCTCCCATGCCGCCGCCACGCCGCGCACCATCCCATGCGCCTCCTCCAGCAGGGGCGAGGACCGCAGGGGCCGGTGGAACTCGATGGCCTGCGCGGCCGCCAGCAGCTCGATGGCCAGGATGTCGCGCAGGTTCCGCCCCATGGGCATCAGCCGCAGCGCCGCCCCGGTCGCCATGCTCACATGGTCCTCCTGGTTGGCGGAGGTCGGCAGGCTGTCCACGCTGCGGGGATGCGCGAGAGATTTCTGCTCGCTCGCCAGGGCCGCCGCCGTCACCTGCGCGATCATGAAGCCGGAATTCAACCCGCCCTCGCGCACGAGGAAGGCGGGCAGCCCGGAAAGGGCGGGGTCCGTCAGCAAGGCGATCCGGCGCTCCGACAGCGCGCCGATCTCGGCGAGCGCCAGGGCGAGGTGGTCCGCCGCGAAGGCCACCGGCTCCGCATGGAAGTTGCCGCCCGAGAGCACCTCGCCCTCCGCCGTCACCAGCGGGTTGTCGGTCACGGCATTCGCCTCGCGCTCCAGCACGGCGGCGGCATGGTCCATCGCGTCCATGCAGGCGCCCATCACCTGCGGCTGGCAGCGGATGGAATAGGGATCCTGCACGCGCGGGTCGTTCTCGCGATGGCTTTCCCGGATCGCGCTGCCCGCCATCAGCGCGCGCAGCGCGGCGGCGGCGCGGATCTGCCCGGGCTGGCCCCGCAGGGCATGGATGCGCGGATCGAAGGGCGTGTCGGAGCCGCGCACGCCCTCCGTGCTCATGGCACCGGCCACCAGCGCCGTGGTGAAGAGGTCCCGCGCCTCGAACAGCGCCACCAGCGCGATGGCGGTGGAAACCTGCGTGCCGTTCAGCAGCGCCAGCCCCTCCTTGGGCCCGAGCGGCAGCGGCCCGAGCCCGACATGCGCCAGGGCCTCGGCGCCCAGCACCACGCGGCCGCCCAGGCTCGCCTCACCCTCGCCGATCAGCACCATGGACAGATGCGCGAGCGGCGCGAGGTCGCCGGAGGCGCCCACCGAGCCGCGCGCCGGGATCACCGGCAGCACATCGGCCTCCAGCAGCCGCAGCAGCGCCTCCACCGTCTCCTCCCGCACCGCGGAGGCCCCGCGGGAGAGGGAGAGCGCCTTCAGCGCCAGCACGAGCCGCACCACGGGGCGGGGCAGGGGCTCCCCCACGCCCGAGGCATGGCTGCGGATCAGGTTCAGCTGCAGCCGCACCAGGGCATCGGGCGGGATGCGCGTGCCCGCGAGCTTCCCGAAGCCCGTGTTCACGCCATACATCACCTCCCCCGCCGCGAGGCGCGCGGCCAGGGCGGAATGGCTGGCGCGCACGGCGTCCCGCCATTCCTCGCCGAGCTGGAGGGGCGCTCCCTCCATCACGGCACGGAGCTCGGCCAGGCGCGCCATCACGCGCCCACCATGGGCAAGTCCAGCCCCTTCTCCCGCGCCCATTCCTTCGCCGCGGCATAGCCCGCATCGGCATGGCGCATCACGCCCGTCGCCGGGTCGTTCCACAGCACCCGCCTCAGCCGCCGCGCCGCATCCGGCGTGCCATCGGCCACGATCACCATGCCCGCATGCTGCGAATAGCCCATGCCCACCCCGCCGCCATGATGCAGCGAAACCCAGGTGGCGCCGGAGGCCGTGTTCAGCAGCGCATTCAGCAGCGGCCAGTCGGAAACGGCGTCCGACCCGTCCATCATCGCCTCCGTCTCCCGGTTGGGGGAGGCAACGGAGCCGGAATCCAGATGGTCGCGCCCGATCACCACGGGGCCGATCTCGCCCCGCGCCACCATCTCGTTGAAGGCCAGGCCCAGCCGGTGCCGGTCCCCCAGCCCAACCCAGCAGATGCGCGCCGGCAGGCCCTGGAAGGCGATGCGCCGCTGCGCCATGTCCAGCCAGCGATGCAGATGCGGGTCGTCGATGAGCTCGCGCACCTTCGCATCCGTCTTGCGGATATCCTCGGGGTCGCCGGACAGCGCCGCCCAGCGGAAGGGGCCGATGCCCTTGCAGAACAACGGGCGGATATAGGCCGGCACGAAGCCCGGGAAGTCGAAGGCCTCCGCCAGCCCCTCATCCTTCGCCATCTGCCGGATGTTGTTGCCGTAATCCATGACGACCGACCCCATCCGCTTGAAGTCCAGCATGGCCTGCACATGCGCCACCATGCTGCGCTTGGCCGCGGCCGCCACCGCCTTCGGGTCGCTCTCGCGCTTCGCCTGCCACTCCGCCAGCGTCCAGCCCGCGGGCAGGTAGCCATTGGCGGGATCATGCGCGCTGGTCTGGTCCGTCACGATATCCGGCACCACCCCGCGCCGCACGAGTTCCGGGAACACCTCCGCCGCATTGCCCAGAAGCCCGACGCTGATCGCGCGCTTGTCGATGCAGGCCGTGCCGATCATGGCCAGCGCCTCGTCCAGGCTCGCCGTGCGGTGGTCCAGGTAGCGCGTCTCGATCCGCTTCTCGATCCGGCTGGGCTGGCATTCCACCGCCAGCACGCAGGCGCCCGCGAAGACGCCCGCCAGCGGCTGCGCCCCGCCCATGCCGCCGAGCCCGCCGGTGAGAATCCAGCGCCCGGAAAGGTCGCCCCCGAAATGCTGCCGCCCGGCCTCGGCGAAGGTCTCGTAGGTGCCCTGCACGATCCCCTGGGAGCCGATATAGATCCAGGACCCCGCGGTCATCTGGCCGTACATCATCAGCCCCGCGCGATCGAGCTCGTTGAACGTGTCCCAGTTGGCCCAGGCCGGCACGAGGTTGGAATTGGCGATCAGCACGCGCGGCGCATCCGCATGCGTCTCGAACACGCCCACCGGCTTGCCGGACTGGACCAGCAGCGTCTGCGTGTCCTCCAGCCGCCGCAGCACGTCGCAGATCATCTCGTAGCTGCGCCAGTCCCGCGCCGCGCGGCCGATGCCGCCATAGACGACGAGCGCGCCGGGATCCTCCGCCACCTCGTCGTCCAGGTTGTTCATCAGCATCCGCAGCGGCGCCTCCGTCACCCAGTGCTTCGCGGAGAGGGTGAGGCCGCGCGGTGCCCGGATGGCGGGTGCGTTGCGCAGGCGAGGGCCGGGAGATCTGGCGTCGCTCATCACATCCTCAGAAGCTGTAATGCCCGCCGGGCCCGTCCTGCATCCGGTAGCGGCCGGAAAGCTCGAAGCGGCTGGCGGGCTGGGTGAGGCGGGAGAAGGTGGTGGCCTCCCCACGGCGGAAGGTGCGGCGGCGGATGACGAGGCAGGGGTCGCGCGCCTCCACCTGCAACAGCCGCGCGATCGGGGCGGGCGGCAGGATGGCGGTCACCGCCTGCTCCATCTCCGTCACCTCGCCCACCTCGCGCAGGTAGTCATAGGTGGTGCGGGCGGCATAATCCTGCTCCGCATAGCCCGGGGCGTAGCCTGGCCGGATGAAGCGCTCCTCCAGCTGGATCGGCAGCGCATCGCCCAGATGCAGGATCATGGAGGCCGGAACCCGCCCGCCGCGCGGCAGGCCGAGCGCATCCGCCGCCTCCTCGGTCAGGTTGGCCAGGCCGAGCGCCAGCACCTCGCAGCTCCATTCCATGCCACGCCCGCGGATTTCCTCCGCGATGCTCTCGATGCTCGTCAGCCCCGTGCGCGGCTTTCCCTCGGCGACGAAGGTGCCGACGCCCGGCACCTTCCGCAGCCGTCCCTCCCGCGCCAGCTCCGCGAAGGCGCGGTTCACCGTGATGCGCGAGACCCCGAGCATCGGCCCCAGCTCGTTCTCGCTCGGGATCCGGGCATGGGTCGGCCAGTCGCCCGAGGCGATGCGCGAGAGCACATAGTCCTTCACCGCCTCGTAGCGCGGCTTGGGCGCGCCGCCATCCGGCATGGCGCTATCCTGCCGCCACCGTGGGCGCGGCCAGGGTCTTGCGGTAGCCGAAGGCCTGGTCGAAGCGGTTCAGGATATGCTGCCCCGCGGTGATCGGCTCGTAACGCGCCTCACCGGCCGGGGTGCCGAGGTCGCGCGGGTCGATTAACGCGCCGAAATCGGGGTCGTGGAAGGTTGCGATCGACATTCGCTCCCGCCCGCTGCGGTTCACCACGCGGTGCGGGGTGGAGGCGAAGCGGTCATTGCTCCAGCGCCCGAGCAGGTCGCCCACATTCACCACCAGCGTGCCGGGCAGGGGAGGGGCGTCGATCCAGCCGCCGCTCTGCCGCTCCCGCACCTGCAAGCCTCCGTTGCCATCCTGCCAGAGCAGGGTGATGCAGCCGAAATCCGTATGCGGGGCGACGCCGAAAATCTCCTCCTCTGCGCCCACATCCTGGGGCGGGTAGAAGATGGCCTGGGTGCGCTGCAGCGGCTTCGTGTAGCGGGGCGCGAAGAAGCCCTCCTCCAACTCCAGGCTGACCGCCACCGCCCGCAGCAGCCGCCCGCCGAGCGCGAACATGGCGCCGTAATAGGCGGACATGGCCGGGCGCAGGGCGGGCGCGAAGTCCGGCCACTGGTTCGGGCCGCGCAAGGGCTCGCCGGCCAGCACGGAAGGGTCGTCCTCCGGCAGCTCCAGGCCGATGGAGAAGAACTCCTTGCGGTCCGTGTGCTTCGCACCTTCCATCAGCGCTCCGCCCATGGCGTGCCAACCCCGGTGCCGCGCATTGGCGCGCACCCGTGCCTTGGTTTCGGGCGGCAGGTGGAAGAAGTCGCGCGCCGCCTCCACCGCGGCGCCGATCACCGCATCCGGCACGCCGTGGTTCGAGACGTAGAAGAAACCCGGCCCCATGCAGGCCGCGCGGATGGCCGCCGCCACTTGCGGCACGGCGTTTGCTGATCCCGTATTCAGTCCGGACACGTCGATCACGGGGAGAGAGGTCATGTCGGTCATCTGCGCCTCCGACGCGGCCCAGGGGCCTGCATGCCCCTTGATCGGCCAGTGCACCGATGGTTACGCTCATAACCTGTCATGTCAAGTCACGCATGGCTGGCGGAAGCGCAACGGCACGGCCAACATCCCAACCAGAGCAGGCCCGGATTCCGTGGCGATTCGCCCCGGGCGCACAGGAGAACCAGGATGAGCATCACCCGACGCGGCCTGGGTGCCGCCGCCCTCGGCACCGGCCTCGCCGCCGCCTATGTGCGGCGCGCGGCCGCCAACAACCTCGAGAAGGCGAAGCGGGCGGGCGAGCTCGTCATCGCCACCGAAATGCACTTCGCCCCCTTCGACTTCACCGAGGGCGGTAAGCAGGTCGGGCTGAATGCCGAGCTTTTCGCGGAGTTCGGCAAGGAGATCGGCGTCAAGATCACCTTCCAGGACCTGCCCTGGCCGGCCGTGCTGCCTGGGCTGGAAGCCAGCCGCTACGACCTCGTCGGCGGCCCCGCCACCATCACCCGGGCGCGCGCGGAGCGCTACCGCTTCTCCGTCCCCGTGGCCGAGGCCACCGTCGCGCTGCTGAAGCGCGCGAACGACTCCAGCATCACCAAGCCGCAGGACATCGCGGGCAAGCAGCTCGGCGGCGCGACCGCCACGGCGCAGCTCGCCCAGTTCCAGGCCTTCGTCGCCACCCTGCCGGGCACCACCCCGCCCATCCGCGAATACCAGTCCTTCTCCGAGGCCTATGCCGACCTCGCCGCCGGCCGCGTGGCGGCGGTGGGCAATTCACTGCCCAACATCGCCTATGTCGCGAAGCAGCGGCCCAATGTCTTCGCGGTCGTGCAGCCGCCCTTCGGCACCAAGTCCTATTTCGGCTATATCGGCCGCAAGGATGCGGATTCGGCGCCGCTGATGGATGCGCTGGACGCCCATATCGTGAAGATGCGGAACGACGGCCGCTTGGCCGCGCTGCAGACCAAGTGGTTCGGCCAGGCCTTCGAGACGCCGGACACGGTGCCCGCCCCGCAGGTCTGATCCCCCTTGGATTCGATCATGCCCTGGTCCTTCGTGGAGGAGGCCCTTCCGGTCTTCCTGCGAGGGGCGGTGGCGACGGTGGGGGTCTCGCTGGCCGCCATCGCGCTCGGCTTCGCAGTGGGGGCGGCCATCGCCGCCGCCGCCACCTCGGGGCTGCGGGGGCTGCGCGCCTTCGCGGCCCTCTACATCAGCTTCTTCCGCGGCGTACCGCTGCTGGTGCAGCTGCTGCTCGCCTATTACGCGCTGCCCTTTCTCGGGCTCGACATCCCGGCCATCGTCGCGGCGGTCGGCACCCTGGCCCTGTGCTGCGCCGCCTATGCGGCCGAGATCCTGCGCGGCGGCCTCGCCACCGTGCCGCCGGGCGCGGTGGAGGCCGCGCGCCTGCTGGGCCTCACCCGCGCGCAGACCTTCCTGCGCATCCGCCTGCCCATCGCGGCGCGCGCCATGCGGCAGTCCCTGGTGGGGGAGGCGATCATGATCATGAAAGCCTCCTCCCTCGTCTCCATGGTGGGCATCCTCGAGCTGACGCGCACCTCCCAGGCGCTGGCAGCCAGCACCTTCATGCCGCTCCAGGCCTACACGCTGTGCGGCATCATGTACCTCATCATCAACTTCGTGCTCATGGCGGTGTCCTGGGAAAGGCGGAGGGCATGACGGTCGTCACGGAAACCCTCTGGGCCGTGGCGCGCGGCCTGCCGCTCACCATCGGGATCTGGCTCGCCTCCGTCGCCACCGGGCTGCTGGTGGGCGTGCTCGTCGCCTGCCTTCGCCATTTCGGCCCGGCGCTGCTGAACGTCCTGCTCGCCACGCTGGTAGAAATTGTGCGCGGCGTGCCCTTCGTCGTGCAGGCCTTCCTCCTCTATTACGGCGGCCCCTTCATCGGGCTCGACCTGACGCCGGTCGTCGCCGGCTGGCTCGCGCTGTCCATCTACGCGGCGGCCTATTTTAGCGAGGTCTTCCGCGGCGGCTTCCTCGCCATCCCCCCCGGCCATGTGGAGGCCGCACGGCTGCTGGGGCTGAAGACGCCCCAGACCATCACGCGCATCCTCCTGCCGGAAATGGCGCTCTCCGTGCTGCCCTCCCTCGCCAATCTCGCGGTCATCCTCGTCAAGGAAACCGCCATCCTCTCCATCATCACCGTGCCGGAGCTGACCTTCACCGTCTCCGGCGTGGGCAGCGCGACCTTCGCCTTCGCCCAGACCATGGCGGCGCTGGCGCTGAGTTACTGGCTGCTGGTGGAGCTCACCGCCTATGCGGCGCGGCGGCTGGAACGCGGCATCGCCCGCGCCACGCTCGGCACCGCCTGAGGAACCCGTGATGACGACCCCCTTCCTCCTGGCCGAGAAGCTGGAGCGCCGCGTCGGCAACACGCAGATCCTGGCTGGCATCGACCTCTCCGTGCAGAAGGGGGAGGTGGTGGGGCTGATCGGCCCCAGCGGCTCCGGCAAGTCCTCGCTGCTCCGCTGCATCGCGGGGCTCGACCCGCTGACCGGCGGGCGCGTGCTGGTGGAGGGGCGCGTGCCCCAGCCCGGCGACGGGCTGATCGGCATGGTCTTCCAGCAATTCAACCTCTGGCCGCATCTGACGGCGGGGGAGAACGTGGCCCTCGCCCTGCGCCTCGTGCGCCGGATGAGCCGCGCGGAGGCGGCCGAGCGCGCCCGCGCCATGCTGGACCGCGTGGGCCTCGCGAAATTCGCCGACCGCCGCCCGGCCCAGCTCTCGGGCGGCCAGCAGCAGCGCGTCGCGATCGCGCGCACCCTGGCGATGGAACCGCGCCTCATCCTCTTCGATGAGCCGACGGCGAGCCTGGACCCGGAGCTGACGACCGAGGTGCTGGACGTGATCCGCGGCCTGGCGGAGACGGGGATGACGATGCTCGTCGTCTCGCATGAGATGGGCTTCGTCGCCTCGGTCGCCTCCCGCGCCGTCTTCCTCGACCATGGCCGCGTGCTGGTGGATGGCCCGGCCAGGGCGGTGTTCCGCGACGCGGAGGAGCCGCGCCTGCGCCGCTTCCTCTCCACCTATCTCCAGCGCGTGGCCTGGGCGCCGGACCCGGAGCCGCCCGCCACCCAACCCGCCACCACCATGTCGCTGCTCGGCGCCGCGCCGGCGGAGCCGGGGAGTTTCCCGCTGCTGGGCGGTGAAGCCGCTTCTCCGCCGCCGCCGGCGCGCTTCTCGCTGCTGGACGCCGCCACCAACCCGCCGGGCGAGGGGCAGCCGGTGACGGCGCCGAAGCCCGGAGCCTGAGGCCGGCTTCGCCCGGGGCGCCTTGCGGCGTTAGCATCGGCGAAGCCCAAGGACCCCCCGATGCAGCGACGCGCCCTTCTCTCCCTCGCCACCCTCTCGCCCCTCGCGGCCCAGGCCCAGCCCCGCTGGTCCCCCGATGCCCCGGTCCGCCTCATCGTTCCCTTCGCGCCCGGCGGCTCCCAGGACGTGCTGGGCCGGCTCCTCGCCCAGGCGGCGGGCCCCATCCTCGGCCAGACCGTGGTGGTGGAGAACCGCGCGGGCGCCGGCGGCGTGCTGGGGGCGGAGGCGGTGGCGCGCGCGGCGCCGGATGGGCTGACGGTCCTCCTCGCCACCGCCGGGCAGCTCACCATCGCCAAGGCGATCGGCCGGCGCCTGCCCTATGACCCTATCGCCGATTTCGCGCCCATCCTGCATCTGAGCGACAGCCCCGTCGCGCTGCTGGCCGCGCCGCAGCTGGCGGTGGCGGATGCCCAGGGCCTGCTCCGCATGGCACGGGAGGCGGCGCAGCCCTTGCCCTATGCCTCCACCGGCATCGGCACCAACACGCATCTCATCATGGAGGACCTGAAGGCGCGGGAGCGGCTGAATGTGGAGCACGTGCCCTATCGCGGCGCGGCGGCGGCCTTCAACGACCTCGCGGCCGGGCGCATCGCGACGATGTTCGTCTCCGTCCCCTCCGTCCTCGCCGCCACGGGCGGGCAGTTCAAGGTCCTGGCCGTCACCTCGCGCGAGCGCTTCCCCGCCACCCCCGACATTCCCACCCTCATCGAGGCCGGGGTGAAGGATTTCGAGGCGAGTATCTGGACCGGCCTCTCCGCGCCCCGGAACACGCCCGCACCCATCGTCGCGCGGCTGGCCGAGGCCTTCCGCGCGGCGATGGAAACCGAACTCGTCCGTGCCCGGCTGGGCGGCCTCGGCGTCACCCCCAATGGCGGCGACGGCGCGGCCTTCGCGGCCACGCTGCGGGAGGATCTCGAGCGCTGGACCCGTGTCGCGGCGCCGCTGGACATCAAGCTGGACTAGTCCCTGGGCCGGGGAGGGCGGTCCCCCACCCGCTCAATGCTGGCGCGTGCCGATCAGCTCCTCCGCCACGGCCACCACCGCCTCCGCCAGGATGGCCCGCAGGGCGGCGCCGTCCCGCGGCTGCGCGTTCTCCAGCACCGCCACCACGCGCGTCACCTCGCTGGCCGCGCCGCGCAGATAGGCGACGGGATCGGGCGCCTTGCGCGCGCCTTCCTCCAGGGCCAAGCGAACGGCGTCCAGCACGATCTGCCGCACGAGCGCATCCCGCAGGCTTGCGGATGCCTCGCCCTCGCCGCGTGATGCCTCCCTGCCGGGGCTGCCAGGGATGCTCGTCATGGCCGTATCCACCTCTCCTCGCGGCCCTCCGGCATTGGAGGGCGCGGCGGGAGAGTGGTCCGTGCTGCGCTGCCGCAACAGCAGGGTCGTGCCGATGCCCGTGATCGGTCCTGCCTATGCGTCCCGGTCCTGTGCGTCGCGGCCGAAGCCATGGGCCAGCGCCGCATCCAGCCCCGCGGGATCCAGCGGATCGAGCAGCGGGTTGCTGTGCAGGTTGCGGCCCCAGAGCGTCTCCAGCGAAGTGACCACCGCCTCCGTCACCGGCATGGCGATGCCGCGCCCGCGCGCGAGCCAGAGGTAGAAGGCTAGCCCATAGGGCACGTCCTCCGTCACGTAGCGCGTCTCCATCGCGGCGGGGCCGAGCACCGCCCCGCGCGACACCGCGATGGCGGCCGCCATCTCCGCCAGCGGCCCGATGGGTACGCCATTGGCCCGATGCAGGGATTCATCCAGCCCCAGCACCTCAACGCCGAAGGACCGCGCCAGCGCCGCGCGCTCGGCCGAGAGCGCCTCCATCATCCGGCAAGCGGCGGGGGTCATCAGCCCGTATTGCGCCCATTCCTCCGCCCGCTCGATCCGCGTGACATTCGTCAGCGCCAGCACGGCGTGGATGATGGGGTTCGCATTGGCCAGCCCGGCATGGAGTGCGTGCGGCGCGACGGGGCTGGCATGGCCGAACAGCGCCGTGGCCAGGGCACCCATCTCGCCGGCCGCCCGGGCGGGCACGGCGGCCATGTCCACCGCCGCGCGCACCGCGGCCACGCGCACCCGCCCCGGTGCCGGGCGGCGCGCCGTCACAGGGGTGGTCGCCATGGCCCCGATCGGCGGCCGCCGGGCCGGCGCGCCGCGCCGCGCCATCAGCGCATCCAGCGCCAGCGGGGCGAGGGAGGCGGCCGGGGCGATCAGCAGCGGAAGATGGGGCGGCAGCGCCTCCGCGATGCGCGGCAGAAGGGCGGGAAAGGCATAGGCGGGCACGGCCAGCAGCGCCGCATCCGCATCCCGGAAGGCCTCGGGCAGGTCCCGCGCGACGCGCAGCGTCACGCGCCCCGTCACCGCGCCTTCGGCCTCGATGGATTCCACCAGCCCGGCCGTGCCGGCGCCGGAGGGCGACCAGAGCGTGACCTCATGCCCGCGGGACGCGGCCAGCACCGCCGCCGCCGGTCCCACCGCACCCGCGCCCAGCACGACCAACCGCATCGCCGCCCCCATCGCATCCGCGCGCGATCATCCCGACCCCGCCCGATCCGGCAAGGTGCCCGCGCGATTTCCGTCCTGGCCCCGATCCTGCCTAAGCTTCGGGCAAAGCCCCCTGGGAGCCCCGATGATGAGCATCACGCGCCGCAGCGCCCTCGCCCTTCCGGCCCTCGGCCTCGCCTCCACAGCCCTGGGGCAGACCGCGCCGGCCCCGGCCGCGCCCGCTCCTTCCCCGCCAGCAGCAACCGGCCCCTGGCCCAACCGCCCCGTGCGGGTCATCGTCCCCGCGCCGGGCGGCGGCGGCACGGCGGATACCCTGGCCCGCATCTTCGCGCAGGAGTTGGAGAAGCGCATCGGCCAGCGCGTCATCATCGACAACCGCGGCGGCGCCAACGGCAATATCGGCGCCCTGGCCGGCGCGCGCTCGGCGCCCGATGGCTACACCATCCTCTGGTCCTGGGCCGGCACGCTGGCCACGGGCCCGGCCCTCTACCGGGACCTGCCCTTCGACCCGGAGAAGGACTTCGAGCCGGTCGTCCTCGTCGGCAACGTGCCCAACGTGCTGGTGGTGAACAAGGACCTGCCGATCCGCAACCTGGCGGAGTTCGGCGCCTATGCCCGCGCCAACCCGGGCGCGATCAACTTCGGCTCCACGGGCAACGGCTCCTCGATGCATCTGGCGGGGGAGCTCTACAAGTCCCTCACCGGCACGCAGATGACGCATGTGCCCTACACCGCACCGGCGGCGGGGGTGACGGACCTGCTCTCCGGCCGGATCCAGGCGATGTTCAACCTCATCACCGGCGTCGCGCCCCAGGTGAAGGCTGGGGCGGTGACGCCGATCGCGGTGCTGGACGAACGCCGCGCGCCGCAACTGCCCGACGTGCCCACCACGGCGGAACTGGGCATGCCCGGCCTCGTCTTCGGCACCTGGTTCGGTCTCTTCCTGCCCAAGGGCTCGGACCCCGCCTTCGTGCAGCGCCTGAACACCATCGCGAACGAGGTGCTGAACGACCCCGAGGCGAAGGCGCGGTTCGAGCAGTCCGGCATGGCCACGCTCGGCGGCCCGCCGGAGCGGCTGGCCACCTTCCTGCACGAGGAAATCGGCCGCCACGCGGCGCTGGTGCGGCAATCGGGGGCGCGGAACGAATAGGGTTAGGCGCTGATGGCCCCCGGGAGCGAGAAGGAATTCTCCCTCCCGGACCCTCCCTCATCTTCTTTTGGAAGACTGCCGTGGAATGCGGGGTTGGAGGTGCGCCTGAGGTCGATGACCTCAGGCGACGGTCAGGTCAGCCCGCGCGGCCGAAATCAAAATGCCTGCGGCGCCACAGCGATCATCGCATCCCCGGCAGGCCGAACGCGGGGTCCGGGGTGGCCGCTGCCACCCCGGTGGAGGGTCTGGGAGGCAAAGCCTCTCAGGGCGCCGCAAGCACAATCCGCCCCGAACAAACCCCCCGCACCCCCGGCCGTTCCTCTCTGCGATATGGCGAATGGAGGCGCCTGATGATGGATGGCATTCGTGGAGCGGGCCTCGCCTCGCTCCTGCTCCTCGCGGCTTGCGCCCAGGGCGGTCCGGGGCAGACCGCTTCCACCGGCCCCGCCACGGCAGCAGATGCGCGCTATGCCTGCCAGATGCGCGGCGCGATGGCGGAGGACCGGGTGTACGGCCCCTTCGGCAAGCTCGACATCGACAGCGCCCTGGTGCGGGCCCAGGTGACGGAGGACTGCCTGGCAGGCGCGCAGAGAGCGGGGACGCTGCCGCCAACGCCGAAGTTCTAGGCGGCCGGGGGTTCCGATTCCCCCAGGGACTGCATCAGCCGGTTCGCATTGGCGAACATGGCGATGGAGTGGATGAGGTCCAGCAGCTCCAGCTCGTCCATCCCCAGGGCGCGGAGGGGCGCGAGGTCGGCGGCCGTCACGGCGCCCGGCGTCAGTGTCAGCTTTTCGCTGAAATCGGCGATGGCGCGGCGGCGCGGATCGATCTCGGCCTTGTGGCCCTCATCCAGCACGCGCTGCATCGCCTCGCGCTGCTTGGAGAGGTCGGCGAAGCGCCGGGCGTGGACCGAGGTGCAGTACACGCAGCCATTCGCCATGGAGACGATGGCGGTGGAGAACTCCCGGTCCGCGCGCGGCAAGCCGCGTGGCGCGTACATCACCGTGTTGAACAGCGCCCCGCGCTCGCCGAGCGAAGCCGGGTCGTTCGCCAGGGTGAGGAAATAGGTCGAGCGCCGCTGCGCCGGCGGGCAGGCTTCCAGCGCGGCGAGCTGGGCGGGGGTGGCGGTCTCGGCCTCCACGGGCGGGATGCGCGGCGTCCAGCCCACCTCTTCCATGGTGAAGCGGCTCATGCGGCGGCTCCTTCCTGCATCATGGCGCGCAGGCCGGCGATGACGCGGACCTGATAGGGCACAAAGGAGACAAGCTGCGTGATCGCCACGATGTCGCGTGGGGTCAGCCCCATGCCGGAAAGCGCGTCGATCGTCTCCTGCGTCACGTCGTCGGGGCGGGTGGCGACCACATCGGCATAGCGCAGCAGCGCGGGCAGGCGGCCCTCCATCGGCGCGCCGCTCAGATCTTCGGCGAGCATGATGGCTTCCTGCGCGCCTGCCTTCTCCAGCAGGCCGCGGAAATGCGCGGCCAGGGCGGCGTCGCCCTCGCGCAGCGCGGTGCGCAGCGCCAGCGCCGCGCGATCGGCGTGGGAGATGTTGCCGGGGTCCTCCGGCATCAGCAGCTCCCGATAGGCGCCCTGCGCGTGGCGCAGCGCCTCCGGCCGGCGGCGGCGCAGCACGTGCAGCGGCGATCCGGGCGCGATGCCCAGGATGCTCTCGATCAGGTCGTCATCGCTCATGCCGTCAGTTCCCTTTCCGGCCACTCGTCACCCAGCAGTTCCGGCGTGTCATAGGCCTGCAGCCGGGCGAAATGCGTCTCGCGATCCTCGACGAAGAGGGAGCGCGCGATGCCCTGCGCCAGCCGCCTTGCCCCGGCCGAAATGGCGGGGATGTCGCCGGTCAGCTTCCCGTGGCTGAGGGTGGCCGGATAGTTGAAGGCGTGGATCCGCGCCAGGGCGGGGCAGGCGCCGGGCACCCGTTCCTGGAAGGAGAAGTCGGGCGCGAGATCAGGGGAGGAGGACAGCTCCTCGCTCTCCTGCCCCGGCTCCGGGGCGAAGCGGTCCCGCCAGAGCCGGACATGCGGCGCGATCAACGCCAGCTCCGGCCGTTCCTCCAGCGCCACCTTGAAGCCCGTGGCCCAGATCAGGAAATCCACCGTGAATGCGCCGCGCGGGGTGGTGACGACCACCGCGCCCCCTTCCTCCCGCACCGCCGTCACGGGGCTGCCGAGGTGCAGATGCGCGTGGGGATGGCGGGAGACGCGCAGCGTGCTGTCGCGCGGCGGCGGCGTCTGCGCGCTGTTGGCATAGTGCTGGAAGCGCCACTTCCACTCGTCGGGCAAGCCCGCGAAGCCATGCACCACGCCCTGGCTGCCGATTCCGGTGAACTTGTTCACGCGCGGCAGCGCGCGGCGGCGGACGAACATGTGCAGCCCGCTGCAGCCGGCCTCCAGCGCCGTGGCGGCATTGTCCATGGCGGAGGCGCCCGCGCCCACCACGCCAACGCGCTTCCCGCACAGCGCGGCGAAGTCGATCTCCTCGCGCGAATGGGCCCAGAAGCGGCGGTCCAGGCCTCGCGCCATCTCCGGCACGAACTCACCGCCCAGCCCGTCGCGCCCGCTGGCCAGCACCAGGCGCCGGCACAGGACCTCCGGCGCCCCGCGCATCTCCAGCGCGATCAGCCCGTCCTCGCGCGGGCGGACCAGCGCGACATCGGCGCCGTTCTCGACCGGCACGCCCATCACGCGGCGGTACCAGTTGAGGTAGTCCATCCACAGGCCGCGCGGGATCTTGCCCAGCGCCTCCCAGGCGGCGGGCCCGTGCTGCGCCTCGAAGAAGGCGCGGAAGGTGAGGGAGGGCAGGCCCAAGGCGGGGCCGGCGAGGCCCTTGGGCGAGCGCAGCGTCTCCATCCGCGCATAGGTCACCCAGGGGCCTTCCTGCCCCTGCGCCGCGCGGTCCATCACGCGCAGCCGCTCCACGCCATCCAGCCTCAGGGCCGCGGCGGCCGCCAGCCCGGCCATGCCGGCGCCGATGATCGCCACATCCGCCACCGGGCGCCCGTCCGGCGCGGTCGTCTCGGGCACCCAGGGCTTGGCGGGCAGCTCCAGCCATTCCAGGTCCTGCCGCAGCCGTGCCTCGAGCGCGGCCAGCCCCGGGGCGCCGCTTCCATCCATCAAGGTGCCATCCATCACGGCAAGGCCTGCATGCGTCGTTCCACCATTCCCCGCCAAGGCGCGCCCTCCGGCGCGGTCGCCAGCAGCGCGGACCAGGTGGCGCGGGCCACGGCGGGGCGGCCAGCCTGCGCCTCGGCGAGGCCGGAGAGGAAGCGGAGCCCCACATGGCCCGGTGCGCGGGGCAGAACCTCGGCCAGGAAGGCCGCGGCTTCCTCCACCTGATCCGCCTCCAGCAGAACCTGCGCGCGCTGGGCCGCGATGTCGGGCTCGAAGCCGGCCTTCAGCGCCTCCGCATAGGCCGCGGCCGATTCGGCGGCGCGCCCGCGGTTGCGCTCGGCCTCGGCCAGCAGCAGCCAGCCCTGGCGCGCGGCGGGGTTCTCGGGCGGGATGGCGGCGAGCCGCGCGCGGAGCTGCGCCAGCAGCGCCTCGTCCCGCTGCGTGACATCGCGCCGCTCCGCGAAGGTGGCGGAGGGCATGCCAGGCAGGCCGTTGAGGAAATAGACGGCGAAGGCGAGCACGGGCACGACGACCAGCCCGGCCAGCACGGGCCCGCGCCCGCCCATGCGCGCGGGCGCCGCATCGGGCACAGCCAGGAGGCGGCGCTGCACCTCCAGCCGCGCGGCGGAAAGGGCGGCATCGTCCAGCCGGCCCATCGCCTTGTCCCGCTCCAGCTCGGCCAGCTGCGCGCGGTACAGCGCGCGGTCCGCCGCGCCGCGATCCGTCAGGCGGGCCGGGCGCCAGGCCACCCAGGCGAGCGGCAGCAGCGCGGCGAGCGCGAGAAGCGCCGCGAAAACCCAGGTCAAAGCTCTTTCTCCAGCGCCGCCAGCCGGGCGCGCTCCTCATCCGTCAGCGGGGCGGGGCCGGTGCGGGCGGCCTGCCGCCGCCGCATCCGCAGCAGCACCAGCCCGCCAATCCCCAGCACGATCACCGGCAGCGCCCAGAGCGGGGCCGTCACCCAGTTGAAGGGTGGGCGCAGCAGCACGAAGTCGCCGTAGCGCGCATGCACGTAGTCGCGCACGGCATCGCTGGATTCGCCGGCCGCCACGCGCTCCCGCACCAGCCGGCGCAGGTCGCGCGCCAGGTCGGCCTCGCTGTCCTCGATGGACTGGTTCTGGCAGACCATGCAGCGCAGCTCGCGCCCGATCTCCTGCGCGCGCGCCTCCGCCGCGGGGTTAGGCAGCATCTCGGAGGGCCGCCCCACCGCCAGCGCCAGGCCGGGCGCCAGCACCAGCGCGAAGAGAAGCGCCCTCACGCGTGCCGCCGCAGCAGCGGGTCCAGCTCGGCCGAGAGCGTGTCGGGCATCATCGGCCCGGCCCAGCGCCAGCGGATGAGGCCGCCCTTGTCCAGCAGATAGGTCTCCGGCACGCCATAGAGGCCGTATTCGATGCCCGCGCGCCCTTCCGCATCCGCCACCAGCGCGGCGAAGGGGTTGCCGTGGCGCGCCAGGAAGCGCGCGGCATCCGCCGGCTTGTCCTTGTAGTTGATGCCGAGGATCCGCACGCCGCGCCGGTGCAGCGCCATGAGCTGCGGATGCTCCACCACGCAGGGCACGCACCAGGAGGCCCAGAAGTTCACCAGCACCGGGGCGGCGGGCGCGGCCAGCGCATCGGGGGCGAAGGCGGGCAGGTCGATCCCCTCTACGGCCGGCAGCGCGATCCGGGGCGCGGGCTTGCCGATCAGGGCGGAGGGAACGCCGCGCGGGTCGTAGGACCCGTCCCGCATGCCGCGCAGCATGGCCCAGAAGCCCACCCCGCCCGCGGCCGCGACGCCGAGGGGCACCCAGAGCAGGGCGCGGCGGGAGAGGGGGGTGGCCTTGGTCCCGCTCATGCCCGTGCTGCTCCAGGATCCTGGGCCGCCCCGGGGTCCTGGGCCGCGGCACGGCGCGCCGGGGCGCCGACGCGCGCGCGCCGGTCGGACAAGGAGAGCCCGCCGCCGAAGGCCATGATGGCGCCACCGAGCCAGATCCAGGGCGCCAGCGGGTTGTGGTGCAGGCGCAGCGTCGCGCGGCCGTTCTCCTCCTCGCCCATCACCGCATAGAGGTCGGAGGCCCAGGTCGTGTGGATGGCGGCTTCCGTCGTGCTCTGGCGGGCGAGGGGGAAGTTGCGCTTCTCCGGCTGCAGCACCGTCACCGGCGCGCCGCCCCGCGTCACCGTCACGGTGGCGCGGCGGCTGGTCCAGTTCGGGCCGGTCACGTCGCGCACGCCTTCCAGCTTCCACTCATAGCCGCCGAGCGAGACGGTCTCGCCCGGGCGCACCGCCGCGAGACGTTCCGTCGCCAGCCCCATCCCGGCCATGCCGAGCAGCGTGACGCCGAAGCCCGCATGCGCCACGGCGCCACCCCAGGCCGCGCGCGGCAGGCCCCTGGCGCGGGCGAGCGCGGCGCGCGGGCGGGAGAAGAGGGCGATGCGCTCGGCCACGTCGACGAAGGCGCCGAGGATCAGCCACAGCGCCGCGCCGAAGCCGAGCGCCGGCAGGATCGGCCGGCCCTGCACGAGCCAGACCAGCGCGATGGCGCCCAGCGCGGCCAGCGCCACCCACCAGAGGCGCTGCAGCACCGGCCAGGGCTTCGCGCGCTTCCAGGCCATCAGCGGCCCCGCCGCCATGGCGAGAATGAGCGGCAGCGCCAGGGGGAAGACCGTGGCCTGGTAGAAGGGCGGGCCGACCGAGATCTTCGCCTTGAGCATCAGGTCCGCGAACATCGGGTAGAGCGTGCCCGCGAGCACCACCGCCGCGATGGTGCAGAGGATGAGGTTGTTCAGCACCAGCGCCCCTTCGCGCGAGAGCGGCGCGAACACCCCGGTGGGGGCGAGGGCCGGCGCGCGCCAGGCGAAGAGGGCGAAGGCGCCGCCCATCGTCAGCAGCAGCAGGGCGAGGATGAAGACGCCCCGCTCCGGATCATTGGCGAAGGCGTGGACGGAGTTCAGCACGCCCGAGCGCACGAGGAAGGTGCCGAGCAGCGACATGGAGAAGGCGAGGATGGCCAGCAGCACCGACCAGGTCTTCAGCGCCTCGCGCTTCTCCACCACGATGGCGGAATGCAGCAGCGCGCAGCCGGCGAGCCAGGGCAGCAGCGAGGCATTCTCCACCGGGTCCCAGAACCAGTAGCCGCCCCAGCCCAGCTCGTAATAGGCCCACCACGACCCCAGCGCGATACCGAGCGTCAGGAAGGACCAGGAGGCCAGCGCCCAGGGCCGCACCCAGCGCCCCCAGGCGGCATCCACGCGGCCCTCGATCAGCGCCGCGATGGCGAAGGCGAAGGTGACGGCGGTGCCGACATAGCCGAGGTAGAGAAGCGGCGGATGGAAGGCCAGGCCGGGGTCCTGGAGCACGGGGTTCAGCCCCTGCCCATCGGCCGCCGGCGGCCAGACCCGCAGGAAGGGGTTGGAGGTGGCCAGGATGAAGGCGAGGAAGCCCGTGGCGATCATGCCCAGCACCGCCAGCACCCGCGCCCGCAGCGCGCCGGGCAGGTTGCGCCCGAAGGCCGAGACCGCCGCGCCGCAGAGCGCGAGGATGAGCACCCAGAGCACCATGGAACCCTCATGGTTCCCCCAGGCTCCGGCGAGCTTGTAGAGCATCGGCTTCGCCGAATGGCTGTTCTGCACGACATTGGTGACGGTCGTGTCGTTCAGCGCGAAGGACCAGAGCAGGGCGGCGAAGGCCGTGGCCACCGCGATGAGCACGCCGGCGGCGAGGCCGGGCCCGGCCGCCATCAGCCGCGCATCGCGCCGCTGCGCGCCCACGAGGGGCAGCACGGCCTGGGCCAGCGAGAGCGCCAGGGCCAGGGCCAGGGCGAAGTGCCCGATCTCAGGAATCATCCGCCGGTCCGGGGCTGCATCGTGTTCCAGCCGCTCGCAGGCGGCGGCGCCCCCTGCTCGGGGTTCCAGTGGCCGCTGCGCTCCAACGCGTCCTTCACCTCGGGCGGCATGTAGGACTCGTCATGGCGGGCCAGCACCTCGCTGGCGGTGAAGTGGCCGTCCGGGCCCAGCTTGCCCAGTGCCACCACGCCCTGGCCCTCGCGGAAGAGGTCGGGCAGCACGCCGCGATAGCTCACCGCGATAGTGTGGGCGCCATCCGTCACGCGGAAGCGCGCCTCCGCGCCGTCGCGCACCACGCTCCCGGCCTCCACCAGCCCGCCGAGGCGGAAGGCGCGGCCGTCCGGCGCGGGCATGGCCACGATGTCGGAGGGGGAGCGGAAGAAGACGAGGTTGTCGCGGAAGGCGGTCAGCGCCAGCGCCGCCGCCGCGCCCAGCCCCAACCCGCAGAGCAGCAGCACCCAGAGCCGCCTTCTCCGGCGGGAAGCCGCCAGCCCCATTCCGCCCCGCTTGGGGGCCGCGACGGCACCGCTCATCGGGCGCGCTCCAGTTCCTTCAGGCGGCGGGCGGCGGTGCGGTGCCGCCAGGCGGCGCCCAGGGCCAGCCCGCCGAAGCCGATCGCGGCCAGTCCCCAGGCCGCGATCACGTTGATCCAATGGCCGCTCATCGTGTCACGATCCCATGGCCGCTCATGTGGCCGCTCATGCCGGCACCGCCTCGGGCGCGGGGGCGCGGTCGGCCTCGCGCGCCCTGGCCAGCTCCAGCGCCTGCACCCGGCGCTCCATCACCGCGGCCCGCACCCGCGCCAGCACGAGCGTGCCGAAGAGCAGGGAGAAGCCGATGGCGCAGGCCAGCAGCGGCCCGAGCATCGAGATGTGCATCGAGGGCCCCTCGATCCGCGCCACGCTGGCGGGCTGGTGCAGCGTGTTCCACCAATCCACCGAGAACTTCACGATCGGCAGGTTCACCACCCCCACGAGGGCGAGGATGGCGCCCACCCGCGCTCCGCGCTCCTCATCCTCGAAGGCGCGGGTGATGGCGGCGTGGCCGACCCAGAGGAAGAAGAGGACGAGCACCGAGGTCATCCGCGCATCCCAGGCCCACCAGGTGCCCCACATCGGCCGGCCCCAGAGGCTGCCGGTGGCCAGGCACAGGGCCGTGGCCACGGCGCCCACGGGGGAGAGTTCCCGCGCCGCGAGGTCGGCCAGCGGGTGCTTCCAGACCAGGGCCAGGAGCGAGGCGATGGCGAGCCCGGCATAGCCGGACATGGCCAGCCAGGCCATCGGCACATGCACATACATGATCCGCACCGTCTCCCCCTGCTGCCAGTCGGCCGGGGAGGCAAGCAGCGCCCAGCCCGCCGCCGGCAGCAGCACGGCCAGGGAGAGCCCCCAGAGCCAGGGCATGAGCCGCGCCGTCGCCCGCAGGAAGCGGCCGGGATTGGCGAAGCGGTGCAGGAGGGGCGCGGCGGTGGTCAGGGCGGGGCGTCCAGGCAACCAGGGGCGAAGAGCGGCACCCCGGTCCCGGGGTGGTGCCGGGGGTTTAGCGCGCCCGGGCGTCCGCTGGAATTGATGCAGCGCAAGACCGGGCGGGCCATCCCCGCAGATGGGGGCGGCCCGCCCATGGCCCAAGATGCGGCCCGCCATGCTGCGCCGCCGTTGCCGCGGCGCAGCACGGAATCGAGCAGGACGCTTGACGCGGCCTCCCGCCAGTTCTTTCCTCGCGCCTGCCCGGGCAGTGTTTTCCTGCCGAAAACAAAGACCTGGCGGGGAAACGAAGGAGTTGCCGGATGGCCGACCAGGAGCCTGTCACCCTCTCGATCGAAGGCGGCATCGCGGAGATCCGCATCTCGAACCCGCCGGTGAACGCGCTGAGCGCGGCGGTGCGTGGCGGCCTGGTCCGGGCGGCCGAGGCGGCCGCCGCTGATCCTTCGGTGCGCGCGGTGGTGGTGACGGCGGAGGGCCGGACCTTCATCGCCGGCGCCGACATCACCGAATTCGGCAAGCCCCCCATCCCGCCCAGCCTGCCCGAGGCGATCGCGGCGCTGGAGGGACTCGCCAAGCCCGTGGTGGCGGCTATCAACGGCGCCGCGCTGGGCGGCGGGCTGGAGGTGGCGCTGGGCTGCCATGCCCGCGTGGCCGCGCCCGCGGCCAGGCTGGGCCTGCCCGAGATCAAGCTCGGCCTGCTACCGGGTGCGGGGGGCACGCAGCGCCTGCCGCGCCTCGTCGGCGCCGTGCCCGCCCTGCGGCTGATGACCGATGGCAACCCCGTCTCGGCGGGGGACGCCCAGGCCATGGGCCTGGTGGATGAGGTGGCCGAGGATGCCTTGGCCGCCGCCCGTGCCCTGGCCCTGCGCCTGGCCGATGCGGGCCGCCCCACCCCAAGCCGCGACCGCATGGATCTCGGCTCGCGCGAGGCCTTCGAGGAAGCCGCGGCCGCGCTGCTGAAGAAGGGTGCCGAGAATCCGAGCATCGGAGCCTGCGTGGACGCCGTGCGGGCCGCCTTCGACAAGCCCTTCGAGGAGGGGATGGCGGCCGAGCGCGCGCATTTCCTGCGCCTGCGGGAGGACCCGCGCAGCAAGGCGCTGCGCCATGTCTTCCTCGCCGAGCGCGCCGCCGCCCGCATCCCCGGCCTGCCCAAGGGCACCAAGCCGCGCCCGGTGGAGCGCGCGGCCGTGATCGGCGCCGGCACCATGGGCGGCGGCATCGCCATGAGCTTCGCCAATGCCGGCATCCCCGTGACGCTGATCGAGACGAGCGAGGAGAACCTCGCCCGTGGGCTGGAACGGGTGGCGGGCAACTACGCCACCTCCGTCAAGCGCGGCAGCCTGAGCGAGGAGGCGCGCGCGAAGCGCATGGGCCTGATCGAGGGCAAGGTGGGGCTGGAGGCCGCCGCCGGTGCCGATGTGATTGTCGAGGCGGTGTTCGAGGAAATGGGGCTGAAGAAGGAGATCTTCGGCAAGCTGCAGGAGATCGCCCGCCCCGGCGCCGTGCTGGCCACCAACACCTCCTATCTCGACGTGGACGAGATCGCGGCCTCCACGCGCCGCCCCGGCGACGTGCTGGGCATGCACTTCTTCTCCCCGGCCAATGTGATGAAGCTGCTGGAGGTGGTGCGCGGCCGGGAGACGGCGCCCGATGCGCTGGCCACCGCGGTGGAGCTGGGGCGCAAGCTCGCCAAGGTGCCGGTGGTTTCCGGCGTCTGCTACGGCTTCATCGGCAACCGCATGCTCGCCCGCCGCACGGCCATGGCGGAGCGCCTGCTGCAGGAAGGCGCGCTGCCGCAGGAGGTGGACAAGGCGCTGACCGATTTCGGCTTCCGCATGGGCCCCTTCGCCATGGCAGACCTCGCGGGCCTCGATATCGGCTGGCGCATCCGCAAGGCGACCGGCAAGACTTCGCCCGTGGCCGATGCGCTCTGCGAGGCGGGCCGCCTCGGTCAGAAGACGAAGCGCGGCTACTACGACTATTCCGGCGATGGCCGGACCGGCACGCCGGACCCGGAGGTGTTGGCCCTCATCGAGCGCGTTTCGGCGGAACAGGGCCTGACGCGCCGCTCCATCCCGCAGGAGGAGATCCTGGAGCGCCTGCTCTACCCGATGATCAACGAGGGCGCGCGCATCCTGGAGGAGGGCGTCGCGGCCCGCGCCGGGGATATCGATACGGTCTGGCTGAACGGCTATGGCTGGCCCGCCTGGACGGGCGGCCCGATGTTCCACGCCGATTTGGTGGGGCTGCCGAGGATCGTCGCCCGGTTGCGGGACTTCGCCGCGGCCAGCGGCGACGACAGCCTCCAGCCCGCCGCCCTTCTCCTGAGGCTCGCCGAGAGCGGCGGCAGCTTCGCCTCGCTCGACCAGAAGGAAGCGGCGTGAGCGCGCCGGCCTTCGACCCGGCGGCGGAGGGCTGGGCCCCCCGCGCGCCGATCGGCTTCTCCGGCCTCACGGGCCCGCTCTGGTCGCGGCCGGAGGGGGATGGCTGGGCCTATGGCATCCTGGCGGACAGCCGGCACGTGAACGGCCATGGCATCGTCCATGGCGGCATGCTGATGACGCTGCTGGACAACGCCATGGGCGTCACGGTCTGGCATGCCGGGGGGCTGCGGCCCGTCGTGACCATGCAGCTGAACACCCACTTCCTGGCCTCGGCCCATCCGGGGGAGTTCCTGGAGGCGCGGGGCGAGATCATCCGCGTCGCGAACTCGGTGATCTTCGTGCGCGGCATGATCACGGTCGGCGAGCGCAAGGTGGCGGCGGGCGACGGCGTCTGGAAGGTGCTGGCGGCCAAGCCGGGCGCGCCGAAGCGGGAGGGCGACCCGGCCTGAGCCGGGCCGCCGTAGCCCGTAAAGCGAGACGGCTTACCGACGGGGCGTGCCGCTATGCTCCGGATCGGCCTCGATCTCCCGCTCCGCCTCCTCCACATCCTCGCGCGAGACGACGCCGGGCGTGTGCATGTCCGGGTCGCCGCCCTCGGCGGCCTCGACATGGCTCTTGATGCTTCGCAGCGCGTTGCCCGCATTGGTGGGCCCGTCATCCGGGCTCATCTCCTCCGCCGGCGGCTCCGGGGTGTGCTCCTCCTCGGCGAAGGTGAGGGACAGGTCGGAGACGTCGCCCCGGCCCGTCACGGTCATCTCCCCCGCCGGGGCCATGGTCCAGCGAATGGTGTTCGCGCCCGCCTCCACGCTCATCCCAGGGTCGGGCAACACATCGGCATCATGGCGGAGATGAGCGTACCAGTGGCGCGCATTCCCCTTTTCGGACAGCCAGGCGAACAGGCGGTCCGGGCTGGCATGGACGGTGATCTTGGCGTGCATGAATCCCTCCGGGTCTGGGGGGCTATCGCCCCGGGAGCGGCCGGGTTGCGCGGCCGGGTTCCTCGACCCGGGATGGGGCACTGCCCGTGAACCCCGGATGAATTCGAGGAAACCCGCAAACCCCCTATCCTGTCCGGAGCTTCTCTGGAACGCGCCGGCCTTTCAAGCGTCCGGCGCCCCGAGATTTCGGTGGAGCCGATGTCCTTCTCCAAGCTCTTCAACGACGTCGCGAGCCGCGTCGCTCAGGCGACGGGCCGCCCGCTGACCTTCGTGCTCTGCGTGGCGATTGTCGTGTCCTGGGCCTTGTCAGGGCCGCTTTTCGGCTTCTCCGACACCTGGCAGCTCGTCATCAACACGGGCACGACCATCGTCACCTTCCTGATGGTCTTCCTGATCCAGAACACGCAGAACCGCGACGGCGCGGCCATCCAGGCGAAGCTGGACGAGCTGATCCGCACCAGCGCCGCCGGCAACGCCTTCATCGGCATCGAACACCTGACCGAGGAGGAGCTGGACAAGATCCGCGCCACCTGCGAGCAGCGCGCCCGCATGGCCGAGGCCGCCGACACGGCGGAGGACCAGGCCAACCGCCGCGCCGCGGCCGCCGCCGAGGCCGCGACCAGCTGAACGCCGCTCCCGACCCTTTTTGTTGACCGCGGCGCCCGGGGCGGCGACCCAGCGCCCCATGCCGCGCCTCCGCCCCGTGCTTGCCCTTCTCGGTGTCCTGATGGCCGGCGCCACGTCCGCCCTGGCCCAGGGCGGCGGCGACGACTGGTCCGCCTGCCGCCGCGCCATCGCCGTGGTGGAGCCCGCCGCCGGCGTTCCCGCCGGGCTGCTCGGCGCCATCGCCCTGGTGGAGACCGGCCGCGCCGCGCCCTCCGGCCGGCCGGAGCCCTGGCCCTGGAGCTGGAACGCCGCCGGAGACAGCGGCTCCGCCCCAACCAAGGCCGCCGCAATCGCGGCCGTCGCCGCCCTCCAGGCCCGGGGGGTCCGCTCCATCGACGTCGGATGCATGCAGGTGAACCTTCTGCACCACCCCGATGCCTTCCCGAACCTCGAAACGGCCTTCGACCCCACCGCCAACGCCCGCTACGCCGCGCGCTTCCTCAACCGCCTGCGCGGCAACGCGCCGGATTGGGGAGACGCCATCGGCCGCTACCATTCCGGCGAGCCCGAGCGCGGCGCCGCCTATAACCGCCGCGTGGCCCTGGCCCGCCTCGGCGCCGCCTGGGGCCGCGGCGGGGCCGTGCCCCTGCCGCCCATGCGCGGCCTGGCCAATCTCTGCGCGCCCGGGCTGCAACCGGCGCTGCTCATCGGCGGCCCCGCCGAGGCGCGGCAGTTCATGCGGCCCGGGGTGCGGCGGCCCGTGCCGGTGCCGCGCCATTCCCGGCCGCGAATGGCCTGCCTGCGGCGATAGGGAAGGGAAGGGCTCCGCCCTTCACCCGCCAAGGGCCTGAGGCCCTTGGAACCCCATCGGACTGCCGTGGATACCGTTGACCGGCGGGGTCTCTGGTCGCTGGTGCTTTGTCCTGCGTTTGCGGTCGCCCGAGGTCATCGACCTCAGGCGCACCGTCAGCCCTGGTGATTCCAAACTCGAAGAAAAAGATGATGGTGAGGGGTCCGGGGAGAGGAAGAATTCCTTCTTCCTCTCCCCGGGACAGACCCCTAGCCCAAGAAAAAGCCCCGGTTCAAACCCCCCGCCGATCGACCCCAGAACCCGCGCGGCTTGCGAGCAGGAAGGCCCCGGCCACCATCAGCCAGGCCACCCGCGCGCCGTAGCGGTCATGCGGCCCGCTCAGCGCGCCGGTCGCGAAGGCATTCGCCAGGAGGCCGGTGGCGATGCCGAGGGCGAGGCCCAGGACCAGGCGGTTCCGCCGTCCCCGCCAGCCGAGGATGGCGAGGGCGATGGCGCCCAGCAGCAGCACGGGTTCCTGCACCCAGAGGAGAGGGGCCACGAGGGCCGGCATGTCACCACGCCAGTGGGCGCCGGCCTGGAAGCGCGCGGCTTCCTCCGGCCCGAAGGCCTGGACATGGCCGAGCACGCCCTCGCCGATATGGCGCCGCTCCAGCGTGTCGCCGACGCGGTTGCGGAAGATGAGCTGGGTGAGGGTGTCCCGCGCCGCGTCCAGGGCGACGGCGAGCGGTTCCCGCGCGATCGTCGCACGGACGATCTCGCGGGCCTCGCCGGAAAGGGCGCGCCCGCCGAAGTCGCGCGGGCGGCCGGTCTCGTTTCGGTTGATGGGGCTGGCGGGATCCCAGAGGAAGATGTCGCTCGGCAGCAGGTCGCGCGGGCAGCGGCGATAGATGCAGGCGCGCGGGCCATAGGGGTCGAGGCCCGGTCCCTTGAAGGCGCAGAGCGCCCATCCCGCTTCGGGGCAGGCGGCGTCGATGGTGTTCAGCCCGGGGCCGTTCGCCACCAGCCGCGCCATCATGAAGGTGGCGCCATGGGGAGAGAGGGAGAGGCGCCCATGGCCCAGCAGGTTGGTGACCAGCAGCAGCGCCACCGCCCCGGCCACCGGCACGGCCACCCGCGCCGCGGCGCGCCACCCCGCGAGCAGCGAGACGACGACGAGGGCGCCCATCAGGGGCAGGTGCGAGAGATGCGCGGCCGTGCCCACCGCGCCCAGCACGCAAAGCCAGGCCGCTTCTCCGCGCGAAAGGGCGGCGCGGCCGAATCCCAGCAGCAGCGCGCAGAGGAGCACGGCGGGGGTGAAGACATCCGGCATCACCAGCGCCACGGTGAAGGGTAGGGCTGTCAGCGCCGCCAGCAGGCCGCAGAGCAGCAGATGGCGCGCCGGGGTGGTGCCGCCGCCGAAGGCGCGCAGCGCGAGCCAGAGGAGGTGGGAGACCATGACGCCCTGGGCCACCACCACGGGCCAGAGGGTGCTGTGCCAGTGGAAGAGGAAGGCGGCCGGCCCGTAGATCCAGGGCTTGTCCCAGAGCATCAGCGGGCCGAGCGTCTGGTGCAGGAAGGCCCCGCTGTCGCTGAACAGCAGCGGATAGCCCGCGAGGAAGGCGGGCCAGGCGAGCATCAGCCCGCCCACCAGGACCGAAGCGAGAACCGGAGCCAGGGGTTTCAGCCCCATTCCCGCGTGCGCGCCTCGTCCTCGTGCCGGGCCTCCACCCAGCGTTCCGCGCCGCCGGCGAATTCCTCGCGCTTCCAGAAGGGCGCCCCGGTCTTCAGCCAGTCGATCAGGAAGGCGCAGGCCTCCAGCGCAGCCACGCGGTGCCGGCTGGCCGTGAGGACGAGGACGATGCCCTCGCCCGGCAGGATGCGGCCGTGGCGGTGGATGACGGTGCAGCCGGTGAGCGGCCAGCGCGCGCAGGCCTGTTCGACGATGCGGGCGATCGCCCGCTCGGTCATGCCGGGATAGTGCTCCAGCACCAGGGCCTGCAGCCCGTCATCGGCACGGCAGAGGCCGAGGAAGCTGGCGATGCCGCCGACATCCACGCGCCCGGCCGAAAGTGCCGCCGTCTCGGCCGCGAGGTCGAAGGGGCTGTCCTGCACGCGGATGGTCGGGGTCACGCCCATGGCTCAGCCCCCGGTCACGGGCGGGAAGAAGGCCACCTCGTCCCCGGGCTTCACCGGGTGGTCGGGGCCGCAGAAATCCTGGTTCACCGCCGTCCGCACCTGCGCCGGGTCGGCGAAGGCCGCGGCATGGCCGGGGGAGCGCGCGGCGAGCCAGCGCATGAGCCCGGCCACGTCGCGCACCTCCTCCGGGGGGGAGACCTCCTCCTCCCCGATGCCGGAACGCTGGCGCAGCCAGGCGAAGTAGAGGACCCGGATCAAGGGGTGGGCACCACCTGGGTGCTGCCATCCGGCCCGATGAGGGTGGTGGTGCCGCCCTGGCGGATGGCCGTGCCCGTGCCCACGCCCGGCTGGGTGTAGGTCTGGATGTTGCCGCCGCCGCCGGTGATCACGGCCGGCGGGCCGCCGGGCACCGGCAGCACCTGGCCGTCCACGCGCCGCTCCGGCGGGGTGGGCGGGGCGCCGCGGGGCACGCCGGCACGGGGCAGAGGCGGCGGGTCGAGCGGCGGCAGCGCCTCGGAGCTGCCGATCCGGCGGCGGGTGCCCGGCGCGGGGGCGCGCGGGTTGGGCGCGGCCTCCGGCGGCGCGCCCTGGCCGGGCGCGGTGCTGTTGGGCAGGTAGACGTCGGGGGATGTTCCCCGCTGCTGGCGCGCCCGCTCCAGCCCCTCGGAGCGGCTCCGCTCCTGGGGTGGGACGGTGGCAGCATCGGGGTTCTGGAGGGTGGCGCGCGGCGCTTCCTGGGCGGGCCAGACATTGCCGGGCTCGGGCGCCAGGGGCGGCACCTCGGCCGGCGTGCCCATGACCCGGCGCACGGTCAGGCTGTCCGGCGCGCCGAGCGGGTCGGTGCGGCCGAAGGGGGCCATGTCGATGTCGCCGAAGCAGCCGCCGAGCAGGAGGGCCAGCGGCAGGCTGGCAAACAGCCGGCCTCTCATACCCGGACGAAGGCGGTCCATAGTCGAAGTCCCTTTCCGATCGGCCCGGATGGTGCGGGCCTTCCGTGAAGTCGGTGAGTCGCTGCGGCGCAAGATGCGCGCGGGAGCCCCGTCTTGCTACCCGGTCTCGCTACCCGGGCGTTCCGCTACCCGGCCCGGCGACCCTCGCGCGAGCCCTCGCGGGCCAGATCCTCCGCCGCGGCGTGGCGCATTCCGGCTGTCATGTAGTCCCAGCCCGTCAGCAGGGTGAGGGCGGCGGCCACCCAGAGCCCCGCCTCGCCGAGCCAGGAGACCGGCAGGAAGCCCAGCCCGATGGCCGAGGCGCCGCTATCCCCCGCGATGATGGTGCCGATGGAGCCCATCTGGAAGCCGGTCTTCCACTTCGCCAGGCGGGTGACGGGCAGCCCGATCCGGATTCCCGCCAGGTATTCCCGCAGGCCCGAGACCAGGATCTCCCGCAGCAGGATGACGATCGCCGGAAGCAGGCCGAGCGGCGAGAGTCGGTCCATTCCGGCCAGCAGCATGAGGGCGGCGCCGACGAGCAGCTTGTCCGCGATCGGGTCCAGCATCCGCCCGAAGGCGGAGAAGGAGCCGCGTTCGCGGGCGATCTTGCCGTCGAAGTAATCTGTCACCGCCGCCGCCGAGAAGACGGCGCAGGAGAGGATGTCGCCCACTGGGGTGCGCAGGAACATCAACGCCACCAGCAGCGGGATCGCCGCGATGCGGGAGAGCGTCAGCAGGTTCGGCAGGTCGGTCGGCATCCGCGTCTCCTCAGGGCTTCCCCTAGCCCAGAATGTGGCCGCGGGGAACGCGGGGCAGGATTAACCTTCGGCCTCATGCCCCAGCGCGTCGGGCGCGGGGGGCGGGGAGGGGGGCTCAGGCTCTTCCGGCACCGGGTTCTCCACCGGGTCGGGCGCCTCCGCGATGGCGGTCACCGCCTTGCCGCGGCGCCCGCGCGGCTTCACCGCTTCCACCGGGCCGGTGGTGCCGGGGTGGAAGTGCTCATAGACCCGCTTGGCCACCGCCGGGCCGATCCCCGGCCCGTTCCGCAGGTCCTCCAGCGCCGCGTTCCGCACCCCCCGGGCCGAGCCGAAATGGTTCAGCAGGGCCCGCTTGATGGCGGTGCCCACGCCGGGAATGTCGTCCAGCTCGCTCTTCACCAGGGATTTGGAACGGCCGGCGCGGTGGGTGGTGATGGCGAAGCGGTGCGCCTCGTCCCGCAGGCGCTGGAGATAGTAGAGGACGGGGTCGCGCGGCGGCAGCTGGATCGGTTCGTGGCCGGTGCGGTGGAACCACTCGCGCCCGGCATCCCGGTCCGGGCCCTTGGCGACGGCGACCAGCGGCACGTCATGGATGCCCATTTCCGTCAGGATCTCCCGCGCGGCGTTGAGCTGGCCGAGGCCGCCATCGATTAGCACCAGGTCGGGCCAGGTGCCGCTCTCGCGCTCCGGGTCCTCCTTCAGGGCGCGGCCGAAGCGGCGCTCGAACACCTCCCGCATCATGGCGAAGTCGTCGCCCCCGGACATGCCGGGTCGTCCGCCGGTGGATTTCAGGGCGGTGCGGCCGGCGGCGTCATGCGCCAGCGCCTGCACATCCTCCTGCGCCAGCGGCTCCACCCCGGTGGCGTCCGCCGGGGCGGGGCCGGTATCCGTGCCCTTGCGGCCCTTCGCGGCGCCGGCGCCTTCCCCGCGGATGGAGAACTTGCGGTAGGCGTTCTTCAGGAAGCCCGAGGGGCCCGCGACCACCATCACGCCATAGGCATTGCTGCCCTGGATATGGGAGTTGTCGTAGATCTCGATCCGCTCCGGGGTGGAGGGCAGGTCGAAGAGCTTCGCCACGCCCTGCAGCAGCTCGCCCTGGGCCGCGCCCTCGGCCAGCTTGCGCTCCAGCGCCTCGCGCGCATTGGTCTGGGCGTGCTCCACCGCCGCGCGCTTCTCGCCGCGCTTCGGTGCGTGGACCTCCACCTTGCGGTCGGCCCGCAGCGCCAGCGCCTCGGCCACCAGCGCCGCCTCGGGCAGGTCGTGGGAGACGAGGACCAGGGGCGGGGGCGGCAGGTCGTCATAGAGCTGGCCGAGGAAGGCGGTGATCACCTCCGCCGGCTCCGCATCGGCGCGGATGCCCGAGAGGAAGAAGGGCCGGTTGCCGTTGTTGCGGCCACCGCGGAAGAAGAAGACCTGGACGCAGGCCTGGCCCGCTGCCTGGTGCAGCGCCACCACATCGGCGTCGCCGACGCCATCCAGGTTGATGCGGTCCCGGCCCTGCACATGGGTCAGGCCCCGGATCCGGTCCCGGATGGCGGCCGCGCGTTCGAATTCCAGCCGTTCGGCCGCCTCCTCCATCTCCTTGGCCAGGCGCTTCTGGATGGAGGGCGTCTCGCCGGAGAGGAACTGCGTCGCCTCCTTCACCAGCTCGCCATACTCCTCCTTCGAGACACGCTCGACGCAGGGGGCGGAGCAGCGGCGGATCTGGTGCAGCAGGCAGGGGCGGGAGCGGTTGTCGAACACCGTGTCCCGGCAGGAGCGCAGCAGGAAGACGCGCTGCAGGGCGGTCAGCGTCTGGTTCACCGCCCAGGCGCTGGCGAAGGGGCCCCAGTAGGAGGCGCCCTTCCGGCGCTCACCCCTGTGCTTGGCGATCTGCGGGTACGGATGATCTTCCGTGATCACGAGCCACGGATAGGACTTATCGTCCCGCAAGACGATGTTGTAGCGCGGCCGGAGCCGCTTGATCAGGTTGGCCTCCAGCAGCAGCGCCTCGGCCTCGGACGCCGTGGTGATCACCTCCAGGTGGCGCGTCTCGAAGACCATGCGCTTCAGCCGGTCCGGCAGCTTATGGACCTGGGTGTAGGCATAGACCCGCTTCTTCAGGCTGCGCGCCTTGCCGACATAGAGGGCGTCTCCCTTGGCATCGAGCATGCGGTAGACGCCCGGCGAGAAGGGCAGGGTGGCGAGGGCGGTCTCGATCACCTCGCGCCCCTCCATGGGGGCCTTCGGGGTGGTCTGCTCGTGGGAGAAGGCCATCAGGCTTGTTTCCGTTGGGTTTCCTGACCGCCTTGGCGGTTGTCCCCGAAAGCTGTGGATAAGCTTGTGGATGGAGGCGTGGGATTCATCGCTCGATAGAGGCGGATCAGGCCTCCCGACGCGCCCGCCCAAAATTTGTGCAACAACCTAAGTTATTGTTTTTGTGCTTCTTCAACTGCCGGTGGGCTTTCATGCTTCGTTCACATTGACCTTCCAGCCCAGTTCCGCCAGCCCCCCTGACCCTCTCCGGAGCGCAGGGGATGAATCCATCTCACAGCGGCGCGAGGGCGTTGACAGGCCACGAATCGTGACAATCAGGCGTCACGGCGGCGCTCCACGCTAACGCCGACGGCGCCCACGCCGGGCATGATGTCGGGCTTCTCCACCGTCACCCGCACCGCCTCCACCCGGTGGTCCTCCAGGCAGGCCAGGGCGATCCGCTCGGCGAGCGTCTCGGCCAGGCGGGTGTGGCCGCTGGTGGCCACCTGGCGGGCGCGTTCGGCCGCCGCGGCATAGTCCACCACCCGGTCCAGCCGGTCCGGCCCGACGCCGGAGGGGGCGGATTCGTCCTCCACCAGCATCTCGATCCCGATGACCACGCGCTGCGGCGCGGCCTCCTCCTTCGGGTAGATTCCCAGCCGTGCCTGGACGGTCAGGTCCCGCACGAAGACGCGGCGACGGGCGCGCCGGGCATCCGGAACATAGGCATTCATTCTTCCGGTCCCCCATGACCGCGCGGCGGGGACCATTGCAGGTGCTGCCCCCCATCCAGGGCGATCATCTGCCCCGTCATGGCCGGGAGGGAAAGGATGGCCATGACGCCCTGGGCCACCTCCTCCGGGCTGGAGCCGTGGCGGAGGGGGGTGCTTTCGCATTGCGCGCGGAACTGCGCCTCGGTCTGGCGCGTGCTCGCCACCGTGGGGCCGGGGCCGATCCCGTTCACCCGGATCCGGGGCGCCAGCGCCAGCGCCATGGACTGGGTGAGGGCCCAGAGAGCCGCCTTTGTCACGGTGTAGCTGACGAAATGCGGGGTGAGGGAGAGCACGCGCTGGTCCAGCATGTTCACCACCGCGCCCTCCGCCTCCTCGGGCAGGGCGAGGGCCATGGCCTGGGTGAGCACGAAAGGCGCCCGGAGATTGGGCTCCATGTGCCGGTCCCAGCTCTCGCGGGTGGCGTTGTCCCATTCGTCCCGCTCGAAACGGGAGGCGTTGTTCACCAGGACGCCGATCGGGCCGAGCTTGGCCGTGGCATCCGGGATGAGGGACTCGACCTCCGCCTCACGGGCGAGGTCCGCCCGCAGGAGGGTGGCGCGGCGGCCCAGGGCCCGGGCGCGCCCGGCCACCTCCTCCGCCTCCTCCGGACTGTCCCGGTGGTGGATGGCCAGGTCGAAGCCGGCTTCCGCCAGGGCAAGGGCGATCGCGCGGCCGATGCGCTTCGCGCCGCCGGTGACGAGGGCCGCACGGGGGATCTTCGGGGAAATCGTCATGCCGTTCCGCTAGATGGGGCCGTGGGGCCGGTCCGGGGAGAGGCCCTGCGCCGCGAAGGCGGGGAGGCGTGCCCTCTCCGCCAGGAAGTCGAGCACCGCCCGCACCCGGGCGGGCAGCCTCCCCCCGCCGCCGAGATAGACGGCGTGGAATTCCTCCAAATCGCCGGGATTGTGCGCCTCCAGCACCGGGCGCAGCCGGCCGGCGGCGATGTCGGCCGCCACGACGAAGAGCGCCAGCCGCGCCAGCCCGGCACCGGCCACGGCGAGCTGGCGCAGCGCATCCCCGTCATTGGCCTGCACCCGGCCGGTCACGGGCAGGGTGACGATCTGCCCGTCCCGCAGCAGCGGCCAGCCTTCCTGCGCCCGGGCATAGTTGAAGCCCAGCCGTTCATGCCCCTCCAGCGCCGCCGGCTCGCCCGGCTCGCCGGCGCGGGCGAGGTAGGCGGGGGCGCCGACGATCACCATCCGCGTGGCGCCGAGCTTGCGCGCCATGAGGCCCGAGCTGCGCAGCGGCCCCGCCCGGATGCCGACATCCGTGCGCTCCTGCATCAGGTCGATCACCGTATCCGTCTGCATCAGGTCCAGGCTGATGGCGGGGTGGCGGGCCAGGAATTCGGGGATGAGCGGGGTGAGGACATGCACCCCATAAGCGCTGCTGAGGCTGATCCGGACACGCCCGGCCGGCCGTTCCCCGGCGGCCACCAGCCCCTCGGCCTCGTCCAGATCGGCCAGGAGCCGCGTGGCGCGCTCGTAGAAGCCGCTCCCCTCCGGGGTCAGTTGCAGCTTGCGGGTGGAGCGCTGGACGAGGCGGGCGCCAAGCCGGGCCTCCAGCCGCCCGATCAGCTTGCTCACGGCCGAGGGCGTCATCCGCAGGGCGCGCGCGGCGGCCGAGAAGCCGCCGAGCTCCACCACCCGGACGAAGACCTCCATCTCGCCGGAGCGGTTGACCTCCATGCGCTCCCTCCTGCCGGATGTGCTGCCGGTTCACAGCTGCTGTGCCAGCCTGCAGGCTAATTCACGATCCCGGGGCGGTCCATCTTCGCCGCAACGCGAAACCCCCCTTCAGGGATCGGGACCTCTCCCATGCCACTTGCTCTCTATGCGCTGACGGTCGGTGCCTTCGGCATCGGCGTCACCGAATTCGTCATCATGGGCCTGCTGATCGAGGTGGGCGCCGATCTCGGCGTCTCCCTTGCCTCGGCGGGCCTCCTCATCTCCGGCTATGCGCTCGGCGTCGTGCTCGGCGCGCCGGTGCTCACCGCCTTCACGGCGCGCTGGCCGCGCAAGGCGGCGCTGATCGGTTTGATGGTCGTGTTCACCATCGGCAACGCCGCCTGCGCCCTCGCGCCCAGCTATGGGCTGCTGATGGCCGCCCGCGTGCTGACGGCCTTCGCCCATGGCACCTTCTTCGGCGTCGGCGCGGTGGTGGCCACCGGGCTCGTGGCGCCGGACCGGCGGGCCTCGGCCATCGCCACCATGTTCACCGGGCTGACCGTGGCGAACATCCTCGGCGTGCCCTTCGGCACCTGGCTGGGCCAGCACATGGGCTGGCGCGCCACCTTCTGGGCGGTGACGCTGGTGGGCCTCGTTGCGCTCGCCGTCATCGCCCTGCTGGTGCCGCGCGACAAGGCAGCGCCCGAGGCGGGGGACTGGCGGGCCGACCTGCGCGCCATGGCGCGCGGCCCGGTGATCGTCGCGCTGCTGACCACGGTGTTCGGCTTCGCCGGCGTCTTCGCCGTGTTCACCTATATCGCGCCGATCCTCACCCGGATCAGCGGCTTCGCCGATGCGGCGGTCTCGCCCATCCTGCTCGTCTTCGGCGGCGGGCTGGTGGTGGGGAACATCCTGGGCGGCAAGCTGGCGGACCGGAACCTCTCCCTCGCCCTGCTCGGTTCCATGGGCGCGCTGGCGCTGGTGCTGCTGGGGATGGGCCTGGTGATGGGCAACGGCATCCTCGCCATCCTCTCCGTCGGCCTGCTGGGCGCGACCGGCTTCGCCACCGTGGCGCCGCTGCAGATCTGGGTGCTGGAACGGGCGACCGGCGCGGGGCAAAGCCTCGCCTCCAGCCTCAATATCGCGGCCTTCAACCTCGGCAACGCGCTGGGCGCCTGGGCGGGCGGGCTGGTGATCGATCACGGGCCAGGGCTGGCCGCCGTGCCCCTCTTCGCCGCGGCCTTCCCGGTGGCGGCGGTGCTGCTCGCCTGGCCCTCATTGCGGCGGGAACGGGCGGGGGCGCTGGCGCGGGCTTGAAGCCCGGGCAGGATTAGACGGAGGGCTCTGCCCTCGACCCGCCAAGGGCTTGAGGCCCTTGGAACCCCGTTTGACTGCCGTGGATACCCCGGATCGAAGGGGTCTCGGGTTGCGGGTGTCCTTCCTGCGCTGGGAGTCGCCTCGGGTCCATGACCCGAGGCGCACCGTCAGCCCAGTGATTCCAAACTTTTAAAAGAAGATGATGGTGAGGGGTCCGGGGAGAGGAAGAATTCCTTCTTCCTCTCCCCGGGACAGACCGTCACCCCAGGTGGCGTACCCCCCAAGCCTGCGGCATCCTCCTTCCACCGGAGGATGGCCAGCAAAGGCCGCCCCCGCAGGGGAAGGACGGCCAGCCATGAGACGAGATTTCCTGCGTGCCGCCACGCTGACGGCCGCTGCCGCGGCCGTGCCCAGGGCGGGCGAGGCCCAGCCGGCGCCTGCCACGGCGAAGCGGCCGGTGACCTTGGCCGACTGGGGTTCATTCCATGTCGGCGGGAAGGAGCATGTGGTTTCCGGCCAGCCGGTGCGGGAGGTTCTGTTCTCCCCCGGCGGCGTGCCGGCGAAGGTGGACCCGAACGGTACCTATCTGATCGGCGGGATGTACGCGCAGTACATGGTTCCCGAGCCGGCGCGCGGCCGCTTTCCCTTGCTGATGTGGCATGGCGGCGGGCTGACCGGCGTGACCTGGGAGAACACGCCGGACGGGCGCGAGGGCTGGCAGCACTTCTTCCTCCGGCGCGGCTGGCCGGTCTATGTCTCGGACGCCGTGGAGCGCGGGCGGTCCGGCTGGACGATGCTGCCGGAGGCCACGGGCGGGCAGCCTGTGTTCCTCACTCTGGACAATCCCTATGAGCGGTTCCGTATCGGTGACGGCCCCGGTTCCTATGCGCGCAAGACCACCCTGCCGGGCAACCAGTTCCCGGCGGATGACGCGAGCTACCGGAACTTCGTGCGCCAATGCGTGCCGCGCTTCACCACCACCGATGCGCTGACGCTGGACGCCTATCTTGCCCTGCTGGACCGGGTGGGCCCGAGCGTGGTGATGGCGCACAGCCAGGCCGGGCTGTTCGGCTGGCGCGCCGCGCAGGAGCGGGCGGACAAGGTGCGCGCCCTGGTGCTGGTGGAGCCGGCGACGGTGGGCGACCCGGCCAAGGTGGCGGCGCTGAAGGACGTGCCGGTGCTGATGATCTATGGCGACTACATCGCGCAGGATGCGCGCTGGCCCACCATCCGCGCCAATGGCATCCGCTTTGCTGAGGCGGTGCGCGCCGCGGGCGGCACGGTGGATGTGGTGGACCTGCCCGAGCGAGGCATCAAGGGGAACAGCCACATGGTGATGATGGACCGCAACGGCGACGAGGTGGCGGCGCTGGTGCAGGACTGGCTGGCGGCCAAGGGGCTCTGGGCCTGATGGATGCCGTGCCCGCCCCGCTGACCGGGATCGCGCAAACGGGGCTCGCGGGCAAGCGCGCCCTCGTCACCGG
This sequence comes from Muricoccus roseus, assembly GCF_900141905.1. Taxonomy (GTDB): domain Bacteria; phylum Pseudomonadota; class Alphaproteobacteria; order Acetobacterales; family Acetobacteraceae; genus Roseomonas; species Roseomonas rosea. The sequence continues at coordinate 100,461 of NZ_FQZF01000009.1, read as the reverse complement.
GCATCGGGGCGGGATCGGCGCCGCCATAGTGGCGGTGCTGGAGGCCTCCGGCGCCGTCGTGGAGGGGCTGGACCGGCCGGAGCACGACCTGCTCGACACCGCTTCCATCGCGCCGGCGGTGGAAGCGGCGGCGGCGCGCATGGGCGGGATCGAGCTGCTGGTGAACAATGCCGGCGACACGATGATCGGCACGCTGCTGGACACGCCGCTGCACGAGGCCGAGCGGATCATGCGCGTGAACTGGCTGGCGCCCTTCGCGGTGATGCAGGCGGCGCTGCCGCATTTGCTAAAGCAGGGGGGCGCGGTGGTGAATATCGCCTCCGACCAGGCGTTGATCGGCAAGCCGGCCAGCGCGGCCTATGGCGCTTCCAAGGCGGCGCTGGCGCAGATGACGCGCTCGGCGGCGCTCGATTTCGCGTCCCAGGGGGTGCGCTTCAACGCCATCGCGCCGGGCAGCACGGACACGCCGATGCTGCGCGCGGTGATCGCGGATCTGGCGGCGCGCGATCCGTCGCGGCCCGCCTCCGAGGCGGCCTATACGGAGGCGGTGCCGCAGCGGCGCTTCGCGCATCCGCGCGAGGTCGCGGCGGTGGTGGCCTTCCTTCTGTCGGACCATGCGAGCTTCGTGACGGGCATCGTCATGCCCGTGGATGGCGGGACGACGGCGGCGTGAGCGCCGTTCTCGTCACGGGAGGCACGCGCGGCATCGGGCTGGCCTGCGCGCGGCTGCTGGCGGGGCAGGGGGTGCCGGTGCTCGCGGCGGCACGCCGCGCGCCGGAGGGGGCGCTGCCGGAGGGCGTGCGCTTCCTTGCCTGCGACGTGACCGATGCGGCTTCCGTGCGCGCCCTCTTCGCGCAGGCGGGCCCGCTGCGGGCGGCCATCCTGGCGGCGGGCGTGGCCGGCGGCGATCCGCCCGAGGCGGATGAGGAGCACTGGCGCCGCATCATCGCCTCCAATCTCGACGGCGCCTGGCGCTGCGCGGAAGGGGCGGCGAGGCTGCTGCCGGATGGGGAGGGGCGGATCGTGTTCCTCTCCTCCGTGCTCGGCCTGCGCGCCGTGCCGGACCAGGTGGCCTATTCCGCCGCCAAGCACGGGGTGATCGGGCTGATGCGCGCGCTGGCGCTGCGCCTCGCCCCGCGCGGAATCACCGTGAACGCCCTCTGCCCGGGATGGGTCGAGACGGAGATGGCCCGGGCCCGCTGGGGGGAGCTGGGCATGACGCGGGAGGAGGCCGCTTCGGGCACGCCGACCCGGCGCATCACGGCGCCGGAGGAGGTAGCGGCCATGGCGGCCTATCTCCTTTCCGCCGCTGCCGGGAATGTGACGGGGCAGGCGATCGCGCTGGATGGGGGCGCCGGGCTGTAGCCCGATTGGAACGTTGACAATCCGCCGCCGCCGGGCCGAGGCTGGGCGCCTCACCCGGGGGGTCCCGTCAAGGGGCTGAGATACGGCTGGCCGAGAGGCAGCGCCGTGACCCGATGAACCTGATCCAGTTCATGCTGGCGTAGGGACGGTGCGGCTGCCTGAAGGAGATCCCTGCCGGGATTCCGTGCGGCAACCTTCCATCTTTGCAGTCCAGCGCTGGGTCCATCGCGAAGGCGAAGGAGCTCTGGCGCATGTCCATCGAAACCACCACGCGGCCCGGCGTGCCGCAGGTCACCACCGGGCCGCTGCCCGCCTCCACCAAGGTGTTCCGGCCGGGGGTGCTGCACCCGGATATCCGCGTGCCGATGCGCGAGATCGCGCTGCATCCCAGCGCGGGCGAGCCGCCTGTCACCGTCTATGATTCCTCTGGCCCCTACACCGACCCCACCGCCGAGATCGCTATCGAACGCGGCCTGCCGCGCCTGCGCCGCTCCTGGATCGAGGCGCGGGGCGATGTGGAGGAGGGCGAGGGGCGCGCGGTGAGGCCGGAGGATAACGGCTTCGTCTCCGGCAGCCATCTCACCCCGGCCTTCCCCGTGCAGCACCGGCCGCTGCGCGCGAAGGCCGGGCGCGCGGTGACGCAGCTCGCCTATGCCCGCGCGGGAATCGTCACGCCGGAGATGGAATACGTCGCGATCCGGGAGAACCTGGGACGTGCCGAAATCCGGGCGAAGCTGGAGCGGGACGGCGAGGATTTCGGCGCCGCCATCCCAGATTTCGTCACGCCGGAATTCGTGCGGGAGGAGGTGGCGCGCGGCCGCGCCATCATCCCCGCCAACATCAACCACCCCGAGCTGGAGCCGATGGCGATCGGCCGCAACTTCCTGGTGAAGATCAACGCCAACATCGGCAACTCCGCCGTCACATCCTCCATGGCGGAGGAGGTGGAGAAGATGGTCTGGGCGATCCGCTGGGGCGCGGACACGGTGATGGACCTCTCCACCGGCCGCAACATCCACAACATCCGCGATTGGATCATCCGCAACGCGCCCATCCCCATCGGCACCGTGCCGCTCTACCAGGCACTGGAGAAGGTGGGCGGCATCGCCGAGGACCTCAGCTGGGAGGTGTTCCGGGACACGCTGATCGAGCAGGCGGAGCAGGGGGTGGACTACTTCACCATCCATGCCGGCGTGCGCCTCGCCCATGTGCCACTGAGCGCGAGCCGCGTGACGGGCATCGTCTCCCGTGGCGGCTCCATCATGGCGAAGTGGTGCCTGCACCATCACCGCGAGAGCTTCCTCTACGAGCATTTCGAGGAGATCTGCGACATCCTCCGCGCCTATGACGTCTCCTTCTCCCTCGGCGACGGGCTGCGGCCCGGTTCCATCGCGGATGCCAACGACGCCGCGCAATTCGCGGAGCTGGAGACGCTGGGCGAGCTGACGAAGATTGCCTGGGCGAAGGACTGCCAGGTGATGATCGAGGGCCCGGGCCATGTGCCGATGCACAAGATCAAAGCCAATATGGACAAGCAGCTGGCGGTCTGTGGGGAGGCGCCCTTCTACACTCTCGGGCCGCTGACGACCGATATCGCGCCGGGCTACGACCACATCACCTCCGGCATCGGCGCCGCGATGATCGGATGGTTCGGAACGGCCATGCTCTGCTACGTCACACCGAAGGAGCATCTGGGCCTGCCCGACCGGAATGACGTGAAGACGGGCGTCATCACCTACAAGATCGCGGCCCATGCTGCCGACCTCGCCAAGGGGCACCCGGCCGCGCGCCTCCGCGACGACGCCCTGTCCCGCGCCCGCTTCGAGTTCCGCTGGGAGGATCAGTTCAACCTCTCTCTGGACCCAGACACGGCGCGCAGCTTCCATGACGAGACGCTGCCGAAGGAGGCGCACAAGACCGCGCATTTCTGCTCGATGTGCGGCCCGAAGTTCTGCTCGATGCGCATCTCCCACGACATCCGGGCCGAGGCTCAGAAGGAGGGCATGGAGGCCATGGCGCGGAAATTCCGCGAGGGCGGGCAGCTCTATGTTCCGCTGGAATGGGGCGATTAGCCCCGGCCGGCCTGGGCGCACTTGCCTTTCCCATGGTCTTCCACCCCATGCTGGCGGCCGAGGAACAGCCAGGAAGGACTCCCATGCTCCCGTCGCGCCGCTCTCTCCTGCTGGCCATCGCGGCGGCCGCGCCGGCCGCCCCGGCCCTTGGCCAGGTCCCGGCGGGGTGGCCCGATCGTCCGCTCCGCCTGGTTCTCCCCTACACGCCCGGCGGCGGCACGGATGCGGTGGCGCGCGCCCTGGGCGCCCGGCTGAATGCCGCGCTCGGCCAACCCGTGGTGGTGGAGAACCGCCCCGGCGCGGGCGGGAACCTGGCCACTGAGCTGGTGGCGGGCGCCCGGCCGGACGGCCTGACCCTGCTGATGGGCAACCAGGGCCCCATCACGGTGAACCCCACCCTGTTCGGCCGGAACCTGAAGGTGAACCCGCAGACCGCGCTGGACCCGGTGGCGATGGTGGCGGAAACCCCGCTGGTGCTCGTGGCCGGGCCGGGGACGCAGGCCGGCACCCTCGCCGCCCTGATCGAGGAGGCCCGGGCGAAGAAGGGGCAGATGACCTATGCCTCGCCCGGCAATGGCGCGGCGGGGCATCTGGCCATGGCGCTGCTGCTGCAGCAGGCCGGGTTGGAGGCGACGCATGTGCCCTTCCGCGGGGCGGCGCCGGGGCTGACCGATGTGGCGGCCGGGCACATTCCGATGATGATCAGCACGCTCCCCTCGGTGGCGGGGCTGGTCGCGGGCGGCGCGCTGCGTGCCCTGGCGGTGACCGGGGACCGGCGGGTCGCCTCCATGCCGGAGGTGCCGACGGTGGCCGAGACGCTGCCTGGCTACCGCGTGACGGCCTGGTACGGGATCCTTGTCCCGAATGGCACGCCGGAGCCGATCCGGGCACGGATGGAGGAGGCGATCCTCGGCAGCCTCGGGACGCCGGATCTGGTGGTGAGCCTGGAGCGGGAAGGGGCCGTGCCCTATCCGATGCCGGGGGAGGAGTTCCGCCGCTTCATCGCCGCGGAAAGCGCGCGCTGGGCACCGGTGATCCGGGCCGCTGGCATCACGGCGGACTGACGTCCAGGCCCCTGCGGGCCCGCTCGGAAGGGAGCGCTCCGGTCGTTACGTTTCAATTTTCCTTCAATGCTCTCAACCCCTTGGCGACCTTCACTGAAGCAGGGTCTTCAAGACATTTGTGCAACAGGGTGGTTGAGAAAACACGGTTCGCGAAGTTGCGAGCGGGCTGTGAACCGGGCTAGACCGGCGGCCGATGGACGGCACCACGCCCGCACCAGCCCTCGCCCCGGCCGTTTCGCCGGATGTGTCGCAGGGCCCGCTTCCTCTCTACCGCACGCGTGTGGCGGCGGGCGGATTGCGCGCGGACCCTGCCCAGGAGCGCGCGGCGGAGACGCTGCAGGACCTGTGGCGCCGCCTGCGCGGCTATGATCCGAAGCCCGAGCCCAATAAGGAGGAGCCGGGGCTTCTCGCCCGCTTCTTCCGCCGCAAGCCCGTGGACGAGCAGCCGGACGGCCCGCCGCTCGGCCTGTACCTCGTCGGCGAGGTGGGGCGGGGGAAGTCCATGCTCATGGACCTCTTCTTCGAGACGGCGGACGTACCGCGGAAGAAGCGCGAGCACTTCCACGCCTTCATGCAGAAGTGCCACCGGCGCATCCATGAGTATCGCCGCACCCATGGCGATGCGAGCGACCCGATCCCGCCGCTGGCGGACAGCATCGTGGCCGAGGCGGCGCTGCTCTGCTTCGACGAGTTCCAGGTGCATGACATCACCGATGCCATGATCCTCGGCCGCCTCTTCGAGGCCCTCTTCGCCCGCGGCGTGGTGGTGGTGGCCACCTCCAACACCGCGCCGGCCGACCTGTTCAAGGGCAAGCCGGGGCGCGACGCCTTCCTGCCCTTCATCGCCATGATCCAGAAGCGGTTGGAGGTGCTGCACCTCGAATCCCTTCAGGATTACCGGCGCGACCGGATTCGCGGCCTGCCGACATGGCACAGCCCGGTGAACGGCCGCGCCACCCGCGCGCTCGACGCGGCCTTTGTCGAGCTCTCGGGCGTCGCCCATGGCGCGCCCTGCTCGCTTTCGGTGCTCGGCCGCAAGGTCGAGGTGCCGCAGGCGCATCGTGGGGTGGCCCGCGCCGATTTCGAGGCGCTGTGCGGCGCCTTCCTCGGCGCGGCCGACTACCTCGCCATCGCCACCCATTTCCACACGCTCGTGCTGGACGGCGTGCCACGGTTGGGGCCGGAAAATTTCGACCGGGCCCGCCGCTTCGTGACGCTCATCGACACGCTCTATGAGCACCGTTGCAAGCTGGTCGCCTCGGCCGAGGCCGAGCCCGACCAGCTCTACGAGAAGGGGGAGGGGGCGGCGATATTCCAGCGCACCGCCTCCCGCCTCATGGAAATGCAGAGCCAGGACTACCTGGCCCTGCCGCATTTGACATGACGTAGCCCGGCACCGGATTGGCTTGGCGCTGGCCTGAGGGGGCAGGGCGCCAGGTGGGGATCCGGGGCTGGGTCTTGGGGGAGATTTGACATGCTGCGTTCCTTCGCCATCGCGGCCGCCGCGATCGTGGCGCTTGCCGCCGCCCACCCGGCCGATGCCGCCGGGGGGCGGCGCGCCGAGGCACGTTCCTCGGGCAAGGCCGCCCGCGTTGCCGCGCCCGCGCGCAGCAGCGCGCGCCCGGCGTTGACGGCCTCGCGCCGCCCTGTCGCCATCGCGCCGTCCAGCCGCTCCGCCCGCGTGGAGCGGGCCGGCCGCGCCACGGTCCGCACCGCCGCGCGCGGTTCGGCGCGCCAGGTGGTCGCCAGCCGCTCCGGCCGGCTGCAGGCCCGCGCCGGCGGTCGTCGCGACGCGGTGCGTGCCGCCGACCGCCGCCAGGCCGCCGCGCAGAGCGGGCGCCCGGGCCTGCGGATGGTGAGCCTGTTCTCCGCCCCGGCGGCGGCGGCTTCGCTGCCCGGGCGCGGCGGCAAGGCCGGGAAGCCGGCTCGGGCCCAGGGCCGCTCCGAGGGGCGGTCCGGCGTGTGGCATGCCGGCCTGCCCGCCGCCGATGGCGAGCAGATGGACTGCCCGTCCGGCACCATGGCCGTGCTCGCCCGCGGCCATTCCGACACCTTCCGCTGCATGCCGATGTGATGCTTCGGGCGGCCGGCGGGATCACCGCCCGGCCGCCCAGGCCTCTCCCGGCGGAGCGGCATTAACCTATGTTGTATCCCGCGAAGCACTTCGCGCGCGGGCCGGCGGGTGCGCTCTTTTTACCTTCCGGGGCTGATTGCGGCCCTTTTCTGGCCATGAAATTATGTTCGCACCAATTGAGGGAGCGAGCGGTATGGCCCAGGCGCCGGTAAGAACCACCGAGTCCATGATGGCGGAGCTGGTCCATCATGTGGCCGAGATGGTGAAGGCCCAGGCCGAGACGAACCGCCTCCTGCAGGAACTGCTGAAGGTTTCCGGCAAGTAGCCGTGGCGGGGCCGCCCGCGGGGGTGGGGCGGCCCTGTCCGCGAAGGAAGGAACGGGGTGCGCGGCACCCCCGCCTTGCCGGGGGCGCCAACCCCGGCTAATCCACGGCGCGTCCCTTCGCACTTGCCGCAAGCGGTAAGGCTGAACGATCGCCCAAGCTCTAGAGCCCTCTGGCAAGGACCCCCCATGGCCCGCAAGAAGATCGCCCTCATCGGCGCCGGCAATATCGGCGGCACGCTCGCCCACCTGATCGGCCTGAAGGAGCTCGGCGATGTCGTGCTCTTCGACGTGTTCGGGGGCGTTGCCGCCGGCAAGGCGCTGGACATCATGCAGTCCAGCCCCGTCGATGACTTTGATAGCCACATGACGGGTGGTTCCGACTACTCCGCCATCGCGGGCGCCGATGTCATCATCGTCACCGCCGGCTTCCCGCGCATGCCGGGCATGAGCCGCGACGACCTGCTGACGAAGAATGCCGGCGTGATGGGCCAGGTGGCCGAGGGCATCAAGCAGTACGCGCCCGACGCCTTCGTCATCTGCATCACCAACCCGCTCGACGTGATGGTGTGGGCCCTGCAGCAGAAGTCCGGCCTGCCGGCGCACAAGGTGGTCGGCATGGCCGGCGTGCTGGACAGCGCCCGCTTCCGCCTCTTCCTCGCGCAGGAGTTCAACGTCTCGGTCGAGGACGTGACGGCCTTCGTGCTGGGCGGCCATGGCGACACGATGGTGCCGCTGACGCGCTATTCCACCGTCGCCGGCATCCCGGTGCCGGACCTTATCAAGATGGGCTGGACGACGCAGGAGAAGATCGACGCGATCGTCAACCGTACCGCCAATGGCGGCGGCGAGATCGTGAAGCTGCTCGAGAAGGGCTCCGCCTTCTACGCCCCGGCCGCCTCCGCCATCGCGATGGCCGAGAGCTACCTGAAGGACAAGAAGCGCGTCCTGCCCTGCGCCGTGATGCTGAACGGCGAGTACGGGCTGCGCGACTTCTATGTCGGCGTGCCCGTGGTGATCGGCGCGGGCGGCGTGGAGCGCATCGTCGAGGTTGAGTTCACGGCCGAGGAGAAGGCCGCCTTCGACAAGTCCTGCGATGCGGTGAAGAAGCTCGTCGAGGACTTCAAGGCCCTCGGCGTCTGAGAAGCGGGCCGGGGGAAACCCCGGCCCTTTCCGAATCAGGAAAGCGGTGACCGCATGAACATCCACGAATATCAGGGCAAGGAGCTGCTGAAGCGCTACGGCGTTGCAGTGCTCGACGGCTACGTGGCGAAGACCCCCGAGGAAGCCGAGGCGGCGGCGAAGAAGCTGCCTGGGCCCGTGGTGGTGGTGAAGAGCCAGATCCATGCGGGCGGCCGCGGTGCCGGGCGCTTCAAGGACGACCCGAACGGCAAGGGCGGCGTGCGCGTCGTCAAGCCCGAGGCGGCCAAGGAAGCGGCGGCGGCCATGCTCGGCCACACGCTGGTGACCAAGCAGACCGGCCCCGAGGGCAAGGTCGTGAACCAGGTCTATGTGGAGGCCGGCTGCGACATCAAGCGCGAGCTGTACCTCTCCATCCTGCTCGACCGCGAGACGTCCCGCATCACCGTGATGGCCTCGACCGAGGGCGGCATGGAGATCGAGGAGGTGGCCGAGAACCACCCCGAGAAGATCCTCAAGGTCGCGATCGACCCGGCCTCCGGCCTCTATCCCTGGGCCGCGCGTAAGCTCGCCTTCGGGCTGGGCCTCGAGGGCAAGCAGGTCGGCACCTTCGTGAAGTTCGTGACCGCGATGTACGAGGCCTATACGGCGCTCGACATGGCGATCGTCGAGATCAACCCGCTGGTCGTGACCGGCGCGGGCGAGATCGTGGCGCTCGACGCCAAGGTCTCCTTCGACGACAACGCGCTCTTCCGCCACAAGGATCTCGAGGCGCTCCGTGACGACACGGAGATGGACCCGAAGGAGCTGGACGCGGTCAAGAACGACCTGAACTACGTCGCGCTGGACGGCGAGATCGGGTGCATGGTGAACGGCGCGGGCCTGGCGATGGCCACGATGGACATCATCAAGCTCTACGGCTCCTCGCCCGCGAACTTCCTCGATGTCGGCGGCACGGCGAATGCCGCGCGCGTGACCGAGGCGTTCCGGATCATCACCTCGGACAGCAACGTCAAGGCGATCCTCGTCAACATCTTCGGCGGCATCGCCAAGTGCGACATGATTGCCGAGGGCATCGTGGCGGCGAGCAAGAACCTCTCGCTTTCCGTGCCGCTGGTCGTCCGCCTCGAGGGCACCAACGTCGAGCTGGGCAAGAAGATCCTGGCCGAATCCGGCCTGGCGATCATCCCCGCCGACAACCTGGCCGACGCCGCGCAGAAGGTTGTCGCCGCCGTGAAGAAGGCTGCCTGATCATGGCCATTCTCGTCGACAAGCACACGAAGGTCATGACCCAGGGCTTCACTGGGTCGCAGGGCACCTTCCATGCCGAGCAGGGCATTGCCTACGGCACGAACTATGTGGGCGGCGTGACGCCGGGCAAGGGCGGCCAGACCCATATCGGCCTGCCGGTGTTCGACACCGTGGCGGATTGCGTGGAGAAGACCGGGGCCGACGCCTCCGTCATCTACGTGCCGCCGCCGTTTGCGGCCGACTCCATCCTGGAGGCGATCGCGGCCGAGGTGCCCCTCATCATCTGCATCACCGAGGGCATCCCGGTGCTGGACATGGTGAAGGTCAAGCGCGCTCTCTCCGGCAGCAAGTCCCGCCTGATCGGGCCGAACTGCCCGGGCGTGATCACGCCGGAAGCCTGCAAGATCGGCATCATGCCGGGCCATATCCACAAGCGTGGCTCGGTCGGCATCGTCTCCCGCTCGGGCACGCTGACCTATGAGGCGGTGGCGCAGACCACGGCGGCCGGCCTCGGCCAGTCCACCTGCGTCGGTATCGGCGGCGACCCGGTGAAGGGCACGGACTTCCAGGAAGTGCTGGAGATGTTCCTGGCTGACCCCGAGACGAAGCAGATCGTCATGATCGGCGAGATCGGCGGCCAGTCCGAGATCATCGCGGCCGAGTTCCTGGGCCGCGAGAACAAGCCCGGTTCCAAGACCTACAAGCCCGTCGTCGGCTTCATCGCCGGCGCGACCGCCCCTCCGGGCCGCCGCATGGGCCATGCCGGTGCCGTCATCTCCGGCGGCAAGGACACGGCCGAGGCGAAGATGGACGCCATGCGTTCGGCCGGCATCCATGTGGCAGACAGCCCGGCGGCGCTGGGCTCGACCATGGTGAAGGCCATCGCGGCCTGAACTGGGGCGGCATCACTGTCGAATCGGAAACGCCGCCAGGGGGGACCCTGGCGGCGTTTTTTTGTCTGGGGCCAGACCATCCAGGAGAAGAGGGCCCGGGAGAAGCCGGGCGGGGGAGGGCAGACGGGGGCGGCCCCACCCAGAGAAGGCCCGGTCCGGACGTATTTTCGGTTGCGCGGTCGGGGATTCTCACGGGCTGCGAGGCAGTTCGCCCGGCGGAATGATAGAGCAGGTCTATTGGGGCAGGAAAAGTTATCTATTTGGCTTATCTGCTGCGGTGCACTAACTTCCGGTCTCGCGAAGCCGCGTGGTCGCCGCGGCGCATGGCAAAGGAGCCCGCATGTCTCTCGTCAACACCAAGATCAAGCCGTTCAAGGCCCAGGCCTACAAGCAGGGCAAGTTCATCGAGGTGACGGAGAACGACGTTCTCGGCAGCTGGGCCGTGTTCTTCTTCTACCCGGCCGACTTCACCTTCGTCTGCCCGACCGAGCTGGGCGACGTGGCCGACCACTACGAGGAACTGCGCAAGATGGACGTGGAGGTCTACTCCGTCTCCACCGACACGCATTTCGTGCACAAGGCCTGGCACGACGCCTCCGAGACGATCGGCAAGATCCAGTACACGATGCTGGCCGACCCCACCCACGAGATCAGCACCAATTTCCAGGTGCTCCGTGAAGGCCAGGGCCTGGCCGACCGCGGCACCTTCATCGTGGACCCCGAGGGCGTGATCCAGGCCGTCGAGATCACCGCCGAGGGCATCGGCCGCAACGCCGAGGACCTGATCCGCAAGCTCCGCGCCGCCCAGTACGTCGCCGCCCATCCGGGCGAGGTCTGCCCGGCCAAGTGGCAGGAAGGCGAGGCCACCCTCGCCCCGTCGCTCGACCTCGTCGGCAAGATCTGAAGCCTCGAGCCGCCGCCTGCCCCTTCCGGGGCGGGCGGCACCCTCCTCCCCGTCCCTGTCGCCAAGCCGGAGATCGCTCGTGCTGGATGCTAACCTGAAGACTCAGCTCAAGGCCTATCTGGAGCGCGTGGTCCGTCCCATCCAGATCACGGCCTCCGTCAATGACAGCCCGAAGTCCAGGGAGATGCTGGCGCTGCTGCATGACGTGCAGTCCGTCTCCTCCAGGATCTCCGTCGTCGAGAATCGCGAGGACGGTGAGCGCGCTCCCTCCTTCGCGCTGACCAGCCCGGGCCATGACATCAGCCTGCGCTTCGCGGGCCTGCCCATGGGCCACGAGTTCACCTCGCTCGTTCTCGCGCTGCTGCAGGTGGGCGGGCATCCGCCGAAGCTGGAGCAGGCCGTGATCGACCAGATCAAGGATCTGGACGGCGAGTTCACCTTCGAGACCTATTTCTCCCAGTCCTGCCAGAACTGCCCCGAGGTGGTGCAGGCGCTGAACCTGATGGCCGTGCTGAACCCCGGCATCAAGCATGTCGCGATCGACGGCGCGGTGTTCCAGCAGGAGGTCGAGGCGCGGCAGGTGATGTCCGTGCCGACCATTTATCTGAATGGCGAGGTTTTCGGCCAGGGCCGCATGGGCGTCGAGGAGATTGTCGCCAAGCTCGACACCGGCGCCGCCGCGCGCGAGGCGAAGAAGCTCTCCGCCGAGGCGCCCTTCGACGTGCTGATCGTCGGCGGTGGCCCCGCCGGCGCGGCGGCCGCGGTCTATGCCGCGCGCAAGGGCATCCGCACCGGCGTCGCGGCCGAGCGCTTCGGCGGCCAGGTGCTCGACACCATGGGCATTGAGAACTTCATCTCCGTCCCGCACACCGAGGGGCCGAAGCTGGCCCAGGCGCTCGAGACGCATGTGCGCGAGAACGAGGTGAAGATCATGAACCTCCAGCGCGCCGAGGAGCTGAACCTCGACAAGGGCATGATCTCGGTCCGCATGGCGGGCGGCGCGACGCTGCATGCGAGGAGTGTCATCCTCTCCACCGGCGCGCGCTGGCGCTCCATGGGCGTGCCGGGGGAGGACATCTACAAGAACAAGGGCGTGGCCTATTGCCCGCATTGCGACGGCCCGCTCTTCAAGGGCAAGGACGTCGCGGTGATCGGCGGCGGCAATTCCGGCGTCGAGGCGGCGATCGACCTCGCCGGCATCGTGAAGCATGTCATGCTGATCGAGTTCGACACCAAGCTGCGGGCCGACGAGGTCCTGCAGCGCAAGCTGCGCAGCCTGCCGAACGTGAAGATCCTGGTCTCCGCCCGCACCACCGAGGTGAAGGGGGACGGCCAGAAGGTGACCGGCCTCTCCTATGAGGACCGCGTGACCGGCGAGCACCACACGATCAGGCTGGAGGGCATCTTCGTGCAGATCGGCCTGCTGCCGAACACGGAATGGCTGAAGGGCACGCTCGATCTCTCCCCGCGCGGCGAGATCATCGTGGACGCCCATGGCCAGACCTCGCTGCCCGGCGTCTTCGCCGCCGGCGACTGCACGACCACGCCCTACAAGCAGATCATCATCGCGGCGGGGGAGGGGGCGAAGGCCTCGCTCTCGGCCTTCGACTACCTCATCCGCAGCTCCGCCCCGGCGGCGGCCGAGGCGCCCGCCCTGGAAGCGAAGGCCGCCTGACCGCGCCCCTCGCCCCTGTCCCTGCCCCAGCCGGGCAGGGGCGGGGAAGCGCCGGACGGAGCGCGCATGAACCTTCGTGAACTGCAGTACCTTGTCGCCCTGGCGGAGCACCGGAACTTCCGGCGCGCCGCCGAGGCCTGCCTGGTCAGCCAGCCCACCCTCTCCACCCAGATCCGCAAGCTGGAGGAGGAGCTGGGCGTCACCCTGTTCGAGCGGACACCTCGCAGGGTGATGCCCACCCCGGCCGGGCAGGATGCCGTGGCCCGCGCGCGGCGGATTCTCACCGAGATGGACGGGATGCGCGAGGCCGCACGGCGCCTGTCCCGCCCGGAGGCGGGCACGGCGCGGCTCGGGGTCTTCCCCACGCTCGGCCCCTATCTCCTGCCGGAGGTGATGCCGCAGGTCCGCGCCCGCTTCCCGCAGTTGCAACTGCTGCTGACGGAGGAGAAGAGCGACCAGCTGCTGGAGCGGCTGCGCGAGGGGCGGCTGGATGCGGCCATCCTCGCCCTGCCGGTGCATGACCCGAACCTGCATGGCGAGCCCTTGTTCGAGGAGCCCTTCCTGCTGGCCGTGCCGAAGCATCACCCGCTGGCCTCGCGGGAAAGCCTGCGGCTGGAGGAGCTGTCGCGCCAGAACCTGATGCTGCTGGAGGACGGGCACTGCCTGCGGGACCAGGCGCTGGAGGTTTGCGGGCTGTCCGGCGCGCAGGAGCAGTCGGAGTTCCGCGCCACCAGCCTGGAGACGCTGCGGCAGATGGTGCTGGCCGGGCTGGGCGTGACGCTGATGCCGGCCCTCGCCGCGCGCGGCATGGCCCCGCATGCCGACAAGCTCCATCTGCTGCGCTTCGAGGACAGCCAGCCCAGCCGCCAGATCGGCCTGTTCTGGCGCAAGACCTCCGCCCTGGCCCCGCTGCTGCGGCAACTGGCCGAGCTGCTGCGCGCCGTGCCGCCGGAGCTTCTGGACCCGCGGAACGAGGGGCGCCCGGTCCCGTCGGAGGATCGCGGCCGTCTGGCGCCGGCGCCCGCGGCGGCCTCCTGATGGAGCCGGGGGTGGGTCCCGGTATTCCCATGTTGCGCCGCAGCAGCCGCTCTGCCAGTTTGGCCGGGTGAACCGGATCCTGATCGCGCTGCGCAACACGCGCCCCTGACACCATGCGGAACCCGGGCAGAACCTGCCCTGGGCCCGACCCGCCGCCGCCGATCCGTTCAATGCCCCGCGCGCCGACCTGCCTGCTGGTGGCCTGCTCTTCTGGAATTCCTCATGTCCGCTGCCCGACGCGCCCTCTCCGAGTGGTCGCCGAACATCACCCGTGACCTGCTGGCCGGCACCGTCGTCGCCCTGGCCCTGATCCCCGAGGCGATCGCCTTTTCCATCATCGCCGGAGTGGATCCGAAGGTCGGGCTCTATGCCTCCTTCTGCATCGCGGTGGTCACCGCCATCGCGGGCGGCCGCCCGGCGATGATCTCGGCCGCGACGGGCGCCATGGCGCTGGTGATGGTCGATCTCGTGCGCCAGCACGGGCTGGACCACCTGCTAGCCGCCACCCTGCTGACCGGCCTGCTGCAGATCGCGGCCGGGTATCTCCGGCTGGGCGACCTCATGCGCTTCGTCTCGGGCTCGGTCATCACCGGCTTCGTCAACGCGCTGGCCATTCTCATCTTCATGGCGCAGCTGCCGGAGTTCAACGGCGCGGGCCCGGTCTTCTACGCCATGGTCGCGGGCGGGCTCGCGGTCATCTACCTGCTGCCCCTCCTCACCAAGGCGATTCCCGCGCCGCTGGTCACCATCGTCCTCGGCACGGCCATCGCCGTGACGCTGGGCCTGGACCTGCGCTCGGTCGGCGACATGGGCGAGCTGCCGGCGGAGCTGCCCAGCTTCTTCCTGCCCAACGTGCCGCTGACCCTGGACACGCTCCTGATCATCCTGCCCTACAGCGCGACGCTGGCCATGGTCGGCCTGCTGGAATCGCTGATGACGGCCGCCATCGTTGACGAGATGACGGACACCGCCAGCGACAAGAACCGGGAATGCCGGGGCCAGGGCCTGGCCAATATCGTCGCCGGGCTGTTCGGCGGGATGGCGGGCTGCGCCATGATCGGCCAGTCCGTGATTAACGTGACCTCCGGCGGGCGCGGGCGGCTGTCTACCCTCTGGGCCGGGCTGTTCCTGCTCTTCCTCATCCTCGTGCTGAGCGACTGGGTGCGGCTGATCCCGATGGCGGCGCTGGTGGCCGTGATGATCTTCGTCTCGGTCAGCACCTTCCGCTGGGCCTCGCTGCGGGCGCTGGTGACCAACCCCCGCCAGTCCAGCTTCGTCATGCTGGCCACGGTCGCCGTGGTGGTGGCCACCCACAACCTGGCCCAGGGCGTGCTGGTGGGGGTGCTGCTGAGCGGGCTGTTCTTCGCCCATAAGGTGACGCGCGCCTTCGCCGTCTCCTCCGCGCTGGACGAGGCGGGGACCACCCGCACCTACCGGGTCACCGGCCAGATCTTCTTCGCCACGGCCAGCGCCTTCCACGACGCCTTCGACTTCCGCGAAGGGGTGGAGCGGGTGGTGATCGATCTGAGCGCCGCCCATTTCTGGGACATCACCGCCATCGGCGCGCTGGACCGGGTGGTGCTGAAGCTGCGGCACCAGGGCGTCGCGGTGGAGGTGGCGGGGCTGAACGCCGCTTCGGCCACCATGGTGGAGCGGCTGGGCACGCATCAGCGTGAGGGGGCGAGCCTGGCATCGGGGCATTGAGCGCACGGCCCATAGGTCAACAACCCTGACCGACGGACATGGGAGGAATGCGCCCCCGTGGTTTCCGCCGGCGTCTGCGTTGCGCTAGGATGACAGCCTAAGCAACAATATTGCGGACGTCGGCGCCATGAGCACGGAAATCAGCCTGACCCGGACCCACGCGCCCAAGGCGCGCCCCGACGATGCCTCCCTGTCCTTCGGGAAGGTCTTCACGGACCACATGTTCCTGATGGATTACGAGGAGGGGCGCGGCTGGCACGACCCGCGGGTGGTGCCCTACGGCTCCTTCACCATGGATCCGGCCACCTCCGTCCTGCATTACGGCCAGGCGGTGTTCGACGGGCTGAAGGCCTTCCGTGGCCCGGACGGCAAGATCCGCCTCTTCCGGGCGGAGCGCCATGCGCGGCGGCTCAACAAGTCCTGCGCCGCGCTCTGCATCCCCGAAATGGACGCGGACCTCGTCCGGCGCTCCTTCGAGGCGATCGTGGGCGTGGACCATGAATGGGTGCCCTCCGCCCCCGGCACCTCGCTCTATATCCGCCCGACCGTGATCGCGACCGAGGTGATGCTCGGCGTGCATCCGGCGCACCGCTACACCTATTTCGTCATCTGCTCGCCGGTCGGCTCCTACTACAAGGAAGGGGTGAAGCCGGTCCGCATCCTGGCGACGGACAAGTATGTGCGGGCGGTCGCCGGCGGGCTGGGCGAGGCCAAGACTGCCGCCAACTACGCCGCCTCCCTCGCCGCGCAGCGCGATGCCGAGCGCCAGGGCTACACCCAGGTGCTCTGGCTGGACGCGATCGAGCGCAAGGCGATCGACGAGGTCGGCACCATGAACATCATGATGCAGATCGGCGACGAGGTGATCACCCCGCCACTGGCCGGCACCATCCTGGACGGCGTGACCCGCAACTCCATCCTCCAGCTCCTGCGGGACTGGGGCGTGAAGGTCAGCGAGCGCCGGATCACGATCGACGAGGTGATGGAGGCCGGGCGCAACGGCACGCTGCGCGAGATGTGGGGCACCGGCACCGCCGCCGTCGTCTCCCCGGTGGGCGAACTGGGCTACAAGGGCGAGAAGATCGTCATCTCCAACGGCCAGACCGGTGCCCTCACCCAGAAGCTGTACGACGCGATCGTCGGCATCCAGTACGGCCGCACGAATGACGCGCATGGCTGGACGACCGAGGTGAAGGTCCCCGTCGAGGCCTGAAATCGGTCCCGTTCCCGTCCGTGCCCCCGCTGCGGGGCAAGGATGGCTTCGGCCGGGCGCGCGGATGCTCTAGGCTCGCGGCCATGCGCTGCCTTCCCCCCTGCCGCGCCCGGCACCTCACCTTCCGGCTGGCTCTGGCCATGTCGGGCCTCGCGGTGCCGGCCCTGGCCCAGGACACGCCTCCGCCCGCCGCCCAGCCCGCGGCCCGGAGCCCCGCCGCCCGGGAGGAACTGCCCCGCGAGGCCTCCCAGCGCGTCATCGGGCGCGAGGTGACCGGCCCCTCGGGCGACGTGGTCGGGCGCATCGTGAACGTGCTGCTGGACGATAATGGCCAGCCCCGTGCCGCCGTCCTCGACTATGGCGGCTTCCTCGGTGTCGGCCGGCGCCGCGTCGCGGTGGCCTGGCGCACGCTGCGCTTCTCGCCCGAGATCGTCCGCCTCGAACTCACCCGCGACCAGATGCGCGCCTTCCCCGACTACAAGGATGGCGAGCCGGTCGTCGTCGCGGCGCCCCCAGTGCCCGAGGCCGCCCCCGAGCCCGTACCGGCCGGGCCGGAGCCGGCGGCCCCGGGGACCCCGCAACCCCCCACGCCGCCCGGTGCCGACCCCGCGCGAAGCAACTAGGGGCGCCAGCGCATGGCGGGGCGCAGCGGGCGAGGGCTCGACTGGCTGAACTTCTTCATGTCCAACGTCCAGACGGGCTTTGGGCCGTTCATCGCCGTCTATCTCACGGCCCATGCCTGGACCGAGCTGGAGATCGGCCTCGCGCTGAGCGTCGGCGCCTTCGTCACCATGGCGATGCAGGTGCCGGCGGGGGCGATGGTGGATGCCACGCCCAACAAGCGCTTCGCCGCGGCGCTGGCGCTGCTGGCCATCGCCGCCTCCGCCCTGCTGCTGGCGCTGCTGCCCGAAACCCTGCCGGTGATGATCTCCGAGGTGCTGCATGGCGTCGCCTCCTGCATCCTCGGCCCCTCCATCGCCGCCATCAGCCTCGCGCTGGTGGGCCGGCAGGGGCTGGGGGAACGCCTCGGCCGGAATGCCCGTTACGCCGCGGTGGGCAGCGGCGTGGCGGCGGGGGTGCTGGGCGCGGCGGGCACCTGGCTTTCCGGCGCCTCGGTCTTCTGGCTGACCGCGGCCCTCTGCATCCCGAGCCTGATCGCCCTGGCGGCGATCCGCCCCGATGACCTGCACCCGCCCCGGCCGGAGGAGCGGGAAGGGGGAGCGCTGCGCGGGCTGGGCACGCTGCTCCGCAGCCGTGGCGTGCTCGTCTTCGCCCTGTGCTGCGGTCTTTTCACCCTGTCCAACGCGGCCATGTTGCCGCTGGCCGGCACGCAGGTGACGCGGCATGCGGGCGACGAGGCCAACCTCATCATCGCGGCCTGCATCATCGCGCCGCAGCTCATTATGGCCATGATCGCTCCCGGGATCGGGCGGCTCGCCCAGCGGCGCGGGCGGCGGCTGGCCCTGCTGATCGGCTTCGCGGCCCTGCCCGCGCGGGGCCTCCTGCTGATGCTGGTGGACAACCCGGCCTGGCTCATCCTCGTCCAGGCGCTGGATGGGATCAGCGCCGCCGGGCTCGGCGTCCTGCTGCCCCTGCTGGCGGCCGACCTCACGCGCGGCACCAACCGGTTCAACCTCTGCCTCGGCCTGTTCGGCCTCGCGGTGGGGATTGGCGGTACGCTCAGCACCACCCTGGCAGGGCTGGCCGCGGAATGGTTCGGGCCGGGCACCGCCTTCGCGATGCTGGCGGGGATCGGGCTGCTCTCGGTGGCCGTGGTGTGGCTTGCGATGCCGGAGACGCGGGAAGCCTCCGGGTGAGGTCCCCAGCCCCTATCGGCCTCGGGGTTCATGACCTCGTGCCGCTGGTGGCGTCCTGGGTTTGGGGCGTTCGAGGGAGGGCTCTGCCCTCGACCCGCCAAGGGCCTGAGGCCCTTGGAACCCCGTCTGACTGCCGTGGATACGATGATCGAAGGGGTCTCTGGTTGAGGGGTGCCCTTCCTGCGTTTGCAGTCGCCTGAGGTCGTGGACCTCAGGCGCACCGACAGCCGAGTGATTCCAAACCTGAAGAAAAAGAAGAAGGTGAGGGGGCCGGGAGAGGAAGAATCCTTCTCCCGCTCCCCGGGACAGACCGCCAGCCCAGAACAAGAGCGCGGCGGACAACTCGCCCAATGGGGCCGAGGATCGGGCGCCCGCCGGAAACCTTGCCCCCGCCGGCCGCCCCCGCTAAACCCCGCCCCACGCCGGCACCCCTGGAGGCCGGCGTGTTTTCGCGTGCCTGCATGGCGACGCGGAAGGAAACCCAATTCGCGAAGGAATGACGGCAATGGTCCAGACCATTCGGATCGAGGCCGCGGCGCGCGAGCGGGCCGGTAAGGGGGCGGCGCGCGCGACCCGGCGTGGGGGCATGGTCCCCGCAGTGATCTATGGGGCGAAGCAGGAGGCGACCCTTCTGTCTCTCGACCCGCGTGACGTGATGAAGGAGCTGCACAAGGGCGGTTGGCAGTCCCACCTGTATGAGGTGGCGGTGGCCGGTGCCGCGCCGGTGCGTTGCCTGATGCGCGACGTGCAGTTCCACCCCGTTTCCGACCAGCCCATCCATGTGGATTTCCAGCGCCTCGCCGCTGGCCAGCATATCCGCGTGAAGGTGCCGGTCGTGCTGCTCGGTGAAGAGGTTTCGCCCGGCATCAAGGCGGGTGGCGTCGCCAACCTGGTCCGCCGCGACCTCGAGGTGATGGCCGATCCGGACAACGTGCCGGAGCGCTTTGAGGTGGACGTGTCCGCCGCGGAGATCGGCGACACCTTCCGGTGGTCCAACGTCAAGGATCACCAGGGCGCTTCCGCGACCATCGCCCGCGACTTCGTCGTGCTGACGATCGCCCCGCCGGTCGTGGTGGTGGAAGAGGTCGTGGCGGCTCCGGCGGCTCCGGCCCCCGACGCCAAGGGCAAGGGCGGCAAGGGCGCGCCCGCGAAGAAGAAGTAAGGAGCGGCCGGGGGAGGGAACTCCCCTGGGCCCCCTCCTTTTTCTGTCAGTTTGGGGCGCGCACGCGGAAGCGGCGCGCCCCAACCTTTGATGGGGTCATGGGATGCTTCTGTGGGTGGGCCTGGGCAATCCGGGCGCGGAGCATGCGAAGCAGCGGCACAATATCGGCTTCATGGCCGTGGAGCGGATCGCCGCCCGGCACCGCTTCGGCCCCTGGCGCAGCCGCTTCAAGGGCGAGACCTCCGAAGGGCAGATCGCCGGGCAGCGGATCGTGCTGCTGAAGCCGCACACCTACATGAACGCCAGCGGCAACTCGGTTCAGCCCGCCGCCGCCTTCCACAAGATCCCGCTGGCCGACATCACGGCCTTCCATGACGAGCTGGACCTCGCGCCCGGCAAGGTGCGGGTGAAGAAGGGCGGGGGCGCGGCCGGGCATAACGGGCTGCGGGACATGCAGCGCGCCTTCGCGAGCCCCGACTTCTGGCGCGTCCGTCTCGGAATCGGCCATCCCGGGCACAAGGATCGGGTGCATGGCCATGTCCTCGGCAACTTCGCCAAGGTGGATGGGGAGTGGCTGGACCGGTTGCTGGATGCCGTGGCCGATGCCGCGCCGCTGCTGGCCGAGGGCAAGCCGGAAGAGTTCATGACGAAGGTCGCCCTGCTTACCCAGGGCTGACCCCGAACGCACCCCTAGCCTCCACCCGCCACCCCGGCGTAAGCCACCGCCAGATCCTCCCCGATAGCCAAGGAAAAGCAGGCCACCATGGGCTTCAACTGCGGAATCGTGGGCCTGCCCAATGTCGGCAAGTCCACCCTCTTCAACGCCCTCACCCAGACGGCCGCCGCCCAGGCCGCCAACTATCCCTTCTGCACGATCGAGCCGAATGTCGGCCGCGTGGCCGTGCCCGACCCGCGGCTGGATGAGCTGGCGCGCATCGGCAAGTCCATCAAGAAGGTGCCGACCTCCCTCGAATTCGTGGACATCGCCGGGCTGGTGCGCGGTGCGTCCCGTGGTGAAGGGCTGGGCAACCAGTTCCTCGCCAACATCCGCGAGGTGGACGCGATCGTCCACGTCCTCCGCTGCTTCGAGGATGGGGACATTACCCATGTCGAGGGCAGCGTGGATCCGGTGCGGGACGCGGAGACGGTCGAGACCGAGCTGATGCTCGCCGACCTCGACAGCCTCGAGAAGCGGCTGATCCCCGCCCAGAAGAAGGCGAAGAACGGCGACAAGGAGAGCGCGGCCTTCGTGGCGCTGGCCGAGCCGATCGTCGCCGCGCTGGCCGATGGCAAGCCCGCCCGCACCGCCGTGCCCAAGGGCGAGGAGGCTGCGGCCGCCCGGCTGCAGCTGATGACGACGAAGCCCGTCCTCTATGTCTGCAACGTGGAGGAAGGCTCGGCCGCCACCGGCAACGCCCATTCCGCGCGGGTGGAGGAGATGGCCCGCGCCCAGGGCGCGAAGGCCGTCATCGTCTCCGCCGCCATCGAGGCCGAGATCAGCCAGATGCCGGATGCGGACCGGGCGGAGTTCCTGGATAGCCTCGGGCTGAAGGATAGCGGCCTCGATCGCATCATCCGCGCCGGCTACGAGCTGCTCGGCCTCATCACCTATTTCACGGTGGGGCCGAAGGAATCGCGCGCCTGGACCATCAACCGCGGAACCAAGGCCCCGCAGGCCGCTGCGGTCATCCACAACGACTTCGAGCGCGGCTTCATCGCCTGCGAGACCATCGCCTTCGACGACTTCGTGGCGCTGGGCGGCGAGCAGGGCGCCAAGGAGGCCGGGAAGATGCGGGTGGAGGGCAAGGAGTATGTCGTCAAGGACGGCGACGTCCTGCTCTTCCGCTTCAACGTGTGAGACCCTGACATGGCAAGGGCCCGGCGGTTCCCCGCCGGGCCCTTCGCCGTTCTGCCCCCCTGAAGAATGGAGGCTTAGCGCGTGACCGCCGGGCGGCGGTGGCGCGTGACGCGGCGATGCGTGGCCGGGCGGCGGCGCGCGGCCACCTCGGTCACGGAGGTCGTCGCCTCGCGGGCGGACTCGACCGTGGCCGTCATGGCACCCGGGGTGACCGCATGGCTCGCGCCGCCGAGGCTGGCGAAAGCAGCAACAAACAAAGCACCGATGATCCAACGCATTGTGGCCTCACATTCCCGTGTGACGTGAGGATCATGGCAGGGGTTCCGCCAGCCGGCATGTGAATTCGTATCCATGTGGAAACGAGATGAACCGGGTGTAATGCCGAGGGCTCCGCCCTCGACCCGCCAAGGGCCTGAGGCCCTTGGAACCCCGTCTGACTGCCGTGGATACGATGATCGAAGGGGTCTCTGGTTTGCAGGGTGCATATCCTGCCCTTGCAGTCGCCTGAGGTCGTGGACCTCAGGCGCACCGTCCGCCGAGTGATTCCAAACCTCTAAAAGAAGATGATGGTGAGGGGTCCGGGGAGAGGAAGAATTCCTTCTTCCTCTCCCCGGGACAGACCGACCTAACCAGAGCAAGAACCCGGAAAAGCCCCGGGCCTCAGGCCGTCCCTGGCGGCAGACTCTGGTCCATGGCGAGGGCCGGCACGGCGTCCCGGCACCAGCCCACCACGCGGGCGGGCACGCCGGCGACGGTGGCACAGGGCGGCACGTCGGCCAGCACCACGCTGCCCGCGCCCACCTTGGCCCCGCGCCCGATTTCGATGTTGCCCAGCACCTTGGCGCCGGCCGAGAGGAGCACGCCGTCCCGCACCTTCGGGTGCCGGTCGCCCCGCTGTTTGCCGGTGCCGCCCAGCGTCACCTCCTGCAGGATCGAGACGTCGTTCCCGATCACCGCCGTCTCGCCCACCACCACGCCGGTCGCGTGGTCGATGAACACCCCGCGCCCGACGGGCACGGCGGGGTGGATGTCCACGCCGAAGACGAGGGAGCAGCGGCTCTGGAGATAAAGGGCCAGGTCGAAGCGGCCTTCCCGCCACAGCCCATGCGCGACCCGGTGCCAGGAGAGGGCATGGAAGCCCTTGTAGTGCAGGAAGGGCGTGAGCCAGCCCCGGGCTGCCGGGTCTCGCCGACGATTGGCGGCGAGGTCGGCGGCGGCGAGGCCGATCAGCGCCTGCCCGGCCGCCCGCACCAGGTCCTCCAGCCGCTCCGCCGGCATCAGCGCCTCGGACAGCTTGCGGGCGAGCAGCGCGGCAAGGGCCGGGGCGAGCGATTCGTGGCGCAGCACGGCGAGTTCGAGCAGCCCGCGCAGGACGGGTTCGGAATGGGCGGCGGCGACGGCCTCGTCACGCAGGGCGGCCCAGAGCTCCTCGGCCCCGGGCTCGGGACCGAAGCCGGATTCCGCGGAGCCCGCCTCCATGTCGAAACCGTCCATCGTTCCGCTCCCTCGAGGTCCGGAATCCATAGGGCAGCGCGCGCTGCCTGTAACCGCCCGGTTTCGCGGGGCGGCCCCCCGCGTCGCTCACATCGGGAGGCGGATGGTCGCCCGCAAGCCGCCCATCGGGCTCTCCCCTAGCGCGATCTCCCCGCCATGGGCCCGGGCGATGTCGCGGGCAATGGCGAGGCCGAGCCCGGTGCCGCCGGAGGAGAAGCTGGCGAAGGGCTTGAAGGCCCCCTCGCGCGCCGCGGCCGGAATGCCGGGGCCATCGTCGTCCACCGCCAGCTCCGCCCAGCCCGGGGTGGCCCGGACGGTGATGGTCACCCGCGCGGCGTGGCGCCGGGCGTTGTCCAGCAGGTTGCCGAGGCAGCGGCGCAGGGCATCCGCCCGCAGCGGCAGGGTGAGGGAGGGCGGGGCCTCCACCTCCACCGCCGGCCCGTCGCTCGCGCCGCGGCTCGCCATGTCCCGTGCCAGGGCCACGAGGTCGGTGGGTTCGGCGGCCTCCAGCACCTCGCCTCGCGCGAAGGCGAGGTAGGAGGCGACCATGCGCTCCATCTCCTCCACGTCCTGGGTCATGGCCACGGCATCCTCCTGCGCGTCGGAGGGCAGCATGGCGAGGCCGAGGCGCAGGCGGGTGAGGGGAGTGCGGAGGTCGTGGCTGATGCCGGCCAGCATCTCGGTCCGCTGGGTGACGAAGCGGCGGATATTGGCCCGCATGCCGTTGAAGGCGGCGGCGGCCTGCCGCACCTCGCTGGCGCCCTCGGGCTTGATCGGCCCGGTTTCCCGCCCCTTGCCGAAGGCCTCGGCGGCGGCGGCCAGGCGCCGCAGGGCGCGCACCTGGTTCTTCATGAACAGGGCCGCGACGACGAAGAGCAGCAGCGAGGCGCCGACGAGCCAGATGACGAAGAGATAGAGCGTGCCGGAGAAGAGCCGCTTCCGGGGCGCCTCCACATGCAGCACGCCGTCCGGCAGGCCCACGCGGATGATCACGCTGCGCGGGTCGCTCTGCCAGTCCGTGTCGAAGTTCAGGCGCAGGCGTTCGCGCAGGGCGTTGTCCAGGTCCTCCTCCAGCGGCAGCAGCGGCAGGCTCGCCGAGCGGGCGGGGGTCCGGCCCAGCGTCGCCCCCGGTTCGAAGGCGAGGGAGAGGTCCAGCCGCCAGGCGGCCTCGCGGAAGATCCAGCCCCGCTCCTCCTGCACGGGGTAGCGGGAGAGCAGCTCCACCACCATCCCGACATCCCCGGCCACGCCCCCGGCCAGGCGGCGCGAGATCACGTCGAGATGCGTGCCGTAGAAGATCTGCAGCGCGATGCCCTGGGTGACCACCAGGGGGATGAGGATGATGAGCAGCGCGCGCGCCAGCAGGCCGCGCGGCACGAAGGGGCGCAGGGCGGCGCTGATGGTGCCGCGCAGCCGGCGCCGGCGGGTCCAGGCCGGCGGGCAGGCCCGGGCCTCGGGCGGCGGCGCGTCGGCCCATCCCGGGTCGGGATGGATGCCCTTCGGTCCGATATCGGGCGCCATGGCGGAACCTCCCGGCTGGGGCATTCAGGCCCCCGGCCGCAGCACATAGCCCTTGTGGCGGACCGTGTGCAGGAAACGCGGCTCGCGCGGGTCGGGCTCGATCTTGCGGCGCAGCCGGGTGACGGTCACGTCCACCGCGCGCTCCCCGGCCTCGGGCGTGCCCATGGCGGCCGCGATCTCCTCGCGCGAGAGCACCTCGCCGCCGCGGCGGGCCAGGGCGACCAGCAGGGCGGCCTCTCCGCCCGTCAGCCGGGTCACGCCCTCCGGCCCGCGCAGCTCGCCGCGCTCGGCATCGAACCAGCGGAGCCCGAGCTGCACCGGGGGCAGCGGGGCGGAGGCGGGCGGCGCGGCGCGCTTGAGGATGGTGCGGATGCGCAGCGCCAGCTCGCGCGGGTCGAAGGGCTTGGCCAGGTAGTCGTCCGCCCCGTGCTCGAACCCCGCGATCCGGTCATCCGGCGCGCCGGCGGCGGTGAGCATGAGGATGGGCACGTCCTGCCCGGTGCGGCGCAGGCTTTCGGTCAGCTCCAGCCCGGTTTCGCCCGGCATCATCACGTCGAGCACCATCAGGTCGTATTCCATCGCGCCCAGCGCCTGCCGGGCCGCGGCGGCATCGCCGGCGACGGTGACGCGGAAGCCCTGCTCCGCGAGGAAGCGCTGGAGCAGGGCTCGCAGGCGCGAATCGTCGTCCACCACGAGGAGATGGGCGGCGCTGTCCGTCATGGGGCCTTCCCCGGCATGGGCTTGGGCGCGGGCGGGCGCGGCCCGGCATGGGGCGCCCCTGGCGATGCTCCCTGGGCCGGCACGGCGCGGGCGGAGGGGCGGTCCGTCCCGCCCAGCCGCTCCAGCGCCTTGCGGGCCTCGGGCCCCATCAGCCCCCGCATGACATGGCGGAAGCCCTCCACCGCCACCGGCCCGGCTTCGCGATAGGCGCGGGTGACGGTTTCGCGCTGGCGCTCGAAGAGGCGGCGCTCCAGCGCCTCTCCCTCGGGCGTGAGGGCGAGCAGGCGCTGGCGGCGGTCGGCGCGGCCGGGACTCTGGGCGACATAGCCCTGCTGCATCAGGGGCGTGAGCACCCGCGAGAGGGACTGCTTGGTGATGGCGAGGATGGATAGCAGCTCACCCACGGTGAGGCCGGGGCGGCGCCCGAGGAAGTGCAGCACGCGGTGATGGGCGCGGCCCATCCCCATCTCGGCCAGGATGGCGTCCGGCCCGGCGGTGAAGTCCCGGTAGCCGAAGAAGAGGAGGTCCTGCGCGAGGCGCAGCTCCTCCTCCCGCAGGAAGAGCAGGTTGCGGCCGGCGGCGCCTGCTCCGCCTGACGCGCCGGGCTGCCCTCCCGCCCCGCCGGTGCGTGTGTCCATCCCTTCAGGCATGGCTGCCCTGCTCCTTGATTGGGTCAGCATCGTTGACTCAAACATGCCGACCATTTTAGCGTGAATGCACTTAGAGAAATAAAATTACGCTTCAAGCGTGTTCCGCATTGCAGCAGAGGATTTCGCCATGGCTCCGCCCCCCTTCGACGACCGCGACGGCTGGATCTGGTTCGACGGATCCTTCGTCCCCTGGCGCGATGCCAAGCTTCATGTGCTCACTCATGGGCTGCATTATGCCAGCGGTGTGTTCGAGGGCGAACGGGCCTATTCCGGCCATGTGTTCAAGCTGCGCGAGCATACCGAGCGGCTGTTCGAAAGCGCCCGGATCCTTGGCTTCGAGATTCCCTGGACGGTGGCGGAGATCGACGCGGCCTGCACCGAGACCATGCGGCGCAACGGCCTGACCGAGGCCTATCTGCGCCCGATCGCCTATCGCGGCAGCGAGATGCTGGCGGTGGCGGCCCAGAACACCCGCATCCATGTGGCGATCGCCGCCTGGGCCTGGCCGAACCTGTTCGGCGAGGACCGGATGCGGGGGATCACCCTGGGCATGGCGAAGTGGCGGCGGCCGGCGCCGGACACGGCGCCGACGGCCTCCAAGGCGACGGGCCTCTATATGATCGGCACCATGTCCAAGCATGCCGCGGCGGCGGAGGGCTTCGACGACGCCCTGATGCTGGACTGGAAGGGCGACGTGGCGGAGGCCACGGGGGCCAACGCCTTCTTCGTCTTCGATGGCGCGCTGCACACGCCGTCGCCGGTCGGCTTCCTGGACGGCATTACCCGCCGCACAGTGATGAACCTGGCCCGGCAGGCCCAGATGAAGGTGGTGGAGCGCACCATCGCGGCGGAGGAGATCGGCCGGGCGAGCGAGGTCTTCCTGGCCGGGACCGCGGCCGAGGTGACGCCGGTGCGACGGATCGGCGAGCACCACTTCACCCCGGGGCGGATCACGGAAGCCCTGGTGGCCGAATATGGCCGGCTGGTGCGGATGAGCCCGGAGGAGGTGCTGCGCCGCGCCGCCTGAGACCTCCGCTTTGGCCCTGCCTTTGGCCCCATGTTCGGCCGTGCCCCCCCCCTCCGGGCGCGGCCGGACCGGCTTGTCGGACCCGGTTTCTGGGAGTTGTGAGCGAGCCCCGCCTTGCGCCGGCCTGACATGCCGGTAAGACGGGTGACAAGCGGCGCGCCACCGCCCAATTGGTGCGCGGGAGCCCGGGCGATGCCCCGGAGAGCAACGGAATGGAAACGGATACAGGTCCAGATATTGCGTGGCGGCTCGATGTGGCTCCGGGACACCGGTTGTCGCCCTGCCACAGACCTGCCCCGATGAAGTCCTAACCCCCTACCAGCCCGATCAGCCGAGAAGCGGAGCACCATGCCCGGAGTGGACATCCTAGCCAGTGCGATGACGGGGGCGAATGCCACCTTCCTCGCCGATCTTTACGCCCGCTGGGTCCAGGCCCCGGACAGCGTGGACGCCTCCTTCCAGGAGCTGTTCGCGGCGCTGAACGATGACGCGCGGGCCGTGCTGGGGGATGCCGCCGGCGCTTCCTGGGCCCCGCGCCCGCGCGGCGGCTTCGCGCCCGAGCCGGAGGCGCCGCCGGCGGCCAAGGGCAAGGGCGACAAGGGCGCCGCCCCGGCCGCCAAGCCGGCCGACCCCGCGGCCAGCAAGCAGCAGGTGCTGGATTCCATCCGTGCCCTGATGCTCATTCGCGCCTATCGCGTGCGCGGCCATCTGGAAGCCGACCTGGACCCGCTGGGCCTGCAGAAGAAGAAGCTGCATGCGGAGCTGGACCCGAAGACCTACGGCTTCTCCGACGCCGACCTCGACCGCCCCATCTTCATCGACAAGGTGCTGGGCCGCGAGACGGCGACGCTGCGCGAGATCCTCTCGATCCTGAAGGCCAGCTATTGCGGCACGATCGGCGTCGAGTTCATGCACATCCAGGACCCGGAGCAGAAGGCCTTCATCCAGCAGCGCGTCGAGGGCGCGCCCTGGCGGAGTGGCTTCGGCAAGGATGAGAAGCGCACCATCCTGCAGCAGCTGACCGAGGCCGAGGGCTTCGAGGCCTATTGCGCCCGCAAGTTCGTGGGCACGAAGCGCTTCGGGCTGGAGGGTGGCGAATCCACCATCCCCGCGCTGCAGGCGGTCATCGCCACCGCGGCCCAGGGTGGCGTGGGCGAGATCGCCATCGGCATGGCGCATCGCGGCCGCCTGTCCACGCTGGTGAACGTGGTGAAGAAGTCCTTCACCCAGGTCTTCGCCGAGTTCAAGGGCGCCGGCCATGCCGAGGACGTCCAGGGCTCGGGCGACGTGAAGTACCATCTCGGCACCTCCACGGATGTCGAGATCGAGGGGCGGCCGGTCCACCTCTCGCTGCAGCCCAACCCGTCCCACCTGGAAGCGGTGGACCCGGTGGTGATCGGCAAGGTGCGTGCCCGCCAGGACATGGCCGCCGACACCGGCCGCAAGTCCGTCATGGCCATCCTGCTGCATGGCGACGCGGCCTTCGCCGGCCAGGGCGTGGTTTATGAGACGATGGCGATGAGCCAGCTCATCGGCTACCGCGTCGGCGGCACCGTGCATGTGGTGACCAACAACCAGATCGGCTTCACCACCACCCCGGCGCATGCCTATTCGGGCCTGTACTGCACGGATGTGGCCAAGTCGGTCCAGGCGCCGATCCTGCACGTGAACGGGGACGACCCGGAGGCGGTGGTGTTCTGCGCCCGGCTCGCCACCGAGTTCCGGCTGAAGTTTGCCACCGACATCGTGCTCGACATCGTCTGCTACCGTCGCCACGGCCATAACGAGAGCGACGAGCCGGCCTTCACCCAGCCCCTGATGTATGCCCGCATCAAGGAGACGCCGACGACGCGCACGAAGTATGCGCAGAAGCTGGCGGCCGAGGGTGCGGTGCCCGAGGCCGAGGCCCAGGCCATCCAGGATGCCTTCTTCGCGAAGCTGGACGAGGCCTTCCAGGCCAGCCAGAGCTTCAAGCCCAACAAGGCCGACTGGCTGGAGGGCCACTGGGCCGGGCTGAAGGCCGCCGGCAATGACGAGCCGGAGGCCGAGACCGACACGGCGGTGCAGCCCGACACCCTGCGCGAGGTGGGCGCCGCCCTCTCCCGCGTGCCGGAGGGCTTCAACGCCAACCCGAAGATCCTCCGCCAGCTCGAGGCCAAGAAGCAGGCCATCGAGACGGGCGAGGGCATCGACTGGGCGACCGGCGAGGCGCTGGCCTTCGGATCGCTGCTGGTGGAGGGCCACCGCGTCCGCCTCTCGGGCGAGGACGTTCAGCGCGGCACCTTCTCCCAGCGGCATGCTTATCTGATCGACCAGCAGAGCCAGGCCGAATACGTTCCGCTGAACAACATCCGCGAGGGGCAGAGGAAGCTCGAGGCCTTCAACTCCCTCCTCTCGGAGTTCGGCGTCCTCGGCTTCGACTACGGCTACTCCCTGGCGGACCCGAACACGCTGGTCCTGTGGGAGGGGCAGTTCGGCGACTTCGCCAACGGCGCGCAGGTCATCATCGACCAGTTCGTCGCCTCCGCGGAGACGAAGTGGCTGCGGATGTCCGGGCTCGTGATGCTGCTGCCGCATGGCTATGAGGGGCAGGGGCCGGAGCACTCCTCCGCGCGCCTGGAGCGCTACCTGCAGCTTTGCGCGGAGCGGAACATGCGGGTGGGGAACATCACCACCCCCGCCAACTACTTCCATGCGCTGCGCCGCCAGCTGCGCGCGAACTACCGCAAGCCGCTGGTGCTGATGACGCCGAAGTCCCTGCTGCGGCACAAGCTGGCGGTGTCCTCGCTGGCCGAGTTCGGCCCGGGCAGCCGCTTCCAGGTGGTGCTGCCGGAGGTGGACGAGCTGGTGGCGCCCGAGAAGGTGAAGCGCGTCGTGCTCTGCACCGGCAAGGTCTACTACGACCTGCTGCAGGAGCGTCGCGACAAGGGCGTGAAGGACGTCGCCATCATCCGGATCGAGCAGCTCTACCCCTTCCCGAGCATCACCCTGCCCAAGATCCTGGCCCCCTACAGCAAGGCCGAGGTGGTGTGGTGCCAGGAGGAGCCGGAGAACATGGGCGCCTGGAACTTCCTCGACCGGAAGATCGAAGGCGTGCTGACCGCCATGGGTGGCAAGGCCAAGCGCCCGACCTATGTCGGGCGCCCTGCGGCCGCGAGCCCCGCGACGGGGCTTGCCAAGGTTCACGCGCAGCAGCAGGAAGCGCTGGTTCGCCAGGCGCTCGGCCTGGGTTGAGGAAGATTCGATGACCGAGATCCTGGTGCCCACCCTGGGCGAAAGCGTTTCCACCGCCACCGTCGCGCGCTGGCTGAAGAAGGTGGGCGAGGCCGTCGCGGCCGACGAGCCGCTGGTCGAGCTGGAGACGGACAAGGTGACGGTGGAGGTGAATGCCCCCTCCGCCGGCACCATCGAGAGCATCGCGGCCGATGAGGGCGCCGAGGTCGAGGTCGGCGGTCTGCTCGGCACGATGGGTGCCGGTTCGGGTGCCGGTGCCGGTGCGGCGGCGGCCAAGCCGGCCGCGGCGGCGCCCGCCGCCCCGGCCGCCCCGAAGGTGGAGGAGCCGCGCCCGGTGACCGGCCCGGTGTCCCGCCCCGGCGGCGCCGAACCCTCCGGCCATGCCCCGCTCCCCGCCGCGGCCAAGATGATGGCCGAGAAGGGCGTGAGCGCCGAGCAGATCGGCCAGGGCAGCGCCAAGGACGGCCGGATCGCCAAGGGCGACGTGCTGGAGTTCCTCTCCCGCCCGGCCGCCGCCGCTCCGGCCGCGGCGCCCAAGGCCGCCCGTGCGCCGGGCGAGGGCGAGGAGCGGGTGAAGATGACCCGGCTCCGCATCACCATCGCGCGCCGCCTGAAGGAGGCGCAGAACACCGCCGCCATGCTCACCACCTTCAACGAGGTGGACATGACGAATGCGATGGCGCTGCGGGCCGAGTACAAGGACGCCTTCGAGAAGAAGCACGGCGTGAAGCTCGGCTTCATGTCCTTCTTCGTGAAGGCCTGCGTCGCCGCCCTCCAGGAGTTCCCGGCCGTCAATGCCGAGATCGACGGCGACGAGATCGTCTACAAGAACTTCGTGAACATGGGCATCGCGGTGGGTGGCCCGTCCGGCCTCGTCGTGCCCGTGCTGAAGAACGCGCAGGACCTGTCCTTCGCGGGCATCGAGAAGGCGATCGGCGATTTCGGCCGCCGCGTGCGTGACGGCCAGCTGAAGCTGGAGGAGATGGCGGGCGGCAGCTTCACCATCACGAATGGCGGCATCTACGGCTCGCTGATGTCCACCCCCATCCTCAACCCGCCCCAGTCCGGCATCCTCGGGATGCATGCGATCAAGGAGCGGGCCATGGTGGTGGGCGGCAAGATCGAGATCCGCCCGATGATGTACCTGGCCCTGTCCTATGACCACCGGATCGTGGACGGGAAGGAGGCGGTCTCCTTCCTCGTGCGGGTGAAGGAAGGCGTGGAGGACGCGCGGCGCCTGCTGCTCGGCCTCTGATCTCCCTCGCGGGATCGGGTTCGGCGGGCCGGAAGGGGAGACCCTTCCGGCCCGCTCTCATTTCGCCGCCCCGTGCTAGCCTCCCGCCACCGGAAGGGGAGGGACAGCGATGCTCACGGGCCGTTGCCATTGCGGCGCCATCCATTACGAGATGCCCGATGAGGTGCTGCACCACGCCCTCTGCCATTGCTCCGACTGCCGGCGCCATGCCGGCGCGCCGATGGTCGGCTGGGCTATGGTGCCCGCCGGGGCGCTGAAGGTGAGGGGCGAGCCGGTGGTCTATGCCTCCTCCGAACATGGCCGTCGTCATTTCTGCGGCCGCTGTGGCACGGGGCTGTTCTATGTGAACGAGGCGACGCTGCCGGGCATGATCGATATCCAGACCGGCACGCTGGACGACCCCGAGGCCCTGCCGCCGGGCGCCCAGATCCAGGTGGCCGAGCGGCTCGGCTGGATGCGGCGCCTCGATTCGCTGCCGGAGTTCGAGCGCTACCCTGCGGGTTGATGAGGTTCGGGCACCTCTCGCGCCGCCGGCCCGGATCGCCGCCCCGCGGCACCGGAAACCCTGCCAGCGCGGATTTGCCCGCCCGCGCACCCTTCAATCCCGGGCGCGGGCCTGCTACCTGCCCACCCACGATCATTGCAGGACCCTTGCGCCATGGCCGACTCCTTCGACCTCATCGTCATCGGCTCCGGCCCCGGCGGCTATGTCTGCGCCATCCGGGCCGCCCAGCTCGGCATGAAGGTGGCCTGCGTCGAGAAGCGGGACACGCTGGGCGGCACCTGCCTCAACATCGGCTGCATCCCCTCTAAGGCGCTGCTCCAGTCCTCCGAGAATTTCGAGGAGATCGCCCATAAGTTCGCCGACCATGGCATCCAGGTGGAGGGCGTGAAGCTCGACCTGGCCCGGATGCAGGCCCGCAAGGGCGAGGTGGTGCAGGCCAACACCAAGGGCGTGGAGTTCCTGTTCCGCAAGAACAAGATCACCTGGCTCAAGGGCGCGGGGAAG
This sequence comes from Muricoccus roseus, assembly GCF_900141905.1. Classification (GTDB taxonomy): domain Bacteria; phylum Pseudomonadota; class Alphaproteobacteria; order Acetobacterales; family Acetobacteraceae; genus Roseomonas; species Roseomonas rosea. The sequence goes on along the minus strand of NZ_FQZF01000009.1, from coordinate 67,999 downwards.
ATTACGGCGCCGGGCAAGGTCGAGGTGGCCGGCACCACCTATGAGACGAAGAACATCGTCATCGCCTCGGGCAGTGAGAGCGTGCCGCTCCGCGGCGTCGAGGTGGACGAGAAGCAGATCGTCACCTCCACCGGCGCGCTGGAGCTGGAGAGCGTGCCGAAGCACCTCGTCGTCATCGGCGGCGGCGTGATCGGTCTGGAGCTGGGCAGCGTGTGGCGCCGCCTGGGCGCCGAGGTGACGGTGATCGAGTTCCTCGACCGTCTGCTGCCCGGCATGGACAATGAGGTGGCGAAGAACTTCGAGCGTGTGCTGACCAAGCAGGGCTTCAAGTTCAAGCTCGGCCACAAGGTGACGGGCGCGACGAAGACGGAGGCCGGCGTCTCCCTCACGGTCGAGCCCGCCAAGGGCGGCGATGCCCAGGCGATCGAGGCCGATGTGGTGCTGGTCGCCATCGGCCGCCGCCCCTATATCGAGGGCCTGGGCCTCGATGCCGTGGGCGTGGCGCTGGACCAGCGGGGCCGCATCAAGACCGACGCGCATTTCGCCACCAACATCCCCGGCATCTATGCCATCGGCGACGTGATCGCCGGCGCCATGCTCGCCCACAAGGCCGAGGATGAGGGCGTGGCCGTGGCCGAGATCCTGGCCGGCCAGCATGGGCATGTGAACTACGGCGCCATCCCCGGCATCGTCTACACCTGGCCCGAAGTGGCCGCGGTGGGCGCCACGGAGGAGGAGCTGAAGGCCGCGGGCACCGCCTACAAGGTCGGCAAGTTCCCCTTCACCGCCAATGGCCGCGCCCGCGCCATGGGCGATGTGGACGGCTTCGTGAAGATCCTGGCCGACAAGACGACCGACCGGGTGCTGGGCGCGCATATCCTGGGCCCGGATGCCGGCCACCTGATCGCCGAGCTGGTCACGGCCATCGAGTTCGGTGCCAGCGCCGAGGATGTGGGCCGCATCTGCCACGGGCATCCGACGTTGAGCGAGGCGGTGAAGGAAGCGGCGCTGGCCGTGGATGGCCGCCCCATCCACATCTAGATCTGACAAGGCCGCGCGCCCCGCTTGACCGGCGGGCCGCGCGGGCCATCTCCGGGCGCGATGAACGAGACGCGCCCGGCTTTCGTCACCCTGAACCCCCGGCCCCGCCGCAAGGCCCTGGGATGGTCCTTCCTCACGCTTGGCGTGTTGGGATGCGTGCTGCCCTTCCTCCAGGGCTTCCTCTTCCTCGCCCTCGGCGTCTTCGTGTTGCGGGACCAGTATCTCTGGGCCGCCAATCGCTGGGCCTGGGTGCAGGGGCGCTGGCCCGGCGCGGTGGCCCGGATCGAATCGACCGAGGCTTCGGTGAACACGAGGCTGTCCGGATGGGGGCGCGGCATCCGGCGAGCGCTCGGGCGCGGCTAGCGGCCGTTCCCGCGCCCGCTTTCGGGCATCGCTGCCTACCGGCGAGGGTTCAGCTTGCATTATGCAAGCGAATTGGCTTGCATCACGCAAGCTGCCGAGGGTCGCCCATGCCGCGCACCGATTTCTCCCGGATGGGCTGTCCCATCGCCCGCTCCATGGAGGTACTGGGGGAACGCTGGGCCATCCTGGTGATGCGGGAGGCCTTCTACGGCACCACCCGTTTCGACGACTTCGCCCGCCATCTCGGCATCGCCTCCAACATCCTCAGCACGCGGCTGAAGGAGCTCGTGGAGCACGGGATGCTGGAGCGCGTGCCGGAAGGGGCGCGCCATGCGTATCGGCTGACCGAGAAAGGCCGCGACTTCTTCCCGGCCTTCCTTGCCCTCAAGCAATGGAGTGACCGCTGGATGGCGCCGAACGGGCCGGCCGTGCGGATGGTGGACCGCACGACGGGGCAGGACATCGCCGTGCCGCCGCCCGCCGGGGCCGATGGGCGGCCCCTGACGCCGGAGGCGGTGCGGCTGCTGCCCGGGCCCGGGGCGGGGGAGGCGATGCGGCGCCGCCTGGCTCTCGCGGAGCTGGCCGATGGCTGACGGCCTGGCCATCATGGCCCCGCGTCCCTCCGCCGCGCGGCAGATCCTCGCCCTGGCGGGCCCCACCGCGCTCAGCGCGCTGCTCCAGGCGGCGGGGCAGGTGGCCGAGACCTGGCTGGCCGCGCGCCAGGGCACGGCGGCGCTCGCCGGCTGGTCGGTGGTGCTGCCCTTCAGCCTTCTCATGCAGCAGATGTCGGCCGGCGCCATGGGCGGCGGCGTGGCCTCGGCCATCGCCCGCGCCCTGGGCGGCGGGCGGCGGGACGAGGCCTCGGCGCTCGTGATCCATGCCGTGCTCATCGCCGTGCTGGCGGGGGCGGCTTTCGCCATCCTGCTCGCGGGCTTTCCCCATGCGGTCCTGGGTCTCATCGGCGGCGCTGCGGCGGCCGAGGCGGCGGCGCCCTATGCCATCCTGCTCTTCGGGGTGGGGGCGGTGCCGGTCTGGCTGGCGAACACCCTCGCCTCGGTCCTGCGCGGCGGGGGGCGGCACGCGCTGGCGGCCCGGGTGCTGCTGCTGACCTGGATGGCCTATCCGCCCCTGGCCTGGGCCCTGGCCGAGCCCGCCGGGCTGGGCCTTCCCGGTATCGGCGCCGCCATGGCCGCGGTGTTCATTGCCTCCAGCCTCGTCATGGGGTTGGTGGTGCTGCGGGGCGGGGCGGGGTTCCGGCCGGTGCTGCGGCTTCGGCCCTCAGGCGCGATGTTCTGGCGGATCCTCTCCGTGGGGCTGGTGGCCTGTGCGCTGGCGGGGGTGGCGAACCTCACCACCATCCTCGTCACCGCGCGCATCGCCTCCCAGGGGCCGGCGGCGGTGGCGGGCTACGGCATCTCGGCGCGGCTGGAATTCCTGATGATCCCGATTGCTTTCGGCGTGGGATCGGCGCTGACCGCGCTGGTCGGGCGCGCGGTGGGTGCGGGAGACTGGGAAGGGGCGCGGCGCCTGGCCTGGACGGGAGGCTTCATGGCCTTCGCCGTCACCGGCGTGATCGGCGCGGCGGTGGCCATGGCCCCCTATAGCTTTGCCCGCTTCTTCTCGGCCGATCCGGCGGTGGTGGAGATCGCCGCGCGCGCCCTCTCCTATACCGGCCCGGCCTTCGGCGGCTTCGGCCTGGGCATGGCGATGTACTTCGCCTCCCAGGGGGCGGGGCGGATGGGGTGGCCGATGCTGGCCGGCCTCTCCCGCATCGCGGTGGCGGTGGGCGGCGGCTGGATGCTGTCCGACCTCGCCGGGATGGGGCTGGACGGGCAGTTCCTCGCCGTGGCGCTGGGCATCACCGCCTACGGGCTCTTCACCGCGCTGGGCGTCAGGCCCGGCGTGTGGCCGGGCCTTCCCAGGAACTGACCGGCCCGGCTTCAGGGCGCGGGGTGCGTGTCCCCCGCGCGCTGCGGCGGCAGCTTGATCGCCAGGGCGCGGAACCGCCCGGTCGCGGCGCGTGAACCCGCGTGATGCGTGCCGCGCGGGATGACGATCAGGTCCCCGGGCTTCACCTGCACCTCGCGGTCGCCCAGCCAGAAGGAGCCGGTGCCGTCCAGGATGAGCTGGATCTCGTCCGTCTCGGAATGGAAGTGCTTGAACACGTTGCCGCTCTGCACCGCCACCGTGCCATGCTCGGTCGCGACCAGCGTGCGGGAGCGGAGGTCGGTGTTGTTCACCAGCGGGCCGATCTCGTCCTCGGTCATCGCGGTCAGGTTGACGATCCGGGGCGCGATGCCCGGCGCCGGCTGGGCCTCGGCCTGCGGCACGATGCGGGCGGCGAACAGGCCCGCGGCGAAGGCGAGGGCAAAGCCGCCGCAGAGAAGCGGAGTGCGCATGGTCGTTTCCCCAGGATGATCCCTGGCCAGGATCATGGGCCCGGCCGATGCGGGGGCGCAATCAGGGTGGGGTGGGTTTCCGTTCGAGGGCTCTGCCCTCGCCCCGCCAAGGGCCTGAGGCCCTTGGAACCCCGTCTGACTGCCGTGGATGCCCCGGATTGAAGGGGTCTCGGGTTGCGGGGGCCTGTTCTGCCGTTGCAGTCGCCTGAGGTCATCCACCTCAGGCGCACCGTCAGCCCTGGTGATTCCAAACGTCTAGAAAAAGATGATGGTCGAAGGCACTGCCTTCGACGGGTCCGGGGAGAGGAAGAATTCCTTCTTCCCTCTCCCCGGGGCAGACCAGCACATCAGGACAAGGCGGATCAGTCCGCGCGGGGATGTGCCCGGCGCCAGGTGTCCAGCAGTCCGGCCTGGTCCACGCCCGTATAGCGTTGGGTGGTGGAGAGGCTGGCATGGCCCAGCAGTTCCTGGATGGCGCGGAGGTCCGCGCCGCCGCCCAGGAGGTGGGTGGCGAAGGAGTGGCGCAGGGCGTGCGGCGTGGTGTGTTCGGGCAGGCCGGTCGCGCGGCGCAGGTCGCGCAGCGCGCGCTGGGCGACACCGGGGTTCAGCCGCCCGCCCTTGGCGCCGGTGAAGAGGGGCGCGTCGGGTGTGGCCGGGCCTCGGTGGCGCAGCCATTCGGCCATGGCCTGTTCCACCGCCGGCAGCACGGGCACCACGCGTTCCTTGCGCCCCTTGCCCATGACGCGCAGCCCCACCCCGGCGCGCGGCGCGTCGCGCATGTCGAGGGAGAGCGCCTCGGAGATGCGGAGGCCGCAGCCATAGAGAAGGGTGAAGAGGGCCTGGTTCCGTGCCGCCATGGCCGGGCTGTCCTCGGCGCTGTCGGTGGTGGCGGTGCGGGCCTGGGATTCGGTGAGGGCGCGCGGCACGGGCGGCTTGCGGCGCGGGCCGGTCAGCCCGCCCAGCGGCAGGGGCGCCAGCCCGTGGCGGCGGACGAGGAAGCGCAGGAAGGTCTTGATGGCCGAGAGCTGCCGCGCGCGGGAGGAGGCGCCGATGCCCTGCGCGGCGCGGTGGGCGAGGAAGGCGCGCAGGTCGGCCAGGCGCAGGGCCGCGAGATCCGGTTCCTCGCCCTGGTGGTTCGCGAGGAAGCCGAGCAGCTCCGCCACGTCGCGGCCATAGGCCTCCACGGTTTCCGGGCTCGCGCGGCGCTCCTGCGCCAGCCATTCCAGGAAGGCTTCCCGGGCGGCGAGGGGGGCGATCACGCGCTTGTCCCGGGCGTCGTATCCAGTGCCCGGGCCAGCGCATGGGCCAGCAGGCGCAGCGGCGCGGTGGCGCCCCGGAGCGGCAGCCGCCCCGCTTCCCGCGCGCCGAGCACGAGCAGGCGCGGATAGGAGCCGGGCAGCAGCGCGAGCGCATCGCGGGTGATCAGCGGATGGGCCTCACCATGCAGCAGCGCGGCCTCGGCGGGGGCGTCGCGCAGCAGCACCTCGCGGCCGTCGGTCAGCCGGGCGATGGCGCCGTCCGGCAGGGCGCGCAGGGAAGGGGAGGGGGGGCCTTCCTCCGCCAGCGCCGCGCTCTCCAGCCCGAGCAGGTCGGGCCATTCGGCCGAGACCACGGCCAGGGGATCCGCGGCGCCGATCAGGGCGGTCACGGCGAGGGCAGCACGCAGGGTCAGGTCCTGCGCGCCCCGTGCCACCTCCGCGACGGCGCCGGTTTCGGCGCGGGCGGCGGCCAGGAGGGCGGCCATGTGGTCGGCCAGGTTCTCCCCATGCACGCGCTGGGGTGGGTGCAGGGCGCGGTAGAGGCCGGGCCGTTCCGCGAGGAAGCGCGGATGGGCGGCCAGGTAGGTCGCCACCCGCGCCGCCTCGGCCTCGCGGTTCGGCTCCTCTGGCTGGGGGGCGGGGCGGGTCATGGCGGGCACTGTGCCAGGGCGGGCCGGGGGAGGCGAATCGCCCCCGGCCCCCGGCGCTACAGGGGAGTTAGAGGATGGACTGGCCGGTCTTCTTCCAGTCCGCCAGGAAGGTCTCCAGCCCCTTGTCGGTCAGCGGGTGCTTGTAGAGGGACTTGATGACCGAGGGCGGCAGGGTGGCGACATGGGCGCCGAGCTTGGCCGCCTGGATCAGGTGGATGGGGTGGCGGATGGAGGCCACCAGCACCTCGGTGCGGAGGGCGGGGTAGTTGTCATAGATCTGCACGGTATCGGCGATGAGTTGCATGCCGTCCTGCCCGATATCGTCCAGCCGCCCGACGAAGGGGGAGATATAGGTGGCCCCCGCCTTGGCCGCGAGCAGCGCCTGGGCCGCGGAGAAGCAAAGGGTCACGTTGACCATCACCCCGTTGTTCACCATATGTTTGCATGCGCGCAGCCCCGCCTCGGTCAGCGGCAGCTTGATGACCACGTTGGATGCGATGCGGCCGAGATGCTCGCCCTCGCGCATCATGCCGTCGTAATCCGTGGCCGTGACCTCGGCGGAAACGGGGCCGGGGGTGATGTCGCAGATCTCCTTGATCACCTCGGCCATCGGGCGGCCGGACTTGGCGATCAGGGAGGGGTTGGTGGTGACGCCGTCGAGCAGCCCGCTCTCGGCGAGGGCGCGGATTTCGGAGACCTCGGCGGTGTCGACGAAGAATTTCATGAGCTCGGTCCTGGGTGGCCTGTCAGGGGCGGATCAATAGCGATGGAAGAGGCCGAGTCCAGCGCCAAGGAACCCTCCTTCGACGGCGGGCTGTTCGGGGAAGGGCTTGTGTCCGCCCCGGCGGCGACGGGGAAGGGCAAACGGCGGGGTGCCGCGCCCAAGGGCCCACCCGCGCGGCGCATCCGCGTCCTGCTCCCCCTGCCGCTCGATACGCCGAGTGGCGGCGCCTATGACTACCGCGTGCCGAACGGCGCGCCCCTACCGGAAATCGGCAGCTTCGTCGCCGTGCCACTGGGCGGGCGAGAGATGCTGGGCGTGGTGTGGGATGGCGAGCCCGACCCGGAGCTGGCCGAGGGGCGCCTGCGCGACATCATCGGCGTCCTGCCCGCGCCGCCGATGAGGCCCGCGCTGCGCCGCTTCGTGGAGTGGGTGGCCGCCTATACCCTCTCGCCGCCTGGCGCCGTGCTGCGCATGGCGATGTCCGTGCCCTCCGCGCTCGAGCCGCCGGGCCAGCAGGCGGGATGGAAGCTCTCGGCCGCCGGGGAGGCGGCGCAGGGTGGCGCCCCGGGCTACCGCATGACCCCCCAGCGCCGCCGCGTGCTGGACGTGATGGAGCCCGGCGAGCCCCGGGCCGGGGCCGATATCGCGGATGAGGCGGAGGTCTCGACCGGCGTGCTGCGCGGCATGGCCGATCAGGGGCTGATCGAGCCCGCGCTGCTGCCGCGGCCCCGAAGCTTCACCCGGCCCGACCCGGAGCATCCCGGGCCTTCCCTGGCCGAGGAGCAGGAGGAGGCGGCGGCCGTCCTGCGCGAATCCGTGGCGAAGCGGGCCTTCGGCGTCACGCTGCTGGCGGGGGTGACGGGCTCGGGCAAGACCGAGGTGTATCTGGACGCGGTGGCGGAATGCCTCCGCCAGGGCCGGCAGGCGCTGGTGCTGCTGCCCGAGATCGCGCTCTCCTCCCAGTGGCTGGACCGCTTCAAGGCGCGCTTCGGCTGTGCGCCGGCCATCTGGCATTCCGAGCTGTCGGGCCGGCTGCGCCGGGCCACCTGGCGCGCGGTGGCGGATGGGGAGGCGGCGGTGCTGGTCGGCGCCCGCTCGGCCCTGTTCCTTCCCTTCCCCGATCTCGGCCTCATCATCGTGGACGAGGAGCACGAGACCGCCTTCAAGCAGGAGGACGGAGTCATCTACCACGCCCGGGACATGGCCGTGGTGCGGGCGCGGATGGCCGAGGCCACCTGCGTCCTCGTCTCCGCCACGCCCAGCCTGGAGACGCTGACCAACGCCGAGCAGGGCCGCTATGCCGCGGTGAACCTGCCCCGCCGCCATGGCAGCGCGGGCCTGCCGGAGGTGACGGTGCTGGATTTGCGGAAGGTGCCGCCGGAGCGGGGCCGCTTCATCGCCCCGCCGTTGATCGAGGCCATTAACGAGACCCTGGCGCGGGGGGAGCAGGCCATGCTGTTCCTCAACCGCCGGGGCTACGCGCCGATGACGCTGTGCCGCACCTGCGGGCACCGCATCCGCTGCCCCAATTGCACGGCCTGGCTTGTGGAGCACCGGGCGCAGCGGCGCCTGCAATGCCACCATTGCGGCCATGCCGAGCCGATCCCCCAGCACTGCCCGGAATGCGGCGCCGAGGGGAGCCTGACGGCCATCGGGCCGGGGGTGGAGCGGGTGCAGGAAGAGGCGGCGATCCTTTTCCCCGATGCCCGCCGCCTGGTGATGGCCAGCGATACCATCCCCGGCCCGGCGGCGGCGGCGGAAGCCGCGCGGCAGATCGCGGACCGGGAGGTGGACCTGCTGATCGGGACGCAGATCGTCGCCAAGGGCTGGCATTTCGCCCATCTGACCCTGGTGGGGGTGGTGGATGCCGATCTCGGGCTCGCGGGCGGGGACCTGCGGGCGGCGGAGCGCACCGTGCAGCTGCTGCACCAGGTCTCGGGCCGCGCGGGACGCGCGGAAAGCCCGGGGCGAGTGATGCTGCAGTCCTGGAACCCGGACCACCCGGTGATGCAGGCCCTCGTCTCCGGCGACCTGCCGGCCTTCATGGCCGAGGAGGCGGAGGCACGCCGTCCCGGCGGCTGGCCGCCCTTCGGCCGGCTGGCGGCGCTGATTGTCAGTTCGGAGGATGAGCGCGCGGCCGACCGGGTGGCGCGGGACCTGGGCCTGGCCGCGCCGGGTGGCGATGGCGTGCAGGTGCTCGGCCCGGCCCCGGCACCGCTGGCCATGCTGCGCGGCCGCCACCGGCGCCGGCTGCTGCTGAAGGCCCGGCGGGATGTCGCGGTCCAGCCGCTCCTGCGGGAGTGGCTTTCCCGCGTGGAGGTGCCGAATGCCGTGCGGGTGCAGGTGGATGTGGACCCGGTGAGCTTTCTCTAGGCACGCCTCGGCCCGCCCCGGAATGCATCCGGGGCGGGCCTCCAGGCGTCCGTCCTGCCTCAGCCCTGGCGGGGCAGGCTCTCGATGGCGTTGCGGGCGTTGGCCACGCCCTCGCCCTCGATCAGGCTCTCCGTCTCGTCCGGATGGTCCACGAATCCGGGCAGGGGGGAGTGCGTCGCGGGATCGGCATGGGTGGGGTCCTTCTCCAGGGCCTCGTCCAGCTCGGATCCCGGGCCGATTCCGGGCTGCGGGCCGCCTTCCCAGCCCCCCGTCTCCCGCAGCCGCCGTGCCTCCGGCGTTTCCTGGACCTTGGGGTCGGCCATGGGCTTAGGGCTTGCCGCCCGAGCGGGTGCCGGCCTCGCCGCCGCCCTCGTCGGTCTTCTTGCCCAGGTCCTCGCCATCCGGCGCGATGAAGCCGGTGGTGCCGGTGTTCATGTTCGCCGGGTCCGAGGCGGGGAAGCTATCCTCGACCGCCTTGTCGGCCTTGGCCTGGCTGCCCGCGCCGGGCTTGAGGTCGGAAACCCAGGAATTCGTCTCCTGGTCCCGCTTCTGGTCGGTCCTGTCCTTGTCCATGGTCGCCCCCTTCGGAGGTTTGTCGTTCAAAGCCGGGCCTGCGCGGCGCCACCGCGCCGCCACCCGTCGGATATGAAGCGTCTCAGCAGGGGGGAGGGTTCCATTGGCCCCTCGCATCACCATCTTCCAACCTTCCCCGGGGCGCTTCCCGACGGCCGGGGGCACGGAAGCCGCGCGGAGCGGCGGATCGTTCCGATCCAGGCGATTGCCGCGCCGCATTGCATCATGTTAAGGGGCGCGCGCCAGCGCCTGGGGGGATTCCCCGGGGCGTCTCGCGCAGGTCCGTGAAACCCCTGTGACGCCAGCCCGGCGCCGCGGGCGCGGAGCGGGCCGACGGGTCCTCACCAACCCCTCGAACGGGATCGCCAGTGGCCTCCGAAGCAGCCGCCAACGACCAGCCCCAGAACAAGGCCTCCGGCCCCCGCACGGGCGGCGTCGCGCAGCGCTACGCCCTGGCCCTGCTGGAGCTGGCCAAGGACAAGAAGACGGTCGATGCCGTCGCGACCGATGTCGAGAACCTCGCCTCCCTGGCGCGGGACGATGCCGGCTTCCGCGCCTTCCTCGACGACCCGCGCCTGGGCGCGAAGGCCCAGCAGGCCGGCGCCTTCGCCGTGCTGGACCGCGCCGGGATCGGCGGGGACGTGAAGAACATGGTGGGCGTGCTCATCGCCAACCGTCGCCTGGTGGAGCTTCCCTCCGTCCTGGCCACCTTCGGCCTCCTGCTGGCCGAGCAGCGCGGGCAGCAGGCCGCCGAGGTGACCACGGCGCACCCGCTGAACGCCACCCAGCGCACCCAGATCGTGGCCCGCCTCACCGAGGCTGGCTTTTCGAATGTCCGCCTGTCCGAGACAGTGGACCCGTCCATCCTGGGCGGCCTGATCGTGAAGATCGGGTCCCGCCTCTATGACACTTCCATCAAGTCCAGGCTTCAGCGCCTGAGCTACGCCATGAAGGGGGCCGCCTGACCATGGACATCCGTCCCGCCGAAATTTCCGACATCCTGAAGCAGCAGATTGCTGGCTTCGACACCGACGCCAATGTGGCCGAGGTCGGCACCGTCCTGACGGTCGGTGACGGCATCGCCCGTTGCTACGGCCTGCAGAACGTCATGGCCGGCGAGATGGTGGAGTTCCCCTCCGCCGGCGTGCGCGGCATGGCGCTGAACCTCGAGACCGACAATGTCGGCATCGTGGTCTTCGGTGACGACAGCCGCATCCGCGAGGGCGACACCGTCTCCCGCACCGGCACGATCGTGGACGTGCCCGTGGGCCGTGGCCTGCTCGGCCGCGTGGTCGATGGCCTCGGCAACCCGATCGACGGCAAGGGCCCGCTCACCGACGTGACGCGCTCGCGCGTCGAGGTGAAGGCGCCGGGCATCATCCCGCGCAAGTCCGTGCACGAGCCGATGCAGACCGGCATCAAGGCGATCGACAGCCTGATCCCGATCGGCCGCGGCCAGCGCGAGCTGGTCATCGGTGACCGCCAGACGGGCAAGACCGCTGTCATCATCGACACGATCCTGAACCAGAAGCCGATCAACGCGCAGGGCGACGAGAGCAAGAAGCTCTACTGCATCTACGTCGCGATCGGCCAGAAGCGCTCCACCGTCGCCCAGCTCGTCCGCACCCTCGAGGAGCGCGGCGCGATGGAGTACTCGATCGTCGTGGCCGCCACGGCCTCCGACCCGGCCCCGATGCAGTTCCTGGCGCCCTACACCGGCTGCACCATGGGCGAGTTCTTCCGCGACAACGGCATGCACGCGGTCATCTTCTACGACGACCTCTCCAAGCAGGCCGTCGCCTACCGCCAGATGTCGCTGCTGCTGCGCCGTCCGCCGGGCCGCGAGGCCTATCCGGGCGACGTGTTCTACCTGCACTCCCGCCTGCTGGAGCGCGCGGCCAAGATGGGTGAGGCCGCCGGCCTCGGCTCGCTGACGGCGCTGCCGGTGATCGAGACGCAGGCGGGCGACGTGTCCGCCTACATCCCGACCAACGTGATCTCGATCACGGACGGCCAGATCTTCCTGGAGACCGAGCTGTTCTTCAAGGGCATCCGCCCCGCCGTGAATGTCGGCCTCTCCGTGTCCCGCGTGGGCTCGGCGGCGCAGATCAAGGCGATGAAGCAGGTGGCCGGCAAGATCAAGCTGGAGCTGGCGCAGTACCGCGAGATGGCGGCCTTCGCCCAGTTCGCCTCGGACCTCGACGCCTCCACCCAGGCCCTGCTGGCCCGCGGCGCGCGTCTGACCGAGCTGCTGAAGCAGCCCCAGTACGCGCCGGTTCCGGTGGAGGAGCAGGTGGTGGCGATCTTCGCCGGCACGCGCGGCTACCTGGACAAGGTGCCCGTGAACCGCGTCGGCGAGTTCGAGAGCCGCATGCTGTCCGAGCTGAAGGCCGCCAAGCCCGAGATCCTGGAATCGATCCGCAGCAGCGGGCAGATCACCGGCGATAACGACAAGGCTCTGGCTGCCTTCCTCGACGGCTTCGCCAAGTCCTTCGGCTGAGCCGGGAGGGAGCGGAGAGCCTCCATGGCCAGCCTCAAGGACCTGCGCGGTCGCATCAACAGCGTGAAGTCCACGCGCAAGATCACGCAGGCGATGAAGATGGTCGCCGCCGCCAAGCTCCGCCGCGCCCAGGCGCAGGCGGAGGCGGCGCGACCCTATGCCCAGCGGATGGAGCGCATGCTCGCCTCCCTCGGCGCGGCGGTGGCGGATAGCCCCGATGCGCCGAAGATGCTGATCGGCACGGGGCGCGACCAGGTCCACCTGCTGGTCGTGGTGACGGCCGAGCGCGGCCTTTCCGGCCCCTTCAACACGAATGCCGGCCGCTTCGCGCGCGCCCGCATCCGCGCGCTGGAGGCCGAGGGCAAGACGGTGAAGCTGCTGACAGTGGGCCGCAAGGGCGCGACCTACCTCAAGCGCGAGTTCGGCAGCCGCTTCGTCGGCGAGGTCAGCTACCACAACGTCAAGCGCATCGGCTTCGAGCAGGCCGACGAGCTGGCCACCCGCATCACCGCGATGCTGGAGGCGGGCGAGTTCGACGTCTGTACGCTGATCTACAACCGCTTCCAGAGCGTGATCAGCCAGGTGGCGAGCGAGCAGCGGCTCATCCCCGCCCCGCTGCCCGCGAATGACACGGCCGCCGCCCCCGCCGCCGCGGGCGAGCTGCCGGCCCTCTACGAGTACGAGCCGAGCGAGGAGGAACTCCTGGCGGCGCTGCTGCCCAAGAACCTCGCCATCCAGATCTACCGTGCGCTGCTGGAGAACGCGGCCGGCTTCTATGGAAGCCAGATGACCGCGATGGACAACGCCACCCGCAACGCCGGCGACATGATCAACAGGCTGACGCTCAACTACAACCGCACGCGACAGGCCAACATCACCAAGGAGCTGATCGAGATCATCTCCGGTGCTGAAGCGGTCTGACAGGAGCCAACCCATGAAGAACAACGTCGGCAAGGTCACCCAGGTCCTCGGCGCCGTCGTGGACGTGCAGTTCCCCTCCGAGCTGCCGAACATCCAGAACGCGCTGACCACCATGGTGGGCGAGCGCACCCTCGTCCTCGAGGTCGCGCAGCATCTCGGCGAGCGCACCGTGCGCACCATCGCCATGGACACGACCGACGGCCTGGTCCGCGGCACCGAGGTGGTGGACACGGGCAAGGGCATCGCCGTGCCCGTCGGCGAGGGCACGCTGGGTCGCATCGTGAACGTCATCGGCGAGCCGATCGACGAGCGCGGCCCGGTCCCGCACGACAAGACCTACACCATCCACCGCGAGGCCCCCTCCTTCGAGGACCAGGCCACCGCGGCCGAAATCCTGGTGACGGGCATCAAGGTGGTGGACCTGCTCGCCCCCTACCTGAAGGGCGGCAAGATCGGCCTGTTCGGCGGCGCCGGCGTCGGCAAGACCGTGACGATCCAGGAGCTGATCAACAACATCGCCAAGGGGCATGGCGGCGTGTCCGTCTTCGCCGGCGTGGGCGAGCGCACCCGCGAGGGCAACGACCTCTATCACGAGATGATCGACGCCGGCGTCATCAAGCTCGGCGAGAACGGCGGCACCGAGGGTTCCAAGGTGGCGCTGGTCTATGGCCAGATGAACGAGCCGCCGGGCGCGCGCGCGCGCGTCGCCCTCTCCGGCCTGTCCATGGCGGAGTACTTCCGCGATGAGCAGGGCCAGGACGTGCTCTTCTTCATCGACAACATCTTCCGCTTCACCCAGGCGGGCGCCGAGGTGTCCGCGCTGCTCGGCCGCATCCCCTCCGCGGTGGGCTATCAGCCGACCCTGTCCACCGACATGGGCGCGCTGCAGGAGCGCATCACCTCCACGAAGAAGGGCTCGATCACCTCGGTGCAGGCCATCTATGTGCCCGCCGACGACCTGACCGACCCGGCCCCGGCCACCTCCTTCGCCCACCTGGACGCGACGACGGTGCTGAACCGCTCCATCGCCGAGCTGGGCATCTTCCCGGCCGTGGACCCGCTGGACTCCACCTCCCGCGCGCTCGACCCGCGCGTGGTGGGCGAGGAGCACTACCGCGTGGCCCGCGAGGTGCAGCGCGTCCTGCAGACCTACAAGTCGCTGCAGGACATCATCGCCATCCTGGGCATGGACGAGCTCTCGGAAGAGGACAAGCTGATCGTGGCGCGCGCGCGCAAGATCCAGCGCTTCCTCTCCCAGCCCTTCCATGTGGCCGAGGTGTTCACCGGCACGCCGGGCGTCTTCTGCAAGCTCGAGGATACGATCCGCTCCTTCGCGGGCATCGTGGCCGGCGAGTACGACCACCTCCCAGAGGCCGCCTTCTACATGGTCGGCACCATCGAGGAGGCCGTGAAGAAGGCCGAGACGCTGAAGGTTTCGGCGTAAGATCATGGCGACCTTCGACCTCGAGCTGGTGAGCCCGGAGCGCCTGCTCCTCTCGCGTCCCGTCGAGATGGCCGTCATCCCGGCGGTCGAAGGCGATATGGGCGTGCTGCCGAACCATGCCCCGATGATCGTCGCCCTCAAGGGCGGCGTGATCCGGGTGACGGAGGGCGGGCGGGAGACCGAGCGCCTCTTCATCATGGGCGGCTTCGCCGAGATCACCCCGACCCGCGTGACGGTGCTGGCGGATGAGGCGACCCCGGTCGCCACCCTCTCCCGCGCCGCCGCAACCCAGCGCGTCGCCGAGGCGGAGGCCGCTCTGGCCGCCGCCACGAATGACGCGCCGGAGATCCGGGAGAAGGCCATGGACCGCGTGATGGCCGCCCGCGCCATGCAAGAGGCGGCCCAAGCCGCCTGAGGAGGCGGCCCAGGCCGCCTGAACCGGCCCGGCGGGTGGTTGAAACCGCCCGCTCGTGCCGCGAGATGTGTCACGTGCCTGTCATGCCCGACGGGGCGGCCTGACCTCGGGCCGCCCCGTTGCGCTATGATGGGCCGCAGGAATCGCGCTGAAGGCCGGGAAGCACATGAAGCACTGGACCCTCGACCAGATCGCCTGGGACAGCTTCGACCCGTCGAAGGTAGACCCCGAGATCATCCCGCTGGTGAAGGCTGCCGCCCTCGTCGAGAAGAACGGCGTCGATTACGCGGTCTACCTCAACAACGTCTTCGTCGGGGATCCCGACTTCCGCCAGGCCGCCGACAACTGGGCGGTGGAGGAGGTCCAGCATGGCGACGCGCTGGGCAAGTGGGGCGAACTGGCCGATCCCGGCTGGTCTTTCGACGAGGCGTTCAGCCGCTACCGGGCCGGCTACAAGATCGACGTGAAGGCGGACGCCTCCATCCGCGGCTCCCGCACGGGCGAGCTGATCGCCCGCTGCATGGTCGAGACTGGTACGTCCTCCTACTACACCGCGCTGGGCGACAGCACCGAGGAGCCGGTGCTGAAGCAGGTTTGTCGCCTGATCGCGGCAGACGAGTACCGGCACTTCAAGCTCTTCTACGACCATATGAAGCGCTACCTGGCCCGCGAGAAGCTCTCCTTCCCCAAGCGCCTGCGCGTCGCCGCCGGCCGGATCGGGGAATCCGAGGATGACGAGCTGGCCTTTGCCTATCACTGCGGCAACGAGACCGCGGACACGCCCTACAGCCATGACCGCTGCATCACGGGCTATATGGGCCGGGCGATGGCCTTCTACCGCTTCCGCCATATCGAGCGCGGGATGGGCATGATCTTCAAATCCATCGGGCTGGAGCCGCGCGGGCGGCTTTCCGACATGGCGGCCAAGGGGGCCTGGAAGCTGCTGCAATGGCGGCGGGAGAAGTACCGGCAGGCGCTGATCAAGGCCGCCAACGAGAACGCCCCCGCCCGGGGGGCGGCCGCCTGAGATGTCGCGCTCCCCGTCCTCCCCGGCGGGGAGCACGTCGCGGCGCATGATCCTCGGCTCGGCCATGGCGGCCGGGATGAGCGGCTGCGCCCGCGCCCAGCCCGGCAGCCCGGATCTGAACCCTCCGCCCGGCCTGTGGCAGATTGCGCGCGATCGCGGCTTCTCCTTCGGTGCGGCGGTGCAGGCGAACCTCCTGGCCACCGACCCGCTCTATGCCGCCGCCTTCGAGCGGGAGGCCGGCATCCTGGTGCCGGAATTCGAGGGGAAGTGGTCCACCCTTCAGCCGCGCGAGGGCGAGTTCGACTTCGCCGGGCTCGACGCCATCCTCAACTGGGGGCAGGCACGGGGCCGGACGGTGCGCGGCCATGCGCTGGTCTGGCACGACTCCTTCCCCGACTGGGCCGTGGCCGCCATGGGCGAGGGGCAGACGCGCGCCCGTGGCGTGATGGCGGCGCATATCGCGCGCGTGCTGTCCACGACGCGGTTGCGCATCCGGGACTGGGACGTGGTGAACGAGCCCATTGCGGACCCGCCGGGCAGCGACACGCCACAGGCCGAAGGCGAGTTCCGCAACTCCCCGTTCTTCCGCGCCCTCGGGCCCGGCTACATCGAGACTGCCTTCCGCCTCGCGCGGGAGCAGGATGCGACGCTGCGGCTGGTGCTGAACGACTACGGGGTGGAGGAGGACACGCCCTGGGCGGAGGAGAAGCGCCGCCGCCTTCTGAAGCTGGTGCGGGACCTCGTGCGCCGTCGGGTGCCGATCGACGCGGTAGGCATCCAGGCGCATCTGCAGATGAACCGGCCCTTCAACCCCGATGTCTTCGCCCGCTTCATCCGCGACATCCGGGCCGAAGGCCTCTCCGTGCTCGTGACGGAGCTGGACATCCGGGAGGCCAATGCGATCCCCGAGGGCTTCCCGGCCCGGGACGCGCTAGTGGCCGAGCGCGCCGGCGCCTTCATGGCGGCGGCGATCGGCGCGGGAGTGAAGAGCTTCCTCACCTGGGGTTTGGTGGACCGCTACTCCTGGCTGGTCACCGACCCGGCGGTGGCCCGGCCCGACGGCAAGCTGCATCGGGGCCTGCCGCTGGACTGGGAATACAACCGTAAGGAGATGTGGCGGGTCATGGCCCGCGCCTTCGCTGGGTGAGGTCCCGGCCTTCGCGGGCTCCCCGGAGAGGGCGCTGCCCTCTCCGGACCTCACCCGCCAAGGGCCTTAGGCCCTTGGAACCCCGTCTGACTGCCGTGGATAGTCCGGATCCGTGGGGTCTCTGGTTGGCGGGCGCCTGTTCCTGCCTTTGCAGTCGCCTCGGGTCGTGGACCCGAGGCGCACCGTCAGCCGAGCGAATTCAAACTCGAAGAAAAAGATGATGGTGAGGGGTCCGGGGAGAGGAAGAATTCTTTCTTCCTCTCCCCGGGACAGACCGACGGCCCAGAACAGAGGCGCGCCTTCAGCCCGGGATGGCGTAGCGGGCGAAGTCCCGGGCCAGCCGCTCATAGATCGGGCGGCGGAAGGGCACGGCGATGCTGGGCAGCTCAGCGAGCGGGAGCCAGCGCCAGGCGTCGAATTCCTGGTGGGCGTCGGCGTCGAGGCGGATGTCGGAATCCTCGCCCAGGAAGCGCAGGGCGAACCACATCTGGGTCTGGCCACGATACTTCCCGCCCAGCGCCTTGCCGATGAGATGGGCGGGCAGGTCGTAATCCAGCCATTCGGCCATGCGCCCCATCACGGTGGCATTGCGCGTGCCGATCTCCTCGGAGAGCTCGCGCAGCACGGCGCGTTCCGGGTCCTCGCCGGGGTCCAGCCCGCCCTGGGGGAGCTGCCATACGCCGGACCGAGCCTCGCCGGAGGGCTGGTCGGCGCGGCGGGCGACCAGCACCAGGCCTTCGCGGTTGAACAGGCAGGCGCCGACATTCGGGCGCAGGGGCAGTTGGGTCATCTCGGTTCCGGGGTCAGTTCCGGGGAAGGTCCTCGGGGCGGCGGACGAGTGCGGTCACGGGGGCCATGACCAGCCCGCGCTCCCCCAGCCCGGCGGCCCAGGCGGCCACGCGGTCCACCAGCACGGGGGAGACATCGGCGGCAAGGCCGAGGGCCGAGCCACGCTCCCGCGCGATCCGCTCCAGCTCCGCCAGGCGGCGGTCGATCTCGCTGCGCGTGGCGGGCTCGTCCACAACCAGGTCCACGCTGCGGCCCCAGGCGCGGGGCGGGTTGGGCACGCCGGGGCGGGGATCGATGTAGAGGAGCCCGTGCTGCCGCAGCACGTCCTGCACGCCGCCGATGGATTCCGGCAGCGCGGCGAAGCGCTCCCCCCGCATAGGGCCCAGCGCACCGATGGCGCCCACCTGGCCACCGATGCGGGACAGAACCCAGGCCAGCCGGTCGGCATTCTCGGCCAGGGGCAGGGTGGTTAGCAGGGCGCGGTCGCCGGGGTCGTTCATCGGGTAGTTGGCGGGCTCCAGCGGCAGGGCGCTGAGCACCTCCATGCCCCGGGCACGGGCGCGTTCGAGCAGCGGGGCGGGGCGGCTCCCATAGGGCGAGAAGGCAAGGCCGGCTTCCGGCGGCAACCGGCGGATCGCCTCTTCGGAGAGGGCGGCGGAAAGGCCGAGATTGCCCACCACCAGCCCGATCCTGGGGCGGCTTTCCGCCCGGTCAAAGGGACGCGCGTAGTAGCGGATGGAGGTGCGGCCCTCCGGCCCGAGCCGTGGGATGGGCCCGTGGCGGGAGGGTTCCTGCAGGCTGGGATCGGGCGGCGGGATGGGGCGGTCGGCCGGCGCCTCGGCCCGGGTGGCGGGCGCAGGCAGTGGGGGCGGCTCCGGCGCGCTCGGCGGCGCTTCCAACACGGGGGCGGAAGGGGGAGCCGCGACCGGCGGGGCGGGCGGCGGCGCCGCCGGCGGGGCGGCCGGCAGCACCGAAGCAGGAGACGGCGCCGGCGGTGGCGCCGGGGTTGGCGTGGCAGGTGCAGGCGCGGTGGGCGCGGGTGCCGGTGCGGTGGGCGCTGGTGTGGTGGGCGCTGGCGCGGCGGCGGCGGCCCGGGCAGGCGGGGGCGGGCGGGCCGGGGTGGGGTCTGGCGCGGACGCAGCCGGGGGCGGCACGGGCTCCGGCGGCTCTGGCGGCCTGACGGGCGCGGGTGGGGCGTTGTCGTTCGCCGCCTGGGGCGGCGGTGGGATGGGTGCGACAGGATCGCCCGGCGGCGGCGGGGCCGGCGCGGGCGGCGTTCCGGCATTGTCGTTGGCGGCCACGCCGCCATCCGCCGCGCGGGTGAGGGAGGCGGGAATCCCGCCCTCGGGCGGGCCCGCCCGGTGCAGGGCGTAGGCCCCGGCGCCGAGAGCAGCCAGCACGACCAGCCAGAAGACGCCGAGGGCCTTCATGATGGGCTTCGGCGTCTCCGGCGATCAGCGGCTGGCGCGGCGCTGCGGCTGGCCGGCCGCCATGTTGCGCAGCAGCCCGAGCGCCTGCTGGAGCTGGTGGTCCGTCTCCGGCTTGGTCGGGTCGAAGGCGGGGGCGCCCTCGGCCGGGAGGCGCTGGACGGCCTGCACCACGCCCGCAGGCAGGTTCAGCGGCGGCAGCGGCGCAGGCGGGCGGGCATTGGCGCCGGTGGCGCTGCTGTCGTTCCGCAGGGCACGATTCAGATCGGCCTCGCGGTCCCGCTCCCGGTTCTGCTGGGCGTCCTCGCGCTGCGCCAGCACCTCGATGTCGGGCTGGATGCCGGTGGCCTGGATGGAGCGGCCGGAGGGCGTGTAGTAGCGCGCCGTGGTCAGGCGGATGGCGCCGTTGCCCGGCAGGGGCATGACGGTCTGGACCGAGCCCTTGCCGAAGCTCTTCACGCCCATGACGATGGCGCGGCGATGGTCCTGCAGGGCCCCGGCGACGATCTCGCTGGCCGAGGCGGAGCCGGCATTCACCAGCACCACCACGGGCAGGCCGGCGCTGATGTCGCCGCCGCGGGCGTTCCAGCGCTGCGCGTCCTCGGGCCGGCGGGCACGGGTGGAGACGATCTCGCCCTGGTCCAGGAAATCATCCGAGACCTGGATCGCCTGGTCCAGCAGCCCGCCCGGGTTGTTCCGCAGATCGAGGACGATGCCCTTCAGCCCGTTGCTGCCGGCCTGGCTGCGCAGGTTGGACAGGGCGCGGCGGAGGCCGACCTCGGTCTGCTCGTTGAAGGAGGTGAGGCGGATATAGGCGATGTCGTTGCCCTCGAGCCGCGCGCGCACCACCTGCGGGCGGATCGTCTCGCGGGTGAGGGAGAGCTCGATGGGGGTCGCGGTGCCCTCGCGCCGGATGGTCAGGCGGATGGAGGTGCCGCGCTCGCCGCGCATCTGCTCCACCGCCTCCTGCAGGGTCAGGCCCTGGGTGGTCTTCTCGTTGATGTGGGTGATCAGGTCGCCCGGCTTCACGCCGGCCCGCGCCGCGGGCGTCTCGTCGATCGGCGAGATGACCTTCACATAGCCGGCCTCCTGGCTGACCTCGATGCCGAGGCCGCCGAACTCGCCGCGGGTCTGCACCTGCATGTCGCGGAAATTGCGGAGGTTCATGTAGGAGGAGTGCGGGTCCAGCCCCTGCAGCATCCCGTTGATCGCGTTCTCGATGACCTCGCGGTCATTCACCGGCTCCACATATTCGGCGCGCACGCGCTCGAACACGTCGCCGAAGAGGTTGAGGAGGCGGTACGTCTCGGCCCGCGAGCCGTCCTGTGCCCAGGCCGTGACCACGGGCCCGGCGATGGCGCCGGCGGTGAAGGCCGCGGCGACCGAGGCCAGCGCCCGCAAGCGGAAGCGCGGCTTGGACGACACTCCAGCAGGATCACGCATCCGTCACACCCCTCTCGCCGCGGCAGGCCACGGCGCTTCACGATTTTGCCGCGGGGCATCCTGCCCAGCGGTTAAGAATTCCGCCCCGGCCGGCCGGATCGCCCCGGTCGGGTCAACCCCGGCCGGTCCAGCCTGCCGGGTCCACGGCGCGGCCGCCGCGCCGCAATTCAAGGTAGAGCGACGCGCGACCCCCGCCAGACCCCCCGGCGTTACCAAGTGTTCCCACCGCCTCGCCCGCCAGGACGCGCTGCCCGGGCTCCGCGTCCAGCCGGTCGAGCCCGGCGAGGACGAAATGGTATCCGCCGCCGCAATCCACAATCAACATCTGCCCGTAACTTCTGAACGGGCCGGCGAAAACGACACGCCCGCCGCAGGGGCTGACCACCCGGGCGCCTGGCGGGGCGGACCAGGTCTGGCCGTTCGCGCCGCCCTGGCCGAAGGCCTTCTGGATGGACCCGGCCACCGGCGCCCCGCGGGAGGGCGAGGGCTGGCTGGCCGAGGCTTCCCGCGTGCGTTCGCGGGCGGCATCGGCGCTGTCCCGGGCGGCCTCCGCCTCGCGCTCGGCGTCGCGGGCGGCGCGGGCCGCCGCATCCCGGGCCTCGCGCGCCTCGGCCGTGCGGGAGCGGGTCTCGGCCTCGCGGCGCCGGGCCTCGGCGGCACGCTCCCGCGCCTCGGCCTCGCGTTCGCGCGCCGCGGCTTCGGCGCGTTCCCGGGCCTCCCGCGCGCGGGCCTCGCGCTCCAGGCGCTCCACGGCGCCGCGGAGGTCGCGGGCCTGGGCGGCGGCGGCGGCGGCGCGGCGGGTGGCGGCGGCCTCGGCGTCCCGGGCGGCCTCACGGCGATCGCGGGCCTCGGCCAGGGCGGCCTCCACCGCCTCGGCGGCCTCCCGCGCGGCGACGCGGGCGGCGACGAGGCGGGTTCGTTCCGCGGCCAGCGCCGCGGTCGCGCGGGCGGCCTCCTCGCGGGCCCCGCGGTACTCGGCCGCCTCCCGGGCCAGGCGCCGGGCGACGCCGCGCAGGATCAGCGCGCCGCGCAGGGCTTCCTCGGGCGGCGCGGGGACGACGAGGAGCGTCTCGGCCGGCCAGAGGCCGAGGCGGCGCATGGCCGGAATCATCGGCGCCAGGGTCTCGGCGCGGCGGGTCAGGTTCGCCTCGGCTTCGTCGCGGGCGGCCTGGGCGGCCTCCAGCCTTGCCTCGGCCTCCACCACCGCCTCCTCGGCCGCCACGGCGCGGCGCCCGGCCTCGGCCCTTCGCTGTGCCAGGGCGCGTTCGGCCGCCTCGGCGCTGCGGGCCTCGCGGGCGACGGCGGCGGCTTCCCCGCGCGCGCTGCGGGCCTCGCGCTCGGCCTCTCCCAGGCTCTGCCGGTCCGCCTGTGCCTGGGCGCGTGGCACGGGAAGCGCAGGCAGGAGCGCGAGCAGCGCGAGGGCCGGCAGGCCCAGGCGGCGCGCCGGCGCCCGCTTGGCGGGGGCGGTCGGGGCGGCGCGGCGGCCGCGCGGCGTCACCCCGGGCCCGCTTCCATCAGGCTGCGGCCCGTCATGGCGGCCGGCTGCGGCAGGCCGAGCAGGGCGAGCAGGGTCGGGGCGAGGTCGGCCAGCCGGCCGTCATGCAGCGCGGCGCCGGCAGGGCCGCCGAAGAGCACGACGGGCACGGGGTTCAGCGTATGTGCCGTATGCGGGCCGCCGGTGACGGGGTCGCGCATCATCTCGGCATTGCCATGGTCGGCCGTGACGAGGAGGGCGCCCCCCATGTCGCGGATGGCGGACAGGATCCGGCCGAGCCCCGCATCCACCGCCTCGCAGGCCTTGATGGCCGCCTGGAGGCTGCCGGTATGGCCGACCATGTCCGCATTGGCGAAGTTCAGCACGATCAGGTCGTAGCGGCCGGAGCGGATGGCGGCCTCGGCCTTCGCGGACAGCTCGGGCGCCGACATCTCGGGCTGCAGGTCGTAGGTCGCGACCTTGGGGGAGGGGACCATGATGCGGTCCTCGCCGGGATAGGGCGTCTCCTCTCCGCCGTTCAGGAAGTAGGTGACGTGCGGGTACTTCTCCGTCTCCGCCATGCGAAGCTGGGTCATGCCGGCCGCGGAGACGGTGGGGCCGAGCAGGTCGGCCATGGATTGCGGCGGGAAGATCGTGCCGAGGAAGGGCTTCAGCGCCTCCGAATACTCGGTCATGCCCAGGGCGCCGCAGAGGGCGGGGTCGCGGGGGCGCTCGAAGCCCTTGAAATTCGGGTCTACCAGCGCGGCGAGGATTTCCCGCACCCGGTCGGCGCGGAAGTTGAAGCAGAGCACGGCGTCGCCGTCCCTCATGCCGGCATAGCCGGGCAGGACGGTGGCGGGGATGAACTCGTCGGTCTTGCCGGCGGCATGGGCGGCCTGGACGGCCTCGGTCGCGCTGGCGGCGCCGGGCCAGTCGGGCGCGCCCTCGGCCATCACCATCGCGCGCCAGGCCTGGGAGACGCGCTCCCAACGGTTGTCGCGGTCCATGGCGAAGTAGCGGCCGGTGACGGTGGCGATGCGTGCCCCCGGGGGCAGGGCGGCCTCGAAGGTGGGAAGGGTGAAGGCGGCGTCCTTCGGGCCGGTGTCGCGCCCATCGGTCCAGCAATGCACGGCGACCCGAATGCCCTTGACCGTGAAGATCCGGGCCAGGGCGAGGGCGTGGTCCTGGTGCGCGTGCACGCCGCCGGGGGAGGTGAGGCCGCAGAGATGCAGCGTGCCGCCCGTGGCGCGCAGCTTCTCGCCCAGCTCCACCACGCCGGGCAGCCCGGCGATGGAGCCATCGGCGATGGCGGCGCCGATGCGGGGTAGGTCCTGCATGACGATCCGGCCGGCGCCGATATTCAGGTGGCCGACCTCGGAATTTCCCATCTGCCCCTCCGGCAGGCCCACATCGGGGCCGCAGGTGCGCAGGAAGGCATGGGGGCAGCTGGCCCAGATCCGGTCGAAATTCGGCGTGCTCGCCTGGGCCACGGCATTGTCGGCCCGCTCCTCCCGCCAACCCCACCCATCCAGGATGGCGAGCATGACAGGCTTGGGATGCGGCATGGGAACGGCCTCTGCTTGCGCGGCGGTGCCTGCCATAGCGCCGGGGCGGGGGGCTTGACCAGCCGGGGGGGCGAAAGCCACCCCTTCAGGCGCGGGCGGTATAGGCCCGGAAGACCTCCAGCTCGGTCGTGCAGGCGGCATTCGTGAAGCCGGCCTTGCCCAGGGCGCCCAGGATGGTCTCGGCCGGCACGCAGGCCTCGATGGTTTCCCAATAATACTTCATCAGCTCACCCGAGCGGTGGCGCGGGGCGGCCACCCAGCACAGGGCGGGGATGACGGCGCCCATGTAGAAGCGCTCGACCAGATGGGCCAGGCGGCTTTCGGGGCGGCCGATCTCCAGCAGCAGCACCGTGCCGCCCGGCTTCAGCACGCGCCGGTACTCCGCGAAGGCGGCGCCGAGATCGGCCACGTGGCGCAGCGCGTAGCCCATGGAGAGGAAATCCACGCTGTGGTCCGGCAGCGGGATCCGCTCGGCCCGGCCCTGGATGAGGGTGACGCCGGGCAGGACGCGCCGCGCCTCGACCAGCATGCCCTCGCTGGGGTCCAGCCCGGTGACGAGGGCGGGGTTGCCCGTGATGGCCACGGCCTGCCGCGCCACCAGCCCCGTGCCCACTGCCACGTCCAGCACCCGCATGCCTGGCCGCAGCCCGGCGTCCCGCAGGGCGCGGCGGCGGTAGCCCGGGCCGGTGCCGAGGGAGAAGATGCGGTCGATGCGGTCGTAATGCGGGGCCGTGGCATCGAAGAGCGCGCGGACGAAGCCCTCCCGCTCCTCGGCCCTGGTGTAGCGATGGGCCAGGACGGGATGCGGGGCGGTGCCGGCCGTCGGGCCATCGCGTTGCGTCATGCGGGACCCCTTCCGGCCGCTGGAATCCCGAAGGGATCGCAAGCCCGGCCCCTGCATGCAAGGGCCCGGCGCGTCTCAGGGCGGGAGGGCCGGAACCCCGAAGGCCAGGGGGTGGAAATGGAGCACCGCAGCCCAGGCGAGGGTGCCCACCAGGGCCGGCGCCGCCAGTTCCCGCCAGACCAGCCGGTTCCGCCCCGCCACCACCGCGCCGAAGGGCAGGATGGAGGTGCGGGCCGCGAAGCCGGCCCAGGCGGCGGGGTCGCGCGCCGCGACCTTCGCGTCGATCGAGGGCATGCCGAGCAGCGCGGTGAGGAGGAAAGCGCCGAAGAAGACCAGCCCGGCGCTGTCGCCATTCCCCACGACATGCACGGCGGCCCAGAGGGCGAAGGCCCAGAGCATGGGATGCCGCGTGATCCGCAGCATGCCCTGCGGCTCGGCCGAAAGCGCCTCGCCCTGGCCGACGGCGGTC
The DNA here is from genome assembly GCF_900141905.1 of Muricoccus roseus. Taxonomy (GTDB): domain Bacteria; phylum Pseudomonadota; class Alphaproteobacteria; order Acetobacterales; family Acetobacteraceae; genus Roseomonas; species Roseomonas rosea. The sequence goes on along the minus strand of NZ_FQZF01000009.1, from coordinate 43,152 downwards.
GGGTTCCGGGCCATGAGACTGCCGGCGAAGAGAATGAAGGCCAGGAGCATCACGGGCACCAGCGCCCAGCCCAATGGGCGGGGCGGAACCCAGAGCAACGCGCCCGGAGCGCCGCGCCAGGCAAGGATGAGCAGGGTGATGGCGATGGCGGAGGCGAGGGAAAAAGTCGCGCGGAAGCCGCTCTCGCCAAGCCGGGACACCAGGGCCGCGCGGGCCGAGGTGCCGGCGATGCCGAGATGAAGCCCGATCCAGATCAGCGCGGCGAGGACAAGGGCGAGCATTCCCCAAGCCTGCTCCGAAAAACGCCTGATCGCAATGATTTTACTTTTTTTACAGTCCGGGGACACCTGCCGGCAGGCATTCAGCCCGGCCGCCAGGCCCGGTGATAGGGATGGTTCGCGCGGATGCATTGCGCGCGGAACAAGGCCTCGGCCAGCAGGCCGCGGACGAGCATGTGCGGCCAGGTGAGGCGGCCGAGGGAGATGCGCTGGTCGGCGCGGGCGAGCACCGATTCGTCCAGCCCTTCCGCTCCGCCGATGATGAAGGCGAGGGGGCGGGCGGCCTCGGCCCATTTCCCCGTCAGCACAGCCAACCGCTCGCTGTCCGGCATCTCCCCGCCGAGGTCGAGGGCGATGGCGAGCGCCCCTTCAGGCAGGGCGGCGAGGATGGCCGCGCCCTCCCGCCGCCGGATCTCGGCGGGGGAGCCGCGGCCCTCGGGCAGTTCGCGCAGCGCCAGGGCGGGGCGCAGGCGGGCGTTGTGATGCTCGAAGAGCGCCGCCTCCGGCCCGCCGCGGGCACGGCCCACGGCGAGGAGAAGGGGCGGCGCCATGCGGACTAGTCCTGGTCCTCGTCTTCCTCCGCGGCCCCGTCGCCGTCGCCGTCGCCGTCGGCATCCGCGTCGGTGAGGTCGTCCCCGTCGTTCCACACCTCATCGATCGAGCGCAGCTCGCTATCGCCCTCCTCGTCCCCGGTGGCGCCGGCGGTGCCGGGCTCGGGCATGGAGGATTCCTCGGGCGCGGGACTGTCAGGGCCCCACATGCGCTCCAGCGCGTAGTTGGCGCGGGCCTCGGGCTTGAAGAGGTGGATCACCACGTCGCCGGCATCGAGCAGCACCCAATCCGGGGAGGCCTCGGTGCGCAGGCGGCGGATGCCGTGCTCGGCGAGCGCCTCCTCCACATGCCGGGCCATCGCCTCGATCTGCCGCTCGGCGAGGCCGGTGGCCACGATCATGCGGTCCGCGAAGGCGGAACGGGTGGCGACGTCCAGCACCACCACGTTCTCGGCCTTGTCGTCCTCAAGGCTGGCGACGGCGGCGCGCACGATCTGCTCCAGCCGGTCCGGGCTGGGGGCGATGCGGGGCGCGGCCTTGGCGCCCTTGCGCTTCTTCGGCCCCTCGGCGGCGGCGCGCTTGCGCGGGGTGGGGGCGGAATCCGCCTCTAGCTCCGCGATGCGGGCGGCGTTGGGGTCGGGCGCGGCCTCCGGCGCGCGGCGGGCGCGGGTGGGGCGCGGCGCGGGCTCGGCGGCGCGGCTGCGGGTGGCGGGGCGGGGTGGCGCCTTGGGGGTTGCGGCGCGAGGGGCCGGCGCTGCGCTCCGGGCGGCCGGCTTCGCGCTGCGCGCGGCCGGTGCCTTGCTCGCCGGTGCCTTGCTCGCCGGTGCCTTGCTCGCCGGTGCCTTGCTTGCCGTTGCCCTGGTCGCCGGTGCCTTGCTGGCGGGTGCCTTGGCCGCCGCTGCCTTGTTCACCGGTGCCCTGGTCGCCGTACCGGCGGAGCGGCTGGCCGCCGCCCGCGGCGCCTTGGTCTCGCTGGCCTTGGGCGCGGCGCTGCGGGTGGCGCGGGCGGGTGCTGCGGGCTTGGCGCGGCTCGTGCTGGCCGGGCGGGTGCTCGCCCTCGTTCCGTTCGCGCGGCTCGCGGGTGCCGCGGCCTTGGCGCGGGGGGCCGGCGCGGGGGCGCGGCTCGGCGCACCGGGCTTGGCACGGCTCGGCGCCGCGGAGGTTGCACGGCTGGGCGCCGCGGGCTTCGCGCGGCTGGCGGGTGCGGCGGCCTTGCGCGGAGCGGGCGCGGCCTTGGCGCGGGACGCGGGGGCCGCGGCCTTCGTTCGGGCGGGAGCCGCCACCTTCGGGCGCGCCGGCGCCGCCGCAGCCTTGCGCGCGGGCGCTGCCGGAGTCTTGGCGCGGCTCGGCGCCGGGGTCTTCGCCCGGCTCGGAGCCGGGGCCTTCGCGCGCGTCGCGGCCGGCTTGTCCGCGCGGGCCGCCGGCTTGGCCGGTCTGGCTGCCGGGCGGCTGGTGGTTGCCTTGCCCGCGCCGGTGGTGCCGCGCGTGGGGCGGGAGGGTGTCTTCGGGGTGCGGGCCATGGCTCGCTCCTGTTCTTCGTGGCGCCTCTCGGCGCGAGGTTCAGCCTGTTTCGGCCGGCGCGCCAGAGGCGGGCGCCGGACGGTTCTGGGTTGAATGGTCGGGGCCCGCCGCGGTTGCGCGGGCCAGAAGGGCCCGCTTGGCCCGCAGCGCGCGGATGGCGGTCGCGCTGGCCGGGTGCTCGCGGGCGGGCACCATGCACCAGGGAGCGTGGCCGCCTTTCCCGTTGGATGCATCGGCCAGCAGCGCGCGGCAAGGCCTGCGATGATGCCGCAGCGCCGCGGCCGCCGCGCCGTCCAGCGCACGCCGCGTGTAGCCGGGGCGGGGCAGGACCGCCATGGGGGTGCCGCGGGCCAGCTTCCGCCAGCGCCGCCAGCGGGGCAGCTGGATCATGTTGTCGGCGCCCATGATCCAGACGAAGCGCGCGCGGGGGAAGAGCTGCTTCAGCCGGCCGAGGGTGCGCTCGGTTTCCCGCAGGCCCAGCCGGGCCTCGACATCGGCGGCGATGACGCGGCGGCCGTCGGCGATGCGGCGGGCGGAATCCAGCCGTTCGGCGAAGGGGGCCATGCCGGCCTTGGGCTTCAGCGGGTTGCCCGGGGAGACGAGCAGCCAGACCTCGTCCAGCCTCAGCACGTGCCGCGCCATGTCGGCCACATGCCAGTGGCCGGGATGGGCGGGGTTGAAGGAGCCGCCGAGCAGCCCGATTCGCACGCGCCGCCCATCGCCCCATTTGCCGGGTTGCCGATGCGCGGGGGGCGGGGTGAGGGACGGCGGCTTCTCGCGGCCGGCCGGGGGGACGGGGGGCGGCACGGGGGCTTCTAGCGCCCCCGTCCGGTGGCGGGTGTGTGGATCAGGGCGTTCGCACCGAGACGGTCAGCGGCTGGTCGGCCAGCCCCTCATAGGTGGCGGTGACCGTCCGCCCGGCCTCGGTGGGCAGGGCGGGGGAGAAGCCACCGAGCGAGATGAGGTCCCCTGCGCGCAGGCGGCGGCCCTCCCGCTTCAGATCCTCGACCAGCCAGGGGATGACGTTCAGCGGATGCCCCAGCAGCGCGGTGCCCGGTGCGCGGGACAGCTCCTTCTGCTCGGTTGCCAGCGTCACCGTCATGCTGCCGAGGCGGGCGGCGAAGTCCGGCGTGGCCTGCACCGGAATGGCATCGCCCAGCACGCCGAGCCGCGCGCCGACATTGATGGCGACGAGGTTCGGGCCGTTCATCCCGCCGGGGGCGAGGACGAGGTCGGGCATCTCGATGAAGGGAATCACCTGGTCGAGGTGCCGGAGGATGGCGACATGATCGGCGCCCGCCTCGTTGATGCCCTCGTCCTTCACCCGCACCAGCAGGTCGCTTTCCACATTCGGCACGGCCGCGAAGGCGGCGGGGATCTCGGCCGGGCTGGCCGCCGTGCCGCGGGCGCGGATCGTGGCGTGGAAGATGGTGCCCCGCACCGGATGCGGCACGCCGAAGCGCTGCTGGGCGGCGGCGTTGGTCAGCCCGACCTTGTAGCCCACGGCGGGGCCGTGATGCTGGGCGAGGAGGGCGACGAGCTTCTCCCGCGCGCAGCTCGCATCCTCCATGGTGAGGCCGGCATAGGGCTGGGCGGGGCGCCGGGCGAGGATGTCGGCGCCGAGGCGCGCGACCTCGGCTTCGGAGGGGCAGGCCGCCTGGGCGGTGCCGATGCCGAGGATCATGGCCGTGGCGGCCGCCTTCAGGGCCGTGAGCGCGTGGCGCCGCATGGTGATCTCCTCCCGAAGCCCGGGACCCGCGTTCGGCTGTCCCAGACGCTGCCGGATCAGGGACGAATCTGTCCGGTTCCGATCACATGGTAGCGCCAGGTGCAGAGCTGCTCCAACCCGACCGGCCCGCGGGCGTGCAGGCGGCCGGTGGCGATGCCGATCTCGGCGCCGAAGCCGAATTCCCCGCCGTCGCAGAACTGGGTGGAGGCGTTCCACATGCCGACGGCGGAGCCGAGCCCGTCCAGGAACTGGCGCGCCGCGGCTTCGTCACCCGTGACGATCGCCTCGGTGTGCTCGCTGCCATGGCGGCGGATATGGTCGAGCGCGCTTTCGACGCCGTCCACGACGGCAATGTTCAGGATGGCGTCGAGCCATTCGGTGGAGAAATCGGCCTCCGTCGCGGGCGGCAGCGCCGGCAGGATGGCGCGGGCGGCGGCATCGGCGCGGAAGTCGCAGCCGAGGGCGCGGAGATCCGCCACCAGCTCCGGCAGCAGCGAGGGGGCGATCGCGCGGTCGATCAGCAGCGTCTCCGTGGAGCCGCAGACGCCGGTGCGGCGCATCTTCGCATTGGCCAGCACGCTGCGGGCCATCGCGGGATCGGCCGCGGCATGGATGTAGGTGTGGCAGAGCCCCTCGGCATGGGCGAGGACGGGCACCCGCGCCTCCTGCATCACCCGCGTCACCAGCCCCTTGCCGCCACGCGGGATGATGAGGTCGATCATCCCCGCCGCGGCGAGCATGGCGCCGACGAAGGCGCGGTCCGTGTTGGGGGCCACCTGCACGCAGGCTTCCGGCAGGCCGGCAGCGCGGAGCCCTTCCAGGATGCAGGCATGGATGGCGGCGGCGCTGCGCAGGCTTTCCCGCCCGCCGCGCAGGATCACGGGGCTTCCGGCCTTGAGGCAGAGGGCGGCGGCATCCGCGCCCACATTCGGGCGGCTTTCATAGATCATTCCGACCACGCCGATGGGCTGGGCCACGCGGCGGATGAGCAGCCCGTTCGGGCGTGTCCATTCCGCCAGCACGCGGGCCACGGGGTCGGGCAAGGCGGCCACCTCCTCCAGCCCCTGGGCCATCGCCTCCACCCGGGCGGGGGTGAGGGTCAGCCGGTCGCGGAAGGCATCGGTGAGGTCGGGCGCGGCCGCGAGGTCGGCCGCATTGGCGGCCAGGATCTCCGCCTGGCGGGCACGCAGCGCGGCGGCGGCTTGCAGCAGGGCACGGTCCTTCACCGGCCGCGGGGTGCCCGCGAGCGTCGTGGCGGCGGCGCGGGCGGCCCGGGCGGCCTCCTCCAGCGCGGCGCGGGCGATGGCGGCGGTGTCCTTCGCGGGATCGGCGATGGCGTTCATGCCCGCATCGGTAGCGCCGCGGCGCGGGGAGGGGAAGCGCGGCGGAGGCGTGGCAGGCACGGGACTGCCCCGCCCAGGAGGCTGGACAGGGCCCGGCGCCTGACCGAGAACGGGAACAAGGTCATAAAAATGCAATGGAGGGGATGATGCGTTTCGTAAATCCGGTGCTGGGTCGTCGCGCCCTGGGCGCCATGGCCGCCGCGTCCCTCGCCACCGGCGCGCGGGCACAGGGCGTCTCGGGCAAGGTGACGGTCGTCACCTCCTTCTCCAACGACGTCACCAGCCCGTTCAAGCGTGCCTTCGAGGCCGCGCATCCCGGCACCACCCTCGAGGTCCAGAACCGCAACACGACGGCCGGCGTGCGCTTCGTGCAGGAGACGCGGTCCAACAATGCCGTGGACCTGTTCTGGGCCTCCGCCCCGGATGCCTTCGAGGTGCTGAAGCGCGCGGGGCTGCTGGATGTGTACCGGCCGAACGCCCAGGGCATTCCGGACCGCATCGGGCCCTATCCGATCAACGACCCCGAGGGCTATGTCACGGGCTTCGCGGCCTCGGGCTACGGCATCATGTGGAACGAGCGCTACATGCGCGCGAACCGGTTGCCCGAGCCGAAGGAATGGGCGGACCTCGCGAAGCCCGCCTATCACGATCACATCATCATCACCGCGCCGTCGCGTTCCGGCACCACGCATCTGACGATCGAGACGATCCTGCAGGGCGAGGGATGGGAGAAGGGCTGGGCCACCATCAAGGGCTTCTCCGGCAATCTCCGCCAGATCACCGAGCGCAGCTTCGGCGTGCCGGATGCGGTGAATTCCGGGCAGGTCGGGATCGGCATCGTCATCGACTTCTTCGCCTTCTCCGCGCAGGGCGCGGGCTTTCCGGTGAAGTTCGCCTATCCCTCGGTCACCACCGTGGTGCCGGCGAATATCGCGCTGGTGAAGAACGCCCCGAACGCGGCGGGTGGCCGCGCCTTCATCGACTTCCTGCTCTCCACGCGCGGGCAGGAGATCCTGCTGGAGCCGACGATCCGGCGCCTGCCAGTGAACCCGGCCGTCTATGCCAAGGCGCCGGCCGGCTATCCCAACCCGTTCACCGGCTCCATCGGCATGCCCAGCCTCACCTTCGACGTCTCGGTCTCGGAGAAGCGCTACGCGGTGGTGGATGCGCTCTACGACCAGCTGGTCGGGACGAATCTGGAAGGGCTGAAGCGCGCGGCCAAGGCGATCGGCGAGGCGGAGACGCGGCTGGCGCGGCGCGACAACGCCCAGGCCCGCGCCCTGCTGGAGGAGGCGCGCGCGCTCATCTCGGCCATGCCGGTGACGGCGGAGGAGGCGGCATCGGCCGAGGTGGCGGGCGCCTTCTCCGGCCGCGGCGGGCCGGGGCCGCGCCAGGCGGAGCTGGAGCAGCGCTGGGCCGCCTTCGCACGGGAGAAGTACACGGCCGCCGCGGCCAAGGCGGCCGATGCCGCGAAGGCGGCGGGCTGACCGGGTGACCACGCCGGCCACGGCCGCCATCGAGGCCACAGCCGCCACCCCGCCCCGCGGCGCCCGGCTGCGCCGCTGGGCGGCGCGCCCGGGGGAGGCGGTGGCCTTCGGGCTGGTGGCGCTCTTCCTCCTGCTCTTCCTGGTCGTGCCGGTCCTCACCGTCATCACGGTCGCCTTCCAGGACCGCGCGACGGGCGGCTTCACCCTGGCCCATGTCGGCGACTTCCTCTCCAACGACCTGTTCATGCGGAGCTTCTTCAACTCCCTCTATGTCTCCGGCATGTCGGTGGTGGTGGCGAGCCTGATCGCGCTGCCGCTCGCCTATTTCACCACGCGCTTCGAGTTCCGCGGGGCGGTGCTGGTGCAGACGCTGGGCGTGCTGCCGCTGATCATGCCGCCCTTCGCCGGGGCGGTGGCGATGGGGCTGCTGTTCGGCCGCACGGGCAGCGTGAACCTGCTGCTGGGCGATCTCCTCGACATCAACATCCCATTCATGGAGGGGCTGAACGGGGTGATCTTCGTCCAGTCCATCCACTACTTTCCGTTCATCCTGCTGAACCTCGTCGCCAGTCTGCGGAACATCGACCGGGCGATGGAGGAGGCGGCGCAGAATCTCGGCTCGCACGGCTTCCGGCTGTTCCGCCGCATCGTGCTGCCGCTGGCCATGCCGGGCTATGTCGCCGGCGCCAGCCTCGTCTTCATCAAGGTGTTCGACGACCTCGCCACGCCGCTGCTGCTGAACGTGCGGGAGATGCTGGCGCCCCAAGCCTATCTGCGGATCACCTCCGTGGGGCTGGAGGACCCGATCGGGTACGTCATCTCCGTCGTGCTGATCCTCTTCTCCGTGCTGTCGCTCTGGATCTCCTCCCTCGCGCTGCGCGGGAAGGACTATGCGACGGTCCAGCGGGGCGGCGGCGGGCTGGCGCGGCGGCGCATGGGCAAGGGGCAGGCGGTGGCGGCCTATGCGCTGATCCTCGCCATCCTCGGGCTGGTGCTGGCCCCGCATCTCGGGCTGTTCCTGCTCTCCATCGCCACCGTCTGGTCCTTCGCGCCGCTGCCGGATGGCTACACGGCGGCGCATTACGCCCGCGTCTTCGCGGAGAGCTCCCAGTACATCGCCAACACGCTGCTCTATGCCGGGCTGGCCGGGCTGATCGACGTGATCGTGGGCACCACCATCGCCTATCTCGTGCTGCGCACGCGCATGGCCGGGGCGCGCTGGCTGGACTACCTGGCCATGTCGGCGCTGGCGGTGCCGGGGCTGGTGCTGGGCATCGGCTATCTCCGCACCTTCTTCGGCGTCACCCTGCCGGATGGCACCTCGCTGGCGGCCTTCTGGGGGATGATCGTGCTGGCGCTCGCCATCCGCCGGCTGCCCTATGCGCTCCGGGCCTGCACGGCGGCGATGCAGCAGATCAGCGCGAGCCTGGAGGAGGCGGCCGAGAATCTCGGCGCGCGGCGCCTGCGGGTGGTGCGGCGAATTGTGCTGCCGCTGATGACCGGCGGGCTGGCGGCGGGCTTCGTCACCTCCTTCGCCACGGCGGCGGTGGAGCTTTCGGCGACGCTGATGCTCGTGCAATCCAGCTCCGACGCGCCGCTGGCCTATGGGCTCTATGTCTTCATGCAATCCCCGGCCGGGCGCGGTGCGGGCGCGGCGCTGGGCATCATCGCCGTGGTGATCGTGGGGCTGTCCACCTGGCTGTCGCATCTGGTGGCCGAGCGTGGCGCGGGAAGGACATCGGCATGAGTGAGATCCTGGCCCGCGAGCCCGCGGGCATCCGGGTGGAGGGGGTGGACCTCTCCTATGGCGCGACCCGCGTGCTGCGCGATGTGAACCTGGAGATCCGGCCGGGCGAGTTCTTCGCCTTTCTCGGCCCCTCCGGCTGCGGCAAGACCACACTGCTGCGGCTGATCGCCGGCTTCAACACCGCCCAGCGCGGGCGTGTGCTGGTGGGCGGGCAGGATATTTCCGACCTGCCGCCCTGGAAGCGGGACGTGGGCATGGTGTTCCAGTCCTACGCGCTCTGGCCGCATATGACCGTGTGGCGGAACGTCGCCTTCGGGCTGGAGGAGCGCCGCGTGCCGCGCGCCGAGATCGGGCCGCGGGTGGAGGCGGCGCTGAAGCTGGTGGGGCTGGACGGGATGGGCGACCGCCGCCCGGCGCAGCTCTCCGGCGGGCAGCAGCAGCGCGTGGCGCTGGCGCGCACGGTGGCGGTGCGGCCGAAGGTGCTGCTGCTGGACGAGCCGCTCTCCAACCTCGATGCCCGGCTGCGCGTGCAGGTGCGGCGCGAATTGCGCGAAATGCAGCAGCGGCTGCGGCTCACCACCATCTTCGTCACCCATGACCAGGAGGAGGCCAACACGGTCTGCGACCGGATCGCGGTGATGAACGAGGGGGTGGTGCAGCAGGTCGGCACGCCGATGGAACTCTACGACCACCCGGCCAACCTCTTTGTCGCGGGCTTCCTGGGCACCGCCAACATCATGCCGGGCCAGCTTATGCGGGACGGCGCGGCGCAGGCCTTCGAGATCGACGGCGGCACGCGCATCCCGCTGCCCGCCGGGCTTGAGGCGCCGCCGGGTGCGCGGCTGATGTTCCGCCCGCAGGACGTCGCCCTTCTGCCGCCCGGCGCCGAAGCCCCGGGGCGCCGGCTGCTGGAAGGCGAGGTCACCCACCGCGAATTCCTCGGCGCCAGCATCCGCTACGGCGTGCGGGTGGCCGGGGCGGAAGTGCTGGTGGATGCGCCGCATACGGGCGGGGAGGGACACCTGCCCGTGGGGGCACGCGCGGCACTGGCACTGGACGCTGCGCGGGTGAAGCTGCTTCCGGGGTGAGGGTTGATTCTGGACTGTTGGTTTGTCCCGGGGAGAGGAAGAAGGAATTCTTCCTCTCCCCGGACCCCTCACCTTCTTCTTTTTATGAAAGTTTGGAATCACTCGGCTGACGGTGCGCCTCGGGTCCATGACCCGAGGCGACTGCAAGGGCAGGAAGTGCGCCCTCAGCTAGAGACCCCTTTGATCATCGTATCCACGGCAGTCCGATGGGGTTCCAAGGGCCTGAGGCCCTTGGCGGGCGAGGGCGGAGCCCTCAACGGAAAAACCTCCACAAGCCTCAGGACATGGTTTCCTGCACGCGCAGCACGGCCTGGGAAAGGTGGTCCACCAGCGGATCCTGGATGCCGAGGCTCCGCAGCCCGTCCCGGGTTTGGAACAGGTATTCGGAGGAGCTGCCGAGTTGCCCGCGCGCGGTGGCCAGGCGGCGCACGATCTCTTCCTCCGGCAGGTCCGCGTATTGCGGGCCGTGGGGGTTGATGGTGAAGGCGATGCCGTGGCCGAACACGGCGCCTGCTTCGTCCCGCAGCGGCGTCCAGTGCGGGATATAGGCGCCGGTCAGCATCTCCCGCCGCCAGACGATCGCGAGTTCCTCCTCCAGCACCTCCTCGGCGATGCGGAAGGCGACGCCGGTGCAGCGCCCGCCCTTGTCCAGGGCGAGGACGAGGCCGGGATTGTCCGGCGTGCCGCGTCCGGCGGGGGTGGAGAGGCAGAAGGCGCGCTTCCAGCCCTCCACGAGGGCGACCCTGCTTTCGGCGTAGTGGATGGTCGGGTTCCAGATGAGGGAGCCGTAGCCGAAGAGCCAGACGGCCTCGGCATCGGCCGGCCGGGCGGCCAGCGTGTCTGCCAGGGATTGCTCGCGCTGCGCGTCGGTCAGAAGGGTGCGGACGCCGGTTTCGCGCACCATGCGTTCCACGGCGCCGCTGAGCAGGTGCTCGCGCGTCATCAGGTTCGGCGGGGCGGGCGCGGTGCCCGCCAGGGATTCCTCCGGCCCGGCCGGTCCCCGTCCGGTTCCCGCCGGGGGCGCCGGGTCCTTGTCCTGCATTCCGCCCGAAGCTCCTTCAGCCCTGCGCAATAGCTTGGCCGGGGGGCCGCTTTACGCCCGGCCCGCCGCCTTCCAAGACTTGGGGCATGACGCCGCTCCGGTCCACCCGTCTCGATTCCTGCCTGGCGGCCCTGCCGCGCGCCTATCCCGGCCCCGGCGGGGCTGTGGCGGTGCTGAAGGAGGGGGAGGTGTTGCTCCGCCATGCCTGGGGCTGGGCGAATGCGGAGCGGCGCATCGCCTTCACGCCGGCCAGCCTGTTCCGCATGTGCTCCATCACCAAGCAGTTCACCTGCGGGGTGCTGCTGGATGCCTTCCCCGACCCCGGGGTGCTGGATTCCGATGTGGCGGCGCGGCTGCCGTTGCTGGAGGAGGCCGCGCCCGGCGCGCTGCATCTCTGCCACAACCAGTCCGGGCTGCGGGACTACTGGGCGGTGGCGATGCTGCATGGCTCGCCGGTGGAGGCGCCCTTCGGCGATGCCGAGGCGGCGCGCGTGATCGGCGGAACGCGGTCCCTGCATTTCGCGCCCGGCACGCGCTACTCCTATGTGAACCAGAACTTCCGCATCCTCTCCGACATCCTGGAGGAGCGGACGGGGCGCGGCTTCGGCGAGCTGCTGCGCAGCCGGATCTTCGAGCGGGCGGGGATGGGGAGCGCCTTCCTTGCGGCCGATACCCGAGCCATGCCGGATGGCACGGAGGGATATGAGGGCAGCCAGGCCACGGGCTTCCGCGCCGCGGTGAACCGGGTGCTCTGGACCGGTGATGCGGGGTTGGGCGCCAGCCTGGACGACATGATCGCCTGGGAGCGGCAGGTGGATGCGACGCGGGACGATCCGGACGCGCTCTACAACCGCCTCGCCGCCCCCGTTCATTTCTCGGGTGGTGCGCCGGCCGAATATGGCTTCGGCCTCGGGCGCGGGGTGGAGTTCGGGCGCGCGCTGACGGGGCATGGCGGCGCGCTGCGCGGCTGGCGCAGCCACCGGCTCTATGTTCCGTCCGAGCGTATTTCTGTCGTGGTGATGTTCAATCACCTGTCAGACGCGCATGCCGCGGCGCTGGACCTGCTGGCCGCGGTGCTGGGGGAGGAGCGGCCGGCGGCGCCCCAAGGCCTGCCGGTGCCGGGCTGGCTGGGCGCCTATATGGAGCCGGAAACCGGGCTTTCCGCCCGCATCGACATGGCATCGGAGGGTCAGGTTCGGCTGCGCTTCGGCCATTCGGCGGAGAGGCTGGACCTGCAGGCGGACGGGACGGCGGGCGCTGGCCGGACGAGGCTGCGCCCCGGCCCTGATGGGCTCTGGATGGACCGGCCGCAGGAGAACCAGTCCTCGCTGCTGCGGCCCTGGGAGGGCGCGGGGCGCCCGGATGTGGCGGGGCGCTACCGCTGCGCAGAGCTGGAGGCCGAGCTGTCGGTGGTGGATGCCGGAGGCGCCCTCTATGGCGGCTTTTCCGGCTTCCTGGGGCAGGGGCGGATGGAGCTGCTGGAGCCGATCGGGGCCGATCTATGGGCGCTGCCCTGCCCGCGGGCGCTGGATCACACGCCGCCGGGCGACTGGACCCTGGCCTTCCGGCGGGATGGTGCGGGGCGGCCGGACGGGGTGACGGTCGGGTGCTGGCTCGCGCGGGGGCTGGATTACGCGCGCTTTGCCTCGAGCGTGTGACGCGCCGTTCATCTTACGCAGCAGCCCAAGAAGAGCTGAAGGTCTGAATGAGCGATTTCCGCCCCGGTCCCAATGCTGTTGGCCCCGCCGAGTATTCCACTGGAACCTGGGTGCGCTGCTTCGTCATCACCGCGCTGGGTCTCGCGCTCTACTGGGTTTGCAGGGCCGCTGCGGAACTGATCGCGGGGCCCGGCTGGGGAACGGCATTCGGGCTCCCCTATGCGCGTGTGCTGGGGCACTTTCTGTCCTTCGGACCGGCGTTTGCCGTTGGGCGCCTGTTGTCAGCCGATCGGCGCAGCGCAGCGCTTCCGCCCATCGTTCCTACCCTCGCTGCAGCCGATACGATCCTGGTCGCGGCGAAGACGCGCCAGGATCCTGTGGGACCCGCCAGTCTGCTCGATCATGTCCTCCGTGGAGCCCTGTTCTACTTCATGTATGCAGGCCTGAAGGGCCGCTTACCGCGGCCCTGAGAGGCGGCCAGCGGTCATTCCTTATCGGATAGGTAGAGCTAGCGAGGGGGCATTCGCCCGAATGAGGGCGTCCGCAGATCCGCAACACGCTCTGGCCCGGGGCTGAATGCCCGGGCGGAATGGAGAGCATAGCCGGTCGGCATTGGAGGTTCGGGGCGGGAGGGATCAGGTTCTGGGTCACGGAAGCGGCGCCCCTGCCGCGGAACACAGAGCTGAAAGGGAACCTCCCATGCGCAAGATGATCGCCACGCTGAGCCTCGCCACCGCCCTGGTCGCGGGTGTGGCCGCCCCCTCCTTCGCCGAGGGCGACTATGTCTCTGGCCCGACCGCCTCGGGTGCCTTCAGCCAGGCGGATGCGAGCCGCACGCCGCTGGCCGGCAACAACAGCCGGGGCGCGAACTTCGACATGTCCCGCCAGGGCGCCTGATCCGGCCGCGCGCTTGGTCTGATCTGACGGTCTGTCCCGGGGAGAGGAAGAAGGAATTCTTCCTCTCCCCGGACCCGTCGAAGGCAGTGCCTTCGACCATCACTTTCTTTTTCAAGTTTGGAATGACGGGGCTGTCGGTGAGCCTGAGGTCTTGGACCTCAGGCGACTGCAAAGGCAGGAAGAAGCGCCCTCAACAGGAGACCCCTTTGATCCGGGGCATCCAGGGCAGTCAGACGGGGTTTGGCGGGTGAGGGCGGAGCCCTCTCTTCAGGCTGTGCCCTTCACAGGACCCGAGGAGAGACGCGCCTGACAGCCTCGCCGTCCCCTCGTTTCCGGAGCCTTCAGACGAGGACGAGGTCGTCGCGGTGGATGATCACGTCCCGCCCGCGCCAGCCGAGGATGGCTTCGATCTCCGCGCTGCGGCGGCCCGCGATCTTGCGGGCGCTTTCGGAATCATAGGCGGTCAGGCCGCGCGCCAGTTCCCGCCCGTCGGGCGTGCGGATGCTGACGGCGTCGCCGCGGTCGAACACGCCTTCCACCTCCCGGACGCCGGCGGGCAGCAGCGAGCTTCCCTCCGCCAGCGCCTTCGCCGCGCCGTCATCGACCACGAGGCGTCCATGGGGGGCGAGGGAGCCGGCGATCCAGCTCTTGCGGGCGGAGCGTCCCTCGGGCGCGGCCAGGAACCAGGTTGAGCGGGCGCCGTCCAGCATGGCGGAGAGGGGATGCGGAGCCTTGCCGAGCGCGATGGCCATCGCGCAGCCCGCACCGGTCGCGATCCGGGCCGCGATCAGCTTCGTGCGCATGCCGCCGGAGGAGTAGCCGGGTGGCGGGTCGCCGCCCATGGCCATGATCTCCTCCGTCACGCGCTCCACCACGGGCAGGTGCCGCGCGTCGGGATCGCGTCGCGGATCGGCGGTGTAGAGGCCGTCGATGTCGGAGAGCAGGACGAGCGCATCGGCTTCGATCATCTCGGCGACGCGGGCGGCGAGGCGGTCATTGTCGCCGAAGCGGATCTCGGCGGTGGCGACCGTGTCGTTCTCGTTGATGACGGGGACGCAGCCGAGATGCAGCAGGGTCTTCAGCGTCTCGCGTGCATTCAGGTAGCGCCGGCGGTCCTCGCTGTCCTCGAGGGTCAGCAGCACCTGGGCGGCGGTCATGCCATGGGCGGCCAGGGCATGCTGCCAGGCGCCAGCGAGGCGGATCTGGCCCACGGCGGCCGCGGCCTGCTTCTCCTCCAGCCGCAGCGCGCGGCGGGTGAGGCCGAGGGCGTGGCGGGCCAGCGCGACGGCGCCGGAGGAGACGAGCACCACCTCCGCGCCGCCCGCCCGCAGGCGCGCGGCATCGGCGGCCACCGAGGCCAGCCATTCGGCGCGGGGCGCGGCCGTCTCCGGGTCCACCACCAGGGCGGAGCCGATCTTCACGACGATGCGCCTGGCGCTGGCGAGGGACGGGTTGGCCATGCCAGCGCGTTACCACGGGCCGCCGGGAGGGGCGACAGGGCTGAGCACGGGGCGCCCCCGCGCCCGGTTCAGGGCTGGCGCGGGTCCTCCCCGGGGTGAATGGCTTGGTCCTCGGCAGTCTCCATCTTCTCCTCGGCGGGGCGGGTGGTCTTGCGGACCTCTTCCTCCGGTGCGACGCGCTGGCGCTCGAAGCGCAGGCGGCGTTCCTCCTCGGTTTCCTCGCTCTCGCTCGTGGGGTTCTCGCTCATGGGCTTGGCCCTCCTCGGGGACGGAACGCGGGGAGGGGGAGGGGGTTCGGGCCCGTCTCAGCTCCGCCTCAGGCGCCGGTAGGGGCGGGACGGTCCTCCAGCGAACTGCGGAGCGTCTGCTCGGGCAGGCCCATCACGAGGAAGAAGGCCGCGCTCATGACCACGCCGCTGAGGCTGAAGCAGCCGGTGAGGGCCGTCCGATAGGCCTCGGACAGCAGGGCGTGCTGCTCGGGCGTCAGGGCGGCCAGGGCGGCGGCGCCGCCGCGGGTCATGGCCTCCACATCCACCGGGCCGGCGAGCCGGGCGGAGAGGATGGCGCCGGAAGCGGCCACTCCCACCGCCCCGCCGAGGGAGCGCACGAAGGTCATGGCCCCCGTGGCCGCGCCGAGTTCCTTATGGGCCACGGCGTTCTGAACGGCGGTAGTGAGGTTAGGCATGCCCATCCCCATGCCGAGGCCGAGGGCGCCCATGGCGATAAGGAAAAGCGCCGGCGGGGCGGCGAACCAGGAAAGGCCGGCCAGCCCGGCCAGCGCCACCGCTTCCAGCCCCAGCCCCCAGAGCAGAAACCCCTTGTTCCGCCCGAGCCTGGAGGCTGCCCGGCCGCCGAGGACGGAGGAGAGCACCATGCAGCCCACCTGGGGCAGCATCATCATCCCGGCCCTCGCCGGGCTCATCCCGAGGACGAGCTGGAAATAGAGCGGCAGGAAGACGGTCGAGCCCAGCATGGCGAAGGTCATCATGCCGCTCACTCCCACCCCGCGGGCGAAGACGGGGTTCCGGAACAAGCCGAGGCGGATCAGCGGGTCCTCCGCCCGGCGCTCCCGCCAGAGGAAGGCGGCGAAGAGGGCGAGGACCACCGCGGCCATGCCCGCGGAAATGGCCGAGACCCAGGGGAACTCGGTGCCGCCCCAGGCCAGGAACAGCAGCAGGGTGGCGGTGAAGCCCGCCATGAGCAGCGTGCCCGCGATGTCCAGCGGCTGGCGGCGGCCGGAGGGCGGGGTGCGCAGCCCGAAGCCGATGAGCAGCAGCGCCACCGCCCCGAGCGGCAGGTTTACGTAGAAGACCCAGCGCCAGGACAGGGCCGAGGTGATGATGCCGCCGAGCAGCGGCCCGGCCACGCTCGCCAGGGCGAAGGTGCCGGTGAACAGCCCCTGGTAGCGCGGCCTTTCCCGTGGCGGGACCACATCGCCGATCGAGGCCTGGGCCAGGACCAGCAGGCCTCCCGCGCCGAGCCCCTGCAAGGCGCGGAAGAGGATCAGCTCCCCCATCGAATCCGAGGTGCCGCAGAGCAGCGAGCCCGCGAGGAAGATGACGATGGCCACCAGGAACAGACGCCGCCGCCCGAAGGTGTCCGACAGCTTGCCGTAGAGCGGCGTGGTAACGGTGGAGGAGAGCATGAAGGCCGTCACGACCCAGGAGAGATGCGCCATCCCCCCGAGATCGGAGACCATGCGGGGCAGGGCCGTGTTGACGATGTTCTGATCGAGCGAGGCGAGCAGGATGCAGAGGATGGCCCCGGTGAAGACGGTGCGGCGCGAGGCCGGGCGCGTGGGGGGAATTGCCTGGGCCTCCGGCCGGGGAGCGGTATCGGGCATTCACGAAGGGTTCCGGGAGCAGAGCGGCACAACCTGCTCTTAACGCCGCCGGCAGGCGAGAGGTCGTGACCCCGGCGCGGCTTGCGCCCGGTCCGGCTGCGGGAGGATGCTCCGCCCCCGCCAACGCGGCCCCTTCTGGATCGTTCAGACCGACGTGATGAGCTTCCACGCCCTCTACCGCCACGGCTTCGCCCGGCTCGCCGCCTGCACCACGCGCGTCAGCCTGGCCGACCCGGATGCGAATGCCACCGCCATCCTCGCCGCGGCGCGGGACTGCCACGCGCGGGGGGCCGCCGTGGCGGTGTTCCCCGAGCTGGGGCTGTCCGGCTACGCGATCGACGATCTCCTGCTGCAGGACGTGCTGCTGGATGCGGTCGAGGCGGCCGTCGCGCGGCTGGTCGCGGAATCGGCCGGGCTGCTGCCGGTGCTGCTGGTCGGCGCGCCGGTGCGGCATGACGGGCGCCTGTACAACTCCGCGCTGGCGATCCATCGCGGGCGGCTGCTCGGCGTGGTGCCGAAGATCCATCTGCCGAACTACCGCGAGTTCTACGAGCGTCGGCATTTCGCCTCCGGGGCCGGGACGGAGGGGCGGACGATCCGCATCGGCGCGCTGGAGGCGCCCTTCGGCCCCGACCTGATCTTCGACGCCGAGGACATCCGCGGCCTGACGGTGCATGTGGAGATCTGCGAGGATCTCTGGGTGCCGGACCCGCCGAGCAATGCGGGGGCGCTGGCGGGCGCGGTGGTGCTGGCCAACCTGTCCGCGAGCAACATCACCATCGGCAAGGCGGACACGCGCCGGCTGCTCTGCGCCTCGCAATCCGCGCGTTGCCTGGCGGCCTATGTCTATGCCGCGGCGGGCGCGGGCGAATCCACCACCGACCTCGCCTGGGACGGCCAGGTTTCCATTTTCGAGAACGGCGCGACGCTGGCCGAGAGCGAGCGTTTCCCAGCCGGCCAGCAGATCGTCTTCGCCGATACCGATCTCGACCTGCTGCGGCAGGAACGCGCGCGGCAGGGCACCTTCGACGACAACCGCCGCATCAACGGCAAGCCCTTCCGACGCGTCGCCTTCCGGCTCGACCCTCCGATGGAGGATATCGGGCTGGAGCGGCGGGTGGAGCGGTTCCCCTTCGTGCCTGCCGATCCGAAGCGCCTGCACCAGGATTGCTACGAGGCCTATGCGATCCAGGTCTCGGGCCTCACCCAGCGGCTCGGCGCGATCGGCAATCCGAAGATCGTCATCGGTGTCTCCGGCGGGTTGGATTCGACGCAGGCGCTGATCGTCGCCGCGCGCGCGATGGACCTGATGCAGCGCCCACGCACGGACATCATCGGCTTCACCATGCCGGGCTTCGGCACGAGCGAAGGGACCAGGTCCAGCGCGCACCGGCTGATGGCCGCGCTGGGCATCACCGCGCGCGAGCTCGACATCCGCCCCGCCGCGACGCAGATGCTGAAGGATCTCGGCCATCGCTTCGCGGGTGGCGAGCCGGTCTATGACGTGACCTTCGAGAACGTGCAGGCCGGGCTGCGGACCGACTATCTTTTCCGTGCTGCCAACAACGAAGGCGGCATCGTGCTCGGCACGGGCGATCTTTCGGAGCTGGCGCTGGGCTGGTGCACCTATGGCGTCGGCGACCAGATGTCGCATTACAACGTCAATGGCGGCGTGCCGAAGACGCTGATCCAGCATCTCATCCGCTGGGTGGCGGAGGAGGGGATCTTCGAGGCCGCGGTGTCCGACGTTCTGCGTGACGTGCTGGAGACGGAGATTTCGCCCGAGCTCGTGCCCGCCGATGCGAGCGGCGCCATCCAGAGCACGGAAGCGAAGATCGGCCCGTACGGGCTGCAGGACTTCAACCTGTTCTACATTCTCCGCTACGGCTTCCGGCCTTCGAAGATTGCCTTCCTGGCGCTTCGGGCCTGGGGCGATGCCGCGCGGGGCGACTGGCCGCCACATTTCCCCGAAGCCCGCCGTGCGGAATATGACATCGCGGTCATCCGGCAATGGCTGGAGGTTTTCCTCGCCCGCTTCTTCGGTTTTTCCCAGTTCAAGCGCTCGGCCCTGCCGAACGGGCCGAAGGTTTCGGCGGGCGGTTCCCTCTCCCCGCGCGGGGATTGGCGGGCGCCTTCGGATGGCTCGGCGGCGGCTTGGCTGGCCGAGTTGCGCCGCAACGTGCCCGAGTCGTGACGGGGGCGGGTGTGGCGCGGATGCCAATTTTGCCCGGCCCCATTGAGGAATCGCGCCATCCCTATTGTTGACTTCCGCGCTTCGTGGTGATTTCGGCGACCACGCGCAACAGACAGGCGGATCACATGGCAAAGGCAGCGGCACCCAAGAAGCCCGCGGCGAAGGCTCCGGCGGCGAAGGCCCCCGCGAAGGGTGCGGCGAAGGCCGCGACCTCGGCGGTGGTGAGCCTGAAGCAGCTCGCGGCTTCCCTGGCGGAAAGCCACGAGATGCCCAAGAAGCAGGCCGAGACGATCGTCAACGACTTCGTCCAGTCCCTCGCCGACCACCTCAAGGAAGGCGCGAAGATCCGCATCAACGGTCTCGGCATCCTCGAGGTGAAGTCGCGCCCCGCCCGCATGGGCCGCAACCCCGCGACCGGCGAGCAGATCCAGATCGCCGCTTCCAAGAAGATCGCCTTCCGCCCCGCCAAGGAGCTGAAGGAGGCCGTCTGACGGTCCCTGCGGCGCTCCCTGGAGCGCCGCGCCTGCCGGTGGCGCCCCTTCGGTGCCGCAGGTGCGGCCTGGCCCCATGCGAGCCAGGCCGCCGCCTCCCGCCGCGGGTCCGATGGGCCGGCAGGGCGGGGGAAGATCCGGGCGGGCGCCCGGCGCGGCTTTCTGGCCGCACCCTCGAAGCTCTCGTCTTTTCGCCCCTCCGGGACCTCCGGGCGGGGCCAACTTCGGCTGCGCGGGCTTGCCGCAGCCGGGCGTGGCGATTATCTCCGTGCCGAGACGGCCGCCTTCTCCTCGGCTCCGGCCATGCGGCCCCCATCGCCATCCCTTTCGAGTTCTGACCCCTGCCGTCCATGACGACCCGTACCGATCCAGCCGTCACGGCGGAAACCGATCGCGCGTCCGCGCCCGAATCCGTCCAGTGGCACCACGCCGCCTTCTGTCGCCTCGGCCTGCCGGTCGAGCCGCTGACCGAGGCATGGCGGCGGGACGGCGCGGGCGCCGCGCTCCGCATCGCCCCCGCCGTGGCCGGCGAATCCCTGCCGGATGGCCCGGGGCTGCGCCTGCTGCTCGCCTATCTCTGCGACAGCGCGCTGCGTGCCGGCAGCCCCTCCGTGGCGCTGGGCGCGGATGCGGCGGAGCTGGCAGCGCGGATGGGGCTGGGGGAGGGGGCCGTCGCCCCGCTGGCCGAGCAGGTGGAGCGGCTGGTGGGCGCGCGGATCACCGTTTCGGTGGATGACGGGCCGGAGCTTTCGGTCCTAGATGCCCGTAGCCGCCCGCGCGGCGGGGGCTGGCCCGCCCAGGTGAAGCTGAACGCGCGTTTCCTGGTGAGCCTGGCCGAGCACCCGGTGGCGCTGGACCGCGCGATCCTGCGCGGCCTCTCGGCTTCGGCCGAGGCGATGGACGCCCATGCCTGGACGCGCGAGGCCCTGGCGCGGGGCGGGCCGGATGCCACCGTGACCACGCCCTGGCCCGAATTGATGACGCGCTTTGGCGCGCCGGGCGCCGATGCCGCCTCCTTCCGGGCCGCCTTCGAATCCGCCCTGCGCCTGGTCTTTGAGGCCGATCTGTCGATCGAGCTGGCCGTGGACGATGAGGGCGTGAGCGTGCGCCATGCCCAGCCCGCCGAGGCCGTGGCGGCCGGGGCACCGGCAGCGGCGCCGCCCGTGCCCCCGCCGGCACCGCTGCCCGAGCCGGCCCGGCCTGAGCCGGCGCAGGAGGCACTCCCGCAGCCGCCGACCGGCCCGCGCCCCGGCGAGGATACCCGCCGGGAGGGCCGGACGCGCGACGACCGCGCCCGGGACGACCGCCCGCGCGACGAGCGGCGCGATGACCGCCCGCGTGAGGACCGCCCTCGCGAGGATCGGCCGCGCGAGGATCGGCCGCGCGAGGATCGGCCGCGCGAGGACAGGCAGCGGGACGACCGGCCGCGCGAGGACCGGCGTCCGCGCCGCGAGGAGGCGGCCGAAGGGAGTGGTCCGACGGATCAGATCATGGACGACATGATCCGCATCCGCTCCCACCTGACCGGCCTGCCCCAGGTGGTGTGGCTGCGCCGCGGGCACGGAGACGAGAACATCCTCGTCGGCGTGACCCCCGGCACGCGGCTGGATACGGACCGGCTGACCGTGCTGATGGTGGAGCCGATGGTGATGCAGGTGAGCGGCGGCCTGGGGCAGAGCGACTTCGAGCGCGTCTCGGCCTGGGTGATGGCGAATCGCGACCTGATCGACGAGTTCTGGGAAGGGGGCATCTCCTCCGCCGAGGAGGTGATGCGCCGGGTCCGCAAGGCGCCGGGTCCGACCTGGCGTTAGGGTCCGGCCCGCGCTGACGGGGACGTGTCCGGCCCGGAGGTCGTCACGCCTCTGCAAATTTCGTCCGTCGGCACGAATTGAGGGGAGATGGCCCCTGCCTTCCTCAACCGAATCGGCACCGCTAACCCGGGCCATGAGGTGCATGACACCTTCCGCGCCTTCGCGGAGGGGCTGATCCCCGAGGGCCGGGAGCGCCGGCTTTTCTCGCGCATGGCCGACCGGTCCGGCATCAGCCGCCGCTGGAGCGTGCTGCGCCCGGATGGCCGGCCAGGATATGTGGATGCGGAGGGCTTCTACGAAGCCGGTCGTTTCCCGACCACCCGGGCGCGGATGGCGCGCTGGGAGGCGGAGGCGCCGGCCCTGGCCTTCCGGGCGCTCGAATCGCTCGGGCCCGTGGAGGGCATCACCCATCTCATGGTCGCCTCCTGCACCGGCTTCGCGGCGCCGGGGCTGGACCATGCGATCAGCGCGCGCCTCGGCCTGGATGAGACGGTCGCGCGGACGAATATCGGCTTCATGGGCTGCCAGGCCGCCATCGTGGCGCTGCGCCTGGCGCGGGATGCCGTGCGGGCCGACCCCGCCGCCAGGGTGCTGGTGGTGAATTGCGAGCTTTGCACCCTGCATCTGCAGGAGAGGCCCGAGGTGGAGCAGCTCCTCTGCTTCCTGCTGTTCGGGGATGGATGCTCCGCCGCGCTGGTGAGCGCCGATCCCGAGGGGCTGCGGCTCGATGGTTTCCGCTGCGCGCTGCTGCCGGAGGCGGAGGAGCAGATCGCTTGGCGCGTGGGCGACAACGGCTTCGACATGGTGCTCTCCGGCGAGGTGCCGAAGAGCCTCGCCCGCGCGCTGCCGCCGCGCCTTCCCGCGCTGCTGGACGGCGCGCCGCCGGAGGCTTTCGACCTCTGGGCCATCCATCCCGGCGGGCGTTCCGTGCTGGACGCGGTGGAGGAATCCTGCGGCCCGCCGCAGGGCGCGCTGGCCGCTTCGCGCGCGGTGCTGGAGGCGCATGGCAACATGTCTTCCCCCACTATCATGTTCGTGCTGCGCGACATGCTGGAAGCGCGCGAGGCCGGGCGGCGCGGCATCGCCATGGCCTTCGGCCCCGGACTTTCGGCCGAGACCATGCGCTTCGCGACGGTCTAGCCGTGCTGCGCGCGCGTTCCTCCGCGCCGGAGATCATGGATGACGCGGCGCAGGACTTCGCCGCCTTCTCCGCCGCGCTGCGCGACCTCGAGCGCATCAACCGCATGAGCCTGGCTTATTGCCCGACGCTGCGATGGCTGGATGCGCTGGCGCGCCGCACGGGGGCGCGGCGGATGCGCGTGCTGGATGTCGGCGCGGGCGGTGGCGACATGCTCGCGCGGGTCGCCGCCTGGGGTGCGGCACGCGGGGTCGCGCTGGAGCTGGTCGCGCTGGACCGTTCGCCGCATGCGGCCGTTCACGCGCGCGCGCGGCATCCGGGCCTGCCCGTGCGCTGGATGACCGCGGATCTCTTCGCGCTCGATCCCGCGGAGCGCTTCGATGCGGTGATCTGTGCGCTGTTCACCCATCACCTGGATGACGAGACTCTTCTGCGCTTCCTGCGCTGGATGGAGGCGCGGGCGGAGCTCGGCTGGTTCATCAGCGACCTGCACCGGCATCCGCTGCCCTGGGGCGTCGTCTGGGCCGGGGTGCGGCTGCTGCGGATGGACCCGATGGTGGTGCATGACAGCACCGTCTCCATCGCCCGTGGCTTCTCGCGCGCGGATTGGGAGGGGCTGATCGCGCAGGCGGGCGTTTCGGCGCGCCTGGGCTGGGCCTTTCCCTTCCGCTGGACCGTCTCGGGCGGTGCGGCGTGACGGATGCGCTGGTGGTCGGCGGTGGGCCGGCGGGGGCGGCGGCGGCCATCACCCTCGCGCGCGGCGGCGCCTGCGTGACGCTGGTGGAACGCGAGGCGGGCGCGCGGGAGAAGGTGTGCGGGGAATTCCTCGGCCCCGATGCGGCGCGGCTGCTCGAAGGGCTTGGCCTCTCCCTGCCGGGGCTGGGCGCGGCGCCGATCGAGGGGGCGATTCTGGCCAGCGGTCCGCGCGAGGCGTGCTGGAGCCTGCCCTTCAGGGCCTGGAGCCTTCCGCGCGCGGTGCTGGACGAGGCGCTGCTGGGGCTGGCGCAGGGCGCCGGCGCGCGGGTGTTGCGCGGGCGCGCCGTGGCCGGTGCGGCGCGTGAGGGCGCGGCCTGGTCCGTCCGGCTTTCGGACGGGGCCGCGCTGCAGGCCGGCGCGCTGGTGCTGGCGACCGGCAAGCATGAGTTGCGCGGCCATGCCCGACCAGTGCCGGGCGGCGCGATCGGGCTGAAGCTGCCGCTGCGCCTGGAGGAGCCCCTGAAGGATACGGTCGTGCTGCTGCCCTCCGCGGGCGGATATGCCGGCCTGCAGCCGCGCGCGGGTGGTGGCGCGAATCTCTGCGCCGCGCTGCGGGCCGCGGGGGCGGAGGCGCGTGACCCGGCGGCGCTGCTGGCGCGCGTGGCGGCGGGGTCGGCGCGGGCGGCCGCGCTGCTGCGGGGCGCCGAGCCGCTGCTGCCCCGGCCGATGGCCGTCGCGCGCGTGCCCTATGGCTTCCGCCACCGTGACGCCGGCGCCGCGGAGCCCGGCCTGTACCGCATCGGCGACCAGTTCGCGGTGGTGCCCTCCCTCGCGGGGGATGGGGTGGCGATGGCGCTGGAGGGCGGGGCGGCGGCCGCGCGGGCGATCCTGGCGGGGCAGCAGGCCGGCGCCTTCCATGCGGCGTTGAACCGCCGCTTCGACCGGCCGATGCGCTGGTCCGGGCTCGTCGCGCGCGGGATGGAGGCGGCGCCCGGCGCGCTCGCCCTGGCCGCCGGGGCGATGCCGGGCCTCGCGCGCCTCGCCGCCGCCCGCATGCGCTTGCCTGGGGCTGGCGGCTTCACCCCGGCTTAACCGCGCCGCGCCATCCTGCCGGCGGCCGCATGGCCTTCACCGGAGGGTAGGCCAGGATGGCATCCCATGTCGTCGCCTTCGTGGGCGAGAACGAGAACGGCATTCTCGCTGATTTCAGCCGCGCGATCATGGAGCCGCTCGCGCCCATGGGGCTGCAGGGGCATCTGATCGACCTGCACGAACCCGGATGGGCGGACCGGCTGCAGCCGCTGGCGCGGGAGGGCATCGCCTTCGCCTGGGGCGCGGCCGGCATCGGCTCGCGGCTGGATGTCGGCGGCGAGAATCTCTGGGAGCTGCTGCAGGTTCCCTTCGTCTCGGCGCTGGCCGACACGCCCTGCCAGCTTCCCACGGCGCATCGGGTTTCCTCCCGCTTCGTGGCCAATGGCTACATGTTCCGGGATTGGCTGGATCTGCAGCGGCGCTTCATCCGTTCGCCGCAGATTTCGGCACTGCTGCCGCATGGCGTGCTGCCGAACCCCGCGCGGGACGACATTCCCTGGTCACGTCGGCCGCATCGCATGGTCTTCGTGAAGACCGCCGACGATCCCGTGCGACGCCGGGCCGAGTGGAACGGCTGGCCCGCGCCGCTGCGTGCCGTGCTGCATGATGCGGCGGAGATCGCGGCGCTCCGCCCGACCGGCGACATCACCGACATCGTGCTCGATGCCGCCATGGCGCGAGGCCTGTATCTGGAAGAGCGATTGGAAATACTCTTCGCGCTCACCTTCCAGGTGGATCTCTACATCCGCGGCCTTCGAGCGGATGCCTTTGCCCGTGCGCTGCTGCCGCTGGATGCCGTGATCATCGGCCGTGGCTGGGATCATCTCGATATGGCCAGTGCCCGCGCGACCTGGCGGGCGGCCATCCCCGCGGGGGAGTTGCCCGCGCTCTATGCCGCGACGCAGTTTCTGGTCAGCACCAATCCGAACTTCAGCCATGGCGTACATGAGCGGATACCCAACGGATTCGCCGCGCGGGCCTGCGTCGTCTCGGATCAGAATGCGTTCACGCGTGGGCGCCTCGCCGGGATTCCGAGCTTCTTCGGCTGCGAATGGACAGCGCATGACCTGGCCGAGCGGATCGCCGCCCTGTTTCACGACCCGACGGATCACGGGCCGCTGACCGATGCCGCGCTGGCGATGGCGGAGGAGGAGTTCGGCCCGGAGGGCTTCCTGCGCGGGATGATCGACCTTGCGGGCCTCGTCCAGGCCGGAAACCGGTTGGAAAGGTTTCCTTCCTAGCCTTCGACCCGGCCGTCCGCCCAGGCGGGCGGCGCCCGGTCAGGATGATCAGGAGCGCCATCATGCCCTTGGACGCCACCCGTCCGCTCGGCCCCACCCGCCCGTCGCGCATGTCGGCGCGGCAGGAGAGCCCGATGATGGCGCGCGGCTTTGCCGCCCCCGCCATGCCCGTCGCCCGCCCGCGCCTGCCGGACGCGCGCGCCATCCTGCCCTATCTGCAGGAGATCGACGCGAATCACTGGTATGCGAATCACGGACTTCTCTGGCTGCGCCTGCAATCTCGGCTGGCCGCGCATTTCGGCGTGGCGCCGGAATCGGTGGCGCTGACGGCGAATGCGACGCTGGGCCTGGCGCTCGCGCTGCGCGCCAGCCTCGTCGCGCCCGGGCGCAAATGCCTCATGCCCGCCTGGACCTTCGTCGCCACCGCCGGCGCCGCGCGGGAGGCCGGGCTGGTGCCGCATTTCGCCGATGTGGATTCCAGCAGCTGGGCGCTGGACCCGGATGCGGTGGAGGCACGGCCCGACCTGGACGAGATCGGTGCCATCCTCGTCGTCGCCCCTTTCGGGCGCCCGTTGGATACGGCGCGGTGGGATGCGCTGTCCGAGCGGACCGGCATTCCCGTCATCATCGACGCGGCGGCGGCCTTCGATGCCCTGCGGGTGGGCGGGCCGATGCCGGTCGGGCGCTGCCCCGTCATCGTCAGCCTGCACGCCACCAAGGCCTTCGGAATCGGGGAGGGCGGGGTGGTGCTGTCGCAGGATCCGGACTGGATGGAGCGGCTGCGCCGGCTCTGCAGCTTCGGCTTCCTCGGCTCGCGGGAGGCGGTGCTGGCCGGGACCAATGCGAAAATGTCGGAATATGCGGCGGCCATTGGCCTCGCCGCGCTGGATGTTTGGCCCGAGACGCGCGCGGGCTGGCTTTCCCTCACGCGGCATTACGCCGAGGCGCTGGCGGGCGATCCGCGCCTCGCGCCCTCTCCCGGCTTTGGCGGGGATTGGGTCAGCGCCACGCTTTCCGTGCTCTGGCCGGCCGACCGGCTGGATGGCATCGCCGAGCTGGAGCGGGAGGGAATCAGTACGCTGCGCTGGTGGGGGGAGGGGTGCCATCGCCACCCCGCCTATGCCGATTGCCCGCGCGATCCGCTGCCCGCCACGGAATCCATCGCGCGCCGCGCCATCGGCCTGCCCTTCTGGCGCGACATGACGGCGACGCAGGTGGACTATATCTGCGGCGTGGCGCGTCGGGTCGCGGGGCCGGGGGCCTTGCCGCTGCGCCCGCGCAGGACGGTCCAGGCGCTGCGCGCCCTGGCCTGAGCGCGTGGCGGCGACGCATCCCTATGCCGGCATGTCCTATGCCGGCACGATGGCGCATCTCGGCCGCCCGTTCTGGGTCGCGCCCTGGCGCAACGCCATGCTCCTGCGTGAGGCACCGGGCGGGGCGCTGGATGCCGCCGCGCCCTATCCGCTCGGCGTGCTGGAGGAGCGGGCGGAGCTGGCCGCGGGGATGGGGGTTCTGCGGGAGGCAGGGGCGGTCAGCGTGGTGCTGGTCGCGGACCCCTTCGCGGCGCCTTCGCCGGACTGGCTGCGGCGCGGCTTCTCCCGCGTGGTCCCGTTCAAGACCCATTGGGCCGTGGAGCGCGCCGCGGGCGCCTTCGCGCCGACGGCGCATCATCGGCAGCGCATCCGCATCGCGGGCCGCCGATGCCGGATCCGACGGGCCCGTCTGCGGGACCATCTGGAGGATTGGTGCCGCCTTTATGCCGACCTGTCGCGGCGGCATGGCATCACCGGGCTGCACGCCTTTCCCCGCGCCTGCTTCGAGGGACTTGCCGGGATCGAGGGGCTGCATGCCTTCGTCGCCGAATCCCTGACGGGCGAGGTGATCGCCATGCATCTCTGGATGGATGACGGGCGGACGGCCTACAGCCATCTCGCGGCCACCAGCGCGGCGGGATACGCCGCCAAGGCGCCTTTCGGCCTCTATGCCGCGGCCATCGAGCATTTCGCGGCGCGTGAGGCGATCGATCTCGGTGGTGGCGCGGGGCTGGCCGACCGGGCCGATGACGGGCTCGCCCAGTTCAAGCGCGGCTTCGCCAATGCCGCGCGCATGGCGCATCTCTGCGGCGAGGTGCTCGACGAGGCCGCCTATGCCCTGCTTTCCGCCGGGCGGGACACCACCGGCTATTTCCCGGCCTACCGCGCGCCCTCGGCCGTGAAGGGAGGTTCGACGCCTGCCTCATGCACGGTCGAGGCCCGAGGCGGCGGCTGAGGGAACCGAGTGAAGGGGCTCAGTGATGCCCCTGGCGCTGCGTCTGGATCGCGATGATGGAGGGCGCTTCCACCACCCGGTTGCGGCCCGTCCGCTTCGCCTCATGCAGAGCCGCTTCGGCCGCGTCGACAAGCACGGAGGCGTCGGGCAGCGCGCCGGGTAGGGGCTGGGTCGCGGCCAGGCCAAGGCTGGCGGTGAGAGAGCCGGCTCTCGCCGCCCGATGGGGAATGGCGGTGGCGGCCACGGCCAGCCGCACGCGTTCCGCCACGTCCTGCGCGCCGGCCATGTCGGTCCTTGGCAGGATCACCGCGAAGCGGTCTCCGCCATGGCGTGCCGCGACGTCGGCCGGCCGGCGGATGGCGGCATCGACGGCGCGCGCCACGGCGCGCAGCGCATCGTCGCCCGCCGCATGGCCGTTTTCCTCGTTGAAGCCGCGGAAGTGGTCGAGGTCCAGCAGCAGGACGGCGACCCAGCCTCCCTCCCGGCTGCAGCGGCTCCACTCCGCCGCCAGCAGGGCGTCGAAGCGCTGGCGGTTCGCCAGGCCCGTCAGCGCGTCGGTCATCGCCAGGGCGCTCATCCGCTCCTCGATCGCCTTGCGCCCGGTGGCGTCGCGGAGGACGGCGAGGCAGGAGCCGGGGGCCGCCGCCTGATGCGCCCCGAGCCCGCGCAGGCTGGCATCGATCCAGGCCGGGCTGCCATCCGGCCGGGTCACGCGGAGAAGGATCTCCTCCTGCGCGCCGGGCTGCCGCACGGCTTCGAGGGCGGCGCGCAGGACCGGGCGGTCCTCCGGATGGATGACGTCCTCCATGAAACGGCCCAGCAGCGCGCGGGCGGGGAGGCCCAGAACGCGGACCGCGGATGGCGAGACATAGTCGACGCGGCCATCCGGCCCGATCTGCGACAGCATGTCGCCTGAATGCTCGGCTACCAGTTGCGCCCAGGAATCGCCTTCCGCCGCGCGGTGCTCGGCGTCCCGCCGCAGGCGGGACTGCCGGATGAAGCCGAGGCCGAGGAGCAGGAGAAGTCCCCCGACGGGGATGGCGGAGGCGGCGCGGAGCACGGCGCCGCTGGTCCAGCGGGCGAGAACATCCTCCACGCCGAAGCCGATGGCGACGGCGATGGGGTAGCCCTCCGCCACACGGTAGGCGCCCACCCGGTCCACCTCGTCCACCGGGGAGGCGAAGTGGAAGTGTCCCGAGCGGAGCGGCGCGATCGGCTCCCGGAAGGGAGTCCGGTTGAGGACCGGGCTGCCCAGCACGGCCTCGTCCGCCGGGACGCGGGCCAGCAGCCGCCCGTCGGTGCGGAGGAGGGCGACCATCCCGCCCCGGCCGAGGTCATAGCCGCCGAATTCCTGCGTGAAGGCGCCGATTTCCAGGGCCGCGACCACCACACCGCCGAGGTGGCCGGAGGCGTCGGCGTAGCGGCGGGACAGGGGGATGATCCACTGCCCGTCCAACCGGCTGCGAATGGCTGAGCCGACCTGCAGGCCGAGCCCCGCATCCTCCCGATGCGCGCGGAAATAGCCGCGGTCGGCGATGCTGGTCCCCATGGCGGCGCCGACGAAGGAGGTGAACAGCAGGGTGCCGTCCGCCCCGTAAACCGAGATGTTCCGCAAGGCGGAGGGGGCATGGAGCTGCCGACGCATCAGCCACCCGACCCGTGTCAGGCTGGCCGGGCCAGTGCCCTCCGTTTCGAGCTGCTCCGCGATGGCGGCGGTGATGCTGCTGGCCTGGGCGAACTCGGATTCCGCGGTGCTGAGGAGGGCGCGGGCGAGATTGGCGGCCGCGATCTGAGCCTCTTCCAGGCGGGCCTCGCGGGCGGTCCAGATCTGCCACCCTTCGCTGCACAGAAGGATGAGGGTGAGAAGGATGAGCGCTGGATAGGCGAGGCGTGACCGAAGGCCGGCGGGGCCGGAAGGCGAGACGCTGGAAGTCAGGGGCAAGACGCTGTCCCTCGGCACGCGGCGCATTGGTCCGCCCCCTCGCACCCGGTTCTGGCCACGGCCGGGATGAGGGCGGGGACCGCGCAGCTTCTCGCCGTCGGCGAGGCAAAACCAGATTGTCTGCCCTTATAGGTTGAGCCTGGCCGCCTGGCACCTCCTTTCGCAGGCGGGACGGGTATGGATCAACGGCCGGCTTCCTTCTGCGTTACGCCTCGCATCACGGCAGACGAGGTGACAGGTCATGGCCACGGGCATGGGAAGTGGGAACAAGGCGCAGAGCACCGGCGCCCCGGCGGCGCGCGCGCCGGATGGCATGCTGGCCCTGCTGTTGGTTGGCGTTCTGGTGGTCGGCGGTTTCGCCGCCTTCGCGCTGATCGCCTCGATCGGCTGAGCCGGCGGCCGAGCGGGGCGGCTGAGCGGGGCCGCCCCGCCAGCCTGGCCGGCTCAAACTCACGCGAGGCCATCCCAGGTTATTCCAGACGCGGCTCCCGGGTGGCAACGCCGGGGCCCTTGCCGAGGATCAGCCCATGCCGGACGCGAACCGCATCCGCGAGCGTGCCTACCAGCTCTGGGAAAGCGCCGGACGGCCGGATGGGCAGCATGATGCGCATTGGGCACAGGCCGAGCAGGAGATGGCCGCCGGCGAGGAGGCTTCGCCGACCATGACGGCGCCGGATGATGGCGGCGCCTCCCCAGGGGAAGCGGCGGCCGCGGCGAAGGCTGTCGAGGGGCCGGACGGCCGGCAGGGTCAGGCAGCCTCGCTCGGGAATTCCGTCACCCTCCGCTGATCGGAGCCGCGGGTCCGACAGGACTTTATCCGCGCGGCCCGGCGTGCCGGCGGGTGCCGATGCCTTCATGCAGGAACGAGGACCGCCATGGCGAAGAAGGTTGGCGATTTCTTCTGGGAGCGGCTGCACGCCTGGGGGGTGCGCCGTGTCTTCGGCTATCCTGGGGATGGCGTGAACGGGCTGCTCGCCGGTCTGCAGCGCTTCGGGACGGACAAGATCGAGTTCGTCCAGGCCCGGCATGAGGAGATGGCGGCCTTCATGGCCACCGCCCATGCGAAGTTCACCGGCGAGGTGGGCGTGTGCATCGCCACCAGCGGGCCGGGCGCGACGCATCTGATCACCGGCATGTACGACGCCGCCTCGGACCATGTTCCCGTGCTGGCCATTGCCGGGCAGTCGGCGCGCATGGCGGTGGGCGGGCATTACCAGCAGGAGGTCGACCTCCTCTCGGCCTACAAGGATGTGGCCGGGGCCTTCGTGCAGCAGGCCATGGTGCCCGCGCAGATGCGGCACCTGGTGGACCGTGCCATGCGCACCGCCATGGGCGAGCGGCGGGTGACGGCGCTGATCGTGCCGAACGACCTGGCGGACGAGCCCTATGAGGACCCGCCCCATGCGCACAGCACCATCCATTCCGGCGTGGGCTGGACCCCGCCGCGGGTGATCCCGCGCGACGAGGACCTGCGCCGCGCGGCCGCCGTGCTGAACGAGGGCAAGAAGGTCGCCATGCTCGTCGGCGCCGGCGCGGCGGGTGCGGTGGAGGAGCTGATCGCGGTGGCGGACCGGCTCGGCGCCGGGGCGGCGAAGGCGCTGCTGGGCAAGGCCGTGCTGCCAGACGACCTGCCCTGGGTGACCGGCACCATCGGCCTGCTGGGCACGCGGCCGAGCTGGGACCTGATGCAGGAATGCGACACGCTGCTGATGGTGGGGTCGAGCTTTCCCTGGTCCGAGTTCCTGCCGAAGGAAGGCCAGGCGCGCGGCGTGCAGATCGACCTGCAGCCCGCCATGCTGAGCCTGCGCTACCCAATGGAGGTACCGCTGACGGGCGATGCCGCCGAGACGCTGCGCGCGCTGCTGCCCTTGCTGGAGCAGAAGACCGATACGGGATGGCGCGACGGCATCGCCGGCTGGAACGAGGACTGGCGGGAGCTGCTGGAGAAGCGTGCCCAGGCCTCGGCGGACCCGGTGAACCCGCAGCTTCCCTTCCAGGAACTGTCCAAGCGCTTGCCGGAGCGCGTGATCCTGACGAGCGATTCCGGTTCCTGCGCGAACTGGTTCGCGCGCAACCTGCAGATGCGGCGCGGGATGATGGCCTCGCTCTCCGGCGGGCTCGCCAGCATGGGCGCCGCGGTGCCCTATGCGATCGCGGCCAAGATGGCCCATCCGGACCGGCCGGTGATCGCCATGGCGGGCGACGGCGCCATGCAGATGAACAACATGGCCGAGCTGATCACCGTGGCGAAGTACTGGCGCAGCTGGTCCAACCCGACCTGGATCTGCCTTGTGCTCAATAACCAGGACCTGACGGAGGTGACCTGGGAGCAGCGGGTGATGGAGGGCATGCCGAAATTTGAGGAGACGCAGCGGATCCCGGACTTTCCCTATCATCGCTTCGCCGAGCTGGCCGGGCTGCGCGGCCTCTTCGTGGAGGACCCGGCGAAGGTGGCCGGGGCGCTGGACGAGGCGCTGGCCTCGGACCGGCCGGTGGTGCTGGAGGTGCGGACCGACCCCAACGTGCCGCCGCTGCCGCCGCACACCACGCTTCAGCAGGCGGGCAGCTTCGCCTCGGCCCTGCTAAGGGACCCCGAAAAGGGCAGCGTGATCCTGGATACCGCGCGGCAGGTGGTGAACGCCGTCCTGCCGGGAAAGAAGGGGTAAGGCGGCCGGGCGGTCAGCCGCCCAGCCGCTCGGCATGCCAGCCATCCCGCAGGAGATGCTCGGCGAGGGCCACGGCGTCCAGGCTGGCCCGCTCCACCGTCACTTCCCGCTTTTCCAGATCCACCTGGGCCTCGGCCTGCGGGTCGGCATCGCGGATGGTGGCGGCGACGCCCTTGGCGCAGCCGCCGCAGGTCATGTTTGGGATATGGAAGCGGATCATGGCGTGCTCCTCATGCTATGGGCCGCTTCCACAGATGGGCCTTCCCACCGTGTCAGGGTCAAGGGCCGGAGGGGTGGGGACGGTTCGCGGGCCGGTCCCCGCTACCGTGGCCGCGCAGGGCTGCCCCGTCGAGCAACGCGATGACCTCCGAGTCCTCGGTCTGGCGGAAATCCTCGTAGAAGCGCCCGACGGCCATGAAATCCGCGGGCGTGTGCAGGAACACCGCCTCGTCGCAGAGCGTGCCCAGCGGACCGGCCAGCTCGGGAGGCGCGACGGGTATGGCGAGCACCACGCGCCGGGCCTCGCCACCCGCGGCGAGGGCACGAAGCGCGGCGCGCATGGTGGCGCCGGTGGCGATGCCGTCATCCACCAGGATGACGGTCCGGCCCCTGATCGGGACGGGCGGGCGGCCGCGACCGTAGACCATCCGGCGCCTCTCGATCTCGGCGAGCTGCCGCGCGGCCTCCTGCTCGATATGGTCATCGGGGATGCGGAGCTGCCGGATGATCTCCTCGTTGCGCAGGATCTCCGGTTGCGGGCCGCCGACCACGGCGCCGGCGGCAAGTTCCGGCTGGCCCGGGGACCCGATCTTGCGCACCAGCAGCAAGTCGAGCGGCGCGCCGAGCGCGGTGGCGATCTCGGCCGCGACGGGAACGCCGCCACGCGGCAGGGCGAGCACGACCGGATGCTCGTCATGCAGGTGGGAGAGGCGCCGGGCGAGTTGCCGCCCGGCATCGGCACGGTCGTGGAAGCGCATGGCGGGGCTCCCCTGTGCTGGCGAATGGCCTGCCGGATAACCGGGGATGGCGGATTTGGTTCCCGCCCGCGAGGCTTCGGCTTCCTGTCCGGCCGGGCGGCGCGTTCCGCCTCCGCGGGCCGTTTTCCGTCCCGGCGCAAGCCGCTTTCCCGCCGCCGCCCCCCTGCCGGATCGGCGGCCGACAAGGGCAGCGTGCCCGCTACTCCGCCACGGATCGGCCGGCGCCGGAGGCCATCCAGCGGCGTGAGAACTGGTGCCACAGATCGGGTTCCCCGGCCGGCTCCGCCGCTGGCCGGAAGGAGACGGCCGCCGGGGGCAGGAGGCTATCAAAGGAAGCTGCCGCGCCTGGGGGCCGGAATGGCTCCCCTGGCGGTGGGAACGGGAGTGCGCGGCCGGTCGGCCAGGTGATGCGGATCATGATGGGGGGTCCTTCGGCACCGCCGCTTCGCCCACCTTGGCGTGAAGCGGCGGGTCCATCCTCGGCATCAGCCGTCTTTGCCGGGTTCCGCCGCTGCGTCGTGTTGGCCGCCCCGGCTCCAGGCCCTGGACGGGACGGGGCCGGCGATGAAATCCGCCTCCGGGGCGGCGGGATGGGCCGCCCCGCCGACGAGGGCCGAGGCAAGCGCGCCCAGGGTGAACAGTTCGAACATGATCGATCTCCCGTGAACCGGCGCCGCGCGGGCTAGGCGCCCTGGCGGCTCATATCGAAGTTGGCGCCGCCCTTCGGGCTGGTGTCGGCCAGCGGGGTGCGGCTGTCGGGCTGCGGCCAGGTGGGAGAGGAGCTGGGACCCGCGACGTAATCCTCGCCCTCGGCGAAGGACGGGGTGGCCGCGCCGGCGATCAGCGTGACGGCCAGGACGGCGGCGAAGAGCTTGCGCATGATGTGTCTCCGTTGGGTGTCGCGGCGAAGCGCCGCGGCTCGTTGGGGGAGAATTGGTCCGTCGCGCGCTGCCTCTCCAATGCCGGTCGTTTATGGTCTGCATGCACCGGCGCTATGCGGGGCGGTGCTAGGGCGATGCCGATGACGGGGGCTGGCGCGCCTCCGGTGGCGATGTCCGGCGGGTTTTTGGCCCCGCTGGAACGGATCGCGAACTCGTGCTATGGGATGCAGGCCCCCCCGGCGACCCACCCCGGCCCGAACCGAGGACGAGATCATGGCCCAGAAGCGCTCTCCGTCGCCCCAGCGGGCGGCGATGCAGCGGATTGTCGAGGTGCTGGCGCGCGGCGCCGGGCCCGAGCGTATGGACCGCGAGGTGGATGCGATCGTGGTGCAGCTGCGCGCCGCCGGCGATGCCGAGGAGGTGCAGACCTGGCTGGAGGAGCTGCGCGACGGCTTCGCCGAGAATGCTGAATCCGCCGCGGAGGCGGTGGATGAGATCGAGAGCACCGAGAAGGCCGCCCGCCGCAATGCGGAGCGGGCCGCCGCGGCGATGGGGGCCTGCCGTGACGCCTTCACCCGGCATCTCAGAACGCCTGTGGCCGCGTGATCGGCGGAAGGGTGCCGCAGTTGGGGGGCGTGGGCGCTTGCGGCCACTGAGAGCGGTGCCGCTTGCCCCGCGGTGGCCGCGGGCCATGGCCGTGAGTGAACTTCCCCTTCCGGCCCCGTGCGAGGCCCGGCTTCTCGCAGATGCGTCCGGGCGGGCCTCGTGAAACTTTCCTGTGAAGGTTCGCGCGCAAACTCTTGCATTTAAGGGGCGTTAAGCTGGGCCGACACGATATTGCACCGCATCATGGTGCCGGAAAGTGAGGCGCAGATTTCCCGTCAGCGGACCAATCTTCTGGAAGAAGCAGCGGCCTGCGAGCATCTGGCCCGGCTGACACACTTCAGGCCCGAGCGTGAGGCGCTGCTCCGCCGTGCGGAGATGTTCCGGCGGGAGGCGGATGGCCTGGAGATCAGCAGTGCCCCATCCCACGCGCTGGAGCGTCCGTCATGGGCGTGCCTGGCCGAGGTGCGGCCGGCGTTCCAGGGCCGGGCGATGCGGGCCGGGGTGAGTTCTTCCGTGTGACCGGAGGGGGAGGGGTCAGGTGGCCGCTTCCCGTTGGGGGCTGATGAGGTCGGCAGCGGGGGAAACCGAGGAACGATCGGGGGCGGGTGAGCCGATCTATGCGGGTGTGCTGGCGGAGAAAGTGCGACTCGGTACAGGCGGTCTCCAGGCTGGAGCCTTGGAGAGCAGGCCGAGGGTTCGGCGAAGCGGTGGCCCCACCCGGCAGAACCCAGGACGCGCCGGGATGCACGCGGTGCAGCCAGTAGCCGACCGGCTCGCCAGCCTCACCGAGGCCAATGCCCTGCAGGGTGGGGACGCCCTCGATGACGCCCTGCCGCGCCGTGTCGAGGTGATCGCTCTCCAGCAGCTGGAGCCGCAGGCCGATAAGGTTCGCCGGCGTGATATCGGCCGGCAGCAGGCGCACGAAGCATTCGCCGCTCTCCACCACCGCGCGCATGACCAGCGCCTGGAGGCCATAGAGATCGAGCCGCCCCTCGGCATCGCAGGCGGTGCTGTCGGACCAGCGGCGCCGGGCCTCGGCATGTGGCTTGTCCGGCCAGCGGGTGGTGATGCCGGCACCCACCGCGTTGCCGGTCCAGAGATCGACGATGCGGGCGGCATACGGGTGTTTGCGGACAGCGTCGCGGGCGCGTCGTGCGACGGTAGATGCGGCGGCGCCGACCTCGGCTGTGGCGCTGCCGCCGGAGGCCGCCCAGCTCGAGGCGCGGCTGTCCTGGGCCGCGGCATAGCCGCGGAGTGCATGCTAGGCATCGCGGAAGCGGCCCATCATCAGCTTCCCTCGCGAGAGAAGCTGGCGAAGGTCACGTTGGGGCGACGCGCGGCGCTGTTTTCCGCCGCGTGCAGGACGGAGAGCGCACGGCCGAGCTCATCCAGCGAGCGGTATTCCACGGTGCGGCCATCGAAGGTCACGCGGGTGGTGCCGCCGGTGAAGGCGGCGGCCAGCACGGCGGCACGCGTGCCGACAGGCTGCGCCAGCGCCCAGGCGAGGACGGTCGGATCCATGAACGTCCTCCTTTCAGCGAAGCCAGCCATTGCGTGGCGCGAGCCAGCCGCGCGGGCGTGTGGTGCTGGCGGCAGGCGCAGCACCATCGGCAGGGGTGGGTGCGGCGGGTTCCGCGGCGGGGAGCGACAGCGCATCCGCCATCCGCGCCCAAGGCCCGTCGCCCCAACCGTCCATGCCGAGCGCGGCGGCAGCGGCGCGGGCATAGACCCGGCAGTCCAGCGCCTCGTTGCGCTCGCGCGTCTTGACCCATTCCAGCCGGCGAAGCCCGTTGCGGCCGGCGCGGGCGACGAACTGCTCAGCCGTGAGCTGGCGGCAGAACTCCTCACCGGCCGCGTGTAGCGGCAGGTGGACAAAGCCTGGCGGGAACGGATCGCCGCTTTCCGCGGTCGGCCGCTCCAGCTTCAGCCGGCCATAGGTCTCGCCCTTCAGGAAGGAGGACCCCACCGGCCACACCTTCAGTCCGCCCAGCTTGCGGCCGTTCCGCCGCACCTCCGTGGCCGAGGGCTGGCCGATCGCAGCCCGCAGCCCGTCCTGGCCCTTCACGGCAATGGCGCGGCCGGCACCGGCCCGCCGCACGAAGGCATAGACCTCGGCGGTGGTCATGCCGTCGCCACTGTCGATCGCCGTCATGGCGAGGCCGAGCCGGTGGCCAGACGCGTGCCGCCAGGTCTCGCCCAACATGCCGCGCAGCTCGTCCCAGACCGCCGCCTCGAAGGGATTGCCCACCAGGATGCGGTGCTCGATCAGCCAGGACCGCCGATCCTGCGCCGAGGCCCAAATGCTGGCCTCGAGGCGGTCGCGCTGCACATCCACGCCGGCGGTCAGCAGCAGCCCCTCGGCCGCGACCGTGCCAGGGGCCCATTCCTCCCGCCGATCGTAGAGCCGCTGCCAATCCGGTGCCTCGCCACTCTCCTGCCAGGTCTCGCCCAGGACCGTGTTCTTGAAGGTTTTGATGGCGCGGTCGTCGCCCTCGTCTTCTCCAGATTGTCAGGGGTGCCCGGCTGACCGCCCGGGCGGCGGATGCACAAAATGAGGGTAAGCGAACGATCCGTGCCGGGCGGCTCGGCACCTCGTCTTCGCTACTGAGGAGCCTTGATGGCTGAAGACATTCCCCCAGGCAGCGCCCGGGTACTCGCTCTTCGCCCGATCCTCGATCCGAGGAATGGCACGGAGGTCACGCTGGTCAGCTATGAGACCCAGCTCGGCCGCTTCTATGCTCTGCTGGAGCCAAGCGGGCCGCATAAGTCAGAGATCCATCGGGCCGCGAGAGAGCGGACTGTGGTGCCGATGCTTCTCCTCAGCGACGGCTGACCTGTGCTGAAGTGCCTGAATGATTGAGATAGTCCGTCCACCGCTGCCGGCGGGCTACGTCAGGATCCTCAGTGTCAAGGATATGAAGGATCCTTGGACAGGCGAGCAGAAGGTCGCCGTGCTCTACGAAGAGGCTAGCCGCAGCTGCCTCGTCATGATGACGAAGGAGCGTTGCGCCGAGTTGCGGCTGCGCAAGGTGGCCAGCGAGGGCTGGATGATCCCGAAGCCTCACTGGCGGCACATGTCGGGCGACCCGCAGCACTCGGGATCGGGAGCCTGAGACACAGGCGCTACAGCCGCGGTCCTGGCTCTCGCCTATACGGCATGTGAATGGTGATCGCTCAGCTCCAATCTCGACATTGGGACGCCGCGCAGCGATCGAGGCCGGCCTTCACGTCGTCCGCGTCGGTTCACAATACCCGCCGAATGCGAGCCGATCTATGTTCGCTCGCAATCTTAGATGTCGAGCCTTACATTTGAGCCCTGAACACGAGGGAACAGATGGAATTCCATTGACCGGAGCAGATCGCGATCCCTACCGTGCCCTCTGTTGCGACTTGGCAAGGAGGAGCATGCTATGCCTAGCTCTTGGATTGCTGGCTCGTCGTTTCGAGAGAGCTGTCTCAGCGATACTTTCCGCAGAATGCGACAGGTCGCCTCACTGGCGAGGCTTGCGATCGCAGCGTTCCTTTTCATGGCGGGGAGTCCAGCTCGAGCGGATTGGGTCCGCTGGGACATTCAACTCGATCACGTGTTCGATCGCTTGAAGAATGGCACGCTCCTAATGCCGCCAACCGATGCGCTCGGGGCGACACCAAAGCAGATCGGCTTCTTCCAGGTTGATGCGGGACGACTGGCAAGTCCCGGCGGATGGAGCATCTCAGCAAATTCGATGCAGCCCCAGGTGGATTGGCAAGGCCTGGGACTGAACGACTTCCAGGTAACGCCTGGCACGTTCAACATCGGGCTGGATCACCTTATGCCCGCATCCCCCTCGCCCAGTTTGCTCTGGGAGCTGGAAATCGCCGTCCCGCGGATCCAGGATCCCACAAATCCACCACAGGACGCTCGACCGGTCGTCTTCAATCTGACCCTGGATCTCCGTCCTCTTGGATTCGACCTCATGACGCTGGCCTTGGGAAGCTGGCCTAACCCACCATTCGCTAGCACTCCGGCTGGAGGAATGACGGGCGAGTATGAGAAGGAGGGCATTCGCTACGAAGGATCATCCATCTTCCCTTGTGTTCCCGGGCAGGGACCAGGCGGAGTTCAGTACGGCTCCTGCCTTCTCGTCGCTAACTTGACGGAGCCGAGATACGTCCCGACGCCCGAACCTGCGACACTTGCAATCCTTGGTACAGGGCTGCTTGGGCTTGTTGGTCTTACTCGCGCGCGACGCAAGGATGCCGCCTAACACAGAGCTTTACGGGATGCGGCGATGCTCGGCCTTCAACACTCGGGCCAACATCGCCGCATCAGATCTACAATGCAGGCCTCATTACACTGGCAGAGACATTCATTTCGTCTACCACCCACTTTACACCGTCGATGCGGCTGGCGAGCACGCACATACCCCTTCTGATCTCGTCCGATCGAACGATGCCATACAGCCGTACAACTCCATCCCGGACATCGACGAACACGAAGGCGCCCTCTGACCAGGGCTGCCGTCCGCGCTCAACTTCGATCGCTCGCAGAATCCGCTCGTCCTCGATCTTGGTACCCGCCTTGATCGTCGCTGGCGGGTCTAGAAGTGCCTTCAGAAGGTCCGCCCTCGAAACCAGTCCTACTAGACGCCCCTGACGCAGCACTGGCATCCGCTTCAGCCGCTTCTCTTCAAGCACATGTGCAACGCAGGCCGCGTAGATGGCTGCCGTGGGCGTGAAGGGCGCCGCGATCCACGCC
Source organism: Muricoccus roseus (assembly GCF_900141905.1). Lineage (GTDB taxonomy): Bacteria > Pseudomonadota > Alphaproteobacteria > Acetobacterales > Acetobacteraceae > Roseomonas > Roseomonas rosea. The sequence goes on along the minus strand of NZ_FQZF01000009.1, from coordinate 3,767 downwards.
GCGGCCGACATCGCTCCCCAGAGGCCGGAGAGCCAGCCGGCGCAGATCCAGCGCGGCCATTTCAGATAGGGCACGCCGCGGTCGCTCGCGATGGCGGCACCGCACTGGAAGGCACCGCCGCCGATGCCGGCCCATTTCCAGAAGTCCTCCGGCCGCACCTCGGAGAGGACCACGATGGAGCCGAAGGCCGGGCCGTCGCACCAGTCCACCCAGAGCAGGAGGAAGAAGACGGCCGTGAAGAAGCCGAAGATGACCTCGAACACCCATGGCTCCCGCTCGAAGAGGAAGCGGAAGGTGCGATAGGCAAGCCGCATAGGGGTGGGCATGGACCTCTCCACCTGTCAGACGCTTACCGCGGCAGCGGCCCGGAACAGGTCGTCCAGCTGCTGCTCGGTAAGCTTCAGGACGGTGGCAAGGTCCGCGATGAGGGGACTGGCCCGCACGAAGCTGGCCTTCACCCAGGCCTCCCGGAGCGTCACCGCGCCGAGGGTGTCGCCGGCCTCCTCCATGGCGGCCGCCTTAGCCTCCACCGCCGCGGCCGCCGCATCGAACAGGCCGGCATGGCGGAGGGCGGTGTGGGCCTGAAAGTTGGTCACCTCGGGCGGGACCGGCGCGGCATCCCCCATCCAGGAGCCGTGCAGCACCCGGGACAGCTGCGGGCCCATGGAGAGCACGCCGGGGGGCAGGGGGAGGGGCTCCGGCGCCCGCACAGTGGCGTAGGCGACGCCATCCAGCACGAGCGGGCCGATGACATTCGCCTGGCCGGCCAGGGCGGCAGCCATGGCGGCGGGCGGGCCGTACCAGGCGTGATCGATGAAGGTGTCGCTCATGGTCGCTCCTCTAGGCGGCCAGGGCCTGGAGCGGCGCGCCGATGCGCTGCACCGCCAGCAGGTCCAGGGTGTCGAATTCCACGATGGCGGGGAACACCGCGTCTCCGTTGCGGGAGGACATCCAGCCCCGGTTCATCCCGATCGGCAGCTGGAGGCCGGCGAAGGAGAGTGGCGCGCGGGCATCGATGGTGATGAAGCATCCCGCCGGGCCCCAGCTCATGGCGAAGCGGTGGAGGGTGTTCGCTTGCACCCAGCCGCTCGCGGCGTCCTGCAGGTTCGCCCCGGCGCGCTGGCCCTGCGCCACGATTGCGCCGCCCGTCGCCACCCGGAACCAGATCCCGTTGGCGCTGGTGCCGTCCGTGATGCTGAGGACGGCCTGATAGGCAGCGGCCGGCACCGGCAGCAGGAAGGCCCCGTACAGCGTCCCCTGGGCGGCCGGAACCGCGAAGGTGGCGAAGTCGGCCGCGCGGGTGGCGGCCGAGCCCGCCGTGGTGATCCAGGAGGTGGGGAAGGTCCCTGCCTCCAGATTCGCGGAGCGCACGTCGCCGGTGACCGTGAGGGTCAGCGTGCCGGCGGCGGGCGTGAAGGCGAGGGACACGCGGTCATTCGCCCCAGTGCCGGTCAGGGAGCCGCTGGCGGCCTCGGACAGGGTCACGGTGCCGGTGCCCTCGAACGCCAGGACATGGGCTTGGGCCGTGACGCCGACGGACTGGGTCGCCAGCGCTGCCGAGTTCAGCAGCAGGTTGGTCCGCTGCAGGCCCTCGGTCAGCGTGCGGCGGGCAGGCCCCGTGCGGCGCAGGGCATTAGCGCCATAGCTCTCCCAGCCGGCGCCGCCGACCGGCCGCGCATTGGCCGCTGAGGCGCGGGCGATCTGCCCCGCGAAGCTGCTCGGCGCGACGATGCGCGTCACATCGCCCGCGTCGAACATGCCGCGCAGCGCCGGCCGGAGGACCGGCCGGAGAACCGGCCGCAGCGTCACGAGCCGAAGACCTTGTAAGCCACCAGACCGGCGCCGGTCAGCACCAGGCGGAACTCGCTCTTGCCGCGGTATCCCGCCTCGCCCTGCATGGAGCCGGCGGAGGTCAGGGTCGCGCCCGTGTCCACGCCGTTGCCGGTGTCGCCGGCAGCCCGCTCGTGGAGCCGCCAGGGTACCGGTGCCACCATCGCGCCAGATGCGGAAGGGGCCGGTCGGCGCGAACCAGTCAGAGTTGGGGCTGGCAGCCGTCAGGCTGCCCTCCGGGATGGCCATGCCATGCTCCTGCGATGTGGGTGGTGGTGAAGGGCCGGGCGTCAGCCCACGACGCGCAGCGTGCCGTCGCCGGCCTTGTAGAGGTTGCCGGGCACCATGCCGGCGGCCTGGGCGGCGGTGTCGTCGGGGTAGGTCGGGATGGTCGGGAGCCGCACGCCCCGGTTGTCCACGATGAACTGCCCGACGCCGGCGATGGCGAAGCCGATCAGGTTCGCGCCGAAGTACATGCCGTGGTTGTCGCTGCCCCGCCGGCCGACCGCGACGCTGGTGGCCGAGCCATCAGCGAGATTGATGCCGTGGGAGTAGTCGCGGCGCCGGGTGGCCTGGCTGACGCGCACCTCATAGCCGCCCGTCCCGCCGAGCAGGAATTGCGGGATGAAGCCGCCGATCAGCTCGTTGTCCACCATGGTGGTGTTGATGCCCTGATCCACGCCCAGGCCGCGCCAGCCGGTCGCCCGGTTGTTGATGAGGCGGTTGTTCTGGGACTTGATCGTCGCATCGTCCTGGGCGTTGGAGACGGCATAGGCATAACCCGAGGAGGGGTAGTTAGCGGCGACTGTGGGGTGGATGCCCGTGCTGTTGTTGTGGACCACGATGCAGTCCTGCGCGCCCTGGAGCACGACGATATAGGGCGACATCACCGCGACCGGCGTGACCCCGTCCGCCAGGAAGGCGCCCGCCTCGATCGAGAGGTTGTCCTGGACGGTGATGTTGCGGCCCTGGTCCACGCGCGCCAGGTCGGGGTGGCGGCCAGCTTCATCTCGGAGGTGGCGGGTGGGCGGCGGAACTTCACCGACCGCATCCTCGCCGCGATGGGCCTGCGGAAGGTGGTGGTCTACCGGCCGATCGGCGCCGCCGGCGCGGCCGCGCTTTCCTCCGGGCTGACCCGGACGGACCACAAGACGCTCCTCTGGCTCCGAGCGGACGGGAGGCCGCGCCAACGCAGCGAGAGGACAGGGGAATGGCGCCCGGGCCTGGCGGATCTCCGCCGCATGCGGGCCCTGCGCCTGGCCATGGAGATGCTGGACGGCTGGGCCGCCACCGAGGCGGGCCTTGCGGCGCGCGCGGAGCTGGCCGCGCCATGGGAGGAGGAAGGGGGAGGGGAAGGCAATGCCTGACGGGAGCAGCAATCTGCATCAGCTCGACACATCACCGGTTTTGGTTGTGTCAGACCCGTTCTTACGTGTCCGGGAGGTGATGGTCAGCACGGGCCTTGGGAGGTCCAGTAAATACCGCCGCGTTGCAGCTGGTACCTTCCCCGCTCCAAAGCAGATCGGGGGAGGCCAGGTGCGCTGGCGCACCTCCGAAGTGGAACTTTGGAAGGCGGAGCGGCACCCCGCTGGAGCTAAAGTCATTCCGCCATGCTTGGACCCAAAGCTTAGCAGGTCGCTGAATTACTCGGCGTTCTGGAGCGTTTTCCCGTCGGAGGGACCAGCGGCTTTGCGCGTCCGGCCCGTTCCTACGAGCGGCATGGACGCCGGATGCCGGTTTTCGGCTTCATGCTGCCAGCAGCCGGGGCAGTCGGGCCAGGTTGTTGGCGACCATCGTCAGGATGAAGCGGGATCGCACGCGTTCGATGCGACGATAGACGGTCTGGGCCATGCCGCCGACGGTCTTGGCCCAGCCGAAAGCCTCCTCGATGCGCTTGCGGTGTTTCTGGGACAGGGCATGGCTCTCGTGCCGGGTGG